>DAISXY010000001.1:0-332781 GCA_036825615.1 Chthoniobacterales bacterium
AAAGCGCCCGATTCAAATTATGAGTCCCCTGCTCTAACCGCTGAGCTACAGGCCCTTCCCGATTGCGTCGGGTGTATGATCACCGCCCGGTATCGCATTGCAATCATTGGCGCGCGACATTGGCACGCTTAAAGTTCCTGCACCATCACTTGTGACAAGTCGCACCGTCGCAGCAAATTGTTTCGGCTTTCTCACGCTCGCGCGCCTGACCCTCGCACAGGACGCTACCGTGGACCAGTTGGTGGTGAAGGCGGACCGGTTGCCGGAGACGCTAACCAGCACGCCGTTTGAGGTGCAGGTGCTCGATAGTGACGTCCTCCGGAATGCTCCCCAACTGACCCTCGATGATATCCTGCGGGCGCAAGTCCCCGGCTTTAGCTTGTTCCGGCGGAATGACAGCCGCACGGCTAATCCGACGACACAGGGAGTCACCTTGCGTAACTTCGGCCCGAGCGGTGCCGGGCGCACCCTGGTGCTGCTCGATGGCATCCCCCTCAACGATCCATTTGCCGGCTATGTCCTGTGGAGCCAGGTGCCGGCGTCCGCGATTGATTCAGTCGTGGTGCAGCCGGGCGGCGGAGCTGGGTTATTCGGGAATGCAGCCCTCGCCGGAACGATCTATCTTCTTTCGCCTCCGATAAGCACTAACTCCGCGGCGGCTGGGGCTTCGATTGGGAATTACGACACTTATGAGTTAAATGCTGCCGGCTCGATCACTCATGGCCCGGTCGCAATGTCGATATTCGCCGAGCGATTTGCCACCAGTGGCTATCCGGTGCTCCGAGCCGATCAACGCGGGCCGGTTGATAACACCGCGAGCGCTGACTCCGATTTGTTTGCTTTTCGGTCCGAGTGGCAGGTGGATAAGCGTAATTCTATTCGGCTCGACTTAAGACATTTTGATGATGATCGCGGGAACGGCACTACCTACACGAAGAACAGCAGCTGCGGAACCGACGCGAGCGCCACGTGGCGCAGTGAATTTCCCGAACAATCAGGAGAGTTACAGGTGAGTGCCTATGGTCAGATCCGGAATTTCGAAAGCAGATTCAGCTCGATAAACGCCAGCCGAACGATCGAGACGCCGGCGCTCGACCAGTTCGATGTCCCCGCGCATGCCATCGGCGGCAGCGCGGTCTGGAGCATGACTGTGGCGAACGATCATCACCTAACTCTGGGCACTGACTATCGTTGGCTGGACGGCGAAACCAACGAGGACTTTCTCTGGAACGGGACTGAGTTTACCAAACAACGTCACGCCGGTGGAAAACAATCCTTTGCCGGGCTTTTCGCGGAAGACAGCTGGGCTCCATCTGATAACCTGATTCTTCTTGGCAGCCTGCGATACGACCATTGGGCTCTCTTTGCTGGCTCAAGGAAGGAATGGTCGCTCCTGACTGGAATGGCGACGCTTGACTCCCAATTCCCCGATCGCTCTGGAGATGAGATCAACGGGCGGATCGGCTTGAGTTCCACGATAACCAAGATGCTAACTCTGCGCGGGGCATTTTACAGCGGGTTTCGCGTGCCGACGCTGAATGAGTTATATCGGCCGTTTCGGGTCGGAAACGACGTGACCGAGGCAAATCCGGCGCTTAAGCCGGAGCGATTACTCGCCGGCGAGATCGGAATCGACTTCCGTCCGACCGACGTGCTAACGTTCTCGGGAATCGCGTTTCTTAATCATCTCCAGGATGCGGTTGGCAACGTCACGATCGGGACCGGCCCCGGAACCTTCAACCCGGGCGGGTTTATTCCAGCCGGCGGAACCTTGCGCCAACGGCAGAATATCGATCTCGTGCTCGCGCCCGGGTTCGAAGCCATGGTGACATGGCAGGTGCATGACTCTTGGCGCTTGCGCGCGAGTTATATCTTTAGTAACCCCAAAGTGAAAGAAGCAGCCGATCCATCGCTCGAGGGCAAACTCCTCGCCCAAACTCCCGAGAATGTCTTTACCGCGGCGATGGATTGGACGCCGGCGGCGAGGTGGCGGGTGCGCGCCGAAGCGCGTTGGGTGGACCGGCAGTTTGAGGATGACCAAAACTCGCGCGTCCTGGCGCCGTTCACGACGGTTGACGCGGCGCTGAGCTATGACTTTTCAGCCCATCTTTCCACCGCGCTCCGAGTCGAGAACCTCTTCAACGAGCAGGTCGAGACCGGCAGATCGGCTGACGGCTTGGTCTCGATCGGTGCGCCCCGGCTTGTCTCGCTAAGTCTGCGTTGGCAACTCTAGCCTCGACTGCGCGCTCCGCCGTGCATCTCTCCCAGAAAAAGCCCATATCGCGGGTAGCTGCGGTGTCTTCACCCGGAACCCCGACACCGGTCAGGCGCACTGGTTCTACCAGATGAATCCGCACGACCAGTTCGATCACGACGGCGTCAACGAGAATCTTGTCCTTGACCTAAACGACAGAAGGACGGCCAGGGAAGGTCCTGCTCTCCGCGCAGCGCAACGGCTATGTCTACATCTGGGACCGAACCACCGGGCAAGAATGGCGCCAAGGTCTCGAAAACAACAACCCTATTACCGACCCAGCTATGTCTTTGTTTCGAACGACGTGCGATGTCATTGCAACCTACAGCTGTCCGAGAGGTGCAAGCGTGAAAAGATCAGCCCTTCGGTTACTTGCGTTCTCATGTCTTAGCCTGTTCGCCGGCTGTGGCCCCAGCAGTGAGGATGCGCGCTGGGCTGCGGACACGACCGGCGGAGATCCGGCCCCGGGAAAGGTTGCGATCCGCCATTATGGTTGTATTGCCTGCCACACGATCGATGGCATGAGTGACTCGCAGGCGCTCGTTGGGCCGCCGCTCACGCGAATGGCCGGACGGAGTTACCTGGCCGGGAGTATGGAGAATAATGCGGCCAATCTCATCCGCTGGATTCAACAGCCGCGCGAAATCAATCCTGACACAGCCATGCCAGATACAGGAGTAACCGAGCACGACGCTCGCGACATCGCGGCCTATCTCTATCAATATAACGAGGCGCCTCGACTGGGTTGATCGCTACAGCTTGGGACCAATCGCGATTCCCCACGGCCCGTCCCCGACTTTGATTCGCTTCAACTCCTTGCGCGCAGCAAGGTCAACGACTGAAACATTGTTGCTCGCTCCGTTCGCGGTATAGAGCTTCTGGCCATCTGGAGCTAGAGCTAACCCCCAGACACGTTCGCCCACCGGGATTGTCGCTACGACAGCATTCTTTGTCGTGTCTATGGCTACAACGCTGTTTCCGCGGCCGGTCGTCACATAGAGCTCTTTGCCGTCCTTTGAGATCAGCGTTCCCATCGGCATGCCGGGAAGTGGGATCGTAGTCACAATCTTCTCAGCCGCTGTATCCACCACCGTAACCGATGCGCCCGCCTCCGACGGCACGAAAGCGCGCGAGCCATCGGGCAGAAAGGCAATCGAGCGCGGCCGAGCTCCGACCTTGAAATGCGCCGGCGAGATCGCGTGTACCGGATCGATCACATAGATTTCGCCTTTTTCCTCGCAGGTCACATAGGCAAAGCCATTCGCCGGATTAATCCCGACGCCCTCAGGTTCCTCCGACACCGGCACTTCGCCGGTCAGCGTGCCGGAGGAGAGATCGATGATCGAAGCCGTTCCTCTGTCCTCGTTCGAGATAACTGCATGCGATCCATCCTGAGTAAGAGCAAACTGTTCCGGGTCCGATCCGGCCGGGAGCTTGCGCAGAAACTTCCTGGTCTGCGCATCGATAACTCCAATGCCATCGGCGCTGCGGTCTGCGACGGCGCGCGAGCGATCGACCCCAGGACCCATCCGGGGCGAGCCACTCAAAGCGACATAGACCAGCTTGCCGTCAGGCGAGCAGTGGATCCCGCGCGGCCGCTTCCCTACTGCAATTGTTGTGATGACCGCGCCGGTTGGGCCGTCAAGAACCGACACGTCACCGGACCGCTCGTTGCTGACATACACGACAAAGTCAGCGGCTGCTTCGGCATGAGCCATTGACAGGACGAGAAAAGTCGTCGCCAATGCAAGGAGCGGGATCCTGGAATCGGTTTTCTTCAGCCCAAAGCCGGTGGAGTTTCGGCGCCGGCAGATTCCAGCCATGTTGTTATTCATGGAGAACAATAAGCCCGATTCACTTCGATGCATCTTTTTGCCTAACGACAAAGAGCACCCTTATCCACTTCACTCCAGCTACGATCGCGTTTCACTCAACCGGCATAACAAACGCTCGATCGGTTCCGATTGCAGCAGACCTGGACCGTCCGACGCGCCGCGCTCGTATTTGTTATTCGGGCTATTACCGCGGAACAATTGTTGCGTAGACCCGGTTCGTGCCAGTGCCGAGAAACCAGACCCGCGACTTGGTTCCGGCTGTGATTCCTATGGGCGCGCTATTCACGAATTCGGCCGACTCAGTAACAACTCCATCGGTCGTAATGGAGGCGAACTTATTGGCGCTGAATTCGGTGAAGAGGAGGTTATTTGAGTTGCCGGGCCGGATCATCGTCGGGTTACTGGGGGTGGGAAACACGCTGATGCCAATAGTGTTGGGACTGACCCGCGCGATCTGAGGAACAAAAGCACTCGCGATCCAGATATTGCCATCAGGTCCGGCGGTGATGGACGTGGGAGAACTAACCCCGATGAATTCGGTGATAACCCCCTGCGGAGTTATGCGGGCGAACTTGTCCACGGCCTGCTCGGTGAACCACATGTTGCCATCGGAGCCGGTCGTGATGTCACCGGGAAAGGAATTCGAGGTCGGCGTCTTGAACTCCGTAAAAGTGGCAGTCGAGAGATCGAAACGCCAGACGGCGTGATCGGTCTGGTCAGTGAACCAGATATTGCCATCAGGGCCGGTGGTAATGCCGACACTGACGCCAAAAAAGGAGAATTGAAATTCCGTGATATCACCGGCCGGTGTGATCCGGGCGATGCGGCCGGTCGAGCCTTCGCCGAACCAGACGTTGCCGTCCGGACCAGGAGTGATAAAGGCCGGGTTACTAAGACTCGGGGTGCGGAAATAAGTGATGCTACCCCGAGGCGTGATTCGCGCCACATTGCTGCTATTCATGAGTGTAAACCAGTTGTTGCCGTCCGCACCGGCGGTAATGGCAAAAGGCTGGCTGCCTCCCCGGATCGGGAAAGTCTTGACCGGGACAGTCTGAGCAGCGGCGCCGGCTGCGAAAAGGGCGAGCGCAACCAGGGCGAGACCAATTTTGGAATTAAGCTGGCGCCGAATGCCGAAGCAAAGGGCAAAGGCGGACTTGGCAAAGTAAGAAGGAGCAATCATAAGGCCAGGACGATGTGGGCCGACAAGATTTGCCGCAAATGGCCTTTAGTAACACAGTTGTTACCTCGTGTTAGCTTGCAGCCAAATTCGCGGGCATCGTGCGCGTAAAGGTTCCGCGCTCCGCGACGACTAAGAGGGTTAGCCCGCTCTCAGCTCTTCGTCATTTATCCTTTACAATTTTCCCTGTTTTCCTCATCCTCGAGACTCAGAAACAACTTCCCCATGCGTAAACTACTAGCCTTCACCCTGCTTATTTCCTCGAGCTGCATTGCTCTCGCGCAAACCGCTCGCCTGGGCAATCTCTCCACACGCGCCCTCTGCGAGACGGGCGAGGCCGTTCTCGTCGACGAATTCATCCTCCAAGGCACAGGCACCGAGATGCTCCTCATGCGCGGGATCGGCCCATCCCTCGGCAGTGTCGGCGTGCCAGACCCGCTCCGCGACCCTACAGTCAATCTGTTAAACACCCGCGGTTGGCTCCTCGACTTCAATGACAATTGGATGGATAACCCTGATAAGGTCGCCATCATTGCCACCGGGCTCGCCCCGACCGATCCGCACGAATCGGCCATCATCGACACACTCAAGCCTGGACTTTATACCTTCGTTGAAAAAGGTAACCAGCACGGCCAGGGTGTGGCTTTGCCCGAGATCTTTGACCTGCTTGATGGGACTCTGCAGTTATCT
Source organism: Chthoniobacterales bacterium (assembly GCA_036825615.1). Classification (GTDB taxonomy): domain Bacteria; phylum Verrucomicrobiota; class Verrucomicrobiia; order Chthoniobacterales; family UBA10450; genus JAICXG01. The sequence continues at coordinate 5,957 of DAISXY010000001.1, forward strand.
GCGGTTGGCACCCGTGGTTTCATTTCCACCGCCGACAACGTCATGATCGCGGGCTTCATCCTTACCGGCAACGGGCCGGCTTCGTTACTCATCCGCGCTCTTGGTCCCTCCCTCGCCGACGTGGGACTCACCGGCGTGTTGCCCGATCCAGTACTCGAACTTCATAATGCGAGCGGAGAGGTCATCTTTTCGAATGACAACTGGAGAGACACCCAGGAACAGGAGATAATCGCCACCGGCCTGGCCCCCGTGGACGACTTCGAGTCGGCCATGCTCGTGATGCTCTCCCCCGGCGCCTACACACTGGTTTTTTCCGGCGTGAGTGGAAGCACTGGTCTTGGGTTCTTGCAAACCTATTCCCTTGAGTTACCCGTGCGGGAACTAGATCCGGCGCCGATCATCCGCCACCGTAACTAACCAAGCCTCCCAGCCTCAACCTTTGATCTGCCTGGGGCCAGGGTGTAAGTCTCTTCGCTACGGGAAGTCTGCAATGAGCCAGCTGTCCCGTAGTGCGGTCGGGAGATTTGCCGGGTTTATGCACTCGTCCCGAATGTTGGCGACCGTGCTTTAAAGGCCGGGCGTTGCTTCGCATCCGCTACGGCACCGCCGTGCACTTTGCGTTCAGGCCGAACGGAGAGTGAGACGTTGTCCGCCTAACGAGCGCGCAACAAAAGATCGCGGAGCGTCAGGGTAAGCTCGTGGGATCCTTCGACTCCGCTGCGCTCCGCTCAGGATGACAAATTTGCCTTCGGGCGTGAACCGGATGCGCCCAGCCATCATTCGTAGCGCAAAGCCGTCACGGGATCGAGCCGCGAGGCGGACCAGGCGGGGGCGAGGCCGGAAATCAGACCGGTCAGGACAGATACCACCATCGCGGCGATAACCAGGCCTAACGAAAAGCGAATCGGGAAAGAGGGAAAGGCCGACGCCATGCCAAAGCACATCAGATAGGCGAGAATGAGGCCGATCAATCCGCCGACGAGACAGAGCGCGGTCGATTCGATGAGGAACTGGAGCAGGATCGTGCGCCGGCGCGCCCCGAGCGCCTTGCGCGTGCCGATCTCTTTCGTCCGCTCCTTCACGCTCACAAAGGTGATATTCATGATCCCGATCGCGCCGACAAAGAGCGACAGCCCGGTAATGAAAAGACCTGCGATCGCGATTGTCGCTTTTACGGTGTCGAGCGTGCTCTTGAACGCCTGCTGCTCGTTGATGCTGAAATCGTCGCGCTCCTCCGGCGAGAGCGACCGCAGCCGGCGCATGATCCCGGTCAGCTCATCGCGGGCGTCGAGCATCCGGGTCTTGTCGCGCACTTTCACCCGCACATCGGCTTCGCTTTTGGCGCTGAAATATTTTTTGAAAGCGGTCAGTGGAATGACCACGATCGAGTCGAGGCTGAAGAGGCCGAGAAAGGTGCCCTGGCGCGAAAGCGTGCCGATGACCTTGAAGGCGTGGCCATTGATCAGGACCCGTTTGTCGAGCGCGCTCCCGCCGGCGAAAAGCGCGTCGGCCACGTCGTAGCCGACGATGCAGACTTCATCGCCTCCGCGTGATTCGACCTCGTTGAAGAACCGGCCTTCCGCGCAATCGACGGTCGAGATGAGCGGATAATCGGCGGTCGTGCCGAGGATGTAGACGTTGTCGACGTTGTTGTCGCCGAATTTGACCGAGCGCAGCAGGCTCATGGTCGGGACGGCGATCTCGAGATTGGTGTTCTGCGAGGCGGCGATCTGGTGGTTGATCTTGTCGGCGTACTCGCTCCGGATTTTTTTCCGGTCACGGTAATTCCACCAGTCGTTCACCCGGGTCCAGGGCTGTTGCTGGATGTAAAGGACATCGTCGCCGATCACGGCCATGCTTTTGTCGAACCCGACCGAGATGCCGTTGATCGCGGTGCCCATGAGAGTGACGGCGATGATCCCGATGATGACGCCGAGCGCAGTCAGGACCGAGCGGGTCTTGTTCGCCGCCATCTGGGCAGCGGCGATTTTCCAGCTTTCGGTCAGCTCATAGAGAAAGCGCTTCACGGCCTAACGAGAGATCAGCCAACCGCGGCCGTGTCCGGCGTTGCGACCGGCGCGTGATCGTCCCGCTCGATTAACCCGTCGCGGAGATGAATCGCGCGCCGGGCGTGTTTTGCGATGTCCGCTTCGTGGGTGACAAGGATGACGGTGTTGCCCTGCTGATAAAGATTCTCAAACAGGGCCATGATTTCTTCGCCGGTCTTGGAATCGAGATTGCCGGTCGGTTCATCGGCAAGAATGATCGAGGGATTATTGACAAGGGCGCGGGCGATCGCGACCCGCTGCCGCTGACCGCCGGAAAGTTCGTTAGGCTTGTGCTGCAACCGATCCCCAAGGCCGACCGCAGTGAGGGCGGCGGCAGCGCGTTGCTCGCGTTCCTCCGGATCAACCCCGGCGTAGATGAGCGGCAGCTCGACATTGCGCAGGCTGGTGGAGCGAGGGAGGAGGTTGAAGGTCTGAAAAACAAAACCGATCTCGCGATTACGAATCTCGGCCAACTCATCTCCGTCCATCTCGGAAACGTCGCGGCCGTTGAATTCATAACGCCCGGAGGTCGGGGTATCGAGACAACCAAGCATGTTCATGAGAGTCGATTTCCCGCTCCCGCTCGGTCCCATGATCGCGAGATACTCATTGCGCCGAATCTGCAAACTCACTCCACGCAAGGCTCGGATGATCTCTTCGCCCATCACGTACTCTTTCGTGATGTTTTCAATGTCAATTACGAGCGGCCCAGGGCGGCGAGTGGTCGTGTGCATCAGATGCAACCGTGAATCGTGACTCGTGAATGGTGAATCGAAGTTAGCCGCAAGCGAAACGATTCACGGTTCGCCGATCACACAATTCACGAACTCCCCCCGTTACTTTGCCTTCTCCATGGTTACCCGCGCCCCATTCTTCAGCTTGCGGCTGATCGCGCTGTAGCTGCCGGAAATGACTTCATCCCCCGGCTTAACTCCGCTCTTGATCTCGATGTCAGAGTCATCCGCGATCCCGGTGGTGACTTCGACCATCTTCGCTTTGCTGCCCTCTTTCAAGAAGACCACCTTCCTCAGTTTCTCGCGTTCCTCTTTCGCCTCTTGTTTCGCGAGCCGCACGTTCTCAACCTCGGCGTTGTTATCGGCCTTCTCCTTTGATTGCTTCTGCTGTTTCTGTTTTTCGAGTTCTTCCGGGCTCAGGTTAGTGTCGCCGGTCCGGATAGTAACACTCTGGATTGGAACTGAGACGGCGTCTTTCACCATGTCGGTCTGGATTTCCGCGGTGCAGCTCAAGCCCGGCCGCAGCCTTGTCCCGGGTTTGTCGAGCTGGATTTTGACTTCGAAATTGGTCACTTCCTCCTGGGTCCCGGCGCCGGTGGTCTTACCGGTGTTGGCGATCTGCACGACTTTGCCCGGGAACTTGCGATCGCCGTAGGCATCGATCGTCACCTTCGCCGGGTCGCCGACTTTCACGTGGACGACGTCGTTTTCGTTCACGTCGACGACCGCCTGCATCCTGTTCAGATCGGCTACGCGCATCACTTCCGTGCCGGCGAATTGTCCCGTCGCGACGACCCGCTCGCCGAGCTTGCTGTTCAGCAGCGTGACCACCCCGTCGAGCGGCGAATAGATCGTCGTCTTTGAAAGTTGGTCGCGTGCCTGGCTGGAACTGGCTTTTGCCCCCTCGATGCTATGGAGGCCCGATGAATAGGTCGATCGCGCGGCGTCATAGGTGGTTTTCGCCGCCGTCATCTCGGTCGCCGAGATCAGCTTTTTCTGGAAAAGATCCTGCGCCTGCTTGTAATCCATCTCCGCCTTTTCGACCGCGGCTTTTTGCTGCTGGCTCACGGCTTCGGCGGTGCTGATCGCGGCCTGCTGCTGCTCGAGCAGCGCTTTGTAGGAATCGGGCTTTATCTTCACGAGCAGGTCGCCCTTTTTGACTTCCGTCCCGTCTTCAACCGGCAGTTCGATGATTTCGCCCGCCACTTCAGGGGAAATTTTCACCTCCGTCTCGGGCTGAATCTTTCCCGTGGCCGAGACCGCAGCCACGATCGTGCGCCGTGTCGCTTTCTCGGTGGTGACCGCGATCGGCTGTTCGCGCTTGCCGGAAATAATCGCGCCGAGGACGAGCAGAAGGACGAGCCCGATGCCGGACCAAAGGTAAAGTTTGCGGCGCGACCGGCGCTTGCGTCGCGTCTTAGTGGCGGCCGGGGTGACTGCTTGATGCATTGGCAAAAAGAGATAGACGCTCAGGTGTATCGAGCTGTTTAGACGATTGCAAATTATTCCCGTTCAGGATTTCCAACTCTTCCCAGCACAAGGCGCGCCTCGATCTGCTCGATGGCCCACCGGGCGTGCTCGGCTACGAGCGGTTCCGGGTCGACCGCCGCAACCCGGAGCGCGGGCAAATCCGCCGCCGTCCCAACGTTCCCGAGCGCGACACAAACGTTGCGCAAAAAGCCGCGCCGTTTCGTTCGCCGGATGGGCGAGCCGCGAAACAGCTCTCGGAATTGCGCTTCATCGAGCGCCAGAAAATCGCGCAACCGCTTTCGCACCACTGCCGGACGGGCAGCGAAAGCAGCTTCGCGCGATATCGTCGCGAACCGGTTCCACGGGCAGGCCTCGAGGCAATCGTCGCAACCATAAATGCGATCGCCGATGAGCGGGCGCAGCTCGAGCGGGATGCTTCCTTTCAACTCAATCGTGAGGTAGGAAATGCAGCGGCGCGCATCGAGCTGATGCGGTCCGGTAATCGCGCCGGTCGGACAGGCCGCGATACAGCGTGTGCAGGAACCGCAGCGCGCGACCTGCGGCGGATCGGACGGTAATTCAAGGGTGGTGAGAATTTCGCCAAGGAAAAACCAGGTTCCCAACGTGCGGTTCAGCAGCATTGTGCTCTTGCCGTGCCAGCCAATCCCGGCCTCGGCCGCGAAATCGCGCTCCAGCACCGGGCCGGTATCGACATAAACTTTTTGCCTGCCGCCCTCAGCGGCGAGCACTCGCGCCAGCTCGCGCAATCTCGGTTCCATCACGTCGTGATAATCACGGCCCCACGCATAGCGCGCGATCCGTCCGCCCCTTTCGTTAGGGCCTAACGATTCGCCCTGCCAGTAACTCAAAGCCACCACCACGATCGAGCGCACTCCGGGCAGCACTTTCTCCGGGTCCGCTCGCTTCTCGGCGCTTCGTTCCATCCAGTTCATTTCACCGGCGGCGCCGGCTTCAAGCCAACGCCGGAATTCCGGCGCATGCGACGGAGTTTCCGCGCCCGCGATCCGGAGATCGTCGAATCCCAACTCTCTCGCCCGCCGCTGCAAGCGCACCTTCAATTCAGCCGGCGAGACCGAGGGTTTTGTGGATGCGTTCTGCAACTTCATCAGGAGTGAGTGAGGAGGTATCGACCGTAAAGTCAGCGGCTTGTTCATAAAGGGGTTCGCGTTTCCGCAAAAGCGCTTCGATTTTCGCGCCGCGGCTTTCCGTCTGCAAAAGTGGCCGATCACTTTGATCGACGAGCCGATGAAGCAAGCTGGGCAGGTCCGCCTTGAGATAAACGATCGTACCCAGCTCGCGCAGCCGTTTCAGGTTCTGCGGGCGCAGGATCGCGCCGCCGCCGACGGCGATGACCGAGGGCGATCGGGGTTCGAGGGTGGCGAGGACCCCGCTTTCTTCGGCGCGAAACCGTTCTTCACCAAGCTGCGAAAAAATCTCTGCGACCGGCATCCGCATCGCCTCGCTAATCATTTCGTCGGTGTCAAAAAGTGGCCACTCCTGCCGGCGCGCCAGTTCGCGGGCGACCGACGACTTGCCGCTCCCCATAAAGCCAACCAGGACAATGGACGGTGGCGTGAACTTCACGCCCCAATATGCCCCGCATGACTGAGCAGCGAAAGACCCGGCGCCGCGAGATCGTCGCGCATGGCTGCGCTAACACCAGGCCTTGTCTTATAATGCTAGGGAATTACCCCGCCGAGGTGCGTCTTTGCCTGTTGCACGTCCTTGTTGTTGATCCTTCCGTCCGGGGTCAGATCGAGGCGGAAATTGCTACTGCTTACTGGCTGTCCAGTCTGGGCCTTGACCGCAAGAGCGTCATTGCGAGTAACACTGCGATCGCCATCAACGTCGCCCAGGAGGAAGCCAATCGGGACTGTCACGGGAGTTACGGTGCCTCCGCTTGTCGCCAGGGTCAGCACCTGCTGATCGGAAACGTTAGTGAGATAGACAATCATATCATTGCCGTTGTAAGTCATGCTGCTTACTGACCCGGTCCCAGTCGGCGGATCATGTGCCGCAACCGTAGCTGTCGCGCCGGCCGGGCTGCTCGGATAGCTGAATACGATCGTATGATTGCCCGTCGCACCGCCGGAACGGTCCTCCACGCCCGACGCTCCAGTTAGAGGCATTGGAATCGAAAAGGTCCCCGCCCGGCCATGTGTCTTTTCCGAAACTACCGCCGGCGGACCGCTTGTCCCCTGGGGAGTGACGACCAGGTTATCTGCCATGAAAATCGGGCCGTAGTCCCCCCCGGTTGGCGGCGGCGCCTCGTAATGAATTACGATATTGTCGAACGGCGCGCTCGAACTTAAGGCCAGCGTTCCGCTCGGCCAGGTCCCGGGGTTCGGAATTTGATAAGTGATGGTCGCGGCGAACTGCGTGCCGTTGTATGCCGTCAGGCGCATGATACACGATGAATCGGTGGCATATTCCTCCGGCGCATAAAGAATCGAGACATCGCTCAGTTGCGCGTTAAACGAAATTAGCAGGTCGGAGGCAAAGACCGTGCTCGGGAAAATGCACAATCCTGAGAAGCCTTTGGGGATGAAACCGAGAACATCCGCTCGTTGGATCGAATAGTTATAAAATGGCGAACTGGAGCTGAAATGTCCGGTGATGCCGTTTTCGGTCAGGTCAATCGGCAAGGGAGCATACTGCGGCGCGTTATCGAAACTAAAGGTCACGCTCTGGGCCCTTATGCCCATGGCGAGCGCGAGCGCGAGTAAGTTGATAAGCAAGAAGCGGCTCAATGTTTTCATGCTTTAAGATCAGACGGTGGAGATGCGGCGCCAGGCCGGCCCTTGGGAAAAGCAGGGCACTTTTTGCGCTTGCTTGCCTCCGTTCGCGGCGCGTTCAGACATAAAACGAGCACTCGCGTTGCTGCGAAAGTTCCTGTAAATCAGCAGTCGGGGCCTCTTAGATGCACAGTCTTGGTAACGACATCACAATCAACGTCATCGCCTCCGTCATTGCATCGGGCCTGCTCGTTGCCCTCGGCTATCTCTGGGGAAAATACAAGGAGCGCAGCCGCTTTGGCCGCCGGCTCGAGGAGTACGATTTTTACCCCTATACGATCAACCGCGATAACTTCCCGGAGTTCAACCTCAAGGATTTCCGCCTCGGGATGCACTACTTCCTCAAGAACACCGACCCGATGGCGGCGCGGCAATTAATCTTCATCGGCGAACAAAACAATATTCGCTCTCAGTTGGAGCCGCCGGAGCAACGGGTTTATGCGCGACTGTATGAAAAGTACAACGGGAAAAAGATCGCCGACGACACGAGCGAGTATCTCCAGAACTTTGCCCAGATCACCCGCCTCATCGGCAAGTCTTTTCCCAACCTTGGAATCGAGGTCCTGCTCCATGACTTGTCGAACCCGTCGCACTCCCTCATCGTGCTGGAAAACAATGTCACCGGACGCCATCTCCGCGATGGCACGACCAATCTCGTGATCGACCTGAAAAAGCGCCAACTCGCGCAGGAAGACAAACTCAATTACGAGCTAAATATTGGCGCGCGGAAATTCAAATGCACCACCATCCCGATCATTCGCAAAGAGTACGGAGTCATCGGCGCGATTTGCATTAATGTTGACGTCAACTACCTGACCGAGGAAGTCCTCTCCTCGCGGGATAAGGTCGCCGCATTCTTTGCCACATTCTGCAAGACAGACATGCAGCTGGATGAAAACATCCTGAGCCGGGATGAGTACGCCAAGGCGCTTAATGGAAAGCGGCATTTCAAGGATGAGCGAGTGTCATGAGGTGGCGATTGTTTTGCGGCGCGGCTGGAGTTAGAATGCTGCTGGTCCTTTTCCACGTATGAGTATAACAGACCTAAGACTGCTTCTTACTATTGTCGCCGCGCTCGCCCTCGCGAGTTGCGAAAACCGCACCGGCGAGATCATGGAAACCACAGATACTGCCCCGGCTGCGGTGCATGCGAACAGCAGCGGGCACGCCGCGGGAGCAACGATGAGCGATCGCGCGACTACTCCCGGCCGCTGAGGGATTCTTCCCCGGGCGGCCTGGGCCAAGTGACGTGAATGGTTACGGTTGCCGGTCTTTGAGGCTGGCGCTCAACTCCCTTAGCTGCTTTTCCTGCGTGGCCACTTTTTCCTCGAGCTCCGCAACCCTGGCGTGCTCCTTGAGAAACTCATTCAGCAGCATCGCGTTGATCGCTTCATACCTTACGGTCTGCGGCTTGCCGGTTTCATCGCGGATTACAAGCTCTGGGTCGACTTGCGCCACCTCTTCGGCCACAAGTCCGAACTGTGATTTGCTTTCGGCATCGATCTGCTTGCGATAGCGAAAGGTCACCGGGTTGAGTCGGAGAATGGCTTCGCTCGCCTGACCCATCGGTCTGATTGCTTCCTTGTAACGAGCGGATGAGGTCACGGTACCGAGATGACCTTTGTTATCCACGTAGACAGGCGTGCCGCTGCTGACGGTGGCACCGGCGATCCCGGCGATGTAAGTGGCGGTGTGAGTTCCACGGGCGCCGATGCGGATGGTACCGGCCTCGCGTGCCGGCCCGGTATTAGCGATGTAGATGTTATTGTCGCCGGAGGTTAGATTTGAGCCTGCGAGGTATCCAAGGGCGACGTTGTAGCTCCCGCCATTGTTATTCAGGAGCGCATCCGTGCCACTGGCCGTGTTATAACTGCCCGTAGTATTGGTCATCAGGGCGGCCATTCCGTCGCCAACATTGCTGGTCCCGGTGGTGTTGCCGGCAAGAGCGTTCACCCCGTTGGCCGTGTTGGCACTGCCAATCGTGTTGTTGGTGAGGGCCACGTCTCCAGTCGCGGTGTTGACTGAGCCGCTCGTGTTGGCCGCGAGTGCATCCTTGCCCACTGCCGTGTTGCCGTTGCCAAACGTATTAGCACCCAGCGCATTGTAACCATGAGCGGTATTCGCGCCGCCGCTGAAATTTGCCAGCATGGCGCCCGCACCGGTCGCGGTATTGTAGTCGCCGGTGGTATTCCCGAAGAGAGCATTGTAACCAACCGCGGTGTTATTCGCGCCCGTTCCGAGGTTGAAAAGGGCGTCGGTTCCCTCCGCCGTATTGCCATTGGGATAACCGCCGTCCGGTGGCGGAGACACAGCCATCACCGGCAGGGTGAAGAGCAGAGTTGCACTGACGCAGAGTGAGGTTGTGAATCGGTGATAAGCGGAAATCATGATAGTTTACGGTGTAGCGGCAGATTCTCCCATCTTCAGTCGGCGCCGCCTACAAAAATCAGAGTTGCGGGTGGAATCGCGCGCACCCCGGTGCCGGTGAAGTTGCACCTGCAGCTGGCCGCGGATGACGAGAATCATTGGCGCGAACGAGCATTAGGGTTCAAACTTGCGCATGAAAACAAAGACGCTCACTCTCAGCTTCGCCTGCTCGCTGCTTGTCTTGTTGGCCGTAATTCTTCTCAACGGCTGTGCCACGCCGGCTTCCAGCACGGCCGTCTCCGGCCCAGCCGGACAGCTCGTTATTACAAGGTCCTTTAAGATTGCCGGTTTCCCGCTCGCGGTCATGGTCGACGGCCAGCGGGTTGCGACCCTCGGTTATAACCGGGCTTATATTGCTCCCATTGCTCCAGGTCCGCACACCATCAACGTCATGCTCATTCCGGCGAACGTGCAAACCCAGGGACAACCGATCCGGATCGTGGTGCGTGCAGGTGAGACTTACCGATTCACAGCCACCCGGGTCGGCTCCATTGTGAGATTGCGCTAGGTCTGCTGGCACTCGAGAATCGCACTGCGCTGGAATGGCGATAGCGTCAATCAATCCTGCGACCGGGGAGAAGCTACGGGAGTTTCCCACTCTCACTAGTCAGCAGATCGAGGAGAAGCTTGCGGCCGCGGATCACGCCGCACGCACCTATCCCGCGACTCCGGTCGCAGCGCGAGCTGCAATCCTTCTCAGCGCGGCCGATCTGCTCCAGCGCGAGAATCAGACTCTGGCGCGCACAATTACGCTGGAAATGGGCAAGCCGATCAGCGCCGCGCGCGCCGAGGTCCTGAAATGCGCCACCGCCTGTCGTTACTACGCGGAGAACGGCGCGCGTTTTCTTGAAGAGGAAGTTATCCAGACGGCGGCTGCGCACAGCGGGGCGCGCTGGCAACCGTTAGGCGCGGTGCTCGCGATCATGCCCTGGAATTTTCCCTTCTGGCAGGTCTTTCGATTTGCCGCGCCCGCTCTCATGGCCGGGAACATCGGCCTGCTCAAGCATGCCGCCAATGTGCCGCAATGCGCGCTTGCGATCGAGGATTTGTGGCGTCGCGCCGGAGCGCCGGCCGGAGTTTTTCAAACCTTACTCATCGAGACGCAACAGGTCGCGGCCATAATTGCTGACCCGCGAATCAAGGCGGTGACACTTACCGGCAGCGACCGCGCCGGGAGTGAGGTCGCCACGGCCGCGGGTCGGGCGCTCAAGAAATGTGTCCTTGAGTTAGGCGGCAGCGATCCTTTTATCGTTATGCCGAGTGCCGACCTGGAGCTTGCCCTCACCACCGCGGTCACGGCACGCACTCAGAACAGCGGCCAATCGTGCATCGCCGGGAAACGTTTTCTCATCGCCGACTCAGTTTACGACACATTCGTTAGTCAGTTTGTCGCGCGAATGAAGGCGCTGAGGCTCGGCGACCCGATGGAGGAGACGACCGAGATGGGACCGCTCGCCACCCCGGCGATTCGGGATGGCTTGCATGAGCAGGTCGAGAAATCCATTGCTGCCGGAGCGAAATTGCTCACCGGCGGCAAACCGATTCCGGGCAAAGGCAACTTTTATCCGCCGACCGTGCTCGAGTCGATTCCGGCCACTGCGCCGGCTTACGGCGAGGAGGTGTTTGGGCCGGTTGCGCTCGTCTTTCGGGTTGGGGATGCGGCCGCCGCGGTCGAGTTAGCGAACACAAGCCAGTTCGGGCTCGGCGCGAGTGTCTGGACCCGGGACGAGGCGGAGCGCGAGCTGTTCCTGCAAGAGCTGGAATGCGGGATGGTCTTTGTTAACGCACTCGTCGCCTCGGATCCGCGTCTGCCTTTCGGCGGCGTAAAACGCTCCGGCTACGGACGAGAGTTAAGTTCGTTAGGCATGCATGAGTTCATGAATGCGAAGACGATCTACATCGGAAGTTAGACTGAAGAGCCTTGAATCGTGATGATCGCAAGGACGGGAGTCGACTTGACCCTCACTGCCGCACTACGCGCGTGCGTCTCTCCCTCAGGGAGAGAATGAAGCTGAAGGCGAGCAGGAGCAGAGCATGGCTCCCGAACTCCTTCGGTTAGACGGCGCTACAGGGCTGTCGAGCCGCCGCAGGAGCAGACCACGGGCTACCACTCTCCCCGTCGCAGAGACGGAGGGCGCCAGCCGCCGGCGAGGCGAACCCCGAGTCACTCCTACAGCGTCCGAAAGCTTCTAACTTCCAAACTGGTCTTGCTTTTTCTTGAAGAGAATGTTGAAGGTCGTGAGCGAGCCGTAACAGCGAGTAATGTATTGCTGAAGATCGAACTTCTCGGCGTCACTCAGCTTTTCATTTGCATTCACCTTTTGCTCGAGGACGCGCAGGTTGTTGCGAATCATGACGATCTTGTGAAAGAAGGTCTCGAGCGGCACTTCCTTTGCCTGGAGGGAAGCATCGGCCGGCTGGAGCACAAGCGTGCCGCGCTGCCAGCGCGCGCCGAGACCCTCGACTGCCTGGTCGCTCTTCTCCAGCCCGAGCCCGTCGATCATCGCCTGGGCGGTCTCGCGGATCAGGGCCGAAAGCGGCATCTGCAATTCCGTCAGGCTCGCCGTCGGCTCCGCGACGGTCAGATCGCTCGCAGTCGGGTCAACTGTGCGGGGCGCGTCGCCAAAGGTAATGTCGGCGGTATGCTCGGTCAGCGCCTTGATCGTGCCGATGCCGTGATGCGGATGCCGAACCCGCATCCCGATGTGCAGGTTTTGAACCGGAAGTGCCATGGTATTCTCAAGCTGCGGCGCAACCAGCCCGGCGCAACCTAAAACGCTGCGCGTTTTCCTTTGGAGAAAATTCCTGAATCCAGAACCGCGCCTCGCAGCATCTCACCGGCAATGATCCAGGATTTGAAGTTCGCTTTCCGGCAGCTGACCAAAACGCCGGGTTTCACCGCGATCGCGATTCTCACTCTCGCCATCGCCATCGGAGTCAACTCCGCTATCTTCGCGCTCGTTAACGGCGTGATCCTGCGCCCGATCGTGCCGCTGCGCCCCGCCGAAGTGGTCAACGTCTTCACCGCGCGCCAGGATGCGACCCACGATTACCGCCCCTTCTCCTACAACGAATTCGCGACCTTGCGGGAAAACAACGACGTCTTCTCGGATGTGGCAGCGATGGGATTCGCCCTGGCCGGGATCGGGCGCGATGGCAATATGCAGCGCAGCTTCATTTTCCTCAGCTCGGAAAACTTCTTTTCCCTGCTCGGGGTCAAGCCGGTCATCGGCCGTTTCTACAACGCGGCGGAATGCAAACCCAACGCCAATATCCCGGTGGTGGTGGCGAGTTACCCCTTCTGGAAAAAACTTGGCGGGCGCGCCGACCTGATCGGCCGGCCGGTGATCGTAAACGGCCAGCCTTACACCCTGATCGGCGTCACACCGGAAGGTTTTGCCGGCACGAACGCGATCCTTGCTCCCGATCTTTGGCTGCCGCTCGGGGTTTACTCCCAGCTCGGCTCCGCCTTCAGCGACACGAATGGAAAGCTGCCATTGTCGGACCCGAAAAATTTTACCCTCAACCTCATCGCGCGTTTGCCTTCGGGCCTGACAATTCAGTCGGCCGAGGCGCGCCTGCCCGCGCTCGCGCAACGCCTGACCGCGATCCAGCCGCCCGACGCGACCGGGACGCGACAGTTGCAGATCCAAGCCCCCTCGCGATTCAGCATCAGCACCACACCTTCCGACGACGGGCCGGTCGGACTGATCGGGACCTTGCTCCTGGCAATGGCGGCGGCGGTCTTGCTCATCGCCTGCCTCAACCTCGCGAACATGCTCCTGGCGCGCGGCGCCAATCGGGCGAAAGAGATCGCGCTTCGTCTCGCCCTGGGTGCGAGCCGTTGGCGGATCGTGCGGCAACTTTTGTGTGAAGGCTTGCTCCTGGCGCTCGCCGGCGGCGCGCTCGGGTTACTCATCAGCCTTTGGAGCAACGGCATTCTCGTTCGTTCATTGGCCGGTCTTTTCAGCTCGGTGAGTTTTTCCATCGCGGTGCAGCTGCGACCGGACGCGACCGTTCTCGCCGTCACCTTTGTGATCTGTCTCCTCGCGACGCTGCTTTTCAGTCTCGGCCCGGCGCTCAAGGCGTCGCGGTCCGATCTCGTGAACGAACTGAAGCAGCAGGTCGGTGAGCCGGCGCATGTCGGACGACTCAACCGCTTCTTTGCCCCGCGCCATCTCCTCGTCATGGCGCAAATCGCCCTTTCGCTCACGCTGCTCTTCAGTGGCGGCCTCTTCTTCCGCGGCGCGCTCAAGGCCGGCGGCTTCAATCCCGGCTTCGATCGCACCGGCGCAATCTCGGCGGAAATGGATTTTTCGTTGCGGCATGAGGATGAAGCGGCCGCCCAGCAGACCATGTTCGCCGCCGTGCATCGGGTGAGCGCGTTGCCGGGGGTGCGCGCTGCCGCTCTTACCACCATGCTGCCCTATGGCAACATCACCAATGCGCGCCGGATCATGCGCATGGATGAAGCGGCCGTGGCTAAGACCGATCCGAAAGCGCCGGAGCCGGGTGCAAGCGGAATGTTTACCGCTGTCACTCCGGGATGGTTCGATGCCATCGGCGTTCGGATCCTGCGCGGTCGCGATTTCACCGCGAGCGAATGCGAGAACAAGAACTCGCCGCGCGTCCTCATCATTGACGAAGTGATGGCGAAGAAGCTTTTCCCAAATCGCGACGCCCTCGGCCAGCATGTCCGCTATACCCTGCCGCCGGGCGATGGCTCGCCTAACGACTTCACAGTCGTCGGGATCGTGAGTGCGCATCGGCACGAAGTGCTCGACAGCGATATGCCGAAACGCATCTTCGCGCCGCTCGCGCAAGCCTACAGCGGCGGGGTGATTCTCCAGGTGCGCCTGGCGCGGGACAATCGCGCCGCGGTCACGGCCATGATCCCGACCGTGCGGGAAACCCTGCGCGCGATTGACCCGAACATGCCCATCCTCCAGATCCAGCCCTTCGAGAATATCGTCGAGAAAAATGTCGGACTCTGGGCGATTCGATTTGCCGCCATCCTCTTTGGGATCTTCGGCGGGATCGCGCTATTGCTCGCGGTCGTTGGCGTCTACGGCGTCAAAGCCTACGCGGTCGCGCGTCGCACCCGCGAGATCGGCATCCGGATGGCGCTCGGGGCCGATCGCGGGGACGTCTTTGCGCTCATTATGAAGCAGGGGGCGCTCCAGACCTTGTTCGCGCTCGGCGTTGGCCTGCTCCTCGCGCTCGCCCTCGGCCGCGTCCTGGCGCAGATGCTCTATCAGGTGAGCCCGAGCGATCCGGTCGTCCTCCTCGCCGCCTGTGTAATGCTCGGCACCGCCGCCTTGTTCGCCTGCTTTCTTCCCGCGCGCCGAGCGATGCGGGTAACACCGATGACAGCGCTGCGAACGGAGTAGGAGGAAGAAGCAATGACTAATGACTAATGACGAATGACTAATGAGAGATTCGTCATTATTCATTTGGTCATTCGTTAGTCATTCGTCATTAGTCATTAGTCATTAGTCATTGTCACGCCCGCACCTGTCCGCTACCCCGAACGACATACTTGTAGGCCGTTAATTCCTCCAGCCCCATCGGCCCGCGCGCATGCAGCTTGTCGGTGCTGATGCCAATCTCTGCTCCAAAACCAAACTCCCCGCCATCGGTAAAGCGGGTCGACGCATTCCAATAAACCGTGGCCGAGTCGACTTCGCGCAGGAAACGTTCCGCGGTCGCTTGGTTGCGCGTAACGATGCAGTCGCTGTGATGGGAACCAAAGCGCTCGATATGCGCGATCGCGTCGTCAGGCGAATCGACCACCCGGATCGCGAGGATGAAATCAAGGAACTCCGTCGCCCAGTCTTGCTCTGTCGCGTGTCGCAGCGGCTGATATTTCTCCGCGCTCAATTGCGCGAAAGCCGACTCATCGGCGCGCAACTCGACTTTTTTCTCCGCCAGCCGCGGCCCCAATTTCCGCAGGAAATCGCCGGCAACGGCGCGGTGCACAAGCGTCGTCTCAATCGCGTTGCAGACGCCCGGCCGCTGGGTCTTGGCGTTTATCACAATCTCAGCCGCCATCTCGAGATCCGCTTCCGCATCAACATAGGCGATACAGATCCCGTCCGAGTGTTTGATCACCGGCATGCGAGCGGCGCTCACGACTGCTTCGATCAAGGCTTTGCCGCCGCGCGGAATGATGAGGTCGATGAATTCATCCATCTGTGCCATCAGTCGCACCCCTTCGCGATCCGTCCGCGGCACGAGCAGGACGCTGTCGTTAGGCAACCCTGCCTTCGCGCCGCCGGCCTGCAGCGCCTCCGCGATCGCAAGGTTTGATTGGATCGCCTCCGAGCCGCCGCGGAGAATGACCGCGTTACCGGTCTTGGTGCAGAGAACGGCCGCGTCGCTGGTCACATTCGGGCGCGACTCGTAGATGATGCCGACGACGCCAATCGGGACGCGAACTTTGGAGATGCGAAGGCCGCTTGGCCGGCTCCATTCCCGGATCACTTCACCCACCGGATCGGGCAGCGCGGCGACGGCGCGGATACCTTCGGCCATCGCTTCGACCCGGGCGGAGTTCAAGGTCAGCCGCTCGAGCATGGCCCCGCTGATGCCGCTGCTTCGCGCGTTCTCCAGGTCCCTGGCATTGGCGGCGAGAATCGCATTTGCTCCGGCAACAATTTCATCTGCCATCGCCTGCAACGCCGCATCTTTTTGTTCGGAGGAAAGGCGCGCGAGAAGGCGCGAGGCGGCACGGGCGCGACGGCCGAGGTCGAGAATTTGCGTTGCGAGGTCCATGAGTTTTTGGGCGCGGGCAGCTTACCAGAAATCAGCGCTGGCTACAGCAATTTGCGAAGGAGTCGCGCACTGGTGGCGCATGCGTCTCGCGTGCTGGTCGCGTTGTTCCAGTGCGACCCAGTTGTTTAGGCAGCGCCACGTTTGGCGAGGAAGCGTGTCCCGACGTTCTTGCCGGCGATCGCCGCCCGGATGCGTTCGGGATGGCGTCCGTTCATGATCACAGTGGTAATTCCGGCATCGACCGCCAGCTTCACAGCTTCGAGTTTTGAAATCATCCCGCCGACTGAGAACCGGCCTTTGCTTCCATTGGCCAACCCTTTCACCCGATCAATCTCCCGCACCACGGGGATGGCTTTCCCGTTTTCATCGAGCAAGCCTTCGACCTGGGTAAGAATGAGAAGCAGGTCGGCATGCGCGAGCATCGCAACTTCGGCCGAAAGCCGGTCGTTATCGCCAAACTTCAGTTCCTCGACCGCGACCGAATCATTTTCGTTGATGATCGGAATCACATTCCCGGCGGCGAGCAGGCGCTCGAGGGTATTGCGAGCGTTCTCGCGCCGGATGCGGCTGTCGAGGTCACTGTGGGTGAGGAGCAACTGCGCGACGTTGAGCTTGTAGCGGCTGAAGGCCGTCTCGTAAGCGCGCATCAACTTCGACTGGCCGACCGCCGCGCTCGCCTGCGCCGTCGCGAGATCCTTTGGCCGCTCCGGCAGGCCGAGCACGCTCATCCCCGCGGCGACCGCGCCGCTCGTCACCATGACGCATTGGCGTCCTTGGCTGATGAGAGCGGCAACCTCGGCGCTCAAGCGAGAAAATTGTTTCAGGTCGAGCCCGGCCGGGCCTGACCTGGTCAGCATCCCGGAGCCGAACTTCAAAACGACGCGCCGATATTTCTCCAGCCTCATGACTTAATCTCGCCAGGCGCTTTTATCCTCCCGGCCGCAAAAGTCCAGCAGAGCCTGTGCCGCTGCCAGAAACAGTGAGTGTTATGGTTATGGACAGCGTTCAACCCATGCACAAGGGCAGCAGGGTTTGGTCCCGATCGATCCCGACAACCTGATGGCGCGCAAATGGTTCTTGCGTAAGCCGCTCTTGATCTCCGTGGCAGGAGTCCTAAGATGCCGATTATGCGCCTACGAATCGTTAGTCTGACTGCCTTGCTTGTGTTCGCTGGTGGTTCGTTGTTGCTCGCCCAAACGCCCGCACCGACCGAATCACCCGCTGCTTCACGATCGTCTGCGAAACACCATCGCAAATCGAAAACTTCACCTGCCACCTCAGAAGCCGCCGCGCCGAACACGGCTGCATCGCCCGAGGCTTCAGCCTCGCCGGCGAAGCGGCGGAGTCACAAGAAAGGTCAGGCCGCCACAGCCTCTGAAGCAGCTGCGGCAGCATCGCCGGCTGCCACAGCAACGCCAAAGAGCCGTTCACGCAAAAAGGAAGCCGCATCCCAGCCGGCTCCTGTTTCTACCCCGGCTGAACCAACCGCCCCGTCACCGGTAGTCACGGCGACGCCCAGGCCAAATATTCTTGGCCGGTTCTTCAACAAGCCCTCGCCTACTTCTTCTCCGGTCGCGGCGGCAACTCCGATGGCTAAAAGCGCAACTGGGTCGACTGCCAACGCCACGCCAGTGCCCGGAGGCGGTCACGGTTTGGTGTGGGTAAATACCGAATCAAAGATATTTCACCGGGAAGGCTCCCGCTATTACGGCAAGACGAAACAGGGCAAGTATATGACCGAAGAAGAAGCCCTCAAGGAAGGTTACCGTCCACCAGCGAAAGGTCAGTAGCCGAGCCACAGTCTCACTCCCACGAACCAAAAACGCGGAAGAGTTACCTTCTTCACCGTTCGGGCATACGTGTGTGACTAACCCGGAGAGTCAAACAGCTGGCCGGTAGCCGGGATCGCGGATAACGCCGGCTTCATTGCCGGCACCGCTCCGTCGGAGGAAAAATTCGAAAACAGGGTGAGCCGCGAAGTTCACTGTGCTCTCGAGATGCCCCCAGCACTCACTCACCTCTGGGTTTCGCTCCAGGCCCGGCGTAGGAGATGAGCGCTTGTGATCTTTAGTTTCTCCCGAACATCAGCGCAGTACACAGGCGAGAGCGACATTCCACTCGATTTTCACCCGACCTGCTCGAGCCGGACGCGAAGGTCGTGCGCCATCTTGCTGAGGCGGCGGAGGTCGGCGGCGAACGCGCTTTCCAAGTCCATGTGGACACGAAAGATTGGCAGAAGTTTCCCATCGGCTCCGTAGAAGGCATCGGGGCCGGCGTAAAGGCGCGGGAGAATTTCGCGCTCGGTAAACTGGTTGTAGCGATCGTAGTTATCGTGGATGCCACTGAATTCACTGTAGTAAAAACTCAGGTCCCGGCGCAGTTTCGGGTCGAGCAGACGGGCGATGCCGGAATTGACGGTGGTCGTCCAGGTGGCGACGGGCGGATGGCTGGCGCCGGGAATGCGATAGTAACCGGGCACGGCCCGTTGCCCGCGGCGATCGGCGGCTTTCCATTTCGCAATCGCGGAATCGAACCCATCGGCGAATTGCACGGAACGGGTCTCGTAATCGCGCAGCTCGGCGACAAGGCCGGCGCAGGCCTGGCGCAGCTCTTCGCGCTGGCTCAGGTTTTCCCGGTAGTTGTCGACGATGAAGGCAGCGCTGACCCCGAGGAAAACAACTACCAGTTGGCCCATGAGCCACCCGAGGCGAGAACGCCAATTTTGTGTCTGATCGCGTGCGGGCATGCGGTTGGAAGATCGAGAGAATCGGACCTTGGCCGTAGATTATGCTGGGCAAAGCGGCCAGCGGGAAGCGGAAAGCGCGAGTGGCGGAGCGCTTTCATCAGGATCGGCGGCTGGGGTAAATTCGGCTCTACACCTAAGGAGCGGGTGAAACCAAGCGTGCGCGTTGCGCGGTTGAGCGATTGGATTCACTCAGCCGCGCATCACGCTACGAGCACATCGCGCTGGTCGGCGAAGCCGTCATGCCGATCAGGCGCGATTCGCATGCAAACCATGATTACATGCAGGGGAAAGGATCGCAGAAACCGGGATCCGGGCTGTCGATTCGCCGTTCCGCTCCGGCCGGCACTAACTGCACTGCCACCGTGACGGCGTCATCGGTTGAACTCTCGTTGCGTAAGAGATGGATGTGACCGGCACTGGTCGGATCGACAAAGGAGCTTCCCGCCGCGTAATATTGCGGGGTGCAACTCGGGTCATCGCCGTCATAGACCGCGATGGTACCCGAGATTACCATCACCAGACTGACGCCCGGGTGGGTGTGCCATCCGGTATTACCCAAGGGTGAAAAGGTGTTTTGTACTACATAGAGGTCCGACGCTCCCTGGACGGCAATACGCGCTCTCCAGAGATCATCCACCGACTTTGCCTTGGCCCGGATCTGCTCCCAGCGGATCCCAGTATCGGGGGTAATGAACTCGGTCGTGACTCCGCATGCCGGCGTGGCATACGCTGGAGCGACCTTCACCAGAAGGGCAACCAGGGCCAGGGCGAAAACAAACCGCCTCACGTGTATCTGTTTGAACTGACTTAGTGTATTCATCGATTTCCTTTCTTGTTTGTGGGTTTCCACTTCTGAGAAACGAGAACCGGGGATCAAAGTGCTCAGCTAAAGGAAGAGTTTCCTTGAAAAGCCGGGTCGGACGCTAAACCTTGTGCCGGTCGCAAGACGCGCGCTTATGAGCTCCCCTTCCGCCATCCAACAAACTGTGACCGGTCTGTTGAAGCGCTGGGACAACGGCGACGATACGGCCCTGGCGGAATTGACGCCGCTGATCTACGAGGAGCTGCGCCGCCTCGCGCATCATCAGATGGGTGGACAGCGCCCCGATCACACCCTGCAAACGACCGCCCTCGTGAACGAGGCTTATTTGCGACTGGCTGACCAGACCCGGATGAACTGGCAGAATCGCGCCCACTTTTTCGCGGTGGCCGCGCGGGCGATGCGCCACATCCTGGTCGATTACGCGCGGAGCCAGCGCGCAGGAAAACGCGGCGGCGGCGCCTTGAAGGTGGAGTTCGATGAGGCCGCGCTCGTCTCTCCGATGGAAGCGAAGGAAATCGTTGACCTGCATGAGGCGCTGGAAAGGCTGGCACAGCTCGACTCCCGGAAAGCTCAAGTTGTCGAGCTAAAGTATTTTGGCGGCCTTAACTACGACGAGATCGCGGAAGCCCTTAGGACATCGCGCGCAACCGTGAGGCGCGACTGGGATTTCGCCAAGTTGTGGCTCTACACGGAGTTACACGAAGGCACTTAGTGGATTGTAACCCTAAATTCGAACGGGGTCTGCTGCCCTCATCCTAACCTTCTCCCATGGGGGCGAAGGGACTGCCCTTTCCTTACAGTGACGGGAACACCACCGCCTTTCCGCTGGCCATCCTTGTCTCCGCTTCATCTCTTACTGTTGGATGACAATCCGAAATCCTCGGACCGTGATGAACGGCCCGAGGATTCGTTTCAGATGACTGCGCTTAGCCAGGTCCGGTTACCCGGCCTTAAGTTGCGAAAATTAGTTCAGTGTATCGGAATGAGCGCATAGCCATGCCCGACTCCATTGAGCGATCCCTCGCCGGTAATTGCGCCGCTGCCGTTCACGCTGCGCGCGATGTTTAGCTCCCAACCTGAGTTAGGACGAATCAGCGTATTAAGATCAATTCCCGGGCTGTTCGCATTTCGCCAGAGGAAAGCATGTGAGTCTGAAAAGTCGGCATTGTAGGCCGTGCCTACGATCTGGCCCTTCTCGCCAATGCCCTCCGCCGTGCCGTTACTGAAGTCGTCACTCGTACTTAGAATGACTGCCGGACTCGAGCTGCTCGCCCAAAAGACCGCACGTGTCTGGGAGAAATCAGCGTTGTATGCCAGGCCTGCCATGTTCCCGGAGTTATTGAGTCCATCGGCAACCGTCCCGCCCGAGCTCACAGTGCCAGCATCGGTGTAGATAAAGTCTCCACCGGGGGAAGCTAATGCCACCGGAGTGCTGGCGCTGTTCGCCCAAAACGCAGCGTGACATTCAACAAAGTCCGGGGAGCAGCCATCCCCGAAAATGTTGCCGGCCGCATTGACGCTCAGGGCTTCGCCGAAGGGCAACGCATCGCTCAACTCGGTAAGATAGATGGCCGCGGTGTTGGTATTTGGCCAAAAAACCGGCAGCACGGCGTCGGAAGTAAAGGCGGTGCCGACAATCTGGCCGCCTGGATTGATCCCCGAAGCCTGCCCGAGAACTCCCTCCCCCAGCCCGGGCAGTTCTACCGCCGCGCTGTGACTGTTAGCCCAGAATAAAGGCGCTTGTGTCTCAAATGGCGTCGCAAATCCTACCATCTGCCCGCGCGGATTCATCCCAAGGCCCCTGCTTCCATCGAAACCCGGCAGAGTTCCAAGGTCGATCGCAGGACTCAGTGGGTTGGGAAAGAATCCCCCATCCCGGTCCGGGCCGCCAAAATCAATCGAGCCAAGAATTCGGCCTGCATCGGTGATGACGTTCCCGAAGCTATTCTCGCCCAGGTCGATCACCCGGTAACGCAACCGCGATGCGCGCTGTGAATCAGCCGTAACCGATTGTGTGGTTTGAGCTGTGCCGACGTTTGCCGCTACCAACAAGACAGCGGCGAATGCAATTTTCGCGAGATTCAATGTATTCATAGGTGTTGTTGTTTTTGGGTTTCCAATGCACACAAACGACAACCACCGGCAAAAGTGCTCATCGAAGGAAGATTTTTCTTTCAAAACCCGGAAACGACACCGAATCTTTGTCGAACAGCGATTGGTAATCCGGGCCTATGACTCCGTCGCAGTTGCAAACGATTGAAGAAATCTTTCGCGCCGCGAGCAGGCTGGAGTCGGAGGAGGTCGATGCGTTTCTTGAGAAAGCCTGCGACCGCGACAAGGTGTTGCGCCGCAAAGTGGAAGCACTTCTCGCCTCTCGCGCTGCGGCAGCCCACTTCCTCGAAACCTCAGCCACTGGTCTCGCGACCAGAGTTATCCAAAGACAACAAGCTGACGCAGTCGTTGGACGAGTTATTGGCCACTACAAGATCTCGCACCCGATCGGCTCCGGCGGGATGGGCAATGTCTATCTCGCGACGGACATTCGGGCGAATCGCAAGGCGGCGCTGAAGCTTCTGCCCACTTGTTTTGCCGCTGATCCCGAGCGGCTGCGACGGTTCCAACAGGAAGCTCAGGCGGTGACGGCGCTAAACCATCCGAATATTCTCACCGTTTACGAGATTGGCCAGGATGACTCCACCTATTATATCGCGAGCGAGCTGATCGAAGGCGAAACCTTGCGCCATCGGCTGGCGCGCGGGGGAATCGAGTTAGCTGAAGCGCTCGACATCGCTAGCCAGGTAGCGAGTGCGCTCGGCGCGGCCCATGACGTCGGGATTGTCCATCGCGATATCAAGCCGGAGAACATTATGCTTCGCCCGGATGGATACGTGAAGGTGCTCGACTTTGGGATTGCAAAGCTTGCGGAACAGGAGTTGCCCACAGCGCTCGCGACCAAGGAAGTCTCATCGCTCGTCTCCACGACTATCGGGTCGATCCTGGGAACAGTTCGCTACATGTCGCCCGAACAGGCGCGGGCCGCGCCTGTGGATAAGACTACTGACATCTGGAGCCTTGGGGTTGTCCTCTACGAAATGATAACCGGGAAGGCGCCATTTAGTGGTAATGCGCCAGAAGAAGTCATTTTCTCGATCCTGAAAACAGAGCCCCCTCCTCTCACAACATATCTCGCTTACCCTCCCCGCAAGCTTCAGCAGATAATCAGCAAACCACTTTGTAAGGAGCCAAGTCAGCGTTATCACAGCGCGCAGGACTTCCTGAACGCACTTAAGTCTTACCGGCGGGAAATGGAAGTGACCGCGGAGTTGGAGCGACGCACGACGAGCGCACGTTCATGGCTACGACGAGCGCCTGTCACATTGTCAGTAGCAGTCCTGGCCGCTCTCCTGGCATTTGCTTTTTTTTGGTATCGCATCCCGGTGCCGAATAACCCACCACTGGGAAAAAGCATCGCGGTGTTGCCTTTTGAGAATCTGAGCAAGGACGAGGAAAATGCGTTTTTCGCCGGAGGCGTGCAGGATGAAATTTTGACCGATCTCGCCAGAGTTGCCGACCTTAAGGTCATCAGCCGCACGAGTGTGATGAAATACAAAAGCGACGTAGTGCGCAATCTTCGCGATATCGCGAGGGCTCTCGGTGTTGCCTATGTGGTGGAGGGCAGTGTCCAGCGGACCCGCGGAAGGGTGCGGGTGAATGTCCAGCTCATCGATGCACGCAACGACGCGCATCTTTGGGCCCAGGATTACGATCGCGATGTAGCGGATGTCTTTGCGATTCAAAGTGAGATCGCGCAACAGATCGCCGAGCAACTTGAGGCGAGAGTCTCTCCTGGGGAAAAAGCCGCGATGGGGGAACGGCCGACCGCTGATCTGGTCGCCTATGCCTACTACGAGAAGGCGAGGGAGATTGATATCTATCGCAACTGGGAGGGCGCGGAGAAAAGCTTCAACGAAAAAGTGCAGTTACTCGAAAAGGCGGTGCAGCACGATCCGAACTTTGCCCTTGCATATTGCGAGCTGGCGAAAACGCAGATCATCTTCGGTTACCTGCTCGGCGATCCCGAACATCAGACGCATCTGGAGCTGGGAAAGGAGGCGGCTGAAGCAGCATTGCGTGTGCGGCCGGACCTGGCCGAGGCTCACCTGGAGCTCGCACGCTATTACTTCTATGTTGTCTCTTCTACGGGTAACACTGATTATGGACAAGCGCGTGAGGAGCTGGCTTTTGTTCGCCGCCATCTGCCTAACAATGCCGACGCGCTCATGATCGAGGGCCTGATCGGCAGACACGAAAACCACTGGGACGTTTCGCTCGCCAATCTGCAAAGGGCGAGCGAGCTGGATCCACACAACAGCGAGATCCTATTCCGGCTCGAACAGACTTATTTTGAGATGCGCCGCTACTCGGAGCTGGAAGAAACCCTCGAAAGGTGGGTCGCGAGCGGCACGCAGGAGAGCGGCTTTGTTCAGAATTTTTTGGCCATGACAAAGCTTGCGCGGGGTGATCCAGCCGCCGCGCAATCTCTGCTTGAGCAAGTGCCGCTCGATTATAGCCCGGATTCGTTGATCTGGGAGACTCGCTTTACGGCCGCGCTTTATCGGCACGACTATGAGGCGGCGAGTCGGATAATTGCTGCTACGCCCCGCAAGGAAGCGGACAACATCTTCGGTGAGCTGAGTTCGAGTTGGAGCGAGGGACAGCTTGCGCGTGCGCGCGGCGATAAGGGCAAAGCGCTGGCTGCGTTTGCCGCCGCCCGTGAGAGGCTGGAAGCAAAATTCGCTCACCCACCCTTCGATACGATGTATTGGTGCAAAATCGCGAAGCTCGATGCCGGGCTTGGTCGAAAAAAGGAAGCGATTCGCGAAGCACGGCGAGCGGTTGAGATGATGCCGATTGCAAAGGATAGCGTTAACGGTCCGAGCATGGCAACGGCCCTGGCGCTAACTTACGCCTGGACGGGCGAGCGCGACCGTGCGATCGAACAACTCGAGATCGTTGCGACGATTCCCGGAGAGGGGACGCCAACATACGGTGATCTCCGTTTCAATCCGTGCTGGGAGGATCTGCGCGATGACCCGCGCTTCGATAAGATTATCGCTGCAGCCAGGGCGGCGAGCCGCTGACAAAAGTTGGTTACCTAACGAGCTTAGGTTTGGATCACGCCGGTGTGAAAACGTGCCCCCTGCGGTGCCGGGCGACTGACATACCTTAGTAATCGAATAACCGGATCTGCTCACGGCGGTCACTTGGGATCGGATTCGAGGCGTAAAACGCCGCCACGTTAGTAAAACGTGGCGGCCAATTGTTTGTCCGTCTGTTCTGGCGAATCAATGCACGGTGACTGGCTGGAAGTAATGCTGCGTAAGATAGCGAGCGACTCTCTGGCCAAGCACGGCCCCTTGCTGGTCGGCGGTGCGGAAATGGATGCCAGCCCATACCCGAGCGTTAATGACTTCCTTGAGCGCTTCCGAGAAGCGATCGAAGCTGCGCGTCGTACACGATTTGTTGCTGTAGGCGCTGAACGAGATCCTATCACTGCGAAAAAAGCTCTGGAGCGTATTTACGAATGCACTGGTTGCGCAGCAGTGGCCCGAGGGGTGGTCAGGGAAGGGCGGCGTAGCGAGCGGCACCAGATTGTTGCAGGTCAGTGTCGAAGGGTCAAAAAGCGGCAGCCAGGTCGGGTCCGCCTGGGTGTAGGGGTTACCATCGGTGTCGGCCTCCTGGATGGCGGTGATCGGGCGCCAGAACTGCCAGTAATATTTGTCGTTCCAACAGCCGATGAGGGCGTCAGCCGCTGCCAGGTTCTCCATTGCGAAGAGCCGAGCACTCTCCACGATATCCAAACCTTGGCTTACCACGAGATCGCGAAAGATCCGGTTCCAGAGCGCCATCGCATGGTCCTGCCAGAAGATCGCAGCATCGGTCTGATCTGCTGTGCGGGTTGTGCTCGTGAGTGAGCCGATCTCCTTAACCTCATTGAAGTCCTTGACGTAAGCCTTACTCGTGAGCGCGTTCGGTCCGTGCGTGCGCAGCATCTCTGCGCTAGGAACAATGAATGGGAGCACGTTTCCGACCCACGGCGCGGGATCGTTCAGGAAGTTCGGCGGCGTGGGCCGCCAGATACCCGGCGCGGGCGGGTAAAGATCCGGTGGTGGACCAAAGCGTCCGTCGTTCATCCGCGCTTCGAGCATCGTCCTGGCCGTTGTCTCGCCGATAGTGATCCCGGCATCCCTGGATCCCGGCGGGTCGTCGGGCAAGCCCGCTATGTAGGCATCGTACTGCGGCTGCAACGTCGCGAGCTGGTCGGGGAAGAGGCCGGGGAGATCATCAAAGCCCACAAGTACGCGATAGGCCGCGGTCGCGGCGGCTGCTTCCTTCGAGTCCGTCGGATTTGAAGGAGGCTGCACAAGGTAGGGCCGATGGCCAAGGTCGATCGCGTTGACCGCGTCGTAGACCGCTCCATGCACCATTGCGAAGCTCAGCACCGCTACCGGTGGCGGCTGCGCCGCCGTCACGACGATCGAGGTTGACGCGATCAGGTTCCAATCCGTCACGGCGTCCGCGCGCGTGACCGCAGGTGATAGGAGCGCGATCAGTACTGGTGCGATTAGGAGTGGCAGGAGCTGCGCTTTCTTGAACTGAGTCAGTGAATTCATGGTTTTTCCTTTGTTTGATTGGTGGGTTTCCATTGGGGTAAGGCGCGAAGGACCGAAAAAAGTGATCATCTAAATTGAGATTTTTCCGGAGACACTTGCACGGCCCAGGCCGGCACTGCACAATGCGACTCGGCCGCCGCGGCGATGATTGGACGAATCCTGCACGAGATCCACGGCGAGAAGAGCGAGGAAAAAACAGAGAGCGAAGGAGATTAGTTCAACTAACTGAGACTGAGGGCACCTTCGCAACTCGTTAGCCCGCTGCCGGAAAAAACCGGCTAGCGGGCATTGAGTCGCTTCTTCTTTGTTATTGTCAGAACGCGCATTTGCTGGGGCGGGCCAGGAATGCGAAACAGAGCCTGCCGTCCTATCGCCCCGTTACCGGCTCTGGACGACCATTTGTGGCACAGGTTTGCTCAGTTCCAGCTCCACACTTACCTTTTGGAGGCCGGTGCTGAGCGCTTCGATCTGTCTGTGTTGCTCCGCGAAATCCTTCTTTAACTGGGCGATAGTTGCTTTCTGTTCCTGGACGGTGCGGTGTTCTTTCAAAAACTCGTTCAGTAACATCGCGTTCACGGCTTCATATCTGACCGTGTAAGGCTTGCCTTGGTTATCGTGCGCTACCAGGTCTGGGTTGACCTTCTCCACTTGCTCAGCGACAAGGCCAAACTGCGGAATCCGATTCGGATCGAGCTCGCTCTTGTAGTGAAACGTCACTGGCTTGAGTCCGAAGATGGCTTCGCTCGCCTTGTCGATAGGTTTGATCGCGTCCTTGTAGCGCGCGGAGGAGGCGACTGTGCCGAGGTGACCGTCGGTGTCTATGATAACCGCCACGCCACCAGCAACGGTTGCTCCACTGATCCCAGCGATAAACGTGTTACTGTGAGCTCCGTTGCGGCCGATACGGATGGTACTGGATTCGCCCACAACGCCTTCGTTGCCGATCTCGATATTGTGATTGCCGGTGGTAAGACGAAGGCCGGCCCGGTAGCCGAGGGCGATATTATCGCGGCCGGTCGTGTTGAAACCGAGTGCCGAAAAACCTTCGGCCGTATTGTTACTGCCGGTGGTGTTGCTAACGAGCGAAAGAGCACCGTCAGCCGTGTTATTATTGCCGGTGTTATTGCCCAAGAGAGCGCCCCTACCCGTGGCCGCGTTAAAGAAACCGGTCGTGTTGAAAGAGAGCGCGTCACGACCAACGGCCGTGTTGTCGTAGCCGGTCGTGTTGAAAAGCAACGCTGAATTACCGACGCCCGTGTTGTAGTTGCCGGTCGTGTTGCTAAGCAGCGCGTTACGACCAACGGCGGTGTTGCGTTGGCCGGTTGTGTTGGCATTGAGCGCACTAAAACCAATCGCCGTGTTTAAGCCGGCGGTATCGTTACTAAGTGTTAACGAACCAACGGCTGTATCTTCCGTACCATCGGTGATACTATACAACGCATCGAAACCAACGGCGGTGTTGTCGACGCCGGTGGTCAGACTGAAGAGCGCCCCATCTCCGTCGGCCGTGTTTTGATTCGGCAGGCCTTCATCCGTCTTTGCCAGCGGGCTCGGCGAAAGTGCAAAGCACGTGAGGAGGAGAGCCATGAGAAGAAAACCGCGCCGCAAAAGCGACCGGTGCATTGAATCTGTGACGTTTAGAGTTTTCATATCTTCTGTTTTGATTTGAGCTTGCTTTCATTGCCGTAAGCGCGAACGAGCGATCAAACTGATCATCTGAATTGAAATTCTTCGGAAACGCTTTCTGCGTGCAGAGCTGTTCCTCGGCTGATAGACTGCGAAACCGTGATGGGTGCGCCCCCGATTTCGCAGCAAAGAGTGACGGAACTCCTGGGAAAATGGAGTGAAGGGGACCAGGCCGCGCTCGCCGAGCTAACCCCGCTCGTCTATGGGGAACTGCGCCGGCTTGCTCATCGCCAGATGGGAGGAGAACGCCCTGACCACACCCTGCAAACGACGGCGCTGGTGAACGAGGCTTACCTGCGCCTGGCCGACCAAACCAACCCACGCTGGCAAGACCGCGCTCACTTCTTCGCCGTGGCCGCGCGGGCGATGAGGCGCATTCTTGTCAGCTACGCAAGGAGTCAGCGCTCGCAAAAGCGCGGCGGGGGGGCGCTCAAGCTGGAACTGGATGAAGTGGCGCTCGTCTCCCCGGAGGAATCAAAGGAGATTGTCGATTTGCACGAAGCGTTGGAGAGGCTGGAGCAACTCGATGCGAGGAAGGCGCAGGTGGTCGAGCTAAAGTATTTCGGCGGCCTCAACTACGACGAGATCGCAGAAGTGCTCAAGATTTCGCCGGTGACGGTGAGGCGCGACTGGAGATTTGCCAAGGCATGGTTGTACACGGAATTGCAGAAGGCGAGCTGATAAAATGACGAAGCTCGAATGGCGAAGGGCGAATGGTGAAGGAGTCGCGCGCTTGGAAGCCGGGAAGGTAACCGTATTCGTCAGTCGAGCTTCGTTATTCTTTCGTCATTCTAGATTCGGGTTTCGTCATTTCCCCACACATGACGCCGGCACGGTTCCAAACGATTGAGCAAATCTTCCTTGCCGCGCTGGAACAAGAGCCGGACCAGGTTAGCGCATTCTTAGACACGGCCTGCAACGGTGATGAGGCTTTGCGGCGTGAGGTTGAAACGCTACTCGCGTCAGATCGAGAAGCGGGCCGGTTTATAGAAAAACCAACTGTCGGTCTGACGGCGAAGATTTTTGAAGATACACAAACCCGTTCGTTGATCGGTCATACAATCGGTCACTACAAAATTGTTGAAGCAATCGGCACAGGCGGGATGGGCGCGGTCTATCTTGCCACTGACATTGTGGCGGAGCGCAAAGCCGCGCTTAAACTCCTGCCCTTGCAGTTTACCGGCGATGCCGAGCGACTGAAGCGGTTTGAGCAAGAAGCGCGCGCAGTGGTTGGGCTGAATCATCCAAATATCCTGACCGTTTACGAAATCGGAGAAGATCACTCGATCCATTACATCGCCAGCGAACTGATCGAAGGCGAGACGCTGCGTCACCGTCTGACGCGCGGACCGATGAAGTTAAGTGAAGCGGTCGATATCGCTATCCAAGTGACGAGTGCGCTGGCTGTCGCGCATCAGGCGGCAATTGTCCATCGCGACATCAAGCCCGAGAACATCATGCTCCGGCCGGATGGCTATGTGAAAGTGCTAGACTTTGGAATCGCAAAGCTCGCGGAGCAGGAACTGCCGCCTGCCACGCGGAGAGACCAAGCCCTCTTCCTGGTCGAGACTAGTCTGGGATCAATTCTGGGAACGGTTCGCTACATGTCTCCCGAGCAGGCATGCGGAGCGCATGTTGATAAACGCACCGACATCTGGAGTCTGGGCGTGGTGCTTTATGAAATGATAACTGGTCATGCCCCATTCAGTGGCGACACCCCAGGAGAAGTCATGACTTCGATCCTTGAAAAGGAGCCAGCGCCGCTCATGACTTCTAACAGGCAGAGTCCGGTTGAACTTCGTCGGATTATCCGTAGATCACTACGCAAAGATCGAAGCGAGCGCTATCAGAGCGCGAGCGAGCTGCTGCAAGCGCTCAAGAACCTGCGGCACAAAGTAGAATTGAAAGCTGCGCCAGTATGGTTGCGCTGGGCGCGATCGCCGATGGTGCTGGTCTTGGTCTTACTTATGTTTGCCGCTGCGCTGGCAGTTCCGTTCTATCGACGTCACGACCTCGTGACAAGGTTACCGTCAGAGAAGAGCATTGCCGTGCTGCCATTCCTCGATCTTAGCGAGACAAAAGACCAGGAGTATTTCTGCGAAGGCATGAGCGAAGAGATCATCGGTGCCTTGGCCAAGGTCGAGGGGCTGCGTGTCGTCGGCCGTACCTCGTCTTTTTCATTTAAAGGAAAGAACGTGAACGCGAGCGAGGTTGGAAAGAAGCTAAACGTTGGGAATGTGCTTGCAGGAAGTCTGCGACGCGAGGGTGATCGGGTTCGTATTACGGCGGAATTGGTTAACACGCGAAGCGGTTTTCACGTTTGGACCGAAACCTACAACCGGGAGCTGGCAGGCGTGTTTGTGCTCCAGGATGAAATCACTCGCTCTATTGTTGACGCGCTTAAGATCAGGCTGGCCGGCGCGCTTCCCGCTCAACCCCAACGTAACACCGAGGTTTACGATCTTTATCTCCAAGGCCTTTATTTTTCGAACAAGGGCAGCGAAGAAGACCTGCGCAGAGCGCTCAATTTCTTTCAACGCGCCATCGAGAAAGATCCTGCCTTTTCGCGTGCGTGGACCGGGATCGCAAAGGTTTGGTATTTTCTCGCCGACGTTTACGTCAAGCCGCTCGATGCTTATCCGGCTTCACGGGACGCAGCCTTGAGGGCAATCGCGCTCGACGATAAAGATGCTGAAGCGCATTGTTATCTTAGCGAAGCGAAGCGTGTCCTTGACTGGGATTTGTCGGGTGCAGATGAAGAGTTGAAGCGCGCGCTCGAGCTGGATCCTAACTCGGCCCCTGCTCATCTCTTCTCGGGGCTGCATCCGCTCTTTCGCGGCGAGTTAAAGGACGGTCTCCGACTTATCCTGAATGCTGAGCAATTAGATCCGGTGTCGCCCATCACCAGCTACGTCGCCACCGCTGCCTATCTGGCCAACGATCGTGTTGATGATGCAATCATCGAAGGCCAACGAACACTCCAACTCGATCCGAATTATTTTTACCTTGATTCCATTCTGGCCGCGGCTTATCGCGAGAAGCAGAATTTCCCGGAAGCGATTGCGCTCTACACCAAGGCTCAGGACGCAACCCGTCTGCCGAGTAGCGGCCTTGCCATTACCTACGCGCGCATGGGCCGGCCAAGGGAAGCCCGAAATATTCTCGCTGCGCTCGTGCAAGCGCGGGAGAAGCGCTACCTCTCGGCGCCCTTGATCGCCGCGGTTTCGACTGCGGTTGGCGACAAGGAAGAAGCTTTCCGCTGGCTCGAACGCGCCTACGAGGAGCACTCAGGAGTCTTACAGTGGGTTGCGTTTCTGCCCGAATTTCGCGCCCTCCATTCAGACGCACGCTTCCCTCAGCTTTTACATCGAATCGGCGCTTCGCAGGACACAGTTTTGGCAATCACCGGGAGCACTCTATCAGAGGTCGCCGATTCGAGCGCACTGAACCATTTCATCCTCAAAGTCGGAGTAAGGCCCAGGCCTGGCACTCAGAATGGCCACGTGGTCAGGATTAAGGTCGATTTCTATGACCTAACGAAGGATAACAGGCTGATACCGACGAACGCCAAGGTCAGCTATAACTGGCTTAGCTCTGGCCGCGACTGGACCGATCCGACTCCGAAGTTACTGGCTGCCACTTACATCCGCCCAAAGGGCAAACTGCCGGCACCTGATGAGCGACGATTCGGCGGATTCGTAGTTAGCGTTTATTTCGACGGCGATTTGCAGGATGCGCGTGCAGATCCAAAAGAATTACTGACGCTATTCCCAGGGCGGGATTAGCTTCTCGCTTAGACGTCATCTCATAAATACGATGCAAGCCCGTCATCCCGAGCGAAGTCGAGGCATCCCGCTAAGTCATCTGTAAGGTCTGCCACGGGATTCTTCGACTCCGCTTTCGCTCCGCTCAGAATGACAACACTATTTTTAAAGAAGACTCCTGAGATCGCGCTGTGTCTCGCAATCGCGGCGGGTTTCTTTTGTCCCCTGCCCTTGACGTGTGCGCAGAATCCATCGCCGACGCCGCGGCCAACTCCCCGGGCCGACGTTACCGTCGAAGAAGTTATTGTGACCGGTTCAAACATTCCGACAGCAGATGAAGTCTATCCCAACCCGGTTATTATTCTGAACCGTGACTTGATCAATAGCTCCGGTCAAGGTACCAGCACGGAGCAGTTTCTCAAGAGTCAGCCGGTGATGAATGCGAGCGGCATCCCGGTTAGTAACAACGCCGACGCCTCGGGCGGCCCGAGAGGCGCAGCCTCGGTTTCGCTGCGCGGGTTCGACCCAGGTGCTACCCTCGTGCTTGTCGATGGGCGGCGAATCGCGCCGTTTCCCGGGAACGCCGATTCGGGTGCCGGATTCATCGATTTATTGACCCTTCCCATTACGGCGGTCGAGAGCATTGAGATACTGAAAGATGGCGCTTCTACTACCTATGGAGCCGACGCGGTGGCTGGCGTCGTTAACCTCAAGTTCTACAAGGATTATCGAGGCCCCCAAGTGACCCTGTATTACGGCAACACGCTGGATAAGGATGCTGGTCTTTACAGTGGCGACATTCTCTTTGGAACAGGCGATGAGAAACTGAGTGTAGTTGGTGATCTCTTCTTTTATCACCACAATTCATTGTTCAACCGAGACCGCGGCAACACCCAGAAAGGGAAGTTCCTGAGCGAGAACGCGAGCCCGGCCAACTTTGAGGTCAGCACGGACGTGGCCCTCGCGGCCGGCGCGGTTTTTGGAACTGCTGGTGTGCCAGGTCAGATACCGTCGGACGCTGACATAAGGATATTCACGACCGCGCCGCTCGGGACTAACGGTCTTGCACCAGTAAGCCAGTATATCTATGATACGCACCGAGTCAGAAGCGGGTTCGGTATTCTACCCGGCTTCGATGTCCAGCAGTTCTCGAGTTCCTTTCCGGAACAGGAACGCTGGGGCGGCTATGTCTCTTTCAGCGATAAGATCTATGGCGATCAGCTCCAACTTTACGGTGACTTTTATTATGCCGACGTAAAGTCGCATGATGAACTGGCGCCCACCGCCACCGGCCCTTTCCAGCTCCCTGGGCTGTTTGCGATCTATATCCCGCCGCATGCGCCCATCGCGGCTGGAGCCGAGCCTCCGAATACTCCGACTGCCGCCGAGGTTGGCGCCCCTCCGGGCGCCTTTAACCCATTCAATCCGTTTGCGCAGTTCATCTCGGGCCGATCTAGTGCGCGTCTTGCCGATTTCGGTAACCGATTGTTTGATAACGAAAACGAAGCCTGGCTGAGTACCATCGGCCTAAGAGGAGACAAGCTCTTTGACGGAAGCTGGGGCTATGACGCCGGCTTCCGTTATAGCCAAATCCTGAACATTAGTCAGACCCGGGACGCAGATGGCCCTCGATTTGAGCGCATTCTCAACGGCAACGATTCGCTCTTTAATCCGAGCTCACCTGATTTTATTGGGCAGACGATTCCGTACAATCCGTTCAACGATTTCAGGGTCCCGATCGCAACCAACACACCGTTAATTAACTTCGCTACGCTGCATCGGCGCGATCTTCTTACATCGAAGCTCGCGACATTAGACCTAAGCATTTACACTACCAGCCTGTTTGATTTGCCTGGCGGATCAGTGGGGTTTTCCCTGGGCGGTTTTTTCAGCCGGGAAACCTATGAGATCAATCCCGATGACCAAGCTAACCAGGAACTAGGTGTGTTCGGGTTCGCCCCTGTTAAAGCCGGCCGCAAAGAAGCGGCCTTTTATAGTGAATTAGGCGTTCCAATTTTCAGCCCGGAGATGGCTATCCCCGGCCTTTATTCGCTCGAGTTGAACGCCGGCGCCCGTTTTGAGGAATTTAGGAATAATGACACAAACGTCCTCGTCCCCAAAGTGGCGCTACGCTGGCAACCGTTTGATGAGCAGCTAACCATTCGCAGCACCTGGGGCGAAGGCTTTCTCGAGCCCTCGATGACTGAGTTATATGGACCTATAGTTCTTGGTCTCGGGCCCGCGAATCTATTGGGCCAAATTAATCCCGGAGCAACTGTCGAAGGGCTCCCCAACAAGAACCTTGCTCCCGAAGATGACCGCACGTGGACGGGAGGTTTTGTTTACACCCCGAAGTGGATGCCGCCGCAATGGGGAAGTCTGACATTGACGGTTGATTTCTGGGATATCGAGCGCACCGGCCTTGTTGGTAGCGTAGATCCTCAGGTTATAACTGATGAATTCCTCGCGCAGGGAGGTATGGGTCTGGGGTCGGTCAAGATAATAACCGGTCCGCAGCAGCCTAAACCCGGACAAAGCGCGGTCTTATTCGATCCTGAAGGCAATTTTTTCGGCGTCGCGAGTCCGCTTCTCAATGGTGGAAAGCAGGACGCGCGCGGGGTGGACTTTGAACTTCAGTACCAAATTCCAACGCCGTTTGGGACATTCACTTCTCTGACTCGCGCCACTTACCTGGAAGACTTCGTGTTTGCTTTCCCTGGAAGCAAACAAGCGTTCCACGTGGCCGGACGCAGCAACACAGATTTTATCGAGGGCATGTTCTTCGGACCACCGAGCGGCGGCGACGGTTGGACGCGGTGGAGAGGGATAGAAAATCTTGATTGGACATGGAAGAACTGGGACGTGAATGGGACCGTGCATTATGTTGGTGGGTTCCGGGAAGAAGTCTTTAACAAGCAAATCGATACAGTCGAACGGCTCCATTATGTTGAGGCCACCTGGTTCACGGACGCTTCGCTCTCCTACAGTTCCATCTTCGCCCCGCCTGTAGAGTCCCAGCCTGTGGCAGGCTACTCCAAGGGCAGCGCCAACAACCAGGGTGAGACCTTTGACAGCACAGCGGCTTATTCGATGCCCTTCTGGAAAACGATCTTGAATAACACCACCTTCACCGTCGGCGTAAATAATATCTTTGGCCAGGATCCTCCCAAGGAGTTCGGATTCGAATCTAACGATTTTTTGAATAAATACCCGGGATTCCTATATGATAACCTGGGACGGTTCGTCTATGTTCGAGTGATAAAGAAGTTCTAAGCACCCCGATGACGTTTGAAAATGTTAGCTAAGGCAAAGAAGACGCATTTGTTGCGGCCGAAGCACGAGACGAAACCCTGACTGCTCTCGTTGAAGTTGCCGGAGAGGTTGCCCTAACGAATCAAGTCTGGATCACGCCGGTGTGAAAACGTGCGCCCTGCGGCGCCGGACGACTAACGTAACCTAACAATCTAACGAGCACGTCGCGCGTATCGCGCGGTTGAATGATGGCGTCGATCCAGCCGCGGGCGGCGCCGTAGCGGATGTCGGTTTGCTCTTCGTAAGTCTCTTTCACTTTCGCGCGAAGCTGCTCGAGTTCTTCGGGCGTGGCTTTGCGGTCGCCGCGTTCGCGCGAGCGTTTCAAGACGGAAAAGACGGTGTCGGAAGCCTGGGCCGCACCCATGACGGCGTAGCGCGCGTTCGGCCAGGCGAGGATAAACCGCGGGTCGTAAGCCTTGCCACAAAGCGCATAGTTACCCGCGCCAAACGAGCCGCCGATCACGACGGTGATTTTCGGCACGACCGAATTGCTGACCGCGTTCACCAGCTTGGCGCCGCTACGGATGATGCCGCTTTGTTCGGCATCTTTGCCGACCATGAACCCGGTTACGTCCTGGAAAAAGATGATCGGCAGCCCCGTCTGATTGCAATCCATGATGAAGCGCGCGGCTTTATCGGCGCTGTCCGAGTAAATCACGCCACCCATTTGGATCCCGGCCTTTTTCGTCCGCACCTGCTGCCGTTGATTGGCGACAATGCCGACAGAGTGGCCGCCGATCCGCGCATAACTCGTGACAAGAGTCTTGCCGTAATCGGCTTTGTATTCATCAAGCGAATCCACGTCGATAATCGAGGCGAGCAGATCGCGCGCATCGTATTGCTTCTGGCCTTCGAGATTGATGAGGTCGTAGAGGGCGTCGGGATCATTTGCGGCCGGCTTAGCTCTCGTCGCGGCAACGTCTTCCTTCTTCACCTCCGCCTCCGGCAAATGTGCGACTAACGAACGAAGGCGCTGCAAACATTCGACATCGTCCTTTTCGTAAAAGTCGACCGTCCCGCTGATCTCGGCATGCATGTGCGCGCCGCCCAGTTCTTCGGTGTCGACGATCTGCCCGATCGCGGCTTTGACTAACGACGGTCCGGCCAGATACAGCCCGCTGCCCTCGGTCATGAGGATCTTGTCGCACAGCACCGGCAGATAGGCCCCGCCCGCGACGCAGTTGCCCATGATAGCGGCAAACTGCGGAATGCCCGCCGCGGAGATGACAGAGTTATTGCGAAAGATGCGGCCGAAATCGTCCTCATCGGGAAAGATTTCATCCTGCATCGGGAGGAAGACGCCGGAGGAATCGACCAAATAGATAAGGGGGAGGTTGTTTTCGAAAGCGATCCGCTGGGCGCGGATGATTTTCTTTGCGGTTTGGGGAAAGAAAGCCCCCGCTTTCACGGTCGCGTCATTGGCGATGATCATGCAGGGCACGCCGGCGACGTTGCCGATGCCAACTACGACGCCAGCGACGGGGACCCTGCCCCATTGCTCGTACATTTTGTAGGCAGCCCAGAGCCCGATCTCGAAAAATTTGGCGTCCCGATCGAGCAGGCAGAAGATGCGCTCGCGCGCCGGGAGCCGGCCCATTTTTCGTTGCCGGTCGTGGCCGACTTTGCCTCCGCCTTCCCGGAGAATTTCCTCTTCCTGAAGAATGGCCTCGCAGCGTTGAAGAAGGGCATTGCGGGCGGCAGTATCAGCACGTGAACTCATCGCGTGGACTTACTTCGCCCCAGGCCCGGAGGCAAGAGCCGGAGGAAAAGAGGAGGTTACAAACTGCGGCCCGAGGGCGGGCCGGCTCCAAGGCGCTGCCAGAAAGGCTCAAGGCGCTTCCAGAAAGGGTCCAGGGCGCTTCCAGAAAGATTGTTCGTTGGAGCCGCGGCACGTCCTCGCACCGCCCGCGTGGCAGGGCGCCTAGTAGATATCAACTTCCGAGCGATAACCGGAATCGCCGCGAATCGAGCGCAGCCGTCGCGCCATGACGCGATCGGATTCCGGACGGTTAATCCGTTCCATCGCCAGCTTGACGAGTAACGGGATCACCGCAAGCGCGCCAACGGAGACGAGCGCGATCGCAGTTGCCTGTCGCGCGGGTCGGTTGAGTCGTTCCGCCACCATCATTCCCAGCCCCAGACCGAAGGCTGTGCGCGTGAGCGTCCAGAGGCTGTCGAGAGGCAGCGGCTCGGTGGTTTTTGGAATGGATAAGGAAATTGACATCGCCTACCCTTATACTTCCCAAGGGCAAAAAAAGAAACGGGAAAATCCGCACGACCGCTCGCACTCGCACCTCTCCCAATGATGACATCGCTCTTTGCACTGATTCTGGCCGGGGGCAGCGGCGAACGTTTCTGGCCCCTGAGCCGGCGCGCCCGGCCCAAGCAGTTGTTGCGACTGGTCTCCGATAAAACCTTACTCGAGGAAACGATCGCGCGACTCGAGGGACTGGTGCCGCGCGAGCGCATCCTTGTTCTCACCAATGTCGATCAGGAAAAAGCGGTGCGCGAGTTGTTACCCGATCTGCCGGAGGAAAACATCGTCGCCGAACCGGCCAAGCGCGACACCGCCGCGGCGGTCGCCCTCGCCACGACCTGGGTGACGATACGCGATCATCAGGCGACGATGCTCGTGCTGCCGGCCGATCACGTCATCAGCAATCGGGCCGCGTTTCAGGAGACGATGCGGAGCGCGGCACGGGCGGCGGAAGCGACCGGTGCGCTCGTGACGATCGGCATCAAGCCGACCTGGCCTTGTCCCGGATATGGCTACATCGAGCAGGGGGCGCAGGTGACGCTCCCGGGCCGACCCCTGCCTAACGAGATCTTTCGCGTCCTGCGCTTCCGTGAAAAACCGAACGCGGAATTGGCCGACAGCTTTGTCCGACAGGGCACCTTCCGCTGGAACGCCGGCATCTTTGTCTGGTCGGTGCCGACGGTTTTGAGCGAGTTCAACCGGCACGCACCGGAGCTGGCTGATTTCATCTCGCAAATGCGCGCACCCGGACAGTGGGACAAGGTGCTGCGCAACCGGTTCCGCGAACTACCCATCATTTCCTTCGACTACGCGATCATGGAAAAGGCCGATCGTGTTCTCATGGTCGAGGCGAGCTTTGACTGGGATGATGTCGGCAGCTGGCGCGCGGTTGCTGCTTATCTCGGGAAAGACGAACACGCCAACGCGGCGAACTGCGACGTCACCACATTTCAGGCCAGCGATAACATCGTCTTCAACGAAGAGGGAGGAAAGGTCGCACTCCTGGGCGTGCATAACCTGATCGTGGTGCGCGATGGCGACACCCTGCTGATCTGTAACCGGCGGGACGCGGAGAAGATCAAGGTGCTGGTGAGCAAGCTGCCGCCGGAGCTGCAATGAACCTCGAGAACATCTGTAACGCGCGCGTTCATGCCTAACGACATGAAGCGGATAATGGGAATCGATTACGGCAGCGCACGAATCGGGATTGCGCTCTCCGACGAGCTGCAAGTGCTGGCGCATCCGGCGGAGACGATCACGCTCGGCAAAGGGATTGATCCGATCGCGCGCGTTGCCAGGCTTGTGGAGGAGAAAAATGTGGAGCGAATCATTGTCGGGTTACCGCGGCACATGAACGGCACCCGCGGGGAGTCGGCGGCGAAAGCGCAGGCCTTTGCCGAAGAATTGCGAGCGCGGGTGAGCTGCGAGGTGCAAACCTGGGATGAGCGACTCTCGACCGTGGCGGCCCATCGCTCGCTTCGTGACGCCGGCAAAAGGAGCCGGCAAACCCGCGAGTATATCGACCAGGTTGCCGCCCAGCTCGTTCTTCAAAGTTATCTCGACAGTCTCGAGCTCAAGCGGAGCGGCGCCGCGCCGGAGTTCGGTGCCTGACGAAAGGCAGCGGCGCAACGTAAACGCCGTCCGTCGCGCAAAATTCATCATCGCCTATGACGGCGGCGCCTTCTCCGGCTGGCAAAGCCAGATTGATGGCAATGCCATCCAGGACCACATCGAACGCGCGCTCGCAAAAATCGCCGGGACGACAATCCGCCTTCATGGCGCCGGTCGAACCGATGCCGGCGTGCATGCCCTCGGCCAATGCGCGCATGCCGATCTCAAGACGCGACTGGCGCCGATGGCACTGCGCGCAGCGCTGAATGCTTCGCTGCCACCGACAATTCGGATTCTCCGTTGTTCGTTCGTTCCGGCATCCTTTCATGCTCGATTCAGCGCCCTCGGAAAAGTTTATCGCTACCGGATTGCGAACGGGTCGATTCTCTCCCCGTTCGAGATCGGGCGTGCCTGGCATGTCCCCGTCCTGCTTGATCGCGAGCAACTGCGCGCCTGCGCCGCGATCTTTGCCGGCCGGCATGATTTCGCCGGGTTCGCGGCCAATCGCGGGAAGCCCGTCGACTCCACTGTCCGCACCATCCGCGTCGTCCACGTGCGCGCCGCCTCAGGCATTGTGACACTGGATTTCGATGGCGAGGGTTTCCTTTACAAGATGGTGCGAATGGCGGTTGGGGCGATTGTGCAATGCGCTCGCGGCAAAATCAGCATTGCTGAAATTCGCGAGCATCTTTGGGCCGGGACTCGGCCCTCGACCCGGATTGTTGCCCCGGCGGCCGGCCTGACGCTCGTTCGGGTACGGTATTCCAACAATTCCTGATTTTATGGCAAAAGCGAAAACCATAGATCGGTCTTGGCAGAGGAATTGCTCGTGTGGTGCTTCGTATGCCTTCGCCGACCGCTGCCGACGCCCTCGGCATCGCGCACCACGAAAAAGGCTCCTGCGGGCGACTGCTTGAGTGGTTGCTCAACCCCGATCATTTCCATTTCAAGCTCCTCGCCGGGTCAAGCGCGGGAGTGATCGTGATCGTGGCCGTAGCCATCACTTTCGTCACGGCCAGTTTCGCCCATCGCAAACGCGAACAGATGCGCGCCCACAGCATCGAGGTCATGCGGCTTACCGGGGTTGTGGAAAATGACGTTTCGGCCCTGGAAAACACCTACCGCGGCCAAATCCTTGTTCGCGACGGCGCCTACCGTGAAAATTTCGAGCGACTGGAAAGCCGATTCGCAAAGCACGTCGAAGAATTAAGCGCCCTCCTCGACGATCCACAGCAGCAGCAGCGACTCTCGAAAATACGGAACAATTTCCGGAAGTGGTTTGCCAGCAGTTTGCTTATGATTTCCGATCCCCGCCGTCTTCCAAGCGGCGAGGCCGAAATCAAGGCGGCACTTTCATCGCCGGAGATCCATCAAACGCATGAGATCCTGCAAACCATCCTGCGCGAGGAACAGATCAAGTTGAACCACCGAATGGGCGATGCAGAATGGGCCGCGCGCTCGACCCAGGTGCTCAGTTTCATTCCCAATATGGAACGTGCCGCCTACGACATGCAGAAGGAGAAACGCGCATATGTGTTGAGCGGCGAGGCTGCTTTTCTCGACGCCTACAAACGGGCGACGGCTGATTTTTATACTTTCCAAGGTTACCTCGCTGTTCTCGTGGCCAACGACCCGCGGCAGGCATCGCAGCTCAACGCAATTCGCGACGCACTGGAAGCCTGGGTGACCGAGAGCGCGTTGCCCGAAATCCAAGCCAGGCGCACCGGCACCTCGCGCTCCGAGCCGAGCCGTGGGCCGCGCGGTCAAGAGCTGATGAACTCGGTTCGCCGGGTGATGGAGCAGTTTGAAAATGAACAACTCGAGCTCTATCGAACTCGCTCCGCGGCCGCGGAACGTGACCGCGTTCTCCGCGTCTGGATGCTCAACCTCGGTTGCGCTCTGGCCGCGGTGTTGCTGATCGCGTCCAGTAGCTACAATTTCGTGCTCTACCGGCGTCAGCTAAAAAAAGTGCATGGCGCCGATACCCGCATCCGCGCCGTCCTGGACCACATTTTTGATGGGATGATCGCGATCGACGACAGCGGCGCGATCAATTCGATGAATCCCTCGGCCCAGCGAATGTTTGGCTACAAGGGCAACGAATACTTTGGCCGTAGCATCGCCGCGCTGATTCCGAAGTTTTGCCCGGGCGAGAATGATGGCGCATTGATAGACTGCGACTGGTCACAACTTGCCAGGCGCATCGGCGCAACCACCCTTGCCCTCGCTCAAACGCGTACCAGGAGCACCTTCCCGATTGAGCTTTCCCTGACCGAA
Organism: Chthoniobacterales bacterium; assembly: GCA_036825615.1. Taxonomy (GTDB): domain Bacteria; phylum Verrucomicrobiota; class Verrucomicrobiia; order Chthoniobacterales; family UBA10450; genus JAICXG01. Next base: position 47,376 of record DAISXY010000001.1, read on the forward strand.
CTCTCCGTCGAGCAACAACGCTTTTACGTCGCGATCATCCGCGATACGACCGATCGCAAACGGGTCGAGGAAGCCCTCGCCGCGGAGAAGAACAGCCTCGCCGTCACGCTCGCTTCGATCGGCGACGGAGTTATTACGACCGACTTAAAAGGCCGGATAGAGATCTGCAACAAGGCGGCGGAGATGATGACCGGCTGGCCGGCAAGCGAGGCGAGCGGCAAACCATTGCGCACCGTTTTCGCGATTGCCGCCGATCCTGCCACGCAACAAAAGCGAAACGGCTCCACCGGCTACCGCAGTGAAGCCGAGGCGATCCTGCTCGGCACACCAGAACGCGCAACTCTCACTTCGCGCGACGGTGTCGAACGGCTCATCGAGCAGGCGGCCTCGCCCATTCGCGGCGCGAAAAATGAAATTTGCGGCGTCGTTCTCGTCTTCCGCGACATCACTGAGCGGGAGCGCGACGCGGCCGAGCGGCGCAAGGCCGAGGCGCTCGACCAGCTCGGTCTGCTGGCCGGCGGCATCGCGCATGATTTCAACAACCTGCTCACCGCCGTCATCGGCAACATCTCGCTCGTCTCCATGTTACTGCCGCCCGACGACCAGAAGCAGGGCCGGCTCGAGGACGCGCGCAACGCCTCGATGCGCGCGCGCGACCTTGCCCAGCAGCTTCTCACTTTCGCGAAAGGCGGCGCGCCCATTAAGCAGAACGCCTCTATTGCCGATCTCGTCCAGGAGACAGTCAGCTTTTCGCTTCGTGGTTCGCACGTGCGCAGCAATCTCACGATCGATCCCGATCTTTGGAGCGGGGAATTTGATCCCGGGCAAATCAGTCAGGTCATTGCCAATCTCGTCGTTAATGCCGAGCAAGCGATGCCGAAAGGCGGCACACTTTATGTGAGTTGCGACAATCATGCTCACACCCCGCTCGATGGCACGCCGGCAATGGAGCTGCCGGCCGGCGATTACATCCGTATCCGGGTGCGCGACGAGGGTCTCGGGATTCCCCAGGACTGTCTCAAGCGCATCTTCGATCCCTATTTCACCACCAAGGCGAAGGGGAGCGGACTCGGCCTCGCCACCTGCTACTCGATTGTGAAGAATCACAACGGCCTCATCACGGTGGAATCGGAGCTGCACTGCGGTTCCACCTTTACCGTCTACCTCCCGGCGGCGCGGCACGGGGCGGTCGAAATCGAGCCGGTTCGGCCGGCCGAGCAGCCGTTGCAAGGCTCGGGTCGCGTCCTTGTGGTGGATGACGAGGAAGCCATCCGCATGCTGGTTGAGTGCACCCTCAGTCAGCTCGGCTACGAAGTGAGTGCGGCCGAAACCGCATTGCGTGGCATCGAACTTTACCGCGAAGCGCTCGCCTGCGGAGAGCGCTTCGATCTGGTAATCCTCGATCTCACCCTCCCCGGCGGCATGGGTGGAAAAGAAGCGCTCACCAAGTTAATCGAGATCGACCCGACCGTGAATGCAATCGTCTCGAGCGGATACGCGATGGACGCAACCATGAGCCGTTATCAGGACTTTGGCTTTCGCGGCATGATCGCGAAGCCGTACCAGGCGGCTGAGTTAGCCCGAAAGGTTTACGAGATGATTGAAGCCGATCGGCAACCGCCGAGTCGGCTGCCCGAGTTGCAACACGCCTGCTGATTGCTCGCGCTCGGCCCGCGCGCCGACTTGCGCCATCCGGTCCGCCCCTTAGTTTGTCCTTGCATGAAGGACACACCGTCCAAGAACCCAAAGACCGTGCCCGCCGCCTACGACTCGAAGATCGAGGGCAACGTCATCTTCACCCGACTCGATGCCGCCATGAATTGGATGCGGAAGAATTCGCTCTGGCCCATGCCGATGGGCTTGGCCTGCTGCGCGATCGAACTGATGGCGGCCGCTTCCGCCCGCTTCGACATCGCACGGTTCGGCGCCGAAGTGATGCGCTTCTCCCCGCGGCAATGCGACGTCATGATTGTCGCCGGGACCGTGACCTACAAAATGGCTTTAGCGGTGAAACGCATTTACGAGCAAATGCCCGAACCGAAATGGGTCATCGCGATGGGCGCCTGCGCCTCGAGCGGCGGGATGTACCGATCCTATGCGGTCCTTCAGGGAATCGACCAGCTCCTGCCGGTTGACGTTTATGTCTCCGGCTGCCCGCCTCGCCCCGAGGCCTTGCTCGATGGCTTGATCAAACTCCAGGAGAAAATCACCCAGGAACGCTCGTTCGCCGCGCAAAAACCGGAGCTGCGCGACAAGGTCGAATCCTTAACCTAACGAGCAAAGCTTATCACTCCATGACTGATCTCCTCAAATCGGCCCGCGAGATGCTAGGGACAAAGGTTCGCGATGAGATTCATTTTCGGGACGAGACCACCTTTGTCCTCGAGGCAAAGGATGTGCGCGAGATAGCCACCATTTGCCGGGATGAGTTTTCTTTTGATTATCTCCTCGACATCACCAGCGTCGATAACTTCGGAACCGAGCCACGCTTTGAGATTGTCTACGAGCTTTACTCACTCTCGAATGGAGTGCACCTGCGGCTGAAGCTCCAAATCTCAGAGGACGACCCGACGGTGGACACGGTCTCGGATATCTGGCCAACCGCGAACTGGCACGAGCGCGAGATCTGGGACATGATGGGTCTGCGCTTCCGGGGTCATCCCGATCTGCGCCGCATCCTGATGTGGGAAGGCTACCCCTATTTCCCTTTGCGAAAAGAATTCCCGCTCGAGGGCAAGCCGAGCGAAATGCCCGATGTGGCTTTCACTTCCATCGCGCCGATGGAAGGCGGGCCCTTCGTCACCCAGCCCAGCACCGCCACGACAAAAGACCGCGAACCCCGCTCCCGCCGGCCGGAATTGGAGTAAGCGTCTCACGCTCTCCCGGCGAACGAGCCCGGCCAGGACATCCAGGCACTGCCCCGTGACTAACTCCGCCCCGGCCAGTCAGTGTCTTGACGCGCGCGTAGCGTCGCTGGAACCGCAGCAATCTTGCAGCGGCGGGCGTGCTGCCGCCTAGCAGCACAATTGCGGAAATTGCAAGCAACTCCCACATCGGAAGGGTATACCGGACCTGGTATTCGTTTAAAATGCAGTTGGCCAAAATCATTCCAAGGCCGGTGAGATTCAACGCGATTGCAAACGAGACATTGCTTACTGCGCGTGCGCGACGAGTCACAACAAGGATCAGACCAAGGATTATCACGATGGTGAGCGATTGGCAGTAGCCATACCGTTGCCACCATCGCAGATAAGTGTGGTGGCGCGGTAATGCGACGAGCATGGCCGCATCCGTCGCCGCGGAATGATCCCACCACCTTGCGTGCATACGGTTGGCTAACCCGATTACCCGCTCCGGACCAATCTTAAGAATTGGGTTCACCGTACTTACGGTCGAAGGAGGGGTCACTCTGGATCGAAGGTGTCGTTAGTCCGACACTCTTTGCTGAGCCTTCATCTCTGGCAAGGACGGCGAAGAGTAACCGCCTCAGCTGCTTTGCCGCGGTCTCGCCCGCGGAAAGGACCTCATTGTGGGAGAGAGTTGTGGGATTCAATCCGGCCGCCCAGTTAGCGAGGCAGGAGAAACCCGCCAGCTCGAGCCCAAACGCGCGGGCCTGGATCGCTTCACAGACTGTTGACATGCCGACGGCATCCGCGCCTAACGAACGTAACATCTTCACCTCGGCCGGGGTTTCATACTCCGGTCCACGCAAACCGGCGTAAACACCCTCGTGCAGGATCATGCCTTGCGCGCGCGCGGCGGCGGCGAAACGCGCGCGCCAACTCGGTGAGTAGGCGTCGGTCATGTCGATGAAGTTCGGCTTGCCGGACAATGGGCTTGTGCCGGTAAGATTCAGATGATCGGTGATTATCATCCATGATCCCGGAGTGAAGCCCGGATTAATTGCGCCGGCGGCATTCGTCAGGATAAGTCGCTCCACCCCGGCGCGGGCGAGAAAACTGACTCCGGCAGTGACTTCTCGCGCGCTGTGACCTTCGTAGAGATGGACGCGGCCCTGGGCGACAATGACCGGCGTCCCTCCGATCTCCTCCAGCACGAAGCGCCCGACGTGACCTTTCACGCTTGAGCGCGGCAGGCCGCCGATGTCACTGTAGCGAATAACGCGGTCCCGTGCAGGCTCAGTGACTAACGAACCAAGGCCGGAACCGAGAACGATGGCAAGACGCGCGCCATATTCGCGAACCCGCCCGATCGCGTGATCTTCCACGCCTCAGGCGGCCGAGACCGGCGGGGCGGAGGCCGGGCGCCGCGTCGTGGCCATGATGTCGGGGCGGGCTCCATCCTCGCGCACGGCCCCGGCTTTCGGTTCCTTAGGGTAAGCGATCCGGGTGTGCAGCATGTTCATAAGGGTGAAGCGGAAACGTTCGCTGATGATTTTCAATTCGCGCATCGTCAGGTCGCATTCATCCAGCTGATGATCAGCCAGGCGCTGATCGATCAAGTCAGTCACAAGTTGCTCGATTTTTTGCGGCGTCGGTTTTTCGAGCGAGCGCGAGGCGCTCTCGACCGTATCAGCCAGACTGATGATGGCGTTCTCGCGAGTCTGCGGCTTAGGTCCGCTGTAGCGGAAGCTTTCCTCGGAGACTTCCGGGATATCTTCCTCGCGCATTTTCATGATCTTGCCGCCGGCACGCGCATCCTCGAGCTGCTGGAGGGCGCGCTTGTAGAAGTAAAAGACTAACGACGTGCCGTGATGTTGCTGGATGACATCGATGACTTGCTGGTTCAGTCCGTGCTTTAGCGCCAGGTCCACACCTTCCTTGACGTGAGCGATAATGATGAGTGCGCTCATTGTCGGAGTAAGATCGTCGTGCGGATTACGCTCGAAGTTCATGTTCTCGGTAAAGTATTCCGGCTTCACCAGCTTGCCGATGTCATGGAAATAGGAACAAACACGGCAAAGGGTCGCGTTGGCGCCAATTGCTTCCGCAGCCGACTCGGCCAGGTTGGCTACGACGAGGCTGTGATGATAAGTGCCGGGCGCCTCGATCGTCATCCGGCGCAGGAGCGGATGGTTCAGGTCGGAAGCTTCGAGCCAGGAAATGTCGGTCGTGATCCGGAAGAATTGTTCGAGGATCGGGAGTGCGCCGCCCACAAGCATGGCGGTGACAAGGCCGTTGCCGATCGCGAAGGCACTTTGCAAGGCAATCATCGGCCAGTCAGTCGCGGCCGGGTTAAACCAGTTAATCGGACCGATAAGTCCAAAAGTAAGTGAGAGAAGCCAAATCGCGACCCCGACAAAGAACCCGGCGCGAATCAAACGGCTGCGGCGCCGCACCTGTTGGGTGAGATAGACGGCGGTGAATCCGGCAATGAGACCGTTAAAGAGCATCGGCGCATCAATCCGGCCGACGAGAATGCTGCTCCAGAGACTAACGAACGCAGCCCCAAAGAGGCCGTGATTGCGGCCGAGAAGAACACACAAGACGAGCGGCGCGAAAGCATAGGGCGCGATCAGCCATGCCGTCTCCGGTTTTAGCCAGGCAAAGACGCCGCTCTCGCACAGGGCAATGAGGAGCTTGGTGAGCGCGAGTTGGAGATAAATGATTCCGAAGACGAGAAAGACGCGGGAATTGCGCAGGAAAGTCTTGGGTTGATTCATCCAGAGCTGCGCGATCGCGGTCGCGAAAATGAGAAGCGAAAAAACAAAGATGCGGGTCGGTTCCTGCTGCTGACCGCTGAAGATGAGCAGGGCGAGGCCGATGACGAAGGCGACGAAGATCGCCAGCTTCATCCAGGTGGCCTGCTCCAGATTGCGCAGCATCTCGTTCGAGGCACGGCGGCGACGGGTCTTGCTCGAAGCGAGACCGCGTTTCACGAGACGCGTGCGGCGCAGGAAATTAAACATGATTATTTGCGCGGCGCTCCCCCGCTGCTCGCGGGCGAACGGTGTTGCTGATAAGCGTTAATAATAGCGCGGACAAGTTCGTGCCTAACGACATCTTTGTCATTAAAATAAACGAACCCGATCCCGTTCACATTTTTCAAGGCCTGGAGCGCCTCGAGCAGGCCGGAACGTTTGTTGGTCGGAAGATCAATCTGGGTGCCGTCGCCGGTCACGACGCATTTCGAGCGCGGGCCGATCCGGGTCAGGAGCATGAACATTTGTTCGGTCGTCGTGTTTTGCGCTTCATCGAGAATAACGAAGGCGTTGCTCAGGGTGCGCCCGCGCATGTAGGCGAGCGGCGCGATCTCGATCGTCTCGCGCGCGAGGTAACGCTCCAGTTCTTCGGGTTCGAGCATGTCGTGCAGAGCGTCATAAAGCGGGCGGAGGTAAGGCGTGATCTTTTCCTGCAAATCGCCCGGCAAAAAACCGAGCGCCTCCCCCGCTTCGACCGCCGGCCGGGTGAGGATGATGCGGTCGACCTGCTCTTTTTTTAACGCTGCCACCGCCATCGCGACGGCGAGATAAGTCTTGCCGGTGCCGGCCGGACCAATGCCAAAGACGACATCGTTTTTTTGGATCGCCTCGATGTAATTGCGCTGGTTGCGACTGCGCGCGACGATCGGCGGCTTGCGCGCCGAAGTCAGGATTTTGGTCGCGACAAGGTCGCCGAGATTATCCTCGCCTGCGTCGTTTACAGAGTTGAGGGCGTAATTGAATTCGTGGCGCTGAATGTCGACGCCGCGCTGCCTGGCCGCGTCGAGCTGCGAAAAAACTTTTTCCGCCTTCGCGACCTGGGCTGGCTCGCCTTCCAGCTTGATCCAACCTTCGCGGGTGGTGATTTTCACGCCCAGCGCTTCCTCGAGGTTTTTGATGAGTTTCAAATCGTGGGCGTAAAGCGACTCCACCGCCCGTGCATTCTCAAATTGCAGGGTGCGGGTTTCAGTCATCGCGAAGCCGGCCTGTCACAAGCTGGAACTGTACGGTGGCTCGAAGAAGAGTGTCAAACACTGCAATAGCTGTCATCCCGAGCTGGCAGAGCGCAGCGCGGGACCGCTCAGTTGCAGGTCGCGGTTTCAGAGAACTCGAACCTCTGGGCTGGAACTACAAGGTCCCTCGCCGTCCTTCGGCGGCTCGGGATGACAACTTGGGAGCGGTCGGAATTTCCTCGAAGCGCGCTTGGCTTCGACTGGCCCTATCTGAAGCCGTAGACCAACGCCCAGTGCGTCCGCTCTTCGGGTGAGGCTTCGACTGCGACGATCACGAAGTAACTGCCGGTCCCTTTTGGGATGACATGGGCGGCGGCGAAGTGACCTTTCTGCCAGCTGTCGGGCTGCTCGATCAGTTTCCCGTCGGCATCGTAGATGTGCACCGAAATTTTCGCGGTCTCGACATCGGTTCCCATCCAAAACCAATAGTCATTGCCCTTGAAAAGCTGTTGCCGCACCGCCTTGCGTTCCCCTACCCCGAGATCGCCGCCCCAATAGTCCTCGCGCACCTGGTAGCCCTGTTTCACATACGGCTCGGCCGCCTGGAGTGCGAAAGAGTGGGCGTCATCCACCGAAGCGCGAGCAACCGCCAGGTCGAGCAGAAGCATCGCCAGGACGAAGCCAAGGGCGCGTTGAGTTTTAGAAAAAGGAGCGGGCATCCGGGGCGCGTCGGTTACTGGCTGCGGGTAATAATCGCGGTATCGAGCTTCGCCGTGATATTGTTGATCTTCTTCACCGAAGCCGGCGGGATTTGCTTCTCGGTTTCGATCAACGGCTTCACTTCCTCGAGGGAATCCTTGATCTGGCCAATGACGGGCAGATCGTACTCCGGCATGGTGGCAAGCTTGCGTTGGAAATATTCGACCAGGTCGGGCTGATGAAGCAGTTCGGCCCCGTCGCTGGAAAAATGGCGATCAACCACCGCGGTCAGCACCTGCGTCCCGCGCAGCCAGCCGCCCAGACTAACGAGCTGGGAAAGTTTCTCGTCGTGCACTTCGTTCATCGCCTGCTGCACACTGTTTTGGGTGAGATCGAGCTCCCGGCGCACCGCCGGCCAATTGCGTTTGTCGGCCGCTTCCGTGATCGCCTTGGCATGCGGCACGATCGAGTTGCCGACCCCGATCCCCTTGGCCAGGCTCACGACTCGCTGCCCGATCTCCTTCACACTCGGCGCGTCCTCCGCCTGCACCGCGATAAAGCCATCGGCAATGACTGTCCCGAGCAGGAGCGCAATCCGCGGTCGCTCGGTGAAGTTCTTGCCTTTGTCGGTCCGGACGTATTCCTTCCAGTTGACGCTATCGAGCTTGTTCAGGGCGCTGAAGATTTCGTTAGGCAAAGGCACGATGACGTCGTTGATGTTTTTCGAGAGATGCCGCACATCAATCTTGCGCGGCGGCTCCGCCGCCGGGACGGCAAGCGCAAGCGACGCCAAAAAGCTCAGCAATATCAGGTTAAGGAAAGGTTTCATCCGCAGCTTCGACTGTTGATTTCGAACCGGTATTCAGGATTAGTTGGGCACTTTATGCAGAACCGCTCCGGGGCACAAATCGCGATACTTTGCCGTCTTCTGCAATCGGAGCAAGCGCCGGCTCGGGTTGTGTGAATGGGCGCTTCGTGATGAAACTGCAACGTCTGCGCGAAATCCTCGAGCGCGCCGCCAAAAAAAGAATCGCGGTCGCGGGCGATCTGATGCTGGATGAATTCGTCTGGGGAAAAGTCGGTCGCATTTCACCCGAGGCGCCGGTGCCAGTGGTGGAGGTAAGCAGCGAATCGTTTTATCCCGGCGGCGCGGCCAACGTCGCCCGCAACCTGCGCGAGTTTACCGAGAGGGTCTCGGTCATGGGGACGGTTGGCACCGACAACAGTGGCCAGCACCTGCTCGAACTTCTGCGCGCACAAAAAATCGAGACCGACCTTGTCCTTCAGGATCGCGATTTCCGCACGATCGTGAAAACGCGGATCATCGCTCGCAACCAGCAGGTGGTCCGGGTCGACCGGGAAGAGCGACGCGCCCCGGGCGAAGAACAGATCGCGCAGCTCACAGGCCGCTTGCGCGAAATTCTGCCACAGCTCGACGCCTTTATTTTCGAGGACTACGGCAAAGGCTTTCTCGATCCGGGGCTCGTTAGGGGAATGTCGCGCGACCTCGAGGCGGCGGGGAAAATTGCGACCGCCGATCCCAACCCGCACCACCAGGTCGACTGGGGCAAAATCACCGCCGTAAAACCGAACCGGGCCGAGGCGATGGAGGCCGCGGGCATGCCGGCGAGCGACCCAATCGATCCGCCGCTCGAAGACAAGGCGCTGCTCACCGCGGGACTGCGATTACTTTCCAACTGGCACGCGCAGATGCTGCTCATCACTCTCGGGGAACAGGGCATGCTTTTGCTGGAACGAAACCAGCCGCCGCACCATATCCCGACCAAGGCGCGCCAGGTCTTCGACGTTTCCGGCGCGGGCGACACCGCGATCGCGCTTTTCACGCTCGCGCTCGCCTGCGACGCGACGCCGCTGGAAGCAGCCGAGATCGCCAACCACGCGAGCGCGGTCGTGGTCGGCAAACTGGGCACGGCGACGGTGACGCCGGCGGAATTGATCGCGAGCTTTGAAGATGACAACTCGGCCTAACGAACCCGCGGCGGCTGTTTTTCTTGATCGCGATGGCACTCTCATGCGCGAAGTGAATTACTGTGCCGATCCGAAGCAGGTCGAAATTTTCCCCGGTGTGGCCGACGCGTTGCAGCGGCTGAAGAAAGCGGGTTACAAGTTGATTGTGATCTCAAACCAGGCCGGCATCGGCCGCGGCTATTTCACGGAAGCGAAATATCGCCTTGTGGAAGCTGAGGTGGAGCGGGCGATCCGGCCGGCCACCCTCGATGCGGTTTACTTTTGTCCCGATCATCCGGAACGCGCGACCGCTCGCCGCAAACCTGGCATCGGCATGATCCTGGAGGCGCAACGCGATCATGAGATTGATCTGGCGCGCTCGTTTTTTGTCGGTGACAAGGCGATCGATATCGACTGCGGACGTAACGCCGGGATGCGCACGATCCTGGTCAAAACCGGTTACGGCGCGAATGAATCGCATGCGAACCCGGATTGGACCGCGGAAGATTTGGGCGAAGCGGCGGAGATCATTCTGAGGGAAACATGAACCGATGAACCTGCCTAACGAACTCCCGAGGTTGTCGTTCGTCGTGCCCGCGTATAACGAGGAACACGAGTTGTCTGCAACCTTGCGGGCGATTGCTGCCGCCGCGGAAACGAACCGGGCAACTTACGAAATCATCGTCGTGAATGACGCTTCAACCGACGCGACGGCGGAGATTGCGCGCGCCGAGGGCGCGAGGGTAATTTCAATCGCTCGTCGTCAAATCGCCGCGGCGCGCAATGCCGGCGGCCGCGCGGCTCGTGGCGAGCTGCTCTTTTTTGTCGACGCCGACACGCGCATCTCACCGCGACTGCTCGCCGACGCGATGGAAGCGCTCGCCAGCGGCTGCACCGGCGGGAGCGCGCGCGTCGTGGCCGATCGCAAGATGTCGCTCTGGGGCGCAATTTTTCTGCGGGTATTTGCAACAATCTATTTCTCCACCGGGCTCGGGGCGGGCGCGTTTCTTTTTACCCGGCGCGAATTGTTCGAGGAGGTCGGCGGATTTGATGAACAATATTTCGCCGGGGAAGAGGTTTTCTTTAGTCTTGCGCTCAAGAAGCGCGGCCGGTTTGTCATCCTGCGCGAACCCTTCGTCACCTCGGCGCGCAAGCTGCGGATGCATTCGCCGGGCTATGTCTTTGGACAATTGATCGCTCTCTGCATGAGCGGGCGCGACGCGTTGCGCTCGCGCGAGCGGCTCGCGCTTTGGTACGACGGAAAACGCGAGCGCAGCACGAGCTGACTCTGCGTTCTCGCACCGCGCGCGCGCTCTGTCATCCAGAGCTGGCGCAGCGCAGCGAGGGACCTCGCAACCGCAGCCGCTGCTTTCTCATAAGTGGAACGTGTCAATTGCAACTGTGAGGTCCCTCGCCGTCCTCCGGCGGCTCGGGATGACAATTTTTTTGCGGGTTGAGATGATCGGGCTGGAAGGTTAAGAGAAAATAACGACTGAAGAGTATGCAAAAGACCGTCCAGCCAGCGCTAAACCTAACGAATTGGATCGAGGAACACCGCGACGGATTCAAGCCGCCGGTGAGCAACCAGTATCTCTACGACGGGCGGGACTTTTTCGTGATGGTGATCAAGGGGCCGAACGCGCGGAACGATTTCCACCAGGTTGATTCGGAGGAGTATTTTTACCAGCTCAAGGGCGACATCAAAGTCCGCATCCGCGAAGGCGATAAGATCGTCGATTACCCGGTCCGCGAGGGCGAAACGTTCTTCATCCCGCCTAACGTTCCGCACGCGCCGGTGCGCCCGCCCGATACGATCGGCGTCGTGGTCGAGCGCCGCCGTCCGCCGGGCGAGCGCGAGCATGTGATTTTCTATTGCGAGAACTGCGGCGCGCTCGTGGAAGACATTGATTTTGATTGCGCCGACATCGTGCAGCATTTCAGCCAGGCGATGCTCGACTTCTGGAACGACGACGCCCGGCGCACTTGCAAGCGGTGCGGCCAGAAGGTGCAGAAACCGGAGCCGGTGAAGCCATTCAAAGAAAGTGACTAATGCTGAGTGACTAGTGACGAGATGGGCCGACCAGCCGATCTGGTCTAGTCACTACTCACTTATCGCTCATCACTCTGCTTGAAAATCGACCTCCATACTCACATCCTGCCGCGCGACTGGCCGGACCTGGATGCGAAATACGGCTATCCTGGCTTTGTCAGGATGGAGCATTACCAGCCCTGCTGCGCGCGGATGATGATTGGCGAGCGGGTTTTTCGCGAGGTCACCGATAACAGCTGGGATCCGGAGCGCCGGATTGAAGATTGCGACCGGACCGGTGTCACGATGCAGGTGCTCTCGACCGTGCCGGTGATGTTCAGTTACTGGGCAAAACCGAAGGACGCGCTCGATCTTTCCCGCCGCTTGAATGACCACATCGCCAAGGTCGTTAGGCAGTATCCCGATCGTTTCGCCGGTCTGGGAACAATCCCGATGCAGGACCCCGATCTCGCCGCGCTCGAGCTGGAACGCTGCGTCCGCGAGCTCGGGCTGAGCGGGGCGGAAATCGGGACGCACGTTGATGCGAATCCGCATTTCGGCCGGCTCGATCCGCTAAATCTCGACAATGCTTCGCTTCAGCCGGTTTGGGCGGCGGCGGATCAACTCGAGGCGGCGCTCTTCGTCCACCCCTGGGACATGGTCGGGAAAGAGCGCATGCCTAAGTATTGGCTCCCGTGGCTCGTCGGTATGCCGGCTGAAACCGCGCTCGCGATTTGCTCGATGATTTTCGGCGGCGTCTTCGCGCGTTTTCCAAGAATGCGGGTCGCCTTTGCCCACGGCGGCGGCGCTTTTCCCTTTACGATTGGACGGATCGAACACGGGTTCCAAGTCCGGCCTGACCTGTGTGCAGTTGATAGCGATGTGAATCCGCGCACCTATCTCGCGGGAGGGGACGAAGATGGAGCACATCGCCCGGCCCATTTCTATGTCGATTCGGTCGTGCACGATGCCGATGCGCTCCGGTTCCTCGTGAAGTTGTTCGGAGTCGAGCGGGTGGCGCTCGGGTCGGATTATCCCTATCCGCTCGGGGAAGACAATCCCGGCGCACTAATCGAGTCGATAAATGATTTTTCTAAAGCGGAAAAGAAGCGCCTGCTCGCCGGCACGGCGCGCGAATTTCTCCGGCTCGATCACAATTGATTTGATCAGTTAACCGGCCCTGCGTAGGAAACGCGCATGAGCGGAGTTCGATTACTGGTTGGGACGCGCAAAGGCGCTTTCGTTCTCACTTCCGATGGCAAACGTCAGGACTGGAAAGTCAGCGGGCCGCATTTTGCTGGGTGGGAAATTTATCATCTCAAAGGTTCACCGGCCGACCCGGACCGAATCTATGCCTCGCAATCGAGCGGCTGGTTCGGCCAGATCATCCAGCGCTCGAATGATGGCGGACAAACCTGGGAAACGCCGGGGAGCACGCCGGAGGAACTGCAAGGCGAAGGCGGCATGCCAAAAGGCGAGAGCAACAAATTCGTCTACGACGGAATTCCCGGCACCCACATGTGGTACGACGGCACTCAGCACCCATGGGAGTTCAAGCGCGTCTGGCACCTCGAGCCTTCGCTCCACGATCCTGACCATGTCTATGCCGGGGTGGAAGATGCGGCTCTTTTTCAATCGAAAGACGGCGGAAAATCGTGGAACGAGCTTTCCGGTCTGCGTCAGCACAATACCGGACCGAAGTGGCAACCGGGCGCGGGCGGGATGTGTCTGCATACGATCCTGATCGATCCGAAAAACCCGCAGCGGTTGTTCATCGCGATCTCGGCGGCGGGCGCGTTTCGGAGCGACGACGGCGGGCAAAGCTGGAAGCCGATCAATCAAGGTTTACGGTCGCAATACATTCCCGACCCGACCGCCGAGGTCGGTCACTGTGTTCATCGCATCGCGTTCCATCCTTCCCGGCCCGACAGACTCTTCATGCAAAAACATTGGGACGTGATGCGGAGCGATAACAGCGGCGACCAGTGGACGGAAGTGAGCGGCAATCTGCCGACTGACTTTGGCTTCCCGATCGACGTTCATGCTCACGAACCGGAAACAATCTACGTCGTCCCGATCAAGAGTGACTCCGAGCATTTTCCGCTCGAAGGCAAGCTCCAGGTTTGGCGCAGCCGCAGTGGTGGGAATGACTGGGAGGCGCTGACCAACGGACTGCCGCAGAAGGATTGCTATGTTAATGTTCTGCGCGATTCCATGTCGGTCGATTCGTTAGACCCGTGCGGGATTTATTTCGGAACGACTGGCGGACAGGTCTACGGGTCGGCTGACGGCGGAGACTCCTGGACGGCGATCGTGCGCGATCTTCCGCCCGTTCTCTCAGTCGAGGCCCAGACTCTCCCATGATCCGAGTTGTCCTTCCCCATCACTTGCGGACCCTGGCTAAGGTCGGCGCGGAGATCCAGCTTGACTTGAACGGCCAGGCAAGCATCGGCCAGGTGATTGCTGCGATTGAAACAACCTACCCGATGCTGCGCGGGACGATCCGTGATCACGGGACGCAAAAACGCCGCCCGCTGGTGCGATTTTTTGCCTGTGGCGAAGATATCTCGCATGAGTCGTTCGAGACAACCCTTCCCGACCCGGTCGTGCGCGGCGACGAACCCTTCTTCATCATCGGCGCAATCGCCGGCGGCTAAGTCATCCCGAGCGCAGCGAAGCGGAGTCGAGGGATCCCGCGGAGCTGCCTTGAACATAAGGTGCCGCACCCTTTCCTGCCTTTGCCACGGGATCCCTCGACTCCGTTGCGCTGCGCTTCACTCCGCTCGGGATGACAACAAAGAGAGATAATACCGATCCCAGGCCGCAGGGATGCTTTCGCGCGCCGAATACGGCCCCGGCTCATAACCTCGCGAGGCAATCCCTTGCTGACTCAGCTCGCACACATGCCAGTCCTGCCGGTTAGTCATATCCCAAAACTCCACCGCGTCCTCGGGGTTATAACCCGGGTCGGTAACCCCGGCCGCCTCAGGATGAAAGAACCAGTCGCACTCAATCAAGGTCTGTCCCGGTGATTGCGGCCAAAGCTGATGCACCATCACATAATCGGGATGCATGCTCAGGAGCATGTTTGGGAAAATCGAATAATAAAAAACCCGGGCATGATCCGCACTCAGCAACTCCCCCACCGGCAAGGCACAGGCGTTCCCACTCATGGTGAGACTTTTCCCTTTCGCGATCTTCATAAACCCGCCCAGAAATGGCCCTTCCGTAAGATCATTCTCTGCCGAATCGTAAGGTGAGACTTTGGCGAGGGCTGGATGCACACCAGGACAATGATAGCATTCGGAGTAATTCTCGAAGATGAGTTTCCAGTTGGCCCGCACGTCATAGCTGATGCGCCGGGCCGAGCGCAGCTGGGGCAGATTCCACTCCGCGAATTTCCCTGCCAGCGGCGCGAACACTTGCGGGAGTGGCTTTGGCGCTGAAGACAAACTAACGAACATAAAGCCTTCCCATTCACCGATGCTGACGGCGTGGAGCGGATAATCACCTTTCTCAAACCCCGGCACTTCATCCATGTGCGGTGCACCGATCAACCTGCCGCGGAGATTGTAGGTCCAGGCATGGTAGGGGCACTGAATGACAGCGAAGTGCCCGCGCGCTTCTTCGCACAGCCGCGTCCCGCGATGACGGCACACATTGTAAAACGCGTGTATCTCACCGTCTCGGTCCCGCACGATGATGAGACTCTCGCCCGCGACATTCTTAACGATGTAATCACCTGGGCCATGAAGCTCATTCTGATGTCCGACACAGACCCACTCACGTGAGAAAATCTTCGCCTGTTCTTCCGCGAAAGCCTCCGGTGAGATAAAGTAACGCTGCGGCAAAGTCCGCGCCCCGGTGACGAAACTGTCGGCCGTTCTACGAAAGGTTCGCGTCGCCTGGTTTTCGCTCGAGGTCATCATCGCCGCCATGCTCCGACGCCCTTCCTTGATCGTCAAGCGGTCAAACCTCTGCGCTTGCTCTGACCATGCGGAACTGATTGCATGCAGAAATGGAACCAACTCCGCCGCGCATCGAAATTTTTGCTCCCTTTGGCGAAGCCTTCGAACTGATGAGGAAAATCCTCTTTCGCCCCTTTGATATTGGGAAATGGCTTGTTATCGGTTTCGCTGCCTGGCTCGCGACTTTCTTCAGCGGGATTGGGTTCAGCTATCGCACTAACTTCCGCAACCAGGATTGGCACTGGCACTTTGCCCGCACCGGCGAGGCGATTCGGATCGAGCACGCGCCGATTTGGGTCATTCCTTTGCTTGTCGCCGCGGTGCTTGTCGGGCTGGCGGTGGCTGCGCTTCTTCTTTGGCTGAACTCACGCGCACGGTTCATCTTCACGGATTGCATTGTGCGCAATCGAGCCGCAATTGTTCAGCCCTGGAAGGAATTCCGCAGCGAAGGCGATCGCTATTTTGTTTTACAAATTGTGATCTCTTTTTGCAGTCTCCTCATCGTTGGCGGGCTGGCGTTAGTGTTCTTTGCCGGCAAGTATACGGATAACACTCTTCTTCCTCTTGCAATCATCATTCTTCTGGCCGTTTGCTTTGGTCTGGCCGCGGTTGTCGTCGCCGCCATCATGCATCTTATGATCCCGGTGATGTATCGTCAGCGCTGCAGTGCCACCTCCGCTTTTTCGCAAGTCTGGAGGCTGATTGTCTCCCACCCCGCCATCTTTATCCTCTTTGCCCTGTTCTACGTTGTCATCTACGTCGCGGGCGCGATGATCTCCTGTCTTCTCTCCTGCGTCACCTGCTGCGTCGCGGCACTGCCATATATCGGGACAGTTATCCTTTTGCCAGTCGTGCTCGTCCTCTATGCCTTCCCGCTCTGTTTCATGCGGCAATTTGGCGAGCCTTATGATGCCTGGGCGACCATCAGATCGGAAGAGCCGCCGCCCCTGCCCGAAGCTCCTCCCGTGCAGCTTCCTCCTCCTCCGCCACCGCCATCCCCATGACAGCCCTTGGAGCAAGTGCATCCGCTCGATGAATCTCGATCGCCGATCACGGTTTCACGTCATTTCTCACGATCTTGCCGTCTTTCATGACAAAGAACACCCGCTCAGTTACTGTGATATCCCTGGTTGGGTCGCCCGGCATGGCGATCACATCAGCAAGTTTGCCCTTCTCGAGTGTGCCGAGCTTATCGGTAACTCCGAGTAACTGCGCGTCCACCGAAGTCGCGCTCAGGAGCGCATCAATCGGTTTCATTCCCAAGCCGGTCATGAGTGCGAACTCCTTTGCATTTTGTCCATGCGGAAATACGGCCGCGTCGGTGCCAAAGGAAATCTTCACCCCGATACGGATCGCGTTTCGGAACATCTCGGATCGCGCGGCCGTGGCCGCTTTTGCCTTCTCCTGCAGCGGAGGCGGGTATTGGTCAAGTTTACCCATGATATACTCCGAGGCCATGAGTGTAGGTGTGAGGTAGGTGCCCTTCTGTTTCATTAGTTGCAGTGTGTCCGGTTTGAGGAAGGAGCCATGCTCAATCGAATCGACCCCGGCGTTGATCGCCTCTTTCGCCGCCTCATCCCCATGGCAATGAACGGCGACCTTTTTGCGCAAGCGGTGTGACTCATCCACGAGTGCGGCCATTTCCGCCGGATCTAACTGCGGCACATCAACCTCGTCGCCTAACGAGAGCACGCCGCCCGAGACCGCCGCCTTGATAACATCGGCTCCATTCTTGACTTCATAGCGGACTGCTTTGCGAATCGCCTCCGGCCCATCGGCGATCCCATCGGTGTAATCCGCCTCCGCGCCAAAAAGCATGTCGCGATAACCATTCGTCCAATCAAAGTGACCGCCGGTCGCGCCGATCCCGTGCGTTGCCACCAGCATCCGTGGCCCCGGCACGATGCCCTTGTTAATCGCGTTGCGCAGCGAAACATCGGGAAAATCATGTGAGTTCGGAAAACCACTCCCGACATCGCGCACGGTAGTAAAACCGGCGTTAATTGTCGCCTTCGCGTTCGGGATTGTCTCGAGCGCAAGCTGGGAGACGTTTTCCGAGATCGAGCGAAGCCGCCGCTCGTTATAGTTGCCCGAGAAGTCGAAGGTAAGATGCGTGTGTGCGTCCATGAATCCCGGCGAAAGCGTCGCGTCACCGAGGTCGATGATTTCCGCTTCCTCAGGAATCTGGAGGTTACTGCCCGCGGCGCTGATTGTGTTGCCATTGATAATCACGACGCCATTCGGCATGAGCGTTTTCGTTTTGCCATCGAAAAGCCGGGCGGCCTTCAGCACAATCATCCGCGCCGGGCTTGGTGCAGGCGAAGCTGCGGCGGTAGTTTGTCCTACTAAACAATCTAGTTCGCCGAAGTTGGCGAGGACGCCGGAAATCCAAAGCAGAGCAAGCAGGCGGTGAAAATGCATTCGACATCCTTGTAAGATCCGGCCTGGCTGTCAATCAGCTGCTATTCGGCCGCCTGGGCGAAGCGGCAGGCAATCATGAATCAGCTGCGAAGTTTTTTGGTTTCCCACGGGATCCCTCGACTGCGCTCGGGATGACGGCAGAGTAAGGGCTATGCGGGAAGGTCAGTTGATCGAATCCTATGTTCCGGCACGCCTGGATCGTCTGCCCTGGACCCGACAACACTGGCTCATTGTCTTCGCTCTCGGCGCGACCTGGATTCTCGACGGGCTCGAAGTGACGCTGGCTGGCGCGGTCGGCGCGATGCTGACCCATCGCGCTACCTTAAACCTAAGCGCCGCCCAGGTCGGTGCCAGTGCTACCTGTTATCTCATCGGCGCAGTAATCGGCGCGATTGTATTTGGTTACGCGACCGATCGGCTCGGACGCAAACGCCTCTTCTTTACGACGGTCGCAGTTTATCTCGTCGCCACGGGCGCGACCGCGCTTTCGTGGAATTTCTGGAGCTACGCGCTCTTTCGCGCTCTCACCGGCGCGGGAATCGGCGGCGAGTACGCGGCGATCAATTCTGCGATCGATGAGTTGATTCCCGCGCGGGTTCGGGGGCGAGTCGATCTCATGATCAACGGTTCCTACTGGATCGGCGCCGCCTTCGGAGCGGGCGCGACCTTGTGGCTGCTTGATCCGAGACTTGTCCCAGTCTCGTTAGGCTGGCGCTCCGCCTTTGGAATCGGCGCAATTCTCGGCCTCATCGTCATGTTCTTTCGCCAATGGATTCCGGAAAGCCCGCGCTGGCTCATGATCCACGGCCGCGAGGCGGAAGCTGAACGAATCGTGGCCCGTATGGAAGCGCAGGTGAATCCCGCCGACCTGATCCCGCCTGCCGAACCGCCGCTCCGCATCCGCACCCGCACCCATACCCCATGGCGCGAGATCTGGAATGCGATCGCGCATCAACATCGGCGGCGCTCCGTCCTTGGTTTTGTCCTGATGCTATCCCAGGCATTTTTCTATAACGCGATCTTCTTCACCTACCCGCTGGTTCTCATGCGGTTCTACGGTGTCCCGGCCGAGAATGCCGGCCTCTATCTGGTCCCTTTCGCTCTCGGCAACGTGCTTGGGCCGGTCGTTATCGGTCACCTGTTCGACACCATCGGACGCAAGCCTATGATCACGCTCACCTATGTGACTTCCGGCCTGCTTCTCGCGTTCACCGGCTGGCTCTTCCATGCCGGCCTGCTCGACGCCCGCACCCAGACGATTGCCTGGATGATTATCTTCTTCATCGCCTCGGCCGCGGCCAGCTCGGCCTATCTCACGGTGAGTGAAATCTTCCCGCTCGAGGTGCGCGCGTTTGCGATCGCGATCTTCTATGCGGTTGGCACGCTCGCCGGCGGCGTCGGCGCACCGCTCCTCTTCGGAGTGATCATCGGCACCGGATCCAGGAGCGCCCTCTTCGCTGGCTATCTGGTGGGCGCTGTCCTGATGGTGATCGGTGGCGTAACCGAAGCGTGGCTTGGGGTCGCGGCCGAACGCCGCTCGCTCGAGAGGGTTGCTCGCCCGCTTTCTGCGGGTGAGGAGCGGGCGTAAAAAAAGAGTTGCCAGCGGCTTGGTGTTGTAGTTAACTATATCACCATATGGCAAGGACGGCTTCGCTTCGACCAAGTTTGCTTCTTTCGCCCTGGCACGGATGGACCGCACCGGATGAACCGTGAATGGAATGAAACCCAGCCTATCTATCGCCAACTGCGCGATCGCGGCGTCCATATGATCCTCGACGGCGTGCTCAAGGAGGGTGATCCGCTGCCCTCGGTCCGCAGTGTCGCGGCCGAATTTCGGGTCAACCCGCTCACCGTCCTGAAGGCTTATCAACAGCTGGCGGACGAAGAGCTGGTCGAGAAGCGGCGCGGGCTCGGCATGTTCGTGCGAAGTGGCGCCCGCGACATCCTTCTCAAGGGCGAGCGCGAGAAATTTTTAACTGAAGAATGGCCGCGAATCGCCGCCACGATTCAACGATTGGGGATTAAGCCGAAAGAACTGCGGGCCGCGGCCGCTCGCTTGGCGAAGAAGAAGACCTAAGCCATGACCTGCATCGACGCACGCGGACTCCGTAAGACCTTTGGCACGACCGTCGCCCTGGATGGGATTGATCTGCGGGTCGAAGAAGGCCGAATCCTGGGACTGGTCGGCCCGAACGGCGCCGGTAAGACCACCGCACTGAATGCGATCCTCGGACTCACTGCCTATGAAGGAGAACTCAGGGTGCTTGGCCGCGATCCATGGAGAGCGCGCGATCAACTCATGCGGGAGGTTTCTTTTATTGCCGATGTCGCCGTCCTTCCCCGCTGGATCCGGGTCTCGCAGTTACTTGATTACGTCGCCGGTGTGCATCCGCGGTTCGATCGCGCCACGGCGGAGAGCTTTCTGGCCAGGACCGAAATCAAGCGGAGGAGCAAAGTGCGGGAATTATCCAAGGGGATGGTTGCTCAGCTTCATCTTGCGCTCGTCATGGCGATCGACGCAAAGCTTCTGGTGCTGGATGAGCCGACGCTTGGCCTCGACATTCTCTATCGCAAACAGTTCTACGATTCGCTCCTGAACGATTATTTCGATCGCCGCCGCACCATCGTCGTGACGACGCACCAGGTGGAGGAGGTGCAGGACGTCCTGACCGATCTCATGTTCATAAGTCATGGCCGCATTGTGCTGCAATGCAGCATGGAAGAATTCGATTCGCGCTACCTGGAAGTGCTGGTCAATCCCGAGCAGCTCAGTCTGGCCCGCGCCCTCAAGCCAATCCACGAACGTCCCGTCTTTGGCCGCACGGTTTTGTTGTTCGATGGGATTAAGCGCGAAGAACTCGCCGCCTTGGGAGAAGTGCGCCGGCCCAGCATTGCCGATTTGTTCGTCGCGGTCATGGGTAACTCCCCATCTGCCGTTCGCACTAAAACACCGGAGTAATGCGATGAATGCGGAGCTGAATCCACGACCGCTCTTTTCCGAGCCGCGTAAAATTAACGGGCTAGCTTCCCAAGGCGCCCCTACCGACCCGTTCTACTGGTCGGTCTGGCGCGAAGTGTGGGAGAACCGCTCGATCTACATCGCGCCGCTGATCGTCGCGGGGATCGTTATCTTGGGCTGGTTCGTGAGAGCGTTGGATTTACCGCAGCTCAGGCGCAATGCCCTTGCGCTCGATCCGGCGCGCCAGCGCGCAGCCATCGAAGCGCCCTACGACATTGCGGCCATGATGTTGCTTTTCACTGCCTTTATCGTGGGCGCCTTCTACTGTCTCGACGCGCTCTACGGCGAACGGCGCGATCGCAGCATTCTGTTTTGGAAATCACTTCCGGTTTCAGATCTTACTGCCGTGCTTTCAAAGGCGACGATTCCGCTCGGAATTCTGCCGCTGGTCACCTTCGTCATCATCCTTGTCACTCAGTTCGTGATGCTCCTCATCAGCACATTCGCGCTTCTCTCGAGTGGGCTCGCCGCCACGACCTGGGCTAACTTCAATCTCTTCCAGCAATCAGTCATCCTGCTCTACGGACTCATTGCGATCGCCTTCTGGCATGCGCCGATTTATGCCTGGCTCCTGCTCGTTTCGGCCTGGGCCCGCCGTGCGACTTTTCTTTGGGCGATCCTGCCACTTATCGCCATGCAGATTTTCGAGAAGATTACTTTTGGAACGAACTACATCGGTCACCTGGTGCGAGACCGATTCATCGGATTTGCGCCACGCGCCTTTAGTTTCCACGGCGGGACCCAGCCCACGATCGATTCCCTGGCGCAACTCACTCCCGCGAACTACCTGACCAGCCCTGGCTTTTGGCTTGGTCTTGCCTTTGCCGTGGCATTTCTTGCCGCCGCGGTCCGCCTGCGCCGTTATCGCGACCCGCTCTGATCCGCACTCGATTCAATCATCGAAAGGAAGAAGATCATGCATCCAACAGTCAAAGCGGCCCGTATCGCCGGCGCAATCTATCTATCAATAGTCCTGACCGCCCCCTTCACTTTGCTCTATGTCCCCGGCAAACTCATCGTCCGCGGCGATGCCGCCGCGACGGCCAGCAATATTCTGGCGCATGAAACGATGTTTCGTCTCGCGGTCATCGGCGATCTCGTTACCGACGTGATTTTTGTTTCTCTGGCGATCGCACTTTATCGCTTGCTCAGCAGCGTAAGCAGGACCTGGGCGCTGTTGATGCTTTCATTCGTCCTCGTCTCGGCGGCGGTCGGATTTCTCAACACCCTCAACAATGTGGCGGCACTGATCCTCTTTCGGGGCGGCGATTTCCTCGCCGCTTTTGACAAGCCGCAGCTCAACGCCCTCGGCTATCTCTTCCTGCGCCTGCAAAACCAGGGAATTTTCATGAACGAGCTCTTTTGGGGGCTGTGGCTTTTCCCATTTGGACTGCTTGTCTTTCGCTCCAGGTTCCTGCCGCGGCTTCTTGGTGTCTGGCTGATGATCAACTGTTTTGGTTATGTGGCTCTCTGCTTTATTGGGCTACTCGCGCCGCATTACTATAGCGCCGCATTTCGGTGGTCGCAGCCTATTCTCCTTGGCGAGCTGGCGGTCATGCTCTGGCTCTTGATCAAGGGTGCAAAGGTACCAAAGCCATTACCGGCCGGCGGTCGTCCCAGCATGATTTGAGTGCGCATGAAAGCGAACCTGATTACGAACTTTTCACAGATGTCAACACAGTGAATCGTATGAATCGTTAGTTATTCCTATGATCGATACCTCACAATCCGCGAATGAAGCGCAACTGCAGTCTCTTGATCCTTGTTCATGATCGAGCGGCACCGTTCCGGCAATTATCCATCCATCCTATGAAACGAGTACTAAAGTGGATCTTCGGCATTCTTTTTGGCCTCATCTTAGTTCTTTTCCTTTTCCTGTTTGTCGCCTACTGGCGCTCGGCCAACGATTGCGGTCAGGCCATCGCGGCTGGAACTCAAACGATGAAAGCCATTACTTATTGTGACTATGGCTCACCCGACGTTCTGCGGGTGGAAGAAATCCAGAAACCCATTCCGGCCGACGACCAGGCGCTGATCAGAGTTCGAGCTGCGTCAATAAACCCATACGACTGGCATTTCCTCGAAGGCACGCCCTACATCATGCGCCTCGAATCAGGGCTGCGGAAGCCGAAGAAGCGGCAGCTTGGGGTGGATTATGCCGGCGTCGTAGAAGCGGTCGGGAAAAGCGTCACTGACCTGAAACCTGGGGACGAGGTTTTCGGCGGGAAACAGGGCGCGTTTGCTGAGTATGTCTGTACGCGCGCGAATCGAGCGGTTCGCAAACCGCCTGGGGTCACCTTTGAACAGGCGGCGTGTCTCCCAATCGCAGCCACGACTGCGTTGCAGAGCCTGCGCGATTCCGGCAAGCTCAAGCCCGGTCAGGATGTCTTGATCAATGGCGCTTCCGGCGGGGTAGGCACGTTTGCGGTGCAGCTCGGGAAGTACTTCGGTGCCCATGTCACCGCCGTCTGTAGCACAAGGAACCTGGAGCTGGTCCGCTCTCTCGGCGCGGAGCAGATGATCGATTATACGAAGGAGGACTTCAGTAACAGTCCCAAGCGTTATGACCTAATCGTCGACAACGTCGGCACACAACCACTCACTTCATTTCGTCGTGTCCTGAAACCGAATGGAATCTGCGTTTTGATCGGTGGCGGCGGTCCCGATGAAGGCCGCTGGATTGGACCTTTGTCTCGTCCTTTGAAGGCGAAGCTGATGTCACCCTTTGTGAGCCAGAAGTTCAGCATGATGCTCGCGGATATGAACCCGAAAGACTTAACCATCCTGGCGAATCTGGTTCAAACCGGCAAAGTGAGGCCGGTGATCGACCGCACTTACAAGCTGGCCGAGGTGCCGGAGGCGATTCGGTATCTGGAGAAAGGACACGCGCGGGGGAAGGTAATCATCGCGGTTGAGTAGCGTCGCTGGCTTGGACAGTTAGCTCAGTCGTGTAGATCGAGCCGGCGGGGGTAAGCCGGCTGGATTTGAGGTGGAACTGGTGGATGGGAACCAGTCCGCCGTCAAATTCATCATGCCGGTGCAGAAGGGGAAGGATAGTTTGCGCAGAGACATCCTGGCAACGGGCCAGAGTGATGTGCGGGCGCCACGGGCGGAGGTCAGGCTCGAGGCCGGCAGCAAGCGCGGCGTCGGCCACTTTTTTGTGAAGTTGGAAAAGGATCGGATGGCCGCGGCCGACACCTACCCAAAACACCTTCGGGCGGCCGTGCGCAGGGAAGGTGCCTAATTCTTGTAATGGCAGAAAAAAGGATTTGAAGTGAATTGCTTCCAGGGCATTACGCAGACGCGTTTCGGTTTCAGCTTCGACATTTCCGAGGAATGCGAGGGTGAGATGAATCTGTTCCGGGCGCAGCCAGCGCACGCCGCGCAGATGGGGATCGATATCGGCCAAGGCACGAGCGATTGGGCCCGGCAATTCCAGACTAACGAAAAGCCGCTTCGCGCGCACGCGGCCACCTCAGGCTTCGTTGTGACGCGTAACAGCGGATTGGCCGAGGCGGGCGAGAAAGCCGGGCACTTGTTGTTCGTCGCGCGCCTCGAAACCGGATTTTGCTTCGTCGCCTTCGCCACCCGGAGGTCGGGGCAGAAAGCGGTTGACCAGTTTCACGACTTCACCAGTAAGACTGGGAAAGAGCGCGTTGCCCGCAATCAGCACGCGCGCCGGCAGACCGATGATGAGTGAAGATTGTCCGCGGCGGCAGGCTTCCACGATCGAGTTGGCAGCGCGTTCGGCTTCGATCGCTGCTACCGGTAACGTCGCGGAAAGCGCAAACCAGGTGTATTCCGCGCCGTGGTTGCCTTTGAATTTTGCGTGCACGTGCGAACCGGTCCGCATCACACCGGGCGTCACGGTTGTAACCTTGATGCCGTCGCGCGCCAGCTCGGCACGGAACGCGTCCGATAGCCCGACGAGCGCAAACTTGCTCGCACTGTAAGGCGCCATATGTGGGACGGCGACCTTGCCGCCGATCGAAGAAATGTTAACGATGCGTCCCCCACCCGCGCGCCGCATGTGCGGGATGGTTTGCTGCATGAGATTGAACGGCGCCCAGAGATGCAGGTCCATCGCCTTCTCGAAATCCTGCCGGCGCATGTTCTCGAGCGGACCGACTTCGATGATGCCGGCGTTGTTAATGAGAACATCGATCCGGCCGAAGCGATCCAGCACCGTCTCGATCGCGCCTAACGATTGAGCGCGATCAAGCAGATCGCATGGGACGGAAATGGCTTCCGCGCCGATCCCGTTCAATTCGCGGCAGGCCTCGGCCAGTTCCTCTTCATCGCGGGCGAGAAGCGCAAGCCGCGCGCCTTCCATCGCAAGCCGGCGCGCAATGCTCAGGCCAAGCCCGCGTGAACCACCGGTGATAAGGACTGATTTGCCGGTAAAAGAATATTCACTCCGGAGCAGACGCGACATCGCCCAGCCGGCCACGCCGATGCTGCCGAGGGTGAAAAGAAGGCGCTTCATCCCCCACCCTAGCAGCAGGTGCGCCGAGCGCACGCGCGATAGCTTTGGAGCCGGCCCACCCCCGGGCCGCCGGTCCAATATCGTGCGGCGCGAGGGCGCGCCGGCTTCAACGCGCGAGTCTAAAAAATCCAAAGCTGAATGCGAACCTTTCTCCCGGTGCGCCGTAACGCAGCTCGTGTAGCGAGCGAGGCCGGACTTTCAAAGACGCGCGCGGAGCGCGGCAGTGAGCGCAGATTACATTCTACGCGTCAGCCTCGAGTGCGACCGGCGCTTCCACCTTGTCTTCGGCTGGTTTACGGAAACCAAGAGCAAGGGCAAAAGCGAGAAGCAGAATCGCCGCCGCGGCGAAGAATGGCGTGCGCGCGTAGTGACTCAGGGGTTTGCCAAGGTCGAACATGAGCAGCCAGCCGCCAAGCAGCGGCCCGAGGAGACGGCCGAGTGCCGAGGCCGATTGCATCAGGCCAAGGGCGCGGCCCTGCCAGCCACGGTCGATCATTTGTGAGGCGAGACCGTTGAGCGTTGGGGTCGTTAGCCCATTCGCAATCGCGAGCGCGGCGCACACCAACAGCAACATCGGAATTGTCGGCACGAGCGGAAGCAGGGCGAGCGCGACCGCGAGCAGGAACAATCCGGTGCGGGCGAGATTGGTCTCGCCAAAAGTGCGGATGAGCCGGCCGATCAGGCCGCCTTGCAGGATGACGCTGATAATTCCGATAAACCCAAACAGATAACCGGTCTCGCGCGCGCTAAAGCCAAAATGCTTTTCCGTGAAGAGCGCGAAGAGCGTGGTCATGATCGCGAATCCGCTGATCGTGAAAAAATAAGTAACCACGATCGTACCAAAGAGGCGGCCGTGCCCATGGCGAAAAATTTCAACCATGCGGGTGCGATCGTGCGGCTGGGAGCGGTGCTCGGCAGAAAGGCTTTCCGGCAGGATGAAATAGATCAGGACGACATTGAGCGCGGCGAGCGCGGCGGCAAAATAGAAGGGGGCGCCATAAGAGATGTGGCTCATCACTCCGCCGATCATCGGCCCAAAAGTAAACCCGAGCCCGAACGCGGCCCCGATGAGCCCCATCGCGCGCGAGCGATTCTCCGGCGTGCTGACGTCAGCGATATAGGCCTGGGCGGTTGAGATATTGCCGCCGCTCGCGCCATCGATGATTCGCGCTGCGAAGAGAAGCGGCAGCGACGAAGCCCAACCCATGATGAGAAAGCCAATCGCGGTCCCGAACAGACTAACAATCAGGACCGGGCGGCGGCCGAACCGATCCGAAAGCCGGCCAAGAATCGGGACGAAGATGATCTGCATGCCAGAGTAAATCCCGGTGAGCCAGCCGATTTCGTAGGGTGTGGCGTGAAAATGCTCGGCGTAAAGCGGCAGCACCGGGATGACGATCCCGAACCCAACCATGTCGATGAAAACCGTGAGGAAAATCAGGAGCAGCGGAGACATCGGAAAGTGAGAAGTAAGAAGATGAAGGCAGAAACGCAACCTTCGCCGCGTCGCGCTCATGCTGAGGCGAAGCGAAGCGCATGCCAGGTCGAGCGCGTTTCGCCCGCGAGCTAAAGCCTAAGTCAGCAATGAAAAGGGCGCGGCGGGGTTGAACGGCGCACTGTGGCGTGACGGGATCCTTCGACTTCGCTCAGGATGACAGCACTATTGTCACTGCGACGATTTCAGCACTTCGATGAAAGGTTCCTGGGGGATGTTGATTTTGCCGATGCTTCCTGCTCGCGAACGCTTTCGGAGTTCATCCGCTTTTTGCCTTCTTTTTGTTTCTCCAGCAGGGTGAATCGCTGAGGACTCCCAGCGTTGCGTGACGGGATCCTTCGACTTCGCTCAGGATGACAGCGCGATTGTTTATTGCGACGATTTCAGCACTTCGATGAAAGCTTCCTGGGGGATGTTGATTTTGCCGATGCTCTTCATCCGCTTTTTGCCTTCCTTCTGCTTCTCGAGCAGCTTGCGTTTGCGAGTAATATCGCCGCCGTAGCATTTGGCGGTTACGTTTTTGCGTAGCGCCGAGACGCTTTCCCGCGCGATGATTTTTCCGCCGATCGCCGCCTGGATCACCACTTGGTAGAGCTGGCGCGGGATCACTTCTTTTAGTTTCGCGGCCAGTTGTCGGCCGCGTGCTTCGGCCCGGTCGCGGTGCACAATGGTGGAGAAGGCATCGACCGGCTCGCCGTTCACGAGCAAATCGAGCTTCACCAATTTCGCTGCGCGATGGCCGGCATGCTCGTAATCCATCGAGCCATAGCCGCGGGTGATCGACTTTATCTTGTCGTTGAAGTCGACCAGGATCTCATTCAGCGGCAGCTCGCAATGCAACATCACCCGGCGCGTATCGAGTGACTCGGTGTGTTCCATCGTGCCGCGCTTTTCCAAAATGAGCTGGAGG
This sequence comes from Chthoniobacterales bacterium, assembly GCA_036825615.1. Taxonomy (GTDB): domain Bacteria; phylum Verrucomicrobiota; class Verrucomicrobiia; order Chthoniobacterales; family UBA10450; genus JAICXG01. The sequence continues at coordinate 75,205 of DAISXY010000001.1, forward strand.
AGGTCGCCGATGTTCTCGTTAGGGCAAAGGACATACGCCTTCACGATCGGCTCACGGATTTCTTCGATCAGGCTCGGGTCGGGCAGGTGCGCCGGGTTATCGACGAGAATGGTTTCGCCGCGCGTCGTCACGACTTCGTAAACCACGCTCGGCGAGGTCGCGATGATATCCATGTCGTACTCGCGCCGGAGCCGTTCCTGGATGATCTCCATGTGGAGCAGCCCGAGAAACCCGCAGCGAAAGCCGAACCCGAGCGCGACCGAGCTTTCCGGTTGATAAACGAAGGCGGAGTCATTCAATCGCAGCTTTCCGATCGCGGTCTTGAGATGCTCGAAGTCTGCCGTGTTAATTGGATAAATCCCGCTGAAGACCATCGGATGAATCTCCTGGAACCCGGGGAGCGGCTCCTTCGCCGGATGGCGTTGCTCGGTGATGGTGTCGCCGATTTTGATCTCGGCCGTCGTCTTCATGTTCGCGATCACGTAGCCGACATCGCCGACGTTGAGCACCGGTTGCGGATACATCTTCGGGGTGAAAATGCCGACCTCTTTCACCTCGTAACGTGAGTCGGCGCTCATGAGCTTGATCGGCTCGTCCGGTTCGAGCTTGCCCGAGAACACGCGCACGTACGCGACCACGCCGCGATAAATGTCGAAAACCGAATCGAAGACGAGCGCGCGCAGGACGTCGTCCTTTGGTTGCGTCGGCGCGGGGATGCGCCGCACGATCGCCTCCAGGATCTGATCGATCCCAATGCCCACCTTCGCGCTCGCCTCGATCGCTTCCTCGGCCGGAATCGCAAGGATGTCTTCGAGTTGCCGTTTCACCGCCGGGATATCGGCATTCGGCAGGTCGATCTTGTTAATCACGGGCACGATCGTCAGCCCCTGCTTGTGGGCGAGGTGGACATTCGCGACCGTCTGCGCTTCCACTCCCTGCGCCGCGTCCACGATCAGGAGCGCGCCTTCGCACGCCGCGAGCGAGCGCGAGACTTCGTAGGAAAAGTCAACGTGTCCCGGCGTGTCGAGCAGGTTAAGCCGATAGGTTCGCCCATCCTGCGCGTCGTATTTCATCGTCACTGGATGCGCCTTGATCGTGATCCCGCGCTCGCGTTCCAAATCCATAGAATCGAGGAGCTGGTCCTGTTTCTCGCGCTCGTGGATCGTGCCTGTGCGTTCAAGCAATCGATCCGACAACGTGGTTTTGCCGTGATCGATGTGCGCGATGATGCAGAAATTGCGGGTCAGCTCGATCGCCATTCGGGAGCCGCACTATGCGGGTGCGCCGCGGGATGGTCAATCGAGCCGCCGCGGCGAGCAGCAGATGAATGACATCAAGATCCGTATCTTAGCCCGTCATGACCGTTATCGTCCCGAGTTAGTTTACTTTTAGTTGGTACCTCGCGAGCGCCCGGCGGCCTCCGACGGGCGTTTCGTTTCCAGGCCCTTAAGCGCTTCGTAGTGTGCCAGGAGCCGCCACCGGATTCGCTACGCGTGGTACCCAGGAGGGTGGCTCGACAGCCTATCGAGATAAACAGGCCAGCGGTCCGCGCTACCTGGCTCTGCACAGTTATTCCGGACGGTGGCTTTATTCTAAGGTCGTTACAAAGATTCGACATTTCTGAATTGACAGCGCGTCAGTCTCGACCGCACGATCGCAAATTCCGTAGCTCCGCTTGGTAATTCCGACCCGATTCATGGGGTGGATCGAGCTGGCTTGGTCGAGCGAGGCTTTGCAAAAATCGGAGGGGATGAAGCCAAATAACCGGAAGGCAAAATCACTCCCATGAAAGCAAACTCTGTTTCTCGAGTCAGCTCAAAAGTCTCGCGCGGCCGAGCGCGCGCCTCAATCGCAAGCACCCGCTGGGTTCGATACGCGGCCGCGAGTTCGGCGACCTTGCTCATCGGCAGTCAGGTGGCAGAGGCTGCCATTCATTATTCGGGCCGGGTGGATGTGGAATTCCCTCCGCATAAGACTAAGAGCAAGCAGTTCCCCTTGGATCAGCCCGGCGATTTCTTTGGCTTAACCCATGACGCTGACTTCGATGGCCGCGCAACGTTCGAAGATAAAGCGGCCTGTTCGGCCGGGTTTAGGGGACTTAGTGTGCAGGGTGTAGGAGTCTACCTTGTCTCAAAATTAAGCTTCGGCCAGAACATATCCGAGGGTGATTTCATATCGGAGCCTCTCCGCTTTCCCCCGGCACTATTGGCGAGCGTTTCTTAGGGCTTGTGGGGCGATCGGGGTGTGGGCTTTATCGGTTTCAAATTCAACAATGGCGCGGGCGTTCAATATGGATGGGCGCGGATCGTAATGGAGGGGAAAAAGGCCAAAAATGGCTTCAAGGTGCTGGATTACGCATATGGCGATCCCGGTGAACCTGTCTGGGCCGGCCAGAACGCCAGTGATCAACAACCATCCGATCAGGTGATTACCCGTGACACCTCCAAGGGTTCTGAGAGTGAAGCGGTGCCCAAAGGTGGTTCGCTTGCTTGGCTTGCAGTCGGCGCCGCCGGCTTGCTCGCCTGGCGCAAGAGTCGGCGCGCGGCCTAAGGAGCCCGTCTCCCAGTCTAAGGTGGATGCCTGTTCCCGCAGCGACTAGGGGCTGGGATATTGCGTAACGAACATGCGCTGTGCGACGCCGATCATCCCAATCTGGTTCAAGTCCTCATCGTAGATCCGGGGCGTTTCCGTCCGGCTTCCGACGAGCAGGGTATCGGCGCTGGAGCGGAAGAGATCGTCGCCATAAGTATAGGTGACGCTCTTTTCGAACTGACCGGTCGAAGCATTGATCCGCATGAGTTGGAAGTAGAAGTCGCTGTAACCAAGCTGGGTAACGAAGAGTTTGTCGGTCGCAGGATCGTACTCGATGCCGCGGATATCGGTAAAGGAAGGGCCGCCGGAGAGGTTAATGTGGCGGACCACTCTGCCTTCGGCGGTAATTTCGTCGATGGCATAGGCGGATGCGACGAAGAGATTGCCGCTCGGCAAGACCTTTGCGTCGAAGACCTGATTGTTTGTGTAGATCGAGCGGCCGGAGTTTGGCTTGCCAATCTTGAAGCGGATAAGCTCGTTCTGGCCGGCGACATAGAGGAAGCGGCTGTCGACCGCGATCTTGCCGAAGCTAAGATTGCCGCCGACGTAGACCCGGTAGCGATACTTCTGCTGCACCGCGCCGCTGCTATCCAAGGCATAGACAACGAAACCCGAACCCCGGACCATCGTGAGATAGAAGAGATTGTCGGGCCCGACGGCAATCCCGCGAATCTCGCTCCCCATGCTCGGGGGCACAGTCAGGGAGTCGAGAAAATTCCCGGCTTCGTCGTATTCTAAGATGTCGAGTGAGAAATAATTTGTGCTGTAAATGTGACCCGGGGCAAAGCTGAAAGCGGCCGCGGTTCTGCCGAGGCAAAGGCAAAGGGCGAAAAGAAGGATGGCAATAAGATGGCTGCTGAGACGTGTTTTCTTACTCATGGATAAGGTGTGGTTGAGGTGACCCCAGGTCGCCGAGGCGTAGTCTGTCTGCGGGCTTGGGAAGTGCCAGACGCGAAGCGCTGGCTGACTGAGCCTGGAACCCCGGTTCGAACATGGCGGGTTCTGCTCTTCTCAGAAACGGCCCGCGCTGACAAGAAAAAATGCCTGCACTGGCGCCTTCCCCGGTCGCGGAGCTTCCAGGCTTTGCTCCGGCCGTCCTGCTTTGCCGGCTGCGACGCCGCCCCCGGCTGCAGGACTCGGTTCACCGGCGGAGGAAGAACTCGGCCAGCGCGAGATCGGCGGGATAGGTGATCTTGAAGTTAGCCGACTCGTTAGGCACGAGCATCACGGTCCCGCCGATCTTCTCCACCGCTGAAATTTCGTCGCTCACTTCGAGGTTGTTCTCCGCGATGAAACAGAACCCTCGCTCCAGAACTTCGCGCCGGAAGATCTGCGGCGTTTCGACCGCGAAAAGGTTGCTGCGGTCAACCCCGCCGATAACATGTCGGCGATCGTCCACGCGCTTGAGCGTGTCGATGACCGGGGCGCCGCTCGCCGCGCCGCCATGGGTCCGGGCTGCCTGAAAAATGCGCTCGATCAATTCCGGCCTGACGAGGGCGCGAGCGGCGTCGTGGACCGCGACATAATCGCAAGCGTCCTCAACCGCAGCCAGGCCGCAGCCGACCGAATCCTGCCGCCGGGCGCCCCCGGGAACGATGGCGCTGACTTTCCGAACGCCGTAAGCCGAGACGAGGTCTTGGAGATCGGTCAACCGTTCCGCGTGGCCGACAAGGATGAGGCGCTCGACCGATTGGGTCTCTTCAAAGGCTCGGAGGGTGTGAGCGAGAACCGGCTGACCTGCAATTGGAGCGAAGAGTTTGTCGAAACCCATCCGCCGGCTGCTTCCCCCGGCGACGATGATGGCGGTGAGCATGGGTTAGATGGTCAAGTGTGAAGCGTGGATCGAGAATCGAGGACCCTCAGCGGCGCGCTCCTTCAATATTTCACAATTGAGGGATCACGATTCACCAATCGCGATTTACCCTTCAAGCTGCCGCTGCACTTCCTGGCTGAGAGTGCGTCCATCGGCGCGACCGGCAACCTTCGGCCCGAGCGCTTTCATTACCGCGCCCATTTGTGCTTTCGAAGTCGCCCCGACCTCGGCGATGGTTTGCCTGACGATCTCCGCCAGTGCCTCCGCGCTCATCGCGGCGGGCAGATAGTGTTCCAGAATCGTAATCTCGGCTTTCTCCTTCGCCGCCAGTTCGGGCCGCCCACCCTTCTCGAAACTCTCGACCGAATCCTGCCGCTGCTTCACCTGCTTGCGCACGACCTGGATCGCTTCGGCTTCGTCGAGCTGGGCGGTCGCGCCGCCTTTCTCGATCGCGGCGTTTTTCATCGCCGATTTCAGCATGCGCAACACACCGAGCTTCTCCGCCTCTCGCGCACGCATCGCTTCCTTCAGGTCGGCATCAATTCGCTCCGGCAATGTCATTGGCGCAGATTACACCGGGCGCTGCCGGCGTCCAGCCTTCGGCCTAACGAATCGTCGTCGGCGGCGCGGCGTGAATGCCTGGCGCAACAATGCTACAGTTGCTTCGTGGCCGAGAAGTGCGACGACAAAGGCAAACGCGCGCGGGGTGCAAGATCAAAGGCATCCGCCGCGGATCGCCCGATTCGGCGAGCGCCGGTCAAGGCTCCGGAAGGCGGGAGTGAGAATTTGCGCCGCCGCGCGGAGTGGTTCCGGAAACGTCGGGGACAAAGCTAGGCTAGCGGGCCAGGTCGAGTTCTTCCTCGCGTTCGACTGGGTAACAGTAGAGGAAGAGGCGGGGAAGGGAGGAGGCGGTTTGTTTCAATCCGCGCGTACCTTCATTCGCCAGAGACTCCGGCCGTAAGTCGCAGCGGTGAGGGTGCCGTTGCGCTCGTGATAGACCAGGTCAACGACCATTGTGTTGGGCAGGTTACCGTTCATGCTCCGCCAGCTCGCGCCGCGATCGTGCGAGGCAAATACGCCCGCGTCGCTCCCGACGAAGATCGCCTCGGGATCGTCCGGCGGAATGACGAGCGCGTGGTGCGGCACATCCGGCAGCTGGCCGCGGTCGAGGTCGCGCCAATGCTCGCCGCCGTCGCTCGAATGAAAGACGTGGCGATTGCCGAAGTTTGCGACGGTGACATAAACCTCGTTCGCATTCTCGGGATGCGATTCGATTCGGGTAATGAGAACGCCGGGCAGCTCCGGTCCGGCCAGGTTCGCGCTCCAGGTTTTACCGCCATCAAGGCTGCGAAAAAATCCGCCGTTCTCGGTTCCAATATAGATGCGTCGTGAATCGGCGACCGCGACCTCGATTGCCGTGATCGTGCTTCCATCAAGCATGCCCGAAACCGCCGTCCAATGATTGCCATTGTCGCGCGAACGCCAGACCCGCTGCGAGCCGGTAAAGACGGTCGCGGGACGATTCGGATCGAGCGTGATGTAAACCATCCAGGTCTTTTCCTGCTCGGTCTTGTCGGCAGGCGGTGAGACATCTTTCCAGCGTTTGCCCGATCCGAAGCGAAAGATGTTGATGTTGTAATAGGAGGCGTAGAGATGATCCGGCTGGCGCGGATGAAAAACCATCCAGCCACCGTCGCCGCCGAGGATCTCGTAATGATCGTCGCTCCCGCCGCTGGTGGTGAGGTTGGTGCCGTTATCCTGCGCGCCGCCGCCAAAAAAGCGCGCGTTACTCGGGGCGACGTCGGCGTCGTAGAACATGGTACAAGCGAGCCCGTTGCTGCGATTTTCCCAATCATGGCCGCCGTCGTAGCTGACATCGAGACCGCCATCGTTGGCTGCATAGACGCGTCCAGGCGCGGCCGCCGGCATGACGAGCGCGTGCTGATCGGAATGGACATAGTTCGGTCGCCCGCGTGCGGCATTCCACTTCGAGACCTTCTGCCAGCTTTTCCCGCCGTTGGTCGAGAGGTGCACTTCCACTCCGCCGCAAATCACGTAATCGGGATCGGCCGGGTGCACCGCGATCGTGTTGTTGTAGGTCATCTGCGTTTCGCCGGCGAAATGGTTGCCGCTGATCTCGCGCCAGGTGTCGCCGCCATCGCTTGAGCGAAAGATGCCGCGCAGGCCATCGCCGGCCTTGGCAATTTGCGCGTAGATGACGTCGGGATCGGAAGGCGCAAGCGCGAGCGCGGTGCGATCGCATTTGTCCGGGCTCGGCAAGCCTTTGTGCAATTGCGACCAGCTCGCGCCCTCATCGGTCGAACGGTAGATGCCGTTCTTCACGCCCTGCGCCGTGAAGGCGGCGAAGATCGTGCCTTTCTTTGTCGGGTGAAAAATGATCGCGTGGCACCAGTAATTCTTTGCCGAAACGAAGGTCTCGCGCGACCAACTGCGTCCGCCATCGAGCGAAACATACATTCCGCCGAAACCGGCTTCGTCCGGCGCGACCCGGCCGTAACCGATCCCGCCGATGCGCATGTGATCCGGCTCGAATGGATCGATCGCGATTGCGCCGATGCGAGTGGGCAACGTATCGCGAGAAGCAGCGGCACGGAGCGACCAGGTGCGCCCGGCGTTTTTCGACCAGTAAAGTCCGACCCCGGCATAGGAGTCGGCGGAGAGATTGGCTTCGCCCGTGCCGCAGAAAAGGATGTTTGGGTTGAGCGGATGAAGGGCGAGAGCGCCGACGTTCAGGACTTTTTCGTCATGCCAAAGCGCCTCCCAGGTGCGCCCGGCATCATCGCTTCGCCAGACTCCGCCGCCGGCTGCGCCGACCCAAATGCGATCCGCCTGTGTCGGGTGACACACCAGAGTCGTTAGGCGACCGCCGACGTTGGTCGGGCCGACACATTCCCAGGGCGCCGCTTGCGGCACGGGCGCGAGCGCGCGCTCAACCCGGGTGCGCTCGGCCACGAGCTTGTGAATCGGGGCCTCTCGCATCGGCCAGGCCGCGCGCTGCTGAAACCAGATGCTGCGGGTTTTGTGATGACGATGGATTTTGGGTTTTGGCTGAAGCGCTGACTTAGACGGGCCGGGAATGATCACTCTGCTGGCAGTCGTTCCTGATTTCGCCGGAACCGATGCGGCTCTTGCCTTTCGTATCGCTCGCCGGGTGGATTGGCGGGATCGCGTTTTGGTTCGCGTGCTCATGGCGTGCTCCTTTGGCTGGACGAGAAAGCGGCCCGAGGTTGAGCAGCGTGGAAGCGCAAGTCAAGCGCTGGCCAAACGCGACCGTGCAATCGTTGCGCCCTCACTGCCGCGCTTCGCGCGCGCGTCTCTCCCACCGGGAGAGAGGAGGCCGGGCGAGAGGTGAGGTTCGATGGTACCCGATCGTAATAACAGCAGGAGACGGCATCCATCGGACTATTTGAAAGCGGCAATGATCAACCACTGGCATCCTCGTTTCCCACATCGATTGGTGCGATGGTCATTACACAAAACCGCGGCTGCCAAATTTCCTGCAACCGGCGTTTGCATAACGGAAAAGTTGCCCTTACGCTCCACTCGTTAGGCCAAAAGATTATGAGGAAACGATCCAATCCCGATTCGGAACAAAACATCAAACGCATCGACACGAAACCGCGGGCGAAGAAGCAGACGCACGGATTCCAGGTGCATTTTGTTCGCGGTTCCAGCTCCGGCACGAGAATGTTTAGCGACGCGGTTTACGGCGGAAAAGAGCAGGCGCTCAAAGCCGCGCGCAAATACCGCAAGGAAGTGATGGGCGATCTCCCGCCGCGCACCACCCTGATCACGGGCCGCGGCCGGGGCGCGACGAAGACGGCGACGGCAAAGAAAAGCGCTGGCGCGACCAAGAGCGCCAGGGGCGGTCGTTAGGCCGGATTCGCCAGGCAACGCCAGCATGCGAGGAAACCGGGCGCAAAATCGCCCGGCCGTCTCTCGATCCAGCGCGCGATCACCGCGCGGGGAAAGAACTGCACGGCTTCAATTTCACCGCGCGGCGGCGCGAATGGCCCCTCGTGCGTGGCGCGATAGAGCTGGATGAATTCCCAACCGGTCTGCTCTGAGGCCGGCAGTTTCGCCATCTCGGTTAGCTCGGCCCTCACGCCCAGTTCCTCGCGCAACTCGCGCGCCGCGGTGATTTCGTAATCCTCACCGGCCGCGACATGACCGGCGGCGCTCGAATCCCACAGCTCCGGATGCCGATCTTTCCAACGCGAACGCTTCTGCAGGAGCAGCTCGCCGGCCTGGTTGAAAACGAAGAGGTGCACGGCGCGATGGCGCAAGTTATTCCCATGCACCTCGGCGCGCGAAGCCGAGCCGATCACGCGGTCGTTTTCATCCACGACTGCAAACTCCTCCGCGAGATCCGTGCCGGTGCTTTTCGGCGTCACGGGCCGGACCAGATTCGTTAGGCGAATCCATTGCTCGAGCGATAATTCTTCCGCCCGAGCCTGGAGCGACGCACCGATCTCGCTCGCGACGCGGGGCCAGTCTTCGATTTCGTTGCGAATCAATTTTCCGAGTTGCTTGCGCCGTTGCGAGAAGCCGCGCCGGACGAGCAGGAGAAAGGTTTCGCGGTCGTAATCCGGCAGCTCGTTCGCCGCGCGGGGAGTGAATCGAAGCAGCGCGGAATCGACTTCCGGCTGAGGAAGGAAAACGCTTGCCGGCACGCTGCGCAGATAATCGACACGGTACTGTGATTGCACGACAAGACCAAGGATTCCGTAATCTTTGGAACGCGGTTGCGCCGAGAGCCGGATCGCGACCTCGCGCTGTAACATCAACAGCGCTTGGGCGATAGGCGTTGGCTGCTCGAGAAAGCGCAAGAGAATTTCAGTCGAAATGTAATAGGGCAAATTGCCTAACAATTTCACCGGACCGTGCGGGAAGAGTTGCTTCACTTCAAACTCGAGCGCATCGCCATGGATGATTTGGAACCGTTGCCCGGCGAATTTTGTCCGCAGAAATTCCGCCAGCCGGCCGTCCTTTTCGATCGCCAAGACTTGCGCGCCGCTTGCGAGCGCCGGCTCGGTAATCGCGCCCAGACCGGGTCCGATCTCGAGCGCAAAATCGCCCGGTCCAAGCTGCGCCTGTTGCACAATCCAGCGCGCCAGATTCTGGTCGTGAAGGAAATTTTGCCCGAGTGTCTTTACCGGCGCGACGCGGATTTCGCGCAGGGTGCTCGCGATCTCGGAGAGTTTCATCGGCAGGTGAGGAAGGCACTGCGAACCGCTCGCGAAGAGCAGCGCTTGTTCACAAATTTCGGTGAACAATTTGCCCCGCGAATCGGAGATTATTCACAAGTTATTCGATGGTGCTTTCGGGCTCCCGCTGGGGCGCCTTGCGGCGCAACGCCTTCTGCTGCCGGCCCGGCAAAGGAATGCGTTCTTTGCGGTGGCGCGCAAACACGCGCTGCGCGTCGCGCAGGCTCGCCCCTTCGATGAAGTAGACCATGGCGGCGCGCCCGATCGCGTAGGTGCCCGCGCCTGCCACCATCCCGCAGACGACGTTGCCCCAGCCGGGAAAAAATTTCAGCACGGCGCGCGTCGTCTCCCGCAGCACCATCCCGATGCCCACGTTTGCGCCGAGCGCGCCGACAAATTCGGTTGCAGCGCGCAGGCTGCGTTCGCGGCCGCTGATGTACATGATGCCGGAAACCATCACGAGCTGGAGGGTGGTGAGGATCGGCAGATCAGCGAGCGGGATCGGTTGGGCGCCGATCGCGGCGCAGATCGCGCTCGTGGATTTTACGAGCAGTTCGGCGATTTCCCCCTGTGCATGACGGTCGCCGCCGCTGCGCACCAGTTCGACTCGGGATTCATTAGGCAACTCGCTCGCGAGCGTGCGGCGCACTTCCGGCCCGAGCAGAAACGCGCCGACCAGGCTGGACCGAATCGCGGGCTTGTCCGGCTGCTCCTTCAGGAGCGGCGGCGAGTCGCCAGCCTGCAATTCAAGCAACTTCGCTCCAATTTTTCCGTCGCCGTTCGCGAGCAGCAATTCTTCGAGGCGCTCGATTTCCCGGCGGGTTGCGACTTTCGCGTCACGCTCCGCCGGGAGGAAAAAGAAAAGATCGGCCGGCTGCTCCTTGAGCGCGTCGCGCACGAGCCCGAGCGCGGCGGCATCGGCGCCGCGCGCGTCCAGAATCTGGATCGACCCGTGTTGCCCAAGTGTGACCTGCTGCCAGCGGTAGAGCCCGGTCAACACCTCACGCCATGGCGCGTTCTCGCTTTCGGGAACAAAAATCCGCGCCACGAACTCGAGCAACGGCATCGGATGCGAGCCGGTGAGGACGAAACGCGGCGCGCGTTGCTGGAGGAAAAGCTCCTTCAGCGGCGTGAGCTCGTGCAGGACCGGTTTGCGAATCGAATCGGGCAGCTTCGCGAGAAAGCTTTCGAGCCGTTCGACGATGTGGAGCAAGGCGGAATTGTTCATGTGCGGAGTCGCGGTCCCAACATGAATCGAACGCCTGGAAATTGCGAATCAGTCGCGCTCCCGCACCTGCTGTAGCGCCGCAACGGTGGAAAGACCGCGCACTCCGTGCTAGAGGAAACGTCCCCCACGGCGGTCCGCCTAACGATTCCATGTTTTCACAACTCGGCGATAAACTGCAGGATATTTTCAAGGACCTGCGCGGCCATGGCACGATCAGCGAAACGAACGTGACCGACGCGATGCGCCAGGTGCGTCTCGCCTTGCTCGAAGCGGACGTGGATTATCAGGTCGCGAGGAAATTTGTCGCCCAGGTAAAGGAAAAGGCGCTCGGCGAAGAAGTCCTGCGCAGCGTTACCCCAGGGCAGCAGATCGTAAAGATTTTCCACGATGAGCTGACCGCGCTCCTCGGCGGTGATGCCGCGCCGCTCAACCTGCAAAAGCCGGCCCGGATCCTGATGGTGGGACTGAACGGCGCCGGCAAGACCACCTCCTCGGCCAAGCTTGCCCTCTATCTGAAGAAGCAGGGGCGCGCGCCGCTCCTGATCGCGTGCGACCTGCAACGGCCGGCCGCGATTGAGCAGTTAGCGACCTTAGGCAAACAGGTGGAGACGCCGGTTTACATTCCCGCGCCTAACGAAAAGGATGTGAAACGCGCCGCCGCCGCGAGCCTCGCCTGGGCCGCTGAACAAAACGGGAACGTCGAGATTTTCGATACCGCCGGCCGGCAGGAAATCGACACCGCGCTGGTCGAGGAGATCAAGCAACTGAAGGAATTCCTCCGTCCGCAGGAAGTCTTACTCGTCGCGGACGCCGCCACCGGCCAGCAGGCGGTGAGCGTGGCGACCCATTTTCACGAAGCGCTCGGCATCACCGGGATTGTCCTGACAAAACTCGACGGCGATGCGCGCGGCGGCGCGGCCCTCTCGATGCGGGAAGTGACGCAGCGGCCAATCAAATTTGCCGGCGTGGGCGAAAAGCTGGATCAGTTCGAGCCGTTTGTGCCCGATCGGCTCGCCGGCCGGATTCTCGGGATGGGCGACATCGTTGGCCTGGTCGAAAAAGCCGCGGAGGCGATCGACGAGGAAGAAGCGGCGCGGATGGAACAGAAACTCCGGACCGCCTCGTTCGACTTCAACGATTTCCTCGCCCAGTTCAAAATGATGAAAAAGCTCGGGCCGCTCGAGAGCATCATTGGAATGCTGCCCGGGTTGAGCAACATGAAGGGATTGAACATTGACGAGAAACAACTCAAACGCACCGAGGCGATCGTGCTTTCGATGACGAACGAGGAACGGAAGCGTCCTGACATTCTCAATGCCCGCCGCCGCCAGCGGATCGCGCGCGGGAGCGGGAGCACCGTGACGGAAGTGAACGAGTTGCTCCATCGTTTCAACCAAATGCGCAAGCTGATGAAGAACGCAGGCAAGATGAAGCGGATGATGGCTCAGATGTCGCGCGCCAGGAGCTGACTTGCACTTTTGCAGAATTAGGCGATTCGTTCCCTCCCCCGCCCCATCCGCCCGGTAACGCTTCAATCCTTTAACTGACTCAATGGCCGTTTCAATCAGACTCCGCAGAGAAGGGACGACGAACCGCCCCTATTACAAAATCGTGGTCGCCGATAGCCGCAGCCCGCGCGATGGCAAGTTCATCGAGATCATTGGCAACTACGACCCGAAGGTGCAGGGCCATAACAGCACCTTGAACATGGAGCGGGCTGAATACTGGATCTCACGCGGCGCCCAGCCTTCTGAAACCGTGCGCAGTCTGCTGAAGAAGAACAGGACCCGCGCCGACGCTGCGCCTGCCGTGGAAGTGGCGGCGGAAGAAGCTCCGGCCACGACTCCGATATCCGAGTAGCGCGGCGCCTCACGTCGCAGATTCAGCGCCGCAACCAAAGCAAATCCCGGCGCCGAAGCACGAGGCCATCACGGTGACCAAGCATGGCTACGGCGAGTTGGTCACGTTGCTGGTCGCGCAGCGCGCAAGATCGAGCGCCTGCATGAACAACCCGCATCGTTTTGCCGGTAGTCGCATCTGAAGAGTTAGATTGCCGTTTGTGTCGGCTGTACCGGTGGCAAGGAGGCGCGCCTTTTTTAGCCCGAGAACGGTGCCCGCGCAGTCGCCATTCGTAATCGTAGTCGAGCCAGCCGCCTTGCTCCCATAGATCTCGACGGATGCGCCGGGCGTCGCGCCGCTGACTGTCATCGTTATCGTGCCCGGGCAGCTGCCGGTCACAGTTAGCGCAGGTCCGCTCGATGTGCCGGCCACACTCACTGCCCAAAGCTTGTTAACTCCGCCGATCTCAGTAATCGGCGCGTAAACTGTCTCGCCATCATTAGAAAAGGCGACCGGTCCCGCGACTCCGGCCGAAGGACCGGTGATCGGCAGGCTCCATAAGACCGATCCGTCAGCCGCATCCACCGCCACCAGCTTGCCGTTGACTCCGAAAGAAAAGACCGTCCCGAAGACGACCACGCTTCCGTCAGGCGAGACCGTCGGCACAACCGGGAAATTACTCCCGGCCAGGCCGTTCGATTGCCAGCGCTTCCCACCCGTCGGAGTGAAGGACCAGAGATTGGAATAGGAGTGAAAAATGTAAATCGTTCCGTCGGGTCCGACACCCGGCCCGATCAAGGTGCCGCTTGGAAAAGGAAAAGTGAAGGACCAGTCGAGCGATCCGTCAGGGCTAAAGTCATATAAGATGCCGAAGTCATGCACCAGACCGTCGCCGGTGGGTGACGCGACCGCGCGGGAGACACCACTGAAGGAGACACACCACTGGATATCGCCGCCGCTTAAGTCCAGTGCATTCATTCCTTCGCTGAACTCGGTGCAGCCCGGAACGACATCCTCCGCGAAATAAAGCCGGTTCCCCGTCAATGGCACCGGAGTAAGACCGGTTCCATCGAAATTGACATAGCCAGGCTGGTTCCAGATCAGTCGTCCCGCAGGAGTAAGTGAGAGCGCGCCTAAGCCACCGCCATCAGTGACTGCATAGATATTTCCATCGGCTCCAACGGTCGGACCTGCCATGAGGCCTTGCCCGCCAGGTGGTTCAGTAAAGGTCCACTTCAGGTTACCAGCCGGCGAGTAGGCGAAAATAGTGTTGCCCGCGCCCGAGTAAACTGTTCCATCCGGGCCAAGGTCCACTGCGTGCGGATCGGACGAAGGCTTACTCCAGATGATTTCACCGGCCGGTGAGACCGCATAGAGATCATCCGAATGAATATAAATCGTACCGCCTGGCGCCACCCGCGGCGCGGCCGTGACTGGCGTGTAGGCAAGGTCAACGCTCCAGAGAAGTTGCCCGCCCGTTTGTGCCGAGACAAACGGCGCACCGAGGAGTGAACCGAGAGTCAGAAGACCAATGACAGAGGTTCGCTGGCGTCCCCACGAACTCGCCATCTTATGGAAGAGGGTTTTTCTTTGCATGCTAGGCGCGAGTAAAGGCCATTCCGAGCGGAGCCGCGAATTGGGAATAGTTTCGTCTCTGTAACTATTCCGTCGGCTTCGATGACTCGCCTCCTACTTAAAAAAAATGCCCCCGCGCGCGAAGACGCAAGGGCATTTACCCTTCCGCAAAATCACAACTTCGAGCTAGTCGCGATTGATCTCGTAAACTTCGATCAGCGCGATTCCGGTCGTATTATTCGCGCCGGTCACAATCGCGGTGTATGCGCCCGGCTCGAGTCGGATCAAAATGCTCGACTCACTCGGGTCCTGGGGCGGGATCGAGGTCGCGATGATGTCGGCTCCGTTCGAGGCACTCTGCCAGTCATCATTCGATCTAATCTCGGTGACACCGTCGCTTCCGATTAGTTTCAGGACCGGGTTTTGCAATGCCGAAGTAACTCCAAAAGCGGCCAGCGATGGCCCAAGCGCACGAATTAAGACCAGCTTTGGCCCGCCGGTGATGATAAAGCCACCGATGAGCTGGCCCTGGCCAGTGTTAACGAAGCCACGGGTGGAAATGTTCGCGAGATGATTCGCCGGCGACTCCTGCGGGGCGTTGAAGAAGAAGGTCTCGCCGTTAAGTGTAAACTCACCCAGCTGGGTCCCATGACCGAAAGTCAGGCTCCCGGTAACTGCTTCACCACTGAGCAGGCTAAGCGAGAAGGTCGCGGCTGGGTGATCGTCGTTTAGGTCTTCGTCGAAGGAAGCGACGAAGTCATCATCCTGGCCATGGTCATCCCCAAAGTCGTGACCTGGAGGATCATCACTTCCGCCGCCGCCACCGCCGTGATCGTCACCCGGCGGATCATCGGCGCCTTGCTGGGCCGCCATGGTAGTTTGCGATGAAAGCGCAACTGATCCGAAACCGCCCAGGACGGTGCCGCCATTTGCAGCGATGAAGAAGATCCGGTTCTGGGAATCAATCACGAGTTTGACCTCGTAACTACTGCCCGCCGCGCTCGTCGCGGTGCCACTGAAACGCCCCGGGATATCGTCGCTTGGACCAAAGCTTGGGACTCGGTTTGCGATCACGCTCTGTCCCGCCACCGTCGCGGTGACGAGGTCGTCATCGAGACCGGAGACCGAATCATCATCCTTCACGAGACCACTGATCGTGGCGCCGTTACTCGCGAGCAGGGAAAAACTTCCATCCGCCGCGATATCGCCCCCGGCAAAACTCGCCGTGCTCGTAGCTACATCGAAGACATAGACCGAGATGGCATGGTTACCCTGGACAAAAAAGGCGGCCTTGCCGCCCCCCGACAAATCGGCTTCAAAGAAGCCGCGATGACTTTCTTCTGCATAGCCCGCCGCTAACGACGCCCAGACGACGCCGATGCAGAGCAAAAAACGAACAAGTAGCTTTTTCATAGCGCCGTCACGCTATGTAGGTCGAAAGGGAAACGCGAACCGGCAATAGTTTCACGCCTGTAACCTTCGCTGAGCGGCCTACTTCCATTAGGCGTTTCGACGGTCGATGGTTGCGAACCCATCTCGGAATTGGACGCGTTGTTGTCGGCGCGAGGGCGCGCCGGCTCCAAAGCCATTGTAGCCGGCCTGCCCAAGGGCGACGACTTATGCGCTACGTCTCAGATTATGGCGACCCGCCCATCTGTTTTCCAGGAGGTCAGTCGAATCGCTGACTCAATCGACCCAAGGCAAGCGCGCCAAGCAGCAGGCCCAGATCACGCAAGGCGATGTCGAAATAGCCTGGAATAGCCAGCAGGTTGCAAATGATTGCGAGCAGCCAGAGCGCCACGATATAGGCAAACCAGCGTGGTTTAAATGCCACGCCCAGGCCTGCAATAATCTCAATCACACCGACAACGAGCATGAATTCATGTCCATGACCGCCCAGGATATTGTTCGCCAATGGGGCCAGATACTTGTCCCAGTCGACGAGGATATGAAAGAATTTGTCGAGGCCGGCCAGAATCGGAGCGACGGTGAAGCCGAAGCGGAGAATTTGAAACGCCTGGCGCGCGAAATCACCGCCGCGTTCTCCGCTGAGTTGAGTCGCATTTGTCATAACATTCCTCCCACTTGGTTTTTATTTTCTCTGCACTAACGAATTCAGGAGGAAATCGCGTGCCCGACAAAAGTCAAATCTCTTTTGTGTTTATTTGCCGCGATATGCAAAAGGCCCCAAGGATGAAGCAGCAGCGAACTTGGAAGCGAGATCGCATGCAGGAGCGATCTGCCAAGAAATTAGCCGGGTGGAAGCGCTTCGCGCGATTTGACGATGTAATCTTCGACCGCCGCGCGATCCTCCGCCGTGAGTGCCGCTCGCGGCGCCATGATTCCGATGTAATGCCGCCACTGCGCGACGGAATAGCTGCCGATGCGGCGCGCCACATGACATTCAGTGCAGCGGCTGGCAAAGAGCTGCCGGCCCCTTTGCAGCCTGTCTGTATCTGTCACCTTCGCCGCCCCCTGGCTAACTATCTCTTGTGCGGTGGGAAACGAACTGCCAACGCCCCCGGCGCATCCTTGCATCAGGAAGACACATGAGAGAGCACCCAGCAGCAAGAAACCGATCCATTGTCGCATCTTAGAAACCAAAGCCGAATATAAGGCGGGTTTGAAAATCAACCTCGTCTCCGACCTCCGTGAGTTGAACAAGCGGAGTGATCGTTGCCCACCAATCCTTCTCTCGGTAGGAGAGGTTCGGCCCCCCGTAGACGATCGAGTCACTCGCGTCCGACCAGTCCGGCAAATCGATTTCATGCAGAAATTCCGCTCCGATGAGCCAGCGCGGCGAAATCTCGTAGCTCACACCGAACGTTTGAGAGAATTCGCCCGCCTTTTCCTCGAGCCGGTTTCCTTCCCATTCCGCTTCGATGGTTGCGTTATAACCGAAAACGAATCGATCAATGTTTTTTTGCAGGATAATCTTGCTTTCCAGCTCAAACTCTTCCGGGCCGCCACGGATTTCCTGGTAAAGAGCCGAGCCGAGTAGATCGGTCGTTGGATTAGTCAGGTTATAGATCGCCTCGAGCGCAGAAGAGTGATAGCGAAAACCATGTTTATGTGCTCCGGGATCTTCACGATAACCCCAATCGGCCAGATACAGACCGAGTTGGAGGTGTTCAGTAACTCCGAATTCCAACTCATGCCGGAAGTCAACCGCGTTGAACCGCCGCTCCTCCCGCGGGCTTGTTCCCCAGGTAATCCAGTTCTCCATCTCGATCGGCCCCGGCGCGGCCGTGGTAGCTTCATACACGTAGGTGAATCGCCGCGCGCCTCCTTCCGCTGGTGGAATGAAAAGGACAAAAAAGAGTCCGAATACTGCCAACAGCCCAACTCGTCGCATTCCGGCAGCGTAACAGCCGCCGAAGCGTTCCGCTGTCGGCCGCTTGCTAACTTTTGACGGTCGTTTGCGCATCGAAATCGGACCGTCCGGCACCGGTCCTCCGAAGAGGCAGGAAGCCATCCGATGAATCTGTTCGCCGCCAATCCAACTCTCCCTCACGAGCGTCTGCGCATTCTTAAAACCTCTCTTTCCGATACAGTCCATCGCACAGCGCCGGGCGGAGATCCGGCGCGCGATGATCGAAACCGGAGCCGCTGCTCCCGGAGTTACCCGGATTCGAGAAATGTCCAAGCCGGACTGACGTCTTCGTCGAGTTGCGCGTTGAGGCGCACCGCTGACGACAATCCGCCACCGTCACAGCATCGCGCATGAGGCAAAGCCAGCCTTGATGAAGCAGAATCCCCGAATCAAAGGACTTAATCGTTCACCTCGAACCAGCTTCCGACACCGCCTAAGCATCGCTGTGCAAGGGCTATTTCTCCCCGCAAAGGTAACACGGTTGTTACCGTTATTCGATTCCGGTAAGTGACTGATGTGTCCGGGTGCGGCATCGTTTACCCTCTGGTGAAGCCCACTGTGCCGCATTCAGCTTTCGCGGCCACTTCATATCTGCGCCTCCAGGTTACAAGCGAGTTACCTTTGATCATTCGCAATTGAATCGTCGCGGCCACTTAGTTGGGCGCATGAAAACAAACCAAATGTTAGTTCGTTCGGCGGCGACGATTGTTGCAACCGGACTCACTCTGCTCACCAGCAGCCAAAGCGACGCTCATGGCGGGGGTTCTGCCCGCATGGGAATGGGCGCGGGCCATGGGAGCATGTCGAGAGGGACCATTCAGGGCATGAGCAGCCGCGCTTTCGTGCGCAGCGGCGCTGTCAGTCATATGAATGGTCGTAACCAGATGAACAATCGCGTTACTCGCAACGCCGTTCGGGGCAACCTGCGCGACGACCGTGGTGGTCACGGTGAACGGCGTCACGGCCGTGATGACGGGATCGTTCGTGCCCAGCGCCAATCGGGGGACGACCATGGCCGCCATCGTGAGCGCGGTGACGACAAAGGCCGCGACAACGCTGTGACTCGTGGCGAACGCGAGCCCGGTGATGATCATGGCCGCCATCGCGAGCGCGGTGATGACAAAGGCCGCGACAACGCTGTGACTCGTGGCGAACGCGAGCCTGGTGACGATCATGGCCGCCACCGTGAGCGCGGTGATGACAAAGGCCGCAACAACGCTGTGACTCGCGGCGAACGCGAGCCCGGTGACGATCATGGCCGCCATCGTGAGCGCGGTGATGACAAAGGTCGCAACAACGCTGTGACTCGTGGCGAACGCGAGCCTGGTGACGATCATGGCCGCCATCGTGAGCGCGGTGATGACAACGGTGGCCGGTAAATAAGGTCAAAAGCAACACAACAACTGCCTGGAAACGCGGAGGCGGCAAACTCGCCTCCGCGTTTTCCTTCGTCGGTAAGCGATCGTGTGAAGCAGTAGCGATGGCCAATTGAGTCTGCTCTCCACAGTTCGCAATTATTTCGCAGGGGCGATCGTAACCCCAAAGCGGATCGTGACTCTATCTGCTACCCGGACCAATCCGCCCGCTACGCTCTCCGGTTTGAGCGCAAAGTCTGTCTGGCGAATGGCGAACTCTCCGCTTAGTCGAAATCTTCCGTTTTCCTCGCGCTCATAGCGGACGGGAATTTGCACTACCTGCGAATGGCCATGCAGCTGGAGACTTCCGCTTACTTGTAACTGATCTGCACTCAGCTTCCTGATCGCTGTCGTGATGAATTGAATCTCGGGATAAGTCCGCGCATCAAGCACCTCGGGACCGAGCATTCGTTCCTGAATAGTTCGGACATCGTCGGCGCTGGGTCCGGATCCCAAGCCTGCCTGTTGCCGGGCCTCTTTGCTGTCAATCACAAGTGCGGAAACAGGCAGAGTCACCTTTACCGCGGATTTCTCGGGAGCTTCGGGATGGACAGTGAGTGCGGCCGAAAACCTGGTCGCCAAAACTGCATGCTTGTGAGCCGCGAAGCTGAAGGCTCCAGTCTTATCCGTAATTGCAAGCAGCCATGAGTTCGCTCGTTCCACTTCATAGTGTGCGCCACTGCCCCGCGATTGTGCGACCAACGCGAAAGGGTTTGCGAATCGGATCGCGCCGTTGGGGAGCAAACTTGCTACCTGTTCGTCGCGCGAATGAACCAGGCTATCGCTATATTCCCATAGGCCAGCAGCTGCCGCGCACGCCTGCACGGTCAGGACTGCAGAAAGCAATAACAAGGCGAGCATCGACCCCGGCTGAATTTCAGCGCCGACTATGTCCCGCTTCCGATTTACGAACAGTATGACCTATTTCGTTCACTCCGCCGGCGATAAGGACTGCGCCGTCTTGCAGCAATGTCGCCGTATGCAAATAGAGTGGTGTGCGGAGGCTGGTTGTGGGAGTCCAGGTCCCGCTCGCCGGGCTGTAGCGCTCCACGCTATCGGATGCAGTGCCCCCGTTGATAAGAGTCCCCGCTACCAGGACAGTACCGTCTTCCAGCAAGGTCGCGGTATGTTCAACCCGGGCCATGTTGAGGCTGCCGGTGGCGCTCCAGGTCCCGCGTGCCGGGTCGTAGAGTTCGGCGCTGTTCAAGAAAACGCTGCCAGACCCGAGTCCTCCGACAACCAGGACCTTGCCGTTGCGGAGTAAGGTTGCGGTGTGCGACCATCGTTTGGTGTTGAGGCTCCCTGTAACACTCCAGGTTCCGGTCGCCGGATCGTAGAGTTCCGCGCTCGCAGAGCTATCGCTTTGAAACCCACCCACAACAAGGACCTTGCCGTCTTGTAGCAACGTCGCGGTATGATAATAACGGGCGATGTTGAGGCTGCCGGTTTGTGTCCAGGTCCCAGTCGCCGGGTCATAGAGGTCGGCACGCGCGGTCTCATCGTCACTGAAGTTGCCGTCAACTCCCCCGGCAATGAGAACCCTGCCATCTTGCAGCAACGTCGCCGTGTGTGAAGATCGTGCCGGGTCAAGGCTGCCGGTGGCAACCCAGGATCCGCTCGCCGGGTCATAAAGTTCTGCGCTCGCCAGAATCCCGAAGCTGGCATCGCGACCTCCTGCGATCAGGACCATGCCGTTTTGTAGTAAGGTCGCCGGGGTATGATCTCGTGCGGTGATGAGGCTGCCTGTGGTACTCCAGCTACGACTCACCGGGTCGTAGAGTTGGGCGCTTGCCGATATCGTGTTGAGGTCGTCTCCCGCTGTCACAAGGACCATGCCATTCTGTAGCAAGGTCGCGGTGTGCTGATAAAGTCCATGGTTGAGCTTGCCGGCGCCACTCCAGATCCAACCTGTCTGGCTATCATCAGAGCCAGTTGTGAGGCTGGAGAGCGCATCGTCAAGCTCAGCCCTGTTCTGGTTTAAATCGGGTCGATCCGGGGCTGGCGTTAGCGCTCGCGCTGTCGGCGAAAGCGCAAACCAGGCCAGCGCGAAAAGCGCAGCGGCGGGATAAATTTGAGTTATGACTTTCATGGGTGCATTTCCTTTCGTGCTCATAACGTTCCTCCTTCTCGGTCGGTCTAAAGTGAATTGTTTATTGAACTTGAATGTCGCCGCTCGGATAACTGTGCGACCAGACCAATCTCATACTGGAAGCCAACGATTGGCCGGAGCCCCCGGATGTCCATCGGCGCTTCATACTCGTGAAACGGCCGGGATTTACTTACTCGGAACGCAAGACCTAACGCAACGGCTTATCCCAAGATGAAACCTTCGCCGGAGAAATAAAGTCAAGCCTATTCTCGCAAAAATTTCGGCCGACCGGCTGGACTTGACTGCGGCAGTTGCCTGGCCTGTTCACGTATATCTCTCCTGGTAACCGCATTACCGCGGTCGTTGCGACACAGGCGGCGCAGCGCTTCCGTCGCGCCACTTCGATTTCAGGGGCGTCATGACCTTGTTCCAACGCTGCCGAGCCGAGCCGACTCCTGGTTGATCATCGAATCGCCTCACATGGCGCGTAAGAGAGGTTCGTCCGGTGAGTTACACCGCTCGGGCCGGCTACAATCGCGCTGCCGCCTTTTCTCTTATAGGACTCGGGCAGAGAATCTTGTTGCTGATCGGCATCAAGCTCCCGAGGGATTTCCCTAAAACCTACGCGTCGCTACCGCCACGACCAGGAATAAAACGACACAACTGGCGGCAAACACCAGGAGGACCGAAACCATATCATCCATCTTGTTAAGAAACGGGTTTTCTAACCGCAGCGGTCGTATTCCGTCGCTGAGCAAATCCAATGCCGCGATGGTTAACGCGAGGCAGGCAAGCCTTCCGTTACAAGAACCAGCTCCACCCAAAGCCATACCGCCCGTTTGAAACTTCAACTTTCGACCTTAACTGAGCGAAGGCGAACCGCTTCGCGTGCATTGGAGCCGGCGCGCCCTCGCGCCGTCAACCAAAACCCGCCAGTGTTGATAGTTAGTCTGACCCCGGAGCGCCAATACAGCATAACTGATTTCGACTCCTTTAGGTCAACGTCAGACTTTCCTGTTCGACTCCTTCGATGAGTTACGCGCCAATTTGGCCTAACCAGTCCCGGATCACTCGCCACCGTCCGGCTGCGGATGACAAAGCTTTGGCCACAGATTGAAAAACATCCGGTGTGCAGACCTGAGTGAGGAGGGGGGGTTTGCGGGAGTCCCCCAGCGCCAGTAGATTTTGGAGTGATGAGTTCCAACGCGGCGATCAATCCCAATCTCACGATGCGCGAGCTGCTCGAGCAGTTTCCCGGGGCGCAGCGCGCGCTGTTCCGCCGTTATCACATCGGTGGCTGCGCGAGCTGCGGGTTCAGCCCGGAGGAAACGCTCGCTGGAGTGTGCGCGCGCAATGACCATCTCGACGTCGAAGAAGTGATGGAAGAGATCGTGAGCAGCGATGCCGCCGATCGCGCGCTCCAGATCGAGCCGGCCGAGCTGGCCAGCCGCCTAACGAACGGCGAGCCGCTCAAGTTGCTCGATATTCGTACCCGCGAGGAATTTGAGGCGGTGAAGCTTCCCGGGGCGCAGCTCTTCAGCCAGGAATTGATGCAGCGGGCGCTCTCTGATTGGTCCCGCGACGATCTGCTTGTCATCTACGATCACAAGGGCGCACGCAGCCTCGACGCGGCCGCTTATTTCCAGGGACATGGTTTTGAAAACGTAAAGAGCCTGCGCGGCGGGATCGACACCTGGAGCAGCGAGGTGGATCCGAAGCTCCCGCGTTATCATCTCGAATAAGCCTGCCTGACGAATGAACGACGACTTGGAAAAGCGAATCGAAGCCGCGGTGAAGCACCCGCAGAACCTCGGCGAGATGGAGAACGCCGACGCGATCGGCACGGTCGGGAGCGCCGACTGCGGCGATATGCTGCGGATGTGGGTAAAATTTAAGGAGCAGGACGGGCGCAAGGTGATCGATCGCGCCACCTTCCAGACCTTCGGCTGCCAGACCGCGATCGCGGTCGCGAGCGTGGCGACGCAAATGCTCGCGGGCAAAACCGTCGAGGAAGCGATGAACATGAGCGGGGAAGATTTGTCCGCGCCGCTTGGACCGCTGCCTCCGGTGAAGATTCACTGCGCGCAGCTCGTCGAGGGCGCGTTGCGCTCCGCTTTAAGCGGCAATTCCGCGCCGGTCGAGTCGAGCGGGCCGACCCTGGTGCAATCCTTTGCCCCAGGCGAAGGGAAAAAACTCAAGGTGGTGCTCGATTCCTAACCTAACGAAAGCCTAACAATGCACGAAAACACTGAATTCAATACCACACGCGATGTTGAAGCGATCCAGATTCCGAGCGGGCAAAAGACGACGATTCCGGCCGGCACGCCGGGAGTGATCACGCAAACCCTCGGCGGCAGCTACACCATCGCCACTTACCAGGGCCTGGCCCGGATCGCCGAGAAGGATCTCGATGCGCTCGGTCTCGAGAAACCACAGAGGGGCAACGGCGAAAAACCGGTTAACGAAACTGGCGAGGTTGATGAAAAAGCGGTCTGGGATCAGTTGCGCCAGTGCTACGATCCGGAGATTCCGGTTAACATTGTGGATCTCGGCCTGGTCTACGATTGCCAGCTGATCCAAAATCCCGGCGGCGGGACCAGGGTTGAAGTAAAGATGACCCTGACCGCGCCCGGCTGCGGAATGGGCCCGGCCATCGCGCATGATGCGCAAAGCAAAATCCTGAGCATTGACGGGGTCGACGAAGCCGACGTCCAGCTTGTCTGGGACCCGCCCTGGAACCAGAACATGATCAGCGAAGCCGGGCGGATGAAGCTCGGGATGATCTAGAATCCCGTTTCGCCATGAGACGCGAAGCTCGATCCGCTGATTTTTTGGCAGCGCACTTTCCGAACGCCCTCACTGGCGCTGCGCGTCCGTCTCTCCCAAACCCACTCCCTGCCCTCACTGGCGCTTCGCGTCCGTCTCTCCCACAGGGAGAGAAGAAAATTCGGCGCCAACTCTACACTCTCTCCCTCTGGGAGAGACGCACGCGCGCAGCGCGGCAGTGAGGGCAAGGGAGTGGGTTTGGGAGAGACGGACGCGCAGCGCCAGTGAGGGCGTCAGAATATTCTTATCCGATGCGCAGTTGCATTGCGTCATTCCCAACTGCAAATGAGCAAACACCGCCTGCAAGCGCGCAGACGAGGGTCTGGGATTGACAGCGGTTTTCAACCTCCTATACTCACGTCCCTGCGCCTCGGAAAAATCGCTTCACCGGGCCGCATTTCAGCTGGAAATTTCGACATGCCTTCCACTCAAGTTATCCTGACCGAAAACGTTCCCGGCCTCGGAGCCGAGGCCGATGTCGTCAAAGTGCGCAGCGGTTACGCGCGGAATTTTTTGCTGCCCAAAGGCATGGCCTACGAGGTCACGGCGAGCGCTCTCCGCCAGCTTGATGCCTTAAAGGCAAAACGCGCCGAACGCGAGGCGCGCGAGCTGAATGAAGCGGAGGAACTCGCCCGACGGATCGGCAAGCTCAAGGTGACCTTCATCCTCCAAACCGGCGAAACGGGCAAGGCTTTCGGTTCCATTACCGCGAATGATCTCGCGGCGCGTTTGAAGCAGGAGCTTAATCGCGAATTCGATCGCCACCTGCTCGTGCTCGAGCATCCAATCAAGACCACCGGCGAACACGAGGTGCCGATTAAATTGCACCACGAGGTCACGGCGAAATTTAAGTTCAACGTCAAATCCGCCGAAGAACCGAAGCCCGAAGCTGCCGCCGAAGAACCGGCGGGCAAGTCCCGCGGTCCGCGCAAACGTACGAAATAGATGCCGAGAGCTTCTCAAGGCTCGAGCCGAGCCGGAGAAAAAACTCGGAAAGAACCTGGAAACGGGTCCGGCCGAGAATGGCCGGGGCGCCGGATGGACGGCGAAGGGCAGAAGCTCACAGCTTCTTCACCGGATATTCACCGCGCCCTGCCCCACAGCGTCGAGGCCGAGCAGGGCGTGCTCGGTTCCATGCTCATCTCGCCGCAGGAGAAGATCGCGGAAGTAGTCGAGAAAATTAACGAGAACTACTTCTACATCCCGGCGCACCAGACGATCTACAGCGTGCTGGTCGATCTTTGGAACAAGCAACAGGGGATCGATCTCATCACCTTCACGCAGGTCCTGCGCGACCGGAACCTGCTCGAGACCATCGGGGGCGCGGCTTTCGTGACCAGCCTCTTCACCTTCGTCCCGACGGCGGCGAACGTCGGTTATTACCTTGAGATCGTGCGGGACAAATACATCCTGCGCGAAATCATCGCCGCCTGCACCGAGGGCGCGCGCCGTTCCTACGAAGAGCAGGAGGAAGTCGACAGCTTGCTCGATGAAGTAGAGCAAAAAATCTACGCCGTCGGTGAAGACCGCTTCAAAGGCGAGAGCCGGACGATGAAAGAGCAGGTGATGGAAGCGATCGAGACCATCAACAAGCTCTGGGAACAAAAGGGCAGTCTCACCGGGCTGGGTACCGGCTTCATCGAATTCGATAAGATGACGAGCGGGCTGCACAACTCCGAGATGATCGTAATCGCCGCCCGGCCGAGCATGGGCAAGACCGCCTTCTGCATGAACGTGGCCGAGCACATCGCGGTGCATGATAGGAAACCGGTCGCCGTTTTCAGCCTCGAAATGAGCAGCCAGCAACTCGTGCAACGGATGCTTTGCTCGCGCGCCCGCGTCAATCTGCGTAAGGCGCGCGATGGTTTTCTCGCCGACAGCGATTTCGACAAGATCGCCTCGGCGGCGAGCAAACTGGCCGAGGCGGATATCTATGTCGACGACACGCCGGCCCTTACCATTCTCGAGCTGCGCGCCAAGGCCCGGCGGCTGAAGGCGCGGCACGATGTCGCGCTCATCGTGATTGATTACCTGCAACTCCTCCGATCCACCTCGCGGCGCGGGCAGGAAAATCGCCAGATCGAAATATCCGAAATCTCCGCCGGAATCAAAGGCCTGGCCAAAGAGTTGAACATCCCGATCCTGGTCGCGGCGCAGTTGAACCGGAATCCGGAAAACCGCACCGGGGACAGCAAAGGCCGCCCACGCCTGAGCGACCTGCGGGAGTCGGGCAGCATCGAGCAGGACGCCGACATCGTCGGCCTTCTCGTTAGGCAGGAATACTATGCCGACACCGAGGAGGAAAAAGACGAGACCGAAGGCAAAGCCGAGCTCATCATCGCGAAGCAACGCAACGGGCCAACCGGCGATGTGCCACTCACCTTCATCAAGGAATTCACCCGCTTCGAGGATCGCGCCCGGGAGGAACGGGAGGCGATCTAGGCAAGCGCGGCGTCAGTCGAGAACGCTTCGCCCGGCGCTCCGATTTTCCAGCGAAGAAATCGACAATTTCGAACCAGTGCCCGAAAATCGCCTCATGCGCCGGCTGCCGTTCATCAGCTTCGAAGGCTCGGAGGGTTGTGGAAAATCGACCCAAATCGCCCGGCTCGCCGAGCGCCTCACAAGAGCCGGTGTGCCGTTGCTCGTGACGCGGGAGCCGGGAGGAACGCCGATCGGGGAAAAAATCCGGCACCTTTTGCAATTCGCGCCCGAGAGCGTGGCGATGACGGCCGAGGCGGAGCTGCTTCTTTTCGAAGCCAGCCGCAGTCAGCTCGTGCGCGAAGTGATCCAGCCCGCGCTCGCCCGCGGCACGGTTGTGATTTCCGATCGGTTCGCCGATTCCACCACGGTTTACCAGGGCGTGGCGCGCCGGCTCGACCAGGAGATGGTCCAGCATCTCAACTCTTTTGCGGTCGGTGATTGCTGGCCCGATCTCACCTTTCTCCTCGATATTGATCCAGTCACCGCTCGGACGCGGATGTTGCGCCGGGTGCGGCCTGCAGCCGGGATCGACCGGATGGAGCAGGAGCCGCTGCAATTTTACGAGGACGTCTGTCTTGCCTATCGCGCACTGGCGGCGCGCGAATCGCACCGCATCCAGAGAATCGACGCCGGCGGCTCGGTCGAGGAGATCGAGGAGGAGATCTGGCAGATAATCACCGCGCGTTTCGGCAATCTCACTCAACTGATTTCTGCGCCGCAGCGCCGGCACCGTTCCTGAGCCGTGGCCTTTACTCGCAAAGCTGCGCTTGCTCATTTGCGTCGGGCACAGAAACGCGGCCGCCTCGCCCACGCCTACCTCATCGCGGGCGCGCGCGGGAGCGGGAAACGCGCCCTTGCCGCCGAGATCGCGCAATTGGTGAACGACGCCCCGGCTGAGCATATCCTCGCCGGCACTGCGCCCGATGTTTATGTGACCGAACCGCAGTCAAGAGCGCGCCGAATCAAGGTCGAACAACTGCGCGAACTCGAACATTCGCTCCAGATGCGGGCGAGCGATGGCCGGCGCAAGGTGGCGATCATTGCCGAGGCCGATCGGATGACGGCGGAGGCAGCCAACGCTTTTCTAAAAACGCTCGAGGAACCGCCTAACAATTCACTCCTCCTCCTGCTCAGCGCGATCCCGGAGGTCCTGCCGGAGACGATCCGGTCGCGTTGTATCGATCTGCCGCTGGCCGCGCCTAACGAGAAGACGCGAGGAAACGAGGAGGTCGAATTGATCGAGCTGCTGAACGGTATTGACGCGGCCGATTTCGGGACGGTGCAGGAGGCTTATCGGCTCGCCCAGGCTTTCGAGCAGTTGCTCGGTCAAATCCGGCAGAAGATCCAGGAAGAAAATGCCGCCGCCCAAAAGGCGGAGGAAGCGCGTTACAAGAATACAACCGAAGGCGGCTGGCTTGAGGCTCGCGAGGAGCATTACAAGGCGCTGACCGAAAGCCGCTATCTCGAGCGACGCGCGGAACTGGTGGAAACGCTATTCCTCTGGTGGGCCGATGTCCTGCGGGCCAGCAGCGGGATCGCAGGACGCGAGCTGCCCGAAGCACGTCCGAGCACGGAAGCAATCGGCTCGCGCCTAACGACTCCCGAAATCCTGCGCCGGATGCAGCGGCTTGCGGAGCTGCGCGACCATCTTGCCCGCAATGTGCAGGAAGCGCTCGCGATCGAAGTCGCTTTTCTCCGTCTCTTCGCCGCTCCGGCATGAAGTCTCATCGCACCCTGCGCGTCGGCCTGATTGGCACCGGCTTCATGGGCAAGGCGCATTCCAATGCCTGGCGACAAGCGCCGCGCTTTTTTGATCTGCCGGCCAGAGTTGAAATGCGCACGATCTGCGGTCGCAACCCGGCCAGAGTAGAAGAAGCGGCAAGAAGGTTTGGCTGGTCGAACAGCGTCACCGATTGGCGCGCAGTGGTCGACGACCCGGAGATCGATGTGCTCGATATCACAACGCCTAACGACACCCACGGCGAAATTGCAATCGCGGCCGCGGCGGCTGGAAAGGCGATCTTGTGCGAGAAGCCCCTCGCGCGCAACCTCGCCGAAGCGGAGGAAATGGCGCGCGCGGTGCGGAAGGCCGGGGTCGTCAACATGGTGTGCCACAACTACCGGCGTGTCCCGGCGCTCGCCCTCGCGCAGGAAATGATCGCGCGCGGCGAGCTGGGCGAGCGGATTTATCATTATCGCGCTCGTTACGCACAGGACTGGATCGCCGATCCCGAGTTTCCACTCGTCTGGCGGTTGCGAGCAGCGATCGCCGGCTCGGGTTCGTTAGGCGACCTCGGCTCTCATATCATTGATCTCGGTCGCTATCTCGTGGGCGAATTCCGTGAAGTCTGCGCGCTTCGCGAAACGTTCGTCAAAGAACGGCCGCTGCCGGAGAAACGCGGGCGTCGCGGCAAGGTGACAGTGGATGACGCCGTCGCCGTGATGGGCCGGTTTGATAACGGCGCGATCGCCACCCTGGAAGCGACGCGTTTCGCGCCGGGACGAAAGAATGGCCTCACGATCGAGATCAACGCGAGCGGCGGTTCGTTAGTCTTCGATCTCGAGAAATTGAACCGGCTGCAATTTTATCGCGCGGAGGATCCGGAAGGTCGGCGGGGACTGCGCGAAATCCTGGTGACGGAAGAGGTGCATCCTTTCATCGAGCACTGGTGGCCGCCGGGCCACCTCCTCGGCTACGAGCATAGCTTCGTCCATACGGCGGCGGATTTTGTGCGCGCGGTGGTGAGCGCGAAACGTGTGCGGCCGGATTTTGCTGATGGGCTCGCGAACCACCGCGTCCTCGCCGCGATCGAGCAAAGCGCGCGGGAGAGGCGATGGGTGCATTGTAGCCGGGGTCGGTGACCCCGGCCGAATTGCTGCCGCGCCTGATTGCAGAGCCGGGATCACCGATCCCGGCTACAACTTGCGCCGGTCCGTTTCCGGGCGCGGTCGAAAATCCAACATTAAGGGCAAGCCGGTGAAGGGTCTCTCCGCGCGAATCTGTGCCTCGAGGTAACGCGCGTAGGTTTCGCCTAACAATTGCGGATCGTTTACGAAAAGCACGAACTCCGGCGTCGCCAAGGTGCGTTTCTCGTCCTCGCGTGTTTGCGTGGCGTAGAAAAGTTTCAACCGCCGGTTCGCGACCATGGGCGGCGGATTAGCGGCGAACGCGCGGCGGAGGAGACGGTTCAACACTCCGGTGCTGATTCGCTCGCTGCTGGCACGTCGAATCCTGCGGATCGCGAGGAAAAGACGCTCAAGATTTTCGCCCGTCAAAGCCGATGCGACCAGCACCGGCGCATAGGGCAGAAAGAACAGTCGCGCCTGCGTGTCTTCAATCACTTCGCCCAGCGTTTGCCTGGCGCCGCGCTCAGGTTTCACCAGATCCCATTTGTTTACCATCACCAGTGCCGGCTTGTGCGCCTTCTCGATCAGGGCCGCAATTTTTTTGTCCTGGGCCGTGACACCACAGGTCGCGTCGACCACGAGAACGCAGAGATCGGCGCGACGAATCGTTCGCTCCGAACGCATGACGCTGAAGATTTCAACCGAGCTGGAGCGTTTGCCACGCGGACGAATGCCGGCGGTATCGATGAGGACGAAATCTTCTTCCCCGCGCCGATAGGCAATATCGACTGCATCGCGCGTTGTCCCGGGCAGGCTGCTCACAATCGTGCGGCGATCGCTGAGAATCGCGTTGATGAGCGAGGATTTGCCGACGTTCGGCCGGCCGATGATGGCGAGCGATATGACGGAAGTTCGTGAACTGGGCGGCAGTTCTGTTTCCGCTAGCGGGAGCAGGCGCTCAATCGTTTCGCCTAACGAATCGATCCCGCCGCCGTGCGCGGCACTGACCGGCAAAGTTTCAAACCCGAGCCGTTGAAAATCGGCTTCGAGATCGCGGTGCTTGGGATGATCGACTTTGTTCACAACGAGCAACACCGGCTTCTTGGAACGACGGAGCGTGCGTGCGAGTTCCTCATCGATCGGCGTCAACCCCTGCTGCGCATCGACCACGAAGAGGATGAGATCGGCTTGCTCCATGGCGGCGTCGGCCGCGCGCCGGACCTCCTCGATTAGCTCGTTCTCCCCTGCTCCCCCGATTCCGCCTGTGTCCCAGACCGTGAAATCGCCCTTCCGACTCGGTGCGGAAATGCGGTCGCGGGTGATCCCGGGTTGGCCGTGGACGATCGCAATATTGCGCCCGACAAGGCGGTTGAAGAGCGCGCTTTTGCCAACATTAGGCCGGCCCACGATCGCGACCTGGCGAGGACCACGGTTTTCCATTGCCTAACGAACCGGCTGATTTTCTTTTGGGTTGGTGTGGCCTTGCGCGCCCAGTTGACGAAACCCGTCGGTCACATAAACCACGCCGGAAACAAAGGTGAAGAGACCAGCCGCAGCGACGACGTAGAGGAGCGGGACAAACATGAGCTGCAACATGACCCACGCAATCGCCGCCATTTGCAAAACGGTTGCGATTTTCCCCGTCCAATGCGGCCGCACGCGCACATGCCCGTTGAGCAGGTGAAGGATGATGCTGCCGATGAGAATCACGGCGTCACGGGTGATAACGAGGACCGGAAACCAGGTCGGGAACTGCCCATACTGCGGCGCGACGTGGCTCCAGTTGCTGATGCTGAGAGTGATAATGCCGCTGAGGAGGAGGCCCTTATCTGCAATCGGATCGAGGATCACTCCCAGGGCGCTCTTTTGGTTGTAGCGCCGGGCGATGTAACCATCCAGGCCATCGCTGACGGCCGCGATCAGAAAGATGATGATCGCGGTGTAACGTTGCCATTCCTGGGGCTGGCCGCGCTTGATGCTCTCGCCATAATAGAGCGCCATCGTGACGAAAGCCGGAATCATCAGGATGCGCGCGAGCGTGATCTTGTTCGCGGTCGTCATGAGCAACTCCAGTATGCCCATCGCGCGGCGGAAAAAAAGCGGAACGAAGACGTGTTCGTTCCGCCTTTCCCAAGACTGCCAGCCTAACGATTAGGTTTCGAGTGTGACCGCAGCCTGCTTGGGCGTGGACTCACCCCGCCGCGAGTGTTTTCCCTCGGCAAATTCTTCAATCATCTTGCGATTGAAGGCCGGGATGTCGTCTGGTTTGCGGCTGGTAACGAGACCGTTGTCGACCACCACCTCGCGGTCGACCCAGTTGGCGCCGGCGTTTTTCATGTCCGCCTGGATGGCCGGCCAGGAGGTCAAAGTGCGGCCGCGCGCAAGCCCGGCATCCACCAGGACCCACGGTCCATGGCAAATGATCGCAGCCGGCTTGCCGGTTTGCAAGAACTGCCGCGTGAATTCGAGCGCATCCGGCGTTGAGCGCAGGGTGTCGGGATTCATCGTGCCACCGGGAATCATGAGCGCATCGAAATCCTCCGGGTCGGCCTCATCGAGGGTAAGATCAACGTCGATCTTGTCCCCTTTATCGGCGTGGTTCATGCCTTGAATCTGTCCCGGCTTGAGCGAGACAATCTTCACCTCGGCCCCAGCCTGCGTCAGGGCATCCCGAGGTTTCGTGAGTTCCACCTCTTCGAAAAAATCCGCTGCCAGGATTGCGATCCTTTTGCCTTTCAGTTCGTCAGCCATATATCCTCCATTGCTGTTACGACGGCACCGCCCTACGCAATGCCGGCTAGGAAAGGCTTCGCTCGCGCCAGCGATCGCGGTTGTAAGAAACGAGGCGACGGCGAACAGCCCGCGGGCAGACTATTCCGGTGCGGTGCGGGAAGTTTTTGATAGAGTGGCGTCATTTCTAGCCGATGTGGCGAAATGGCAGACGCAACGGACTTAAAATCCGTTGGGCTTAACGGCCCGTGCCGGTTCGAGTCCGGCCATCGGCAGTTTCACAGGAAACAAAGCACGACGACGGCGAAAATTGCCGCAGAACTCGCTAATCCGCAACACATGCGGCGCTTCGCCAACCGCAAATCGCGGCACGCACCGGTCCCCGCCCGGCCTTTTTGAAAGACTACTTCGAGCCGCGTACGGCTAGGTAACTGTGCAGCTCGGACCGAAGCAAGACGGGGGACGCTGGATGAGCTCAAGTCAGTCGAGCATTGTTCTCGAACTTCAGGATGAAGGTTAGAGGTTGCCCGGATCAATGCTCTTGTTTCCGTGTCGGTGGCCGGGTTCGCTACAGAAAACATCGCCGTCGTGGACCCTTTCGAGCGGGAGGCGCGGTAACTATGGCGTGCGTCAGATTCGGATCCCTGACTCAGCCGGACCTTCGGACGCAAAAAAACTGGGCGGGGTCTCCCCCGCCCAGTGAATTTGTTCCTATGGAGTCAGCGCGAACTCATCAAGATTTGCGAGCACGGATTTTCCTTCGCAGACCTTCGAGCCCGACCAAAGCCATGCCAAGGAGCGCAACAGCCGAGCCGCCTTCCGGCACCTGCAAGCTCTTGTCTCCCGTGGTCATGCCTGCCCCGCTATGGCCAATAACAACCTGAAGCGCGATCAGGTCGGCCGGATTCAAGGTGATATTGCCAGTCGTCGTACCGGAAAACGCGCCCGGACCGAATGGCCCTTGGGTCATGACAACACCCCCGTTGATGAGAATGTTATCCACGACGTTGTTAAACGCGGTTGTGCCGCCAATTGCATCGATTCCGCCGCCATTGACCGTGTAGCCGTCATCACTGAAAGTAATGGTAAGCATTCCGGCAGCATTCGAAAGCGCCGCGAAGGCCAGATCCATCTTGAGATTCGTTGGACCGCCGATCAGGGGCTTGGTAAAGCCGGTATCGATGTTAAGATTCCAGACGCCAATCGCGCCTATCCAAGTCACACAGCCCGCATTTGGGCAGGTGTCCCCGGCACCGCCATCCGTAATGGTGACCGTGCTCGTTCCGTCGAACAGCGTGAGCGTGGGTACTGCGTAGGCTGAAACGGCGCACGTTGCGACCGCGATAGCGAGGATTTTGATGAGCGTTTTCATTGGTTTGTTTCCTTGTGGGTTTGCTTGTAACTGACTCGGCTCGCTTAATAGCAATCGCGATGCCACGGTCCAAACGAAACGGATAACATACTCTGCCTGTCCATGTTACCGTTTTGGTGATTCTTGCATTTTTTCAAACTCCGTAAATTTTTCCGACGGATTCAAGAATCCTGTCGAAGATTCCGCCCAAACGCCTTTGCCACGCGCTTGCCACTGGCTGGGATTATTCCGCTTTGTCGCCCGCAAGTTGTCGTCGCGCGTCGTCGGCGGCCGCACCGGAAAGTCCGGCCTTCAGTGCGCGGTCGAGCGCCTCGCGACCCTTGTTTTGTTGCTTCGTCTGCAACTGGGCCAGACCGAGGTAGTAGAGATCCTCCGCGCTCAACGCTTGACCGCTTTGGCTTTGTTCGAACAACTGCGCGGCATAGCCAAATTCCTTTCGTCTGAAACTGATTCGCGCCAGGATGCGCGCCATCTCCGGATCATCGCGCAGGCTGTTACGCGCTTTCAACGCCAGGTCGTAGGCTTTATTCAGATCGCCTGCGTTCTCGGAATAAACCGCAGCAAGATGCTTTTGCGCCGGAGCAAAATCGGGATAACGCTGGAGAACCTGCAAATAGATCGCTGCTGCATCGCTGCTTTGGTGACGCTGGGTCAGAATTGCTCCCTTTACCATCAAGGCCGGAACGTTAGCGGGATCATTCTTGAGAACGGCTTCAGCTTGTGCTTCGCTTGCGACAGCTTCCGGCGATGGCCTCTCAAGCGCAGTGAGCGCGAGAAAAGTCTCGGCCTCTTTGCGCTGCGCATCAGTTGGCGAGGCGGCGAGACATTCCTTCATTGTCTCGCGGGCTTCTGACACCTTGCCCAAAGCATAAGCAGTCAACGCCAGGTCGTGGAGCACGGCAGGATCTTTAACCCCGGCGCGGACACGTTCCTGGAGCAGAGTATAAGCCCAGCTGAAGCTGTCAGTCCGGTAGGCGATCTCAGCTACGGCGGCGGCAGTTCGTGAGTCATTGGGGGCGAGGTCGTGGGCCTTGCGCGCGTAAATGAGAGCTTTCCCACGATTCTTCAACGGCCCAGAATAAAGTTGGGCCAGTCTTAGCACCGGCTCCGCAAAGTTTGGATTCGATTTCAGGGCCTGCTCGTAAGCGGCCGCAGCCTTTCCCGGATCACCGGCGCGCTCAAAGGCTTCTCCGAGGCGACTCGCGATCAACGGATCGTTCGGATGGCTGTTCAACAACGCCTGTAACTCATCTGTTCCAATCTCGCCGGCGCCGCCTCCCGATTTTGGGAGAAGCGCGAGGCGCTGGCGGGCTTCATCTTTTCCAGAAAAATCATCCTTAGCCTCGACCGCTTTCTGCAAAGCGGCGCGCGCCGGATCCATTTTTCCCATCATATACAAGGTCATTCCGAGATGATATTGGACAGCGGGGTTGTTGGGTAAGTTCCGGGCGCTCGTTTCGAGACGAGTCAAGGCCTGCTGGTAGTCACCCCGTTTGTAAAGCACCCACCCAAGGGTATCAGCGACCGAGGGATCAGCCGGCTGCAGGCTGCTCGCCTTTTGCGCCAACTCAGTGGCTTTATTCAGGTCGTTAAATTGATCGGCGTAGAGCCACGCGAGGTTGTTGAGCGCGGGAGCAAAATTCGGACTGCCCGCGAGAAGCTTTTCGTATTCATCTCGAGCGGCGGCAAAGTTCTTTTGCTTCTGAAATATAGACGCCAGAAGCAAACGTGGACGAGGATCAGTCGTGTTTTTCTTCTTCAGCTCTTCTAATTGAGTCGTCGCCTCCGCAACCTTGTCTTCTGCCAGGTAAGTTGTGATCAACAGCTGGTATGCCTTTTCGAAATTGCCATCCAAGTCGACAGCCTTCTTGAATGATGCCTCGGCGCGCGGCCAATCCGACTGGGCGGCGTAAATCTTGCCTTCAACAAAATAGACCGGCGCATAATTGGGAGTCTTTTCCATCTGTTGCCGGACGCGGCGCATCGCCGTGTCAAAATCCTTCTTCGCAATATCAAGACCCACAAGCTGCTCCACCAGCACAATATTGTTCGGTTCGATCTCCGCCGCCTTTTCGAAATACTGGCGCGCCTCCTCCGGTTTATTCTCCTGTAACTTCGTCACGCCAAGGTTGAAGTAAGGAAGGGCTGAAGCGTTGTTCGGTGCGAGCTGTTTGCGGAAGAGCTGACTCGCCTCCTCAAACCGCCCCGTCGCTCGGTAAGCTTCAGCAAGTAACTGCTGGGCAGGCGCGGAGTTAGGTTCATCCTTGAGTAATTGTTGCAGCGGAGCGATCGCCTGCCCGGCTTGCCCGGAGCGGATGCTCAGGTCGGCCCGAGTCACAATCGCCTCTGGATACTTGGGATTCTCCGCCAGCACTTGGTCGAGTAACTTCGCAGCCTTTAATGAGTCATTATCGGCGAGCGCGGCTTTCGCCAGTCGCACCTTGATCAGGGGAAGTTTGCCTTGATATTCGGCATCGAGTTTCTCCAGGGCCTGCACCGCCTCTTTCGCTTTGCGCTGCCCAAGCAAGGCGTCGGCTTCCATGAAGCGCGCCTCCAAGTCCTGCGGTTCGCGTGTGAAAATATTCTGCAGCGACTCGATCGCCTCCTTGTAGTTCTGTTCCGCAAGCGCAGTCTTTGCCAGAATTCGCCACACCGGAAGATAATCGGGGGTCTGTTTCGCCACTCCCCGCAAGATAGTCTTTGCCGCATCCCGTTTTCCGGTGGCAGCCAGGAATTCGGCATACTGCACCGGAAAATTCGAACGAGGCGGGGCCGACTCGGAAGCGGTCTTCAACTCCCGGTCAGCCTGATCGAACTGCTTGTTCGCCGCATAAAATTGTCCCAGCGCCGCGTGCGCCAACGCTGACTTAGGATCAACTTTCAGAGCCTCTTGCATCTCGGCTTCGGCTTTCGCCTTGTCGTTCCTTCTCAGAGCGATATTTGCCGCGGCGAGATGGAACTGAACCGAATCTTTTGCCGGAAACTTCTTTACCTGCTCCTCCATTTCCGCGATCTGCTCCGGCGTGCGAACAAACTGGGTGAGAAGGAAAAGCGTCTCCGCATCGCCAGGGGCACGCTGCAGGATTTCGGTTGCCTCTTGTTTGGCCTGCTCGAAGCCGCCAATCCCGACCAGCGCCCCGAGCAATTTCTTTCGGACTGCGACGTTGTCGGGCTGCAGATCGCGCGCCCTCATGAGAAAAGGCATGGCCGTGATCGGCGCTCCATCCTCGCTCCAAATCTGGCCAAGCCGTTGCACGGCGAGCGTGTTCCGCGGATCTGCGCGCAGCACAACCAGATAATCGACCCTCGCCTCATCGTATTTGCCGGCTTTGAAGTTCTGATCGGCGCGCTCAAGGCGATGCGCCTTGCGCGAGGCGGCGGAACAGCCGCCCAGGAGGACGAGAAGAAGCAGGCTAACACTTACGACTCTAAAAAGCGGTTTCATTTAGCGTGTGAAGTTATGATCAAATAGGACTTGGGATTTACAGTGCTGGCTAACTCTTCAATGCTTTACAACTCTGTCCAGGAACTCTGCGGCCCTAATCACGCCCAAGTATCGTGGCTTGAAAAACGCGGCCTTTGTCATCACAACGAATCCATCATGGCCGACCAAAGCACGCGCTTGCAGTTGCAAATCGCCGCTGCGATCAATCTCTCTCCCCGCGGGCCGTAACGCAGCTCGCGGAGCGAGCGAGGCCGGGCTTTCAGAGACGCACGCGGCAAGCGCGGCAGTGAGGGCCATCTGTGCGCTCAGAATCGGAAGCGGCCGATCGGACATTTTTTAACTTTTCCCCCGAGCTACGTCCAATGACAAGCCTCTATGAATCGCTGCCTCCCATTCGTAACTCAATCAACGCTTGCTGAGCTTTGCGCGAGGACTCGGGCGGCAGACCGGCCGCGAGCGCGGCGGTGAGTTCTTCGATCGCGGCGCCCGACTGCTTCTGCTCTTTGTAAGTCATCCCAAGATAATAGCGGCCAGTCGCGTCCAGCGGCTTTTCGCGTGCGCTTTCCTTAAGTAACTGCATGGCACGGCCATACTCCTTGCGCTCGTAACAGATTTCTCCCAGGACCTGGGCGGCAGTTGCATCTTCCGCCAGCGTCTTGCGCGCTTGCGAAGCCAAAGCGTAGGCCATACTCAATTTACTTGCATCTTGCAGATAGAGTGATGCCAGTTGCACCTGGGCCGGTGCGAAACTCGGGAAGCGCGCCAGCGCCTCCTGATAACGTCGCATCGCCTCGTCCCTTTTTCCTTCACTAAGGTCGAGAGCGGCGGCAGCCATGATCGCGGGAAGATAGTTTTGATTAGCCTGCAATTTGGCCTCGACCTGCGGCCGGGCCTGAGCAAGCGTTCCTCGATCAGAGCCCAACGCTGTCAGAGTTAGAAATGAGTTGGCGTCCTCGGTCATTGCCGCCTCAGGATGAAGAGTGAGACAGCGTTGCATCTCGCGCCGTGCTTCGTCGAGCCGGCCCTGTGCGTAAGCTGCCCAGGCGAGATCATGCGCCACTCCTGCATCGAGCGGGAGCTGCCGTGCGCTTTCCTGAAGAACGCTATAGCCCCAGCTTGTATCTCCGGCATCGAACGCCACCCGTCCCAGTAAGGCGCCTGTTTTCGCATCCTGGGGCGAAAGCTCGCGTGCTCGCTTCGCGTAAGTCAGGGCCTTATCCTTGTTGGCGAGTGGACCGCTGTAGAGCTGGGCCAGTTTAAGCGGCGGGTCTGTAAGCTTTGGATTCACTTTCAACGCGGCCTCGTAAAGAGCTGCCGCCTTCGCCGGCTCAGCTTTCTTCTCGTACGCCCCGGCCAGCCACAAGATCGCGACGACGTCCTTTGGCTCTTCCGAAACCATGCTTTCCAGTTCCGCAATCGTCGGTTGCTCCGCCGAGTTAGAGCTTCCGAGCAAAGCCAGCCGTTTGGCCGCGGCGGCTTTCACCGGCGCGTCTCCAGGCGCGGCCACTACTTGTTGAAAGGCGATGCGTGCTGCATCCGTGTTACCCATCATGTATTGCGTCATCCCGAGATGAAACCGCACCTCAGAGTTATCCGACATTTTTTCCGCGCTCTCTCGCAGGAGCGACACGGCCTGGTCATAATCGCCTTTCTTATACAGGGCCCATCCCGCCGTATCTGCGATCGTCGGGTCCGCCGGCGCGAGTCCGCGGGCTTTCTGCGCCAGGTCCGCGCCCTCGTCCAGTTGATTAAGGTATTCGAGATCAAGATAAGCCAGATTGTTCAAAGCCGGAACAAAATCGGGATACATGGCGAGCAACTTTTGGTAAGTCACGCGGGCGGCGGTGTAATCCTTCTGTTTTTCTCGGATCGCAGCCAGAAGCATAAGAGCGTTTTGACTCCGGGGTGCTTTCGCAATCAGCCCTTCCATCTCGCGTGCGGCGTCATCCAGCCGGTGGGTCGTGAGATAAGTCGAAACCAACAGGCTGTAAGCTCCAGCAAGGGTCGAGTCGAGTTCAATGGCTTTCTTGAGTGCGGTCTCAGCCTCGGGCCAGTGACTCTGCGCCATCAACACCTTGCCCCGGAGCACATGGAGCGGTGCGGAGTTCGGCCGCTTTTGTAACTGCTCCTCG
Organism: Chthoniobacterales bacterium; assembly: GCA_036825615.1. Taxonomy (GTDB): domain Bacteria; phylum Verrucomicrobiota; class Verrucomicrobiia; order Chthoniobacterales; family UBA10450; genus JAICXG01. The sequence continues at coordinate 114,190 of DAISXY010000001.1, forward strand.
ACGCGTTTGGTCGCATTCGCAAAGTCTTTTGCCGCGAGATCCAGGTCAACGAGCTGGCTCAAAGCTGGCAAATTATCCGGGGCCAGCTCCAGGGCCTTGTCGAAGCTCTTTCGCGCTTCCTCGTTCTTCTTCGCCTGCTCTTGAACAATCCCGAGGAGAAGATAAAATTCGGGCGACTTCGGGTGCAGCTCGATCTGTTGCCGAAAGATCCTGGCCGCGTCATCAAAGCGGCCCGCGCCACGATAAGCCTGTGCGAGCAAGAGGCTGGGCGTTTTCAGGTCCGGTTTTTTCTTCAGCAGTTGCTCAAGGGTCTTGATCGCGTCGTCGAATTGCCCGCTCGTCACGTTCAACTGCGCCCGCAGAACGATTGCTTCGACATAATCCGGGCTCCTCTTCAAGGCATCATCCAAAGCCGCGGCTGCCTGAGCCGGTTTGTTTTGCTGCAGATAAGTCTCGGCCAGCCGATAGAGTGCGGCTGGCAACTCCGGGAACATTCCGAGAATCCGCTGCACTTTCTCGGTCGCCTTTTTTGTATCACGCTTCGCAATAAAACAATCGCTCTGCATGAGCCCGGCTTCGACATGCCTTGGGTCGCGCGCGGTCACGTTATCGAGGAGTTTTAGCGCGTCGTCATACTTTTTCTCGACCATGGCAATCCGAGCGAGCGTGATCCATGCCGGAAGAAAGTCAGGAGCTTTCTTCGTTAGGCTGTCGAGGAAATTGCCTGCCGCTTCCCGCTGGCCTGTCTGCAGGAGGTAGTTGGCATAGGTCATCTGCACCTCGGATCGCGACGGCGCCAACTCAGCCGCCGTCCTGAGTTCATGGCCGGCGTCGCCCTGCTTCTTCTGGAAGAGGATTAGGAGCCCCGCGGCCTGATGGGCTTGTGCAGATTTCGGATTTAACTCCAGCGCTCTGTTTACCGCTGTCTCCGCCGCGGCCCAATCCTGTCTCCGTGCCGCCAGATCCGCGACCGCGATGTGATAGGAAACCGTCTCCTTGGCGGGGTAGCTTTTCAGGGTGTGCTCGAAATCCTCGAGTTCCTTCGCGGTGCGCGCAATCTCCGCCAGCAGGATGAGGGCGTCGTCGTTCGGCCCCCCTTTCAGGACCGCCTCTGCCTCCTTTCGCGCCTCTGGGAACTGGCCCACCGTTTGATAGGCCTTCGCCAGGCGCACATTGTTCGCAACGTTATTCGGATCGAGTTCCTGACCGCGCTTGAGAAAACCTCCGGCCATAACCGGGTCCCCTTCCTCCAGCCAGATCGCTCCGATGCGCTGGAAAGGAAGGGGGTTATGCGCGTCGCGCCCGATCACCTGCATGTAAGTGATCTTGGCTTTTTCATAGTTACCCGCCTTGAACTCACTTTCCGCCCGATCGAGCAGACGCTGCTCCTTCGACCTGGCCAAACAGCCACTCAGAAGAGGCAGCAGGAGCAAACTAATGACAACCAGACGCAATGGTATTTTCATCGAGCAATAGCAGCACGAGATATGACGGAGTTGGAAATCACCCGCTGCCAGCCTGCTCCTTGAGATCAGTCTCCGTCTCCTTTTCGGTGCGCCGGATGCCGAGCTTCTCCATCAACTCGTAGAAGGTTGGACGACTGATTCCAAGTTCCGCCGCGGCGGCGGCGATTTTTCCCCGATTCCGCCGCAGCGAGGTTTCAACCAACTCTCTTTCGACCGCCTCGCGCGCATCGCGCAGCGTCGCCCGGCCTTCCGTTGGTTCGTCCAGCTCCAGGTCGGCGGCGGTGATTCTCCGGCCTTCGGCCATAATCACGGCCCGCTTCACCCGGTTCTGGAGCTCACGCACGTTGCCGGTCCATTGATGACGATAAAGCGCGCGCATGGCGTCGGGTGCGAGCGTCATCTTCTTGCGGCCATTCTGCGCCGCGTAACGATTGAGAAAGTCCTGCGCGAGCAGGGCCACGTCATCCTCGCGTTCGCGCAACGGAGGCAACTTTATAACTACGACCGCGAGCCGGAAGTAGAGGTCTTCGCGAAATCTGCTTTCGGTAATTGCCTGTTTAAGATCGGCGTTAGTCGCGGCGATAACTCGGGTGTCAATCTTAATCTCCTGCCTCCCCCCTACCCGCTGGAAACGCTGCTCCTGGAGGAAGCGAAGCAGTTTCACCTGGAGCGAAGGCGGTAACTCGCCGATCTCATCGAGGAAGAGGGTCCCGCCTGCAGCTGACTCGATCAATCCGTGGCGTTGCATGTGGGCGCCGGTAAAAGCCCCTTTCTCGTGACCAAACAACTCGCTCTCCAGCAGTGTCTCCGGGATACCGCTACAGTTAATTGGAACAAAAGGACCCTTACTGCGCGGACTGCGCTCATGGATGGCCAGCGCGACCAGCTCTTTGCCCGTGCCGCTCTCCCCCAAAAGTAACACCGGCGCGTTCGTACTCGCGACTTTGCGAATAGCCGCAAACACCTGTTCCATTTTCGTGCTCGCCCCGAGCATCTTTTCAAAGCCCTGAATCGGCGCCAACCTTTGTAACTCGCGGTATTCTCGCTCTAACTGCACGACATTAATGCAGCGCCGCAGGAGCAGCTTCAGAATGTCCGGGTCAATCGGCTTCGGCAGAAAGTCATACGCGCCCGCGCCAATTGCCTGGATCGCATTCTCCCGTTCGCTCTGTCCGGAAAGGATTACCACCTTGGCGGTGGGATCGATCGCGAGCATCTCCTCGAGGGCGGCCAGACCTTCCTTGCAGTTGTTAGGTTCAGGCGGCAATCCGAGATCGAGCAGGGTCGTCGCCGGTTGCTTTTGCCGAAAGAGACTGGTCGCCTCGGCGCGATCGGCCGCGATCGCCAGGTCATATTCACTTTCCAACGCCCACTTCAGCTGGGTGCGGATCTCTTCGTCGTCGTCGACGATCAGTAGCCTTGGCTTGGTCATTGCCATGAATCAGATCGGCAGCAGGACCCGGAAAGTAGTTCCGACACCCGGTTCACTTTTGACCAGCATCTTCCCGCGATGCGCTTCGACAATCATCTTGGATTGAAACATTCCAATGCCCATACCTCTTTTCTTGGTCGTGCGAAAGGGACGAAAGAGGGATTCCTTCACAAAATCGGAAGTCATTCCGCAACCGTTATCAGCTACTTCCAGGCTTGCCCAGCGATCGAGCCTTCCGGTCTCGATTGTGATCCGACTCGTGCCGCTCGCTTCCGAGGCGTTCAGGAGCAAGTTGGTGATCACGCTCTGGATTCGTTCCCGGTCGGCCCGCAGCGGCGGAAGCGGTTGCAGGTGTGAGACCCATTCCATCGCGGCGTTTCCGTTGACGCTCTTAAGTGACTCAGTAATAAGTAAGTTCAGGTCGCAGTCGCTCGGATGGAGCTCAAACTCGGCTCTAAGTGAGCCGGCTCGACTGATCAGTTGTTCGATTCGCTCGATCGTGCCCCGAATGCCGCGCATGGCGTCCTCACGAAAGCTCGGGTTATCGAAATGGATCGGCAAATTGGCCAGCATCAGTCGAAGCGTCGAAGTTGCATTCTTCAGATCATGGGCAAAGAAGGCGGTGACGGTTTGCAAGGTCTCTAACTCTTTTCGTGCCATCAGTTCCGAAGCGGTCTCAAGGTTCATGAGCCGGGCCGCGAATTGGTCGGCAAGACAGGAGAGAAGATCGAATTCCTCCGATGTGTAAGGGCTGGCATAGACGCGATCGGCGAGAACAAGAATCCCCCGGCAACGCTCCCGCGCCCGCAGGGGGATACAGATTTGATGGCCGCCCTGGCGAAATCGCTTCAGGCCTAAGGCGCCTAATTCGCGGATCCGAGGATCGCTCTCCGAATCCAGGTCAACCGGCCCGCTAAGACTTTGCAGCAATTTAAGACTCTCGCCGGCGGGTAACTGTTGCGGCAAACCTGGTTGCGCGCCGGAAGTGGAGGCGCCTAAGACAAGTTGAGTGCTCTCTTCGTCCAGTAACCATACGGAAACGCTCAGGACATGAAAAATATCGGAAACCATCCGAGCTACGGCGGCGGAGAGCGCGCCCGGGTCGTGGGTGGAGTCAGTCGCTTCGGTAAAACGTGACCAGATGGCACGAAAGTCGTAGCGGGGCCGGCGCAGGTGCCGGCTAATCAACTGATCGAGCCGGTTACGCGCTTTCTCCGAGAAGAGCACCACAGCAGAACTAACAATGCCAACCAGAACAAGAAGCGCGACGAAGCGAAAGCTAATGCTAAGACCGAGCTGCCTTGCCACCTGCCCGAGCAATCCGACAACAAGCAGATAGGTCCCGGCAAGCAGCACGGTCAACGACGTCTGGAGAACGGCGCGTGACGGGTAAAGGTCAATTTCTTTGAATCCGCTGCGCAGCGAACCGAACAGGATCAGGATTCCGCCCATGAGCACGCCCGCGTTCTCGATTCCAAGGAGACTGAGTTCGTGTCCGGAAAAGAGCAGAACCTGACTCCGGGTGTAAATCCTCACTCCGAAAATGACTGCCAGGCCTAGAATAACGAACTTAATTCGCCACCGTGCGGTTCCTACCGCGGAACGAAATGTTTGCTCAAGATTAGTCAGGACCACAACCGCCCCAATGAGAAGAAAACCGTTGAGGAACTTTCCGGGCAGAGCGAAAGCAACCCAGGACCCCGCCGCCGATTCCATCTCGAGGCGAAAGAGAATGCTTCGAAAGCCCAGGGCAAAGAGCATCGGCAAGGCCGTGATCGCGATCAGGAGCCACTTCCATTTCTGGAGAAAACGCGCGCCCTCACCGCGCGAGTAAGAACCGGAAAACGCAATCCAGATGCCTGGTAACCCGGCTTTGACGACAAGGGTCGAGGCCTGCCAGAGCGCGGCAGATTCGGGCCGACTGGCGGCGAAACTAAACGCTTCGCAAATCCCCTCGGCGGCAAGCAGACACATGCCCCCGGCAAACAAACGGCCGGGCACGCGTGCCCCACGCACGAGCAGGACACCGAGGGCCAAGCCAACGCAGAGCAACGCACCGACCGTCGCCAGTGCAACATCAAAATTCACCTTCTCAGCCTCTTTTCCTCAGCCGTAAGGCTCCGGCCTAACGAGGTCGCTTCCTTCCCCCGCCGAGGGGTTACTCAACCATCCTGTGCCCGGCGTGCTCACTGCCTCCGGCGACTTAGAAGGCGCTTTCTCCCACGACAATGACATCCCCGGCCCGCACATATCGCGGCGCTACCGCCTGCCCATGCGCAATCGGGCGCAAGTCCAGGACCTCCGTCCGCTGCTGATTATTCACCAGTCGCGTCAGCTTTACCTTTGCGAGGGTGCCGAACTGATCGGGGCCGCCCGCTTCCATCACTGCCTGGAAGATGGTTGTCGGCCGGTCAAAAACGTACTTGGCCGGTTTCTGGACGGCGCCGGCGATGACGACCGGGATGAGCTTGCTGTCCAAAGTCACTACCACCTGCGTGTTTTGCAGCTCTGGCTGATAGCGCCCCTCAAGCTTGCGCTGCAAGCTGGTCACCGTCTCGCCCGCGGCGTGCACCGGTCCGATGATCGGCAGGTTAATGTTACCGTCTGCCTCAATCTTCTGCGATTGGGTGTAATCGGGTTGATTTGGGAAACTCACCTTGACGACATCGCCCGGGGCAAGGACGACGGGCACCTCCACGGTGTCGCCCGGAAGCCGCGTTGAGACGGTGGTTTCGCAACCAGCCAGGAGCAGCATTCCAAGGAAGGCGGTGAGTCCGGCAAGGCTAGCGGAGCTTTTCAGTGCAGTTGAATGTAATAAGTGATGATGATCATGCATAACGGAGGAGATAAGTTAATTCCGGCGCACAGTCTGATTTGAATCGGATTACCTTGTCTACAAAAAATTTGGAGCCCAGCGGCGGCCGATCTTCCTAGGCCTTCTCCTGGCCGACAGCGGCAGGGCGCGCTTTCTCCTCCTGGTCTCGGTTCGGACGAGACGTTTCGCCACGCCGCAGCCACCAAAGGAAGAGCAACAATGGGCCCAGCGAGAGGGCAAAAAAGATCGGACCGCCCTGGTGATGGATCCAGCTGTCGATCATCCCCGGCCCGACGTGGATGCAAAGAAGCCCGATCACCAGGATGCGAAAACCATTGCGCAGAATCCCAAGCGGAATCACGAAGGCCACCAGAGCCGCCCGGCGCCAGGGCGTCCTCAGAAACAGGTGCGCGCCGAGCAGGCTGGTGATAAACAAAATCCAGCTCGATCGAATCCCGCTGCATTCCTGCGCCACTTGAATCGTGATGTCCGGCAACAAAAAAATCGTGCCCTGGCGCAGGAAAGGAGTGTTCGTCGCGATCAGGAAGAGGTTCGCCGCCTCGGCGGAGGCCAGCTTCGACCCACTCTCTAACGTCTCGACCATCGCATCGGGCATCGGAATAAGGAAAAAGAGAAAGGCAACAGGGAACGCAGCAGCGCTCATCCACTTCTGCCCAAGAAAGAAAAACCCGCCGCTTACCAGCAAACAGAGGAAGGAGAAAACCGCGAGCCCGAGATAATCATTCCAGCTCACCCGGTTCTGGATGTTAAGCGTCCAGTCCGCTGCCCAGGCAACCAGGCCCACACTGCCGGCAAGGAGCGCCAGCTTAGGCGAAGAGGTGTGTTTCCTCGGAAGCTGGTTCCACTCAATGTAGATCAAGTAAGCCGAAACAAATGGAATACACAGGATGTAGGAATGCAGTTCGCTTTTTGCAACATGCCTTCCCAATGCCACGAGAATCGGCGAAAATGCCGCGGTCACGACCGCGAAGTAAGCGATCCCCAGAACTCGGCGTAGTGAGTCTCTCCCTTCCGCGTGCTTCAAAATTCTCGCCGCGGGTTCCACGTCCGGGCTTTGCATTTCATTCATCCGTCGCATTCACCTCTGAGTCAGCTTTGGGAGAGGCATCTCTCTGCCGCGAGACTGGCAAGATCGAACGATCCCGGTTTGCCTCTCGAATCGGGCGAAGATGCTTGGTAAATTCCTTCAGCGAAACGTCTAACCTTAATGGTAGGTCAACCATGGCAATGGGCCGGGCTGGATTCCCTTGCACAACCGTCCGCGGCGGCACCGACTTGGTGACTACGCTTCCAGCGGTCACGATCGCTCCCTGGCCGATAGTTACATTTGGCAAGATGATGGCGCCCGGCCCAACCGTGGCATCTTCCTCGATGACTACACCGCGTTGCTCGCGAAAATGCGCGATGATCGTTGCACGTATCTGAATCGTGGCCCGGTCACGGATGGTGACTAACTGCGGCCATGAGGTTTCAATGATCGCGTCATAACCAATCCAGACCTGGCTGCCAATACTAACTCCACGCCAGCGATGCAGCCAAACCCGCCAGGTCGTCGCGCCCGGAGAATGACAAGCCAGCACCTGTAGGATACGATTCCTGGCCGCAGCGAAAAATCCTTCCCGGTGTGGCTTTTCCAGACTCTCTCGACTCATACCCGGCTGAATCATGTGTTATCAGCAAATCCCGGAATCGGATCCCACCAGCATCGGACCCTCCTCGCGCAAAATGCATGCTCCTAAGTGTAGTCCGACGCCATAGTTCACGACCACATGAAGCCGGCCCGCCCGGCCGCGGTGCCACTTGGCGAGGGAAATAACCGAGTCGGTTGCCCCACAATGCGCGCGCTCGGACATCTCATCCATGATATGTTCCGCCTTCCCAAGCTGGAGATAGCGCGTCACCATTTTCCAGGTGTCAGGGAAGGTGTTGGGATAATGCAGCGCCACATCGCTTTTTGCCAGTTCCAGGCCGATATCATCGGCCAGAGTCTGGATCATTTCCACCGTCCGCTTCACGATCTCGACCAGCGGAACGAGCCTCCTGGTGGTAGAGTAATAACCGATTCCGAGGAGCTGGTAACCCTGTTTCTCCCGGCCAAGCAGAAATGATGAGCTATGGTCGGAACCAAGAATTCGTTCGCGCAACAGGTCAAAGGGAATTCCGGCCGGCCGGCAATCCGCCATCAGGCATATAATCGGCCGTTCGTCCGCCCTCGCACCCAGGCCGCCGGCGCTAATTAGAAGTGACAGAAACCCGGCGCAGCCGCTGGCAAAGGAACAGAGATAAGGTAAGTGATCGATCTTCAGTCTCTCCATGAGTTCGGCGGCGAAGTAGCGATTACGCGAGGCTCCAATCGTATCCCCCGCTTCGCAGGGCATGACTGCACTTTCGGCGTGACAGTGTTGCGCGACCAAAGCCGCAGGACTGCGGGCGGTCTGAAGCGCACCACGCAAGGGATCAACCGCCAGATCCAGCAGGGTTTGTTTTTCTTCCAGGCCAAGACAACAGTGGTAACCCATCGCACTCAGAGTTTCTACTGAGCCAGCCAAAAGATGAGTTGCTTTCAACTCCGCCAGAGTCCGCTTCACGCGCCCGAGCTTATAATGAAACCCGGAGATAAAAACGCGCTCGTTTTGATAGACAAGTTTCATTTCGTCGACAAAAGGTTCGAGCCGCCGTTACATCCACTCAGCCGGCTTGGCGTGCTCTGCAACATAACGCGACAGCGGCCCCAGGATGGTAATCTGTTCCGCATCCAGCGTCGCCATATCGAGTCGGATTTGGAATTGATCCTCAATCGAACCAACCATTTCAAGCACCCCAAAAGAATCGATCACACCTGAGAGGAGGAAATCGAAATCATCCTGGAGTTCACCCGTGCTGAATCCAATCCCGTGAATTGAATCAGCGTATTTTGCCAGGAGAAACTGTTTGACGTCCTCTGGCTTGATCCGGATCATGAGAGCTTGGGCGTCGTGGTTGCCCTCAAGACCGAACCTGGCCGGTCATGGTTCTGGTTAGCGAGACACCCTTCTTGAGCAAGGTATCTCGAATCTCCTCGTAGCTCCGCAACGCGCCAATCTCGTCAAGATCAAAATCAACCAGGAAAGTCCCCTGCAGATCGGCAATGAGTTGCACCATGGCAAGTGAATCCCATGCCCCAACCTTTTCCTGAGTGATCTCCTCTGGAAAAATATCGAGCGGCAAGTTAAAAAACTCTCGCAGGAGCTGGAGCAAGGCGTCGCTATCTTCCATCGCTCTTCCTCGCCGTATCGATCCAGGCAGGAAAGGAACGCGGTTCGACCGGGGTTAACTGATAGCGCCTGATAGACCCGTTTCCTTCCATCGGCTGAAGACCGAGTTTGTCATAAAACTCTGCAACCAGCCCATTCCTTGCTGTCGCCACGTATTCGGCTTGGAGTTTCCGAACACCTTTTCGATGAGCCGTGTTAACCATCGCAGTCCAAAGAGCATCTTCTGCACCGCGTCCCAGCGCCCGGCAACTCACGAGAAAGGTATCGACCAGGAGGGTCTGCTTCTCCTCGGTTGGAATGGCAATGGCTACTCCAATAATCCCCTGATTGCCAAACTTGTCTCGCAAACGCAACGCGAGCGCAACCGCTCCCGCGGTTTCTGCCATTGTCGCGACCTCCGCCCGGGAGTGACGCCGGGTCGTTAGGTTAAACTGATTGGTCTTCGCCAACAGACTCGCCACCCGGTCCAGATTTGTGCGGTCCACCGGCTCAACCTCGGCGATCATTTCGAGCGATTTCAGGAACGCTCCCAGGTCATCCTGATGTGTTCCCACCTCCCGGGCCTGGAGAAGTTGGTACTCGCGGTGACGCTGCCGATCTTCCTTCGTGATGAAGAGTGAGTCAAAGGCATCTGTTTCCCACAGCGCATTCAAGGTCCGCAGCGGATCGGAGCTTTCATTTAGGATGAGCACCTCTGGGTTAAGCTGGCGCATCTGTTCGCGCTCGTAATCCGAGTCATCCACAAATGCGATGCTATCCAGCCCCAGCCTCAACTCCTGCGCGGCTTCGCGGAGATTTTCCACCTTTGGTCGCCAGTTGACTTTCCGAACTGCAAAGTCATCCAGTCTAAGGATCATCTGCGGGACTAAAGCGAAAGCTTCTTCCACTTCTGCTTCGTTATTCTTGGATAGCAGGATCAAAGCAATCCCTCTCTCCTTTAGTTCCAGTAACTCTCGCTGAATCCGGAGATGGACGTTGCCCGGGAAGTCAGGTCCGATTTGCAGGTTCTCGCGACCGTCTTCGCCCAGGACTCCGCCCCAGAGCGTATTATCCAGGTCAATCGCCAGTGCCTTCTTCCTCGGCACAACTAAGGGCCGAAGCGTCCGCGCGAGATACAACCCAAAGCTCACCTGGCCGGCTGCGCTAAATGGCTGCCGCGCCATCAAATCAAGCCCCGCGGAGTGGTGACTCCGTCCTTCCCGCGCCGCCCAGGCCGCGATATCCAGGACATAGACCCCGCTGTTGTCTGAGGCGAGATCATATATCTTTTGATTAATTGCAGTAAGGACCGCAAACAGACCCGCGCGATGTTGCGCTGCAAAGATCGGATTAGAGAACTGGGTCGGTTGCGGAATCGTGGAAAGAAACAGTGGAACCCTGCTCGCATTTTGCTGGTGCAGCCGCACCACTCCTTCAATCCGGCCAAGCAACTGGTCTCGGGCGGCTATGATGCCTTCGGGAAACCCGTTCGACAAAGGATATAACACCTCCGGCAATAGCTCTTCCGCCCGCCACAAAACGACTCGGGCATCAGGTAACTTCTCGGCCCCGACGTCGGCCCCCTGCGAAATCCAGGTTTCAATTGCGTCCAAGGGCCCGATCCGAAGCTCGGGGCGAACAGGAATGCAATTGAGTGCAAACTGTAACACCGGCTGTACCGGCTCGAGGCTATACGTGCCGAGTAACTCGATGCGAAACACCGGCCCGCGCTGGCTCGCCTCCAGTTCCTCTATCAGGTGCAGGGCGTGCCTGATCTTCGCCAGGCTCAAAGACTCGATCGCATCCAGGATCGCCTGCTTTTGGCGGTCGGGATAGTTTTCGATCCAATGACCAACTCGGTTCATCTGAAGAGTAACAACTTTCCCCTGTCAGCTCACCGATATGGTGATGCCGACTTCCGACTCCTTCTCCAACATTGTAAGCAAAGCCTGGCGGTCGCACTTCCCGTTGCTGTTTCGCGGCAGCGGAGTTAAGAACCGGACATTGCGAGGGACCATGTAAGGCGGTAGCTTCGATCTGAGTTGTGTCACCAGGCTGGCGGTGTCGAAGCTATCGGCCTCGAGAAATACTTCGATTCCATCCGCGCCTCTTTCGGTCAAAGGCCATCCGATCGCAACCACTCCATCCAAACCGGACGCCCGCCGCACCGCCCATTCCACCTCTCCCAGTTCCACCCTGTATCCCAGGACTTGGATTTGGCTGTCTACCCGGCCAAGATAAACCAACGGCCTACCTGCTCCCCGCCGGCAGACACGATCGCCCGTGCGGTAGAAAAGCTCTCCGTTCTTACCCGGCGCGGCGACAAAGGCGCGTTTGGTCCTTTCCTCATCCTGCCAGTAACCAGCAGACATTTGTGGACCTCTCATCAGAAGTTCACCTGCGGTCCCATCCTGCACCTCCTGCAAGCTTCCATCCGCAATCAGCACTTCCATGTCATCAAAGGGTTCACCGATTGGCACGATTCCGTGCTCACTTTCCCGCGGTGACAGGTTCTTATCCCAGCGGTAAGCCGTGCAGGCAATCGTTAGCTCCGTCGGGCCATAGATATTCTCGATCACCGAGTTGGGCGCCGCCATCGACCACTCACTCGCGATCTTTGACGGCAGCGCCTCTCCGCAAAACAGGCTGAGCCGAAGGCTGGGATAAAGACCACGTTTTAAGACCCCGAGGCGCTGCATGAACAAGGCTGTCGAAGGGACCGAGAACCAGATTGTCAAACCTGCCCGCTTGATAAAGTCATCCGGCTTGAAACGCTGCTTCTTATTCGCGCAACAGACACAGGCGCCCTTGTGCCAGGCGACAAAAAGGTCGTGCGCGGAAAGGTCAAAGGTGAGGTCAAAGTTTTGCGATACCCTGTCCCGGGAGGAAATGGAATACCGCCGAGTAACATAATCGACATAGTGAAGCACGTTCGCATGCGATACCATCACCGCCTTTGGTTGCCCCGTGCTGCCCGAGGTGAAAAGAAGGTACGCAATCGAGCCCGGCGAAACATCCTTTCGCGCCCATTGTTCCTCTGCGGCAAGATCGGCCGCGCCCACAATCTTGTGCGGCCGCAACCTGTTCGCCAGGTCGCTAACGTCATCGCGATCTGGACAAAGGATCAGCAAGGATTCTTCGACTTGCTCCAGGAGCGGCTCCAACTGCCCCTCCGACTCACGGTCCACCACGAGCGAACGACACATCGACCGTTTCAACATTAATCGGGTGCGCTCCAAGGGGAAGGCCCGGTTCAGAGGAACGTAGCCGTGACCAGCCATAAGTGTTCCCAGAACACCGGTGTAAGCTGTTTCCGAGTGATTGCCAAAGACCGCCGTCAGCGGGACTGCGTCGTTTACCCCGTCCCGCTGGATGGTAGCTGCTATACGCTTTGCCCGATCGAGCAACTCCCGATAAGTCAAAGGACGTTGAATCTCACAGGCAGGTCGGTCGGGAAATTCTTCACCGGCTGCCAACACGCCATGCCAAAGAAGTCGTTCCGATCGCATCAATTATCCCTTACTCAAAGATGGATCCTCACGCCGACTCCCCGTCGCTGCTGGCGTCATCGGCCGAATCGCCGCGCTCTTTCCCCAAACATCGGCGCTTCGCCGAAAGAGCCGTAGAAGCCGGTGGCGCCGTTTCCAAGGCAAGGCAAAGATCCGAGGCCCAACGAAGCGAACCAGAGTTATCACGGCCCTCGCTGTCCCGCTTAATTGTCCGCGCCGCAGATAACCAAGCAACTCCTTCACCGCCGCCGCGCCGAAATGATCCTTCCAGTAAGCATCGCCTTGCCGCCACGCCGCCAGCAAAACAGGATCAGCTTTGACCTGCTCCCGCTGGAGCCGCATGACACGGTTCATCGCCGGCAGCATGAGCGTCCCCTTGCGCGAAAGAGTGTCAGGATGCCGGCGATATCGCGCAACGACGTTCCGATGATGCCGGCTGGGGAATAACCGCGCCGCCCGGAGCAGTAACTCGTAGTCCTCCGCCGGGGAACAAGCGGGGTTAAAACCGCCCAACCGTTCCAGCACCTCTCGTCGAAACATCACTGCGATTGTGTTTGCCACATGTCTTACCCGCAGCAGCTCCTGATACTGGTCCGACTCGAGCAGCGGCCAGCGCGGTGCACCCGCGTATGAGCCATTCAGCGCCATGTGATCGATATCGCCCACCACAAAGCCTGATTCCGGACGCTCGGAGAAACACGCCAAGTGTGATTCGATCGCGTTCGGTGTCAGACGGTCATCGGCGTCAAGAAAGAGCACATACTCGCCTTTGCTATGGTGGAACCCAGTGTTTCGCGCGCTGGCTAGCCCCTCATTGTTCTGGCGCACATATCTGACTACCGGATAACGCGACGTCACATCGCGCGCATGATCCGGAGAACCGTCGTCGACGATGACAACCTCAACCCGTGAGTAGCTTTGCCCCAGCACGCTCTCGATTGCTTCGGGCAAAAAATGTGCCTGATTGTAACAGGGTATTACGACTGAAACGAGCGGCGCTGGTAACTTCTCTTCCATCCAGCTAATTGCTCGCCGAGCGACCGGGTGCGTTCTCGTTCTCGGCGCGCATGAGTAAAGTTACCTCGCGTATGTCGATTGTTGCCCTGGTCATTGGCAGGATGCGGATCATCTGCACCGGTGCGCACGCCCAGGCATAGACGGTGCTCGAGTCGTCCTGCAACCGTGTCCAGGTAATCCGCCCCCAGTTCGCCCGATCGCCGGTTGGCGAGTACTTCGTGTACCGTTCCTTCCGAAACTCCGATTGGTCCCGCGATTTCCAATAGATCGCGAAGTAAGGCAAAGAGCTTGAACAAGCGTAACGAACGCGAATTCCTTGCACCTTCATCTCGGCCGGTAGCTCGTAGGTCAGGCTCGCGCCCATCCCTCTGCCGCGAGGAGTTCCGCTTTCAAAGGTGACGTCAGTTGATTCAATTGGCCTGAGTGGCAAAGATAGCTCACGAAAAGGCGGATCATTACGCAGATGGCGGAACACACCGACCCGCGCTTCCCGCAGATACGGCATGTAATCCATTGGTACCAACTGGTGCGGATGCAGATATTTGCCGCCGTAGTCATGAATGAGCTGATAGGGAGGTCTACCGTCCAGCAGGTCCTTTTCGAATGCACCCAGATGTGATTTGAGATCGTCGGCGTAACGCCATCCCCAGGATGTGTTTGGAACGAGCAGCATAACCGGGGTCGCAAACAACAGCACCCGAACCGCGGAACGCAGCCTTGTCGGACCATAGAGACTCCACGCGAAATAGATTGCACACAGGGCTGGAACAGACAGGGTAACGTAACGAATCTCGAATCGATCACGCCCCATGCCCAAACCGAGCGCGAGTGAGGACATGGCAGCAAGAAAAAGCAAAAGTCCACTAACTCTCGCGCGTTCGGGGGCTTGTTTGCACCAGACACTAATCAGCAACCCACCAGTCAAGGCAAACAGCGCGCCCACTGCCAGGCACGGCCCCTGCCAGAAGGTCATTGGCACCGGCTGTTCTTCAAAGGTTAATCCTACGATTCCCGGGCCGAAACCTGTGGTTAAGAAACGGAGACCGCTCCACGCGATGACACGCCGCTGATGGACTGAAGGATGATATGGCACACTGTTATAACCGGCGAAGTAAAGGCCGACTAAGAACAAGGCCATGATCGCGGCTCCAACTAAGATCAGAGCCGCACGCCTCCCTCCGGGCGCGCCTGATCGCCAGTGAAGAACTCCGACATAACCGAGCCATACCGCGAGCGGCGGGACTAAGCCGAGCCCGTTCGCTCCACAGAGGGGAAGTAGCACAACGCATACTGCCGCAGCCGCCGCGGTAGCTCCCTTTGGCGGGCCACCGGAGCGCGTCATTAGAATAATAAGTGTGCCGGCGAGAGCCAGGGACGCGTAAAATTGCACCTGCCAGCACCAAAGAAAGTTTGGCGCCTGAGACCAATTCAACAAGAGAATGGGAAAGAACGCATCAAGATAACTCGATCGACCACGCAGCCGACGCATGGCGAGCATCATCCCCAGAGCAAGCGAGCTGGCTACCAGCGCGTTGAAGTACATCCCAGTGCGAAAATCCATTGGCAGCAGCCGCAGCATCGCAAGTAAGAGCAGCCGGGGCACCGGAACACGGTGCTCATTGTGCTGCGACCAAAGCCACTCCAAAGTCACGGGCTGATGGCCTGTGGCGGTTGGAACAATGTCCCAGTCGTCCCATGATGGAACATTGCTCCCGTAGGTCGCGACGAGCGCCAGCGCCGCCACCGACATCGCGAGCCATACGAACAGGTTGAAGGCAAGTGACTTCTTGTCCCCGGGCCCTGCCGTTTTGGCTTCTCGGACTGGTGTGGAGCCAGTCGACCTTTGTCGGGTGACAATCATATGATCATAGTTGGAAGCGATCTCATAAATAGCGTCGTCATTCTGAGCGAAGCGAAGCGGAGTCGAAGAATCCCGGGGAACTACCGTGAAGCCCATGTAGCGAGCCTTCTACTTTCCTCGAAATAACAGTTGGATCGACCTCAAAAGCTACCAGCGCCTCTCGGCCGAAACTCCACCAGCGTCGCTCCTGTCCGCAGTTCCCTTACAACATCAGCGTGCTCGCGCAGCCAGCTCTCTTCCGGCGCCGGTTCTCCCACCTCGTGAACCTTGACAAACAAGATCCTCGCCCGTCCTGCGGCGAGCGCAAGGATAGATCGCGGCACCTGTCTGTTTCCTAACTGTCCCACCCAGGAAGCAATTGGCGCCGGTTGATTCGAGTAACGCGCTACACCGAGGACGCCGGATGGAATCGAGTGAACGAGGACAAGATCAAAAGGCTGGCCTTCCTGGTTAACCGCCCGCCCGACCTCCCCGAGCGCGGAGTAATTTCGCGAAGGCGCGCGATAGAGAAAATAGAGATTCGGCATCCAAGTGACTAAGATCAGGGCCAGAAGGGTAACTCTCGTCCGAATCCGGAGACAGGCGAGCGCCACGCCGGCGAGCAGATAGGCCGCGGGCAGGCCTGCGATCGCGTAACGCGGCACCGCAACCGTGTACGTGTGCAAAACAAGATCGAAAACAATTGGCCCGGCGCAGGCCGCAGCCAGGGAGAGCCAGAGCAATCCGATCTGCCAGTTGAAAATGGTCCAGCCAAGCCGCCATAGCGCCAGAGCAAACGCCGCTACGAATAACAACAAAGAGGCGAGGGTGCTGAAACGAAAGCCAGGCCACAAATGTTTCTCGTAACCGGAAAAGAACTGTGTCCCCAGAATGAGAGCCATCTTCGCCCGGTGAAAACCTCTCGGCACAAAGTAAAGCCAGTCCTTGGTGATGCGCCAGCCATGAAGACTCCGGGGCACATCAATGTACCACGGCAGGATGAGTAATCCTGTGGCAACAACACACAGCAGAATGACTTTCCAGGAGAGCTGGCCGGAGTTGCAGAACAAGATGACGACGATCGCAGCCCAGACAAAGGCAAAAAAATAATGGGTCAAGAATCCCGCCGCAGAGGCAAGGACCCACAGCAGAGCCCAATTTATCCCGCCCTCCCGGCGCAATCTCAGCGTGGCCCAGATCACTACCACCACACATAGCCACAGCAGTGCGTACATGCGGCCTTCCGTAGAGTAAAAGATCGATAAAGGAGAAAACGCGAAAAGGACGCTCGCGCAAAGCGCCGCCCTGCGCCCGGCTACTTGATCCCCAATGAGAGCGATAAACGGAAGACAGATCAACGAACAGGTGGTGGAAAATAGCCGAAGAACCATATCGCTGGTCCCAAAGCAGCGCGTCCACCAATAGAGACAGACATAGTAAAGCGGCGGGCTTGTGTCGGAGAGTAGCACAGCCCGCAGCACGCGATCGATCCCGGCGGGCGGATTATCATGCTGAAGATAGCGACGTAGCTCGTTTGCCGGAAGAGCACGATCTGACTCCACAAAGTCGCCGAGCGCAGGCTTCGCCGTCGCCGCCGGGTGTTCCAGACTATGGCCGGTTGCGATCGCGAGAGAAAACAACTCGTCCACCCAAAGATAATGTCGTCCGGCAAAACCCACTCGCACGCCTGCTGCCAAAACAAGAATGGCAAACAAGACCCAGAGAAAGCCCAGTCGCTCGTCCCGCAGCCAGCTAGCGCGCACGTTCATAGACGCAGGTCTTCTTATCCGGCGCCGTAAATACCAGTTTCCAGTTCGCGGGACTTTGTTTTACCACAGGCGCGGCATAACGCTCGGTAATTCCGGGACTCGGTCCAAAGTTATCAAGCACGAGATAACTTACCGGAACCTCATCCAATAACTGATTTGCCCTCGTCGCCTCCGGTTCGAACGGCGGGAGCACTGCTTTATGTCCGCTGCGCAAGTACGCCAGTTGTGGCACCGCGCTAGCAACGATCGCATCTTCCCTCGTATTGCGCCGAATCCATTCAAAGGCGCGATCGAGCGCTTCCCAATCTTTCCCGTAGGCGAGAACCTGATGGCGATACTCCTTACCATTAGTGTCGAAGTAGCTGACCGATGGCAGGTTGGAAAGTAACCCGGACGCCACGGTGGCCTGATTGAGCAAACCTCCAAGGAGACTAATTGCGATTAATCCGCCTGCCATTGAACTCCAGCGCAAATTCTGTCGTTCGATCCAACGCCGCAATCGCAGCATAGTGCACACAAGAAAGATCAATGTGAGCGGTGCGACCGGACCCAGATAACGCCAGAATTGATTTTGCCACGGGGTTAAGACAACGATGGTGATGGTGATTCCGAATACGGCCGCCAGAAACCACTCACCTTCGCGATTAACCAAAAAGGCACCGACTAAGGCCAGCAATCCTGAAATCGTAAGCGACCACGTCAGTGCGCCAAGACTCCAGCTCCGCCAGTTCCTCGGCAGCACGGTGTCCAGGCGGCGGTGCGATCTCTCGAGAAACGGTCGCCAGTATGAAATTGGGACGACGGCGCTCTCGCCCAGACTTACGGGTATGGTCAGGAGATTCTGCGCAATCCTTGATCCCATAAGACTCATTCTCGTTTTACCAAGCTCCGGCCGGAAAGGGTCCAAGAGCGCGCTGTTCTCCGGATAAGTCACATTCGGGTAATAATAAGAAGCGCGCTGATAGGAGAAAGACGGCTTATGATACTCAGCGCTATGAAGAGTCCGCCATATGTAGCCCTGCCAGAGTAAAATTGGGATCGCCGATATCGCGATTCGAATTGCGGCCTGGCGAAACTGCCGCCGCACTACACTCGCTCCTATCCAGGCTACCAGAAGAATGATGCCCGCAGTTCGCAGCAGGTAGGCCGCGGCAGCAATCACTCCAGCAATGGCGCCATTCAAGGGCTTTTCACCGCGTCGCTCGAAAACAAGAAAAAGCGCGAAAAGGAGACTGAATGGCAGATCAGCATAAAGCGCATCGGAAGGAAAAAGGAAACTGCAAAAGGAGAGCACGCTCGCCAGCCCGACAATCAATGAATACAAAGGTGAAAGAATCTGGCGTGCGAGAAAGTAGATGACGAGGAGATAGCAGCCTGAAAGAACGAAATAAGAGAACCGAAGTACCGATCCGACCGCGATGTAGTCATTTGTCGCCATGACTTTTTCATGCGCGGCTACCACCAAAGGGAGGAGCGGCGGATACTGCACGGCCGCAATTTCGCCAGGCTCATTGAGCAGCCGGTAACCCTTGCCTTCAGCCAGGGCAGTTCCAAGGATATAATAGGTGCTGGCATCCCACCGCAGATCAATCGGACCGCCCAACCGTGGGACGGATACTGCGAGCCAAACCATGAGAAGGACCGCGAGGCCAAGCAGCTCAGTCTTGCGATACGTTTTTCTCCGTAAAGGGGAGTTATCGCCGAGGTGATTGGAAATTCCCAACCGATCAGTTACCTGAGACGCTGTTGTCATCGCGCCGTCCGGCTAAGTCGCCGCCACATCTGCGCTTTAATGCCACGGGATCCTTCTCCTGCAAGTTCACGATATGGTCCGATTCCGAAGGCGTAGCAGAACCACAGACCAGCCAGGACCTGCCAATAACCGCCTCCGACCCTGGCAAGCCGGAAGGAAGAAGCGCCCATGCCCGGTGTGCGGTTAATCCATGAGATAGGTACCTGCTTTACCTTATAACCGAGCAAGATAGGTTCCAGTCCCACTTCAGCATTTGCGGCGAAGCCCCGTTGCCGCAACCGCAGCCGTTGGGCAACCTCCCGCCGCATCAGCTTCAGGTTATTAGTTACATCGCGAATGCGGCGCCCGAATATCAGCACCGCGATGAAGTGGAAGGCGCGATTGGCGAAGATTTTCAGAAACGGGTAGTTCAAGAGGACGCTATGACGAGAGAACCGGCTCCCAATCACGACATCCGCTCCTTCCGCTGCAGCATCAAACAGCTCACGGAACTCGGGAAGCAGATGTTGAAAGTCACAATCCATTGTCAGGACATACCGGCCTGTGGCAGCCGCAAGTCCGTCGGCCAGGGCAAGCCCAACTCCGTTTGGCGGCGTGCGATGTAGGGGCCGGATTCGCTCGTCGCCTGCGGCCAGCTCGTCGATCACTTCACCCGTTCGATCCGTGCTACCGTCGTTCACCGGAATAATCTCGTGAATGTAGTGGCCGTAGAGGGCAAGGATTCGCTCGGTCAGAGGACCGATATTCATCTCTTCGTTGTGCGAAGGGATTACTACTGATATCGCGCGGCGAAGTGACTCATGGTCGCACAGCGACACGCTCCGAAGCTCCTTCTGCCGCGGATGCTTTTGCGCATGGATCAGGATCGAACCGGCCATGGTGCGCAGGACAGGAGCGTTCTCCAGCAGGATCGACAGGTTGCGCAGAAACCAAATAAGCGGCCGAGTTAGCGGGGCAAAGACAAAGTCATTGAAGACCGCGTAAACTCGGACAAAACCTATTTCGGAAAGCAGCTCGTAAAGACTCGGACGGTTGATAAGATTCCGCGGATCGCGCTTTCCTATGAGTCGCGAGAACAGCCGGCGAAGCTTATACATTGGATTCCACGGATTGCTCTCGTAGAAGAGCACTTCACCACCCGGGGCCAGCAACTCATGAATGATCTGAAGCAACTCGGATGAGTTAGCCCGGTCGAGTAAGTCCATCCCAATAATGCAATCAAACTGACGCCCCCTGAGCGGGCCGGGCAGATCGGAGAGTTGTAAGAGTTCCACTCTTGCGCTCTTTATGGGAACATCCCGAATCGAGTCTTGAAAGGTAACCGCGGTGATGGGGTTCTCGCCTCGCGAAACCTGTAACAGCGTTCGAGTGAAACGAAGCTCACCGCACCCGAGGTCAA
Source organism: Chthoniobacterales bacterium (assembly GCA_036825615.1). Taxonomy (GTDB): domain Bacteria; phylum Verrucomicrobiota; class Verrucomicrobiia; order Chthoniobacterales; family UBA10450; genus JAICXG01. The sequence goes on from DAISXY010000001.1 coordinate 134,444, forward strand.
GAATCGTCTGACCGGGCAGCAGATGAACCGTGTGCCGGAACGTCTGGGCCCGCCAGAGCAGGCGATCGTCCACAATCGGATCGCGTTCCCGCCAGTAACTATCCCGATAACTCTCGCGCAGGGCAAGGCTGGAGACCAGCGATTCTGGTTGTGTCATGGGATAGGCCCTGAAAACCTGTTGCTCGGACGCTAGCTCGCAGCTCGAGTAGAATTCACGTGCCTGGATCGGCTGCGGGGTTTCCAATCCGGCGCCGTTCGTAAATAGCTGTAGCTCCAGTCTTATAAACCAGCTTCCAATTCACCGGGTCAGACATAACCGCCGGAAGAACGTAGCGCCGAGTGACGTCGAGGAACTCCAGTTCATCGATGATGACATACGAGATCGGGACACTGTCCAGGAGCCTGCGCTCCAAACTCAAATTGCGTTCCATGGGCGGGAAGACGGCCAGCCGTTGCGCGTGCAAGTAATATAAGTGGGGAGACATCGTGGCGATGATCGCTCTCGGTGGCACGTTATCGTCCAGCCAGTCCACGGCTTGTTCCCACCTTTTCCAAGTGCGGTCGTAGATGAACCACTTCGAGCCCGCCTCCATATTTCTGTCAATGAAGATCGCCGGCTGTTTCGCCCGCTCGGCAAAGGCCCATTCGGCCGTGTAACCTTCTACCGTAATCGCAAACAACAGCAGGGCTGCTCCCGACCAACGCAGAAACCGGCCTGTGATTTCAAAAGCGCTCCTCGACAATGCAAGACATAGCTCATAAAGACCCAAAAGCACGGCGATGGTCAAGAACGGAGAGAGTGGTTGGAGATAACGCGCGAACTGTTCGGGCCACGGAGTTATACAGACCAGGGCGATCGACCCAATGACAACAAGAAGAGGCAGCCAGTCGCGGCGGAGGACGAAAATTACGAGGCCCGCAAGGGCGAGCGCCGCCAAGGCCAGAATCGGGACCTTTACTAACCCGGCCGGAAAGAACTTGCGTTGCAAGGTGAGGAATTGGACCCAGTTCATTGTGCTACGCCAATCTTTCTCCTTGGCGCTGACGATCTGACCCATCACACTCGGGACACTTGCCACATTCCTTGCCAGCCGAGCAACAAACTTGGCTGCATTCAGCTTTCCAAGCTCGGGGGCAAACGGTTCCACCAAAGTCAGGTTTTCCGCATAGCTCACGTTGTAATATTGGTAGGCCGCACGTTGATACGCGTAGGCTGGATGTGAATACTCAACGGTTGCTCGCACATGAGCCACGTAGCTCTGCCAACCGATAACGGGCAAAAGGGCCAGTGCACCGCGCACCAGCATTGGCCGCCAGCGCCGCTGGAGCGCGGCTTGCAGCACCCAGGCGGCGAAAAGGACGATGCCAGCACTGCGCAAAAGGAAGCCAGCGCAGGCCAGGGCAAAGGACGCTGCCTCTCGACCCCAGGTCCATTCCCGCCCTGGCGAGGCGCGCGCGACAAGAACGAAAAGCACACTAATGAGCGCAAACGGAAGCTCCGCAAATAATAAGTCGGATAAGAAGATGGTGTATGGGTTAAGGAGACAGAGCAGCGTAGCTCCCGTTGCCAGAACAGGTCCCAGATATCTCCGCGCCAGCCGCAGGATTGCCAGGGCATAGACGCCAAAGATGGCGGCATAGGTAAGGCGAAGCCATGGTCCAACAACAGAAGTATCGCTTGTTCCAAGGACTTTTTCGTGCAAGGCAACCAAGCCGGGAAGAAGCGGTGGATACTGCAAGGCTTGTGGGTTGCCTGGCTCACTTCCTATCCTGTAGCCGTCACCATTAGCAAGCGAAGTGCCCAGGAGATAATAGACCGCGCCGTCCCAGCGTAAGTCGATCGACCCGGAGAGCCGCGGGATCCAGAGTGTTAGTGCAACTATGACTATGACCGCTTCCGGCCAGAATGAGACGATCGCTCGCCGTTTTCTGGTCTTTCCGCGACTTACCGGGTGATCGCGCAAGGGCGATAATGACTCCGCACCGCTGTGCTCGTTTACCAGGGCTTCGTTTGGCATCGGGTCGCGAATAACCACCGACCTATCTTTGTGCGTTTGGGGCGTAGATCGCAGCGCCGCTGTTCTCGTAGACTAGCCGCCAGCCTTCAGAATTCCCGATTGCTGGCAAGACATAGTGACGGGTAACATCAAGAGCCAACAGTTGGTCGATAATCACATAGTGCACGGGCACACTTCGCAAAAGTTCGCGCTCCCGAGCGGGATCCATTTCCATGGGCGGAAGCACCGCGCGACGACCAGTCAACAAGTAAGAGAGATGCGGCTGGCTCGTTGCTATGATGGCATGATGTTCCGCGTGTTTATCGATCCAGTTCGTTGCCTTTTCCCATGCCTGCCATGACTCTTCGTGGGCAAAAAACGCATTGCCCTCCCCTGCCCCGATCGCTTTACAGAGCGCCGAACTCTTCGCGCGTCCATAGAACAGCTTGCCGTCAGCATAAACTTCCACGGCGAAGGTAGCAATGAGAACGCACACCAAGACGACTCGCGCAATGATGGCCAGTTGCTTATTTCTTATAAAAGCAGGCCAGGAATAGGCTTTAGTCCATCCCAGGAAAAAACAGATCGCAAAGAAAGGAGCCAAAGGCGTTAGGTAACGAGTAAGTTGAAGCGGCCAGGGCGTCAGACAGATGAGTGCCACCAAACCAACCATGATCCCTAACGTAATCCATGCGTGTCGGGTCACCAAAAGTACCATACCCCCGGCCATTAAAGCACTCAGGACGAAAATCGGCGCCAGAATTATTCCACCGCGACCTGGGTCAGGCGTGACATCCGCGAACTTGCCGCGCTTCTCAACGGAAATGAGACTCGGCTGCCGGGGCCGGTTATGTTCGAATCGCTTCAAAGGCCATGCATCTGCCTTGGCACTTACGGCTTCCCCGAGGGCTATGGGTAATGTCGCGGCATTCCGTGCCACTCGACGAAGTAGCACACCGGCATTAGCATAGCCGGCTTCAGGCCGAAATGGATCGCGCAGCGACATGTTTTCGCGATAGCTGACATTAGAAAACTGATACGCCGCGCGCTGGTAGGCATAGGCAGGGTGGGCGTACTCATTGCTAGCTTGGACGCGCGCGACATAACTTTGCCAACCCACGACCGGTATGACGGCTAATGCCGTTCTTACCAGCACGAGCCGCCAGTGCCGCAAGATTATCGCGTCAACAATCCACGCTGCAAAAAGCGCCAGCCCGGCCGTCCGCAAAAGAAAGGCCGCCGCAGCCAGAATAAACAACAGGAGTTCGCGCGCGCGCGGTCGCGGCGACGTTCTCTGCCTTGTGGTGACCAGCACGAACAGAAGCACGATCAAGGCGAACGGAAGTTCGGCGTAAAGCAGATCAGAGAGAAAAACTACGTGGTGGTGCAGCAAGGCCATGGCCGCAGCGGCCAGCGCCCACTTTGGCTGCAAGTAGACTTTTGCCACTGCGAAAGCTGCTAATCCATAAAGGACAAAAAGCGCAGCGTAAGACTTGCGCAGCCATGGTCCCACCCGCGCGGGATCGTAGCTGTTGAGCAGCTTTTCATGCAGAGCCACGAATGCGGGCAGGAGTGGAGGGTATTGCAACGCTTCCGGCGTTCCCGGCTCACTCGTTATTCTGTAGCCATGGCCCTGAGCTAAAGAAGTGCCAAGTAGGTAATAGACTCCCCCATCCCAGCGAAGATCGATCGGGCCCGATAACCTTGGCGCCCAAAGCATCATGGCGAGCACTACGACAGTGAGCTCAGCCCAGAATCGTCGCAGAATCGCAAACATCTTGCTCCTCTCGAAACCGGGTTCCACCACCTCGGGTCTCACCATCTCCTTGGCGTACGCCTGACTCATTCGACCTCTGTCTCCTGCAGCCTCTCAGCAGTGGCAGCGGGCTGGGAGTTAATCAGCGCTGCCTCCCGCATCGCGCGCCGCTCTGCGACCAGATTAACAAGACCGAAGTAGAAGCCGGCAAGGATGGTCTGTCCGCCGAGGAGAAGGGAAAGAACCGAGCCAATCACCAGCCGGATCGTGAAAGAAGGTCGCAAACCTCCAAAGCCGGCCAGGGACCATTCGTAAGACGCAGCCAGCCCAAGCAGCAACCCTGTCAGAATAAGGAACAACCCGATCAGGGCACCGCGCTCCAAAGTGGGTCGTTGTTCCAGAAACCAAAATTTCGTTTGAGGTGGGTGCAAGCCGGTCTCAACCGCCATGAGCTTGGCGAAGGCGAAGAGTAAGAGCGATTGGTAGCCGAGTAAGATAGCCGCCGCTGAGTAAAGGAGCGTGTGATAGTCAAATGTAACCCCAAAAATCGTCAGCGGCCCTCGGAACAGGATGGCGGAAGCAATCACACCACCCAGGAGCAAGATCGCGCCCGGATAACCGAAGAACCACCGCGGACTCATGAGGAGATAGAAACGCAGACTGCGCCAACCGTCGCGATAGCGTCTCAGGTGCGGCGCCCGATCGCGGCCATCGGGTGAGAGCGTCGTCGCTACTTCGGTGATACGCAGGCCGTGCATCTGGCTCTTGATCACCATCTCGAGGGCGAACTCCATTCCTCCACTTTGCAGGCCGAGTTTTTCAATCGCCTGCTTGCGAAAACCGCGCAGACCGCAGTAGAAGTCCCCGCAGCTTCTGCATCGGAAAAACAGTCGTCCCAGGGCGGTCAGCAAAGGATTGCCAAAGTAGCGATGCATCGGAGGCATCGCCCCGGCCGAGATACCCCCAAGATAGCGATTGCCCATCACCAGGTCGTATCCCTCGCGAAGCCTGGCAACGAAAGGCGCAAGCGCGGAAAAGTCATAGCTCTCGTCCGAGTCTCCCATGATGACGTACTCGCCGCAGGCGGCCGCAATGCCGGCGGCCAGGGCTGCTCCGTAGCCGCGGACCGGCACCCTAACGACGCGTGCGTTAAGCCCCGTCGCCAATTCAATCGATCCGTCCGTGCTCCCGTTATCAGCAACAATCACTTCTCCGTTGATATGGTAATGCTCGAGAAATCGCTGCGCCTTTACGATGCAACCGGCCAGAGTCCGCGCCTCGTTCAGGCAAGGCATGAGAATTGTCAGTTCGAGGTTCATGATGCGCGCCAAAGCGCCGGCTCCTTATGAGGGCTCCTCTTCGGAAGCGTTCTCCTTCGCGCTGATTCTGCGCACGACTTCCCACAGGACCCGCTTCCAGGCCGGTCCGGTATCGTGATTGTCACGGATGCGTGAGAGATAGCGCCGCGTCGCAACCCGCATCCGGTAGCGGAGTGAGTACGATGGCAACCGCGGAGGGGGAACTGGCGAAATTCCTATTCTGATTGCGGTTTCACTCTCCGTCTCGACTTCGGCCGGAAATACGACGTTCTCGCCGTCTCGCGATGCCGCTATCTCGCGTCCTTCGATCGAAGCCTCGAATGTCTTATCTTGCAACGGCTCCCGCTTGAGAAACGAAATAAAGCGCTTTTGCGTCGTCAATCTGGTATAAGGGCTAAAAAGCCGCACCTCACCGCGCGAATCGCTGTCTAGTCGGGCGGAATAAGTTTGTGAGACTATTGTTTCCAGATTCGTCCAGCTAAGGCTTGGGTCGAGCGCATTGAGTGAGTCTACAAGATCAACAAACGGGTCCAATCCCTCCCTGAAATAATCATGGTGCATTCTGACCAGACAAGGTTTTCCCAAAAGAAGATCGAGCGCGAAATTAGCAATTGGCTCATCTGCGGAGCGCCGCAAAAAAAGCGGGAATCCGGCATGCTTTGTGATCGCCGGCTGTAGAAGCTGGCCAGCAGGCACCCCATGACCCGTTTGGCTGTCTATTAGCTCCGTGTTAACCCCGGCAAGAAAGCTACTCTCGCGGAGCGCCTGCATCGCCGCCCCGGAGAACTCGCCACGTGGAAAGACCATGATTTTGTCATAAGTTAGTCCCGTATTGCGGCTGAGTCGCTCCATGCGATCCAATGCCAGAGCGATGAGCTGACTTGAGCTCGACACCTTGTCACTGCAAAACTCCGCCCTGACATGATCGCATCCGTGAACGCAAAGAGACAGTCTTGGCCAGCCGGTTCGGAACAATTCCACCACCGCCGGTGAAGTTCGTTTGAAGTTCCAGGGAATGAACGCAATCGAAACCGCACAACCCAACTCATCTACGCAGCGCACCAGTCTCTTGGTCTCAATAAAACCATAACTCTCTTGCAGATCCGGGTCATCGATTACGATGTTGGCAGCTCGGAGCGATGTTCGCCAGCTCGAGATTCCCCGGTGACGCAGAAAGAGCAGCAACAGCACCAGGCCGGAAAACCGCCACGCCGCTCGCGGATTACGTCGCGCCTCAGCATCCACATCAAACACCGCGCTCGAACAACTGACAAACAGTTGCGTGCCGGGCAATGTGACTCGGAAAAAGAACGAAAGGCCGCCAATCGTGGCGATCTCTTCGATAGGATAGCTGCTCTCAGACAGAGTTAGACCGAAGTCGGCAGCCGATTTAATCGGTCCAAACCTAAGTCCGCTAAACGGCTTCGCCAAGGCAAGCGGTTTAACCGAATAGCAGTGCTCCTCCCCCTGCAGCCGGGTGACTTCGATCTTGCCTCCAATCCATTCTGCCAAGGCCGCAACGTCATCCGGTTCACCATTCCAGGCACAAAGCAGGACCGCGGCAAACTCGGCGAACAGTTGCGGAAGCGAGACCGACCGCGCGTGGGCTAAAGCTCGCGCGGCGCGGAGATGCCGGCCGGAAAGAATCAAGACATCGGCCTTACTCGAGCCTATGCTGCGGATCGACAACGCCTCTTCCAGCGACGTCTCCCGTTCAAAGGAAACGCCCAGTGTCTGCAAAAGGCGAGAAAGCGCTGTCGCCGAAGAATCCTCAAGCAGGACTATGCGCGTGCTCGTGTGGAGAACATTCTCCGAGGGTTCCCGGTTTGTTCCCAATTCCGCTCCCAAGCTATCTCGGCCGAGCGCACTCGATCGACGAGGTCCAACCATTTTCATTCGCAGCCTATCGGAGACTTAACCAGATCAAATCGGCGAGTCTGTTCTGCTCGATCGGCGTTTCAAGCGTTCCAAATCTGACTGCCATTCGACTTAATACCAGCCATGGCGTTGCGCGTATCAACAATGCATCGAGCCCAGACCGCCAATTCCTGGTAATCTATGCTGACGTGGTTAGTCGCAATCAGCACGAGATCGAAAGCCGAAATCGTGGCCTGCGTCCAGGTAATTGATTCCTTCCCCGCCCAGCGCGAGTGTTCCCGCGTGGGCTTAATCACTGGGACGTAAGGATCATAGTATTCCACCTCGGCGCCGCGCTCACTGAGCAGATTCATCAGAACATAGCTCGGTGATTCTCTTTCGTCATCGACGTTGGGCTTATAGGCTAGACCAAGGATCAGGACCCGGGAACCATTGAGCGGTTTCGAATGAAAGTTGAGTGCCTCCGAAACTCGTTGCACGACATATTCAGGCATGGAGGTATTAATCTCTCCTGCCAGTTCAATGAAGCGGGTGTTTTTTCCATACTCACGCGCCTTCCAGGTGAGATAGAAGGGATCGATCGGAATGCAATGCCCACCAAGTCCAGGCCCGGGGTAGAAGGGCATAAACCCAAACGGCTTTGTTTTCGCAGCCTCGATGACTTCCCAGATGTTTATGCCCATCGCCTGGTAGACAAGCTTTAACTCATTCACAAGCGCGATATTGACGCTGCGGAAGATGTTTTCCAGGAGCTTGGTCGCCTCCGCTACCCGACAGGAAGAGACCGGAACTACTGTGTCGACCGCGCGTTGATAGAGCGCGACCGCCCGCTCCAGACATGCCGGCGTGTAGCCGCCGACCACTTTCGGGACGGTTTTAACCTGGCTTTGCTCATTCCCCGGGTCTTCGCGTTCGGGCGAGAAAGCGAGATAGAAATCGCTCCCCGCTTTCATCCCGGAGACCTCCTCCAGAACTTGCCGCATCTCACCATCTGTGGTTCCGGGATAGGTGGTCGATTCCAAAACCACCAGCACGCCTTTGGGCAAATGAGGAGCAATCGAGCGGGCTGTTTCGAGGATAAAACTGATATCCGGCTCGCGGTTCCGATTCAGGGGCGTAGGGACACAAATAACAACCGCATCCACTTCTCGCACCCGACTGACATCCGTCGTGGCGGAGAACTTTCCCCTTGCCAGTAACTCCGCGATTGCAGCCGGCTTGATATGTTTAATATAGCTTTCACCGGCATTCAGCATCTTGACCTTGTCCGGTGCAACGTCGATCCCGAGCACGTTCGTGCATGAGCGAGCGAACTGCAAGGATAAGGGAAGCCCGACATAGCCAAGGCCGATAACCGCAATTTTCATAGTCGAGTATTCCTAGGGTTGAGTCTCACCTCTTGCGGTGGGGATGCTCCGCGTCAACGGACTCAATTCACTGGCGCAGGCACCTGCAAATGTCCCACATACCACTCCAGTGCCGCGTCAAGCCCGTCTCCGAGTCGATGCGAAGGAACATAACCGAGCAACGACTGCGCACGTGTAGTATCTGCATGTGAATGGGCAACGTCCCCAGCGCGAAAGTCGCGGTAGCGCGGTGTCAGTTCGGCGAGATGCGGGAAACGCGGGAGCAAAGACTTACGAATTTGGTTGAATAGCTCGTTCAAGGTCGTGCGCTCTCCCACCGCAATATTGAGAATCGCTTCCTTCTCCTTTGGAATTTCGGCGGTCGCAGCAAGGATATTCGCCTGCACCGCATTGGCGACATAACAGAAATCGCGACTCGTTTCCCCGTCCCCATTGATGTAAACCGGTTCGTCCTGAATCATGGCCGCAATCCACTTCGGGATCACGGCCGCATAAGCCCCTTCTGGATCCTGACGTGGACCAAAGACATTGAAATAGCGCAACCCCACACATAACATGTCATAGCAGCGGGCAAATACATTCGCGTATAGCTCATTAACCCGCTTCGAGACCGCATAAGGCGAGAGGCATTCGCCAATTCGATCTTCAACTTTGGGCAGCGCCGGGTGATCGCCGTAGACAGAGCTGCTCGAGGCGTAAACAAACCGCTTCACTCCTGCTTTCCGGGCCGCGCAGAGCATGGTCACGAAACCGGTGACATTGCTTTCGTTCGTCGCCATGGGGTCAGCGAGGGATCGCGGCACTGAGCCAAGCGCAGCCTGGTGCAGGACATAGTCAACACCTGCACAAGCTTCCCTCGTTGCGTCAGGATCGCAGATGTCGCCGCTTATCTCTTGAAAATTGGCCCAGGCTTGTGCGCCTACGCGGTTGCGCACGTCTTCATAATTCGCCCGGTGACCAGTAGAAAAATTATCCAGCCCGACAACCTTTTGACCCAGGAGCAGGAGCGTCTCGACCAGATTCGAACCGATAAAGCCGGCCGAACCAGTCACCAGCCAACGTTTTGGCGACGCTCGCAGATCTTGGTTGACTATCTGATATCGATTCATTTCAAGTCAGCTTAGTGATTTTGTATATCTGGCCAGAAGAACAGTCGGGCGTAAACATAGGCTGCCGACTCACTCAGTACTTCCTTAACACCTTCGCTGTACCCCCACCAGCGGGCGGGGTCATATTCCCGATCTTCGACCGAAATAATCCCGACGTCCGCTTTGTCATCGAATGCTTTCTCAAACAAAAGCCGGCTGCGGCGCGCGTGCGGACCAAGGGTTACAAGATTGAAATGGTCCATTCGCTGATGGTTGGTTTGCGCCCATCGGCGCAGAGCGAGCGCGGAAGCAAAGGTCCGATCGCGATAAACGGCGGTGGAAGGAACGGGCTGCACGAACTGCGACGGCAAACCCAGATACTTGAACCTTGCGGCGGCGTAGGAAGCGAAGTTATCACCCGGGTCAATGTTCGTTCCACTGAGGATCTCTCCACCGACCGTCATAATGAGCCGGTAATGCCGGGCATTGAATTCGGAAATGCACTCCTCCAGTGCATAATTTGGAAGCCAGCCTTCAACAACGAGAACATCGGCGTTGGTTCGATCAGTCACGGCAAGAAATGGATGAACATTAACAACAAGCAGTAGCAACAAGCAGACCACAGCCCCGCTGGCGAGGACCCACCCTTTCCACGAAAACGACCAGCGCAGCCGGCGTTCGATGAGTCCGAAAAAGCGTCGCCGAGTCTCCGCCTGCACTTGTCTACCGCTATTCGCTACCTGCAAAGCTACCGACATCTTTTAGTCTCTGGAGCTCCTTCGGATTCAGGTATTGCGATCATCAACCGTGCTGGCAAAGGCTGCCTCCGGCCTTCGCGTTTCGCGTCCCTTCTCGCTCAGCAACAGGTTGCTTAGAGCATAAAACATTTGCGCCTGTGGCCAGCGGAGGAATGGCATCTTATGACGCAAACCGCCCAGATAGATTCGCGTCACGAAATGACCGTCCGGCAACTGAAACTCACGTCCCACTCTCAATCCGAGATCGAGTGCGACATCATAGGCAGTCGGAATTTCATCCCTAAACAACACACCGAGTGTGATCGCCTCCGCCACACTGTAGAGCTCGAGCCGCGTGACCTGCCGCCGCGGTTCGACCGAAAAGGATTTTGGAAGACCGTTCTTACAAAAAAGATGCTCTCGATAATACGCGTAGCCGGCCTTCAGGGCCTCTCGGACACGCGCCGGCCCGAGGATCTGATTGATCTTAAAAAGATTCTTGAGCACGAAGCAGGTATGAAAGTGATCAATGAATGACTCCTGCGGGCTATCGAGCGCGTAGAGCCACGAGCCATCATCGCGCTGTGCCTCGAGCACGAAATTGAGGTTCTTCTCCGCCTTGTCGAGATATTGTGATTCAGCGAAGGTCGACGCAGCCTTAAAAAGAACAAAGGCGCGATAAGCGCTGGCATTGATCACTTTCCCAGAGTCCATGGGCGAATAACTCGCCGCCGCGGCATGAGCCGAGACCGGCGTATCACGTAAATCAGTATAAACAAAGTTTGCCACGGACTTGGCGGCATCAAAATAGCGGCCGTTCCCAGTTACTTCATAAAGAGCGAGAAATGCTTCGAACCCATAAGGCACGGTAGTGATATAAGGTGTGTTTCTCCGCCAAAGCGCCATGCTATTTTGCCAGTCGAACGGATAACCCCAGCAATAGCCGCTGTAACCTGGGATGCTGGTGTCAATCAGTGCCTCACAGAGTGTGGTCGCCTCGGTCAGGGCTGCCTTGTCTCCGGTAAGCGCATAAACATTCAAGAAGGCCAAAGCGATCTGAGCATCGGCAGTCGCGAACCGCTCTTTTTTCACCAGCAGGGTTCGGAGCCAAGGACAAAACATCTCAATCAAAACCATTGGCCCAACCAGAGGAACACCTGCCCAGGCCGACTGATAGTAGAGGCGGCGGCTCTTCACCCCGAACCGCGTTCCAAGAATGTCGTACGGATCATGACTGAAGTAACCGTGCCTCGATAACCAATTGACAAATCGGTCAACCGTTTCCGCGACAGCATCGTAATTCGATGACCGAGTCACTTTGCTTTCCCTGATTTTAATGAACCAGCCTCATCCGCGGAGGGACGCGTGCTCGTTGCGCCAACTTCCATCGGCATCCCGCGTTCGAACGCGCCGATGTCAGGACCGGCTCCGGCGTAAGCGAGAGCTACCCCTTGGCCATCTTTCCACGACAGCGGTCGGTCAAGCGTCAAGTTGCCGGTTGCCAAGTCGATCTTCTTGATCCGGGCGGTCTCCGTCTGTCCTTGCAACTGGATCAGGTCGCCGACCTCTCCTTCGATGCCGAAACCGTCGTAAAAGTAGCCGGCGTCGCGGACTCGCATCGCAGGACTTCTCTCGCCAGTGCCAACTGTCGTAGTAAGGAAAGCGCCCGCATCAATTAATGGACTTTGCTCCATTAGTCGAAAGTTTTCACCATTCGCATCCACAAATGCCGGAGGTCGGGCAAGGTTGTTCGCAAAAGATCGTGTCAGATCACCCGCGATTCGCGAAGTGGAAACAACGATTTCCGGCTGAGCTTTCGTCGACGGCATCTGATGAAAGTAGATATCCGCTTCACGTCCGTCAGTCGCGCAGAAATCGTTGTTCCGGAAATCAAACTTACCGAGTAGGCCGAAGGCAACGACGGCGACCGGCCTGCCGGCAAGCATCTGCTGCCATTTCCATTTGAAGTGAGGTTGATAGCGGTCCGGTGCGATGATGTTGTTAACAAACCTGTTATCTTCAAAGGCGTACTTATCCGTGAACTGACGCGGCGGATTTTCCTCGGTCATCGGCGGTGGATTGAGGATCTTCGCCATTGCATTCTCTGGAGGGAGGGTAATGCAGCCCTGATCGTAGCCGAAAAAGACATTATTGTAGATTCGATTGTGGCTCACATATCCCGCTTCGTCGCCTTCCCCCCACCAAACACCGGTGCCGTCAGCCTTAATCTTCCAGCCGTCCCATGATCCGCCCCAGCGGACGTAGAGACCGATCCCCCCCGGCTGCGCCTCGCTTGCGTCCTTCGCCAGGTGCTTGCCAGTGGGATTTGCGAAAACATTTCGGCGAATGATTCCCTCCTGACCGGAATATTGAATCGCAGAAGGTTGCGACGCGCGATTCGGCCGAAACGGGTGATAACCAAAACGATTACTCTCAAGCAAATTGCGCTTCGTGCTGTTGTAGCTTGGAGTATCGAAATATGAAGGATTCGCCGGGTTCCGTTTATCCAACTTCACATCGTAAACCTCGACCAATTTTTCTGCCCTGCCTCCTACGAAATAGGGATTATCGAAATTGCAGTGTCGGACGATGTCGTCGTGGCTGGAGCGAATCGCGAGAAGAGCATGCTGCGCGGTATCGAAAATGCAGTTCTCGACCAGGATCCGTTCGCACTTTTCAATTGCGAGACTGTCAAAGGAGGAGCGAAGGAAGGAGCAATTGAGGATTCGGCAGTCGTGGCATTCGATAAAGTGCGCTGTGCCTTTCGCGCCGTGCAGCGCGTCTTCGAACTTGCAGTTGCGAAATGTGATGTGATCGCACCCGCGCGCGAAGATCCACCCTGCTACCTTCCTCACCAATAATCCTTCAATGGTGATATGGCTGATATCCTTAAGGCTAATAACCGCACGGGCAATCGAGAATTGATCCTCTGCGGGATAATTCTCGGAGGCATCGCCGAGCACGACGGTTTCGTTTTGATAGGCTTTGAAAACAATCGGATTAGTTTGGGTGCCGGAGTGTTTCGGCCATAAGATGTTATTTTCGTCTGCGCCTTTTGAAGAGTTATAAACGCCCGCCCTGATGAGCACGATGTCGCCTGCCTTTGCAAGGTTTGCCGCGGCTCCTATGGTCTTGAACGCTTGTGCGTCGCGTCCTGAACTGTTCCTATTCGCTATCGAGTAAGTCTCTGTCGAGTCTCGATCGAGATTAGCGTCCACATAGAGCGTCGTGCTTTGTGCCGATGAGCAGAGAAGCACAAGCGCCACCAGGGCTGCGAACAGAATCGCACTCCGCTTCTCCTTCCGAAGCCACCTCACTTCCACTCTCGTTTTGCGCTCCAACTTCTCGCGTCGCGAGAGCGCAGCCCCGCCCGAGTCCGTCAAACCGCGATTACCTTCCCGGTTTCGATCGAACGCAGGGCTGCGAAACAGGCGGCGTGCACATTAAGAACTTCCTCAACCGGGATTGAACCGCTGCCGTTCTGAATGCCGCGCACCCAGGCGTCTATCTGCGCTTTCTGGCCCTTGTCCTGCGAAGACCACGATTTCGTTTTCCTTTTCCCGCCCTGCCACATTTCGACTCGGCGAAAATCATCTATGACCGCTACTCGCCCACCGCCGTAAACTTCGATGCGTTCCTTCGCAAAGCCTGTATCGCCGATACTGCTATAGAAAATGCTCGCAATGGAGCCATCGCACAATTCCAGAGCAATCGTGAAACTGTCCTGCAACGCCGCCTCCTTGCGCCGCACATCCATGGCGAATGCGCTCACAGTTTTGACGAGAGAACCACAGATCGCAACCGCAAGGTCAACAAAATGACAGCCCTCACCGATGAGACGCCCTCCGCCGACTTTCGGATCTTGAATCCAATGCTCCGGTGGAATCGAGCCGGCGTTGACGCGGATAAGAACCTGCCTTGGACCCGGAACTGGTCTGAAATGAGCTCTCAACATTTCGGTAGCCGGCGCAAAGCGTCGGTTGAATCCAACCGTAAGTGACGGTCCGATAGAATTGGATCGAGAAGACTCGCCGTTAGGCTGGTATTCGGGAGCGGAGAGGGAAAATGAGCGGGGCGATTCAAGGCATTGCGTGACTTCGTCCAGTTCTTCCTCGGTTATCGCGAGTGGCTTTTCGACGAAGACCGCCTTCCCGAGCTTCAAAGCCTTGATAACGTAGGCCGCGTGCTCATCATGCCTCGTCGCGACGAGCACTGCATTAGCGGCATTCATTGCGGCCTCGACATCCGCGTCAGCTGAGTCAATCCTAAACCTTTCCGCGACGCTTGCTGCGCTAACACCAGACTTTGTGCAGACGCTGCCGAGCGAGATATCGGGGTGATCACGAAGGTGCGGAAGCAAATTTGCTCTCGCATAGTTACCAGCGCCAATTACCGAGACGACAATTTTTCCCTTCGCTGCGGCCGGGGCATGAAATTGAACCCGTCGCGGAATTGCCTCAAGTTTGCGGTTGTATTCCAGCACAATCGCGAGGTAAGGTTCCTTCGTTTCTCCCCGGAGCAGGGCATAAGCGTCAATCGCGCTCTCGACGGGATAGCGATGGCTGATTAGTGAATCGAGCCGCACCTGGCCATTTTCCAGCAGTTCCAAGAAGCTTATCATATTCCGCTTCTCAGTGAAACGGACATAAGCATAGGGATAATCAAGTCCCTCATCTTCATAGCGCTTATCGTAACGCCCGGGGCCATAGGAACGAGAAAGCCGAAGGTCGAGCTCCTTGAGATAGAAAGGTTCACGCGGCAGATCCATCTTCGTCAGGCCAACCACCACAACCACGCCTTTTTCGCGCGTTATTGCAGCCGCTTGCTCCACAGGACCATTCGAGTGAGATGCAGCCGTGATAATCGTCGCATCGACTCCGTAACCGCCAGTAAACTCCAGTATCTTCTGGTCGAGCATCTCGTCGTTGGCGAGGCCGGCTTGCACGCAGCCAAGCTTAATTCCCAGCTCTACTTTTCCAGCCGCAACATCGATCCCGAAGACGCGGGCGCCGGCTGCGTTCAGAATCTGCACTGTAAGCAAACCGACCAGACCGAGGCCGATCACGGCGACCTTTTCACCCAGTTGAACATTCGCCTGCCGCACGCCCTGCAACGCAATCGCACCCAAGGTCGTGAAGGCCGCATGGTCGAGTGGCACGGCGGTCGGAATCGGCGCCACCAGATTCTTCGGCACGGCGACGATCTCGGCGTGATTTGCCGTGCTGCCACCACAGGCGACAAGGTCACCCGGGCGCAGCCCGTCGACCTCTCCGGCGATTTCAATGATTTCCCCGGCGGAGCAATACCCCAGAGGAACCTGAGCACTCAAACGCTCCTGCACCGTTTGCCAGGTTTTCCAGAGCCCCTCCTTCTTTGCCTTCGCAATCACTTGATTGACGAGGTCGGGCCGCGCCTGCGCCTTTCCGAGCAAGCTTTTGCTCCCCATCTCTACCTTCGTCTTCTCCGTCCCGGCGGAGATGACGGAGTAGGCGGTTTTCACCAGAACAGACCCAGGTTCGAGCTGGGGAATCGGGCTTTCCACCAACTTTAACTCACCCGAGCGATAATCCTGAAGCACAGATCTCACAATTGGGACTTATTCGAGCAACGAGCAGCGAGCTTCCCACATCCTTGGTTCCGGTTCATGCGTTAGCGCGTAGTGGCTGTCTCGCAGAGTGAGGCAACGCGAGGCATTGAGCGGACGGAGTTCTGGAGTTCATCAATCACCGCGTCAAATGACACTACTTGCAAAGACGAATCCTGACCGACTAACTGAAGGAATCGATCAAAGGCAGCATCGTCCGTGTGCTCCTTCGTGTGACCAAGCAGAACCAGCACATCGATCGGATCGTCAGAGGCCGGCGGCGGAGCGGACCGGATATAACGCATTAGCGCATCTGGCGAGAGATTATGGAAATCGAGCTTGATCGGCACTGGCTCGAAAAGGAACTGGGCTGCTCGCAAGGGATTCTTGGGAATCCCTAACTGTTGTACGATTTCCTTTTTCCTGCCTTTTGGAACTCTACTGGAAAACTTGGCTCTGATGCGCTCAGGCGTGAGCTGATGAATGCGACGGCGCATCACCGAATAAATCGGAATCTCCCAAACAGGACCGTTCGCATCCTCATGGCAGACATCGTCTCGCACTCGCCAGCTCCGCCGATCTTTTGGCGCCTCACGATAATCAAGGAGATACTTACCGGCATCGTCGTGCAAACCCCAGACGACGGAAGAATCGACGGCGATATCGTTGTGAGCCAAAGCCGATAAGAGCTTTTGCCCTGGCTGCGCTCGAAGAGCACCGGCACGATATGCTCGTATCTTTCGACTTGGTATCGCCGAATTCACCATTTCCTCCAGCATTTCCTTGCGCTCGGTAATGTATTGATTGACCTCCTCCTGAGTTTCAAACAATTCATCCACTGAAAGCTCCTCGGGGTGCACCGACCAGCGCCCGCGGGCGTAGCGCGCCCCAAACCACTTCGGGTGCGAATGCAACTGAAAGTCATGTCCGCGGCGTACGAGAGAGATAACCTGTTCGCGAATTGCACGCGCGGGATTATAACCGAGGGTTTGTTTGAGCTCGCGCTCCGCCTGAGAAAACCCCAGGTATTCCTCGGCCTCGAAAAACACGGTCAACGGAACGCCATGGCTTTCACAGATCCGTGCCATCCGCTCAGACGGCGCGATCATCAGTTGGCGCACATCGCCGGTACCGTTGCCGTAGATTTCATAATCTACGCTCAGCACCAAGCGTCGAATCTGGGTCATATCAAGAGCCATGGCTTACATGGTACGCATCATCCCCGCCGTTAACCGAAGGGAGGCTTAGCTCGCGGCGATAAGTGAGCCTGAGTTCTTCCCGGCCAGCGGCTTCTTGATCCTGACAAGCTTTGAGCAACCCAGGCCTTCCATCGTCGGTTTGGTGAAGCCAACCTCATCTGCCCAGAACGAAGGATCATCAAGCAAACCGATCACCAGGGGCAGATGCCCGTCCTGTGAGAAGAGAAGACCTTCCGGAGCGAGCAGCGGATAGAGGTATCGCAAGCACGTTCGCGCAGAGGAGACCAGGTCAACATCCAGGTAGGCAGTCGCCACCTTCTCGTGGAACTCAGGCATGGTGTCATCGAACCAACCTTGGATGAAGCGACAGCATTCGATCTTCCCGTAACGCCTCACGTTCGCCCGAACCTCCTCCAAGGACCCGGCGTAATCGCCTTCGCTAAAGACCGCATCGCCACCGAAGATATTGTTACGATGTGGCTCCGCATTTTTTGGAATTCCTTGAAAGGAATCAAATACGACCAGTTCTCGACCGGCCAAATCCGCAGCCAAACTGACCTTAGCCGTGCTCCCCCCCTTGAAGCAGCCCGCCTCGACGACGACCCCCGGAGTGTCGTCACTAAGGGATAGAATAGTCTCAAGGAATTGAAGAACCTCCTTCTGCGTATGCGGGCTCTCGACGTTGAAGCTGATCAAATAAAGTTGCTTGACCAGGCTCCAGCGTTCCCGCAAAGAGATCGGAATTTCGGAGTTCCATAAAAAAGCAAAACACGCCAGCGGATCTCTCCACTCTCTCAGCGTCCAAAGCACGTTAAAACATTTACTGGGGAGCTTCCTTCTTAGAAAGCGTTTGAATCTACGCCACATGTTTGCTCCTGTTCTCTCTGCCCGAACAGTGCATCGCGATATTCAGAACTACTCTGCCTTCTGATCGTCCACTTCTGCGGCAGCCGCTGAGGGACCCACTGCCACAGAGTCGGCAAAGTGGACACTACTGCGTTTCGAAGTTCTCTGCCACACGAGTAAGAGGACCCCAAAAGCGATCGCGAAAAGCAGCGCGGCGTCGCCGCTCTCCGGTATCGTGTGCCCGCCCTGCGAGACGACTGAAATATCATCGATATCCCATGCCCCCGGGACGTTCCCAAATGTAAACTCCAAGGAAGTAAGAGGTCCGACAGCCTGAAGATCGATTACCGTAAATTCCAGCCAGTCAGGGTCTGTTGGCGGGAAATCGATGAGAGAAAATACAGTCGCCCCGTTGAAGGCCGCGGTAAGATAGTTTTCGGTGCCAAACTCATGATGCTCGTTCATGATCCAAAAGCTAAGCGTATAGAAATCGCCCGGCGCGGTAGTCAACGTCTGCGACAAAGTCGCCCCAGAAAACACCGTCGTGCGAGCGTTGAAGTTCCCACTGTGCGGGTTAGCGCTGTCCAACCCGATTTCATAGGCGAACCAGTCCGTAAATCCGTCTTCGAAACCCGGATTAGCGACCAGGTTTGCTACCGCACGGGGTGCCGAAAACGGGATTGCTGCAGCGAAAACTATTAGAAGAGAGCGAATGAATTTGGGTAGCATTTTCGAAAATTGGTTTTCCTTAACTATCGGTGTTATGTCGACCGCTGTTCTCAGGTGAGTAGCCCGGGATCGCTCGGGAGATAAGCGCGACGAATCCAAGTCATGCTTCCGTCGAGGTGTGTTGATGTTCCATCCAGGCCTGGAACATCAGCACCGGCCAGAGCAATTCACCCCAGTCACGCCTTCCACTCAGATGCTCCTGCCATTTTCGGTCGATTGCTTTGCAATCCAGAATCTCGGCGTAGTTCGCCCGGATGTCACCCATGATCGACTCCGTCCAGGGCCGGAGCGGCCCTCTGATCCAGTTTGAGATCGGGACGGAAAAGCCCTTTTTCGGCCGTTCGAAGAGGCCTCGCGGAAGATATTTTTCGAGGACGCGACGCAGGAGGAGTTTTCCCGTCCCGTTTTGCCGCTTGTAAGCGAGCGGGACGCTTAAGGCAAAGCTCACAACCTCGTGATCCAGCAAGGGCACCCGCGACTCCAGACTCACCGCCATGCTGGCGCGGTCGACCTTGGTCAGGATGTCATCTGGCAGGTATTGCCGCAGATCGAATGCTGCCATGCGATCATAGAGACTCAACCCGCCGCCGGAAAAGTCGCTTCCAGTGTTCGCCGGCGGTGCCTGCCAACCGGGCAAGACTCGATCTGGCGCAAACCACCGCGCGTTTAAGCTTCGATAACGCTCGATAATGTCGCCTCTCCCGCAGATATCCGCGTACTGATGAACCTTGTAGCCCGACAAGTTCATCGCTCGCATTGGCGGCAAGGTTTGTAGCAGCCCTAGGATCCGGTCCCATGCCGTTTCAGCAACCGCGATCGCTCCTGCCGCGAGGCAACGTTGCGCGAGGCCAGGCATGCGGGCCAGCTTCCCAAGCCGGTCAGCGCCAGTTTCGTAATGGTGATAGCCGGCAAACAACTCATCCCCACCATCACCGGAGAGACTAACGGTGACATGTTGCCGGGCGAGACGCGAGACGGCAAAGGTTGGGATTTGTGAAGCGTCAGCGAAAGGCTCGTCGAAGATCTCTCCAAGCATGGGGACAATCTCCTGGGCCTGTGGTGCCGTGAGAATGATCTCCGTATGATTCGTTCCCAGATATTCGGCTACTTTGCGCGCGAACGCCGCCTCGTCAAAACGGCTCTCTTCGAATCCGACCGTGAATGTTTGGATTGGGCGGGTCGATTGGTCCTGCATCAGAGCCACCACCGTCGAAGAATCGATCCCACCAGAAAGGAACGCCCCGAGTGGGACATCAGAAACCATCTGAGCGCTCACTGCTCTTCGAAGAAGACGATCCAGTTCTTCCTGGGCAGATTTTTCATTGCCCGTAAATACCCGATGCTCACTGCGGGCAAACTGGCAAAGAACCGGCCAATAGCATTGCGGCTTTGGACGATCCGAAGGGCTGCGAAGCGTAATTGTATGTGACGCCTGCAGCTTCCGGATTCCAGCAAAAATCGAATACGGCGCGGGGATGTAGCCGTGCTGGAAAAACAGGCCCAGGCTTTGCAGATCTAGCTCTGGCTGGACTGACTGAAGCGCCCGCAATGCTTTTAGTTCGGAGCCAAACCAAAAAGCCGATCCAATCCAGCCATAATAGAGTGGCTTGATCCCGAGCCGATCCCGCGCCAAGACCAGTTGCTGTTTCTGGCGGTCCCAGATCGCGAACGCAAACATTCCGTTTATCCGCTCCAGCGTCCGGGAAAGACCCCAGCGGGCGGAGGCTTCCAGGATGACTTCCGTGTCGCTCGTCCCGCGAAAGGCACAGCCCTCCGCGACGAGCCGGTCGCGGGTCTCGCGAAAATTATAGCACTCGCCGTTGTAGGCGATGACATAGCGGCCGCACTGCGAGTGCATCGGCTGGCTGCCCCTCTCCGACAGATCAATGATCGAGAGGCGCCGGTGTGCGAAGGCAAGACCCGCTGCCGGCTCCGTCCAAACCGTTTCCTGATCGGGGCCGCGATGTTGCAGAGATGCGGCCATGGCCCGGGCATCGGCCTCGAGCGATTCACCAGCCTGTGGTTGGGAAAACCAGACTCCTGCTATTCCACACATCGGCCTAATTTACCGCTTTCATTCATACTGGAGCGCCCTGATTCGTCCTTCGACCAGAGATTGATAAATCCTCCCCAGACGCTTCCCGACGGTTGCCGCAGCAAAGCGGTCTCGAGCCAGTCTGGAATTATACTCGGAAACACGAGAGTAAAGATCGCCATCTCGTGTCAAGCGCTCAACCGCCTCCACGACCTCCGACAAATTGAATCTATGCCGTGCTGAAAGATTGATATCGGGGTGAACGACATAGCCGGTTTGCCCATTCCGCAAGATGTCCCGCAGCCCGCCGGCATCGCTGGAGACAACCGGCAAACCCATCGCCATCGCTTCCAAAACCGCGTTCGGCATGCCTTCGGTATAACTGAGGAAGCAAAAGATCCCCGCCTCGCGATAGCATTTCATTTTGGTATCACCGGCTACAAATCCAAGGAAAGAAACATCCTTCAGTTGCAGTAGGCTAGCGCGTTCCTTCACCGCCTCCAGATCCGGACCGGAACCGGCAATCCTGAGCGTGTAAGCAGGATTTCTTTGTTTTAAAACCTGATAAGCCTCAAGCAGCTCAAACAGGCCTTTTGCTACCTCGACTCGCGACAGGAATAATAAGTTAGTTCGCGAAGCTGCTTTGTCCCCGATTTGCACAGCCTCGGAGAGAAACTCATCCCCAACCACCGTGGTTTCGACATAAATTGGGGCCTTAAAACGCCATTGGACGAGATCGTCTCGGAACCGCTGAGCGAGAACAATGTGAGCGTCGGCCAGTTGATAGATGCTGCAGCGAAGACTGCGTGTGCCACCGGGGAATTCCCGGCTTCCGCACGACGGATTGTACCAGCCGCGCCAGAAAACTAGGACCCGACAGCCCAGCGTGCGCGCCAGCAAGATGTTGACCGCCTCACGGTTCAAGGCCCGGCAACCTTCCTCGGGATCCAGACCCGGGTTGACATGAACAATGGCGGGTCGAAACGAAACGATCTTCGCGATCAACACGATCCAGTCCTTCAGGAGCCGCAGGATCGTGATTCGCAAGAACAGATGAACTCTTGAGCCCTGCGGGTAGTTCGGCTTCCCTACATCAGTGAACACCACCTGAGTCGTCAAATGCGGTGCGATCGCGTTGTAATAATGGTGAATTCCTCCCCCCGCCGTAAACCGGTCGCGAACAATCAGCACTCTGGGCGCTTGTAAGCTCGAGATTTCGGACGGTCTCCCGATTCCATCTCTTCTGGGATGACTCTTCATTCCACTTCCTAGCTGGGGCCGTTCCGAGGGTCGCGCCTCCGATTTCAATCAAAGCGTCTTCTCTTCTTCGCTCGCGAGGCTAAGGACCTCTCCGGTCTGCCGAATCGTTGGCAGGACGGACACCTTCGAAATCACGAAGCGGAACTTCCCGTTCGAGAGCCTTGGAATTTCCGAAACGACCTCGAATTCGAGTCGAATGTCGTTTCCTGCGCGAGCCCGGAAGTTTTCCTCCACCTTAAGCCGCTGCGCTGAGGTAAAGCCGCGGCCCGGAACCAGCCGAATTCTCACCCGATCGAGGGTCTCCTGGATCAATTGTGCCTCTTTGATCTCGGGAAGCTCTTTGAAAACGAAATCGAGGCGTGTAAGCAACCGGCCGTCGGGCAGAACAATGGTATCTTCGATCCGGCCGACGATACACTCGACCAATCGCCCACCACGTCCGCAATTACAGCTACCGACCCTGGGGATGGCGGTATCACCCAGTCGGTAACGTAGAAGAGGCATCGCCATGTTGTTGAGTCCCGTGGCAACGATCTCCCCTATCTCGCCCGGCTCACTTGGTGCGCCGTTCGGATCCAATATCTCTACTACACCATATGTCTCCTGGATGTGATAGGAACCTTTCTCACACTGCATAATCATGCCGCAGTATTCCGTCTGACCATACAGGTCAAGCAGACGAGAGCCGAACGCGGCTTCAATCATTTCCCGCTGATGCGGCAGAACAGTCTCCGAGGCGGTAAAGATGCCTCGGGGCCGAATGCTTCGATTGCCAGTCTGCTGGAGATAAGCGGCCATGAGATAAATTGCAGTGGGATATCCTACCAACAACTCCGGATCGAATCGCTCCAACTCGGCAGCATAGGCCGCCAAGTTTTGTTCACTCAGGTGCTGGAGCGAAAAGAGGGTTCTGCCTTCCGCTCTGTCGTGCACCCAGAAGGGAGGCTTCTTTCGCGGAATCGGCACGACCGGATGTCCCGTAAAGTACGCGGTCCGATCACCTGGCTTGAGCCCGCACCAACGCCGCTGAAGCCAAAGGTAAGCCTTCTCCAGCTTGAGGTAGCCGGGAGCCACTGCGACAGAGATGGCTTTTCCCGAAGTGCCACTGCTGTGAATGATCTCGGCGGCTCGTCCGGAATAGAGGATTGATCGAAGGTTCTCTGCCTCAGCCTGCACCGTTTCTTTGGTGAGTAACGGGAGTTGACTGAGGTCGGTTCGTTCCTCAACCTCTTCTGGTAGAAGGCAAATCTCGGCAAACTGCTTGGTGTAATGAGGTACGTACCGGTTAGCGTGCCAGATCGTGCGCCGGATCTTCTCGTCCTGAAGCGATTTCAGCTTCGCCGAGTCGTAAGCCTGAATCCTCTCTAGCTCCGCGAGATGTTCGTCGAATTCGACCCCAAACTTGCGGAGCCCGCGCCTCCGAGAATACTCGCTCACTATCAGGTCCTGCACCGCTGGCGGGCTTCGATCGTAGATCCAAGCTGTTAATGGAGAACCGAAAGACATACGCAGAGAGAGGTACCTTGGGCGCGCGAAATCGCTTGGAAAGATGAGAATCGGTTGCCGAAGGATAGCAGCCCCGCGTGTTCTTGCCGGCGCAATGGGCGGCAACTGGAATACGGCGACCTCGATGCGGCGTGTCTTCTCTCGTCGTCGAAACGGCATTTCCGCCGTTCTTAACCGCGTCCGAGCACCGAAAGTCCGTGATGAAGTCGAGCCTAATTCAGGATAACAAGATTTTTAGGTGCTTCGGGCGCGTTCCCGGCATTAGGATCATACTCAAAAGCACCGATATCCGGTGCCGCGCCATTCCAATGTCTGCGCGGGTCATTCGGGTCAGCCGGGGTAATCGGGTCATCGTCTGCTGTCGGACAGTGGTACCCGTCGATCACCCGGCCTGCGTCGATGAGCCCGCTTGCCGCAGTCGGTGTGAATGCGGGCCGGATCTGGTCGAGGATATATTGCCGTTTGACCAAAATGCTATGGCTAGGGTCTGAGTCTAAGGCCAAGAAATACGTTACGGTGGGCGAGAGGTAATGACCGATCGTAGCTGTCAACCCGCTCCCACTAACAGTCGCCGCCGAGGCCATTATTACATGCGATGAATCGATTATTTTCGTGATTCTATCGTTTGCCGGAACTCCTGTGCAATTTATAACCTTGCCCAAGTCGTCCGAGGTGAAATTGGCGCTCGCGCTTGCGAATGTCGTCGTGCCGTTTGTCACCCCATCGGTCACGGTCCGTGGCATGTCATTCGTCAGCGACGGGTTGCCGAAGTTGTCGTTTGTCAATTTTGGATCGCCACTGTGTTGCGCGTTTCCTGTGCCATCCTTCGCCCAGTTGTTTGCGTTGTAGGGCCCCGAGGGCAATGTCACGCTGGCGAAATCAGAGGGATTAAACGCTCCGGCGTTGTTGAAAAAACTTCCCGTCCCGTCGGTCGGGTCGCCGGGAATATTGGAGAGACCCAGGAGATGATTGCGAACTGCTGTATTTTGCCACACTTTTACGTCGCCTCCGAGTGCGAGTCGATTTTGCAGTGCCGTGCCCTCGTTCCAGTACATGAGATTGCCCCGAATAATGAGGCCAGTAACCTGGCTAAACACCTTGATGCCGTTTTGTGCTGTTGGACCAGCCGCAAGACAATAGTTCCCCTCGATTAGAGAGTCTTGAGAGGAAAGGTCGATGTTATCGTCGCAATTGTGGTAGCAGATATTCCTAATCACGTAATCGTTATTTGCGTAATTCGTTCCAGGGGTATTATTAAACACGTTCTTACTAATCGTATATCCGTCCGAATTTCCGCCGCCCTCTGGGTCGCCCGCGAGCGGCAGTATCCTGTCGCCGTTCGGCAGATACCCGTTCATGTAAAGGAGGCAATCAACCGCCGCACAATTATCGATATCCGCACGGGTGCTCCCATTTATTCCAACAGTTATCCCGCTTCCGTGTCTTGCCCACATCGATTCAACCCAGCGAGCCACGATTCCATAAACCGGGGTAGAGATGCTGGTGTTCGTAAAGTAAATGTTCTCGAACCACGAATTGTAGACACGACAGTTCTCGATGTAGCAATAGTTCGCACAGGGATAGATTCCGTAATGATTCGCCTCATGAACAGTGAGGCCGACGATTTGATTGTAGTCTGCTCCCGTGTCTATCCAGATGATATCTTCCCTTACGCCGACGTTGAGCGGACCGTCGCCGTAGCCATCGTTGTTATTGTCTGCGTCACTGAATCCAAGCCCGACGAGTTCGACAAATTCCCCGTTGTAGTTCTGAAACCGAATCGGTTGAATTGCAGTGCCGGTCCGCGTGATGTGGACGTAAGGTTGGCTATTCAACTGGCTGGTCGTCGTATGAGTATAGGTCGCGCCCCGAATATAAACCGTATCTCCGGGGTTCACGACGTTGGCTGCTTCCTGTATAGTCTTGTATCCCGGTCCGTCGCTACCGTTGCATGCCCGGTTGGCTATCGAATAGGTTGACCCAGAACAAGTGGCGGCAATAGTATTGTCAACATAGCGAGCCATTCCGGTCGGTGCGCTGATCGTGAGCGTCATTGTATCTGTCGCGGTAGTGGTGCCGTTGCCCACCGTAAGAGTGAAGGTGTAAGTGCCGGCAACATGCGCGGAGATGATCATCGGTTTGACCCGATCCTGTCCAATCATGTCGAGATGAACCGCGCCGCCCGTTTGCTGCCAGAGATAGGTCAGTCTTGCTCCACCGGAGTCACTCGACGCGCTCCCATCAAGCACCACTGGAACATCATACCCGACCGCATTATCGGGACCGGCGTTGGCCGTGAGGGTGGCATCGGCAGTCACGGGAAGCACGAGAAGGATTGAGTGGCAGAGAAGGAATACGAAAACCCGCAGGCGCAGCCGGATAGAAATCATTGTGGGTATAAAAAAAGCAGCTTTCAAGCCACCAGTTGATTGGCGTTTTGTTCGGACAAACCGCTGAACGAGATCGTGCCGGAGCGCAACAATTATTTTTCGGTTCTACGCGCATCTAACTGACAGCGAAGTGTTTGGGCTCTGCATTTTTTTCTACAGCGATGCCGCAATCTTGAACGAGCTTGCTTAGCATCGGCGACGGTCCGCCGCGGGCGCGGACGCAACGATAGCTTGACGGTGAAAGCCGGATTTTCCCTGCGACGCGTACATTCCTTCAAGCAGTTCCACATAACGCCGGCAGACCGCCCCCACAGTATGATGGTTGACGTAATAGGCTCGCGATGATCGCGAATACGCCATCCATGTCGCAGGGTCGGTTAGCAGGTACGAGACGGTTCGGACCATCCCCTCGATGCTGGAGACAACGATCCCGATTCGGTTGTTCTCCAAGGCCCCGTCCAGGTCGACCGTTGATACCACCGGAACGCCGTGGGCCCAGGCCTCGAGGAAGGTGGTCGGCACCCCCGCGATAGCCGCTGTGTCGAGCAGCAGATCGGCGCGGCCATATGCCCGCCACAACTCTGGATCCGGAACCCGACCCAACACCCGGACATTTGAAATTTGTGCCGCCTTTGATAGGACCTTGCGCACATAGGGATCTTCTTCGTCGCCACCTCCAGCTACAACGAAATCGTAGTTAGGGCACTTCTCCGCCACCGCAAGGAACCATTCCAGACGCTTGAGTGGAACGATTCGGCTAACCCAGAGCAGGCAGGGACGCTTGCCCTTGGGACATTGCGATTCTAAGGAGATCGGCGACGCAGCGTCCAACGCGCAGCTCTGGATAATCGTCGAGTCGATCCCGAAAGACCGTTTCAGAGCGCTTTGCTCCAACGTGGTCTGGGTGATGACTCGGTCGGCGTGGCGCAAACCGTAGCGATAGAACCACCGCTGCCGCCTCGTTCTCAATAAGGGAAGTTTGGAGTCGCAATCGGCGTCCGAGGCAACGGAAAAGATAAATTTCCGGCCATGGCGACGACACCACCCAGCCACCTGACCCGTTTCCATGTCAGCACACATCTGGTGATAAATGTCTGCATTAGCCCGGTGCATTGCCGACCAAAGACCGGTCCAACGAGGCATTAGAGCCCGAAGACCAGGGAACCCGCGATTGGGGTCATAAGCGCGCAAGACGCGAATCCCGTCGCACCAAGTATCCCCTGCCCGGTCCGGCCCTAGCGTGATAAAACTCACGTCGTAACCCAATTCCCGCAGGCCGCGACCTACCAACACCTGCTGCCGTTCTGCCCCGCCAATGAACGAGGGCTCCGCGCTGTGGCTCAGGAGATCGTAGCTCTTGAGGCTAATGAAACAAATCTTTTTCAAACTCTCGGGCGCTTTCTCTCGCGAGGCAGCGTTCAATTGTCCGGCCGACTATTTTACCGAAATAACTGGTTTCTCAAGACTCACGACGCTCTTCTGCTTCGGCGGCTGTTCGCCCTTGCCAGATATACTCTGGATGAGAACCGACTCGAAAAACTCATGAATCGCGTCGATGACCGTTTGTTGTTCGCTTTCGGACAACTCAGGGTAGAGCGGCAGGGCGAGCACTCGGCGGCAAAGCGCTTCCGCCACCGGGAGATCCTTCTCGGTATAGCCAAAGTGCGCCAATGCTTTTTGTCTCGAGAGCGGAAAGGGATAATAAATGTTGGTCTGGATTTGGCGTTGGGCGAGAAATTCGATTAGCTCATCACGCCGGCCTGGCGTCTCCGCGACGAAGACATGATAGTTACAGGTCACTCCCGAAGGTATCCTCTGAAAAGCGAACCCATTTTGTGCGAGCGCTTGTTTGTAGCGCTCGGCCAGGATCGTTCGTTGCCGATTCATTTCCTCGAGGTGACGCAGCTTGACCCGGAGGATCGCTGCCTGGAGTTCGTGGAGGCGCGAGTTGACGCCAGCCGAATCGATGTGGTCCTTGTCCACCATGCCGAACATGCGCAACCTGCGGAGCTTTTCCGCTAGGTCTGCGCGGTCGGTCACAATGGCGCCGCCGTCGCCAATGGCGCCGAGGTTCTTGGTCGGATAGAAACTGAAGACGCCAAGATCTCCCATTGCGCCGGCCATGATGCCGTCGATCGACGCGCCATGAGCCTGCGCGGCGTCCTCGACAATCGGAATCTCCCGCGGCAGATGTGCTCTTAGCCGTCGGACATCAAACACATTCCCAAAAATGTGCACCGGCATGACCGCCTTGGTGCGGGAGGTCACTGCTGCCCCGACAAGTTCGGCGTTCAGCAGATAAGTTTCGGGATCAATATCGACGAAGACTGGAGTGGCTCCCGCGTCGACGATCGCCGAGACCGTGGGAATCGCGGTGAAAGGAGTGCTGATGACTTCGTCCCCGGGACCAACACCCAAAGCCATTAACGCCAGAGTTAGCCCGTCGGTTGCATTGGCGACTCCGATGCAATGCGGAACACCGACGTAACGGGCGAACTCTTCTTCGAAGGCTCGAACTTCCGGCCCCAAGGTATAGAGACCGGACTCCAGAACTCGCGCGACCGCCGAAGCGATCTCGTCCTTATAGACCGCGTGTTGCCTCGATAAATCACAACGCCAAATCATGGTCGTTCCTTTCCCCGGTTCTCTTTGAAATACTGCACCGTTAGGGGGATGGCTTCCCGTATTGGTGTTCTTTGTCTCGATCCGAGAAAGCTGTTGAGTTTCTCGTCGGAAAAGTTTGCTTCTCCAACGTCGATCTTTTTTACTTCCTCAGGGAAAGGTTTGACGGTGAAACCGCCCTTTCCCACAGCTTCCAAGATTGCCTCTAGCAATTCTCGAAGAGATACTTCCTCGCCGCCGACATTGAAGATCTGAAATCCTTTCCACTCCTTGCTGGCCAACTGAAGCACGATCTTGGCCACGTCCTCGGCGTAGAGGACGTTCTTTCTGCGGCCCGGGCTCCCGAAGATTTCGATCGGTTTATCTTGCAGGACGGAATGGATGAAAGAGCCAACCAAGCCGCGCTCGCCATTGATCCGTTGTCGGGGACCGAAACAATTGGTCAGACGCAGCGAAACGGTCTCATACTGATTTGCTTGACCGTAGATCCGCAGAAAATGTTCCGCCGCCAGCTTGTTAATACCCTGCGGATCGAGCGGTTTGCAAGGTGTCTCCTCGATAATGTGGGCGCCGGAGGCAGCACCGTATTGGCCGCGGCTTCCCAGGTAAATGACACGCTTGCCGGAGGATTTCCTGAGGGCCTGAACCAGGTGAAGATGCGAAAGGAGATTGCAACTTGTGTCCATCAGCGGGTCTTGAAACCCGATCAGGTGCCCCGTGAAGGCGATTGCATCGACGATGATATTTGCCCAAAGGATGTGCTCTGTCAGGTTCTCTGTCTCTTCGATTCTCTTAAGAACCACAGAATGAAGGTCACCCCGACAGTTGGCGAGGTTCTCCGGTGTGCCACCTGTTCCTGGAACCAGTCCATCGATCACGCCGACCTGCCACTGAGCATCGATGAAGGTCTGGGCGACGTGGCTACCGAGAAAGCCCGCTCCCCCCAGAATCAGGGCTCGGTTTCGTTTCACAGCAGCGTTGCTGAAACTGGCGCGCCGTTGCCTCTGGTGAAACGTGCGACGACGCTCTTGGCCAGCGCTACCGGCTGCCCCAGCCCAATCGGTTTCACGAACCAATCGACGTGCTCAATATCCACGCCCCACCCTTTTTTGAATTTGTAAATCCCGTTCTCCGGGTCGGGCGGCATCCCACCGAAGTCACACGTATGATAACCCATTCGCTTTGCTTCCGTCAAGATGTGCCAGATCAGCACATGGTAAGGCCGCAGCTTCAGCGCCTCCTGAAATGCCGCCCAGTAACGAGCCACCAGTGTTCCTTTGTAGCATAGGAAGAGCGCGCTTCCCAGCGTTTTGCCTTCCTGGCGGACGGCGTAGATCCGAGCCATCCCGGCACGCACGAGAATCTCAAAAAGCGCCTCGAAGAAGAGCCTCGGGGGAAGTTTCATCGCTGTTCGGTCAGAGACGCTGCGAAGACATTTGTAAAACTCGTTCAGACCTTCAGGGGTCGTATTCTCGACTGTTTCCAGACCGAACCGCTGACCCTGTCTGATCTGCGAACGTGTTTCCCCTTTTAGATTCTTCCAGAGATCGTCTTCGGACTCGGCCAAATCGATCATTGCAGTATAACGTGGGATCGTGTCGTAACCTCTCGATCGAAGGTGCTCCTGAAGAGCGGGATCCCGAAAGGGAGAAACCCAGATATCAGTCACACCGCGCCATTTCGCGAGCCGCTCCATATGTTCGAGGAAGACGGCGCGCGCATCGCTTACGCCATCTACCAGGCAGGGGCCACCATAGTCCCAGGTCTGGCAAAAGGGCGACCAAAGGACGCGAGCCGACCGAAGAAGCGATGTCTTCAGTCGGACAAACCGGCCGCTTTGAGAAAACCGTGGCCAGAGATAGCCGGGGTAGATTCCTACGATGACGCCTTTGTCCTCGGCCACCAAGCACAAGGATCTCACCTCAAAGCCGCGCTCTAACGCCTCTTTCCATTCCCAAGTATGAGCATAGCTCGAATAAGCGCTCGCTTGCGCAACTGAATTCCAGGCCGGTTTATCCGCTTGCCTCGCCTCGCGAATGATCATTGCAACTGCGACCGCTACGCTTGTCTTGAAGAATTGGTCCGGATCCTCATTGTTGCAATAGAAAAGCAGTCCTTGGTCCTATTGCACGGCAGCCGCCGACTGCCGAACCATGGTGGTCGGGGCCTGTGGATCTGCCAAAAGTCCCAAGTGGCGGAAAATTGCCTCCCATTCCCTGCTCGTTGAATGCAAGTCCATTTCCCTCGCGGCACGTGAAGCGGCGGCTGAGAACCGCGCCCAAGTCACATCATCTGTCAAGAGATTTGCGATCTTTGCCGCAAAAGATTCAGGCGCCAGATCTCCAACCAAATATCCGTTAACTCCGTCCGCGACCAGCATCCCTAATTCGCCAACATCCGGAACCACTGCCGGCAAGCCGGCCATCATCGCTTCTACGAGCGACATTGCGAGACCTTCGCTCTCAGATGTGAGGACAAACACCCTGGCACGCTTCAGCCACCACCCAATGTCATCCTGATGACCCGCAAACTTAATGGCCTCGGCAAGGCCCAACTCCTCGGTCAATTTGCGGAGATCGTTCTCGTCTTCTCCAGAGCCTACGATCGCTGCCTGAACGCAAAACCCGCTGTTCCTGAGAGCCTCTACCGTTCTGATAAATATGTCGATGCGTTTGACGCTGTAGAGACGAGCAAGAATCATGATGTCGAAAAGCTTGGACTCACCGCGGTATTGAAGTGGGGAGGCGTCGATCCCTCCCGGAATCAGGCTGATCAGGGTCTTGACCCCGAATTGGCGAAAGAAATGCGCAGTCTTGGGCCCCTTCGCCACAATGCAGTCGAACCGCCTCACGGCGGCTAACAATTGTCTTTCGAGGACGGGATCGGGACGTCTTAGCAATCGAAACCAGGATCCGGTTCGGTAGCCGCCCCCGATCACTTCGTTTGGACCCGCGCAGGAAAGATAGACTGACTTGGCGCCGACGAGCAACGCCAACATCTGGGCGGCCAACCCGTTCGCCAACAAATGGTATCCACCGATAACGTTGGGGCGAATGCGAACTGCGACCAACCCAAACATCAGAAGCCGGGCCGGAGTGTCGCCCAGGGTCTTGCACAACCAACGAGGAGGGGCGAGATGATGAACTTTCTCCATCGGCACGATTTCTCGAGTACAAACGATGTAGATCGCCTTCGTCCGCTCACAGCCAACGAGCGGGCGAATCTTGTTCATGAGCCAGTTATCAGAGTAAAAGGTTCCAGTTAGAAGAATGGTTACACCATCAGCTTCGCGTTTTGTCGTAGGCTTGATCCAGCGGCGCCATGCTTGAAGCAAGGAAAGCACAAGAAGATGAATCGCAACCCCAAGGCGAAAGCAAATGCGCGCCATCCAGATCTGGGCAAGCCCACCTGTTGATGCTCTGGCTATCGCCCCAGCCTGATTCTCTTGCGGTACCACGGTTTTTTTAATAGGTGACGCATTCATGTCGGGGTAAAAAAGCTCGATTGGCATGGCAGGTTACAACAAGTTTTCACACTTTAGATGCTGTGAGCCACCGGTAATCGTCGATCGGCTTCCCGGGAAAGGGAAGAACGCCGACTGAGACGATCGAGGATCGTGTGTTTTAGGGCTACCGGAAGCACCTTCCGCCAATATACAAACGCTAAAACAGGACACCCAGCAGCCAAGCCGGCGGCCAGGCCAATAAGCTGAGATCTTGCAAAGCAAAATCGGCACACGAGCAGGATGATGACAAAGGGCAGCAGATGGAGAATCGGTTTCCATGACACGGTCCAAACGTACTCGCCTAGACGCATGCTCAGTCGGCGACAAACGACGATGGAATTGTAGACCATGCCGGTAAGAGCGAAAGGCACGCTGACCCCGAGAGCAGCTCCGATGACTCCAAGATGGAGCGGACCGAGGGCCACGTAAACGAGGAGCGCCGCCAATCCCGACGCGATGCATTGGGCAACACCGGGACGACCGTGGGAGTTAAGACCGGCAAGGACACAGAGCATCGGGGTCTGGGCCAGTGGGCCAAAAGAGCCGAGAGTCAGGACCGCCACCAGCAAGCCGGCAGCATATCGGGGGCCCATCCAGAGTTGCATGACGGCGCCACCGAAAATCGTGAGGACGATCACCGCCGGCAAAATAATGTAGAGGGTATAGCGGACTGACTTGATCAACAGGCTCCGGATCGCGGCTATATCGCCTGCGCCTTCCAGCGAACTGACGGTAGGAATCAGTGCCATGGTCATGCGGCGAACCAGCGAGTCGATCTGCCGGATCAGAGCGCGGGGGCGCGCGAAGAGAGCAAGAGCCGCAGGGCCCAGATAGGCGACCATCAGGGTGCTCGTGGCCGAATTCAAGAGCATGTTGGAAATGCTCGGAACGAGAATCTTGGCGCCATAGACATAAAGCTCACCGATTGTCGCCCGGTTGACCAGCGAGGGGGTTAGCCTGAGCCCCTTGCAGACGCGATAAGCAATCACAACACGTCCAGCCTGACCGCAAGTCTCTCCAATCAGAGTGATCACCGCGAGGGAAAGCAACCCTCCCCCCATTACCAAGGCCCCGATCATTGCGGCAGTGGTTGCGAACTGCCAGCCGCCCCGGTTGATGTTCAGCAAATCCCAGCGATGGCAACCGGCGACGACCCCGTTATAGGCACCAAGAGCTGTCTGCACACAAAGGGAAGCACCAAGACAAAAAACAGCGGCGCGTGCTCCAAACACATGCGTCCCCAGCTGGTCGGAAAACAAGTACGGGAGCAGTGCGGAAAGACCGCCACTGAGGATCAGGATCAATGTGCCTGACAAGGCCAGAATCATCGTCGCCGAGGTAACGATCCGTTTAATCGAAGAAATATCTTGGATGGCCCAATACCGGGCCACATAGCGGTTCACCGACCCGGTAATACCAGCCTCAATAAACTGGAAGTAGGCTACGAGCGACCAGGCAAAATCCCAGAGACCAAGCACCGCCTGACCAAGATGATGGTCGATCATCCGCGGCATGATGAAACCGGCCACGATGAAGACCATCTGACCGCCCCAACTGAAAAGGACGTTGCTCACCAGTTGTTGCCGACCAGTCAGATCCTGCGCAGGCAGCGCGCCAGCCTCGGCCATTCCCGCGCCCGGCAGATCAGGCAATGGGGTGGCTTTTTTGGTGACAGACGTATCACTCATTCGTAACCGTTTTCCCGGTTGGCAACTCCGGCTGCCTTCTCAAATATGTGCAAGTCGGCTGCGCACAACTCGTGCCGCCATTTCTCGTCGCACCGAATGTCTCTCGAGGCCGCAAGCCGCATCTCGTTTCCAAGAATATGCAGATTCGACCGCGAGCGATTCCCATTGTTTTCTGCGGGGAGACCTGCGAATCGCACAATGCTGTTTCGCATTTCACGAGGGTTGCGACACAAATCTTCATACCGAACCGTCAGGACATTCGGTTGCGGGAGAACTGCCCGGGCCCGTTTACAGGCAAGATCGGCAAGAGACCACTCCCGAACAGCTGCGGCCATTCCCACGCGATTGTGCTTCATGTAGGAGTTGGCGACGCCACGACCATCTCGCATGAGGTGAATCGCCTTGATGTTCCAGAATGAGCTCTTCTGGAAGTGCACCAATCGTTCCGGATCTTTGGAAGCATCAAGGAAGATTTGGCCCCTTTGAATTCGGGTGATGAGGTCGATGAGCAAGCGATTCTGCTCAAGGACAGCGCTCAGCTTCGAGCGAAAAGGCGGCCAGGCTCTTAGCAACCAGCTGCCGGCACATCTGAAGGACGAATGTCGTACTTCCCAGGTCGCGAGCTGCCCGAATACACGCCCGTCGTGCCTGAGGTGAGTGCCGAAGCGATTCAGTGAAAACCGGCGCGCCCGCGCATTCATCTCCTGTTCTACGCTGCTCCAAAAACTGCACTGGCAAAGAATCGACCCGCAGGAACAAAAGTACTGACCCGGATCCCCCATCGACGAAGCCTTGAGTTCCCCGACCGTCGCGATCCGGGGGTGATCCGCGAGAAGAATCGTGAGAAGCGTCGATCCACTGTAACTGGGAGAAAGAATGTAAAGGAGTTCTCTCGTGCTCATGATCCGCGACCAGGCGTATAGGCTAAAGCCGCTTTCTTGCGGAAGACATAGGTGCATTCCGAAAGAATCAGAGTAAGCCTGCCGAAGCTAACAATTCGAACAAACCACTCGCCGATTGTGATGAGACGATCTCCGATCCCGAGTTTTTCCCGAAAGCGAAGCTGAATTTTCGATTCGAACATCTGGCAGAGCTCGGTGCAAAGCTCCTTTTGTTTCGCGAAAGCCTCCAGCCGATGGGGTCCAATCGCGCGTCGAAAGAAAGTGCGGAAGGGAATAACTCCCGGACTCCCGAACCGGTGGCCGTAAAGACCTCTGTAGACGAGGCAATGAAACCAGTAGGGCGTGAGACGAACGATCGTCGCCTTAACGGAATTGCGGTTGGGGATTTTAATCAGGAGCAAACCGCCGGGCTTTAGTGCCCCAACGAACCGCTCCAGAGCCATCTCGGGCCGAGGCAGGTGTTCAAGCACATCCCAGCACACGATCAGGTCGAAGGTGTCGGCGGGAAATTCGTAGGTCTGCAGATCGCCAACGATCCGTTCGGATAAGATTCGGTTCGCATCCAGTTCGCGCTGCGAAATATCGAGTCCGGTGATTTGACTTTCGGCAGGCAGCTTAATGTTTGTGACCGAGCCGCAACCGGCTTCGAGAATCCTCGGCGCCGTGGTCAAACCGGAAAGAGTCGAGGCAATGAGACGTTCCAGGCCGGCACGATCGAAGATGGTGATGCCAATGTTTCTCAGCATCTAGTCAGAAGATCGGTTAGACCAGCGAAATGGTTCAAACTCCGAGACGACAAACCTATGATGACGGACGCGCGCTTCCAGCCAGGCACGAACGGTAGATTTGCTCTAATCTGGTCGTCGCTGCAGCGAAGGAGAACTTCTCGATTGTCTTATTTCTTGCGTTCTCACCGAACATTGCTCGTTTCCGCGGTTCCCGCAGGAGCTCGCAAACCGGTACTGTCGCCTCCTCCACATCTTGCACCGAGACAACAAACCCATCCTCTCCATCTGATATAATCATACGATTGTCCGCGACGTCTGAAACAACAGCCGGTATGCCACAGGCCATGGACTCGAGAACAACATTGGGAGTGCCTTCACGATTGGAAAGAAGGACCGTGACATCAGAGGCGTTATAGACGGACGGCATGTCCTTGCGGTGGCCAAGGAATAGACAGCGACCTTGTAATCCCAAGGATCGCGCCAACTCAATCATCTCCGCCTTGTAATCATGACTCGCCGCGGAGTCGTCCCGAAACGGTTCTCCTACGATGAGGAAAAACGTTTCAGGAAAAGCCGCGCGCACCCGGGCCGCCATTTGGAGAAAGGCGGCATGTCCTTTCTGGCGTTTGAAGCTGCCGACCATCGTCACGACGCCAGCGGTGCCGTCAATCCCTAACTCGCGGCGAAGAGTCATGCCGGCTGCGCGATCCGGTCTGAACCGCCCGGTATCGACACCGTTGGAAACCACTTTAATCCGCGATTCATCCAAGCCGAGCGTACGGATGTTAAAGGCTTTTCCCGCATGAGAGTTAGCCACCATGACATCAAAGAGTGGTTGAGTAAGACGTAAGGCCGCGTGGTGCAGGGGACGGCGGACGTAATCCGTGTTTCGTTCCGAGGCGATCACGACCGGCACGCGAGCGAGGGGCGCGGCCAACCGGGCCACAATCTCAGCATCTAGGAGAAACCCATGGATGACATCTACCTGTCGCTGTCGAAGAACATGCGCAACGCGCCAGATCGTCGTGATGTCAAAGCGATTTCGCTTTTCCACCACGCAAAGGTCTTCCTCAGGTCGACGAAGGACCGCCCCCAGAGGGACCTTCGGCGAGAGCGAACAAGCAAAAGGAATCACTCGGCTCCGGTCGAAAGCACGCACCAGTTCAACTACCTGTCGTTCAGCTCCCCCGTACTCCAGACTGCTGATGAGTAAACAGACCGAGATCGGCCGATCAGTCCCCTTAACAACCGCCCGTGGGGACCGTCCGAGAGTCTCTTCGCCACTGAATCCGAGCATGGGAAAGAGTCAGATCGGCGACAAGGCCGAGGGTGCCTCAAGGTAAACGGTGTTGTTCTGAGAGAACTGGTCCTGGGCGCGTGCATAGTCATCCATCCGCCCAATGTCGAGCCACTCACACTTCTGCCGGTAACATTTGACCCGACCGCCGCTCTGATAAACCCGCAGAACAAGGTCCGGCATGTCAAGCCGTTCTCCTCTTGGAACATGACGGAGGGCATTAAGGCTGATGACGTTGACCCCCATGCTGACCTCAAAGTGATAGGTTGGTTTTTCCCGATAACCGTTGAATTCTCTCTCCTGGTCAAATTCGATTACACCAAAGTCGATCTGCACCTGGCGCGGGAACACTGCGACCGTGAAATTGGCCCGCTCAGTTTGGTGGTAGCGCAGCATCTCACGGAAATCGAGGGTTGTAAGCAGGTCTCCGTTCATGACGAGGAACGGATCAGTCAGATTGTTGATCAGGGAGAGTGGACCTGCGGTTCCGAGCGGTTGCTCCTCACTGACATATTCGATCTCGAGTCCGAACCTGCTGCCATCACCGCAAACCGCTTGGATGAGTTCCCCGAGATATCCCGTGCAAATACTCACCTGAGTAAGACCAGAAGCTGCAAGGCGTCGAAGCAGTATCTCCAAAACCGGCTTGTCCCCCAACGGCACAAGCGGCTTCGGAAAGACCGCAGTCAAGGGACGCAAACGAGTCCCCTTGCCTCCCGCCAAAATCACTGTCCTGACTCCGCTGCTTGTGCTACTCATTTACTAGCTCTTCGTCCCGCAGTTAGACGACGTATCCCCCGGCGACGTAGTCTGACGGGTGTCCCTGAATGTGCTCAAAGGTTGCACGAAGCCCGCTCTGAATATCGATCTTTGGCGTCCAATTGGTCAGCGACAATGCTTTTCGATTGTCACTGATCAACCGCACTATTTCACTCCCCTCAGGTCGAACGCGAACCGGCTCCACATCGACCGCAAGCTCGCGTCCGATGAGTTCCCCAACCCGTCGCACCAGTTCCCGTACTGAGACACCCGTGCCGACGCCGAGATTGATCAGTTCTCCCACAGTCCGCTCCGAACGGGCCGCCGCAAGAAAACCAGCCGCGGTGTCTGTGACATAAGTTAGGTCGCGAACGGGCTCGAGATTGCCCAGCCTTAGCCGTTCTCCGCTTAGCGCCTGAGTGATAATCGTGGGAATGATGGCCCGCTGGCTCTGACGTGGTCCATAAGTGTTAAAGGGCCGAACCGTGGTGACCGGCGTGCGGAAACTAAGCCAATAACTTTCAGCTAGCTTGTCCGCCGCAGCTTTGGTCGCGGAGTAGGGCGACTGAGCGACAAGCGGATGCTTCTCGTCAATCGGGACATATTGGGCCGAACCGTATGTCTCGCTGGTCGAAGTGTGAATCAAATGCTGAACCGAATGATCGCGGCAGGCGTCGAGCACATTTAGGACGCCGACCACGTTGGTTTGGACATAGGAAGCTGGCGCTGTGTAGGAGTAAGGAATTCCGATGAGCGCGGCAAGATGAAAAACCCAGTCACATCCGGAAACGGCCTGAGCGACCGAACGGCTATCGGCAATATCCCCGGGAACAATCTCCAGTTCGTGCCTAATCGACGGGGACAGTTGCTCGATATTTCCCCAGCGACCACTTGAATTGTAGTGAACGAACGCCCGGACCGTGAAGCCTTCGCGAACCAGAAGCTCCGTGAGATGGCTGCCTATGAAGCCGGCCGCGCCAGTAACAAGGACACGCATCATTTGACTCTTCGCGCGGTGGTAGGGCGCACTTAAAGCAAAACGGCTTCCGGCAGCGTCGATTCATCTGCCGCGTCATCAGTCGCCACTTCTCCAAGCAACGCCATCGACCCGGCGTCACGTTCCACCCAAACTCGCAGCGCGATACCCGCAGCAGCCCACATTCCCAACGCACTCTCGCGAGGATAGAAAGTCTGGGCTCCGAATGCCGCAAAGAAGAGGGCAAGAAACAGCGCCAACGCCATACCGCCAGCCACCTGATAAAGCATGCATTCTCCCTCCCAAAACAGGCGAAAAGACCGGTGGGTAATCATGACATACACTGGCAAAATGAAGAGAAAACCGAGGACACCATCGTCAAGCAGGATTTCAAGGTAAGCATTGTGAGGATGACCAAAGCCCTCACCTATCTCAACCTGAAGGTCACTAGACAAACCTGTTGTAATAATTCCGAGGCGGCCATATCCAAGCAGCGGGGCTTGCTTGATTTTCGCGATCACGTACGGCCACATGTCCGTTCTGCCCGAGGTGATCTCAGACGAATCTGTCTGTTCAACAGAGTCTCCATGGCGGCCACCAAACCCTTCCAGCATTCTCTCCTTGACGCCCGGAATGGCGACGCTGATCAGGATCACTGCCACCGGCAAAAAAAGCAGGAGTTTGCGCCACTTCACCAGGCAAAAGATCAGTCCTACGAATCCCCAAGTGACATAGCCCGCTCGTCCACCAGTCATGGCTTGAGCCCAGAGCATCACAACCGCCGCGCCCCAGCACAACCAGCGGAGTCGCTTAGTGGGCATCAATTGCGAAAAAACAAGTGTCGCCCAGCTCGCACCCGCCAGCATCATCGACATATCCACACGATTGTATCCGGTGGAATGATTGATCACCTTCGCCGCCTTGCTGCTTAGTTCGGATCCTGAAAGATCGATCTGGAGTCCCATGTGACGCGCCACTTCCATTGCGAGCAGTAGATACAAGAGAACAATAGAGGAAAGTCCCCAAACGACGCGATCCTGCGTCCTGCAACCGTCGTAGAGGAGAAAGCACGGAATCAGGTATTTTAGAGGATTGATCAGGTAATCCACGACGATCTCATCCCTGCCAAAACTGTAAAACTGCGTTGGATCAATTACGAAA
The DNA here is from genome assembly GCA_036825615.1 of Chthoniobacterales bacterium. GTDB lineage: Bacteria > Verrucomicrobiota > Verrucomicrobiia > Chthoniobacterales > UBA10450 > JAICXG01. Next base: position 173,773 of record DAISXY010000001.1, read on the forward strand.
CGCAAAAAGGCCCAAATGATCACCGCCAGATACAGCAGAAAGGCCGATTTTACTCCGCGCGGCATGTCCCATACCAAACCTTCTCCTTGGCGGTGTAGAAGCCAGCTTCCCAGGACATTCAAGACCAAGAAGTTCCAAAGATTAAATCCCGTAATGCCGAGAATGCTCTTGGGAATATCCGGGTGCTGAAGAAAAGCCATCAGAACCACCGCACCACAAAGGGCCCGAAACCAGTTGCGCCACGCATAGAGGGACAGCCATAGAACAACAAAAGAAAAGACTGTGACCCTAATCGACATCTAATAATAGAGTGGACAAAACAAGGCGACGAAGAGATGGTGGTATTCGCCGTTGCGGGCTCGAATCACCGTCAGCATGCTTGCGGACTCAAGGCACGCCGGCTTTGACCATGGCGGGCTAGTCGAACAATTTTCAACCCTTCGCATCACGACCCGGATGCTCGGCCACTTCGGGGCTGAGTGGTCGACTACCAAAGTTTTCGACGAGCACTGCAAGCGCGGACCTCGCCACCCCAAGCATGGACTCGTCGAACCCAAGTCCGGAATCGACGAACCGAAGCCTGGGATCGAGCACCCGAAGGCCAGTTTGGCATTCTGGAGCCTCGAATTTGGCTCCTGGATGTCCCCGTTTGTGCGTTATCACCGAAGATATGGTGAACCAAGACGGGGACTTAAGCATCGAGCAGACACTGCACGATGCGCTCGGCGGTTTTTCCGTCCCAGAGAGGTGGGACCTGGCTTTGCCGGCCGTTTGCGACCGCGTTCCTGAGGTCAGAACGCAGGGTTTCGAGCTGCGTCAGGCGGTTGCTGCCGACATGGATGGTGATGGGACGTTCGGTGTTGGGACGCAAGGTAAGACAGGGCGTGCCAAAGAAGGTGCTCTCTTCCTGTAACCCGCCGGAATCGGTAAGAACGCAGCGGGCGTGTTTGGTCAAGGCAAGGGAGTCGTTGTAGCCGATCGGCTCCAAGATTTGCACGCCATTACCTGGCTCGAAGGCAATCTCGAATTCCTTCATTCGTTGCCTGGTCCTGGGATGAAGCGGGAAGACGACGGGAAGCTGCTTGGAAATTGTGTCGAGCTCGTTCACGATCGCCCGAAGTGATTCCCGGCGATCGACGTTACTCGGACGATGCAAGGTTACGTAAAGGAAGTTTTTATCCTCGAGTTTTAATTGCTCCAGGACTCGGCCGTTACTCCCGCTCTGCAGGTGAGTCATGACTGAGTCAATCATAATGTTTCCCACGAGGCGGATCTTCGATGCGGGGATACCTTCCTTTCTCAGGTTGTCGTTGGCGTCTTCGGACGGAGTAAGGAGTAAGTCGGCCAGTGAGTCAGTCACGACGCGGTTTATCTCCTCGGGCATGGTGCGGTCGTAACTGCGCAGGCCGGCTTCGACATGGGCGACGCGAATTCCCATCTTAGCCGCAACGAGGGTGCAGGCCATGGTGGAATTCACATCCCCGACGACTACGACCCAATCCGGTTTTGAATGTTCCAGAACCGGCTCGAACGCAGCCATGATCCCGGCGGTTTGCGCGGCGTGCGAGCCGGAGCCGACCTCGAGATTAATGTCGGGCGCGGGGATGCCGAGTTCGGCAAAGAATATCTCCGACATCTTTGCGTCGTAATGCTGACCGGTGTGAATCAGTTGCCAGCCGATTCGTCTCCCCTCCCCCTGGCTGTTATGCGCTTCAAACGCCTTGATAAGCGGCGCGATTTTCATGAAGTTCGGCCGCGCCCCGGCGACGACAGCGATTTTCAGCTTATCAATCATCTAGAAGCCGTTCCTTGTGTAGCGGCGCGCGAACTCGGCGATTTCCTCGATCCCGTCAACGATCTGGTGCAGGGTGCAGCGCGAAGTCGCCTCCGCGATTGTGGACCGCGGTCGCTTTTGCAGAGCTATGTTGGTTTCGACCTCCTCGACCGACTTAATCATGGTGAGACGACCCTCCGCGCTTAGCTTGCGATCGACCGCTCCGACATGGCCGCGGAAGATGCTGTAAACCGGGACACCCAAGGCAGCGGCCTCCCGATTCATGGTGCCGCCCCCGCTAATAACCAAATCGGAATGCCAGAGGAGATTGAGGCCGTCGACGGCTCCGTCGGGTATTTTGATTCTTCCTTGCTCAAACCAATTCGACCACTGCTTTTGGATCGCCTGCGACTGTTTCGTGTTACGCGGCAGGAGAATGACTTTTACGATCGCGTTCCGGCAAGCGCGGTCCATAAAGGCTTCAAAAAGGTCGTCGCTTTGCGGGTTATGGTAGTGAGCCTCAGTCGCAGGCGGTCGCACAGTTACGACCAGGTCATCATCAGATAGCCCAAGCTCATTCATTAAACGGTGGTCGGGCTCAAGCTTCCACGCATAGACGTCTTCCTTAATCCCATGATACTTGCGAATGTTACCATTTCGGCACGGTAACATCGTGTCCGGGATGATCGAGGGCGCCATGACCCAGGACGGGCGCATCGTCACGGGAAAGCGACAATACTCGTAGTCCTCGATCAGCAGACTGGGAATTCTAAACCAATTACCGAGGAAAATTTGTGAGCGCGACCCATGAGAGACACCGAGGAGCGGTTTTTCCCGCAGAATGGTAGGAGCGAGAAGGAGCGATCGCTGCATCAGCCCGGCAATTTTGCGAGCCGGATTCTTACCGTGGTGGCGGCCGATCCGGATGTAAGGCAAGCCCTTTCGATCAGCTAGTTCGCAGACCTGAAAGGCGTCACGAGCCGTGATGAGAACCGGATAGCGCCGGGATTGAAGCTCATCAATGATCGGTTCGAAGAAAGGAACGTGCGGCGTATTATCGAGATCAATCCAGATCTTTTCCTTGCGTTCCGGGCGGAGGCGGGTTGATCCGTTTGCACTGTGCCCATTTATTGGCGTCAGGCCGCGCGTTTGCTTGACCCAGGCTGCCGCTTCACGGGGCAAAGGCTGCCAATACTCGCCCTCATATCTCGACTTGAGATAATCGAGGAGCTCAAGATAGAGTTCTATTGGATACTGTTCCCGTCGAGGCCAAGTTTGACCGATCGACATGTAATCGGGGTGAGTATCCAGAAGCACCATCCCGCCGTGGCTCGCGAGCCAGTCGAGTTTCTTTTTCCAAACGTCGATCGATTTCTCGCGTAGAAGGAGAAAGAGGGTGGAGTCCTGCGGCAGGGTGTAAGGCAGTTCGACATAGCCGCGACCTCCGGTCGCAGAATGACGAAGAGATGAGCTGCCGTTGGAAGGAGAACCGGGAGCAGGGCCGGGGGAGCTAAGGTCTGGCCGCGGGATCCAGAAAGGGAAAATCGTGTGACGCCCTTCAGGCTGCGGCTCGAATGGGTCCGTGTCGAAGGTTGAGGCGTCGTATTCGAGTTCCAGCTCATGCAGCCAATCCAGATTATGCAACATGAAACCGGAACGAAAACCAACGGCTGACCAGTCCTGGAGATACTGATTAATTCGGCGGGCATTCTGCTCGAACTCGGCGCGGGAGCGGTAGAGCCGGCCGTTATGGCGGAGATCGTGGACACCGACCTCGAAGCCATTACTTCGCAGCTCCTGCCGCAAGCTCCGCGGAGTGTAATAACTTCCTTCGGGAATAAAGTTAAAGGACGAGCGCAACCCAAGGTCTCTCTCCCGGCGCATCAGCTCCGCTGTTTTCGTGATACCACCGGCTGATTCGACGTCGTGGGTCAGGACAACGGCAAACCTCTTCCCGTCGGGCCAGCCCATCCAGTCGGGCGGCGGGACCTCAGAGCCGGGGAGAATAGGCCAGATGTTTTCTACCCGCGGCCGGCGTCGACCGGCAAGGGCGCGACGCAGGGCCATCCGCACCCTTTGGGGGACATAGGGCTTGGCGCCGTAATAGATCCTATTGCGCAGCATTCGAGCTAGGAGCGAAGAGCTAGGAGCTAGGACTCGGAGACTAGGAGCGGGGAGCTAGAGAGTTCTCATTAACCCAAGGAGCATTCGACTTTGCTCTACGAGGTCGCGAAGCGCCTTTTTGGAAGCTTTGTAACTCGTTGCTCCGTGTCTCCACGCTCTCTGCTCCTCGCGCTTGCTTCTTATTGATCGAACTCGCCGTCGAGCAGTCGTGGCAGATAGGTGCGGGCTTTGTTGAAAATGACCGAGACGTTACTGCGTTCGGAGATCAACTTTTGGTAACCGCGGCTAATGACGGCACGGTGAGTCTTTTCAGCTTCGACGATCACCAGGAGCTTGTCCATGAAAGGCGCCATGCCCCAGGTCGGGCTGGTCTGCTCGAGGTGAGGCATGTCAAAGATGATGTAATCAAAGTCACTCGCCTTGAGATTCGGGATAAGATCAAAGAATTTCTTCAAACCAAGCTGGGCCGGGCCGGCGTTGGGCGTGCCGGCCTTGGCGAGATAGAGATTCTCGGCCGCGGCATCCATAGTGCCACCGCCGGAGAGAGCTGCCTTTAATGAATAAGCGGGTCGGCCTTTGAAAAATGGATGCACATCCTCTGGCCCAAGGTTGACATCGACGAGCAGCACTTTGCCTTCTCCAGTCTCGGAAAGGGCCGCCGCCAGGCCGGCAGCGAGGGTAGAAGTGCCGGCGCCGCGCGAAAAGCTCGTAACGCCGACAAGCTTTGGCTTATGAGTAAGTTGATTCAACTCAAAATACAGTCCAAGCCGATCCCGAATCGACTCGCAAAACGGCCGGATAAAGTGACCCGGCTCCCATGGCGCCACGCTCATGCTTCGATCGCTGCGCGGGGAGTCGCCTCCAGGCGCCGAATAGGGAGTGATCGCACCGTTCCTGCCATCGCGGTATGGAATGGAAAGCAAGAGCGAGGTATGAAGCTCCTGTTCGATTTCGACCGGCCGTTTCAAGCTTCGATCGAGGAAGATGCCGCGGAGAAGCGCGAGCGCCATACCAAGGGCAAGGCCGCCTACGGCCAGACCGGCAGCGACCTTTATGCGCGCGGCAATAACCTCGACCGGGGGAGAAGCTTTCTGCACCGCACTGATGTTGGGAATCTTGGAGGGATCAAGAGCTTCATCGACCCGCGCCTTTTCGAGCGTGCCTTCAAAGTATTTGTAGTTGGACTCTTCTACTTCCTTCTGGCGCTCTAACTCGGAAATTTGCGGACTCAGCTCGCTTAACTGCTTCATCCTGGTTTCGACGTCCTGGAGTTGTTTCTTGAGCGCATTCACCTTTGCCTGCGTGCCGGCTAACTTGGCGCGCTCAGCCGCCAGATCGATCCCTCCCGGGCTGCGCTCGGAAACTGAAGCCGGTAATCGCGAAGGCAAGTCAGGGGATTTTATCTCCATCTGTTCTTTCTCCCGTTCGACACCATTCAGCTCAGCACGATTGCGTTTTACCAGATCGTTTTCGGGCGTGTATCTCGCAAGCAAGACGCTTTCTGCTTTACGCAGCTGTGACAAGCGGGCCACAAGGGCCTCATACTTTTGCAAATCACTCTGACTAGCGGGAGCGGGCGTGGTTTCGTTCGCGGCGGCCGGATCCAGAGTGGACGAGACTGCGGCCGTTCCGGGCGAGCCGGCAGGCTTACTCGTGCTGGCGGTGCCGGACCGCGCCTTGCGCCCCGCGCGCCCGCCTGTCTGAGCCTGTTCGATTTCTTCCACCCGCGCCTGCTGCTCGGCGAGGTCCGCCTCCGCGCCATGGAGTTGGTCCTGGGTTTTCGCCAGTTCCGCACCGAGGGTCGACTTGGTATCCGCGAGGGTAACGATCCCAAGTTTCGTCTTTAAAGGGGTCAAGGCATCCTCGGTTTGGCCCAGCCTTGCCCTGACGCGATCGATTTGCTGCGTCACAAAATCGAATGCGCCGGCAGAACGGTGCACTTCCAAGTGCTTGTTGAAGTACTGTCGAATCAGTTCGTCAAGAACCACGACTGCCATCTGTGGGTCGGGGTTATTATAGGAAGCATAGATGATGTTACTCCCCCGGCGCCAGGTCACGTCGAGACCGCTCATGACCATGACTGCCGCTAGCTCTTTGCTCACCGGTTCCTTTGAATTCGGAAGTAGACGTTTCGGACCAACCGCGTCAGCGACTTGGACGGCAAGATCCCAACTGGTAAGAATCTCGACTTCGGACGCAATGACGGCGTCTGAATTGCGGCTCGTAGTGACCGAACTGCTATCGACCGAATCAACCGCGCTTCGTTCCACCACATAGCGGACGAGAAGCTTCGCCGAGGAGCGATAGACACGAGGATAGAACAAGTAGTAGGCGAGGCCGAGTGCGAGGCCAAGGATTGTGCAGATAACGACCAGCATTTTGTGCCGGAAGATGGCGAAGAAGATATCTTTCAGCCCAAAGCCACTTCGGCTCACGGCGGTCGGGTTTATCTGCCGCGCAACGGTCACGGGCCTCTGCGCCGCACGGGCCAGGGCCGAGCTTGAAGAATGCGGTAACGGCTCTTTCATTTTTCTTAGTCCCTTCAGTCCAAGTGCGGGTAAATCATCGCCCCCGCAATGCGATTCAACACCAACGGCATATGCCGAAAAGCGAAACGATGGATTCCACTGGTTCGAGGTTTTTCAGCAAACCAGCGTCCTTTCGCGAAATCGAAACGATCGTATCGAAGAAGCGCTTCCGTACTGCCCCATCCGAGTTTGAAACGGCGCAAACCCTGGTCATTCAGATCGGTCCGTCCCAGGTGGAGAGTTGGAGATTGCCGGGAAGCATAGAAGCGAATTGCTTCCCATAGAATAAGATTGTTGGGCCGGAGCCGGCGATAGGACAGATCAGAGGCGGCGAATTTGTATAACGCCCGATTGGAAAAGGTGAGAAACAGCGCGGCTGCGATGGTTCGGTTGTTTTTATGCGCAAGGAAGATGTGACCTTCGCCGCGAGCGATGAATTCCCGGAAAATTGACTCAAAGAACTTACGCGGCTGCGGAGGCAATCCGTGACGCCGTCGCGTGTGGCAATGCAAGCCACAAAACTGGAGAAGCGCCGTTCTCGAAACGCTTTGCTCGACTCGAATCCCTTCCTTCTGCGCCTTGCGAATCGCGCGCCGCACACTCGGTTCGCAGCGCCCGAGAAGCTCACCTTCGTTCCGAGTAAGGTCAATTACGTGCGAATAAAAAGCGGCATCGTTTTCAGAAACGTCTACCTGCCCAGGGTCACGAGCACCGTGGAGGTGAAGGGCTCGCCAGTCACGAGACCTTCCCAGCTTCAGGACAAAAGAGGCGGCAGCTGCAGAAATGCTGTTGGAAAAGAAAAGCGGCGGACAGAAATCGCTGAAGGGGACACTCACGCCTCGCGCACCGGTTAGCCTGCTTTTCACTTCCATCACCGGAATGGCTGCTGCGGGTTGATCGGTGTCAAAGGCTGCTACGTAACGCGGGCGATGGTTGTAAGTCTGAGTTAGCACGCGCGCCCATGCCGAGGAGTGAAAGACATGGGCATCAGGATGGGCAACGAGAATATTGTCCCACCGCTCCGGGGATTGAACGGGATCAATTATTTCAAATTCAAGATTCGGGACACGACCGTGTGATACGTCTGGAAAATCGCAGCAACTCCGGCCTGGCTCCGAGCAAACAACAGCCGGATTCATCAGACGAGCGCGGTGCTCAGCGCCGCTTCCACTTGATCAACGACATAGTCGACCTGGTCGTCTGTAATCTCGGCTGAAATCGGGAGCGAGATAAACTCGCGGGCAAGTTGTTCCGCGATCGGGAAGTCGCCTTCGCGATAACCAAGATTGCGATAGGCATGCTGAAGATGAATCGGACAAGGGTAATGAATCCCGCATTCAACGCCATTCTTTCGCAAAAAGCCGATGACTTCGTCCCGCTCTCGCACGCGGATGGCATAGATATGATAGACAGCGAATGCGTAATCCGCCTCAAATGGGAGTCTCACTTCTCCTTCCAAGCCGCGCAATTTCTGAGAGTAACGGGCGGCTCGCTGGCGGCGGGTTGTGTTCCATCCCTCGAGCGATTGTAGCTTTATCCTCAGAACTGCAGCCTGAATACCGTCCATTCGGCAGTTCCATCCAATCAGCTCGTGATAGTATTTCCGGGCCTGTCCATGATCGCGGAGGGTTCGCAGCTTCTGGGCGAGCTGGTGGTCATTGGTGACAACTGCGCCGGCCTCGCCGAATGCACCAAGGTTTTTCCCCGGATAAAAGCTGAAGCAACCAGCATGGCCGAGCGACCCCGCAGCCTTACCTCGATAAAGTGCGCCGTGGGCCTGTGCCGCGTCCTCGATCACGAGAAGATTATGAGTGCGCGCAAAAGCCAGGATTGGATCCATGTCCGCTGCCTGTCCGAAGAGATGAACCGGAATAATCGCCTTCGTTCTCGGGGTAATGGCACGGTAGAGCAGGGTCGGATCCATTGTATAGGTCCGCGGATCAACGTCGACGAACACCGGCGTTGCGCCTGCGTAGGTGATGGCCTCTGCCGTCGCCATGAAGGACATCGGGACAGTAATGACTTCATCGCCAGGTCCGATCCCAGATGCGAGGAGAGTTAACCAAAGTGCCTCCGTGCCGCTGCCGAGACCAATCGCGTAGCTCGTTTGGCAGGCGCGCGCGAAGTCTTTCTCGAAATCCTCGACAAAGACACCGCCGGCAAAAGCCGCGCTCTCGATCACCTCGGCAATGGCACGATCAATCAGCGGTCGCAATGGCCGGTGCTGAGCCTTTAGATCAACAAAAGGAACTTTCATCATCTATCTGTGTCACTCGTCTGTCGAACCACCGCGGCGGGATTGCCAGCCACGACCGAATGTGGCGGAACGTCCTTCGTTACTGTACTCCCAGCCCCAACGAGAGCTCCTTCGCCAATGGTCACTCCCGAGAGGATGGTCGCACCAGAGCCGATCGCGGCTCCTTTGCGGACGAGCGTTGACTCGCAAGCCCAATCCGCATCGCCCTTGAGTGTGCCGTTGCCGTTTGTAGCGCGAGGAAAACGATCATTAATAAAGGTTACTCCGTGACCGATGAAGACCTCCGATTCAATCGTCACTCCCTCGCAGATAAAGGAGTGGCTGGAGATCTTGCAGCGCGAACCGATGCGCGCGCCTTTCTGGACCTCAACGAAAGGTCCAATTCTTGTCTCATCTCCAATCTCACAGCCATAAAGATTGACGAAATTTTGAATCTGCACGTCGCGACCCAGTTTTACGTCCGGCGCGATGAGTCGATAATCCGGCTTTGGGCTCACGGCTGCGCGTGCCTACGCTGAAGCGACCGCGCGCAAGGTGCGGGAAGCGGGAGTAGAGAAGCCATTCACCATCGCGACCGGGGCTCCATTCGCTTTCAAGGAGGCGGAGGCGGCCTCAAGAATGCGGATCAGTTCCAATCCTTCCCATCCGCTGGTCAACGGCCGAGTGCCTTGCTCGATGCACTCGAGGAAGTGAGTGCAAACACGCTTCAGCGGTTCTTCCTGGTCGATATGGGGGATGTAACTGTCACCATAGTGATAGGAATACTGGAACTCGGTAAAGGTGTCGTAGTGGGGTGGACGTTCCACCCGGACATCGTAAATCCGGATCTTCTCATGTGTCTGCAGGTCGTCATAGACAATCATGCGGCGCGTTCCGACGATCGTCATCTCACGGATTTTGCGCGGCTCGAGCCAACTGCTTTGAATCGTGGCGAAACGTTTGTGCCGGAAGGACAGAGACATGTTTGTCACATCCTCGACTTCTGCCGTCACATGGGCATTACCCGAGCAGTTCACCGAGACCGGGAACTCTTCCAAAATGTGGAGAATGATCGAGATGTCGTGTGGCGCCAGATCCCAGGCGACGTTAATATCCTTCTGGAAAAGACCGAGGTTCAGCCGCCGTGAATTGATATAGCGAATGTCGCCAATATCTCCGGCCTGAATGATCTCCACAATTTTTCGGACCGGCGAAGAATAGATGAAAGTGTGGTCGACCATCAGAACCAGACCCTTTCGTTCGGCCAATTCGACCAACTCTTCACACTCGACACTGGAGCTAGCCATCGGTTTTTCGATGAGGACATGCTTGCCATTCTCGAGTGCAACCTTGGCGAACGAGTAGTGGAACTTGACCGGCGTCGCGACCACAACCGCGTCCAACTCCGGATCACTCAGGAAAGCCTCCGCGTCGCGCAAGACTCTGATCTCCGGATAGAGGTTTTGCAGATGAGCAAGCCGCTTCGGCTCCAGATCGCAGACAGCCTTGAGTCTGCAATTTGGAAGCCATTTAAAATTCCGAACCAGAAGTGGGCCCCAATACCCGCACCCCAGGACCCCGATATTGATTAACTTATTCATGTGAGGGAGTCGTAACGCTGTTTGCTGTGGCTTGGTCAGTTGAAATTGTCTCTTTCTGGTGTAGCCCCTGCCAACGACTAGCGAGGGCGCTAAAGGTCTGTTCGAATAGCACCGGAAGAGTACGGGCGAGAATGTCGAGATCGAGGCCTAGCGACATCCGGCGCGCGTAAAGAACATCCATCGCGATCATCCGGTTGAAGGTCGTCTTATTCTTGCCATGGACCTGCCAGTAACCGGTAAGTCCTGGCGGTGCGTTGACTCTCTTGCGCTGGCAACGCTTGTAGCTCGCATACTCCAGGTCCGTGCATGGTCTCGGACCGACGAGGCTCATCTCCCCAGCGATGACATTGAAAATTTGGGGTAATTCGTCCAGTCCGCTCGCTCGGAGTAAGTGGCCTAGTGGGATCAGACGCCGATCGGAAGGATCGAGCTTTGTCATTGGCCGGTCACTTTGCATCAGGCGCTGGAGATACTGTTCATGAGTGAGAGTCTCAGCATCCACTTTCATGCTGCGAAACTTCAAAATCGTGAATGGGCGTCCGCCGAGGCCAATCCGCCGTTGCCGGAAGAAAACCGGACCGGGCGAAATCATCCTGATCCCATAGCTAATCGCACCAATGAGAGGCAGCCAGATGACTGCCGTAAGAACGATCAGCGAAAGGTCCAAGCAGCGTTTCCATCGAGGAATGGAGCGTTCGAATCCGTTTCGGTTCGGGGTGCCTGTGTTGAGTTGGTTGCGGTGCGCCGTGGGCGGAACCATGCTTTGCGGAGCGGCAGGGGTTATCGTCAAGTGCAGGTTTGGTGACATTGGGGCTGGGAAGGTAAGTTATTTTTCAGTGAAAAGTAATTCGAATGCCGAGGGATTGGCTGTAAGAGGAAGGATCAAGGCACAGCTCTGCCAAGGTATGCCCACATCAATAAACAACGTCTACCAGGCCCTCAGGGAGAGAAGGTATGCGTGCTCTGTAGCCTGGTGCGGGCGAGACTGACATATTCCGGGAGAAGACTTTTGACACGGACCGGGAATAGGAAAGCAGCTTCTCAGGTAAATAGCGCCGGCGTCACGATTCCGGTTCCACTCAGCTCGAAAACAAATTTGTGCAAGCCTCCGCCTTTGGTCGTTTTGCCCATCTTGCGCCAAGGCACGACAACAGTTCCGGTTCCAGCGTTAGCACTCGTTAGTCCTGTTTCGCGGTGCATTCGTCGGCCGCGATGTATGAAGGACTTTCGAGTGAAGAACTCCGAGCCTAGAATTTTTTGCCGTTGAGCGTCAACAACAAAGTGTAAAACCCGGCGGCAGATGTCGTCTTAGATTTCTCGTGGAGAGAGGAAAAAACGACTGCTGAAACTTCCGCCACTCAAGGAAATAGTCTCGTGCAAAAGAGCAATGTCCAGTAGGCAGCGACTAGTTGCGATAAGGCGTGTTGCCAGACAAAGAACCCGGCTAAGGAGAAGGGAACCCCGAAGAATCTCTGGCGCACGAAACTCCGGCGGAGGCGCCGGGAGCGGGTTCCTTGTCAAGTCAAAGCGTCTAAAGAGTCCCTACGGTCCGCGTGTTTTTTCCATGATACACCTCGCCAGTTTTCATCGTGCGCAAGGGAAGATCACTCATGCGCCCGGTTCCAGGGAGAGTTTTCCCAACAGAAGGGAAAGAAAGCAACACTCTGGAAGAATGTGAGATGCCGAGGTTCTGGTAATTTGGCAGGCTGGCGACTCGGGATTCGCAATTGAGCCGACTTCGCCGGGAAAACCGAGCTAGCTTGCTTTCCGTGATCGAATACGCGAGCACCGCTATTCTGCCAGTTAGGGGGAAGAGAACTAACAAGGCTGCGAGTGATATCCCCATCGCTACGGGTCGCGAAGTCAAGCAAATCCTGTGCCCGGAGCTATGCGGGAGGAATAACTCATTTGACCCGTGCCTGTTCCGTATAGGCACCGGCGCTCGATCACCGGGCATTGTAACCAGACGGCTGTAAACTACTCCGACAGGGCTCGTTGAGCTAGGCTGAAATCTTTCGCATCAGCCATAGGTTCCAAATACTTAGGGGTTGGGCTACGGGTTTAGATCCTTGGCCGACGCACGGGAATCACGCTCATTAGCGGAGCTTCGATTTCAACTGCGCGGTTTAGGAGATCGAATAGGACACAAACTCTCTCTTTCGCCGGCAGCAGGCGGGTCACAACGGCTTCCAAACCTTTGAACGGCCCGTCGGCGATGTGAATGGGTTCACCGATCTCAACCTCGTGGTCGACAGTGACTGTCTCCTCGTCGCGCGTGCGCGCACGGATTGCAGCTATAATGGCCGGGTCCATCACCGCTACTTGTTCACCGAATTGGACAACCTGCCGGACACCGGCCGCATGCCGCACATCGCGGTGCCGATCGGCGTAGACAAATTCGGCGAACATGTAGCCGGGAAACAGGGCTTCGACAAACCAAACACTGCCGCGCTGGGTCGAGCGGCGGAAACGGAGACGAGGAGCGAAACAGTTGATCTCGAGTTCCTTCCGGAGTCCGACAGCAGCAGCATGCTCGCGCTTTGGCTGAGTCTTGAGGCAGAACCAAAGTGGTTCTGTTTTCACGAATAATTGTTCAGGCGTGAGGGTCATCGGACGCGAGCAGATTTGAACCAAGGGTAAGATGCCACCAACTGTTCCGAGACTCACCTTCCCGCGAGCGACTGAGCAATCCCATATCGGTATTTCGCGGAACGCAGTTTAGAACTTATAACTCATCCCAAATGAGTAATGATTGCGTGAATATTCGCGGTTGTTCATCGCCGAAAGAATTTGGGAATGAGCAATTCCAGCATCAATGCTAAACCTCTGGTTAACCGCATATCGGACAGTGGCCGTGGCACTCAATGCATCTTCGTCGAAGGACGGGCCAATGAGAAATGGGGGGATGACCTGCTGATTCCTGTCGTGATGGTAAAAGAATGCGAGCGATCCGCTGAGTCGCGCAGTCAGGGTTCGGCTATAAAGCACTCCGGTTCGGAATGTGGTTCGATCTTCGATGAACCGCTCGGTTCCTTGCTCGATTGAATAACTGCCGGTCCAACTCAGCTGGTCGCGCCCGTAAGTATAGTTAAGGCTCCATTCGAAATCGGGGTTCGTCTGCGTGTCGCCGATCGATGGAAAGCGGATAGATGCACCTGCCCGAAGTTGCCCGCTCAGGTGTCGGCTAAACTGATGTTCGACTCCCGCCAGAGCGAAATGAGCCGTGGAATCAAATGGGGCAGTAACGTAATCTACCAGGAGGAGGCGATAATCGCCTGTCACAACCGTGTTCCTGGTTAACGCAAAACGGAGTTGCTCGCCGAATCCGTAGGACTGACGATCTGCGAACAAGGCTGTGGCATTATTCTCGTAACGGACAAGCTGCAGGGAAAAACTGCTGACGAGCGAGAGGCGCGGCGCAAGGGCATAGCTGAGTGCGATATTGTTGTTGGTGTTGAAATAATTCCCGCGCACACGGTCCGGTCCGACATTTTCGGCAAAGTTCGGTTCGGCTTGATAGGAGGCGAAAATGCTCGCGCTCAGAGTCAGTCGATGCGAGAAGCTGCGAGCCAAACCGAGACTGATGAATCCATCGGCATTGCTTCGTTCTCCTGCATAATCGGAAAAACCTAACCCGGCATCCAGGTTGAGCTGGAGATCCCGCGACGGCAAATGATATGAGAGCGATACCTGCTCGCTCGTGAACCAGGCGCCACTTTTATTTGAGGTGGTTTGGGAGTTGTCATCGAATCCAGTATGAAACTGAGTGAAAATCTCCAGCCGCGGCGATGGCTTTACAAAATCGGCGGCGGTTGTGTCAGCGGAACCCCCGTCCTGCTGCGCGGGAACTTCGACCGCCGGATTCGCGTCCGAGAATACGGCGCAAGCAAGGAAGGAGAAACCCGAAAGCGCAACTGCAATCGGTCGCAGCCAGGGTTTGCGGAGCCGGGCGTTGGTCGGGAGTGGAGAAGCGTGCGTGTTGTTCGACATTGATCGCAAGTAAAACAGCCAGGGCAAATCTAGCCCGGCGAACCGCGCCATTTGGACAGCAAACCACGTGCGAAGCAAGATAAAGTTTACGACCCGCGTTCAGACCGTTTCCGGCACTTGCGATTGTTTGCGAAGGCTAAGCGCAACAGGGCGATTGGAATCGACCCAAAGCGGTGTCCCGCAGGCAATGTCAGCATTTCGATTGCCGCCGCGGTGCTGACATCCTGTGTTACGCGCTCATACATCTGCGGGCGCCCGACAAGCCCGCAATCTCTCGTAAGTCGCATCCGGCACGCAGTATGCTCCAGAAAGAGCCATGCTTTTCCTTGGCATCGGTTTCGCGCTCGGTTCGCTCCTGCTCATCATGCGGGAAGTCCGCCGCGCCCCCGAGGCGGTCGAAGGCCGGGATGGACTGACCCTGGTCGAGCGCGAAGAGCCGCGAACGACGCCCGGAAAAATCGGCCCCGCTGCGGCAGGCAGAACTTCTGCCGTAATCTAAGCGGCTCCTCGCTGCGCGATCCGCTCCCGTCTCGTTCGGCACCTGTCCCCTTTTAGCTGCCCACACGAACAATTCGCGCGCGAAATTTTTCGACGCTACTGCACGCGCTGCGTTCGCACGACGCAACGCCCTGCCACTCCATGCGGCACAACGGCTGCTTGAAATGAGTGATGCTCGTGCTGGAATCAGTTATCGGTCGTTCGCGGAGAGTTCTGCCCGCGTTCATGTTTTTTGCCATCGCAACGCATCTCTTCGCCGCGAACCCCGTTAGCATTTCCCTGGCTTGGGATCGCAGCACTGACACCAATGTTACTGGTTACAAGGTCTACTGGGGTGTCTCGAGCAGGAATTACATTTCGCAGCAGGACAATCTCGATAAGACCACCGCGACTATCTCCGACTTGACGGTCGGCGTTCGCTACTATTTTGCAGTTACCGCCTACAACCAGTCCGGCTTGGAAAGCACATTTTCCGCCGAGGTCTCCGCCGTGGTCGGCGGATCCGCAACCCCTGGAGCAAGCCCGCCTCCTCAATACCTGGCTAACCTTTCCACTCGCGGCGAAGTAGCGAATGCGGACGCGGTTCTGATTGGCGGCTTTATCATTTCGGGAGATCCCGAAAAGAAGGTCGCAATCCGTGCCCTCGGGCCGTCGCTCGCCGGTTTTGGTTTGGCGCATCCATTGGCCGACCCGCTTCTCCAGCTCTTTGACGCGAGCGGGAACGTAATCGACGAAAACGATAACTGGACCTCGCTCGGACCGGACTCTGTTCCTGCAAATCTGCAGCCTTCGGATCCATCCGAGTCGCTCATCGTCCGGAGCCTCGCGCCCGGCGCCTATACCGCGGTCGTGCGCGGTGCGAATGGCTCTGCCGGCACCGTGCTGGTCGAGGTGTACGATCTTGATCCTGGCAGCTCTCGCGTCTCAAATATGTCGACCCGCGGTGATGTTGGCTCCGATGATTCGGTCCTGATTGCCGGGGTCATCGCGGGAGGTACAAGCCCAAGTCAGTTGCTCCTGCGCGGAATTGGTCCATCCCTGACGGCAGACGGTGTTGCGGGGGCGCTCTCTGATCCCGTGCTCGAACTGCACAATAACGATGGCTCACTTATCTACCAGAACGACAACTGGCGCAGCACCCAGGAGCAGGATATTATCAACACCTCCGTCGCTCCGACCGACGATCGTGAATCAGCCATCCTCGCTACCCTTCCGCCGGGTGCCTATACCGCGATTGTGCGCGGGGCGAATAACAGCGCCGGGGTTGCCCTCGTGGAAATTTACACGATCGAGAACTAGCCGGCGCGGGTTCTGATCTTTTTCGCTGGCGCCCGGCTGCGGAGCGCCGGAGAATCAATCACCCTAACGAATGAAGCTCGAGGAGCGAATGCGCCAGCTCGGGATCGATCGCGCCGACTTGCACGAGACGTTCGCCCGTTCCTCCGGGCCGGGCGGTCAGCATGTCAACAAAGTCTCCACCGCGGTGACCCTCACCCATCGGCCAAGCGGCGTCTCCGTGACCGTGCAGGAATCGCGTTCGCAGTCGCGCAACCGCAGCCTCGCACTCGAGCGCCTGATCGCCGCGATCGAGCAAAAACGGGCGCAGGCGCGACGCGAGGCGCAAGCGCGCATTGCAAAGGAACGACGCCGACGTTCACCGCGCCCGGCAGCTTTGAAAAAGCGCATCCTCGAGAGCAAACGCCGGCGTTCGATCCTGAAAAAACAGCGCGCAAAACCAGTCGAGTAAGCGAATCGTGCGCTGGTGAGAAAGAAGCTGCGAATTGGAATCATCGGCGCCGGCTGGCCGGGCCAGCAACACGCGCGCGCCATCCGCGCCCTTAAGAACGCCAGTTTGGCGGGATTGGCCGAGCCAAACCAGGAGCGCGCCGACAGCTTCCGGGAAGAATACGAGCCGGCGAAAATTTATCCCGATTACACTCATCTGCTGGCGGACACGACGGTTGACGCGGTCGTCAATTGCCTGCCCAATCATCTCCATTTCCCCGTCAGCCTGGCCGCACTCCGCGCCGGGAAGCATGTCCTCTGCGAAAAACCCCCGACCCTGAGCAGCGCAGAGATGCGCGTCCTGCAGGAAGAAGCAGAAAAGCTCGGCCTCGTCTATTTCTTTAGCCGCCAGTTCCGGTTCACTCCCGAAATGCGAGTCGCGCACGACCTGATCAAGCGCGGAGAGCTTGGCAAGATTTATTTCGCCGAAGCAGTCTGGGTGCGCTCCCGCGGAATTCCCGCCGGGATTGGCGGATGGTTCACGGAAAAAAAATCCTCGGGCGGTGGCGCACTCATCGACATCGGAATTCACGCGCTCGACTCGGCCTGGTACCTGATGGGAACCCCGCGCCCGATCTCGGTCACAGCCTCGGTTTTCCAGAACTTTCGTCATTTCACCCAGGCTGCGACATTCGACGTGGAAGACGCCGCCTTCGCTTTCATCCGGTTCCAAAATAATGCGGTCGTGCAATTGAAAACCTGCTGGGCTGGCAACCTGCCGGACGATATCCCACAAGGAACCTACTTCGGCCGTGAGCTGAACAATTCTACCGTTTATGGAACCGCGGCCACGATTCGGCTCAAGCCGCTCACGCTCTTCCAGGATGAAAGAGGGCAACTGGTCGACAAGCCACTCCAACCAGCCGGCAACGCCGATTCTTTTGAACTCCAGATGCAAAATTTTCTGGATGCGATCCGCGGCCAGGCAGAAGCAGTAAACAGCGCCCAACAGGCGGTCTATCTGATGGAAATGCTTGACGCCATTTACCTCTCTGGCAGCACCGGACGCGAGGTGCCGATTGCGCGCGCCTGAAAAAATCCCGCTCCAGAGCCGACCGGGAAGACCGTTTTCATCGAATCAGGTTTGTTAATCAACCACTTATGAAAAAACTGATTCTCTTACTCCCGGTTCTGCCGGTTTGCGCTCTTGCCCTCTCGTCCTGCACGACGGTAGTGAAAGAGCCTGCCACTGCGACCACGACGACGCACAGCGAGACGGTGGAACGGACTCCGACCACCACCAGTACCACAGTCACTCACCAGGCGGGCGGCTACTAAGCCCGGGCTGCAACGCTGGTGAAAGGGAGGCGCGCTTGTCGCCCTCCCTTTCCGGCGAGTGCTCGTGCGCCGGCGCCCTCTAACTGGTTTCTGCCGCTTCTTCCGCGGCCTGGCTCACCACCGGCGCAATCGCCTGAAGTTTTTCCCCGCTCTTCAGATTCATCAACTTCACCCCTTGCGCATTGCGTCCAGTCTCGCGGATCTCCGCGACACGTGTGCGTACCATCTGGCCTTTGGTCGTGATGAGCATCAACTCATCCTTATCCGTAACCGTCAGCGCGCCGACGACTCGCCCGGTTTTCTCGCCCGTCTTCATCGTAATGATGCCCTTGCCGCCACGTTTCTGCCTGCGGTAATTATCGAACGCGGTCCGCTTGCCGATCCCATTCTCCCCCGCAACCAGCAGCATCGCTCCGTTGTTCACCAACGCGATCCCGACAACATGATCACCTTTCTCCGGCCGAATGCCCCAAACCCCGACCGTGTTGCGCCCCTGGTCACGTAACTCGTCTTCATGAAAGCGCAGGCTCATGCCTTTCGCCGTGATGATCACAATTTCATTGTCGCCATTGGTCAGAACGGCATCGATCAGGCAATCATCGTCTTCGATCTGGATGGCAATGATACCGCCTTTGCGAACATTCGCGTAATCCGACAGGTTCGACTTCTTGACGATTCCGCTCCGGGTCGCGAAGACGATGTGCAGGTTTTCATCCCAGGTCTCGTCGACCGTGTTCGCGCCCGTTCCGCTGCTCTTTGACTGGATCCGTATCGTTGCGGCGATTTTCTCGCCCGCGCGCAGCTCGAGCAGGTTCGCAATTGAGCGGCCCTTGGAAGCGCGCCCCATCTCCGGAATCTCATAAACCTTCTCGACGTAACAACGCCCCGACTCCGTGAAGAACATCAGATAGTCGTGGGTCGTGGCAGTAAAGAGGTGCTCGACGAAATCGCCTTCTTCCTCCTGCGTCGCGCCCTCGCGGGTCTGCATTCCGATCACCCCTTTGCCTCCACGGCGCTGCGCGCGGAAGGCGCTCACCGCCGTCCGCTTGATAAATCCGCCATGCGTTATGCTGATGATCGTGCCTTCGTTCGCGATGAGATCTTCCATGTTGATCTCACCTTCGTCGGGCACGAGCTGAGTTAGACGAGGGCCGGCATACTTTTGCTGAATCTCGCGCAGTTCCTTCTTGATGAGCTGCAGGACGCGCTGTTCCTTCGCCAGGATATCACGCAGGTCTTTGATCGTCTCGAGCAACTCCTTGTACTCATTCACGATCTTCTCCCGCTCCAGCCCGGTTAGCTGGTAAAGGCGCAAATCGAGAATCTGGTTGGCCTGATGTTCGCTAAAGGCATAGCGGCCTTCCAGCAGGCGCGCCTCGTTTCGAATCAGGATCCCGATCTGTTCGACCTGCCGCCGCGTGAATTCAAACGCCAGTAACTTCACTCGAGCTTCTTCACGATTGGCTGACCCGCGAATGATCCGGATGAACTCATCCAGATTAGCCAGCGCAATAAGATAACCTTCGAGTGTCTCCGCACGCTCCTCAGCTTTACGTAACTCAAAACGCGTGCGGCGCAGCACCACTTCCCGCCGATGCTCGATGAAGGCCGCATTCGCTTCCTTCAGCGAAAGCAGCTTCGGCTTGCCATGATCAATCGCGAGCATGTTGACCGCGAAAGAGGATTCCATCGCGGTATGCTTGTAGAGATTGTTGATCACGACCTTCGGGTTCGCGTCGCGCTTGAGCTCGATCACGACCCGGGTGTTCTCGTCTGACTCATCGCGGATCGCGGTGATGTCACTCAGGACCTTGTCATTAACGAGCTGCGCGATACGCTCGACCAGGGTGGCGCGATTGACGTTGAAGGGAATTTCCGTAATCACGATCTGCTCGCGATTACCCTTTAACTCCTCCACCCCGGCCTTGCCGCGCACTTTGATGCTACCCCGGCCTGACTCGATGTACTGTCGAATTCCCGCCACCCCGCAGATCGCGCACCCGGTTGGAAAATCGGGCCCTTTGACATGCTTGAGAAGCCCGTCCACGTCGATGTCGGGATCATCAATTTGCGCGCAAATCCCATCGATGACTTCACCGAGGTTATGCGGCGGGATGTTTGTCGCCATGCCAACGGCAATGCCTGTGCCTCCGTTGACGAGGAGGTTTGGAAATGCCGCCGGAAAAACAGTGGGTTCCGTCCGCGTTTCGTCATAGTTAGGGACAAAGTCGACCGTGTCCTTCTCCATGTCGGTCATGAGCGCGGCTCCGAGATGAGTCATACGCGCCTCGGTGTAACGCATGGCCGCGGGCGGATCGCCTTCGACTGACCCAAAGTTACCCTGGCCATCGACGAGCGTCTCACGCATCGCCCAGGGCTGAGCCATGTGCACGAGCGTCGGGTAAATCACCGCTTCGCCGTGCGGGTGATAGTTACCGCTCGTGTCACCACAGATCTTCGCACATTTTCGATGTTGCCGGTTCGGGAAAAGCGATAAGTCATGCATCGCATAAAGAATGCGACGCTGTGACGGTTTCAGTCCATCCCGCGCATCCGGTAAAGCGCGAGAAATAATAACCGACATCGAGTAATCGAGGAACGATCTGGAGACTTCCTCAGCTACATTAACGGGTTCGACTTTTTCGTTCGGATTAAACACGGGTCGTGACTAATGACGAATGACGAATGACGAATGACGAATGCAAAACAGAGATCACCGACTTCGACAGATCTTTGCGAAAATCAGATGGAGCTCACGGGCTTCACGCCAAAGCTCGCGCGCAGCCGGTTTCAGTTCAGGAACTGCACGAACAATCATGCGCAGGAAGTGTTTGGTTTCACGCGCTTCTTTACGACACGTACCAACTCGCAGGAAAAATTCTTTGCGTGAAGACGCATCGTCGGCCTCGCAGTAATTGGCTCCGACGCTCGTTCCGGCGCCGACCAGTTGACTGATCAAGCGGGTCGTAACCGGATTTTGTGGGATGGTTCGCGCGAAATCGATCACAGCTTCTCCAAACCGCGCCGTCCGCTCTTCGAGGTCGTACTTCGGCCCGCCACTGGGCTCCTCCCGGATAACGACGCAATCGCCGAACCAAAACGCCCACTCATCGGCCTCGCAGGGCTCGTCATTTGGCATTCCTTCGTCATTAGACATTCGCCATTGGTCATTCCTAAACATCGAGATTGCGCACATTCAGCGCATTATCCTCGATGTACTGCCGGCGCGGCTCGACCACGTCGCCCATCAACTTGGAAAACATCTGGTCGGCTTCGACCGCATTGTCTTCATTCAGATCCACCTTAAGGAGCTTTCGTTTCTCCGGGTCCATCGTGGTGTTGAATAACTCCTTGGCATTCATTTCACCCAGACCTTTGAAGCGCTTGATCTGCACCCCGCGGCGACCGATCTCCAGTATCTTTTCGAGAATTTCCGGAATCGAAAAGAGCGGATGCGAAGCGGCCCGCTCGCCCTCCCCTTCATTCAATTCAAAGATTGGCTGATCGGCGGCGGCATAATGCTCGACCTTTAAGCCTTTGCGCGCTAATTCCGCGATGACCTTCTGCACGGTCGTCGCTTCATGCAGCTCGACCAGCTTGCCACGACGGCGATTACTCCCGTTCGTCCTTGTAGGAGCGCTCGTCAGCGGCAGGAGCTCCTGACCTATCTCTTCATCGAAAAGATTGAGGTCGAGGTTTTCCTCGTGAAATTTCCGCACCGCTCGCTCATCGTGGAAGTAGTAGACCGTTTCTTCGTTACCCTCGCGCACCTTGACCAGGTATGAAGGCAACTTGTCTGTCTTCTTGTCGCGATGATTGAGAAACTCCTCGAAATCCCCGCCGTGGCGACGGACGGACTCACTCAGCCTCGCTAACTTCGTGAGTTGCTCGAGGACATCTTTCAAATGGGCCGCAGTCAACTCTTTGTTATCCGCCAGGTTCTTGAGCCGAACGTCTTCTGCGCCTAACGAGATTAGGATCTTGTTCAGCTGCGTGTCATCATCAACATACTCTTCGCGTTTCTTGCGCTTAATCTGGTAAAGCGGCGGCTGAGCGATGAAAATCTTGCCCGCCCGCACTAGTTCCGGCATTTGGCGATAGAAGAAAGTCAGCAACAGAACGCGAATGTGCGAGCCGTCCACGTCCGCGTCCGTCATGATGATGATGCGCCCGTACCGCAATTTGCTGATATCGAAGGTGCCTTCGTTCTCCTTCCCATTACCACCTTCTTCCTTCGGCCGGCCAATACCGGTGCCGATGGCGGTGATCATCGACTGGATCTCGGTATTCTTCAGCGCCTGATCGAGCCGCGCCTTCTCCACGTTAATCAGTTTGCCCCGGATCGGGAGGATCGCCTGGTAGCGGCGGTCGCGCCCCTGCTTCGCGGAGCCGCCGGCCGAGTCACCTTCCACAATGTAAAGCTCGGTCAGTTCCGGATCGCGCTCGGAGCAGTCGGCCAGCTTACCCGGCAAGCCGCCCCCGGTGAGCGCTCCTTTGCGAATCGTCTCCCGCGCCTTGCGCGCGGCTTCCCGGGCCCGGGCCGCCGTGAGGACCTTGTCGAAAATCCTTTTTGCGACGGGCGGGTTCTGGTCGAAGTAGGTCATCAACCCGTCATAGACGACTGAGTTCACGATCCCATCGATCTCGGTGTTGACGAGCTTGACCTTGGTTTGCGACTCGAACCGCGGGTTAGGCAGCTTAATGCTCAAGACGCAAACCAAACCTTCACGGACATCGTCGCCCGAGATAGACGGGTCCTTTTCCTTCACCAGGCTATTCGTGCGGGCGTATTGATTGATCGCCTTCGTCAGGGCGGTGCGGAAACCGGTCAGGTGAGTCCCGCCGTCCGGATTCGGAATCGAATTCGCGAAAGGCAAGATCTGGTCGTTATAGCCGTCGTTGTACTGAAGGACGACATCGACGAAAACTTCATCGCGTTGGCGCGAAATCACGACCGGCTTGGGATGAATGACGTTCTTGTTTTCGCCTAACTGCCTGACGAACTCCTCGATCCCATGCTTGTAAAAAAAGGTTTCCTTCTTTGCCGGATCAACCCGCTCATCGGTGAGTGTGATCTCAAGGCCCGGGTTTAGGAACGCCAGTTCGCGCAAACGCGTCGCGAGCCGCTCGAACTTGAACTCGGTCGTAATCGTAAAGATCGTGGGGTCGGGCAGGAAAGTGATGAGTGTCCCGGTTTGTTTCTTGTTCTTCAGCTCACCGATGACACTCAGTTTCTCGGTCGTCTTCCCGCGCTCGAAAGCCATGTGGTAGACCTTGGCGTCGCGCGAGACTTCCACCTTGAACCAATCGGAAAGCGCGTTGACACACTTGGCACCCACGCCGTGCAAGCCGCCGGAATATTTATAGGCGCCCTGGCCGAATTTTCCGCCCGCGTGGAGATTGGTCAGGACCAGCTCCACCGCCGGCATCTTCCACTTCGGATGCATGTCGACCGGAATGCCGCGGCCGTTGTCGCGCACCGAGACCGAGCCATCGACATGAATCGCGACGTCAATTTTCGAGCAAAAGCCGGCGAGATGTTCGTCGAT
This sequence comes from Chthoniobacterales bacterium, assembly GCA_036825615.1. GTDB lineage: Bacteria > Verrucomicrobiota > Verrucomicrobiia > Chthoniobacterales > UBA10450 > JAICXG01. The sequence continues at coordinate 197,136 of DAISXY010000001.1, forward strand.
GGAATTGTCGAGCACCTCGAAAACGCAGTGATGCAATCCCCGCTCATCGGGATCGCCAATGTACATGCCGGGGCGTTTCCGGACCGCCTCCAGACCTTCGAGCTTATCGATCTGTGCGGCGTTGTATTTTTGGTTTTCGGAGATGCTGGCGGGCCGGTCGGAACGTGAGGTGGAAACGACAGTTTCGTCTTTAGTTTGAAGCATACAAAGCGCGGCGAAGCGCGACCCGGCAACATAGGCGAAAACCGTGGGAATAACAACTAATTATCTGGCCGCCTCTTCGCTCCGTTGACTCCATATTTTGCGGAGGAAAAATCGCCCGGGCACACGATCTTGTGGTCAGCGGGTTCCCGCCGCTCGGCCCGTCGGTTGGCCTGAGAGCGCGCTTGCCGCCCGCCTCATCACCGCTCCTAAATAAAGCCAAATATGCCTAACGAGCGCGGCCCAATCGAGGCTGCTTTGCGGCGCGGCGCGGGCGCGTTTCGTTCCGCGGCCGCCGCTGCCGAACGCAACTGACCGGAAGGTTTTCCGGCCGGAGATGACCCGAATCTCAGCTGCGCTTGGGCGTGAGAAAGCGCTGGTAAATGAAAGAGGCAGCGATCAGGATGAGCGCCACGCTTACGAACGCGCCGATACGGTAAAGCTCGCTCAGGTCGCTCAGGTCGTGGAGAAACAACTTCGCCAGGGTGACGCCAAGCAGCGCGACCCCGGCGTAGCGCGCGGCTGGCTGTTTCATTCGCATCCCCGCGATGATCGGTCCGAGGGCGAAAAGCGCCCAGCCGATCGAGTAGGTCATGTCGCGGGCGAAATTGCCGCTGAAAGAGAAGGTTAGCGTTGGCCCGATCGAGAAATAATCCGCGATCTCAAGATTGAGGAGAAGAAAGAGCAGGATCGCGCCTAACGATCCCAGCAACGGAGGCGCAAATCTGCTGTAGCCGGGGGTGTTGACCCCGGCTGCCCATCGACGGGCCAGCCACGCTCCGCCGAACAAACATCCGCTCGTGATCCCGTAGGCGTAGAGATACCAGTTCCAGATCCGCGCTCCGCTGCGCTTGTGATATTCCAGCACGGCCGGATTAAGCGCCAGCCTAACGAAAGCCGCGCAAAGCAAACCCACCGCGACGAGGGGCAGGCCGGGATGCGGAAGGCGACGGAAGAGCCAAAGCAGCGCCATCCCTTCAATCGCCCAGCCAAGCGTGATCCATTCGCGATCGAACTGAAGCGGGAAAATCAGGCTAACGAACAGCAGCAGGACGCCACCCTGCCAGGCCAGCCGTGCGTCGCCGCTCGCCGGCATGGCATGATAAAACTTGAGCAGGCCGACAACGCCCAGCGCCGCGGGCAGAACAAAGGCGGCGGCGAGCAATCCCATTCGGTCGTTAGGCAAGGCGAGACTGATTGCGCGATAGAAAAGCCAGAACTGGAGTGCCTGAGCCAGCGCGCTTACCGCCCATGGCCACGCCTTGTGCTTTTCCGCCGAACAAAATGGATAGGCGACGAAGAGAAAGAGAAACAGCCCGTACCAAATCAGCGCCGGGATGGCCTGTGAGTTCGTAAAGCGATCGCCCTGCCAGACCAGCTCGAGCACGGCCACGCCAACGAGCGCCGCGGCCGCGAGCCAATCGGCGCGCCGGAGAATCGCCGCCGCGAGCAGGATCGCGCTCAGGATAAATGCGACGATGAAGACCGGCGTCGGATTCGAAAGTTCGATTCGCTCAAACAAAATCACGAGCAGGAGAAACGGAGTGATGGTTCCCGCGGCCGTGAACGGCAGGGCACCCGGTCGCCACGCTGATGCCGGCGTGGTCGCGGCATGCAGCAGCGCGAAAATGATGATCGCGCTGAATGAAGCATGCGTCGGCGCGGCGGGCGCAAAAAGGCCGATCCAGGTCGCGACGAGCGCGAATGTGAATGCCCCCGCGCTGGCCGCGACCAGGCGGTGTGCTCTTCCGAGTACCGGCAAGGCCAGCAGCAGCGCGTCAGCGATAAAAATGAAGCTGAAGAAATAGAGCGATTGCCGGGCGAGCAATGGATAAGCGCAAATCCAAAAGCCAAAACCAAGTGCGGTGAATCCGGCAAGGCAAGCAGCTGCGGTCGCCGATCCATCGGCATACGACAGCCTGGGCGAGCTTCCGCTCCCGCCAACGGGCGTGGCCGAATCGGAGGCCATCGGAATGCGTTCTCCTAACGAACGAACAACAAAATATAAGGCGACGAAAAGCGCCTCGAATCCGAGAAAAATCCAAAAAGCGCGCCCGCCGGTCTCCAAACCAAAGAAGTTACTGGCCCAGTTAATTTGAGTTAGCGCCGTCCCGATGGCGGCGAGCAGGACGAGATAGAGCCAGGATTTGCGCAACGCCACCGCCGCGATCCCGAGATCAAGCAGCGCGATGTAGAGAAAAAGAGCAGGCGCGTTATCCGAAAAACTCGGAAGCAGGACCGGGGTGAGAAAGCCGCCTAACGAGCCAAGGATCACGACGATCTGCGCATCGAGCGCCACGGCGAGGAAAAAGGAAAAGAGCGTGACCGCGGCCATGGCGAGAAACGCACTCGTGAGCGAGATGAGTTGGTAAAAGGAATGCGCGGCAAACAGATCGGCATAGAGAATGACGATGCCGGTCGCACAAAGACTTTGCGCCGGGACGCGATAACGTCCCCGAGCCAGCCGCCAACCTGTCCCAATCAAGCCGAGACCAACAGTGCCACCAATGGCGATCCGCCCCGCCGGCGTGATAAGGTTGTTCTCAAACGAATACTTGACCAGGAAAACAATCCCGAGAAAGAGCGCGAACCCGCCGAGCCAGGCGAACAGCTTCACTCCCATGAAAGCTTCCCAATTGAAAGCGGGAGCTGCTTCCGCAGCGACGGTGGGACCTGCTTGCGCAGGCCTGGGCGTTGGGCTCGGTGGGGGCGCGGGCGGCGGAGTCCTCAGATCAGGTGGGATTGGCGGCGGCGTCGCAGGGAGAACCCTCCGCTCACCCAGAACCTGCGGAGCCAAGTCTCGCCCGCCACCCTGCGCTCGCTCCATCTCGCCGATGCGGTCGCCCAATCGCTTTACAGTTTGTTCCAAGCGATGCAGCCGGGCGAGGAGGGCGACCAAAGTGATCACCCCGAGGAACAGGAACAGAAAAGCAACGGAATCCATACAGCTCAGCCGCCTAACGAGAGCCGCTTATAGCCCCGTTGGATGATCGAGAAAAACCCACGCCAGTCCAAACCTCTCGCCAAGCAGGGCGGCAAGCGCTTTCACCCCAAAAGTCTCCGTCGCGTAATGACCGCCCAGAAAAAGATTAATCCCCAGCTCTTCCGCCGCGACCGCCGCCCAATGTGGCGCTTCGCCCGTAATGTAACTGTCGATTCCCTCCCGGGCTGCCGCCTCGACTTCCCCACCTGCGCCGCCGGTCACAATTCCAATGCGCCGAATCTCCATCGGCCCGGTGCCGATGCAGCGGACAGGCGCGCCTAACGACTTCTCGAGTTTGTCGATTAGTTCATCGCGGCGCAGCTTGGTCTCGGCGAGCAGACCGGCTGGACCGCCTTTCAAGGGCAAGAACGGAGTCGTATTTTCCAACCCCAAAGCGGCGGCGAGGAGCGCGTTGTTCCCGACCTCAGGGTGAAGATCGAGCGGCAGATGTGCGCTGTAGAGGGCGAGGTTGTGGTCGAACGCGAGCTTGAGCGCGCGATAGAGCGCACCGGTCACCGCGCGTAGCCCCGGCCAGAAAAGTCCGTGATGCACGAGCAGAAAATCGACGCCATTTTCCAGCGCCATCTCGATCGTCCGCGTCGAAGCGTCGACCGCCGCGCCGATTTTCGTCACTTCCCCACCGTTCTCAATCTGGAGGCCGTTGAGCGCGTTCGGATAATCTTCGATCTCTCGCACACGCAGCAGGTCGTCGGCGAAAGAAACAATCTCGAGAAGCGCGGGCATTCTGCTATTTGGCAGGTTCGGCGGGAATTTTGAAGCGCAAAACGTTCGCGCTCGGCTTCTGCACGGTAGGATCCAGTGGAACTTCCAGTGCACTGTAGGTTGGAAAGCGAGACCACGTTTCTACTTTCATCGTTTGGTTTGGGAACCACACACTCAGAGCGCACTCGACCGCTTTAAGCGGTCGAGTGTGGGTCAGCGCAGCGGGAAAATCCACAGCCGATTTCAATCCTACAGTGCACGAGGTGGGCACGGCCGCACGGCCGCATCGTTCTCGCCGGCGGCTTCAGCGTGAGTAGGCGCTGCGCTTGAATTCAGAACGGCCACTTCAGCCACTCGAACTGGTTGATCACCGGCACGCCTTGCGTGTGACAAACCCGCATCGTGTGCCCGGTGCCACCACCGCCAGCGTCTGCAACGTTGACAAAGAAAATGCCGGCGACGGGCCGGGACAAAGACTCGCTCCCGGTAACCTTAAGCGTGTCGCGCAGGATCAGCTGTGCGGTCGCGCGCTGCCTTGGATGCGTTTTGCGCTTGCGGTAGTTGACCGCCACGCGCCGATACTGTGGCGAAGCTTCCAAGGTCGCATCCACGACCTCCTGCACCCGCGCGGAAGGGATCTCGTCGATCGCAGTCGCGACCGAGTCTACCGGCCGCCGTCCTCTGCGATGACTCGCGTAGGGAAGCACAAACTCTAAACGCGATGCATCCACTTCAGCCACGCCTGCCGCGAAAGCCTCGTCAGAGCCTTTGGCGTTACCGGTGCGAAAGCGTGCCTGAGGAAAAGTATGCGCAAGGTGAGCGGCGAGCGCAGTGAGATAAGGCGCCTGCGCCGGTGGAAGCGCGCGCGTGCCCTCGAGCAGAACGATCGGCGCTTCCGTCGCTGAAACAAGTTTTGTAAACTCGGTGTAGGTCATCTCAGAAGACTAGCCGCGACGTGACCAGACTCAAGATCAGTAAGCATGCGAATGAAAACCGACGCCTGCCTCCAGGAGCCCGACCAAAATTCCGACCGGCCGTTGCCACATTACCGGTTAAGTTACCTTGTGTGAGTCGGGACCAGGTCCTCGCACCTCGTAACGAAGCTCTACCGTGCCATTCTTGTAGCCCTTCATCTCCATCAGGTGAAGCGCAATGTCTCTGTCGAGTTTCTCGAAGAACTGGATCCCATCTCCAATCAGGATCGGCAGAATCGAGTAACGGACTTCGTCGGCTAACCCGAGACGAAGGCAGGCGGCCGATAGCACCCCGCCGCCAACAAACCAGATATTTTGGAACTTTGGTCGCAGGCGCTGATGCACGAAGTCGGCGAGATCCCCTGAGTAGAATTCTACGGTCTCCCGGATCCGCGGCAGGGCGCGAGTGGTAAGGACGTAAACCGGTTTGTCACCGTAGGCCCAGGCTGATCCTTTGCGGTCAAACTCCAGCGCCGTCTCATAGGTTCGCGACCCCATCACGTAGCAGTCGATCGTTTTCAGGAACGCTTCGATGAATCCTGCCTCCAGCGTCTCACCCTCCGCGAATTCGTCCGAGGTTTCGAGCCAGTCGACGCGTCCGTCTCGACGCGCGATGAAACCGTCCAGACTCGCGGCCATGTGAATTGTTACGCGAGAGCCCGCCCTCGTCGCCGTCGCAGCACCCGGCTCTGTTTCCGAACTTAAAGGTCTAGCCATGTGACGACAAGTTGGCCGGCCCCGTAATGATGGACGGAAGAGGCGTACGCCCTATTGGATCGAACAGCATCTACAGCACGATCTTAAAATGAAAATCCTTTGAAACAGCCAAATTACCGGAAATGTCCATTGATTTTACCCTATAGTGATATTTCACGTTCGGCAAAAGACCGGTCAAGGTCATGGCATGTGTAAGAACGAGGTTCTGATCAATGTTTGTCGTCGACCCGTAACTGGTCGTCAAGCCATACTCGACCTGAGACGTAGCTGGTTCGTCCGTATTCCAGGTGATACTAACGCTGCCAGGTGGAATAACAGACGCCACCACCTTTTTGATTACCGGCGCCGTCACATCATTGTGCACGGTTACAGCCACAGTCGTTGACGTTGTCACATTTCCAGACGGATCCCGCGCAATAGCGGTCAAGCTGTGCGGTCCATCCGAGGCTGTGTTTGTATACCACAGCAAGCTATAGGGCGCTTTTATGTCTTCGAGCGCCAGATTAGAGCCGTCTAATTCAAACTGGACTCCGACTACACCGACGTCGTCGCTCGCACTGGCCCTTATGTTCACTGCGCCGGTTACCGTTGCACCCTTCAATGGGGCCGTAATAGCGATCGTCGGCGGCTCGTTATCCATGCCAGTCTCGCTTTGGGTTGAACACACCGTGTTCGAGTAAATTATACGGATGCCATCATTATTATAGACACGGTAGCAGTAGGTGTCGCCTTTCGTCAAACCGGTATCAACATACGAGGTAGTATTTGGACCCAGGCTATCTAACGCCACCCATTTGGTTGAAGGCAGGACATAACGCTCGACGTTATACCCCACTTCCAACGTAGATATGTCATTCCAGCTCAGGCTTACCTGTCCAGCAGAAGTGACACCGGTTAATTGCAGAGGGTTGCTGGCGTCAACCGGATTGATCAAGAAGTTGTCCCACAGGCTCAGAATCGATTCATTGGTCGAGGTCGCATCATCGTCATAAAGCTCGAGATATCTGCTCCCGAACGTGTTATAGGCGAGGGCCAGCCCGTTTGACGGGCTCGTATCTTTCGAATCCCAATCACATAGGGTGTGCCCATTCCAGGCCCCGCAGGCCTGAAAGCCGACGGAACTGCCGGCTTCGTAGGCGGAATAAAGCCATTGCCCATTGTAATTGTCAGCGGTAGGCGTTGTGCCTTCAAGAAGCTCCTGCCAGTACCCGATCCGAGGGTTGCTTACACCATCAAACTCGGCATTAATTGCCGGCTGCAGGACCGAATTCAGTGGGACGGGATTGTTCGGATCATCCGTCATGCCAAAGAAGGCTATCCACACCGGGATCTTGGGAAAGACATCCTGAACGGCGTGAATATTAGCAATGACTGAAGGAATGAAGACATCACGGCTGTAGGGAACACCAGAAATGTCATTCCTGCTGTCGAAAAGGGCGCCAGCTTGTGTGTCGCGCAGGCGCCCAACACCGATCACACTTGCCCGGATTCCCGTGACGACGGATTGGTCCTTCAAGGCTGCGCCATTGATCTGATAGCTAGCCAGATTCGTCATAAAGAACTGGTATTTCGCTATCGAGGAGGCATCCCATGGCTTTGGCTCAACCTTTTTGCTGCCATTCTGGAGGGTCGCATTGTAAATATCAGTAGCGGCGTTTAGGACATAATCTGGTACGTCCTGGGCCTCAATCGACAAGGTCATTTTCTTGCCCGTGCTTTGGAGCTCGCTAACGATTTCCGCCAAATCGGCACAGTTACAATGACCAGTTCCATCATCCAGGGTTCGCCATTGAGTTCTGATTGCCACCCCTTCTATGTATGGATTGTAAACCGTCGGTGGGACGAAAAATTTGTCCAAATCACCCAAAATATATATCCCATGAAAGTCATTTTGGGTTACTACGCCGTTGATGTAGGTGGGTGACGCGCTTGCGACATTGCACTGACTCTGAAGTAATATGCTTAATACCAGACCCGCCATCATGCGGGTAATTGGCAGCGGCCCTCCGGCTAAAATTGTACGAATGTTTGCTCTCATAAGTATTTAATTAAAATTTCAATGGCTTTCACCCACCCTCGTGTTCGATTGCTGAGTCATGCGATTGGTTTGGAAGTGCTCGCTTCGAAGACTTGCACAAAGTCCCGATGCACAAGCTGTGAAATCCCGGGGCTCTGCCTGCCCGTTGGGTATCTTGCCCTGGTGCGAAACGAAATGAACGGCGCTGGCGCCACGGGCGAGATCGCCTGATGGATTTCGCGGACTGTTTGCAAATGCTCGCGCAGGGGCCGCTTGAGTTATCAGAAGCAGGGTGACGCGTTCGCGGATGGCTTTGCCGTCGCGATTAGGAGGCACTTCGTCGTTGGAAAACAATGATGATGATGACGTAGAGGTTGAGGCATGGTGTGAGTGGTTTGGTTCGGCGGGGGCGCGTATGAAAAGCTGCAGGTGGTGCCCGGGGGCATAGTGTTTCCTCCGCGTGGAGCAGTTCTGCTAAAGGCGTGTCGGGCCGGGAGTCGTTCCCGTCTTTCGATGCAAGCACGACCGCGCAAAGTTGACACGACACGCCTTCGTCCGCGCTCGTTCACCGGCAGAACTCCACCGTCACGCGCCACAGCAAAACGCCGCACCTTCCCATCCAGACCGTTCCTGATCATCACCAACCATCAGCCCTTCGCGATGAATTTGAGTTGCTCCGGTGCTCCAGGGATTAGCCGGCCGCAACCCTCTCCGTTCGGAAAAAACCGGCCCATGCTGAACGGTGTGAACGCCCGTGACAAATTACATTTTAATGACAAATCCGCGCCGCCTGTTGGCCAGTGTCGCTAGCCTCTTCTTCTGCCAACGAGGTGACTGCGCCGAAGACCGCTCGAGAATTGCAGCTGATGAGACGGCTCAGAGCGTCAGAAGACGCCAGATCGTGTGCAGAAACTTTCCCACGCCCTGAGCGCAGGTTCACCATTGTTCCAAACGCTGCCAAGACAAATTGGAGATCGCGCGGCTACAATGACCCGCCCTGTCCCTTTTGTAACAGTGTCGTTACCGTCGCCCGCTTGACGCGTCTCGATGCAGCTTGTCACGCTCCAGCTTATGCGTGCTTCAATTACTTCTGCCACGATGTGTCTGCGCCAGTTCCTTGCGTATTGCTTCTGGGTTTGCCTTGCCTTCTCGGCTCAGGCTGAGCAGCCGGCTGTGGGCCCGAATGGCATCATCGTGCAAAGCAGGTTCGGCGGCCAAATCTTCGGCTTCGACACCGATCAGAACGGCACTGAAGGGGTCCTCGCCGAATCGCAACGGCTCCAAAACGGAATGGTTCTCGCGGCGGTCGAGACCTTCGACCAGGCTACGGGTCAGATTCTCAAAGTCGTCGCCAAAACTCTCACAGACGATGACGATTTCATTTGTCTCGGGGTCGCTGGTAACTCGATCGGCCTGATCGAGCGCGAACAGGTCGTGGGCAGCTTCCAGGTCCGACGCACCTTTCACACCATCAATCCGCTGAGCACGAACCGGTTCAACGGCCGCTGGAAGCCACCGGTCGGCACTGACCACCTCGTGGAGTTAGTTAGTCGTAACCAGGGCACCCAGAATGCCGTCTGGACGATTGACCTAAGCGGCAGCTTCATGCCGACGGTATTCAGCACCGATGTCGGCGCCAACACCTTCGGCCCGGTTATCTCCATCAGCGATCCCGATTTCAGTAACTCCCCCGATCCTGGCTTCGCCTACGACCCAGTGCGCAACCGCGCCATTCTGGGCCACGCCTTTCTCGGCAATCCATTTATCGCCGGCTGGATGGCAACGGTCGATCTCAGCGCCGGCACGTTTAGCAAGTTCCGCGGCGTCGGCGTCGGCGACGTCAATGGACTTGCCTATGACCCGACGAGCGACACGGCCTGTACTACGACGGAGATTGATTTCAGCGTTTCCTTTTATAACATCGCGAGCCAGAGCGGTTTCAAAGAACCGCTTCCCGGGGCAACCCAGCAATTCTTCTCCGGGGCTGATGTCCAGTTCGACGCGGTGAACAAACTCTTTCTTGTCGCCCAGGAACACTCCAGCACGGCTGGGACCGGTAGCAGTATTCACGTCTACGACCTCTCCGGCAATCTTATCGAGTCACTCAATGGCTTTAATTTCTCCAACGCGTTCAACGTCATCCCTGCCCATATCGCATTTAAGCCCAGTACCCGCACCGGCTTCATTGATGGGCCCGATGAAGGCGTGACCCAGCTCCAGGGCTTCACTTATTAGTCAAGCCTTGCAATTTCAGCCGGTGCCGGCGTTGGCGCGAAGGCACTGTGGTGCCCGCGCCCACGCCGATAATTGTGCCGTTGGTTATTGAGTGACTGTTGTCAGATTGCTCCCTTACATTAGAAACCGCGCTTCGCATGGTCGGCCTCCTCTGCCAGTTGGGTCATGTAGGCAAAGAAAGCGGGCGATTGGCCAATGAAAAGGCCCATATCTGTCAGGAACTGCAGCGTAGCCGTTGCGATCCCATCTGTATTTGTTGGCCGAATGATCGAAACAATCGGGAGGCTTCGGTCAATGAATGGACAGGGCTCGGGCATGATGAGAGCCTTGTCAAAGAGCTCGTTCTCCACCTCTAAGTCCGGAAACCGTACTCTAACTCCTGTCACCGGATCGACCGCCGTGAGCGCCGGCACATTTCCCGCCTTATCCGACCAGGTTTGAAAGTGCATGGTCTCAGTCGGCCCGATACTGATGAGAATACGCAGCACCTCCACATTGGTCGCCCTTTGCGCCAGCGCCGGGTAGAGGCTGTTGCCGCCCTGTTCGATGGTGGGGAAGTGGAAGGCCGCCGTGTTCGCGATCGCCTGGAGGAATTTGGGGTCGTTCGTGTCCGCATCAGTGCGAGGAATCGCGGTGTGCTGGTTTACGGCCAGCGTTGGGACCGCCTGCGGGAAGACATGATCTGGATCGAGATCAGGGTTAAACCTGTCGTCGCGATACCGGGTCCACCAACTCGTATCCAAGGTCAGCTGAGTCAGGTTAGTCAGCCGTTTCCCTATCAACGCCTGGTTGACTCCAGTCGCCGTGCTCCCCATCAGAGTGCGAAAAGCGTCGAGATTGGCTGGCGCCGCGCCCTTTGAGATCAGATAGGCGTTCAGGAACGTGTGATGAGTAATCTCATCATCGGTGTTATCATGAATGTAGTCGGGCATATCATCATCCAGGACCTCGAGGGCACTGGTGTAAGCTTCATTGCCCGTGCCGCCCGGCACCTCGTCGTCCTGGATTCCACCAAGCTCATTGTATTGGATCCAAAAGTCGGCCTCGAGCAGCTCCAGCGCCGCTGGGAAGCGGAGCAGAGCCGCATCTCCCGGTGTCAGAAAGTTCCTGGCTTCGGCGGTGCGGAGACTGGTCAACAGTCCTGCACCCATTGTTCCCGCTCCTAAGGCGACGGTTTTGCCGAGAAAGGAGCGACGACTGATAAATCTCTTTCGAGATTTGCTCTCAAGGACCCCCTCGAGAGAGAGATTTTCGTTGTTATTAGAATCATTCAGACCTTGCTTGGTTATCGCTTTCATGCCTGTAGAATCGTGCGCGTTCCGAGAGGCGCGCTATCTGACGAAAGTAACAAGGTTGTTACGCGCAGATATGACTTCGAGTAGCAGCAACCACAAAAGTAACAGGCTTGTTACGTTATCGAACGAGGATAGATTCCGGGTCAACGGCGAACTCGTTTCAGTTACTCGCCGGCACTAGGACTCTGTTTCGATGATGGCGGCGATTTTGCAGGAAGAATTTCTATACAGGCGCGGATCTTATGTGATACACCGCTGTTTTCACCGGAACGTTCGACCGCGGTTGGGGTAAGCAAATTGAATGGCGAGCGGTAAACGCCGGTAAAATTCCGATCGCCATTCCGGGTGCATAAACGATCCACAGATTGACGGAGAAGCACGCAGATGAAAAAAACCTGCGGAAATCTGCGTCCATCTGTGGATCGCAACCTTTACCCTTCTGCAGCGTCGAGGACGAAGGACGGGAAAATCCAGCCGCGGCCGACGTAAAATTCTCGCCTTCCCGCTTCGTTTCGTCTCAAATGCGGCGGTTGATGCATTACAAAATTGCCCTCACGATCTCTTCCACCCTTCTGGCGGCTTTCCTTTCTGCCCAAACCCGGCCTGACGATTTTCGCGTCACGAAAGTTTCGCGCGATCTCGTGACCACACCCGACTACACCTACTCCGGCGGGGAACAACTGCGCAGTCCGCGCGAGCGCTGGGCGCGAGTGGAAGTGCAGTTTTCGGCCGCGCCCGCGTTCACCGATGAACTTACATTCAGGTATTACATCCTGATTGCGGGCAAGGTGCTGACCGGCGAAGTCACACACGTCAACATCCTTGGCGGACGCGAGCTTTACTCGGTTATCTATGTGCCACCGCATGCCCTCAGTTACTTCCTGCAAAATCGCGCCGCGACGACAAACGCGATCGAGAACGTGGCCGTGCAGATCATACAGAAAGGGGAAGTTAGAGACCAGTTTATGATGGCGCGCGCCCGGCCGGACTGGTTTACAACCATGCCCACGCTGGCCGGCTTTCTCCTGAACAAGAACGAGACGCCCTTTGCGCCGCTCTTCTGGGATCGCTACGAGCAGATCAAACCTTCCGGCCGTTGATCGTATTCCCCCGCCGTGGCCTCACGCATCGTTAGTCTCAATCTCGGATCGCAAACGTTAGGCATGGCTGAGTTCCAAGCCCAGCCGAACGGCGGCCTGATCCTGGCCGGTTACTCTCTGCGCGAGCTGCTCTCCGATCCGGCGGCCGAAGTCGACCGGGCCCAGCTCATCGCCGAGACGCTGCCGGGAATGATGCGCCAACTCGGCATTCGCCCGGGCCCGGCGAATTACGCAGTTTCCGGGCAGTGGGTGTTCGCCCGATTCGTGAAACTGCCGGCCGTCGATGAGGAAAAGATCGACCGGATCATCACTTTCGAGGCGCAGCAGAATGTCCCCTTCCCGATCAATGAAGTGGTATGGGATTATCAACTCGTCGGCTCGGGTGCAAACAAAGAAGTGGAAGTGGAAGTGGTGCTGGTCGCGATCAAGGCGGACCTGCTCGAGAACATCAACGCCGCGGTCGAGAGCGCAGGTTTGCAGACAACGCGGGTGGAAGTGGCGACGATGGCGCTCTACAACGCGTTTCGCTTCAACTACAGCGAATTGAGCGGCTGCTCCTTACTCATCGACATCGGGGCGCGCACCACCAATCTCCTTTTTGTCGAGCCGGGAAAAATTTTCTGCCGTAGCATTCCGATCGGCGGCAGTTCGATCACCTCTGCGATTGCAAAGGAATTCAGCGAGCCGTTCGCCGCGGCGGAATTGCGCAAGATCCACGACGGATTCGTTAGTCTGGGCGGAGCTTGCGCGGACGCGGCCGAGCCAGACGCGGCGCGGGTCTCGAAACTCGTGCGCAACACCATGACGCGGCTGCAGGCGGAGGTGGCGCGCTCGATCAGCTTTTATCGCACCCAGCAGCACGGCACTCAGCCCGAGCGCGTCTTTCTTTGCGGCGGAACGGTCACGACGCCGTACCTGCGCGAGTTTTTCCACGAGAAACTGCAGTGGCCGATCGAGTTCTTTAATCCGCTCCGCAATGTCAGCATCGGCCAAGGCGTGTCACTGGAAGAAGTCTCGCGCTCCGCGCATTTGTTAGGCGAACTGGTCGGCCTCGCGTTGCGCAGCACGATGACCTGCCCAATGGAGCTCAACCTGCGGCCGGAGAACGTCGTCCGACGGCAGCAGCTCGCGCAGCGCCAGCCTTTCCTTATTCTGGCGGCGGCTTGCTTCATTCTCGGGTTGCTGGCGTGGGGATTTTATTTTGCGCGCGCCGCCCGTGTCCAATCGCAGGTAGTGGAAAGCTACGCCGGCGATCTCGCGCGAATGCACCAATTCGAGACTCAGCTGAATCAGCTCCGGCGCGAAACCGCCGCCCTCGACGAGGTGGCCACGCCGCTCCTCGCCGCGATCAGCGACCGCGGGGCGTGGTCGCGGATTCTCGATGATCTGAACGCGCGGCTCCCGGAGGAAAATATCTGGATCACCGAACTGGCGCCGAGTTCTGGTGGAAGAATCATTGCGCCCGCAGCCGGCGGAGGCGGAGTGATCCACGCGGCTGAGGTCAACGACCCCGGCTACAAACGTGGAGTTGGGACGACGGCAGCGCCGATGATCGACGGCGTCTTCATCAAAGGCCTTTATCTTTCGAACCCGAAGCAGCAGGAAATCGTGGTCGATTATTTCCGGAACCTGCTCGATTCGCCCGTCTTCGATGTAAAGCCGAACGAGCAGGCGGACGTGATCAAGCCCAGCACACCAACAAGCACGGAATGGGCTTATCCCTATGAGCTGCGGCTGAAGCTGCGCGAACCTTTTGCCCTGCCATGAACTGGCTCCAGAAAAACCGCTTCCTCGCCGCTTTCCTCGGTGCCTTCGCGCTCGCGACGCTGCTCAGCCTTTGGTTTTTGTTGCACGAGAAAAGCGTCGCGGGCAAGGCGCAGGCCCGGCTCGAGGAAACGGTGCACGAGCTGAGTCGTCTCCGCCGGCGCGCGCCTTTCCCTAACGAGGAAAACCTGCGCAAGACCAGGGCGCAAACGGAGAGTTATCGCGCCTCGCTCCTCGCCTTGGAGGAGCAATTGCAGAGCCGGATGTTCCCGCTCGTGCCGCTCCAGCCTAACGAATTCCAAGCCCAGCTCCGCCTGGCGGTGAACGACGTGACTGATCACGCTGCGACCGCCAAGGTAAAATTGCCGCCCAATTTCAACCTCGGCTTCGATCCCTACGCGACTTCGCTCCCGAATCTCGAAGCGGCGCCGCGGCTCGGCCGGCAGTTACGCGCGATCGAATGGATCGTGAACACGATCATCGACGCGCACGTCGACGCTCTCGCCAGCCTCACCCGGGAAACATTGCCGGAGGAAAGGGCCGCGGCTACAGGGAGCCCAACGCCAGGCCGTGTCGCCAGGCCGGCAAAGCCTGCCACCCCCGGCAAAGAGAAGATCCTGGACGGCGCCGCGATCGAGCTCAGTTTCTCCGCCAGTCCCACGGCCGTTCGACGGGCTTTGAATCAGATCGCAGCCGCGAGGGATCAGTTCTACATCATCCGTACGCTGGTGGTAAGAAATCAGGCCGACAAAGGACCGAAACGAAGCGGAGCAGAGAGTCCCGCGCCAACGCCGATGGCAACGGGCCCGGCCGCGGCCGGCAAGGCGCCGGGGATCAGTTTCATTGTCGGGACGGAGCACCTCGACGTGGCGGCCCGGATCGAGATCGTGCGTTTCAATTTCACGGAAAACAAGATTCGTTAGGCAATGGAGTGGTTACGGACCAATTACGATCGAGCAGCGGTTTTCGCGGCCGCGCTCTTTCTTGTTCTCTGCGCCGTCTTCATTTTTCTTAGCGCCGTCGGGTTCAGGGCACGTTTCGACGCGCTGCAAAACCTGCCGCCGGCGAACGAGAAGATCCCGGCGGGCAAGGGGCCGGAGATTGTGGCGGCCCTGCAACAATTGCAGGCGCCCGCGCAGTGGACCGTGAGCAGCCGATCGGGGCTGTTTGTGCCGGAGAAACATTTCATCGGAGCCAACGGTGAGCCCGCTACCCTCCAGACCACCCTTCTCCATCCGCCCGTCCCTAACAGCTGGCTGGAGGAATTCGCGCTCCCCATCACCGAGGCCGACGTCCTTACCCAGGACCCGGACGGCGATGGCTTCACCAACCTGGACGAATGGCAAGGGCAGACGAACCCAGGCGACCGGGAATCGCACCCGCCCTACACCTTCAAACTCAAGCTGCGCTCCTTCACCGAGGAACCATTCCCGCTCATCTTTTCCTCCTCGGTCGGCGACACCTATGCGATTAACAACATCGACTCGAGCAAACCGACGCAGTTCCTCCAGGTCGGCGACACAGTGAAAGGCACAAAATACCGGCTCAAGACTTACACTGAGAAATACGACAGTGATAAATACGGCACCACGATCGATGTTTCCGAACTGATGCTCGAGCAGGTGGACACGCACGAGGTGGTCACACTCGTGAAAGAGAAGCGCGCCATGTCACCGGAAGCAGTGGGGAATTTCCTCTACACCTGGGCTGGAAAAGAGGAGCGCTTTTCGGTCAAGCGCGACCAGGAATTCACTCTCAAGCCGCAGGAGGAGTTGAGCTACCGGCTCATCGAGGTCGAGCCGAATAAGGCGATCATAGTGAAAACAACCGCGCCTAACGAGAAGATCATTGTAGCCGGGGGCGGTGACCCCGGCCGCTGAATGCAGTCGGATTTTCCTTGATCCTTCGGCGCCTGCTCGTTACAACCGCGGGCAATCCTCATGAAAGCTCCTCGCCTCAGTCACCTCCTTGCGCTTCTTCCTTTGCTTCTCATCCCGCCGGCAAGCCGCTTATTCGGCCAAAACGTACAGCACATCGCCGAGCACGAAGTCGCGCGCCGACAAGCAGCGATCGTGCAGGGACAGGGCGCGCTCGCGCGCGGCCAAATCGCAATGCAGGCAAAGGATTTCCAAAAAGCGCACGACCAATTCCGCCTCGCCGTCAGTTTCCTGCCCGATTCCCTCGCTACTGCCAGCCAGCACGACACCGCTCTCAAGGGCTTCTGCGAGAGCGGCGTCAAACTGGCCGAGCAACGGATCGCCGAAGGCAGATACGTCGAGGCGGAGCAGATCGCGCGCGAAATCGTGAGCGATCGTTATGATCCGAATTACCGGCCGGCGCTCGAGCTGGTCGCGCATCTGGCCGATCGCAATTACTTCAACCGCACGATGGGCCCGAAGTTCATCGCCAAGGTCGAGGACGTGAAAAAGCTTTTGGCCGACGCGGAGAATTATTACCAGTCCGGCCGTTACGACCTGGCGATGAAAAAGTATGACCAGGTCCTGAATCTGGATCCTTACAATGTCGCCGCCCGCCGCGGCCAGGAACGGATTAGCCTAACGAAAACGCACTACGGCGAGGAAGCCTACACCGAGACCCGCTCACGCCAGCTTTGGCAGGTGCAGAAAGGCTGGGAAGAACCGGTCCGGCAATATGGCCAAAGCGTCGGGCCACTTAGCGACGCCTTTGCGCGCGACGCCGGCGGCACGGCCCGAATTACGAACAAGCTCAACAGCATTATCATTCCCAAGATTGAATTCCGCGACGCGAGCATTCGCGAGGCGATCGATTTCATCCGGCAACAGGCGGCGGCAAACGACCCGGCGACGGAGGGCAAGAAGGGCGTCGACATTGTTCTCCGGACAACACCGTTAGGCCGGCCGGAAGGCCCGTCAGCCGCGCCGCCGCCCGAAACCACGCCGCCCTTGCCTGGCGCTTCGCCCGCGCCGGAAGGCGCGATCGAACCGACCCCGGTCCCATCGCCGGTCCGTTCCGCGCCCGCGATTTTGCCGAGCGAAGCGCGGGTCACAATCACGCTCACGCAGATTCCGTTAGGCGAAGCGCTGCGTTACATCGCAAACCAGGCGGGCCTAAAGGTGAAAGTGGAGCCTTATGCCGTCTCGATCATCCCCATCAGCGAGCAGAGCAATGATCTTTTCACGAAGGAGTATCGGGTTCCACCCGGGTTCATCAGCAGCTCGGTTAATGTCGGCGCCAACCCGCTCGAGAAAGCCGCGGTGCGAGTTGGCACCGGCGGGGGCGGCACAGGCAAGGACACACAGGAAAGCACCGGCGGTCAGCAACTGGTCAATCGGCAGACGGCACTTGATTTTCTCAAGGACCAAGGCGTGCCCTTCCCTCCGGGAGCAAGCGCGAACTTCCTGCCCCAGAGCAGCCGCCTGATTGTCCGTAACACGGAAGAGAACCTGGAGTTAGTCGATGCCTTAGTGGAACAGGCAAACGTGGCCGGGCCCAAGCAGGTCGAGATCGAAGCCAAGTTTGTCGAGATTACGCAGACCAACCTGAAGGAGCTCGGGTTCGACTGGTTGTTAGGCCAGTTCAACATCGGGAACGAGCGCGTCTTCGGCGGCGGCGGCACCCAGGGCAATAACCCGGCGCAGAACCCGGCTGATTTTCCCTTCGTCCCGCCGGGGAGCAGCGTGCCGGTCGGCCAATTTCCGGTCACCGCCGGCAACCGCAGCGGCAATCTCGCCATCTCCGCGAACGCGATTGACGCGCTGCTTTTCGGCGTGCCCGGGGCGACCTCGCTTGCGCCGGGCATTTTCGGGCTCAGCGGGGTGTTCACCGACCCCCAGTTCCAGGTCGTGATTCGCGCGCTCAGCCAGAAGAAAGGCGTCGATCTGCTCTCCGCGCCGCGAGTTACAACCAAGAGCGGCCAACGCGCTGTAATTGAGATTGTACGGGAGTTCAGATATCCGACGCAATTTGATCCGCCCAAGATCCCGGAGTCGGTAGGCTCAATACCGATTGGCGGACCCGGCACTGGTGTTAGCCTTAACTTTACTTCCACCTCAGCAGCAAACGCTCCGGTCACCCCTACCACACCGACTGGCTTTGAGACGCGGAATACTGGGGTTACCCTCGAAGTCGAACCAGTTGTGGGTCCGGACGGAGTGACAATCGACCTGAATCTCGTACCTCAGGTGGTAGAGTTTGAGGGGTTTATCAACTACGGCAGTCCTATATTCGCTCCACAGACATCCGTTGTTGATCAGCTAACTGGGGGTTTGGTTACATCTCAGCCCAGCGTCATCACGCCGAACGTCATCAATCAGCCGATTTTCAACACACGCAAAGTCACCACGAGTGTAAGTGTCTGGGATGGCCAGACGGTCGTCCTCGGCGGACTCATGCGCGAAGATGTGCAAAAGACCGAGGACCGGACGCCGATTATCGGCGACGTACCGATCGTCGGCCGGCTCTTCCGGAGCAACGCCGAGCAACACATCAAGCGCAACCTTGTCATCTTTGTCACCGCGCGCCTGGTCAATCCCGCAGGCCAACCGCTGAACGTGGCCGAGGAAGAAGAGGAAACCGAGGCGGCGAACCGACTCCAACCGCCGGTCCTGCCCGAAGTCCCCTCCTACAAGAAGTAGCCGCGGGGAACCGGGGACGGCTGCCGCCAATCCCCTTGGGCCACGGGCGCGCGATCACTCGTGCTGGCCGGCTCCTCTTGTTCTCTCGGAAGTTTGCGCGATAGTGAAATATGAAAACCGGCAGGATAGCGATCTTATTGATGGCGAGCCTCTTGCCCCTCAGCTCGTGCACGCAGAGGAAACTGACAACCGAACGGGTGGGAGCTGCCCTCGAACGAGTTCCAATGGGAGGCGGCGACGCGACCGTCAAGCAGGTCAGACCAGCAAATCACGCCGCCGTAAGTGGGCCCGACACGATCGCGGAAATCGACCTGAAGAATTTCAAGTACCATTGGCAGGGCAAGGCCAGGACCTATTCGGGGCCAGCCAAAGCCGGATTTGATCATTATAACGATGGGCGCTTTGTCCTAACGCAGTTGTGTTTCAATGATCGAAAGGCATCTCCTGGCGGTGAGACGGTTGTATTCCACTACGACATTCGCGTGCGTTAGGCGAGCAGGCCAACGCGGAAGGCTGCCGAACTGGCGCTGCCTTTCTGTTGGTGCTGGGTCGCTCTCGCTGCCCAGCGCGGCTTCATTCACCATCCGACAGCTATCGTGTTCTCTAGACTAACAAAGAGACGACCCGAGCGAAAGTCACCGAGACACTGATGCGGCGATCCGGCGTGCCCGCGCTGCGCAGCTGAATCGTGACTTACCCCAGACAGCTTTGAAGCCGCCGGCCTAGAATCGAAGCCGACGCGCCCTTTAAGATACCCCAGTGATCACCTGGAACATCATAATTCTCGAAAACCCCGCGGGCAAAATCTCTCCAGCCGAGATCGAGTGAGTTGTCATTGAAGTAAGATTGATCCGTGGCGCGAAACAGAACCAGCTTCCCTTCATAGGGCTGCGGAGCATACGATTCGGCGGCGCGCGCACTTACCTGGTCGAGCAGGTCTTCCTGCGCCGGCGTGCCGAAGCGCGAAGTTGTCTCTGCGAAAGGCTGTTTGCCCGCCTCGGTTGTTTCCCCGGGGTAATCTCTCTTTTGCCAGGCGCGTTTGATTCGGTGGCGCGCTCGATTGACCAGGTAGTCAGTTCCATGCTCGCGATAAAGCTTCCAATGACCTTGCAAGCGACGCCGGAGCGCAGCCTTTCGTATGACCGAATCGATCAGCACCACGACGGCGGCCTCTTCGCCGGCGGCCTGTAGTTGCTGGGCCATTTCAAACGCCACCAACCCGGCGAAGGAGAACCCAACCAAATGATAGGGTCCGTGAGGGCGCAAGGACCGAATCGCGTCCAAATAGCGAGTGGCGACCTGTGGAATACTGCGGAACGCCGAGCGCGCCGGGTCGTAGCGTTTGGTTTTGAGTAGCTCCACTTCCTCCTGTAAGAAAACTCCGTAAACTGGCTGGTTGTTATCGAGATACTGAGCCAGTTCCTGATAAAGCCAAACGCCTTGCAGGCAAAACAGAGGCGGCCGGTTCCCGCCGCGCCGGAGAGTTACAACATCGCTCCGCGTAGTTTCGGCCTGAGCCGGGTTCTCTGCCGGGAAAGTTTGAAGGAACCCAGCCAGCTCTCTAATGGAACCTGCTTGGAGAAGAATTGTGATCGGGAGTTTCTTCTTCCAGCGCTCTTCCATCGCCAGGATGATTTCTATGGCCTGGAGCGAGTCGCCGCCGAGCTGATGGAAACTGCTTTGCGTGCTAATGCGCCCAGTGCCGAGGGTTCGCTGGAAAATTTCCACCAGACTCCGTTCCCAATCATCCTCGGGTAACACGATCCGCCTTGAGCGGGCCAGGTTCTCGGTCGTCGGCGCAGGCAGCGCACGGCGATCCACTTTCAGGTTTGTGTTCACCGGGATTGCGTCGAGCACGACAAACGCCGCTGGAATCATGTATTGGGGCAGCCTTTGCTCGAGGAATTGGCGGATCGCATCGACGCTCTGTTCTTTCTCTTCCAACACCAGGTATGCAACCAGGCTCTTGTCGCTGTTCCCAAGTTCTCGCGCCACTACGACCGCATCCCGGACCCCGGGGATTTGACGTAGATGTGTCTCGATCTCACCCGGTTCAATTCGAATCCCGCGCAGCTGAATCTGAAAATCGATCCGGCCCAGCATCTCCAGTTTGCCATCCACCATGCGGCCGAGATCGCCGGTGCGGTAACAGCGCCGGCCCTCGATTATGACGAACTTCTCTGCCGTAAGTTCGGGATTGTTCAGATAACCTTTGGTTACTCCCAATCCGCCTATGCAAATCTCTCCTTCGGCGCTATCCGAAACCGGCCGTTGTTCTGAGTCACAGAGATGGAGGAAGACATTCTCGAACGGGCTGCCAAGCCATGACTTCGTGCAGTTGCTATCCGGCGGAACAAGATAAGTGCAACCCATGCAACTGATCTCGGTGCATCCGTAGATCACATAGACCTCGGCATTGCGGAAGAGCCGCCGCATTGTTTCGAGTAGATCAGCGGGAACAATGTCACCACCGGATGAAACATGTCTGAGGTGCAATAGCTGGCGAAGATCGGCGCCACTTCTCTGGACATAAGCGAGAAACTTACGCCACCAACTGGGCGAGGCGTGAATCACCGTTAGCTCTTCGAGAATCTGAAGAATTCGGGCGAAGTTGAGCACTTCCTCCCGTTGCAGGATGAGCAAGCGTCCTCCGGCGGCGAGCGGCGACAAAAGCTCGAAGAGGCTGATGCTAAAGGCAAACCGGGCAATGGCCGGGAAGGTATCGGTCGCGTTGAAACCGTATCGGCTTTGCGCTGATAAGATATAGTGTGCCAGGTTGCGATGACTTGCGACCACCGCCTTGGGCCGGCCGGTCGTGCCGGAGGTGTAAACCAGATAGGCCGAATGCTCCAACTCGATCTCCTTGTCGAGGTTATCAGGCGAAAATTTTGCAACCGCCTCCCAATCGCGATCGACGCACAAGAGATGCGTCTTGCCGATGTTGGCGAAGGTTGAAGACACGCCGGCCTGAGTAATGAGACATTCCGGCTGGTTATCTTCCAGGATCGCATGGATCCGGTCCGCGGGATCAGTCGGATCAAGGGGCACATAAACTCCACCCGCTTTAAGAATCGCAAGCAGACTAATGGCTATCTCGAGAGAAGGCTTGAGACAGACCGCCACGCGTCTTTCAGGGCCGAGGCCGCGGTTGACAAGATAATGAGCCAGTTGGTTGGCGCGGCTATTCAGCGCGCTGTAGGTCAGTTGATCTTTACCAAAGATAACTGCCGTGCTCTCCGCATGTTCCAGCGCCTGCGCTTCGATCAAGCGGTAGACCGGGATCCTCTGTCCCTCTCCTGTCGCAAGAGTTGAGATTGCGCCCTCCCACGTCTGGGACGGCCCCCCGCAATCAGCGGTCGCGATCGTTAGCTGCACATTCTCCCCTCAAACCCCGAAGAAAAACTTCAGGTGTCTCAGAACCAGCAAGGCTCATTCCAACTCGCCGGTCAAGGTTTGAGCGCAACCCCCCTTGGATAAAGGGAATCCCGCTGCGATCGTCGTCCGCGGTCCTTACGGGAACAGACCGCGAATGCGCTTGGCCTGCATCACTCGTTCGACCCCGATCGCCATCGCCGCGGTCCGGTGCGGGATCTTGTCGCGCCGCGCGCGGCGGATTACCTGGAGGAAGGAATGTTCCATAATCCGGAAGAGCTTGTCGGTTACTTCGGTCTCAGTCCACATGAAAGCCTGCAAGCCCTGGACCCATTCGAAGTAGGAGACAATTACCCCCCCGGCGTTGCAAAGAATGTCGGGAATAACAAAAATTTCCTCGCCCCGTTGCTCGAGAATCTTGTCGGCCTCGGGTGAAGTCGGGCCGTTTGCGCCTTCCGCGAGAATCCGGCATTTGATTTTGTCCGCATTGGTTTGGTTGATGACCCGATCGACGGCGCAGGGCGCGAGAATGTCGCAGGGCAATTGCAGAAACTCCTTCGGATCGACCCGGTCGCCTTCGTCAAACGCGCGCAGGGTGCCTTTTTTCAGGACATGCTGCTCGGCCGCTTTCAGGTCGATTCCCTTGGGATTGTAAACGGCGGCGGTATGATCGCTAATCCCGACTACCTTGACCCCACTCTTTAACCCGAGGGAGAGTGCCGCGACGGAGCCGACATTGCCGAAGCCCTGTATAATGGCGGTTGATTTCTCCGGGTCCATCTTCAGCATGTCCATCGCGCGCTCGATCAGATAAACCACACCGCGACCGGTGGCTTCGCGCCGGCCTTCGGTGCCGCCGACCGAGACCGGTTTGCCGGTGACGATTTCGTTCACCGCGTGACCCTCGTGCACCGAGTAGGTATCCATGAACCAGGCCATGACCTGTTCGTTCGTGCCCATGTCAGGGCCCATGATATCGGTCTTGGGCCCGACGAACGGGATCATCTCCTGCATGTAACGGCGGGAGACGCGTTCCAGTTCCCGATGCGAAAGTTTGGACGGGTCGCAGGCGACGCCACCCTTGGCCCCTCCGTAGGGCAAATGATTGAGGGCGCATTTCCAGCTCATCCACATCGCGAGCGCGGCGGTTTCGCCCATCGAGAGATTCGGGGCAAAGCGGGTTCCGCCCTTGGTCGGCCCGAGCGTGAGATGATGCTGGACCCGATAACCCTGAAAGGTCTGCGTGCTGCCGTCGTCCATGTGCACCGGCAGGGTGACGGCCATGGCGCGCTTCGGAAACATCAGCCGGTCGCGAGTGTTCTTATCGATGTCCAGGTAATCGGCGATGACCCGGAATTGTTCGCAGGCCATTCGGAAAACGTCGTCGTCGTAGATGTGCATAGGAGCAGGGCCGGGAAGGTATAACGAACCGGCGCATCGTGCAGGTCGTTTTTGCGACGGGAAGCGGGCCGCGTCAAATCGAATTCGCCTCCCGCTCCTGCTCGTGCTCCTAATCTTCTTGCCGGAACCAAGACTGAGGAAGAGCAGGAGCAGGAGCGGAAGGAGCGGCAGTTCCGAGGCGTCTGCTCCGAGCGGTGAGCGCGATTCTCCAGCATGAGCATTCCGCTGAGCGAAGCGGCGCGGCGCGCCCCGACGGTGCCATCCGCGCTTGGCACCGACTTTGACTCTGCTCTACTCTGCGCCGAAACGATGGGGAACGGGGAGCAATCGAATTGGCGGCTCGAAACCCTGGCGGTCCATGCCGGGCGCGCGGTCGATCCGGTGACCGGCGCGGTTGCCGAATCGATCCATCTGTCGACGACCTTTGAACGGGCACGCGACGGCACTTTCCCGAGTGGTTTCGATTACACGCGCGGGAATAATCCCAATCGTGCCGCCCTTGAGAAAGCGCTCGCGCTCCTGGAAGGCGGGGCGGTTGCGGCTGCCTTTGCATCGGGCTCGGCGGCGGTGAGCGCAATCTTCCAGGCGCTCTCGCCTAACGATCACGCGATCGTGCCGGTCGAGGCCTATCACGGCGTCCTGCGCCTGCTTCGTTCCATCTTCATCCGTTGGGAGCTGGCGATCGATTTTGTTGATATGACTGATCTTGCGGCCCTCCGGAGGACTTTGCGCCCAAAGACCCGGCTGGTCTGGGCCGAGTCACCCTCGAACCCAACCATGAAGCTGACCGATCTCGCCGCGGTCGCCCAGATTGCGCACGAGCACGGCGCCATGCTCGCCTGCGATAACACCTGGGCGCCGCTGATCCAGCGTCCATTCGCCCTCGGGGCGGACCTGGTGATGCATTCGACAACAAAATATTTCGGCGGCCACAGCGATGTCCTCGGCGGCGCGGTGATCGCGCGCGAGGAGACGGATTTTTTCCAGCGGATTCGGGAGATACAACGGCTGAGTGGCGGCGTCCCGGCGCCGTTCGATTGCTGGCTTGTCCATCGCGGGATGGCCACGCTGCCCTGGCGAATGCGCGCGCATTGCGAGAACGCGACGCAGGTGGCGCAGTTCCTCGAGTCCCATCCAGCGATCAGCAAGGTCCATTATCCCGGACTTCGCTCGCATCCGCAGCATGATCTTGCCCGGGGCCAGATGGAGCGTTTCGGCGGGATGATTTCCTTCGAGCTGAAGGAGAATGGAGCGCGAGCTTTCGAGTTGCCTAACAAACTCAAGGTCTTCACCCGCGCCACCAGCCTCGGCGGGGTGGAAAGCCTGATCGAGCATCGCAAGTCGATCGAAGGCCCCGAGTCGCTCACGCCCGCGTCGCTCGTCCGGCTCTCGATCGGGCTGGAGCATCCCGACGACCTGATTGCGGATCTCGCGCAGGCGCTGGCTTAGCGACGCATCGGCCCCGAGAGCGCGATCCTTCGGCGCGAGGGGGCGCCGTCTCCAATGCCATCGCTTGCACCCGCATCGGGCAAGCCGTTGGAGCCGGCCCGCCCTCGCGCCGCCGCCAATTACTTCCCTAACCTTCGCCTAACGACGACAACCAAATCCTGCACCTCCGGCACGCGCAGCAGATACGCCACGGTAAAGAACGCACCCGCTCCCACTCCGATCGTGAACAACAGTTCCACGATCAGACGCAACTCCCCTCCCCTTGTCGGGCGCGGAAAAAAGAAATGGTGCGCCCCCCAGCAGATCGCGGCGAGCAGGATTCCGGCGAGCGCGAGCTTGCCCAGGGTCATCAGCATCGCACCGGTCTCGAGCCGGCCAGTGTGCCGTCGCATCATCGCGTAAAGGAGGAGAAAATTCGTCATCGCCACGAAACTGGTCGAGAGCGCAAGGCCGCGGTGACCGAGCCCGAGATGAAACGTGAAGAGCCAGTTAAGCCCGAAGTTTACCGCAATTGAAATGAGACTAACGATCATGGGCAGATGCCGCTTGTCGAGTGCGTAGAAGGCGGGAGCGAGCACTTTTACCCCCGCATATCCCGCCAGGCCGATGGCGTAAAAGCGGAGCGCCGCGGCCGTTTGGATGGTCGAGTTAACACTGAACCGTCCATGCTGGTAGATCATGGCGATAATCGGCTCGGCCAGGATCATGAGCCCGATCGCCGACGGGATTGTAAGGAGCATGACCAGTCGCATGGAGTGAGCAAGCGCGCCGCGGAACTCCTGCGTGTTGCCAAGGGCGGCGCTGCGCGAGACGAGCGGGAGCGTGACGGTCGCGACCGCGACACCGAAGATCCCGAGCGGCAATTGCATGAGTCGAAATGCGATGTTGAGCCAGCTGATGGGGCCATTGCCTAACGAGGAAGCAAATCCGCTGTTCACCGCCACGTTCACCTGCACCGCGCTGGCCGCGATCGTCGCCGGGGCCATGAGCGCGAGAATCGTGCGCACGCCCGGGTCGCGCCAATTGAAGTCGAGCTTGAACCGGAAACCGACTCGACCGGCGGACGGAAATTGCACCACCAGCTGAAGCAACCCTCCAAGCAGAGTACCGATCGCGAGTCCGACGAGTCCGCGTTCGCCGAAGTGCGGATGGCGCCAATCCGGTTGCGGATCGAGCCAGTAACAGAGGAGCACGCCGCCAATGATCGAGCCCAGATTGAAGAAGCTCGACGCCATCGCCGGCACCCCGAAGACGTCCTTCGCGTTCAGCATTCCCATGACGAGTGCGGCGAGCGAAACGAGGAGGATAAAGGGGAACATGATGCGCGTGAGCAGGATCGTGAGGGCGGCTTTCTCTGGCGGGAAAAAAGGCGCCAGCACGGTGATGACGTAGGGCGCAAAGACGATCCCGAGGATGGTGATCGCGCTCATGAAAATGAGCGTGAGCGTGGCAACCTTGCTCGCGAGACCCCAGGCGGAGCGGTCGCCCTCGGTCGCGATCCGGCGGGAAAAGGTGGTGACAAAGGCGGTCGAGAGCGCGCCTTCGGCGAAGAGATCGCGCAACATGTTGGGCGCGCGGAAGGCGGTCAGAAACGCGTCCATGTTGCGCGACGCGCCAAAAAGCGCCGCGATTACCGTCTCGCGAATGAGTCCGAGAACGCGACTGCACAGGACCGCCAGGGCGACGATACTGGTCGCTTTTGTGCTGACGCGTTTCTCCCTTGCTTCCGACATTGGGCAAGAAACAACAGCAGGTCGCCTCAAGAGCGCAAGCCCCGAGCTTTGGCCCGAATCGTCGAAGGGCCGAATTCAGCAGGTGGAAAACATTAGGCAGCCCTTTCGCTGCCGATCCCATCGGCAGCCCAAATTCGCGAGGTTAGCGACTCAGAGCCTTTAAATTGCTTCCAGAGTAAGCGGCTTCGATCGCAAGAAACGCCCTGTTTTTCCCAATAACGGTGTAGATGCGCTCGCCGTTCGGCCTAACCATTGCGTAAACGACCATGCTTACTGAACTCATCTCTCGTCCAGCTCCTCGGGTGCAACCGGACCATCACACCATCGCCTTCGGCCCGCGCCGGGGAATTTACGTTAACGCCGCCGATCGCCTCGAGGAAGAAGGCGACCCACTCGATGAGTTCGAGATCGAACAGTGCGAAAGCTTCGATCTCTTCTACCGCACCTTGTGCGCGATTCTTTACAACTACGCCCCGATGTCCGGGCATCCCGGCGGCTCCATCTCATCCGGCCGCTTCGTGCAGCGCCTCCTTTTCGAGGTGATGGACTACGATCTCGGGCAGCCGCAACGACGCGACGCCGACATCATTTCCTACGCCGCCGGCCATAAGGCGCTGGGGCTTTATGCAATGTGGGCTTTGCGCAATGAAATCGCCCGCGTTGCCGCACCGGAGCTATTGCCGGTCGAGCAGCAGTTTCAATTTCGGCTGGAAGATTTGCTCGGCTTTCGGCGCAATCCTTTGGTCACCACTCCGCTTTTCAAAGAGTTCCAGGCCAAAGCGCTCGACGGACATCCCACCCCCGCGACTCCATTCGTTAGGCTTTCGACCGGCGCATCCGGCGTCGGCCTTCCGGCCTCCTTCGGCCTCGCCTGGGCGGCGGCCGATCTTTATGGCGACAACGCGCCACGCGTTCACATCGTCGAAGGCGAAGGCGGACTTACTCCCGGTCGCGTGGCCGAAGCGCTCGCCGCCGCCGGCACCGCCTCGCTCGATAACATCATTTTGCATGTCGACTGGAACCAGGCCTCGATTGACTCCAACCAGGTCTGTCGTGATGGCGAAACGCCGGGTGACTATGTGCAGTGGACTCCGGCCGAACTGGCATACCTGCACGATTGGAATGTGATCTATGTGCCGGACGGTTTTGACTGGCAGCAGATCACGATCGCGCAACGAATCGCGCTCGACCTGGAAAACGGGCAGCCAACCGCGATCGTCTATCGTACGATCAAAGGCTGGGGCTATGGGATGGAGGGAAAAGCTTCGCATGGCGCCGGTCACAGCCTTTGCTCGAAATCGTTTTTTACCGCGATCGCGCCGCTCCTGCCAAAGGATGAATGCGCAATCCCGCACTGCGATGGCGCCCAGCTTTGTAACTGCGGCGCAGATACGACAAAGTTAGAAGATTGTTACTGGCAAACACTTACAATTTTGCGGCACTTATTGGAAGCGCGGACCGGGCTCACGAAAGCTTTCGCGGCGCGTTTACGTGGTGCGCAACAACGGCTCAACACCCTGGCGCGCAAGCCACGCGCTGATGCACCGCAGATCGATCTCGCCTGTCAAACGGCGGCGAGCGCTTATGGCCGCGCGCCGGCCGAACTCGCACTTGAGTTTCGCAGCCAGGCGACGCTGCGCGATCAACTCGGTCGTGTGCTTAACTATTATAACCGGCTCACGAACGGCGGCTTCGTCATCGCTGCCGCCGACCTGCTCGGCTCGACCAGCATCAGCAAGGCAGGCGAAAGCTTCCAACCCGGCTTTTACAATCGCCAGACTAATCCGCGCGCGCGCCAGCTCGCGATCGGCGGCATCTGCGAAGACGCCATCATGTCGATGTTGTCAGGCATCTCGGCTTTCGGATCGCACATCGGCGCCGGTTCCTCCTATGGCGCGTTCAGCGCGCCTCTCGGCCACATCGCTGCGCGTCTCCACGCGATTGGAAATCAGGCACGAGTCACGACCCAGGGCGGCGCTTACCGTCCCTTCTTCCTAATTTGCGCGCATGCCGGACTCAAGACCGGCGAAGACGGTCCGACTCACGCCGACCCGCAGGCGTTACAGTTACTTCAGGATAACTTCCCGCTTGGCACTATGATCACACTTACGCCGTGGGACCCACAGGAGATCTGGTTTCTCGTTTCCGCTGCCCTTGCCAAACGTCCTGCGGTCATCGCGCCGTTTGTGACCCGGCCGCCAGAGATGGTGCTGGATCGTGCCGCCCATGGTCTTCCCTCCGCTGCGCTCGCCGCCCAAGGCGTGTATGCGCTCCGCACCGTGCGCGGGCGCTCGCAAGGCACGATCGTCCTGCAAGGGACGGGAGTGACTAACGAGTTTGTGACGCAAACCCTTCCACTGATCAACAATGCAGGCGTGGGTCTGAATGTTTACGTGGTGACCTCGAGCGAGTTGTTTGACCTCTTGCCGGCCTCGGAGCGCGACAGGATTTTCCCCGAGGCGCATCAAGAGGAAGCAATGGGAATCACCGACTTCAGCTTCGCGACCATGATGCGCTGGGTGCGGTCCGACTACGGCCGCGCTCACACGCTTCATCCTTTCGCAGGCCGTCACTATCTCGGGAGCGGCTCCGGCTCCATGGTCATGCGCGAAGCTCGCCTCGACGCCGTGAGTCAGTACGAAGCGATTCGCGATTACATTCGCCATCTCCCGCGGAACCGGAATGCGTGAACGAGTGAAGGATCAGGCAGGGCATCCGTTGTTGCTGACGAGCCGGCCGACAGCAGCCTAATCCGCTGGCAAGTCCTCCTTGAGGTTGGCGCAAACTGTGCTCACTCGTAAGCACTCAGATTACTGCGCCTATGAAAACCATTCGCTGCCTCGGAAGATTTTGTTTCGTGCCTCGCCCGAGCAGAATCTGCTTGCTCGCACTCTCGTTGTTTCTTGCCAGCACCCTCGGGGCGGGCGCGGCGGCAAAAAAAGCGACGCTCTATGTCGCGAAAGGAAGCTACGGGAGCACGGGCATCCTTTATACGATCGACCCGACTACGGGCGACGTCCTGACCATGATCGGCTTGTTGAATGACGCCGATGGCAACAATTATCCAATGGCCGGCCTGAAGTATGATCCGACTACTGGAACCCTTTATGGAATCAGTGGGCAGGCGCCCGTCAACGCAGCCTATCTGGTCACGGTCGATCCAGCTACGGCTCTGGTTACTCCGATCGGGCCGCTCGGGGTTGTGCTGACAGATATCGCGATCGATCCAAAGACCGGGATCATGTATGGTATCGCCGGCTCCAATCAAAAGTTTTACACCATTAATACCGCGACGGGCGAGGCGGTTCAGACCGGGTCAACCGGGATCGGTTTCGCAAACGGAGGCGGCTTTGCCTCTGACAGGACGGGCGCGCTTTACGGCGTCAGTAATTTCTCGCTCTACAGCTTCGACGATGTAACCGGAAACGCGACGCTGATCGGTCTAACTCTTCTCCCCGATTTGGTTAAGGCGGCGGACTTCAACCCGACTAACAACACCATGTATGGACTGGAAGGAGGGGGCGGGATCGATAACTTGCACCTTCGGTTTTTGGTCACTTTCGACCTGACCACCGGCCTGGGCACGCTCGTCACGCCAATCAGCGTCAACGATCTCGATGCGATTGTATTCATTCCGGTAAAGCGGCAGTAAGATAGCTGCCGGCGGAAACTCGCGAGCCGGAATGATGTGCTACAGTTTCCGCCGATCAAGAGATACAGTGTCTAACCTGATCCGGGCACCCCTCTCGGTGAAGAACTGGCGCAGCTCCTCGCTCAGGAATGTGCCGTCCCATTCCTGATTGAAATGAAGGAAAATCCGACCCGCCGGTTTCAATTGCCGCGCGGCATCGTTAAGAAAGAAGTCCCACTCACGCGGGCCCCAGAGGCCCGGCTGCTTGTGATTATTGAAGCAGATCATAAAAGCGCTGATGAGATCGAATTTCCGCCCGAGGTCCGGCAGGCTGGCGAAAGCTTCGATCCGCCAGACGACGCGCTCTAGCTCGAGCAGGCGTGCCATTTCCGGATAAAGCGGCGCCGTATCAATATCGAGCCCGACAGGACGATGGCCCAGCCACTTGCAAAGGTAGAGGAAATATCCCGCGCCCGAGCCGAGGTCGAGAATGTCGCGGCGCGGTCCATAATCGAGCCCGAGCTGGCGCACGCGCCGGAGGTTGATTCGCATCCAATAGTTGATGTCAAGATACTTAGGCCAGGCCTGGCCGGGATTCTCGACTGCATAACGAGCCCGGATGGCTTCAAACTTCTTCCCGTCGATACTTGCTATCACCTTTTCCGGAGTGAGATGAAAGATGAACCGTCTCGGGCAAAGAAGACGGCCCACCTGGCGTTTGGCGCTCCCCAGCGTTTCCGGGTCAGCCAGTTTCGCGATCTTGTGTGAGAAACGCATCGGTGCGCTCCCCGTACTTGTGGCGCGCCGGAAAATCAAACTCGGCGGCGTTTACCGCATCGCACTCCGGCCTAAGCTATGCCTGAATGAGTCATTCCTTTGCTGACATGCTCGAGTTGATGCAAACCTTGGTCGAGTACCGGCAGCAGCCGATCAGCGTCCGCCTGCGCGAGTTGAGGCAGAAGCGTTCGATGCTGCACGAGGACGTGCTCCTGCTCATTTACCACCTGAGCAAGGTCTCCCCGGGGAATATTCTCGAGATCGGCCCTTATCTCGGGGGATCGACGATCGCGGCCGCGCTTGGCGTCCGCGAATCAGGCCAGGCGCGCAAGCTTTTGACGGTGGAACCTGGCGGCGCTTTCAGGCACCCGCGCTTGTCGAGCAGGAACATTTTGAAAGACCTGCGCAAGAATCTCGCGCGTGAAGAGGTGGCAGATCTCGTAACTATTGTCGAGGGTTACTCCGGAGCGCCGGCGAGCGTGAACGCTGTCCATCAGGCATTGGCAAAAACAAGCGTCGGCTTATTTGTGATTGATGCCGATGGCGCGGTGGAACGCGACCTGAATCTCTACCGCGATCTCCTCGTTCCTAACTGCTGGCTCGTGATTGACGATTATTACGAGCCGAACCCATGCGGTAAAGCCGCCCGGACCAGGCCACAGGTGGATAACCTGATCGCAGCGGGCAAATTGAACCCGCTCGGTCTCTACGGCTGGGGAACATGGGTGGGCCGCTGGACCGGTGGGCCTGAGTGACTAAACCCTCGGCTTCAAAAGCGGGTTACGGGATCGAGTGGCCTTTGTTGGTTTTAACCGATTGCAGGTCCGGGCTATCCACGATTCCGCTGAGATTGATATCGTCACGGAAGTTGCTCGCATTGACGACCTGACCCCTGGCGGTCTTGATCTGTTGCTGATCCGGTTTGTCGACGATTCGGTTGGCGCTGACATCGGCAGTCAGGAACCCAAATGGCACGTCTCCATGCGGCTGCCCATCACCATTGATGTTCTGGGTGTGGAGAGTCACGATTTCGGCACTCGTCACCCCGGTAAGTTGTGCGGTCATGCTGTTACCGCTGAAGGTAATGGCTCCGACGGTGGCCGTGCCACTTAGGACAGTAACCTGGCCGGAGGTGACCGGCGCGTCGAAGGTAAAGACGGCGTTGTAAGTGCTGGCGCTACGGTCTTCCACGCCCGAGACCCCAGTCAGCGGCATGTTCACGTCGAATGTTCCGGCCGTCCCGTGAGTCAGGCGGGAAGCCGCGCTTACCAGGTTGAGGGCAGACGTAGTCGGAGCGACTCGGACATAGTAAACATCTTCCTCATGCGAACCCCGCCCCGGGTTGAAGTTAAAGGTAGCTGAATAGGCAACATCAGCTCCAGTGCTGTCCGAAACCATCGTAATGTAATCGCCGATCTTACTTTGATTCGGATATCCTTCGGAAGGATTAAAGCTAACGCTCACCGCCACATTCGGCGCCCAGGTAGCCCCCGCGTCCGTGCTCCAGGAATAAAAGAGCTGCGAATTGAGATTATTGGTCGAGTTACGCGTGTCATACCAGACTGCGTCGAGCCGTCCATTCGGGGCCACGGAAAATGTGCCGAACCAGTGCCAACTATTGGGATTTGAGTCATCATTGACCTTGACCGGCGCACTGAAAGTCAGCCCGCCGTCTGTGCTGCGGACAAACATGACGTCGGTCGTGCTCCGACCGTTCGGTACCACACTGGCCAACATGTAAATGTTGTCTTTGGTCGCGCCGGTGGAGTGATCGATGGCAAGGAATAGCATTCCATCCAGTCCCGCCGGATTAATTCCTCCGAACCCGAGGAACCCACCCATGTTAACAGAAGTCGTTTGGTCAAATCGTGGCGTCTGGGTCGCGATCTGGGCGTTGCTCGAGCGCGCGCAGATGAAGTTGGAAAAGCCTTCGCCGCCAACAAACACGTTGCCATGGGAATCCACGTCGAGAGTTCCATCCGTGGGCGAGCTGGGAATAGTGACCGGCGACTGCCAGGTGACTCCGCCATCAACTGACCGTTGAAATTGCACGCCGCCGCCGCTGCAGTTAATCCCATCATCTGCCTGATATTGGAATCCATGTCCCTGCCCGCTGGTTTTGTCGATTGTGAACCATTGCTTGTCGCCCCCGCCGCCGCCTCGCTCACCCGAAAGCAGGGTCCAGGTCGCACCGCCATTCAAGGAACGCCAGAGGTCGTCGCAAAAGAACGACTGGTTTACGTCCGATTGAAGACTGAGCCAGAAAAAGTTTCCCAATTCATCGGACTGTGTCACTGGGTCACTGCGGAAGACATTGTTTTCAAGCACGCCAGGGAAAGTCCAGGTTGCCCCGTTATCACTCGTGAAGCCCCAGCCGGCCTGCCGGAAGTTAGAGAGCACGCTGTTGAACTGGCGCCAGGCAATCGCCTTCTGGCTCGGGTTCACCGGATTGACCGAGATCGTGCACTCGTTCGCGGCGTCACCGAGGATATTTTGGTGGTTCGCATCGACGTTCACCTGGATGCTGGTGAAAGTGGCGAATCGCGAGATCATCTGCGGCGATGTGACCTTAGGCTGCGGGAGGGCCGGCGGGTTATCGTACTTTTCCAAGGGCTCATTTCTGGGCACCCTGAGAGTCGGCGCCAGTTGCCCGGAAGCAAGGGGAACAAGAACGAGCGAGAGCAGAGAAGTGAAAATGCCGGCCTTAAGAATTTTGCAAAGGATTACCATAAAGAACGCAGAATGTGGACGGTCTGCTTACAGAGACGGCCGACATCCGTCAAGCAAAAAAAGAGGTGAACCGGCGAATTACGCCGAGATTACGAAACCGTAAGCATGAACCGCCGCCATAGCTCCATGGCTCTGGTTCATAGGTTATTGTTGTAAGTGTCCCGAAGTGCGTCTTACAACCACAGTTAGTGACACTGCGCCACGGCGACATACCAGGCGATAACTACGAAACTTCCTCCTTAAGTCATTGAGCCCAGCTTTCGAAAGTAACGTAGGTCAAGTGAGGCCGACCTGCGACAGGATTTTGACTTGCTTGGATCTTCTTCGCTACGCCACTTACCCGCCAAGGCCGCAGCTTCTCTCCGACTTAGCCTAATCGAGCTAAGGGGCGGAGATAGGCGTGAATCGCGGCGGCGGCTTTGCGGCTGTCCCGCACCGCGCGCACGACCAGGTCAGGCCCGCGCACGAGGTCGCCCCCGGCAAAGATGCCGGGAACGCTGGTCATTTGATTCGCGTCAATCACGACTCCGCCCCAACTGTTGACTTCGATCTTCTCGACGTTGCCGGCGGCAAAGATCGGGACCGGATCAAACCCGTAGGCGATGAGAACAAGGTCGATTGCAATCGTGAACTCTGATCCCGCGATCGGTCGCGGTTTGCGCCGGCCTTTGGCGTCCGGTTCGCCTAACTCCATTCGCACACAACGCGCTTCCGAGACTTCGCCTTGCGCGTTGCCTGACAAAGAAACCGGGTTTGTCAGGAACATGAACTGCGCGCCCTCCTCGATTGCGTTGAGATATTCGCGCCGGCTCCCGGGCATGTTCTCAAGGTCGCGCCGGTAGACGCAGATCGCTTCGCGCGCGCCCGACCGGATGGCGGTGCGCAGGCAATCCATCGCCGTGTCACCGCCGCCAAAAACCGCGATCCGCTTTCCCTTCACCTCGATCATCGATTCGCCGCAGCTCGGACTGAGATTCTTTTGAATAAGGAAAGGCAGCGCGTTAGAAACGCCGCGCAAATTCGCGCCGGGGATATTCAGCTCCTTCGGCTTTTGCGCGCCGATCGCGAGATAAACCGCATCGAATTCTTCGCGCAAAGCCGACAATGGCAGATCGCGCCCAATCTTTACTCCGGTGCAGAACCTTACGCCGCGCTGTCGCAGAAGATCGAACCGTCGCTCGACGATTTTTTTCTCGAGCTTGAACGAAGGAATCCCGTTGACCAGGAGACCACCCAGAGTCTTTTGTGACTCGAAGATCGAAACGGCGTAGCCGAGTTTCGCCAGCTCATCGGCACAGGCGATTCCGCCAGGACCGCTCCCGACAACGGCGACCTTAAACCCGTTAGGCACAACCGGTGTGGCATCCACCGCCCCGCGAGCGAAGGCGTATTCGTTGAGAAACTTTTCGATCGCGCCGATCACGACCGGATCGGAGCGCGCGTTCAGGATGCAGGCGCCTTCGCACAGACGCTCCTGCGGACAGACCCGGCCGCATATTTCCGGCATGTTGCTTTTCGAGCGCGATACTTCCGCGGCTTCGACAAAGCGGCCGTCGGCAACGAGGCCGAGCCATTCGGGAATGCGATTGCCTAACGGGCAGGTCTGCGCGCAGGGGGGATCGGGACAATTGATACAGCGACTGGCCTGCTCGCGGGCGGTCGCCTCGTCATAGAGGCCGTAGATTTCATCAAAGTCGCAGATCCGTTCGGCGGGGGAACGCTTCGGCGGCATCTCGCGCGCGATGTTGCGCCAATTGAATTTCCTCGGCCATGGGTGCGCCAAAGGCTCGGTGGAACCGCTCGTTTGACTCGGCTCGGGCATAGCTTTGTTGCCCTACCAATTCCATGGCCGGGGCCGATCCGCTCCGCGTCGGTTGGCAAAGACTGTGCATTTTTTGGGCTGAGATCGGTTTTACCTAACGACTGGAGATGCGGAGGCGCGTCGCTCTGGACGCGCCGAACCTGCACGCGTGGTATTGACTAGGGGCGGACCTTTTGGAGGAGCTTGTTCGAGCGGGTCGAGACGAAAAGACTGTCGCCGCCGTACTTCGCCCGAATCTTATGGTTTCCCAGCGCAAGACTCGAGAGGGTAAGTGTCGCCTCGTTCCCGTCCAGGAATCCACGGCCCAAAAGATCATTCCCGTCGAAAAACCTCACTTTCCCGGAAGGCATAGCCACACCAAAGCTCGGTGTTACCGTAGCGGTAAAGGTGACTGGATCGCCAGCGTGGGATGGATCTTCGGACGAAGCGAGAGTGACCCGGCTGCCGCCGAGATTAAACAAGATTGAAATCGAAGGCCCATACAAGTGGCTGACGACGAGATCCGGCGCTCCGTCGTCATTCAGATCCGCGGCGGACATGGACGTCGGGGGACCACCGAGGAAGAGCAAGTAGGGCTGGAAGGTACCGTCGCCGTTGCCAAGCAGAAGGCTGATTCTCCCAAAGTCCACGAATATATCTCCATGGCCCGTTACTACGTCCGGATACCCGTCGCCGTTAAAATCCGCAATGAGACATGGCCCCGAGCCTCCGGTAGGATAGTCGACATATGGTTGAAAAGTCCCGTCACCGTTTCCCAGAAAGACAGAGATAGTCCCATAGGCTGAGTTAGAAACAACCAAATCGGGTTTGCCATCGGAATTAATATCGTGGGCGTCTACCCAATGGTAATCCATAATAGCAAGGGGGTAATCAACCCGGGGTTGGAAAGTGCCGTCTCCATTGCCCAGGAACACGCTCGCTCCGGTAAAATCAAGACCGGAGAAAGTATAGCTGACGATGAGGTCGCTGTTGCCATCGCGATTCAAATCACTTTGCACAATGGATTGCGGCAGGATTCGAGCGGATAACTCCTGATGAGTAGGAAAGGTTCCATCGCCGGCGCCGAGCAGGATGCTCACTGTTCCTGGGTTGGTCTGGGTGGCAGTTGCCACATCAAGGTTGCCGTCGTGATTGAAATCGGACAGTAAGATGGCCTTAGGCGAGGTTGCGGTCGGAAAATCGCGGTGGGATTGGAAGGTACCGTCGCCGTTCCCGAGCAACACACTGATGGAGTTATCGTCAAAATTGGCTACCACGATATCGACATTCCCATCGCCGCTAACGTCGCCGAGGATGACACCCTGCGGATTGTTTCCGGTTCGATAGCTGATGCGAGTGGGAAAGTTGCCATCCCCGGCGTTCAGCAGCACGCTCACACCGACGTCTGTGGCGACAATGTCCGGTTCGCCGTCGCCATTTACGTCTCCAGTTGTTTCAGATGTCGATGAGCCGGGCAACTCTGTGCGGGCTTGAAAGGTGCCGTTACCAAAACCTTTGACCACAGCCATGCCGAAATCCGCGGTACCGCTGCCCAACTCGCTGGCACTTACCAGATCAATCGTGCCATTCCGATCGAAGTCTCCTGTGGCTACACTATAACCCGCTCCGTAGTGCGCGGGCGTCTGGAATGTGCCATCACCGTTCCCCTTGAAAACGCCAATGATCGTATCGCCCATTACGACCATCATGTCTGCGGTGTTATCACCATCCACATCGCCCGCAGCCAAATCCATCGGCGACAGAAATGTTGTTGTATCAATCGGCGCTTGGAATGTGCCGTCACCGTTACCCAGGAGGACGCTGAACCGGGCTTGTGCGTAAAACGCCCCCGTCGCGAGATCTGGTTTTGAATCATTGTTAAAGTCAGCGACGACGAGTTCATCGGCCGGGTCACTGGTCGCGAAATCCTGGTATGGCTGGAATGTGCCATCGCCGTTACCCAGCAGGACGCTGACCGCATAATGCGACGACGCTCCGACCGCCAAATCGATATTTCCGTCGCGGTTAAAATCCCCGGCGGCGACCACCTTTGCATCAAGTGGCGTTGTGTAGGCTACGGGCGCCGGAAAAGTTCCGTCGCCGCGATTTATCAAGACACTCACACTTCCGAGACCTTCCTTGTCGTTCGCCACCGCGATATCCGGATGTCCGTCGTTGTTGAAATCGCCGACCGCGACCGAGTTAGGGAAGGGCCCGGCCTTAAACTCCGTCCCATCTCGAAAGGTGCCATCGCCATTACCGTACTGCAGACTCACGACCGTGCCGCCATAGAGAGGGTCATCGAAGTTATTCCCGTGGTCGGCCACGACAATGTCGAGGTTGCCATCCCCATCAAAGTCGGCCGCGGCAATATCCTCCGGACCTTCCCCCGCATCATAGCTCAGCGCTTCCCTAAAGGTCCCATCTCCATTGCCGATGAGGATGTTTGCCGTGCCGGGGCTATATCCATTACACGTCGCGACATCGGGAATACCGTCGCCATTAAAATCGGCCACAGTCTGCGCCGTAACATAGGTATCCGTCGGGAAAAAAGCATTGCCAAAAAAGCGCGGAGCTTGCGCCTGAGTGGAAGTGACGGCGAAAACGCAACCGCAAAGGCAGCCAACTAATCTGGCGATGAAAGAAGTCTCACGTTTTGAGCGATGGTTCTTCATCATAAACAAGGCCCTGCCTGCTTTTGCTCAGTGAACTTTCTCCTTGTGCACCGAAACCGTGGCGGAACGCAAGCAAAATCTTGCCACATGCCGCTCCCCACCACCTGCGCTTTCGCCAGTGGTTCTAGGGGCGGACTTTTTGGAGCAGGTTATTGGAGCGGGTTGGGACGAAGAGGCTGTCTCCGCCATACTTCGCCTTCATCTTGTGGTTTCCCACCGCAAGACTCGAGATGCTGAGAGTGGCCTCGCTTCCATGCAGAACTCCATTGCCCAAAAGATTGTTCCCATCAAAAAATTTTACTTTCCCAGATGGAACCGCCACACCAAAGGTCGGTGTCACTGTGGCCGTAAAGGTGACCAGATCGCCGGCATGGGACGGGTTTTCGGAAGAACTGAGAAAGACGCGGCTGCCGCCGAGATTGAAAAGAACCGAAACCGAATTACCCCGCAAATTGCTGGTCGTGAGATCCAGCGCGCCATCGCCATTCAAGTCCGCCGCGGAGACTGACCAGGGCGAGCCAGCGTTGTACTCCAGATGCGGCTGGAACGTGCCATCGCCGTTCCCGAGCAAAAGGCTGATCGCGCCGCGGTTATCGAAAGGATGATCATCACCGGTTACGATGTCAGGATACCCGTCGCCATTAAAATCCCCAATCACGCACGATCTGGGAGCTGGATTGACAACGTAGTCGACGTGCGGTTCGAACGTGCCATCACCGTTACCCAGAAAAACGGCAACACTCCCGAACTCATTCGAAACAATCAAATCCGGCTTGCCATCCCGGTTGATATCTCCTGTTGCAACCGTGTGAGATTCCCATGAGTCCGTGAGTTGCAGAGGATAATCGACCCGGCGTTGGAAAGTTCCATCCCCGTTGCTCAGGAATACGCTCACCTCCTGCGACACGTTAACACCGCTCGCAGTCGCATAGGTCGCCGCCAGGTCTGCCTTGCCATCGGCGTTGAAGTCATCGCTCGCGATCGACCAGGGTTCGTCCCCGGCGCGTAGCTCCTGGTGGGCAGAAAAGGTTCCGTCGCCATTGCCGAACAACAAGCTTATCGAGCCAGGCTCGTTTGAATTAGCATTGATGTTATTTGCGGTTGCCACGTCGAGATTGCCGTCGCTATTAAAGTCAGATAATACGATCCCCCGTGGCTCGGATGCCGTCGGAAAATTGGTCTTTGACTGGAAGGTGCCGTCACCTTTCCCAAGCAAGAGACTGATCGAATTGCTCTCCCAATTGGTCACCGCGAGATCAGTCTTTCCGTCATTGTTCACATCTCCGAGCGCAATGCCCCACGGCTGGGCTTCTGTTTCGTAGTCGGTTCGCGTTGGAAACTGACCATTGCCGTCGTTCAAAAATACGCTAACCAGGTTGTAGAAGTAGACCGACGCAACGATGTCCGGCTTTCCGTCGCCATTCACGTCTCCCACAGTATGTGTTTGGGAGTTGTTGCGACTCGGCAGCTCCGCCCGAGCCTGAAAGGTTCCATCGCCATTGCCTGCGATAAACAAGACACCGTTATCCGGAGGTCGGGAAAAGCTGGTAACAAGGTCAACCGTTCCATTCCGATCGAAATCTCCCAGCGCGATGTCTCCAGCATCGCCGTAGCTCGTGCCGGTTCTGAACGTGCCATCGCCATTGCCCAGAAAAATGCTGAGTAGCTCACCCTCTAACGCCAGAGCCAGGTCCACGGAACCATCCCCATCCAAATCGCCGATTGCCAAACTCTCCGGGGTTTGCGCTGTCGCCGTATTGATAGGCGCTTGAAAAGTTCCATCGCCGTTACCCAGGAGAAGGCGAAACTCAGAGACTTCGAAGTTTGGTATCACAACAAGGTCGAGCTTGGAATCGCCATTGAAGTCACTGAGGTCCAGACGCGCAGGAGAATCGCCAGCGGCAAAATCCTGGTGTGCCTGAAATGTGCCGTCACCGTTTCCCAAGAGAACGCTGACGACGTCGTCCACGAATGCCGCCACGACCAGATCAAGCTCACCGTCGCCGTTGAGATCCCGAGCCAGGACTGAGTTTGCTCCGGCTCCCGTGGTTTGCCCTATGGGCTCCGCAAAAGTCCCGTCGCCGTTACCAAAGAGGACACTCACGTTTCCCCTTTCATCGTCAAAGTTTGCGACGGCGATGTCCTGGTTCCCATCGCTGTTAAAGTCGCCTACTGCAACCGCGGTGGGCGAATGCCCGGCGTTGAAGCTTTTTGGGTTTTGAAAGGTGCCGTCGCCGTTGCCGAGGACCACGTTTATCCCCTTCTCAGGCACGCCAGCGTTCACGTGAGGGTCCGCCGGGTTCACAGTCACCAGGTCGAGGTGGTCATCCCCATTGAAGTCGCCGGCCGCAATTTCTTCGCCATCTGGTCCACTATTATAGCTCTGGGCCTCTGCAAAAGTTCCATCGCCACGGCCGAGCAGAATGTCTACTTCGTCAGTTCCAACAGACGCGGCCAAATCGGGCAAACCATCTTCATTAAAATCAGCCACCACCAGCGCTTTGATGTTGGTTGTGGTTGGGAAAAACGGCGGATCAAAAAAACGCGAAGTTTGGCCTCTGCCCGATGTTATGGCGAGCAAACAACAGCAAACGCAAATCGCTAATCTGGCGAGGAAGGAGGAGTCATGAGCTGAGCGATCGCTAGTCGTCATACTGGAGGCGGTTCCGTTTTCTTGGCACCGCCCATTTTTCTACTCGGAAACACCAACGGCAGGCAAGCGAAATCCACTGGCGCAGTGCCCGCAGCCGATCATCCGAGCAACAAACCCGGTTCCGCGCCTCCAGTAACTGCTCTAGTATCGCAGCAGAGGCCGCCACCAGGGAATGCCGGCGAGCATAAGAACAAGCGAGATCGCGTAAGCCACGGCTGCGCCGCGGAATTTCATTCGCTCAGTTCGCCCTTTGCGCGAAAGGGCGGCGCCGACGTGAGCGCAAATCACCGCCAGCAGCATCATGGTGGTGTGCTCGACGGTGAAGAAGCGCGGCTCCTTGTATTTCATCGCGGCGCCGAAATCGGCAAAGGCTGTATGCGTCGCAGGGCTGAGCCAGACAAACAAGATCAAGCCAATTAGGAACTCAAGATCGATCGCAATGACAAAGATAACCGTGAAAAGGCGGAGTCTGCCGATTGGCTTGTCGCCGCCCCAGCCAGCGAAGGCGAGAAAGATAGCGACGAGCGCGGCGGCGAGGACGAGCCAGCGGAGCCAGCCGTGGAGGGCCAGCAATTGTGGGTAAAGATTAGCGATCATTTTCGAGTTATGGCTGATGAGAATTATTATGTCGAGCGCGCTTTGCCGATTGTTTCGCCGCTCTGGCCGGAATTTTCCATCCCCGCAGGCGCGCCACTTCCAACCCGATCCTTTCCAGCTGCGGACTTATATCCTCACGCGGGATCATGACTTCGATCACGCTAACTGTGTCTGACTGGCGGGCGCGGCGAATCGCTTCCTCCAGCTCGCCCTTAGTCGAGGCCGTAACCGCTTCGCCGCCGCCGACGAGTTCGCAGATTCTTCCATAATTCCATTGCGTGATCGTGGTGAAGCTACCTTCGTGAATCCGTCGCATCGTGCCATAACCGTCGTTGTTCAGGATAAAGACGATCGGATCCAACCCGAGACGGACGGCGGTGGAAAGTTCGGTCCCGGTCATTTGAAAGGCGCCGTCGCCGACGATCACGAAAGGGCGCAAATTTTTCGCAGCTAATGATACCCCGACCGCGGCAGGAACGGCGAACCCCATCGACATGTAGTAAGCGGGAGCGATGAATTGCGCCTGCCGCTCACTCTTAACCCCGACGGCCCCGAAAATTGCGTCGCCGATATCAGCAATGACACAGCAGCGCTCATCGAGATGGAGCGAAAGGATGCGGAAGAAATCAACCACCGTAAGCCGGTCGGTGCGCTCGCCTTCTAGCAATGGCTCCGGCACTCGGCGAGAATTGGGATGCCGGAATGACTTTGGCCAGAGGTGAGATCTGGCCAATCCCTGAAGGAAATCGCGAAACTGGGCTGACTCATAGCGATGGTACTGCACGCTCAACTGTTCGGTGGTGGCGAGGATTGTCCGGCCGCGATCGAGCCTGGCGGTGTAAAACCCCATACTCATGTCGGTGATGAAGGTGCCGAGCATCAGGACAAGGTCGGATGACTCGAGATACTCGCGCACATGCTCATCGCTGCTCATCGCGCCTCCGTAGACCCCGAGATAAAGGCGATGATTTTCCGGGATCGCGCTTTTACTCAGGAGATCGGCGGCGATCGGGATGTTAAATCGCTCTGCGATCTCTACCACCAGGTGTGCGAGCCGGTAACGCGCCAACTCGACTCCGGCCAGAATCACGGGGCGTTTCGCTTTTTGAAGTAACTCCAGGGCTTCTGCGAGCGCAGCCTTTAGAGTCGCCGGATCGGAGCTGTCGCCTGGCGAGTGCGGAGGCAACGAGATTGGAATCGCGCGGTCCGCCATGTCGTGCGGCACCTCGATGTAAACCGGCCGTTTGTGCCGCAGGCAGGCATCGACGCAGCGCGCGATCTCGCCCGCGGCGCGCTCCTCGTCGAGCAGAACCGTGCTCGCGACCGTGACTTCGTCGTAAACGCGGCGCTGAGTTTCAAATGTCTTCACCTTGTGATGAAGCAACGGATCTTTCTCCCGATCCTTCCGACCGGGCGCCCCGCTCACCACCACCACCGGCGATTTCTCCGCATAGGCGCCGGCAATCGCGTTGACCACGTTTAAACCTCCGACGCAGTAAGTCACACAAACCAGGCCGATGCCATTGACGCGCGCGTAGGCGTCGGCGGCAAAGCCGGCGCCGGGCTCATGAGTCATGGTGACGTTTTTGATTCTGGATTTCTCCAGCCAGGCAAAGGCAGGGAGCGCAAAATCGCCCGGCACACCGAAACTGTAGCGGACCCCGCAGCGATAGAGATACTCAAAGAGAAACTCGCCCAGGCGCATCGTGGCCGGAAAAGAGCTGTCAGACAGCTGCTGTCGGTTCTTGAATTGGCTCTTACTTGCCAGGTTCCGATTCGCCTGGCGACTCTGGGCATGGGCAAGAGTAAGCTTCCCGCTGTGATTATTTTGGACTTGGTTCATGGCCGAACAATGCGCCTAACGAAGCCTGATGGCTGAGCGTTCTTTGCGAAAGATGCGGCAAATATTGTTCTGCCTGGGATCGGGCCCAGCTCGCGGAAGGGGCGCAGTCAGAATCCGCTGGTGCTGCCAGGGGCATTCCCGTATGCTTGACGCCGTTCCCCTGAGGGTCTCACGCATGCCGGTACTTAAATTCGCGCAGCAGTCTCGGGTGCTCATCTTTTTTGAAATGCTCGCCTGCGCGGTAGTTATCGGCGTGGTCGACATGCGGACCGGATACGAGGTCCGGTTGCTTCCATTCTATGCCGTGCCCATCTTTGTCAGCGGCTGGTTTTGCGGCAAATACCCCGGCTTGATCCTGGCCGCAATCGCCGGCGGCATTTGGTGGTGGACGAATTACCTCACCGGCGACCCCGACCTGCACGGCTGGATGCGGATCTGGGAAACTTTTCGTCACATCGGCTCGTTCCTGCTCGTCGCCCTTACCGGCTCGGCTCTGCGCTCCAGGAGCGATATTGCCGCCGCCCGGATCGCGCTCCTCGAGCGCTCAGAGCGCCTCGAGCGCCAAGTAGTTGAAATCACCGAATCCGAGCAGCGGCGGATCGGACAGGATCTGCATGATGGGTTGTGCCAGGACCTGGCCGCGCTCAGCTGCGCCGCCGCGTCTCTCCGCGATGATCTGCGGCAGTTACATCTTTCACCCGAAGCCGAGCGGGCCGATGAGCTCGCAATGCGACTCCGCGACGCGGTCGTGCAGACGCGCGATCTGGCGCACGGCCTGGCTCCGGCGCATGTAAGCCAGCTCGGGATTGTGCTCGCGCTCGAATCGCTCGCCCAGGCTGTGACTCGCCTCGAGAATGTGCACTGCACCTTTGATTGTGACGATACTGATGTGCAGTGCGACAAAAGCAGCGCGACCAATCTCTACCGGATCGCGCAAGAGGCGATTAACAACGCGGTCCGGCATGGCGGCGCGCGCAATATTTCGCTCCAGCTCTTTATCGCCGGGGAGTGGCTGACGCTGCGCGTGGCCGACGACGGATTCGGTTTTTATGCGCCGGCGACCAGCGGCACCGGGCTAAATATCATGGAATACCGGGCCCGTCTGAACGGA
Source organism: Chthoniobacterales bacterium (assembly GCA_036825615.1). Taxonomy (GTDB): domain Bacteria; phylum Verrucomicrobiota; class Verrucomicrobiia; order Chthoniobacterales; family UBA10450; genus JAICXG01. The sequence goes on from DAISXY010000001.1 coordinate 241,534, forward strand.
GGTGACCTGACAATTGGGTCGGGCGAGGAAGGCGGCACGGTAGTCGTCTGCCGGGTGCGAAGAACCCCTGTAGAATCAGAAGCCGCCGTGGCTTCGCCGGCGATCTGAATTCACCCAAGGGTGCAGAAGGAAGACAACTAAAAAGGGGCCTGGCGAAGGGCTGCAGTAGCTGTTGATTCTAAACTCGTCAGTCGGTTTTCCGCCCTAAGTCACCTTCGCACCCAGCTCGATCCGACAAGGCCTCAGAATGACGGATGACAGCGGGCCGGGTTTGTTGTAATTGCTCGGCGCCATGAAGTTTCTTTGCTGGGTCAGCCTTGCTTTTCTGCTTCTGCTTGAGCTTTCACTTGGAGCCAGCCCGCGGCGGTCACTCCGCCCGGAGGATTTTGCCGCGATCCGTGATGTGGATGAGCCGAGTCTGTCACCCGACGGTCAGCGGGTCGTCTATGTCGTCGGAAGCGTCGATCTTGCGAAGGATAAGCAACCGAAGAACCTTTGGCTCGCCAAGTGGGACGGCTCGGAAAATCGCGCGCTCACTTTTGGGGATAACACACAAACGCGCCCCCGCTGGAGCCCGGACGGCAAGTGGATTGCCTTCCTTTCCGGTCGCGGCGACGAGCATGATAACGATCAGCTTTGGATCCTATCAAGTGAGGGTGGCGAAGCCGAGCAGCTCACCCATGAAAAAGGCAGCGTGGATGACTTCGCCTGGGCGCCGGATTCGAAACGGCTCGTCCTTGTCGTCCACGATCCCGACCCGCGCGAACCTGAAGCAAAAGAGAAGGAAAAGAAAACCGTTCCACCGATCGTGATTGACCGGTTTCAATTTAAGAAAGATATCGAAGGATACCTAACGAATCGCTGGTCGCATTTGAAGTTACTCGATCGCGAGAGTCACCAGGCTGATCCCCTTACCAGTGGTCAACACGATGACGTCCTGCCGGCCTGGTCGCCGGATGGCAAAGAGATCGCCTTTGCCAGCAAACGCGGCCCGGACCCGGACCGGAATGAAAACTGGGACATTTACCTGATCGAGCCAAAGGCGGGCGGAACGGAGCGGCAACTTACAAGCTCATCCGAAGCGGATTGTCATCCGGACTGGGAAAGCCCGCCAGCATGGAGTCCGGACAGCAAAATGATCGCTTATCTTCACGGCGGTGATCCGAAGAAGATCGAGTATGCGACTCGCGCGCTCGCAATTATTCCGGCGACGGGCGGCGAAGCGACCGTCCTCACTCCCAATCTCGATCGCAACTTCTCCAAGCCGCAATGGAGTCGTGATGGAAAATTGATTTACGCCATCGTGGAAGACGACCGGGCCGAAAACCTGGTTGTAACCGGGATCGCTGATCCCAGCCGCGCCATAACTCCACTCGTCAGCGGTCGGCGGGCAGTGACTGCGTTCGACCTGAACAGCACGGGCCAGCTTGTGGTTCGCGCCAGTACGCCGGATCGTCCTTACGAAATCTTCGCGGCTGAGAATGGCAATCTCCGTTGTCTGACGAAGCAAAATGACATGTTTCTCCCCCAGGTTTCGTTAGGCAAAGTCGACGACACCAGTTTCAAGAGCAAGGATGGGACTGTGGTGCATGGCCTTCTCGTTCATCCACCTAACGAAAAGCCCGGAACGAAGCTGCCGGCGATCCTGCGTCCGCATGGCGGCCCGCAATCGCAATACTCTTATGAGTTCGATTTCGAGAAACAACTCTTCGCAGCCCACGGTTATCTCGTCATTCTTCCTAATCCGCGCGGCTCGACCGGCCGCGGGACCGATTATGCGATGGGAATCTACGCCGCATGGGGAACTGTCGATGTGGAGGACGACCTCGCGGCGGTGGATGATGCCATTGCACACGCACGCGCCGATCCCGATCGGCTCGTCGTTGGCGGCTGGAGCTACGGCGGGATGTCGACCAATTATCTCATCGCTTCAAGCACCCGCTTCAAAGCCGCGGTCAGCGGCGCATCTATCTCCAACATCTTTGCCGGATACGGGACCGACCAATACATTCGTGATTACGAGTACGAGTTGGGCCGCCCCTGGGAGCATCCGGACATTTGGGAAAAGGTTTCCTATCCCTTTCTGCATGCCGATCGCATCAAAACGCCGACACTTTTTCTTTGCGGGGAAAGCGACTTTAATGTTCCGCTTTTAAACAGCGAGCAGATGTATCAGGCCTTACGATCGTTAGGTGTGCCGACCGAGCTTGTCATTTATCCGGGACAATTTCACGGCTTGAAAAAGCCGAGCTACATTCTCGATCGCTATCGGCGCTTTCTCGCCTGGTGGGATAAGTGGAACCCGTCATCCTGAGCGGAGCGCAGCGAAGTCGAAGGATCCCGTGATTAATCTTGAAGGTTGCCATGCTCGTCCAGACTGTGCGAATGCCTACCGGTAATTCCACGGGATCCTTCGACTTCGCTGCGCTCCGCTCAGGATGACGAAACTGTGATATGAACGCCGAACAACAGCGGCTTGCCCAAAATGCCCAGCCCAGACATCCCTGGTATTTTTGGGGACCGTACCTGAGCGACCGGCAATGGGGAACGGTGCGCGAGGATTACAGCGCCGATGGCGACGCCTGGAATTACTTCCCCTTCGAGCACGCACGCTCCCGCGCCTATCGCTGGGGCGAGGATGGGATCGGCGGGATTTGTGACCACAAGCAGCGGCTGTGTCTGGCCTTTGCTTTTTGGAACGACCGCGACCCGATCCTGAAAGAACGACTCTTTGGCCTGAGCGGTCCGCAGGGCAGTCACGGTGAAGATGTGAAGGAGATTTATTTCTTTGAAAACAACACGCCGACTCACTCCTACATGCGGATGACTTATCGTTATCCACAGGCTGCTTTTCCATATGATGAGCTCGCGCGTGGCAATGCCGCGCGTTCCCTGCGCGAGCCGGAGTTTGAGCTTTGGGATAGCGGTGTCCTGCGGGAAGCGCGCGTCTTTGACATTACGATCGAATACGCCAAAGCGGCGCCGAATGACATTTTCACCCGGGTGACAGTGACAAATCGCGGCCCGGAGATGGCACGCCTGCATCTGCTGCCGACACTTTGGTTTCGTAACACCTGGAGCTGGGGACGGGACAGCCGGCGACCTAACCTGCGCACCGCCCTTAAACCGCACGTGATCGAGGCAACACATCATGCGCTCGGGGAATACTGGCTCTTTTGCGAAGGGTCCCGAGAGCTTCTTTTTACCGAGAACGAGACAAACGTCGAGCGTCTTTTCGGCGTGCCCAACTCATCGCCGTATGTGAAGGACGCGTTTCATGAGTTCATCATTGAAAGGAATCGCGCCGCCAGCAATCCGGCTCGCGCCGGGACAAAGGCGGCGGCTCACTATGAAATGGAATTGTCCGCCGGCCAAAGCCAGACCGTGAGACTGCGGCTCTGCGCGGTCGCTGGAGGCGTTAACTCCGGCAGCAACATGCCGGCCGCGCCTCTCCAGCCGCCGCCCGCGCTCCCGGCTACGAGTGAGTTCGACGCTTTGTTTGATCGGCGCCGTGCGGAAGCCGAAGAGTTTTACCGTGATTTTACCCCATCCTGTCTCACCGCGGAACATTGCGCGATCCAGAGGCAGGCTCTGGCCGGAATGCTTTGGACGAAGCAGTTCTATTATTATGCGGTGGAACAATGGCTGGAGGGCGATCCCGGCCAGCCGCCTCCGCCTAACGAACGTAAGACTGGACGGAATTCGACCTGGACTCACCTTGACAACGAGCACGTCATGTCGGTTCCCGACACCTGGGAATTTCCCTGGTATGCCCTCTGGGACCTGGCCTTTCATTGCATTCCTCTTGCCGTGATCGATCCCGCTTTCGCCAAGTCACAACTCGATCTCATCGTCCGCGAATGGTACCAGCATCCCAATGGCCAGCTTCCGGCCTACGAATGGAACTTCGGCGACGTCAATCCCCCCGTCATCGGGTGGGCCGCGTGGCGCGTCTATAAGATTGAGCAGCGTGCCACCGGGCGGGGCGATCGCGCTTTTCTCGAAACCGTCTTTCACAAGCTCCTGCTCGCCTTTACCTGGTGGGTCAATCGCAAGGACTCTGAGGACCATAACATCTTCGAAGGCGGCTTTCTCGGCCTCGATAACATCGGGGTCTTCGATCGCAGCGCCTCGCTGCCGGACGGGAGCCGGCTCGAGCAAAGCGACGGCACGAGCTGGATGGCCATGTTTTGCCTGACAATGATGCGGACCGCGCTCGAGCTGGCACGCGAAAACCCGGTTTACGAAAATATCGCGACCAAGTTCTTCGAGCACTTTCTCGGGATCGCAGCCGCGATGAATAATGCCGGCGGGCAGGGCATCGGTCTCTGGGATGAAAGCGACGAATTTTTCTATGACATCCTGCACACCCCCGGCGGGCGCTATCTTCCTTTGCGGGTGCGTTCGTTAGTCGGGCTCATGCCGCTGCTCGCGGTCGAGGTAATCGAACCGGAACTGCTCGAGGCAATGCCCGGTTTCGCCAAACGTCTCAAATGGTTTCTGGAAAACCGGCCCGCCCTCGCTGCCCTCATCTCGCGCTGGTATGAGCCCGGGGTGGGCGATCGCCGGCTGATCGCGCTCACCCGCGGTCACCGGATGAAATGTCTGCTTCGCCGGATGCTGGACCCGAACGAATTCCTGAGTGACTACGGCGTCCGCTCGCTGAGTAAATTTCATGAGAAGAATCCATATACGCTGGAGGTGCGCGGCCAGGTAAAGGTTGTGGGTTACGAGCCGGGCGAGTCACAGAGCCGGCTCTTTGGCGGTAACTCTAACTGGCGCGGGCCGGTTTGGTTCCCAATCAACTATCTTTTGATCGAGTCACTGCAAAGGTTCCATCATTACTACGGTGATGACTTCAAGGTGGAGTGCCCGACCGGCTCGGGAAAGCTCCTGACTTTGGACGAGATTGGAAATGAGCTGTCCAACCGCCTGATCAAGCTTTTCCTGCGCAACGCGAAGGGAGAGCGCCCCTTCACTCGCGCCTGCGGAGACGCGCTGGAGAATCCGGCCGACCGCGACCGCTATCTCTTTCATGAGTACTTTCATGGTGATACCGGGGCGGGCCTGGGGGCAAGCCATCAGACCGGCTGGACCGGGTTGATCGCGAAACTGATCCAGCAACAGGGAACCCGCGGAACGATTGCACAGCAGCGGGATCCATTTGGGCATTAGGAAGTCAGGCAAGTTGCCTGACTTCGGTTGAGTTTTCCCTAAGTTCTGACTTGTGAGTGAACTGAATCCGCCACGGACAATCGCTGAGCTAAGAGAACTCCGGCACCTGACCAGCGACGAACACGGCGCCCAGCGCGTCGCCTTTACTGAAACCTGGGCGAAGGCCCGGAGCTGGTTGCGAGAAAAGGCCGAGTCGTTAGGCGTGGAAACGCATGCCGACGAGGCGGGTAACCTTTGGATGACGCTCGCCGGTGAATCGGAGCGTGCGCTCCTCATTGGCGGCCATATTGATTCGGTGCCGAACGGCGGCTGGCTCGACGGTTCGCTCGATACCCTTGCCGGTCTTGAGATTTTGCGCCGGATTCAGGCGCAATATAACGGTCGTCCGCCGGTTACGGTGCGCCTGGTCGATTGGGCGGATGAGGAGGGCGCGCGCTTCGGCAGGAGCCTCTTCGGTTCCTCTGCCTGCTCGGGCAATCTCGACCTGGAAGAGGCGCGTGTCCTTACCGACCGCGATGGAATCGCTTTGCCCGATGCTTTGAAAGCGAAGGGGATTGATTTCGAGCGGGTGAAAGAAAGCGGTCGCGAATTGCGAACGGCGGCGGCTTACATCGAACTCCATATCGAACAAGGACCGGTCTTGCTCGATCTCGAGCTTCCGTTAGGCGCGGTTCTCGGAACCTTCGGGGTTGAGCGGCATGCGATCACCTTTCATGGGCAGGCGGCGCATTCCGGGAGCACGCCGATGAATCGCCGCAAGGATGCTTTTCTAGCCGCGGCAAGGATGAGTCCGGAGATTTATCGCATCGCGGAACGAAACGGCGGGGTCTGCACAATCGGCTCCTGCCTAACGAAACCAGGAATTGTGACCAGCGTGGTCGAGGAATGCCGGATTTCGCTCGATCAGCGCCATCTCGATGCAGCTGCCCTCGCGCGGCTGCTGCAAGAGGCGCGCGAGGCAAGCGAGCGCTTCGCGAAGGAAGGCCAGGTGAGCGTGGAATGGGAACGGATCTGGCAGATCGCGCCAATGCCTTTCGATGCAAGCCTGATCGATTTGTGCGACGAAGCGATCCGCGAGACCTGCGGTAAGTCTCATCGCCTGCCCTCAGGTCCCTTGCATGATGGCGCGGAGGTAGCACGCGCCGGAGTCCCGACGGTGATGATGTTCGTGCAAAGCCTGCACGGCATCAGTCATAACAAGATCGAGGACACGAAGGAGGAACATCTGGAAATGGCGGTCCGCGCTTTCGACCGGCTCGCCTCCAAGGCGATGACCTAAATCTTTGCTCGTTAGGTGATCGTTAACCTGCGCTGGCCGGTTCGAGCTGGCCGCCGTGCCGCTGGAGGTCGGCTTCGTGATGACTGTGCGCACTGCGCAGGAAGGGAACGCGATCGAGGACGCGCTCCTGGAACCACTCCAGCGCCAGATAGATGACGGGGGTGATATAGAGGGTGATAAGCTGGGACACGATAAGTCCGCCCACGATGACGAGGCCGAGGGGCCGGCGCGACGAACCTTCGGCCCCGAACCCGAAAGCGATTGGCAGTGCGCCCATGAGCGCGGCCAGCGTGGTCATGATGATCGGACGAAAACGTTCGATGCTCGCTTCGTGAATCGCGCCGCGGCGGTCGTAACCTTCGTCGAGCCGATGCAGGGCAAAGTCAACGATCATGATGCCGTTCTTCTTCACAATCCCCATGAGGAGGAAAAGTCCGATGACCGAGTAGAGAGAAAGAGTCGAACGAAAGAGCCACAGGGTCATCAAGCCCCCGACGACGGCCGGAAATAAAGTCGAAAGCACAGTTACAGGGTGCACATAACTCTCATAGAGAATTCCCAAAATGACATACATGACGAAGACCGCGGCGATAATGAGAAAAGGCAGTGCCCCGAAAAGTTGCTGCAAGACCAGACCCTCGCCCTGAAGCTCCCCTTTTACCGTCGGCGGCAAGACCTCAGCCGCGCTCTTGTCGATGAAGTTGATCACGTCGCCGAGGGCGTATCCGGGTTTTACATCGAAACCAAAGGTGACACTGGTGAACTGATTGGTGTGATTGACCGATTGCAGGCCTAAGGACTCGCTTGCCCTCGTGAGGACATTTACGGGGATGAGCTTGCTGCCGTTGTCGGGCTTGACGTAAAGCCAGCGCAAATCGCGCGGGTTATCGCGCGCTGAGTCTTCCGCCTCGATGATGACCTCGTATTGGTCCTCAGGCTGTTTGATCAGATAGACATAGTTTTGTGAGTACGCGGAGCGGAGCAGGCTTTCGAGCCTGGTCGTCGAGACGCCGTAGAGTCCGGCCCGGCCGCGCTCGATGTTAATGTCGAGATTGGGATTGCTGCGGAAAAGGTCGGAGCGGGGCGGCCCGGCAAACCCTGGGTAATCCTTGAGTTTCTCCTCCAGTTTGTCGGCCGCGGCATAGACCTGCTCGGGCTCAATCCCGCTTAGAACATAGGTATAACGACCAAAGGAGCTGCCGGTCGCGCCGATGTTGATCTGTAAAACGGGCTGCGGGTTCAAGGTCGGGAAGATCCCGGGAATGCCACTGCATGCCTGGCGTAACTCGGCCGTGACCTTCTCGATATCAGGCCGCTCGCTCCTGTCTTTGAGAAACAGGACGGTGAAGATGCCGGCCGAAAGTCCGGTGCGCCCGGCGACGGTGAAGTATTTGTCGACTGCGGGATTGGCCTGGAGAATGGGGTCGAGCTTATTTTGCAGCTCCCGTTGCTGCTCGGGCGAAGCGCCCTCCTGAACGATGAAAAAACCGCGAATGAGCCCGCTGTCACCCGTCGGCAGAAGGGTGAAAGGGAGATGGCTGAAGAAGAACCAGACGCCGACAATGCAGGCGAGGACAATCGGCAGCGCGAGCCATCCATGGTCGAGGAACTTATCCAGCGTGCGGCCGTAGAAATCGCGAATCGGGATAAAGAAGCGGTTAACGAAGTGCTGGGTCCAGGTCTCGCGCTGCCCGGCGCCGCGTTCCTTTAGAATCCGCGAACACATCAGTGGCGTAAGAGTGAGCGAGACCAGACCGGAAGCTAGAATTGCAATGATGATGGTGATGGCGAACTCGCGAAAGATTCGACCCAACAATCCCGGCATGAAGGCGAGCGGAATGAAAACCGCCGCGAGCGAGAGAGTCATCGAAAGGATGGTAAAGGAGATTTCTCCGGCGCTGTTAAGAGTCGCGCGGTAGATTGACTCACCGGCTTCGGCCCGGCGGACAACGTTTTCGAGAAAGACAATCGCATCGTCGACGAGAAAGCCGATGGCGAGAGTCAATGCCATCAAAGTAAGATTATTGATGGAATAATTAAGGGCCCACATCGCGATGAAAGTGATGAGGAACGACATCGGGAGCGCGACCATCGGGATAAGGGTGTCACTCGCCCGCCCGAGAAAGACGAAAATGACAAAAATGACGAGGACAAAGGCGATGAGCAGCGTTTCCTGGACATCGTGAAGTGAGTTCACGATCGATTGCGAGCGATCGAAAGTCGGGAGAAGCCGAATCGAGCCCGGCAATTCTTTTTGCAAAGAGGGCAACAACCCACGCACTTCGCGCGCAACCTGAACCGCGTTCGCTCCCGCCTGGCGCGAGACCGCGAACACGATCACCGACGCCGGCGCATGATTGAAGCCGCGCGCGAAAAAGTGACGCGAGATGCGCTCGTTCTCGACTCCATCAATCACCTTCGCGACATCACGAAGATAGACTGGGGCGGAGTTATCCGTGCCCTGCTTGATAATGATGTTGCGATAGGCTTCGGCAGTATCGAGCTGACCGTTCGGGCGGAGCGTGATGGAGCGATTGGCGCCGTCGAACTGGCCGGCGCCGGAATAGGAGGTGCTGGAGCGGATTGCGCTCGCCAGATCATCGAAGGTCATCCCGCGAGTGGCGAGCGCGCCGGGATCGACCTTGATTCGGATCGCGCTTTTAACCCCGTAAATGTTTACCTCGGAAACGCCGGGCAAAATATTGATCCGCTGCGAGACCTGGGTCGTGCCGTAACGATAAAGCTCGCCGTCACTCAGCGTGTCACTCGTGAGCGCGATGTACATCACCGGGGCGTCGTTCGGGTTGGTTTTGGTAAAGGTTGGCGGGCTTGGCAGGTCGTTAGGCAATTGCCCGCTCGCTCGCTGGATGGCCGATTGCACATCGGTGGCGGCGGCGTCGATTCCCTTGCTCAGATCAAATTGCAAGGTGATCGAGGTGTTCCCCTGCGTGCTCGTGCTCGTGGTCAGCTCGAGTCCTGGAATCTCGGTGAACTGTTTTTCCAGGGGCGTCGCAATCGTGTTGGCCATCGTCTCTGGATTGGCGCCGGGATAGGAGACGTTGACCCGGATGATGGGGTAATCGACCGCCGGGAGATCATTCACCGCCAGCCGGTTGTAAGTAAGGATGCCGAAGACAACAACCGACGCCGTGAGCAGCATCGTCATCACCGGCCGATGGATGAATGGCCGGGAGAGGCCGGAAGAAAATTGTTTTAGCTTGGTTGTTGCCGCCGGTTTTTGCTCAGGCGGAACGCGGCTGGCCGGGCGAACATCGTCGGCGCCGTTACCTTCCTCGTCCCAGCGGCTTGTCTCGGAGTCACCCATAGGTCAGTGCGCCTGAGTCAGGCTGGCGCCTTGCTCATTGAGCGAAGTCTTTTCGGTTTCCTTGATCACAACCTTGGTGCCGGGCGCAAGCTGGAGTTGGCCGCGAGTCACAACCATTTCACCTGGATGCACCCCTTCTTTGATCAGAACTAACTCGTCCGCGTGTTTCTGGCCGGGCTTCACCTGCCGCAGTTCGAGAGTGGAATCTTTTGTCACGACAAAGAGATAGGGGCCGTTTTGCCCCATCTGCACGGCGCTGCTCGGGACAAGCTCGGCGTCTTTCAGAATGTCTAGGATAAGCCTGACATGGACAAACTGCGACGGCCAAAGGGCATGATCCGGGTTTGGCGTGACCGCGCGCGCCTTCACGGTGCCGGTGCCGGGCTCGACCGTGTTGGCGAGAAAGTAAAGGGAACCGGCGCGCGGCGGATATCTGTCCCCCTCGGCATCGGTCAACACTTTGAGGTTTGGGTTGTTGAGATAGCGCCTAACGAGCGGCACATCCGGCTCCGAGATGGTGAAGTCAGTGTAGATCGGGTCGAGGTTATCAATCCTTACGAGCACCGCACTATTCGCACCGGCCGAGACGGTGTTACCTACGTCCACTTGCCGCAGCCCAATCCGCCCGTCGATCGGCGACCGGATTTGCGTGAAATCGAGATTGACCTGGGCGGCATCAACCGCCGCCTGCGCCTTCATGGCGGTGGCTTGCGCGGTCTGGAGTTCCTGGATCGTGCTCACGGCTTTGGCTTTGAGTTCCTCCTGCCGCTTCAAGTTTGCCTGGGCAAGCTCGAGGTCGGCTTTGGCCGCATCGAGCACGGCCTGATAAGGACGCGGATCAATCGTGAAAAGGAGGTCGCCCTTTTTCACATCCTGACCATCCTTGAAATGGCGGCCGATAATTTGCCCGCTCACCTGGGCCTGGACATTGACTGATTCATAGGCCGCGCAAGTGCCGATTTCATCAAGGTATAACGGCACGTCGTGCGTCATGACTTTCGCGACTGTAACCGGGCGTGGCGGAGGTGGCGGCGGAGCCTGGTGGCCGTTCAGAAACGCGCGCACCAGAATCCAGGCGAGAATGAGCGCGATGAGCCCCCCGCCGATGTAGATCCATTTGCGGCCGAAGCGGGCCTGAAGATTCTCTACCGCATCGCGCGTCGCACTCCCCATCTTCTGCGTAGTTTTTTGTGCGGCGATCATTTGGCTCGCTTTCCGTTACTCCCTTTTGCGTTGGTGCCGTTCGCGTGCCGAGCCGTGTCGATTTCTGCAGCGCGATTGCGGATTTCGCTCAGGACGCGCAGGCAGATTTGCAAGTCCCCGGGCGAAATCTTTTCCACCAATTCGTGGCGGAGATCGCGGGCGGTTTTTTGAATTTCTTCGAGCAGGGCACTCGATTTTGGCTGGAGATGGACGGTCTTGCAGCGGCGATCGTGAGGGGCGCTATGGCGTTTGATCCAGCGATCTTGTTCGAGTTTGCCTAACAATCGCGCCAGGGTTGGCTCCTCAATCGCAAGGCGTTGCGCGAGGTCGCGCTGGGTGAGATGACCACGGGCGAGAAGAGCGAGCGTGCGCCATTTCGCCTGGCTCAAGCCGAGCGGGCGCAGCCGCTGGTCGAGCTTGTTGCGCCAGACCCGGGCCGTTTCCTGGACAAGCTGGCCGATGGTCTCGGGATCGATGTGGGTCATCGTTAGCATGCTAACGAATAACAACGCCGGTTTTTGTCAATTCGTCTGCAGCCGCCGCCAAATCCCTCCAGCGGCGACTCGGAATGACAATCCCAGCTATCACGGCCCGATATCCGCGATCCTGAGCAAAATCACGCGATGACCGCGATAATCCTTGATCCGCAGGATCGGCTCGGGACGTTGCGGCAACCAGCGGGCCGATCGTTCCGCGGCTTTTTCATCTTTCGGCTGGATGAGAATGTAGTGAGCGTCGCGCGGCACTTCGGCGATCTTGTCCACGTAAACAATCGGGCGGCGAATGTAGAAAAGAAACGGCTGATAATCCGGATCGACCGCGTAAAGCGATTCGTTAGGCGGAATCTCCGCATCAATTTGTTGTGCGATCGGGCGAACTTTCTCGCGCCGTTGCAAAAACGGAATAATCGCGAGCGAATAGATCAGCATCGCGACCGTGACGGCGATCACCGTCCAGGCGATGGCGCGACGGAGTTGTTTCGGCCAGAGAAGGGCATGCTCTTTGACAAAAATCGCGAGCAGCCAGATGGCAGGCGCGAGCAACGGCATGTTATAACGTGGGAGCGCACCCGGGACGAGACTAACGACGACGAAGGGAACAACGATGCCTAACGACAAGGCACGGGCGAAGTGTCGTTCCGCTTCGTTCTCCAGCTTCTCGAAGCGCGCAAAAGGAAAGAGCACGACCCAGGGCAGGAGATACGCAACTCCGCGTGGAATGTTCAGCAACCAGTCCCCGAGGTGGAAGTTCTCGCCCTCGAGACGGCCGGAGAATTGCCGGGTCCAAACCTGCGCCGTCTCGCCCGCATGAGTCATTTGGAAATAAGGAATCGCCCAGGCCGCAAAGATCCCAAGCATGAGCACGAGAGCGACAAAGTGCGGTGCGCTCCAAAGCTGGCGCATTTCCTCCGCCTGCCAAAGCACGGCGACCACGACCGCGTAAAAGAAGAAGAGTACGAGCGGGCCTTTCGCGAGCAGGGCAAGGCCGAGAAAGACTCCGGCGAAAACCCAGGCCAGCCAGCGACGGCGCGGCTCATTCCACCCACTTAGCCAGACAACAAACGCCAGCCCGGTGAGTGAGACATACAAGGCTTCTATCTCAATCATCCGCCCTTTCTCGAGCAGCCCGAAATTGGTTAGCCACATCATCGCCGCCGCGAGCGATCCGTTCGGGCCAAGCCGGAAGTCAGGCTTCCAGCCTGACTCGCCCGACGGGCTTCCAGCCGGTCGGCTCGTCAACGCAAGAAACGCGAGCGCGACAACGAGCACTGCGATGGCTGATGGCAGTCGCGCCGCCCATTCATTGCGCACGCCGAAGAGCTTGAAAGAACCCGCGACGAGCCAATTCACGAGCGGCGGTTTGCGCAGATACGGCTCACTCCCGATTTGCGGCACAATGTAGTTACCGGTTTCCAACATGGTAACTGCCGGTAATACGCGCCGGCCTTCTTCGCTTTTGAATTCAAGCGCCCCGAGTCGGGGCAAATAAATCAGCGCCCAGACCAGCACCACATAGAGATAACTGCGCCCCATTGCGCGCGACTGTAGCCGGGGTCAAGGCCGCAGCCAACGGGATCGTCGCATCGTCAGGCTTGCTGCGGTCATCGCAGAGGGTCCTTCGATAAGGACTCCCTCCGTCTGATCACGGAGAACAACTAGAGCGCTGATTCCGGGTCGGCGTTGGTAATCAGCATCGTGCCGGCTTGAGCGGGCGAAAGGTCTCCCGGTTCCTTGACCGCGGCGGCGGGTTCCGGCCAGGCGACATTCCAAGCCAGATGCAGCTTTTCCAAACCCCAGATGCAATAGCGAGTGAAGTCGAACTCCCACCATCTCAGCCCATGCGCGGCGCAACGCGGTCGGGCGTGATGGTTATTGTGATAGCCTTCCCCGAGAGCGCCGAGCCCGACCCAGAAGTTATTTTTGCTTTCGTCGGAGGTATCAAAGCTGCGATAGCCAAACTGCTTCATGTGGCAGATGGAATTAACTGCCCAGGTGCAGTTATAAGCGATCAGGATCGGGACGTAGAGACACCAGAGCAAGCCGGCGAGCCCGAGGGTGAAAAAAAGCACTGCCGCAACCGCGAGATGAGGGAGGACATAGAGGGCGGTGTTTTCCCAGAGTTTGCAGTACCAGATCTTGCGCACGTCGGCCGCGTAACGCGCGGAGCGAACCCGAAAAGCAGGCGGCTTGCGAATCAACCACATCACATGGGCGTAGGGAAAGCCGTGCCGCGGGCTGTGGATGTCTTCCTCGGTGTCGGATTTGAGGTGATGAAAACGATGATCGCCCACCCACGTGACCGGGTCGCCCGCGAGGCCGACCGCCGAACCGGTGGCAAAAAAGAATTTGAGCCAGCCGTGCATCTCAAACCCGCGATGGGTGAGATACCGGTGGAGATAAAGCGTCGTGCCAAGGCCCATCCAAAGATACATCCCGAGCATGATCGGCAGATAGGCCAACTGGAAGTCGGTCGAGAGCGCGGCAATCCCCAACAGCTGGAGCCCGAGCAGGACGATGAAAATAAAAATATTGATTTTTTCGTTCTTGAACATGATCCGGGCTGACTAGTCGACGACCTGGCGGAAGGGAGAGGGCACAGTCGGCGGCTCGACCATGATGGCAAGCGGTTTTTAGCGCAGGCGGAGCGATTCTGTTTTTGCCCCGGCAAAATTGCCGGCTGTTTTGACGGAGAAAGGCTCGGCGGCGCCTCGTCGATCGTCTCGGGGTGACAGGATTTGAACCTGCGACCTCGTGGTCCCAAACCACGCGCTCTACCAAGCTAAGCTACACCCCGTGAAAGCAGGCCCTAATAGCATACCGGGCAGGGAAGCGCACGTGAACTTTGGACTGGTGGGGCTGCGGTACGACGGTTCACATGCGCGGCCGGGTGAGACATGGTATGGAGTGCTGATGCGGAATTTTCTCGCGCTTCTTTTTACGGTCGTGCTGGCGGCGATCGCAGCCTGGGCACAAGAGAGTTCGCCCAACCCTGACAACACCTCCGGCCAGGCGGCCAATGCTCAGATCTCGGCCGGCCTGCCGGCGCCTTCTCCTTCCGCCACAGCGCCGATCGAACCGCCTTCGCTCATTCCGCCAAATACCCTGCCTGCGCCGGGCGCGCTCCCGAAGGTCCCCGGCATGCCCGATCTCGAGCAGCTCAACAATTTCTTCAAGAAAACATCGTTAGGCAAGGCTGCCGACGAACATCGCAACCACGTGCAAATGGCAATCCTGGAAACCCGGATTCGCAATGACGCAGACCTGCACCAGGCAAAAGCGGCAGCCATGCGCGCGCCGACTGATCTGGAGCGGCGACATCGGTTGCGCGCCTATTATCAGCTCTATTATCAGAAGCTGAGCAATCTCGCCGATAATCCTGATTTAAAGGCCTACATCGCCGCGCAACAGGCCGCCCACGAAGTGGTGCTCCTGCAACCGCGGGTGCGCCATGAGACCGATGAAGCGCAAGCCACGGCGCTCAACGCCGCGAAATCCGGCGCGAGCGTTGCCCCCGTGCCGACTCCGGTCCAGGCCAGGGCGAACGCACGCGTCCATCCCTGAACGAGAGATAGGAGCGCCGCCTTGCCGGCCGTCGGCAGTACAGCTAAGATGCGCGGCGCAAACGGCGCGTTCGTCTAGTGGTTAGGACACAGCCCTCTCAAGGCTGGTACACGGGTTCGACTCCCGTACGCGCTGCTTCACTCCGGCTGTCCGGTTGCCGCCTGATTGCTCTTTTTCTCGCTCGCATTCGCGATCCCGCGGCGGGTCGTGAGATAGGCCGCGAAGCTCCCGAGCCAATGGCCGCCTTCGTAATGCTCGCCGGTCACGGCTGCGAGTCCGGCCCGGGCATGCGCGTTGGCCGTTGCCGCGAGCGCGGGGCGGCGCGGATCGTTAGGCGGAAGGCCGGAAGCGATTCCTTCGAGCATCCAAGCCCGGCTCAAATTCAAGCCATCAAGATGCGCCAGTTTGGGATCGCTCGGATCGGGTGACACCACCACCGGCAGCCAATCAGTCCGCGGCCCGACCGGGATTTGCGGAAGAAAATCCGAGAGCCATTTGGCGAATTCCTCCGCGGAAAGAATTCGTCGCATGACATCAGCTTCGGCGAGACAGGGTGAGAGAAAATCTTCGCCTGAAGGTTCGTAGGCAAGCGGACAATCCTTGTCCGCGAGGAAGAAACGTTTCGCCGCATCAGTCGCGACCCGCACGAGCGGTTCGTTCCCGACGCTGCGTGCATAATCCAGGATCAAACCGAGCCCGAACGCGGTCTGGTCGTGCTCGCCGATCCGCACCGGGTGAGACAATTTCGGGAGCCAACTGCTGAGCCGTTCGACCGCCACTTGTTCGAGCGGATGAAGGTTGGCCGCGAGCTCGCGTGCGAGCGGGTCATCCCATTCGTGCAGCTCCGCGCAAAGCTGAAGCAGCCACGCCAGACCGTAAGGACGCTCGAAGCTCTGCCGGCCCTTGCCCGCGACGTAGGCCGCTTCCTGTTTGATGTTCGCGCTCGTGAGACTCTCGCGCAGCGCGGTGCGGGCGTCGTTGGCGAACGACGCATTGGGAAAAGTGCGCGCGAGCCTCGCGAGCAGCCAATGGCCGTGGACCGATGAATGCCAGTCGTAGCAGCCGCAAAAAGCCGGCGTCAGCTTGCAGGGCGCAGCCACATCCGCGTCGCTGTTCAGAGTATGACTGATGTGATTTGGATACTGCTTGTGCACACAGGCGAGTGCGAGACGCGCAAACCGCTCCGCCGCGTGCTCGTCGAAGGCGGGCGGCTTCGGCTCGGCTGCCATGAGCGTGAGGGGAAACCCGATCAGCGCACAAACAATCTGCTTCATTTTCGGCGAGCGTAGCATCACGGTTGCGGCTCCTCCAGTTGGGCGGAGATCAGGTTCCGAAATGAAACGACGAGCAGAATTTTTGTTTGCCGCCGCTCTAGCTCTTTCTCTCGCAGTCGTCTCCTGCCGGCCGTTGTTTCACCGGGAGGTTTCGGGAATCGTTCTTCAAGTCGAGGGCCGGGTTGAAGCGAGCACGAAGGACAAGAGTTTTCGCCTGACAAACCAGTCGCGGCTTTATCCGGGGACTTTGATCGATGTGCCCGCCGGCGACCGGGTCGATCTCAAACTTCTACCTGGCATCCTGGTCGAGGGCACCGGCGAGTCGCAGATTCAGATCGAACAACTGCGCCTGTCGCGCGATGGCGACGAAACCATCCGCCCGATGATCGCACGCGAGGCGACCCTCCGTCTCACGCACGGCACGCTTCTGCTTTCAGTCGGGCGCGCGCCCACGCACTCTCGCCTGCGTGTGGTCACCCCCTTCGGTACACTGACCACCGGCGCCGGCCGGGTGTGCAAATTGACCGTGACGGCGGCCGGCGGACGCGTGCTTTCGGTGCGAGGCATAAACAGTTTCGCACCCGTGAGCGGCGGCCCTCCGGTTCAGGTCGGCGCCGGATTTTTCTACGAAGCCCCGGGATCAAATCGTCCACCGCAACCGGCAAGCCAGAGTGGAAGCGAAGCCGAGGCGGAACTCGCCGACACTCTTATCGCCGAAGGACGGCTGCTGCGGATCGGCCGGGAACGGGAGCCGTTCGTGCCTTGGAAGCAGGAGCGCGAAGCCTCCGATCCTTGAGCAAAAAAATGCTTTGCTGCAAAGAAGCGACCTCCTATAATCGCGGCCGCAAAAAACCCGACACCTATGAAATTAATCTCTCCCCGAGGGTGGCTTGGCACGATTTCCGTGATTCTCGCCACGGTCCTGTTCGTTACCGTCACACAATGGCTGCTCGCTTCCCCGTCTGAGGACATTAAGAAAGCGGTAGCCACAACCGGCACGACGGATGTGCAGAAGGCGAGGCCTTCCGACTTTCTCGACGCATTCGCCGCCGTTCTGACCCAAAACGATGGAGCGAATACCTCCTCCTACGTCAGAGCCGCTCAGCAAATGCGGCCTGACCTGAAGGACCAAATCGTGGCGACGGCGAGCGAGATCGACACTGAGAGCGACGATGCAGACGCCGGTGACGATCATCATGTCTCTCAGCATCGGCGCAGGTGCACGATCTGTCACAACCACCACACACTCCACCTTCCCTGTAAGGCGGCGCGTCATCATCTCCAACACCACCCCGGCGATACCCGCGGTCCCTGCACGCCTACGCCCACGCCAACACCACATTGATTCCAAGCGGAATTCCTGCGCCGACGATGACGTCAAGACCCAGACCGACGGCGATTTTAGCGCTCACGCAATTGATCACCCCCTCGCCGCGTATCGGACGAGGATGACTGCACGGGAATTGCCGGGTTTGCTGGAATCAGGTGCAGCGAGCCATTTTCACGTTTGCGGCTGCGACGCGGCGCGTTGCTCCTGAATTTTCCTGATGCTGCATGCACGCTCTTTGCTGTTCCTTCAGATCCCATGACAATCCGGTCGCGCTGCTGCAATGCTGTCGTTCTGCCGCCGCGGGTTAGTCATGGCTTTTTCCTGACGATGACGGCCCTTTTGCTGGGCGGTATTTTCCTGGGTTCAGCCGTGGCCGACGAGCTCGCCGACCAGGAGTCGTTGTTGATTGCCCGAATCAGTAACGGGCGGAGCGACAACCAGCCCGCTGAGGCCGAGCAACCTTCAGTCGAGATTCAATCGCAGAGCGAGTCCGAATCGGCGACTGCGCGCCGCATCCATTATCATGCTTCGCTTGGGGTTCGGCAGGTCTACGACGACAACATCAACATCAGCAATTCAAACCGGGAATCAGACTTTTATACCACGATCGAACCATCGATTGATGTGAGTATCGGAAGTCTTGATGGCAACTTTGTCGCACTCACCTATTCACCGAATGCCTACATCTTTGCGGAGCATTCGGAAAATAATGCAATCCAGCACATCATCTCCATTAGCGGCCAGTATCGGTTTCCCCTCCTCACACTCAGTCTCACCCAGGACATCGAGATCCTCGACGGCACGGGACTAACCACTGCGACCGGGACGGGCACGGACTTTACTCGCACCAACCTGGATGTGTCAGGACGCACCCGGCTTAACCTTTATAATACGCGTCTGAATGCGAATTATTCGCTCACGGGGAAGACTTTTCTCACCGGTGGGCTGAGTTACAGTATCTCCGATTATCCCAGCCTCATCAGTTCGTCAGTGCTGTCCGGGGACTTTTACTTTAACTATACCTATAGCCCGAAGCTGTCGCTCGGGATAGGGCTTGCCGGAGGTTACGATTTTGTCGAGGCGCCAAGCGAGGACCAGAGTTTCGAACAACTCAACGCCCGTCTCTCCTACGAGCTAACCGGCAAAGTCAGCGCGACCTTTTCCGCCGGCGTCGAGTTCCGCCAGGTGAGTGGAAGTAACGAGAGTGACAACGGGTCGCCGGTGTTTGAGGGCACTCTTTTCTATCAGCCGTTTGACGGCACAAACCTGGCAATGACTCTTTCCCGACGCACTCTTAATTCCGCTGCCCTGTCAGCGCAGGATTTTCACTCGACGAGTGTGATTGTTTCGGCGCGGCAACGCTTTCTGCAACGGATTTACTTCGGCCTGACTGTTGGCTACGAAAACTCGAGTTATTTCAGCACCACGGCCGGGATTTCCGCCAACCGCGACGATGACTATTTCTTCATCCAAACTTCCTTCGACCTGAACCTGACCAGTTTTTGGACCGCCGGGTTCTACTACTTCTATCGCGAGAGCGACAGCTCGCTCGACCTCTTCAGTTTCTATGACAACCAATTTGGTTTCCGCACGACCGTTCAGTTTTAGGTTTACGTCGATGACTCGAATTCTTTTCTTCGGAGCCGGCTTCCTCTTCTTTGCGCAACTCTCGAACGGCCAGAGTAATGTTTTTGACGCGCCCCGCCGGCCTGCCGTCTCCCTGCCCACCGCCGCGCCGGCTGCGACTGCGCTCCCGCAAAATGCTCCGGCAAGCAGCGAATCGATCAGTGCCCCGAGCGGGTATCGTCTCAGCCCTAACGATCAGATCGCAGTCGAGGTGTTCGGCGAAGATGATCTCCGCACCGCCGGGCGCCTCAACGCGGAGGGAAACCTGAGCATGCCTCTGCTTGGCTCGGTTCATCTCGGTGGTCTCACCCTAAGTGAAGCAGCCGCGCGCCTGACCCAGCTTTACGGGAGCGACTATCTCGTGAACCCGAAGATCAATGTTTCGCTCGTCGGCTATGCCAAGCGCCGTTTCACTGTGCTCGGCCAGGTCAATCGCCCCGGCAGTTACGAAATGCCTGACGGCAGCCCGACCGGCATCGATTTACTCGAAGCTGTCGCCATGGCCGGTGGTTATACGCGCATTGCCGCTCCGGAGCGGATCAGCGTCCGCCGCCATCACGACGAGGGCAATGACGAAATCCTGCGCGTCAATGGCAAGAAACTGGCTAAAGGTGAAGCCGGAAATTTCATCGTTCGTCCCGGCGACACGGTCACGGTGGGCGAGAGTATCTTTTAAGTGTGCGCAACAAAATCGTTGATAGAACTGTGCCGAAATCCTGTAATCATTCCTGCTAAATCATGATAACTCCTCCCATCTCAACATCCGACCAGGCCAGACCGGCAATCTCCGACCCGGCGACCGAGGTGCGACGCGGGTTCGATTTCCGCCATTTCTGGCACTCCACCCTCGAGCATCTCTGGGCGGTCGTGATTTGCGCCGTCGCCGGACTTTTTCTCGCGTTAGGCTATCTGGCCAAAACCCCGCGGCTTTATCAAAGCCACGCTGTACTCGAGGTCGATTTCCAGGAACCCACCATGATCGCCGGCGAGGAAACTTCTTCCCGGATGCGCTCAATGTTTCTCGCCAGCCAGGAAGCGCTGCGCACGATCGAGCAGAACCTGACCAACCGCACCCTCATGTCGCGAGTTGTCCGGGCGGAAGGATTGGCGGAGGACGGCGGACGCGCATTGCTCGGCCAGGCAGTGGCCGAACCGCGCGCCAAGGCGGCTACCCCCCGCCCATCACCCGACCGAAACGATGAGATGCTCGCGCGCGACCGCGCTTTCACTCCGCTCGAAGATGGCCTCGGCGGGGCGCTTTCTTCGATGGTCAAGCCGGTGATTCGGCGCGGCACCCGGCTGATTGATCTTTATGTGACTCATCCCGACCCGGCCACGGCGCAGCGCCTCGCCGAAGCTGTGGGCCGCGAGTACATCCGGATGTCGATTGAGCGCCGGGCCGATTTTAGCCAGGAAAGTCTGCGCTATTTGATGGAGGAAGAGGAACGCCTCAAGCACAACCTGCAGCGGAGCGAAGCCGCGGTCGCCGATTACAAGGCCAAAACCCCCGATGCCCTCCAACTCGGCGGCGGCGCGGCCGCGACCGGCACCGCTCCCGGCGCGGGCGGCGGCGGCGCGCGTGGCGGACTGGTCGAGGACCGCTTGCAGGAACTGACGAGCAAGGTCACCGCCGCGAAAGCCGATCGGGTGCGACTCGAGAGCGAGCTCCAGCAAATCGAGAGGATTGGTAACAATGTCGATGCGTTGCTCGCCATCCCCAGTATCGCGACTGCACCCGTCGTGACCGATCGGCGCAAGGACGTGGCGCAATTGGAATCGGCTGTCGCCAGTCTTTCCCAACGCTACAAATCGAAACATCCGAAAATGATGGCCGCGCAGGCCGCGCTTTCCGAAGCCCGGGAAGCGCTCCGGCGCGCCGTGCTCAATCAACCTGCCGTGCTGCGCAACGTGCTCGAGCAGGCGCGCGCGGCTGAAGCCAGCCTTGGTTCAGCCGCGCAGGACCAGGAGAAAGCCGCGCTCGCCTTGAACAAAGCAGCGATTGGCTATCAGGAACTTGCCCGCCAGGCCGAAACCGACCGCGCTCTTTATGAGAGTGTCTTGCGCCAAATCAAGGAAACCAACCTGACCAAGGACGTTAAGACCACCGCAGTAAGTATCGCGGAGCACGCCACCCTGCCCTACTCACCCGCCAGTCCGAAACCAGTCAAGGCAATCCTCCTTGGTTTGTTAGGCGGAATTGCCGCCGGCCTCGCCTTCGTCTATGGCGCCGACGCGCTTGATCGCTCGCTCAAGACCGTCGACCAGGCCGAAGCCTTTCTCGGTTTACCGGTGCTCGCAGCTGTTCCCGAAACTGAGGCGACAACGAAAGTTGCGAGTTCCAACCACAATGCTTCGGGCGACGCTGCCCTCACTTACCGGCTGGTCGCGGAGGCACCGGAAGGACCAGTGGCGGAATCATTCCGCAACCTGCGGGCGGCCTTGTCGCTCCTTGGCCCCGAGGTTGAACGGAAAGTGTTTCTTTTTACGAGTGCTCTGCCTAACGAGGGTAAGAGCTTTACGAGCGCAAACTACGCCCTCGCCCTTGCCCAGCAGGGCCATCGCGTCCTTCTCATCGACGGCGATCTGCGCCGGCCCAGCCTGCACAAAATCTTTCTCCATCAGCCTAACGGCACGGCCAAGGAACAGACTGTGCCCGGAGTGGTCGATTACCTCGTCGGCGAAATTGGATTGGCGGATGCGATTCGGCCAATCGCGGCCGGCGAAGTAGAAACCGCGGTTCATCATCAAAACGGCGACGGGCAATTTATAACTGCCACCGGTGGCCAGCTCTCGGTTCTGGCCGGCGGCCGGCGCGCACCGAACCCGGCCGAACTCCTAAGTGGCCATTCCTTCGGCGAGCTGGTCGCAGAAGCAGCCCGGCTCTTTGATCGGGTCGTGATCGATAGTGCCCCGCTTCTCGCCGTGAGTGACACGTTGCTCATGATCCCGCATGTGCAAACCCTGGCCTTGGTCGTGCGCGCGGCTAAGACGCCACGGAACGCAATCCAGCGCGCGATTTCCCTGGTGGCGGCGGCGCGATCGCGGCCGGCTGGAGTCATCCTTAACCGTCTCCCGCATCGGCGAGGCGCAGGTTACTACTATTACTATGCTTCGCATGGTTATGGTGCGGGCGAAGGCTCCTATAGCCGCAGCTACGGCGAAAGGGTCGAGGCTAAGAGTTAGAAAGCGGCGCTTGCCGCTCGCACTCTCCCCAACAGATGCTGCCCCAGCAAATCCCGAGATACACCGCGGTGTAGAGCTGGATGGAGTAAATCTGGAGCGGAAAATCAACCAGTGCATGCAGTCCTACGCCAATCAGTGCAATCACACTTAAAACGATGGCTAACCGCTGCCGTGCCAGCCAGGCGCGCGCCCGCCGTCGATTCACTAACCCGAGGAACGCGACCACGATCCCGCCAAAAAAGAACACACCCCAGAGCAGGGCGCCCGCCCAACCCCATTCCATCGCGGTTTGGAGCAGGTCATTATGGAGAAATAGCCAGCTACCACTGGCACGAGGATCGGAGTTAAAGTGTGGAAAAACAGCCGCGAACGTTCCCGGTCCAAAGCCGAACCAGCCTGCCTCCGGCAAAGCTGCGATCGCCGCCCGGTCGACGACCCAGCGCGCATCATTCGACCAACTCTGGCGAAAGTCTTCCCACCGGCCGAGTGACTGGTCGAGATGACTCACTCGGACAATCGCCCAAAGGGTGAATATTCCGACCACCAGAGCGATCGCGATTATTCTTGGTTCGCTCTTTCTGATCCGGCGAAAAATTGTTGCGGCAGAAAGAACGATCAACGCCGGGAGCATGACTACCGCAATGAACTGTCCCATTCGCGACGTATCGGAGAGAACTGCGACGATCATGATCAGAAGCAGAGTTAGCCAAAGGGCTCGTACTGCCGGATTCGCCTGGCGAGTAGTGTAGCGATAAGCCAGTCCTACGACGGCGGGCAAGGCGAGGTTAAGGTAAGCTCCAGCGTTACCGTGATAATAAAAGGTAGCAAAGAAAGTAGAGACCGGCGGTTCTCCTGGTTCCCGCGACGCCCAGAAGATCATCTCCGCCCCGGTTGCCTTTTGCAGCAGCCCAAGCAAGGCGATCGACCCACCGGCCAGGCCGACCGCCCAGAGGAGGCGCAGCAGGATTCGGGGGTTCTGAACCAGGGCGGCGACGGCCCAGACGCAACCAATGAGAAGACTCAGACGGCGCACGGAAGCGAGACTAAGCGCGTAATCGGCCGACCCAGGGCCAGCCGCCCAGGGCGAACTCAGCGAAGTAAAGACTCTGTAATCGGCATCGAAAATCCCATGCGCATTCAGCGCCATTCCCCAGCCCATGATGAGAAGGAGAATCGAAATTCCAAATAACCACCACGACCAAAATCGCCGCCTTCCTGATGAGATTGTCAGACTAACGAGGCAAAGGCCCACGACACCACCAAGCATCCAGTTCAGATGCCGGATGCCGGAGGCGCTTGTCCCGCCAAAGTCCCAGGGGGCGTAGAAAATCGCGGCAATCAGCAGCCAGCCTGCCGCTTCCCGGGCAATCCGGGTCAAGACAGGAAACCGCCCCTGCTTGCGCGCGAGCGAGGGTCTTAGCACCCGTTTTCTCTGCCTGGCTGCCAGCGCTCTGTGAATGATAGCCATGCGTCCAATCGGTCGCACATGCATACAGGATAGAGGTATTGCCTGCCAGACCCACCTTTCTGCGCATGGACTTCACCCGGGCCCGGCGCATTCTGCATCTCCGTGGGACGCAGCTATCCCGATTGCTCGTGGGCCGCGGGCCGGGATCACCGATCCCGGCTACAACGTGGCATGGGGCTGCTCCGGCATTTCATCAGGCGGAGAGCCAAGCTCGTCTCCTGCCTTGAAGGCTTCGGCCGATCGCTCGGCGATCGGTTGCGGCCTGCTTTCCTCAGCGACCGTCTCGTCGCCGTCTGCGGCGGGTGGCGACGCAACGGTTGGCGATTCCTCAGGAGTGACGGTTGATTCGGCCGCGCCATTACCAGTGCCGGCCGGGGGCGGCGGCGCTGCCTTGGCCCGCGGCAAATCGAGCGCGCCGTCGTTGAATTCAATCACGTGACCCTCGCCGATGAGCCAGTGCAGGTCGGACGCGAGCAGGCGCTTGGTATGTTCCCTTGTCTCTTCGCTTTCGTCGGGATGGAGTTTTTCGAGTAATTGCTTGCGGTTGATGCCGGGACATTCGCTAATCGCGGCGACGATCGCTGCGATCGATGCCGAGACCGAGGAGGTGACCTGATTCAAAGGACGCGGCCGAATCGGCGAGACAAAGAGCATGCCTTTGCGATGCCGGAAAATGTGCAGACCGGCATGGCGAAAAGCATCCGTCAGCTCGTGCATCATTTTCCCCGGGGAACGGAACTCCTGCGCCCAGGCGTTTTCGATCCACCGGCCTAACGACCGGTCGGAAAGCCGCCGGCTGACGACGCCATCAAGGGTCAGCTCAGCGCGCTGATGGAGCAGCGCGGGGAGATAGGTCTGCCGAAAGTGCCGCTCGGTTTCGGCGGCATTGCGGAAGGTAATCGGCGGGTCTTCGCGCAGTGTCGTGTAGGTGGTGACGGCGCGCGCTTCTTCTTTCCAGCGGGCGACGACCTCCGGGTCAGTCACGATCTCGACCTGCCGCTGGTAATCGGGGAAGCTCATTCGCCGGCTGAAACGTTGCTCGTAAAGATTGCGCAGCTGCGTTTGGTAGCCGTGATAGTTGGTCGGGCCCAGGACCACGCCGCTGAGCCGGCAGCGCGCGATCGAATTGAAGTTACCCTTGATCGGTTCCGATTGCGTGACCTCGACCCGGTAGAACTGGTCTTTTTGCGCAACGAAGGCGCCGTTCTCGAGGAAGCGCGCATCGCGCGAGACGGGGCCATTGTCGCCGAGCTGTGCAAGTTCGCCACTCTCCGCTTTCAAATGGACGTCGTAACGCTCCGGTTTGTCGAGGAACATCCGGGCGAGGGAAAAAACAGAGTAGGCGACAGGCTGTGACTTGATCTGCCCGAGCACGCTCTCGAGGACGCGGGCGTCGGGAACAAACCGCACTGCCACGTTCGGCGGCGGCGGATGCGGCGCCTCGGGCGGGTGTTGCTCGCGCCGCTGCTCGATCTCCGGCCGACTTTCACGTGGACCACGGCGCGGCCGTTGGGGCTTGCCCCGAGCTGGTCGCGGGCCACGCTCGCGCCGCTCCCGGTCGCGATCGTCGAAGCGCTGCCGGCCGCGCGGGGCTTCCCTTCCCGGCTCTTCGCCACTGAAATCGGCATAACGGTTTTCGTTAGGCGCTTCCGTTGCCCAGGCTGGCAGAATTCTCAGATCGAACAGATCCGGCGCATCCTTCTCCTCGGGCATGAGGAAACCCTTGTACCGCAAATGGGCGCAGATGTAAAATGGGGCCGGAGTTGAGGGACATTTGGTCCGGGCGGCGATGCGGTTGCGAGAGTGAGCGGCCAGGATGCGGCAATCCCGTCGACGACCATGGATTTGGATGCCGCCGCCCGAGCGGGAAGACGCGAAAGTAATTGACAACGAGGCCGATTATTTTAGTTGCCAACGTGCTTCGGCCCCATTAAGCCGAAACCCGCAGCATCGAACCAAGGAGACCAAGCAGTATGTCGGACAAACCGATCGAAGAAAAAGTCAAGGACATCATCGTCGAGCAACTTGGGGTCAACCCCGAGCAGGTGACTCCCAACGCCTCGTTTATCGAGGATCTCGGCGCCGATTCGCTCGATATCGTCGAGCTGGTGATGGCTTTCGAAGAAGAATTTTCCGTCGAGGTCCCGGACGAAGACGCGGAAAAACTGCAGACCGTGGGCGACGTGATCAAGTACATCGAGGAAAAGCAGAACAAGCAGGAGTAAGGCCGGGCGCAATCTTCCACTTCGTTGCCCGCGCAGCTTAAGCACGGCTTCGGCCGTGTTTTTTGCTTTCTAGAATTGTCCCGGCTTGCCAAAGCTTAGCGGCGTGAACCTCGACTGGGCCAAGTCCACCCTTTTCGATCTCGCCGGTCACCACATCAGCGCAGCCGGGGTCGCCGCTTTCGCCGGCCTCATCGCTCTCGGCCTGGTCGTGGCCCGAATTCTCCAGAGCGGGTTTGTGCGGCGGTTCCTCAGCCGGCTCAAGCTGGATGGCAAGTTCGTCGCCGTAATCACGATGACGTTGAGTCTGGCGGCCTTTGTCTTCTTCACCGTCAGCGCGATCAACGGCCTGGGCATTCCGCTTGCCTGGAGCGCGCCGCTCCCCGGGATTTCCATCAGCCTCGTCCAGATTTTCCTCCTCGTCGCGCTGCTCATCTTCGTCTTTTGGATTTCGTCGCGGACAAAGCGCCTGCTTTTTAATCGCTTTCTCGTTAACAGCGGCCTCGATCGCTCACTCCAGTATGCGATCTCGCAGATCGCGGCCAACGTCGTGCTCGTCGCCGGCATCTTCATTGTCCTGCAAAACACCGGGATTCACCTCGAGGCCTTGACCGTCTTTGCGGGAGCGGTGGGCGTGGGGATCGGCTTCGGCCTGCAAAACATCACGAGTAATTTCATCAGCGGTCTGGTCATTCTCGCCGAGCGACCGATCACGATCGGCGACCGGGTCGAAGTCGCGGGCGTCGCCGGAGAGGTGGTGAAAATTCGCGCTCGGAGCACCCTGATTGTGACCAATGACAGCATCGCCATCATTGTCCCGAATCAGAAATTCCTCGATTCGCCGGTAACCAACTGGACCTACGGTGATCCCAAAGTGCGGTTCCGGATTCCCGTCGGTGTCGCCTATGGGAGCGATGTGGAAAAGGTGCGGCAGGCATTGATCGCGGCGGGAGAGGAACACCCCAAGGCCCTGAAGGACCCCGGGCCGAGCGTTTTCCTGAAGGAGTTTGGCGAGAGTTCGATTAATTTCGAGTTAGTCGTCTGGAGCGAAGAGATGAGTCATCGGCCCTCGCGTTTCAAAAGCGATCTCAACTTTGCGATCGAGAAAAAGCTGCGCGAGGCGGGGATCGAGATTCCCAACCCGCAACGCGATCTGCACATCCGCAGCGGCCTCCTCAAGATCGAGCGTTCGGGCGCGGCGGACCGCGGCCCATAGGGATTTCCCGCGAGAATGCTTGAAAAAAAATCCTATCTTGCTACTGGATACTTCATTCTGAGCAGGTCTTCTAACCTCTCCAAGCGGCGTGCGGAACGCCAGTCAGGCAACGCCGTCCCGTTCCCGGGTGGGCGCGCTCACATCGTCACTCTCGCCGAGCTGCACAATTCTCCGGCCTGGGAGCAGGCGTTCCAGGACAAGCTAAAAGACCACCGCTTCTACCAGCTTCTCAGCACTACCCTGACAGCCGAGTTTGAGTATTTCTTCCTGATTTTGGAAGATGACGAAGGTCAGGTGCGAGCGATCCAGCCACTCTTCTGTGTCCATCAAAATCTTACTGAAGGCGTGACCGGGCCGGTGCGGGAAACGATCGATCGGATCCGGCAGAAATTCCCGCGCTTTCTCAAATTGAAGACGCTCATGGTCGGTTGCAGCGCGGGCCAAGGGCATCTTGGCGTCTGCCGCGCGGCCGATGCGGAGTGGACCGCGCAAGCGCTCCATTACTGCCTGAAAACTGTCGCCCGCAAAATGGGGGCATCGCTGATTGTGCTGAAAGATTTTCCCGCCGCCTATCGGCATTCGCTCCGGAGTTTTTCCTCCAACGGTTATGCGCGGATCGCGAGCATGCCGGCGACCCGGCTCGCGCTCGAACATGCCACCTTCGAGCAGTATCTGGCGTCGTTAGGCAAGGCCACCCGCAAAGGCCTGCGCCGGAAGTTTCGCAAGGCGGCCGAGCGCGCTCCCATTACCCTCGAGGTCCTTTCCGACGCCACTCCGGTGGTGCAGGAAATTTACCCGCTCTATCTCCAGGTCTACGCGCGTTCGAAGATGCACTTCGAAAAACTAACTCCGGAATTTTTCTGCCAGCTCGGGCGCGCTCTTCCCGATCGCACGCGCTTTTTTGTCTGGCGACAGGAAGGCAGGGCGATTGCCTTCAGCCTTTGCCTGATTCACGACGGTGCGATTTACGATGAATATCTAGGGCTGGATTATTCCGTCGCCTACGATCTGCATCTTTACTTCTATACCCTCCGCGACATCCTCAGCTGGGCGATGACTCAGGGGTTGCGCGCCTATTGCAGCACGCCGCTGAATTACGACCCGAAGCTTCACCTCGGCTGCGAACTGGTGCCGCTCGATCTCTATGTCATGCACACCGCCGCCCTCATCAATCTGATCTTCCGCCGCGCACTTCGCTTTCTACAACCGACCCGGCACGACCCGGTGCTGAAGCAATTCGCGAACGCGCACGAACTCTAGCGCGTGGTTCGGCGCTGGTTCCTTAGTCCATGGGTGCAACTGGCGATCTGCGTCCTGCTCGCGACCGCCGCGGAAGTTTTTCTGAAACTGGGCGCACGAGAAACCGCCAAGGTCGCCAGCGCCTGGTCGTGGACCGGTCTGACCGGGCTACGCTCGCTCTGGGTCTGGTGGGGAATCATCGCCTCGGTCATCAGCCTTTTTAACTGGCTCGCCACGATCAAGAAACTGCCCCTCACGATCGCCTTCCCCGTCGGGAACATCGTTCATATTCTCGTCCCATTGAGCTGCTGGGTTTTCCTGGGCGAGAAAATCGGCACGCTCCGCTGGGCTGGGATCGCGCTTGTCCTGCTCGGGTTGGCGGTCATTGCCAAACCGGCGGCACGCCTGGAGGAACGATTGTGACAATCTTTGCGGGCTTTCTCATTTTCATCAGCATCAGCTGCTTCGTCGCCGGCCAGATCCTGCTCAAGCACGCGATGGACATCATGGCGCGGGAAAGCTATTCGCGGATTCGTGCTACGCTGGTTTTCGCAGCCGCGATCGGCGCCTTTGCGGTCAACTTCTTCGTCAACATCGGTCTCCTCCAGCGTTTTGACCTAAGCTACTTTTTTCCCTTCCAAGGTCTGAGCGTGATCCTGATCGCGTTCGCCGGTGCCTGGTTCTTGAAGGAACGACTGAACCCGCGCCTAACGATCGGCTCGTTCCTGATCAGTCTCGGAGTGATTCTCGTTTCCCTGACTTAGGAGCGGGAGCAAACGATCGAGCGCGGCCTGATTACGCCGCTGAATCTCGGGTTTGTCCGGCAGGGTGAGTTTCGGGTGATCAAACTCTGCCGCGAAACGCTGTTTCCAGCGCGCATAACGCGGCTGCGACCAGGCGCCGCAGATGTCGCCGGCGATTATTCGGGCCTTTTGGCCTAACGATAGCAGTGCCCATTCCAGATCCTCGAGGCTGAAGCGCCCGTTTTCCCAGTTCGTCGTTGCGTCCTCGCCGCGAAGGCAATCGAGATCGATCGTGACGTAAATCTCCTTCTCAGCTAGCCGCGCAACAAACTGCTCAAACTTTTCTCGCCAGTTGCTCCGGAGAATCGCCCCGCGCCGTTGTTGCTCGCGCGGGCTGCGCTCGTCCGCCCAGGGATGCACCTCGAGCCGGCCCTCGCGCTCCGCGCGATTATTCCCGGTGATGCGCGCCGGCCACCAGCATTCGAAATTTCCGCAACCCCACACGCTCACCCGCGCAATCTGCGGCAACTCGAGGGCGCGATTCACCCACGCCCCGCAAGCCCAGCGCGGCGGCCGGATGTCCCAGTCGGGATGATTATCGAAAGAGACCACGGTCGTCGCGCGATCGAGCCGGCGCAGCCAGATCGCAGTGAGATGATGAAAATCTCCGGAGCCATAAACAAGAAAAGGCGCGGTTGGATTCCCCTGCTCTGCGGCGAAACGCTCGATCTCGCGCCCCGGCGCGCAGAAGCGCAACCCTGGTCCCCATTCGCGCACGTCGCGCGTCGGGATGGCGAGATCAGCCGTATCCCAGGCGTCGTCTAAATTGAAATGAAGAACACGATCATGCGGGATCGAGATCATGGCCAAAAATAACCGGCGGAGACGCGCGCCAACCGCGGTTGACTCGATGATCTAGTTGTCATGGCTTCGAAGGCCAACAACCGCAATGGGAAAGCAAAGCAGAACGAGATGAGCTTTTTCTGCCGGGTGCAGGAGGGTTTCCGCATCGTCGCGCGGAGAGCTTCCGCGATTCTGGGCAGCGCCTGGGCCTTCATGGCAGCTCTGGCGATCATCGTTATCTGGGGCTTGAGCGGCCACATCTTTCATTACTCCGATACCTGGCAACTGATTATCAACACCGGCACGACGATCGTGACTTTCCTCATGGTCTTCCTGATTCAGAATACGCAGAACCGCGACTCGAAGACCACCCAACTCAAACTCGATGAACTCATCCGCAGCCTCGACAGCGCCCGCAATCGCCTGATGGATCTCGACACTCTCTCGGATGAAGATCTCGACCGGATCAAGAAACAGTTCGAGCGGATTGGCCGGAGGGCCGAAGAAACGGTGGGCAAAGTCGGAGGCGCATCGCAAAAGTCCGTTTCCAGCTAGCTGCGAGCGGTCCCGGAGCGGATAAAGCGCGGACCGCTTGGACACAGGGCGAGCACTTCGCAGTTGCGGCAGTCGGGTTTGCGCGCGTAACAGCGCCGCCGCCCGTGCCAGATCAGCCAGTGACTCCAATTCGTCCAATCCGCGCGCGGAATCAGCTTCATCAGATCGCGCTCGATCTTTTCCGGGTCTTCGTTAGTCGTTAGGCCAAGACGCTGCGACAATCGCGCAACGTGGGTGTCGACGACAATGCCTTCGTTGACGTCAAAGGCGTTGCCGAGAACGACATTGGCCGTCTTGCGTCCGACACCGGGGAGGGCAGTCAGCTCCGCCACGGTGCGCGGGACTTTGCCTCCGTGCTCGTTCTCGATCGCCGCCGCGGCGGCGCGGATGCTCTTCGTCTTGCTGCGAAAGAAACCGGTGGACTGAATTGCCTTCTCCAGCTCCGCTGGTTTGGCCGCGGCAAAATCGGCCGCGCTGCGGTAGCGTTTGAAGAGCGCGGGCGTGACCATGTTGACCCGCTTGTCGGTGCATTGCGCGGAAAGGATCGTGGCGACGAGGAGCTGGAGCGGTGTCTTGAAATCCAGCTCGCAATGCGCGTTGGGATAAATCTTCGGGAAAGCCTCGATCAACTGGCCGGCGCGTTCAGTTCTGGTCATGACCGACAGGTCGCGGTTCGGCTTTTTGTTGATTCCGCCGCCCGGGCCAGCGCCGCACATCTTCCCAATAGCGGCGGCCGCGTTTGATCAAGCGTCGCGCCCAGGCGAATTCGGTCGCGAGAATCGCCAGACCAATCGGAATCACAAGCATCGCTGGCCCCGGCAAAACCACGAGCGCGAGGCCGAACAGCACGATCGTGCTGCCGATCACTCCGACGATGAGCTTGCGCACTCGCGGCCGATTTTCCAAGCCGAGCCGCCGCACCCATCGCCAGTACCATTTCACTGGAGCGCGAGCCGGTTAACGGATTTCAGTGGCTGAAGCTTGGAGATAAGGGGCGAGCTTTTGCTCCAGTTGCGGCGGAACGTGCGCGACCAGTTCGGCAAATTCACCTTCATAACGCAACTCAAGCACATGCCCGACACGATGCACCTCGGCGAGCAGGGCCGATTCACTCTGCGGCACGCGATAATGGCAACGCAGCCGCCAGGAACTGAGCGCATTTTGCAGGGCGGGAATCAGCTCCTCCACTCCTTCGCCTGTGCGGGCGGAGATCGCGACACTGCCGGCAAATTTCTCGAGATAAAATTTCGCGATGTCGCGATCGCCGAGCGCGTCGAGCTTATTGAAAACGACCAGCGTCTGTTTGCCGTAGGCGCCGATTTCCTTGAGCACGGTCTCGACCGCTTCCATGTGCTCGTCGAGCCGGGGATGACTCAGGTCGACGACATGAATGAGCAGATCGGCCTCGACCACTTCCTCGAGTGTGGCTTTGAAGGACTCGATCAAGGTGTGCGGCAGTTTGCGCAGGAATCCAACCGTGTCGGTCAGGAGGATCCGCTGCTTGTTAGGCAAGACCAGGCTGCGCGTCGTCGGGTCGAGAGTGGCGAAGAGTTTGTCTGCGGCGAGAACGTCAGCGCCGGTGAGCAGATTGAGCAGAGTGGACTTGCCGGCGTTGGTGTAACCGACCACCGCCGCGACTGGCCACTGGTGGCGTTTCCGTCCCTGGCGTTGCACCGCGCGATGCTTGCGCACTTCCTCCAGGTCGCGCTCGAGCCGCGCGATCCGTTCCTGGACGCGGCGCCGATCGACTTCGAGCTGGGTTTCACCCGGGCCGCGCGTCCCGATCCCGCCGCTCTGCCGCGAGAGGTGGGTCCACATTCTCGTTAGGCGCGGGAGAAGATACTGCAGTTGCGCCAGCTCGATCTGCAACCGTCCTTCCCGGCTCCGCGCCCGCTGGGCAAAGATGTCGAGAATAAGCTGGGTGCGATCGAGCACTTTTCGCGAGAGCAGATTTTCGAGGTTGCGGCCCTGGGCGGGCGACAGCTCGTTGTCGAAAATAACCGACGTAACCCGCTGGTTCTGGAACGACTGTTTGATCTGCTCGGCTTTGCCTTTGCCGATGTAAAACGGCGCGGTCGGCCTTGGCAATTTCTGCGTGACCGTGTCGACCACTTCGGCACCCGCCGAGCTGGCGAGTTCGCGCAGCTCTGCAAGCGAATCCTGCAGGTCCCATTTCGAGACGCCCTCTTTTTCGAGGCCGATCAGGAGTGCGCGCTCCTGACGCTTTTGCGGTTGGGTTTCAATCATTCAGGGGATGCAAAAGAGCAGCCTTTTGCGCGATCGAATCAACGACTCCGGAATAGTCCTTCAACAGAGATAGATTCAGTGGTTCAAAATTAGTTTGCCGGCGGAACCAGGTCAACTGTCTTTTGCCGTAACGCCGGCTCAATTGCTGAATCGCGGCGAGGCATTGCGCTTCGCTTATTTTTCCTTCCAGCAGCTCGCGAATTTGCTGAAAACCGAGCGTTTTTGCCGCGGTCACGCTCAGCTCGGAGGCGGCCGCGACCTCTTGCACCACGCCATCGCGGAACATCTGCTCGACCCGGCAATTGATTCGCGCATAGAGGTCGTCACGATCGCGAAAAACAAGGATTCCCTGAGCTGCCTCAGGTTCGCGCTTCCACTCCGCGCGCTGCTCCGAAGCAGGCCGACTCGTTAGGGCAAAAATCTCCAAGGCGCGGACGATGCGCCGCTTGTTTTGGCGATCGATCTTTTCCGCGCCGAGCGGATCGATCGCAAGCAGGCGCGAGTTCAGCTGATCGAGTGAGAGCGCATTCAGTTCCGCCCGCAAGGCGGGATTAACTGGCGGGACGGGCGCGAGTCCGTGAGTGAGGGCCTTGAGGTAAAGTCCGCTTCCACCAACAACCAGGGCGAGTTTGCCGCGCCCGTTGATTTCCTCGATCGCGTTCAGCGCCAATTCGCGAAATTTCGCGGCGCTCATCTCTGCGCTCAATGGAATGCCGGCAACCAGATGGTGTCGCACCCGGCGCAATAACTCCGGCTCCGGCTGCGCCGTGAGCAAGGGCAGCCCGCGATAAATTTGAAACGCATCGGCGCTGATAATCTCCGCGCCGCACCGCGCGGCGATCTCGACCGCGAGCGCGGATTTGCCGGTCGCAGTCGGACCGACAAGGAAAAAGACGCGTTTCATTTTAGAAAAAAGAAAACCGGGAGACCGGCGACAATCGGCCGCCTGATCTCCCGGTTGGAATAATGAGCTATCGTTAACCGCGGATGTGAGTGTCGCTTTTCGCGCCGCTCACGACCAGCTTGCGTCCGAGGAATTCCTTGTCGTGCAATTCCTCGACCGCGCGGCGCGCTTCCTCGACCGATTGCATCTGGACGAAGGCGAAACCCTTGGAGCGCTCGTTGTGTTTGTAGGTCA
Organism: Chthoniobacterales bacterium; assembly: GCA_036825615.1. Lineage (GTDB taxonomy): Bacteria > Verrucomicrobiota > Verrucomicrobiia > Chthoniobacterales > UBA10450 > JAICXG01. The sequence goes on from DAISXY010000001.1 coordinate 275,661, forward strand.
CAACCTCCGCGTTCTGCACGTGACCGACGCCGTTGAAAAGCTCGAACAGGTCGCTCTCGGTCGCTTCGAAGGACAAGTTGCCGACGTAAAGCCGCGGCGTTGTCACTTCAATCGCTTCAGGTTTGCGCGCGGGACGCGCGGGCCGGGCCGCGCCGTTGCGACCCTTGGAAGAAGAACCGTTGCGGCTGAGCGCAACTGTCTTTGTCGAACTACCGGCGCCTCCGAAGAGGGCCGTGATTTTCTGCCAAAAGCTCTTTTTTGCGGGAGCTTTCGACGGTGCACGATCGGCGCGCCCGTCGAACCGCCGTCGGGATCCCCGGCGACGCTGACGCCGCGCGGTCCTCCCGGGGGATTGAGATTTCATAGTGATCTCCATTGTTAAACCAATTGTTTTTCGGGCGGAGCGCCCCGAAAGGATTCGGGACACGGTCCACGGCGCGCGGACCCCAAAGGGTCCAATGAAGCAGCTCGGGAGCAGTTTGCGCAGCCGGAGGGAACTCCGCCTCGTGTAGCCGGGAAACGGGCAAACGCCTGTTCGTGAGCGATCTTCCCTGCGGCCGGGTGAGTTGAGTGAAGTAGGCCGCCATCATTTTTCCAAAATCTGGACGATCGCGGGAAGCAGACATCAAGCTGGCTCCCCGGCACCGGCGGACATTATTCACAAGGAGCGGCTTATTGCAAGGTTGAAATGCCAGCGGCTGAAGGCTGCGTGCGGCCAGTTGCGTCATCCCGAGCGAAGTCGAGGGATCCCGTGGAACCAGCGTGAATCTCGGAAGCTCAATGCCAAGAGAGAATATTCTTCGCGGGACGGGATGGTGTGATTCCAGGTTGCTCCACGGGATCCTTCCCCGAAAGCTTTCGGGCTACGCTCCGCTCAGGATGACGAGGCCTTAGCTTTCCGCATCTGATGAAACCATTCCACGAAACGCGGCAGGCCAATGCGCAAAGGCGTGGTCGGCTGATATCCGAGTAAGCGCCGCGCTTTCGAGATATCTGCGCAGGTCAGCGGCACATCTCCGGGTTGCTCGGGGAGCTGTTTGATCTTGGCTTTTCGCCCAATGGCCTCCTCGATTGACGTGATCAAGTCTTTCAGCTCGATGGTTTCGCTCTCGCCCAAATTGAAAACATCGAAAAGCGGCCCGTCGTAACTGAGCGACGCCATTACGCCCTGGATGATGTCATCGATGTAGGTGTAATCGCGGCGCGTCGTGCCGTCGCCGAACTGCTCGATCGGCTCGCCCTCCCAGATGCGCCGGGTGAATTTGTGAATCGCCAGATCCGGCCGCTGGCGCGGCCCGTAAACGGTGAAAAAACGCAGCGCCACGATCCGCATTTTGTAGAGGTGGGAGTAGGTCGAGCAGAGAAATTCCGCCGCGATCTTGGTCGCGGCATAGGGGCTGACGGTCTGGGTCAGATGCAGATCTTCCGAGAAAGGCACCGTTTTGGACAGCCCGTAAACCGATGAGCTCGATGCGAAAATAAAGCGCTCGATCCCGACCCGCCGCGCCGCCTCCAGCAGGTGCAGAGTGCCGCTCACGTTCGTGTCGTAATAGAGCTGCGCATGGCCAATCGAAGGGCGGACCCCGGCGCGCGCCGCGAGGTGCACGATCGTGTCGAATTTCTCCGCGTGAAAAACCTCGTTCACCGCGCGCGCGTCGCGCAAGTCCGCCTCGTGCAACGTGATCCGGTCGGCGACGGCGGCGATGTTCTCGCGCTTGATCTGCGGATCGTAAAAGTCGTTGAAATCGTCGAGGACAGAAACGCTCTCGCCGCCCTCGAGGAGTTTCTCGACAAGGTGCGACCCGATGAAGCCGGCGCCGCCCGTGACGAGAATTTTCATCGCGCGAGGGTAAGGAGGAAGCGCATCGCGGGCAAGCGGAGATGGCTTTGCGACAGCTGTTTCGTTAGGGCTTTAACTCGAGCGCCCGCCAGAAATACCAGGCCGCGACCGAGCGATAAGGTCGCCAGCGTTCCCCGATTCGCACCAACTGCTTTGGCTCTGGAATTTTTCGTTTACGAAACGTCTTCGCGTAACCTTTGCGCACCCCGTAATCGTCCACTGGCCAGACATCCAGCCGGCCCAGGTCGAAGAGCAAGAACATCTCGACCGTCCAGCGACCAATCCCGCGAACGGTCGTTAGGCGCGCGATGATCTCCTCGTCGCTCATCGCGATTAACGCCGGCACTTTCGGCACGGTGCCGTCGAGGGTTTTTGCGGCGAGGTCCTTGATCGCGGCGGTCTTGCTCCGCGAGAGGCCGGCGGAGCGGAGCATTTCGTCGGGAGTCTCGAGAACCAGTTGCGGCGACAGCCATTTCCGGCGCGGATACAGCGCCCGTACCCGGCCGAAAATCGTCGCCGCCGCCTTCCCGCTCAGCTGCTGATACGCGATCGACTCCGCGAGTGAATCGAACGGCCTGACGAAACTAACCGGCCGAACCGTGAATTTACCGACCTGCGCGATTAACGCGCCAAGTTGCGGGTCCCGTCGCGCAAGTTCTTCTTCCGGCAGCACGGAAGGATTTTACCGATTTCGTCACCTGCGCAAAGTGGCGGAGTCGATCGGATGCGCCGAAGTTCGCTGATGAATTCCGTTTCCGACACGCAGCGTTCCGCCATTTCCGAGTTTCAGCGCCTCCACCGCTCCGATTGTTTCATTTTGCCGAACCCATGGGATCCCGGCACTGCCCGCTACCTGCATCATCTCGGATTCAAAGCGCTCGCCACGACCTCCGCCGGTTTCGCCTTCAGCCGCGCTCGGCCCGATGGTGGCGTGCCGCGCGACGAGATGCTCGCGCACATCCGCGAGCTGGCGGGCGCGACACCGCTCCCGGTCAATGCCGATTTCCTGAACGGCTTTGCCGATGAACCCGAAGCCGTTGCTGCCAATGTGCGCCGCTGTGTCGAGACCGGTGTTGCCGGGCTTTCGATTGAAGATTCGACCGGCGACAAAGCGCGGCCGCTCTATGACAAAGCACTTGCAGTAGAGCGGGTCCGGGTCGCCCGGAAAGCGATCGATGATTCCGGCGCAGCGGTCGTGCTGACCGCGCGGTGCGAGGCGTTCCTGGTTGATGATCCCGACGCGCTGGAGAAATCGGTCGATCGTTTGGTCGCGTTTGCCGAGGCCGGCGCCGATTGTCTTTATGCCCCGGGCTTGACCAAGCCTAACCAAATCGCAGCAATCGTGCAGGCGGTCGCACCGAAGCCGGTGAATGTGCTCGTTTCCGGATTCAATTCCCATCTCTCCTTCGCCCAGCTGCGTGATCTCGGCGTGCGCCGGATTTCCGTCGGCTCCGGCCTCGCTCTCGCCGCCTGGGGCGCATTCACGCGCGCCACGCGCCGGATTCTCGAAGAAGGAAATTTTGATCTCCTCGCGAAGGGCGCGGGGTCAGCAGAACTCAACGGACTCTTCCGCAATTTCGCCTAACGACGTCGCGAACCGATGGGCCGCAATGGAAGCATCTGGACAAGCGCCCGCAGCCGCGGAACGTAACGGCCGATGTTTGTTCCGGCCGACTACACCTTGCGGGCGCTGACCGCGCAGGATGAAGCGATCCTCTGGGAGATGCTTTATCTCGCCCTCCCCCGCCCGGGTGGCGAAGCTCCGCCGCGCGAGATGATGCAGCAACCGGAATTTGCGCGTTATGTCGCCGGCTGGGGCGCGGAGGGCGACCGCGGCTTCCTCGCGCACGACAAGACGAGCGGAATTTTGCTTGGAGCGGTCTGGCTGCGTCCGTCGTTAGGCGAGGGCAAAGCCGACTCGCCCGCGCAGCTGCCCTTCGTCGTGCGCGAAGGACATCGTCAGCGCGGGATTGGTGCGTCGCTCCTCACCCAGATGATGCGCGCGAATCCTTCCCTTTCCGCCGTCTCTCTTCGAGTCGGCCCGGAGAGCGCAGCGGTCCGGCTTTTCGAGCGCTTCGGCTTCAATATCGCCAGTCAAAGCAAAGAAGCCGTCGTGATGCGCCGCGACATCTGAGGGCAGGCCCACTCGATGTCTTCAACCGCCGAATCGGCGCTCGCGATCCTGCATCAGTGGGTGCAATCCGAGAGCCTGCGCAAGCATTGCTATGCCGTCGCCGATGCCATGCGGCACTTCGCGAAATTGCGCGGAGCGGATCCCGATGTGTGGGAGGCGGCCGGGCTGTTGCATGACTTGGATTACGAACAGCACCCCGACGTCGAGCGTTCGCCTAACGAGGGTCACCCCTTTGTCGCGGCGAAATGGCTGCGCGAGCAGGGCTGGAGCGAAGAAGTGGTTCGTGCGGTCCTGTCACACGCCGATTATTCGGGCGTGACGCGGGAGAGTCCGCTCGAGAAAACGCTTTATGCCGTGGATGAGCTGACCGGCTTCGTCGTCGCGGTCGCGCGCGTCCGGCCAAACAAGAGCATTCACGAAGTTGATGTCGCGGCGGTGAAGAAAAAAATGAAAGACAAGGCTTTCGCCCGGGCCGTAAACCGCGACGACATCGTCCGCGGCGCGGCGGAGCTGGAGATGCCGCTCGAAGAGGTCATCGCGGAGGTGATCGCGGCGCTCAAGTCCGACGCGGAGCGGCTCGGTCTCGCCGGCACGCCATCCTGACACAATCGGTTACGGGCGCTCGGGCGGGTGCGCGGCGCGCCGGGTTTCGAGGCGGAAAATGGTTTCGCCTTCCTTCATCAGGTCGAGCTTGTCGCGCGCAATCGTTTCGAGATAGCTCGGATCAGATTTTAAGAGGCCGACCTGTTTGGTCTGGCGCGCGAGGAGCGCTTTTTCCTCCGCAACCTGCGACTGCAATTGCTCAATCTCGGCCCGGCTCTGGTTGAGTTTTTTGTAGGGCGGGAGGAAAGCGCTGATCACGAGCAGCCAGACCGCGATCAAAAGCAGAATCCGCAGGACGTGATTCATCCGCTGCCAGATCGTGGCCTCGCGTCGGGCGCGGAAATCGCCGTAGCCGGTGGCGTCCACTAGCGCATCATACCTCCGTAAACCGCCTTGTCACCCAGTTCCTCGGCGATGCGCAGGAGCTGGTTGTATTTTGCCACCCGGTCGGTGCGGCAGAGCGACCCGGTCTTGATCTGGCCGGCATTGGTCGCGACTGCGATGTCGGCAATTGTGGTGTCCTCGGTTTCACCGGAACGATGGCTAATCACAGCGGTGTAATCGTTTTGCTTCGCGAGATCAATCGTAGCCAGGGTTTCTGTGAGCGTGCCGATTTGATTCACCTTCACGAGAATCGAATTCGCGACCCCGAGCTCGATCCCTTTGCGAAGGAAAACAACGTTAGTCACGAACAGATCGTCGCCTACGAGTTGGATTTTCTTGCCTAACCGATCGGTCAATTTTTTCCAGCCGTCCCAGTCGTTCTCCGCGCAACCGTCCTCAATCGAGATAATGGGAAACTTGTTCGCGAGGCTTTGGTAGAGATCGATCAATTCCTCCACGGTGCGTTTCGAACCATCGGATTTCTTGAAGACGTAGAGCTTCTGCTCCTTGTCGTAGAACTCGGAGGAAGCGGCATCGAGCGCGATGAAAATTTGCTCGCCTAACGAGTAGCCGGCTTTCTCGACTGCGGTCGCGATCGACGCCAAAGCATCCTCCGCCGACTTCAGTTGTGGCGCGAACCCGCCCTCGTCGCCGATCGCGGTGGAGAGGCCGCGTGCTTTCAGGACGCCTTTGAGAGCGTGAAAAATTTCCACGCCGTAGCGCAGCGCCTCGGGAAAGCTCGGCGCGCCCTTGGGCATGATCATGAATTCCTGGAAATCGATCGGTGCATCGGAATGGGCGCCGCCGTTGAGGATGTTCATCATCGGCACCGGCAAAACACGCGCCTCCTCCCCGCCGAGATAGCGAAAGAGCGGAAGCCTGGCCGCATCAGCCGCGGCATGGGCGACGGCAAGGGAAACGCCTAACAATGAATTGGCGCCGAGCTTCGATTTGTTAGGCGTGCCGTCCAGATCGATCAGCCGCTGGTCGAGCTTCGCCTGTTCCCGTGCATCGAAACCGCTGAGGGCACGCGCAATCGTCTCGTTGACGGAAGCAACCGCTTTGCAAACCCCTTTGCCGCCGTAGCGTTTCTTGTCGCCGTCGCGCAGTTCCCACGCTTCATGCTCTCCCGTGCTCGCGCCACTCGGCACCGCCGCGCGGCCAAAGCCGCCGCCTTCAAGGTGCACTTCCACTTCGATCGTCGGGTTGCCGCGCGAGTCGAGAATTTCACGGGCGTGAAGGCGTCGAATCGCGGTCGCGGACATGTCGTTAGGGACTTAGACATGAATCGCGCCCCACGCAATCCTCTTTCGAGCGCGGAACAAGTGGCGCAACAGGTTTTTCGACCGTGCGCAGCCGAGTCTCGATTTCGCGCTGGCATTGGTGAAGTGGGTAGCTAATCTGGCGGAATGTTCGTGCCGAAGGTCGTCATGCTGTTGCCGCTCCTTGCCAGCGCGGCGCTTGCTCAGCCGACACCTTCACCTAACCAGGCCGAGGCAACTCCAACGCCTTCGGTTCGACTTACCTCCGAAGAAATGGTGCACGCGATCAAGAGCGATGATGTGACCATTCCAACTCCGGGAGAACTCTTCGCCGCCCTCGCCGACTTGGCCAAACCGGACTGGCCTTCCTACTATCGTGGGCCGATCCCGATCAACTATCGATCCCGCGCCCAGATCGCGCTCAACCTGGGCGGTCTCATCGCCGACGGCTTCATCGCGGTCGAGGCGCAGGATACACAACAGGTAAAAAATATCGGCGCCGATGTGATGAAGATGGCCAAGGGTCTCGGGGTGAGCGAAAGCATTCTCGCCCGCGGCAACAGCATCAATCAATTCGCCGACAATGATGAGTGGGCCACGCTCCAGGAGGAACTGGAAGCGACCCAGAATGAAGCCAAAGCCTCGATGCAATCGCATCGCGATCAGGACCTGGTTATTCTCGTTAGTCTGGGCGGCTGGATTCGTGGCACCCAGGTGGTGAGCGCGCTGGTGGAGAAGAATTACACCGAGCAGCTTGGACAGATTTTACGACAACCGGAGCTGCTCCATTTCATTCGCGCGAAGATCGGCCAAATCTCGCCCGAAATGCAAAACGATCCGCTGGTGAAAAGCGTCAACGCCCAGCTTGACGCGATCGAGCAAGCGGTGGCAACGCCGTTCGGGCGCGGGCTGACACTGCCGGAAGTGAAGAAGCTGCACGCGAGTGTGAACGCGCTCATGCAGCAGATCCAAAAGAAGGACAAATGACGCACCGCGCTCTCTCGTTTTGCCTGACGATCATCGCCCTCGTCGCGTTCGCCGGTCGCGCCGCAGCCGAAACCGATCAGGAGGTCGCGGCGCGCGCGGTCGCACTCGAGTTGGCAGGCGCATTTACCAACGACGGTTTCAAATTGCGCGATGGACATTGGGCCGGAACACTCGCGGCTAACGAGGCCCGGTTGATCGCGGTCAATCTTTACACCGGGAATGATTACTGGTTTTCCTGCGGCACGACGGGCAAGACGGGCAAGCTTTCGGTGGAGGTATTCGACGAAACTGGCGCGCTGGTTCCGACACAAAAATACAACTCCGGCACGAAAGCGGCTGCTGGATTGAGCGTGACCAACAGCGGTGAGTATTTCATCCGGGTGCGGCTGGACGAGGGCGGACCGGCCGGGGTCTGTTTCGTTTACAGCTACAAATGAAAACCCGCACTTTCCTCCCGGCGGCCGCGGCGATCCTGCTCGTCGCGGGCTGCACCTCCTCCATCACCCAGGGGACGATTGGCGACTGGTATGCGGTGACCACGCCTGAGACGCCATTCTACCGCTACGGTCCGCAACAGGGGAATGGGCCCGATTCGCAGCTGCCCAGGGACTCGATCATGAAGATCATCCGGCCCTCCTTCGGTTTTGTGAAGGTGAAGTTGCAGGATGGCGAGAGCGGCTACGTCGCGAGCGAGGACATCGGCGTCGCGTCGAAAGCACTTGTGCAGGCAAAGCTCGCGCCTCCGCCGCCGTCACCGAGTCTCGCGAGCGGCGGGGAAGAGTTTGACCTGGACTCCGACGACCCGCGCCTGGTCGCACCGCCCGAGCCGCTGCCCGAAGCCAGCCCGACGCCGCAGTTTCGCTATTGAGTGTGCCCACCGGCGCTGCGCGATTCTCAGTCGAAGTTGCACTTGCCTCAAAGCCTCCTCTTCCCACACAATTGCCCGCGGCCCCACCCACCGGTTGCCTGTTATGTTTTCGCTTCAGGTTTTCTTCGAAGGCAATGTCCAGGGCGTAGGCTTTCGCTGGTCGGTCAAGCACATCGCCAAAGGATTCGATGTCACCGGCTGGGTGCGCAACCTGGCTGACGGACGCGTCGAGCTGCAGGCAGCGGGCGAGGAAACCGAAGTGCGCGACTTCGTCGAAGCGATCCGCCGGAGCGAGCTTCGCGCCCATATCCGCAAGCAAACGGAGTTCCTCCTCGAACGTTCGCCCGAGGCGCGCGGTTTTGAAATTCGCCATGATTGAGCCGGCGGTCGCGGTCCATGGCCTGACGAAAGTTTTCCCGATCCCGTTTCGGCGGACCCGGCTGGTGGCGGTTCGCGATCTCCATCTCGAGGTCGCGCCCGGCCAGGTCTACGGTCTGCTTGGCCCGAATGGATCCGGCAAGAGCACAACCTTGAAGATTATTCTTGGCCTGGTCTCGCCGACTGCCGGGCAGACGAAAATTTTCGGGCGGGACAGCCGCGAAGTCAGGAGCCGGGAGGCGGTGGGTTTTCTCCCCGAGAATCCGTATTTCTACAAATATCTCACCGGCGAAGAGACGCTGCTCTTTTTTGGCAAACTCTGCGGATTGCGCGGGCGCGAGTTGGAAAGGCGCACGCGCGAACTGCTCGCGCTCGTCGGCCTGGAGGGAGCGAAAGACCGGCCGCTGAGTGGTTATTCCAAGGGCATGTTACAGCGCATCGGCCTCGCCCAGGCGCTCGTGCAGGAGCCCCGACTGGTCGTGCTCGACGAGCCAACTGCGGGGGTCGATCCGCAGGGTTCGCGCGAGATTTGCGATCTCATTCTCGATCTGAAGCGGCGCGGCATTACCGTTTTGCTTTCCTCGCATTTGCTCGCGCAGGCGCAGGAGGTTTGTGATCGGGTCGGAATTTTGGCGGAAGGCAGGCTGGTCCGGCAGGGGCGGGTAGAGGAATTGCTCGCGATCGAAAACCAGACCGAATTGGTGCTCGAGAACGCCACGCCGCAGCTCCTCGCCCACATTCGCCAATTGCTCGACCACAACGGCACCCGCCTGATCGCCGAGCGCCACCCGCAAACTACGCTCGAGGATCTTTTCCTCCGCGCCACCGGGATGAACCGATCTCCCTGACCGGCGGCAGGCCCAGCCCACAAATGGCGGAAAACAACTATCGTTCGTTCACCTTCGCGCGGGTTGCGGCGCTCACCGGCAACACCTTTACCGGGCTCGTTAGGCTAAGGGTCTTCTACTTTCTTCTCCTCTTCGCGCTCCTCCTCATCGGATGTTCGGTTTTTCTCGCGCACCTGACTTTTCAACAGGAGTTCCAGATCCTCAAAGACGTGTCGTTAGGCGCAATGAGCATCTTCAGTTCGCTCCTCGCGATTCTTGCCACCGCCCGCCTCCTCCCGCGCGATTTGGAGGACCGGACGATCTACACCATTCTGGCCAAACCGGTGCCGCGTTACGAATACCTCATCGGAAAACTGGGCGGCGTCCTTCTCCTGCTCGTCCTTGGCATTGTGGCGATGAGCGCGCTCTTTCTCGGGCTGCTCTTTGTGCGCGAACAAATGCTCGTCGGCGCGACCCTGCACGCGAGCGCCGGTTTGCCGCCGGTCGAGGCGCAGGAGGCGGTCCGTGCGCTCAAGGCTTCGGCCTTCAACACCAACCTGCTCCCGGGGATTGTGCTCATCTTTCTCAAAGCCGCGCTCCTCGCTTCCCTCACCCTTTTCATTTCCACCTTCGCGACCTCAAATATTTTCACGGTCGTGGTGATGGTGTTCATCTATTTCATTGGCCATCTCCAGGCGACCGCACGCATCTACTGGATGCAGGAACATGGCGGCGGCTGGCTCACCCACGTATTCCTCGGTTTTGTCGCGCTCGTTTTTCCTGATCTCCAACTCTTTAATGTGGTCGACGACATCGTCGCGGGGAGCGCCATCCCGCTCGCGCTTTTTGGCCGCACCGCCCTGCTCGGCTGCGTCTACATCTCGGTGTATCTTTTTTTCGCCTGGGTGGTGTTTCACGGGAAGGAATTATGATCCGCGGTCTTGTCGTTGCGCTCCTCCTCCTCGGGTTTGGCGCGCTCCGGCTGCCGATCGAGTCGGCGCTCACCGGGCAATATCGGCGCGCTCATTTTAATCAGGTCAACCTCAACCTGAGCCTGCGCGAACAGATTGGTCAGCTTGGATTCGTCGCCGCGCTGAGCGGGTTTCGATCGTTAGTCGCGGACCTTATTTTCATTGAGGCAAATGTCGCCTGGGAACGAACCGAATGGGGCAGAGTGCTGCTATTCTTTCGCCAGGCCACGACCCTGCAACCGCGCTCGCTCCTGCTCTGGGACATGGCCGCATGGCACATGGCCTGGAATGCGAGCGTCGCCGCCTTGCATGATCCTTCGTTGCCTAACGACACCCTGCGCCGCAAGTCCGTTCGTCGCTATCTTGCCCTCGGGAAGGAATTCCTTGAGCGCGGGATTAGGAACAACCCCGAGCGCCCTCAGCTCTACGAATCGCTCGCCCGGCTCTATCGGGAGAAATACCAGAACCACGCCGCCGCCGCCCGCTACTTTGCCGCCGCTGCCGCTCTTCCCGGTGCGCCGGAATACGACAGGCGCTTCGCCGCCTACGAGCTTTCGCAAGTACCGGGACGCGAGCGCGAAGCTTACCGGACGCTGCGCGCGCTCTACGACAAAGGTCCGGAGCAGCGCCTCCCCACCCTGGTCAGGCGCTTGAAGTTTCTCGAAGAAAAACTCGATATCCCATTGCAAGAACGCATTCCCGACCCACAAATGTAGGCTTCCGATGCGTTTCGCCGTCCTGAGCGACATTCACTCCAATCTCGAAGCGCTTGAAGCCGTGCTCGCCGATGCCCGGTCGGAGCGGTGTGAGGAGTTTGTCTGCCTTGGCGACATCGTCGGCTACAACGCCGACCCGAGCGCGTGCGTGCAGCGGATCCGCGACCTGGAGTGCCCGGTGGTGAAAGGCAACCATGACGAGCAGGCCGCGATCGCCTTCTCGACTGAAGGGTTTAATCAGATGGCGGAAGAAGCGATCGGCTGGACCAGGGAACACCTTTCGCCGGAGGAAAGAGAATGGCTGGCGCAGCTGCCCCTAACGACGCAGGTGCGGGACTTCACGATTGTGCACGCAACCCTCGATACCCCCGGGGGGTGGAGGTACGTCTTCAATGACCTCGACGCCAGCGCCAGCTTCACTTACCAGCACACCCATCTCTGCTTTTTCGGGCACACCCACTGGCCCACCGCTTTCGTGCGCAATGATGTTGTGCGCCGGATCGCAGTTGGCGAAATCTTGCTCGCGCCGGAGCGAAAATTTCTCATCAACCCCGGAAGCATCGGGCAGCCGCGCGACCGGGACTGGCGCGCCGCTTATTGCATCTACGACCTCGAGCGCAACGTGGTCGAGCAGCACCGGGTGAAATACGATCTCGAAACCGCCCAGCGCAAGGTGCGCGAAGCCGGCCTGCCGGAGCGGCTCGCGGACCGGCTCGCGCTGGGTCGTTAGGCAAAAGCCGATCGTGTCATTCCAGCGCAGCGCAGGGGAGCGCCTAACGAAGCCGTGAGCCCCGCGCCGTCCTCCATCCTCATCATCAAGCCGAGTTCGTTAGGCGACATCGTCCATACCCTCCCCTCCGCCGCGCTCATCCGCGAGGCTTTTCCCATCGCTCGCATCACCTGGGTGATCAATCCCGAATGGGCCCCGTTGCTGCGCGGCAATCGCTCGATCAATCATGTCCACATCTTTCCCCGGGGTGACCTCGGCGGCTTCGGCATGTCGCAGCATCTCCTCCCCTGGCTGCGGGAAACCAGCCGCCTTGAACCAGACGTCGCGCTCGATTTCCAGGGACTTTTGCGCAGCGCGCTCATCGGCAAAATGAGTCGGCCGCGTGAATTTTACGGAATGAGCGATGCGCGGGAGGGGGCGCGGCTTTTCTACCAGCAGATTGCAGAGGTCGATCGCAAGGCGCACGCGGTCGAGCGTTACCTCGAGTTGGTGAAAAAGTTCGGCGTCGAGGTGAAGCGACCGCTACGCTTCCCCTTGCCGACGGGCGATCCGGTCGAGCGCTTCGACGAGAGCGAACCATTCGTTCTCCTTCATCCGTTCGCGCGCGGCCGTCGCAAATCGCTCAGCGACCTGACGATCGAGGAATTTTGTCGCGCGCTCGCACCAGCACGGGTGGTCATCGTCGGGCGCGCGATGCGCGACCTGCCCGTGCCGGACAATTGCGTCAATCTCTTGAACCACACCACTCTGCTCCAGCTCGTTTGGCTGATCCGGCGGGCCCGGTTTGTTGTCAGCGTCGACAGCGGGCCGATGCACATTGCAGCAGCGGTGACCGACCGGCTCGTCTCGATTCACAACTGGAGCGATCCACGCCGGGTTGGACCCTACAATGAGAACGCCTGGGTTTGGAAAAGCGGCGGCCTGTGGCAGGTGCGCGAGCTGCCGGCGCCAGCCAGGCGGCCAAAGAGCCGGAGCTTCCGCCCGAACGATGTCGCCCAGTTGCTTCCCCTCATCCGGAGAGACCTTTAGTCGTTAGGGCGGGTCCCGGTCCAATCGTCCGCCAGAGGGAAATCTCTTGCAAGCCGGGGAGAACGTCCGATGTTCGCTCGTTATGAACCTGCTCGCCTTGTTGTCCAACTTTGGCGGCCCGGACCTGATCATCATTCTGTTGATCATTCTCGTGCTCTTCGGCGCGAAGAAATTGCCCGAACTGGCCCGAGGCATGGGACAAGCCGTGCGCGAGTTCCAGAAGGCAAAGGACGAGTTCACCGACGAGTTGCACAACGCCGGCAAAACTCCCGCAGCCAACCCTGAAGCGCGCCAACCCGATGCGACCGTGCCGCGGATCGAAAATGCGGCGAGCGCGCGCGAAGTTCCGCCGGCCCGTCCTGAAAGAGCTCCCGAGGAACGCACGACCCACGAAGTCTAGGTTGCGATCGGCTTGTTTCCTCCCCGTTCCGGCGTGGCACGAATCGCGCTCGAAAAATCTCCGATTTCTCGATGACATCGGCCGGCTTTGCGTCTAAGCATAGCGCCCGAAAAAATATTAGACGATGCCCGATCCCAATCTTCGCACCCAAATCAAGGAAATGCTGGTCAGAAATCTGATGCTGCAAACGCCGGCGGATCAGATTGGGGATGATCTCCCGCTGTTTGGCGCAGGTGGGCTCGGGCTCGATTCGATTGACGCACTGGAACTGGTTGTGAGCATGGAAAAAACCTTCGGGGTTGGGGTGCCAAACTCCGAGGTCGCGAGCAAGGCGCTGCGAACCGTCAATTCCATCCACGACTACATCGTCGAGAAAACCGAACGCCCGGCAGCCTGAACGTTGCGAGGGCTCGCCACGTTGTCATCCTGAGCGAAGCGCAGCCCCGAAAGCTTTCGGGGAAGGATCCCGCGGAGTGACCGAGTCGCTGGCAGCCTACGCAGGTCGCCCAATTTTCCGGCAGTGAACCCGCACGGCCAATCGACGGGATCCCTCGACTTCGCTCGGGATGACAGCCTTGTTGAATAGATCCCTCGACTTCGGTCACGCAACTTTCAGCCGCTTTGCGTCTGGGCGAGATTGATCGCGTCAATCAACTGACGAAAACGCCCAAACTCGTGTCGATGCGGGGTGAAAATAATCCGCGGGAGATGCGCCAGTTCGGGCTGATTTCGCTCCTGCGGCAACGGTCCCGCTTGAATGATCTTTCCCTGGCGGAGCAGGCTGGCGAAACGCTGATTCAATTCCCTCAGCGCGCCCTGAGTCAGCGGCCGCTGGATCCGGTAGACCATCTGCGAACCGACCCAGCGCGAGGAGTGGTAATTCTTGTAAAAGAGCAGGATCTCGCTCACCGCCTCCTCAACCGTGTGCGCAATTTTCATGAAGTTGAAATCCTCCTCCGAGATCAACCGCTGCCGGAGCAGGTGATCGGTGAGAAAGCGCATCCAGGTTTCCCAGTAGGTCTCGTTAGGCGAATCAATCAGGACGATCGGGATGATCAGCGCCTTGCCCGTCTGCATGAGGGTGAGCGCCTCGAAGCACTCGTCCATCGTGCCGAAACCGCCCGGGAAAAGCGCGAAGGCGTGCGTCTCCTTCACGAAGTTGAGTTTCCGGGCGAAGAAATAATTGAAGTTAATGAGCTTCGGATCGCCGTGGATGATCTCGTTCGCGCGCTGCTCGAAGGGAAGGCGAATATTGAGCCCGAAACTGTTCTCCCGCCCCGCACCGCGCTGGGCCGCGCCCATGATGCCGTCGCCGCCGCCAGTGATGACCATGAACTGGTGCGCCACCATTTGCCGGCCGAACTCCTCCGCCAGCTTCGCCGCCGGTTCATCGGCCGCGGTTCGGGCGGAGCCAAAGACCACCACTTTCCGTAAATCGCGATAGCGCGCGAAAATCTTCGCCGCGTAGCGCAGCTCCTTAAGCGAACGGTTCAGGAGCTTGAGATCGCCTGTTCCCATCCGATCGCTTCCCATTTTCAGCGCGGTCACGATCAGTTCCTCGACCAGCTCCGGGGATTTCTCGACCCCCCAGTCGGCGACCAGTTGCCGAATGCGGGCTTCGAACTGCGGAGAAATGTTTGTCGTGCGCCGGGTGGGCTGATCGACCGCGGCGCTGCCAGTAAAATCTTGCACTTGAATACTTGAGCGATTTCTGCGCCGAACGATAGCGAAAAGCGCGTCGTTAGGCGGATTTCAAGTCGGCCAGGATTTCGCGCACCCGACGAATCGGCAACGAATAATGTCCCTCCCCCTCGACCATGCGGGCGGTGCAATTCGGGAGGCGTTTGCCTAACGACTCCGCTAGGCGCCAATCAAAACTGCGGTCTTTCTTCCCGTGCCAGAGCCGCACCGGCACGCGCACCTCCTCGAGCCGGAAACCCCAGGGCTGTGCGTAAATTTCGGCATCGACCATCACTCCTTCAGCCGAAGCGAGCCAGGCCTGACGTTGACTTTCGAAGCAGGCTTCGAAGGCTGCGATATCGCGCAACACATTCGCGTCGCAGGGCTGAAGCAGCTTGAGCAGGAGCGGGCGCAAACGGATCGGCACCTTGAGCGAGAGAAGTGGCCGGGCGCAATTAAAACCGGCACGCAGTAGTTCGCGATGACGGGGATAAAACCAGAGGAGCCAGCGATAAAGCGGAAGCAATCCGGCGCGGTCCCTCAGCTCGGCGATCGGCGGCGCTCCGCTCACGACCGCGATCGCGCGCGCCCGCTCCGGCAAAGCCCAGGCGGCGGCGAGCGCGTAAGGCGCGCCGCCGGAAACTCCGAGGATGCGAAACTGGTCGACGCCTAACGAATCAGCCAGTTCCGCGAGGAGCGGCGGCCAGTCGAGCAGCTTGCGATCGCGACGCAGCGATGAATTCCTGATCCCCGGCCGGTCGGGCGAAATGATACGCAGTTTTAGCTCACGCGCGGCGGCGTCGGTCAGTTCCGCCATCGTGCGGGAGCTCGGCCAGCCATGGCAGAAGAAAACCGGCGTGCCGTCGCGCGTGCCGTATTCCGCAAGGGCAACGGTGTTGCCGCTTGCCAGCGAGATCACCCTTGTCATTTCGCCGCTCATAAAACGCCTGCTGGAGCAACCACATCAGACGTTGAAGTTCAAATCGGTTTCGCGCGACGATTTCTCGATTCCTGGTCGCCCGCGGGTGGACGAGGCAAATCGAGCGCGCTACTTTCTGCGGAATTTTTCGAAGACTGATGCCGCAATTTTCCTATCGCGCGCGCAACGCCCAGGGCGGGCTGGTTGAAGGCGTGCTCAACGTGACCGACCGCGCTGTCGCCATCCGCCAGCTCGAACAACAGAACTGCGTCCCGATCCGAGTCGAAGCGATCAACGTCGCGCCCCAGGCACTTGATGGAAAAGCTACGGCGACGGCCGCGGCTCCGGCGCAGAGCTTGAAAATCCCGCACGGGCAGCTGCTCATTTTCACGGAGCAACTCGGGCACCTGCTCCAGGCCGGGATGACACTCGACGAGAGCCTCGGGGTGCTGGAAAAACGGCTGAAACATCCGCGTGTGCAGCAGATGACAAACACGCTGCACCAGGCGCTGATCGATGGGCGCAGTTTCTCCCAGGCGCTGCGCGATTTTCCCCGCATCTTCGCGCCACTTTATGTCAACATGGTCGGAGCCGGCGAGGCGAGCGGCGCGCTGCCGGATATTCTTACCCGCCTCGTGAAGCATCTCATGCAGGAGAAAAACCTGCGCGACCGGGTGCAACAGGCGC
This sequence comes from Chthoniobacterales bacterium, assembly GCA_036825615.1. Classification (GTDB taxonomy): domain Bacteria; phylum Verrucomicrobiota; class Verrucomicrobiia; order Chthoniobacterales; family UBA10450; genus JAICXG01. Next base: position 292,076 of record DAISXY010000001.1, read on the forward strand.
TGATTTATCCCGCCTTTCTCGCCGTCGCCGGCTCGGCCCTGATCGTGATTTTCATTACCTTCATGGTGCCGCAGCTGACCAATTTCATGTCGGAGACCGGCGGCACGCTGCCCTTCGCAACCCGGCTGCTGCTCGGCGTTCACCATTTCATCACCGGCTACTGGTGGCTCTTCATTCTTATCGGGATCGGGCTGATGGTGGCCTTCCGCGGGTTTGTCGCGAGTGAAGAGGGACGGCTGACCTGGGACCGCTTCCGGCTCTCGATCCCAGGCTACGGGAGAATTCGCCGGCACCAATATTACGCCCAATTTTCGCGAACGTTAGGCACCTTGATGGAAAACGGCATTCCCCTTCTGCGTGCGCTCGATTTGGTGGCCGAAATCGCCGGCAACGCTTATCTCGAAGCCAAACTGCGCGACGTGCGTAAGGCGGTGATTGATGGCGCAAATCTCTCCAGCGCCCTCGCTCGCGAGCAGCTTTTTCCCGATCTCTTCACCGATATGATGGCGGTGGGGGAGCAGACCGGGCACTTCGCGCAGACGATGCAGACGATCGCGGACGTTTACGAGCGCGAGCTCGATCGCACGGTCAACATCATTTCGGCGCTGATCCCGCCGGTCATTATCGTGATTATTGCGGTGATCGTAGGATTTGTCGTCTACAGCATTCTCGATGCGGTCTTTACGATGACGCAAAGTTTGCAGTTGCGGCCGCACTAACTTAATCTCGGCCCCGCAATGTTTCGTTGGCTTGTCGCGCTCGTAATTGCGTTCTGCGCCGCGCTGCTCACTGGCAATGGCAGGGCTCAGATGGCACTGCCTCCGGCCGGTTCTCAGGTGTTGAAACCAAGCCAATCGGCCGAAGCGGCTCCGGAGAGCGCATGGCTCGATTTGCGCCAGAGCAACGCGAGCCATTCCAAGGTCCAGGACGCGCCGGCCTGGGTTGAATCGATCGCCTTCGTTCCGGCGAAGAATAACGTGAACGCGCCAACAAAAAGCGTCTTCAGAATCCGGCTCCGGCGGCCAAACCCGGACTGCCAGATTCTGCTTGTCCGTCTTTATTTCGACGATCTGCCGGAGAAAGAGCCGGAGCTGATAGCCTGGGATGAATCCGGCACGGAGGTCCTGCGCTCGGGGTCGTTAGGCGAAAAGAGCGGGCTCGCCACCTCCTCGAGCACGATTGTGCCGATGATCGGGGTGAGCGCAATCGACGTGGAAGTGCCCGGCGACGGCCGCTCGGTTCGCGGCGCATACCTTGATTGGATGAAGAGGAGCCAGGTCATGCAACCGATGCATGCGCCACAGGAAAAGCTACCGGCCGATCCCTTTAACGGGCCGGCGGCCGTGAAAGCCGGCGAGAACGACACGGAAGTGTTCGGCACCGTGACCGCGCCGCTGACGGCCGAGTTGATCCCGATGGGCTCGAGCATGCAGAACGGCGCAGCCTTTCAATTCGGCTTGGAAGCGCAACCGCTTATGGCCCTTCTTACCTTCGAGGTCGCGAGCCCGCAAATCGAAGCGCCGCCGGAAATCTACGTGAACGGCGAGGACATCGGCGCAGCCGCGCTGGTCTTGCCAGACCTGGCTGATCCGGGTTATCGCGGGCTCTCACTCACGCTCCTCGACACGATGCAATTCCAGTACACCGGTTGGGTGCGGGCGCAGAAGATCGTCCCGGCCTCGCTGTTGAAGGCGGGCAGTAATGATGTGATGATTCTGGCAGGTGCCGGAACTTCCGCCTCGGCAATCAGGGAAACGCAAATTCAGTTGAAATACCTCTGGGACAAATCGGATTACCTGCTTGAGCCGTTGAAGTAACCCCGGCGCCTCTCATCTATGCGAACGAATCGACAAAGTGGCTTCACCCTGCTCGAGATCATGATCGTGGTCACGATCATCGCCTTGCTTATGGGTGCGGCGATTTACAAGCTCGGCGGCAACGTCGAATACGCGCGCCACAACCGTGTGGCCGCGGATATCCAGAGCATTTCAACTCAGCTCAAGCTCTATGAGAGCATGAATGGATTTTACCCCACGACCGACCAGGGCTTGGAGGCGCTCGTCGTCCAGCCGAACAGTGAACCGCAGCCGCAGCGCTGGTATCAGCTCTTCAAGGAACTGCCGAAAGATCCGTGGAACAATCCCTACATCTATCGTAACCCGGGGCAGAAAAACCCGAGCGGCTACGATCTTTACTCAGCCGGTCCCGATCGCAAACCGGACACGGCGGACGATGACTGGGGCGGTTCCTAACGATTGCGCCTGACGATCAGTTCGAGGGAGTATCGAGGTCCGAATCGTCGTCATCCTCGGACGCTTTGGGAGGTGTAGCATGTTGCGGCACCTGATGCCGCCGGATCGTGCCGCGGGTGTGCGGCGCCGGCGTCGGAATATGGGGCAACGGCATGGGCCGCTGCACCGGCATCGGAACGCTCGGATTGCGGGGGTTTGCCGGGTTTTGGCGCACCTGGCCCGGAATGAGCGGTGGCTGCGGTACGGCTTGGACCGGCAAGGCCTGGCTAAGCAGCGCCTCGTTAAAGGTGAGGGTGGCAAACTGCCCGTCCTTTGAAATCGTCACCTTCGTCTCGCCGACCCGATCCGACCATTGAATGTTTGAGATCGAATAGCCATCGATCGTCTCGCGCGTGTTGAGGTATTCCTTCAGCTCCTTGTCCACCGTGGAAGCGAGCGTGACGTAGTCGCCGTCGGTGGAATGCGCGGCGTTTGCGACGTAAAGGTTCTTGGCAAAATCCGGCGTCGCCCCCGCCGGCACGCCCGCGCTCGCCACCGCAAAGGGCGATTGCTTCACCATCGGCAGATAATGGGAAAACGGCTGTCGCTTGGGCAGATCATCCGCCCAGGCACGCGAGATCAGGCAGAAAGCAGCCGCGAGCAGGGAAGAAAACAAAGCTCTTGGTTTCATGATTTTTTCCCGGTAGGCGCGAACCATTTCGCAATTTTGAAGCGGCCCTGCATCACTGTGGGATCATTCGCGTCAACCATCAAGTTGACGTTTTCGAAAACGATAAAGGCGTCGGGATTTTGCGTGTCGTAGAGGAAATGGACGAGCGGTTCCCATCCGCTCTTGGTCTCGAAGGTCGCAGTGACGGAGCTGTGCGATGCAGTATTCTCGACCGGGCCGATCTGCGGATTCTCGATCTGCACGTTGTAGCGCCCGGCGACGTCCTTTACCAGAGTGAGGAGGGAGGAAGCTTCCGCCGGGTTGTTGGAGGCTGGCTGATGTTTCTTTAGCCATTCGGCGCGATTGCGCCACATCTTCTCCTCGCTGAGGTAAACCTTCTGCTCTTCACGCAAGGAACGTTGCTCGGCATAGGCGGCGCGCGTGTTCGCGCTCATGCCAAGGAGCGCGCTCCAGACAAAGATGTTGATGAGAGCAAACAAAATCCCCGCCACAATCAAAGCGAGCAGGCGCTCACGCTGATTCATCCGCGCTACCCAATTCGGCATCATTTGGTTTTTCCCTCCAGCCGAAACTGCGCATGCTCGTTAGGCAAAATCCGCGGTGTCCCGAGGGTAAAGATAAAATCGCGCAGCCCGGGATTTTTCTTCACCTGCTCGGCAAATTGGTAGGCGACCGCGGCCGACGGCGCCTCACCCTGCACCGAAACATTCCTCGCCGATTGCTCGTAGACCGTGATTCGCACGTCACGGTTGGGCAGGCTCTCAAAGAGATGGAGCAACACTTCGATCGGGTAGTAGTGCGGATCGATGGCCGGGGCGAGCGCTTTCCAATCGGCTTCGGTCGCCTTGATGAAATCGACCTTCGGCGCGTCCTTCTTGATCACTTTTTCCAGGCGGCCCACCTGGAAACGGATAAAGACGACATACAGCGCGAAAAGCAAAAAGAGCGCGGCATAAATCCCGCCAGCCCAGAGTGCGCGGCGCCGCCATTCTCTTTGCCGAGTGAGCGTGGCGCGCTGTTTGCGCCAGGTCTCCGGCGCGAGGTTGAGCTTCACCGCCGCGGGCGGCGTTTCGATCCCCATGAGGTCGGGGCGTTGCGCAAGGATGCGTTCGACCGCATCGCGGAGCGAGAGGCAGCTTTCGTCGAGCAGGACTTTGGGAAAGGAAGTGTCAATTCCCTGCAATTCTGCGCTCAGCGCCAGTTGGGGCAGATCGCGTTGCAAGCCTTCTTCGCCATCGGCGTCGAGCGTGCGGGTCAGACTGAGCTTGCCGTTCTCGCTGATCGCCGAGACCAGCTTCTCACCTTCGCGATAAATGATGAGCGCACGCCCCTTGGCGGCGTGGGAGGCGGCGCGTTGTGCGGCGTAGACCGTGACCTGCCTTGGAATGTAGCCGCTGTTCAAGAGCGGTCCGGCAATTTCATTCAGGCGCGGGTTATGCACCGCGACGGAGGAGACGACGCTTTCCTTTTCACCTTTCTCGATCAGCTCAAAGTCGCTCGTCACTTCCTCGGGTGGATAAGGAAAAGCCTTTTCCACCTGGAGCCGAACCATGCCCTCAAAATCGGCCGGATCGCTCGTGGGCAAACGCAGGCGCTGAGCTATGACTGCGTTCACCGGCAGCGCAAGCACCAGCTCGTCACTCACATCCAGCAAGGCGGTTGCTTCCTTGAGGTTGGCGACCTCGCGCACATCCCAGCTGCCGTTCCCGGCCCGTGCGCGAACCACTTTCCAGCCGCGCCCTGACGGCGCTATAAAAACAGGTGCAGGTGAGCGTTCGATATCAGAATTCCTTCCAACGAATCATCTGGGGCGTAGCGCCACTCTTGCGAATTATCATCTCAACTGTCCGGCTCGTATTGCCGGATTGCCCGACACTCACGACCCGCAGGACCGGATCCTTAAAACCGATCAGGCCCGAAAGCTGCGCAAATTGCTCTGGAGTGAATCCAATCGCAAGTCGAACCTCGTCAAGTGATTGAAAAGGCGGATCGTCCTCCGTCCCGTCAATCCCATCCGGCCCGCGCCGGTACTCGAGGAAGCGGTCGACAATCTGTTCATTGAACCCGGGGAGCGACAGCAGGACGTCGCGGGATGCCCAGGCGAGGTCAATCGGGCCGCCGCTGAAAAGGGTGAAGTCGTCGTCCCAGCCTTTGCGCGCAGTAAATTTTTCCCAGCCTTTGACCCGCTTCATCTCCTCGACCCGCTGGAGCGGGGCGTTTTTCGGGTGGTAATCCGGGCTCGACTCCGCGCCGTTGAGCCGCGGAAGGTCGTCCGGATCAACGAAATCGAGCAGACAATCCATCATGTGATCGCGTTCGTTAATGTCGACGCCTTTCACCTCGAGATAATTCTTCAGCAGCTGGAGCCGCTGCGGGTTTTCCCCGGCCAGCACCCAGTTCAAATTCAGCCGTCCGCCTTCCCCCACAATTCGAGCCTGGAAAGTCTGCTCTTTGCCTAACGACCCACGGAGGAGAGGCGAGCCGCTCTCCACCTCCGGCGCCAGGGCCAGCTCCGCGCCGGAAGAAGCCATCGCTTCCGCCTCGAGCACCCGGTTGGAGTTGCTGGAAAGAGTCATGCGCGAATCGATTTGCAGCGCCCATGAGATGATCATCGCACTAAGCAGGAAAAGGGCCCAGAGGGCCAGAAGGATGGCCGCGCCGCGCCGGGTACCGTGGGTCGAGGATTTCATTTCTACAGCGGCGTACGGCGCAAGGCGACAACCGCCTCCCATGGCACCGAGCTGCCCGCCCGCAGGATGCTCAGGCGCACCAGGTGCGGCAGGGTTCCCCGGTCGGTCCAGCGATCAATCCACGCATTCAGCCTCGGATCGAAATAGCGAATTTCCATGCTGTGCACATTTTCGAGTAATGGCACCCACGCCTTATTCTCCGGCATTGGGTTGTCGTCGTCTTCCGATTCCCGCAGCACCCCTAATTCCATTTCGTTGCCCTTCGCCATCGGTTGCAGCCGCAGCGTGACCGAATATTGACCGCTCGCGTAACGGGTGAAAAGTCCCGGCCCCGGATCGCAAATCCACGTCACTTCGTCCCGCGGCCGTTCCTCAAACTTGTAGGGTTGCCCCATTAGCGTCCCCTGCCCCGGCGGCAGGCTTTGGAACAGATCGGTCAGGAGCCGTTCGAGGCCGGAGTAGGCGAGATCATTTTGCTCGGCCGCGGTCGAGATCCGGACCGCGGTCACGTTCGTGCTCACGAAGCGAAAGATCGCCAGCGCCATCATCCCGAGAATCGCCATCGCGAGCGTGATCTCGAGCAGGGTGAATCCGCGCCGCGCGCTGCTCTGCCTATCCCGCCCGATAAACATAGAACACGAGTTGTCTTGTTTGCGCCACGCCTCCATGTCGCCATTCAGCCGTGAGCGTAACCCGATTAATCCCGCTTACGATCGTATTGTCCGGTTGCTCGAGCGGCTCCGGAGTGGCTTTTTCGATTAGTCTCACAATCCCGTAGCCGGTATCTATCTTGGTTTCATGCGAAGGGTCCGGCTTTCCGGGATTTGACTGAATCTCCGCCATGCGATTAGCAAGCAACTGCCGGACGCGGTTTTCATCTTCACTCACCTCATTGGCATTGAGGCAATTCTCGACCGAGTGGCCGAGCGCCAGCACGCCGACGACAAAGATCGCCAATCCAATCAGCACTTCGTAGAGCGCAAATGCCCGCTTCCTGCTACCTCGCCGCATAACGCACAATCTGTGGCCGCGCCGCCAGCGCATCGTAGTTGACTTCCCACGTGCCCTCAGGCCCCTTGAACTGCACGTTAGCCGGCTCGCAAGTGCCCGAGGGCCAGAAGGTCCAGTCTGCGAATGGTCCCTTGTCGAGCGCGGCCGGCAAGCGCAGCACATAGGCATGGCCTTTAGCCAGGGAAAGCCGCGCGACCGGCGCGTCCGATTCGCCTTCCGCGACTTCCTCCGGACGCAAAATGATGGTGCGCTTCTGCCATTCGATAACATAGGCGCGTCGCTCCTTGAGACTGTGTTCCTGTGCCTGACGGACGATGTCATTCATCGCGTCGAGCGAACGCTGGAGTCGCCGGTTCGCGATCACGCCGCTAATGCTGGGCAGAGCAAGCAAGAGCAACAAGATGAGAATGAAAACCGAGATCATGATCTCGATGAGGGTAAATCCATACTGGCGGCGCACGCGCGAATCTTACGACGAGGGAGGAGAAATCACAACCGTTCCCCCTCTCATCCTGCTCTCAAAGGTGATCCGGAATTTGCATGCAAATCATTACGAGTTGGGAAAACAGGACTGGCATTTACTCCTACGAACAACGGAAGGAGCACCTGCCGCAGTCTTACCTGAGTCAGTTGCACAAACAGCCGTCAGCCTGGAAATTCTTCCACGCGCCGTCGCCATCCTATCGTAAGAGTGCGGTTTGGTGGGTCGTAAGCGCGAAGCAGGACGCGACTCGACAAAGGCGGCTTGAGAAATTGATCGCGGAATCGGCCCAAAGTCGTCGGCTCTTCTAATGCCGGGCTAACAATCCGGTTGAAACCCCATGCAAGCGTTGGAAACTACGCGATGCAAAATCCGTCCGACGGGATTCCGCGCCCCTTTGTGAGCGCGAGCGCCGCGCTTTTCCTGATTCTAGCACTGACGTTTTCGACTGGGGCAACGCCCCCGCCCAGGACTAAACCTGCTCCTTCCGCTTCGGCGTCGCCGGTGCCGGCGAAAACAACCGACAAGCCCAAGCCGGCGGAGTCCCCGCGGCCGCAATTTGATCCAAAACTCTGGAGCGGGATGCAATGGCGCGAGGTCGGACCTTATCGCGGTGGGCGGGCACTCGCGATTGAAGGTGTGCCAGGTGAGCCGAACACCTACTACTTCGGGGCGGTCGCGGGCGGAGTCTGGAAGACGACCGATGGCGGCGCAAACTGGAAGCCGCTTTTCGACAAACAACACACCACTTCCTCGATCGGTGCCCTTGCCGTCGCGCCGAGCGATCATAACACGATCTATGCCGGATCGGGTGAGGCCGCGCTCCGCGGTAACATCACTTATGGCGATGGCGTCTATAAGTCAGTCGATGGCGGCAGGCATTGGCGCAATGTTGGCTTGAAAGATAGCCGCCATATCGGCGCGATCATTGTTCACCCCGATAACCCAAACATCGTCTTTGTTGCCGCGCTCGGTCATGCCTTTGGACCTAACGACGAGCGCGGCGTCTTTCGCACGAGTGATGGCGGTATCACTTGGAAGAAGGTCCTGAGCAAGGACGAAAACACCGGCGCGATCGATGTCGTTTTCGATCCGCATAATCCAAACACCCTCTTCGCCGCGCTCTATCAGGTGCGACGACAGCCCTGGTTCCTTTCCAGCGGCGGCGAAGGCAGCGGGCTTTATCGTTCAACCGACGGCGGCGACACCTGGCAACACTTACAAGGCCACGGCTTGCCCGACGGCATTCTCGGGCGCATCGGAGTGACGGTTTCAGGCGCTGATTCCGACCGGGTCTATGCCATTATCGAAGCCAACGAAGGCGGGATCTTTCGTTCCGATGATGGCGGAGATAACTGGGAGAAAATTAACGATGACCTCCGCTTTCGGCAGCGCGCGTGGTATTTTAGTAAGATCTATGCAGACCCTCAGGCGACCGATACGGTTTATGTCTTAAACACAGGTCTCTTCCGCTCGGTCGATGGTGGAAAGACCTTTAATCTCCTTCCGGCACGGCATGGCGATCACCACGGACTTTGGATTGATCCGAAGGACCCGAAGCGGCTCGGGAATGTCAGCGACGGGGGCGCCAGTGTTTCGATTGATGGCGGCGAAAGCTGGACAACTCTGAATAACCAGCCAACTGCGCAGTTCTATCATGTCGCGGTTGATAATGCTTTTCCCTATCATATCTACGGCGCGCAGCAGGATAACTCGAACATCGGGATCGCGAGTCGCGGCGAGAGCGGAGTGATCGAACGGGAAGATTGGTTCCAAGCCGGCGACGGTGAGTGTGGCTTTGTCGTCCCCGATCCGCGCGACTGGCACATTATCTATTCCAACAGCGAAGGTTACATCACCCGCTACGACAAATCGAAGGAACAATACCAGGATGTGAGTGTCTGGCCGCTCGATAACTCCGGGCACGGCGCCGCCGATTTGAAACATCGCTTCCAATGGGTCTCGCCACTGCTCATCTCGCCCCATGATCCCGACACACTCTACACCGCCGGCGAAGCCGTCTTTAAGTCTACCGACCAGGGTCATAGCTGGACCGCGATCAGCGAAGACCTGACGCGAAACGACAAGAGCAAACAAAAACCAAGCGGCGGACCGATTCAGAATGACATCACGAGCGTCGAGTATTATGACACCGTGTTTGCCCTCGCTGAGTCACCGCTGAAGAAAGGATTGCTCTGGGCCGGAACGGACGATGGTCTAATTCACGTCAGCACTGATGACGGCGCGACCTGGACCCGGGTTACCCCGAACATGCCGGAATGGAGTTTGATCAGCCTGATCGATCCGTCGCCCTTCGACGCCGCCGTCGCCTATGTCGCAGTCGATCGTCACCGGCTGGATGACTTCAAGCCCTATATCTTTAAAACCAGCGACGCCGGCCGTAACTGGAGCGCGATTACCAATGGTATTCCCGAGGGCGCGTATGTTCACGCCGTGCGCGAAGATCCGAAGCGGCGCGGCCTGCTCTACGCTGGAACCGAGCTGGGCATGTATGTCTCCTTTGATGACGGTGCTCATTGGCAGCCATTGCAGATGAACCTGCCGACTTCGCCCATTCACGACCTGGTCGTAAAGGATGATGATCTCGTGGTCGCGACGCACGGGCGATCCTTCTGGGTGCTCGATGATCTGACTCCTTTGCGCCAGGTCAACGACCAGGTTGCCCACGCCGAGATGAAGCTCTACGCGCCGCAAACCGCGGTTCGGCTTCATTACCCGCACGACATCGACACTCGCCAGCCCGTCGGCACGAATCCGCCGGCCGGAGCAATCATTGACTATTATTTCAAGGTGACGCCAAAGGGCGAAGTAACTCTCGATATCCTGGACGAGCAAGGCAAACTCGTGCGCCATCTTTCGAGCAAGGAAGACAAGAAGAATGAGCAGCCGCCGGAATGGCCGGATCAGGTCCAAACTCCAACAACGATTCCGGCAAAGGAAGGAATGAATCGCTTCGCGTGGGACCTGCGTTATAACGAGCCGATTCAGACGCCCGGCGCATTTTATGCCGGGAGCAATCCACGCGGCCCCCTTTCCGTGCCCGGTAACTACCAGGTCAAACTTACGGCCAGTGGCCAGACTCAAACCGCCCCGCTTCAGCTTGCAATTGATCCCCGGATCAAAGGCGCTGAAACCGGAATGCGTCGGTCGTTCGAGCTGGCGATGAAGGTGAACGATCGAATCTCGCAGCTGCACCAGGCAATCAACGAAATTCGTGACGCCAAGTCGGAAATCGAATCTTTGCGGAAACGGTTCGCCAATCAGGAGTCAATAAAACCGGCGCTAACTGCGGCGGATGACTTGGAAAAGAAAATGTCCGGGGTCGAAGAGAAGCTGATCCAGGTAAAGATGAAAAGTTCGGAAGGCAACCTGGTTTACCCGAATCAGCTCAATGAAGAGTTTTACACCTTCAGCCGGCTAATCGACGCCGCCGACGCCGCGCCGACGGAATCACAGCTCCAGGTCTTCGAGATGTTGGACAAGCGGCTCCAGGAACAGTTACAAACCTGGACTCAGCTGAAGAATGAAGAGGTACCGAAAGTCAATCAACTCATTCGCGATGCTAATGTTCCGGCGCTGATGGTTTCGCCGAGCGGCTCGCCGGCGCCTTCCGCGTCGCCCACCCCGCCGATCCCGATTGAGCCTAACGAGCAAAGGCCGGCAGCGGCGCCAGGCGTCACGCCGCCGCTTTAGGTCGAGAGTTCATCCCATGGCGATCCGAATCCTTGTAACCGGCGGCACTTTTGACAAGGAATACAACGAGCGGACCGGGCAGCTTTACTTTAAAGAGACTCATCTCGCGCAGATGCTGGAACGCGGACGCTCGCGCGTGCCGGTAACAATCGATACCCTCATGATGATCGACAGCCTCGAAATGACTGACGCCGATCGTGCGCGCATCGTCCGCGGTTGCACCGAGGCGCCGGAGGACCGGATCGTGATCACTCATGGCACCGACACGATGACTGACACCGCCGCCGCGATCGCCCGAAAGGTAACGAATAAGACTGTGGTGCTGACGGGTGCGATGATTCCGTGGGCTTTTGGCAGCTCCGACGGGTTGTTTAATCTCGGAAGCGCGCTCTCGTTTGTGCAGGTGCTGCCCGCAGGCGTTTACCTCGCGATGAATGGCAAGTGCTTTCCCTGGGATCGCTGCCGCAAGAATCGTGAGCGGGGCGAATTTGAGGAAATTCCGCCTAACGAGGTTCGTTAGGCGCATTCGCGACGCGCTGGCCGTTTCCCTCATCGATATAAGTGGTGCGGCCGACCCTGGTCAGGCGAATGTTTTGTCGCCAGCGCTCACTTTGCGCTGAAAGCTCGCGTGACTCCGCCGCGGGAGCGGGTTTGCCGTTTCGTAGCGCTTCGGTGAGAACGCGGCCCTCCATTTCCTTCAGCTGCGGGAGACCAAGAAGATACAGGATGGTCGGCGCGAGATCGATATTGCCGCTCGGCGTCTCATCAGTCCAACCGTGACGGAAATCAGGTCCGCTCGCGATCAGGGTGTTGTGGATATCGAAAGGACTCAAGGTGGCGTGCGTGCCGTGGCCGGCGCTGTGGCCGATGTCGGAGGCGATCGCTCCGCGCACTTTGAATTCGTTAGGCTGGTCGTTCCAGCGGCAGGCGACGAGCAAATCGGGTGCGTCCGCGGTTTCGATCATTGCCTGGGCAAAAGTGAACGTGCCGGGACGCGCTTCACGCGTGAATATGACACCGGCAAAATCGGACTGCTGAAGGAAATCGACCAGCCGTCGGATCATTTCTGGGTCGTGCCCCGCCACATAAAGCGCCACGCTTCCGCCGAGAGTCACGACGAGGATTTGGCCGCGCGGCGGATGATCCGCAAAGGCGCGCACCGCGTCGAACCCCGCGGCGCGCAATCGTTCGGCGACATCAACCGAGAGATCAATCGTGGAAAAACCATGGTCGGAGACAACAAAGATGTCGGTCGTCGGCAGAGCATCCTTCGCTTTCAGTGCGGCGATGACTTGGCCGAGATTGTCGTCGCTGGATTTGATCGCGGCGAGCGACGTGGGTGCACCGGGCGCAGTTTCGTGCTCGGTGAGATCGGGCTCGCTCAGCCAGAGAAGCGAGAACTCCGGCACCGCACTCTTCCACAGCATCTCTGTGAGGGCGTGGGTCGTCCACTCATCCTGCGCCCTGTTTGGAAAGGTATGCCGCGGCGGGAATGGCCCGAGCGCCTTGGTGACGTCCGCCTCGATTTGTTTTGGGAAAACTTTGCCGCGATAAACGACACCCGATTGTTTCTCCGCTTCGCTCTTGCGTTCCCGTAAGCGATCGAACAGCTGCGCGACCGGCTTCGCGCCCGCGACCGCGGTCCACTGACCGGCATGGTGAAGAATCTCGGGAATCGTCGGCACGCTGAGGTAACGGGCGCTGAGGGCCGGATCGACCTGGCGCAGGTCGGGATACTCTGCGGTGTCGAATGGCTGATGCGCGTCAATCGCGGCGCGGAATTCCTGGTTGCCGATGACTCCGGTGTGGCCGGGATAGTTCCCAGTCGCGATCGCGGCGCCATTAACGTTTGTCGAGCTGGGATAAACGGCGTGGTTGTTGGCAAAGAAGACTCCGTCGCGCCGCAACGCGCTGAGATTGGGCGCGTGCTCCTGATTGACAAAATCCGGCCGCATCCCATCCCAAACAACGAGGACAATGTGCTCGGCTTTACCGCGGGTCATCGCTTCGCACGCGGGCAGAGCGACAAACAGGAGCAGCAAAAGACGAAAGCAGCGACCGCGCATGAAAGTCAAAATTCGCATGGCGCGTCCATGAATTCGAGGGAGCTTTCGTGACGTTCTGGTGCCGGCGCACTATGCTCGCGCGGCATGAGCAGCGCTCCTGAAAGACAAAGATTTCGTTTGCCGGCAAAGCGGCGGCTCCAGCGCGCGCGCGAGTTCGAGCAGGTGCGAAGTGAAGGGCGAACGGTGCGGGGTAATTTGCTAACGCTGGGAATACTTCGCGTGCAGGAGGAGAAAAAATTCCGGGCCGGCTTTGTGACCTCGCGCCGGGTTGGAAGTGCCGTGGTGCGGAATCGGGTGCGGCGCCGGTTGCGCGAAATTGTCAGGCGTCGGCAGCATGAATTGGTCGATCAAATGTGGCTGGTCATAATTGCCCGACCGGCCGCCGCTGCGGCAACCTCAGCAACATTGGAAGCGGAATGGCTGCGGCTGGCAAAGCGCGCTGGGATTCTCTCCGACTCCTGCTCCTGATCGTGCTCGTGCTCGTAATCGAGAATGTCGCAGGAGGGAAGAGCACGAGCACGATTAGGAGCAGGAGCAGGAATTAAGAGCAGCAGGAGGGCGGTTGCACCTTGGGCGGCGAACCCCTATCCTGTGCCCCTTACGATGGCCTTGCTCCTCCGGTATCTCATTCGCGCTTACCAATGGACGCTCTCGCCCCTGCTCCGGTTTCTCGCCGGCCCGGGAAACGGCTGCCGTTTCCGGCCTACCTGCTCGGAATATTTTCTCGAAGCGATCGAGAAGCACGGCGCGTTGCACGGGAGCTGGCTTGGGTTGAAACGGCTGGTCCGTTGCCATCCCTGGGGCGGACACGGTTACGATCCGGTGCCGGCGCCACGTCATCACCGCCAGCCGCACGGCTTCGCCAGTAAATAAGGCTCGCCGCCGCAGTTTATGGACAGAACAGCCTGGATCGCGGTTATCTTTTGCATCGTCGCGCTGGTCGTGTGGGAGGTCTACATTTCTCGCGCGCCCGCCCCGGTGCCAGTCCGCGCCAGCGCGTCGCCCGCTGCAACCGCCGGCATTTCGCCGACCGTCGCTCCCGAAATTCCCAGCCCCAGCCCCGCGCCTTCCCCGACGCCTAACGAGCCGGCTTCCGCCCCGAGTCCTTTCGCAGAAAAGAACGTCACGCTGAGCAACAGCGATCTCCAACTCTTGCTGACGAACCGCGGCGGCGGCATCGCCGAAGCAGTTCTCCCCAGGCACAAGGCGGAAAATGGCGGCCCGGTAAAGCTGGGCAATTGGGGCCAGTTGCCGATCGGCGCGATCGTGGAGAAGCCGGCCGCGCCGCTGCTCGAGGAATTTTCGATCCGGCCGACGAAAGAGAGCGTGGAGTTTGAGCGCGCGCTCGCCAACGGCGTCACCCTGCGAAAAAAGTTCACCCTCGTGACCCAGCCTAACGAAAAGGACAACTATCTCGTGCGCCTCGAAGTTTCCTTCCAGAACGCCGGCTCCGCCCGCTATTCGAACGCCGGTTACTTTGTCGCCCTCGGCGCGATGGCCCCGATCCACCGCAATGATTTGCCGAACTACACCCGGGTCACGTGGTGCATCGAAGGCAAAACCAAATCTACCGACGTGAACTGGTTTGCCCCACAGAGTTATCCCTTTGGCCTCGGACAAAAACGCGGGCCCGAGCAATTCTTCGAGCAGCCGGTCGCCAACGCGGAGTGGGCCGGCGTCAGCAACCAGTTTTTCTGCATCCTCATGACCCCGCTCACGAGCAAAGCCGATCGCGTCTGGTCGACTCGTTTCGAAGTCGGTAAAAAAGAAAACGGTGAGCCGGATTACGGAATCGCCGGCGCGCTCGGCATGCCCGGCTTCCAGCTCCAGCCGGGCAAAACCGAGAAGATCGATTTCCAGCTCTATATCGGGCCGAAGCTCTATCATCGGCTCGCGCAGCTGACCCATGACGAAGCGGAGATCATGGATTTCGGGATGTGGAAATTGGTCAGCGAAGCCCTCCTTAACATGATGAACCTGATCCACCGGTTCGTCGGCAACTACGCGGTCGCGATCCTCATTCTCACCGCCATTATCAAGCTCATCCTCTGGCCACTCCAGACCAAGGCGAACAAATCGATGCGCCGGATGGCCTCGCTCTCTCCCAAGATGCAGGAGCTGCGGGAGAAGTACAAGGATGACCCGACAAAGATGAACCAGGAGGTGATGAAGCTTTACAAAGACTATGGAGTCAACCCGGTGAGCGGCTGCCTTCCGATGCTCATCCAGATTCCGATCTTCTTCGGTCTCTTCACCATGCTGCGTCAGGCAGTCGAGCTGCGAAACGCCAGCTTCCTCTGGGTGAGCGATCTCTCCCAGCCCGACACCGTCGCGCATCTTCCCGGGCTCGGCTGGCCGATCAATATCCTGCCGCTGATCATGGCGGCGACCAGTTTCTGGATGACGCACATCACCCCGAAGAGCGGCGACGCGACCCAGCAACGGGTGATGATGTTTATGCCGCTGATCTTTGTTGTTTTTTGCTACAACTTTGCCGCCGCACTGGCATTATACTATACAACTCAGAATCTGTTTACGATCCTGCAGCTATACCAAAACCGGAAGCAACCCCTGCCCAAGCTGGAGAAAGTAAACCAGCCGGCAAAACGGAAAGGAAAACGCTGATGAGCAACGAGGTCGAAGTTGAAGTCAACGCCAGGGAACTGCTCGACACCATGCTCGGTTATCTCGGTTTCGTCGTGCAAATCGAGGAAACTCAAAACGAAGGCGGCAACCCGACGCTCCAGATTTACACCGAAGAAGCCGACCGCCTGATCGGACGCGATGGCGAAACCCTCGATGCGATCCAGTTTCTCCTGAACCGGCTCATCCAGGTGAAAAATCCGAACGCGCCGAAATGGACGGTGGATTGTGAGATGTATCGCTCGATGCGACAGGACAAAATCGTCCAGCACGTGCGGCAACTGGCCGAGCGGGTGCGCATCTCGGGGCGCCCATTGCAGCTCGAGCCGATGAATTCCTACGAGCGCCGGATCGTGCACGAAGCCTTCAAGGACGACCCGGAAGTCGGCACCTGGAGTCCGTCCGACTCCGCGCGGATCAAGCAGATCACCCTCATTCGCCGGCCGGCAAAAAAAGAAGCCGCGCCTGGGTAGCGCACTCGTCCTCGAGTGCTGGTTGCGTTGTTCCAACGCGACGGACTTTTCTTGGGAAATTGTCAGGCGGGAGCGCGTTTGATCTTCTCCGATCGACTCCGCAGGGAAAGTTCGCGACCGTGGAACACCGTCGCCAGCACTCGGAACAAGTGCGCTACCCAGAGCTGGAGCGACCTCCGGGACTGAGCAAGTTCTTTCACTCGTGAAGCTGGAACATTGGGAGCGGATCCTGCCCGATCGCGAAACCTATTGGCTGACTCGCTTCCTCATTCTCCGCCTCCTCGGGATCACTTACGCGATCGCTTTTCTCGTCGCCGCTAACCAGATTCTCCCGCTCATCGGTTCGAATGGACTGCTCCCGCTCGATAACTTCGTCGACGGCGTGCGCACCGCCCTCGGCGGATCGTTAGGCGGGTTTCTTCGCCTGCCCTCGATCTTCTGGTTCAATCATTCCGATACCGCGCTTGTGGTCACGGCTTGGATCGGATTCGCGCTCTCGTGTGTCGTCGCGTGCGGCTACGCGAATGCGATCCTGCTCTTCGTCCTCTGGGCGCTTTACATGTCCTTCGTTCACCTCGGGCAGGATTGGTACGGTTACGGCTGGGAAGTGCAACTGCTCGAGACCGGCTTTCTCGCCATCTTCCTTTGTCCGCTGTTCGATCCGCGGCCCTTCCCGAAACGCCCGCCGCCGCTCGTCGTCATCTGGCTTTTTCGCTGGCTGATCTTCCGGATCATGTTCGGCGCCGGGCTGATCAAGATCCGCGGCGACGAAAGCTGGCGCGACTTGACCGCGCTCTTCTATCATTTCGAAACCCAGCCGATCCCAAACGGCCTCAGCCGCTGGTTCCACTTCCTCCCTCGCGCGGTCCTGAAAGGCGGCGTCGTTTTCAATCACCTCGCCGAACTGGTCGCACCCTGGTTTGCCTTTTGGCCGCGAATCGCGCGCCTGATTGCCGGCGCCGTCATGATTCTTTTCCAGCTCACGATTTTTGTTGGCGGCAATCTTTCCTTCCTCAACTGGCTCACGATCATTCCGGCGCTCGCCTGCTTCGACGACCGCTTCTGGGCCAAATTGCTGCCGCGGCGCCTAACGAATGCGGCAGTGAGGGCGCAGACCGCGGCGACGGTTTCCGGGCCGATGCTCGCCACCAGTTGGGCGCTCGCGGCGCTCGTCGCTTTTCTCAGCATTCAACCGGTGGTGAATCTCTTCTCCCCGCACCAGATCATGAACACCTCCTTCGATCCGCTAGATCTGGTCAACACCTACGGCGCCTTCGGCAGCGTCGGCAAAGAGCGCTACAACGTCGTCTTCGAAGGCGCGAGCGAAGATTTCCCTAACGAACCCGATTGGAAGCCCTATCCCTACAAAGGCCTGCCGGTCGCGCTCGACGAGCGCCCGCCGCAAATCGCGCCTTATCATTTGCGGCTCGACTGGCAGATGTGGTTCGCCGCGATGGGCTCGCCTAACGAATATCCCTGGACCCTGAATCTGATCTGGAAACTTCTCCACAACGATCCCGGCGCGCTCAGCCTCTTTCGTTCCAATCCCTTTCCGGAAAAACCGCCGCGCTATGTCCGCGCCGTTCTTTATCGTTATGCATTCGTCAGGCCAAACCCCCAGGGTCTCTGGTGGAAACGGGAGCGCCTCGGCCTTTGGCTCCCGCCACTCTCGCTCGACACCCCGGAGCTGAAGCAACTGATCGAGCGCGCGCATTGGGGGGAGGTCTCCCGGTGAGCCCGGAGATGTTTTCTGCCTGGGCGCCGGGACGCGTGGAACTGCTCGGCAATCACACCGATTACAACGGCGGCGTTGTGCTGGGCGCGGCGATCGATCGCGGCCTGATGGTTCGCGGCTGGCGGCGCGATGATGAGCGCATCGCAATCAACTCTGCGGCCATCGGCGCGATCGAAATCGACGGGCGCGAGCTGCGTCCAGATCCGGAACATCGCTGGGCTAGTTATGTTCTCGGCGTGGCGAGCGAACTGCGCGCCCTTGGGCTGACGAGCGGCGGATTCAGCATCGAGATCACGGGCGATCTTCCCGCTCGTGCCGGGTTGTCCAGCTCCGCCGCGATCGAGGTCGGGACCGCGCTCTTCCTTCTCAAGCTCTCCGGGCAAACCCTCCCGCCGCTCGAAATCGCCAGGTCGTGCCAGCGCGCAGAGCATCGCTTCGCCGGGATCAAATCCGGTTTGCTCGATCAGATCATTTCCCTCTTCGGGAAAAGAGATCACGCCGTCTTCTTCGATTGCCGGAGCGAAGAAGTGCGGACCATCCCCTTCCCTGCCGGTTTCGCAATCATCATCGCCGATTCGGGGCAACGACGCGACCTGTCGAGCAGTGCCTACAACCTGCGCCGGGAAGAAACGCACGCGGCCGCGCGCGCCCTCGGCGTTGCGGCATTGCGCGACATTTCCCTTCCACAACTCGCGACCCGCTCCGAACTGCCCGATCTCCTGCGGCGGCGCGCCAGACATGTCGTTGCCGAAAACCAGCGCGTCCTCCGCTCTCTCGACTTTCTCGTCGCCGGAAACGGCGCTGCTTTTGGCCGGTTGTTGAACGAGTCCCACGAAAGTTCGCGCGACGATTTTGAGAACAGCACCGGAGAACTCGACCAACTCGTTGCCATCGCCCAACAGTTGCCCGGTGTGCTCGGGGCGCGGCTCACGGGCGCGGGATTCGGGGGCGCGGCAATTGTCCTGTGCGAACGCGCGGATGCGGAGAAAATCGCATCCGAAATTTCCAGCCGCTACGAAAAGGCAACCGGGATTCGGTCTTCTGCGTTGGTTTCCGAGCTCGCCGACGGCGCTCGTTAGGCGCGCTAACTTGTGCCGTGGCCGCGTCGGCGACGCAGGTCAGCGACCGCATTGCGCAACTCCAACGCCCACACCCGCGCTGCGCACAGCGAAGCGTCTACCCAGGGGCGAGGGACTAGCTTTTCTTGCTCTTCGATTTACTGCTCTTTTTCTTCGGCAGGCCCTTGCGCTTCGTGCTCGCCATCTTTTTGAGCTCTTTCTCGCTCATCGATTTGGCCATGCTTTTCGAGGCGCCTCGCAAGGAGGACTTGCTTTTCTTCCCGCGTTTTGCGGCAAGCGCCGCGCCGGCGGCCATCTGCTGTTTTTTCGATTTTGCTGGCATAACGACTTACATTACGCAGCCACTGTTCGGTTCGGTTTTATTTCGCGCGCTGGTTTTTACGTCGTGCCGTGATTTTCATTGCCGCCGGCCGACGCTTATTCCATAATCGCCGCCATGGTCAGCAAAGGGAAATTCCTCCCGACGCTCTTTCTCTCCTTCGTGCTCGTTGGCACTGGCCTCGCCGCTTCCGATTGGCAGGTCGTGAAGCTGCACGGCCGCGAATATCTCACGGTCGATAACATTGCGAAATTCTACGGCCTGCCCGCGAACGTCACACCGGTGGACAAACACATTCACCTCGATAACGGCCGCATTTCTCTCGACGTCGAACTCGACAGCCGCGAGATGATGATCAACGGCGCCCACACGTGGCTCTGCTTTCCGGTAACGGAGAAGGATGGCCAGTACCTCGTCTCGCGCGTCGATCTTTCCAAAACTCTCGAGCCCCAGCTCCGGCCGCAGATGATCCGCAATCTCGGCGAACTCAAGACGGTCGTGCTCGATCCCGGCCACGGCGGCTACGACAAGGGCGCGATCAGCCCCTACGGCTACGAAAAAGATTTCGCGCTCGACGTTGCGAAGAGCATCAAACCGCTGCTCGAAGCCAAAGGACTCAAAGTCGTGATGACGCGCAACAGCGACAACTTTATCCCGCTCGAGTTGCGCGCCCGCATCGCCAACGCGACCAGGGACTCCATCTTCGTCAGCATCCACTTCAACGCCACCGACGCGAACCCGGCCGCGAGCGGTTTTGAAATTTTCTCACTTACACCGCGCGGCGCGCCGTCCACCGCGGACGACGCGCTTGCGCTTCGGTTTATGAACATGGAAGCCGGCAGCCCGGTCGAGGCGCCGAGCCTCGCGCTCTCCATGAGCGTGCATCATTCCGTCGTCGGCCATTTCTCCGAGTACGACCGCGGAATTAAGCGGGCGCGCTTCGCGGTGCTGCGTCTGACGAAAATTCCGGCCGTGCTGGTCGAATGCGGCTTTCTCACCGAGCGGGGCGAAAGCCGCCTGATCGCGAAGAGCGCGTGGCGGGAAAAACTCGCGGATGCGATCGCCACCGGCATCCTCAATTACAAGGGTCTGGTGGATAATCATACCCGCCCGATGATGGTGGCCGATTATCGGCGTGAACTCGAAGGCGCCCTCGTCCTGCGCGACGCCAAAGCGCCGCCCAAGCCGGAAGCTTCCCCCGCCGCCCCGGTCATTCCAACCGGGAACTAACGCCAGATCTTCAGGCGGGGCTCGCCTGATGGACCGCGCAGAGCAAGCGCCACTCTCCTGGCAACTGAGACCTTTCACGCCATCGGTCTGGGCCAGTCTCTCTCCATGTGGAAGAGACGCACGCAATCGAATGGGAGAGGTCGCGTCCGTTCCTGGTCAGCCCGAAACCTTTCACACCATCACTCTGCCGTGCCGTCTCTCCCCGTGGGAGAGACGCACGCGCGCAGCGCGGCAGTGAGGGCAAGGGACAAGCATGCAAGGTAAGCGCTCGCAGAGCCCCTCGAAATAAGATTGACCTCGCCGCGCCCGCTGATCACGCTGCCCGCCTAATCAACCAAAGGAGCGATCAATGAAAAAAGTTATCACCTTAGCAACCACACTCTTCTTTGCCGCCAGCATCCTCGCGTTCGCGGCCTCCAACGACGAGAAGATGCTGGAGAAAGAAAAAGCCGCCTGGCAGGCCTTCAAAGACAAGGACGAAGCCGGATTCAAGAAAGTTGTCAGCGCCGACATGGTCGGGGTTTACGTGGACGGGATGGCGGACATGGCGAAAGAACTGGCCGACATGAAGAAGTGGGACATGAAATCGTTCGAGATCAGCGATTACAAAACCACATCAGCCGGCTCAAACCTCGTAATGTCGAGTTATGTCGTGAAGATCGAAGGCACCTTTGATGGCAAGGACGCCTCCGGTTCGTACAATGCCGGCACCGTCTGGCACAAAAAAGGCGGGCACGGCGATTGGATGGCCGTCTTCCACACGAACGTGAAACAAGCGCAGCCAGCCGGCTAGCAGACCGTTTCTGCCGTAATCTCGCGGGTGCGCCCGGCAACGGGCGTACCCTCTTCGCGGATGAAGCTTTTCCTCGCCATCGCAACCCTATTGCTCCCCCCGGTCCTGGCCGGCGCCACGCCGGACAGAGCGGTGATCATCGCAAAGGAGAAACAAATCTGGGAGGCCGCCCGCCGGAAGCAGCTCGACCGCTTCCAGGAGCTTGTCGCGCCAGACGTTCGCGCGGTTTACGCCGACGGCATCATGACCATGTCGGACGAGCTAAAGGCGATTCCGACGCGAACGATGAAAGCAGTCGATCTCATCGACTTCGAAGTCAGCTCGCCCGATCCGGCGATCGCGATCGTCACCTACAAGGCAACCGTTCAATCGGAATCCAAAGGGACGGTGAAAAGCGCGACTTTCAATTGCGGCTCGGTTTGGCGACTGAGCCACGGCCGCTGGCAGGCGATCTTTCACGGCGAAGCCGAAACCGCAGCGCCCCCCGGCCCGCCCTCGCATTGACTTCCCACCCTCGCGTCCTATCCTGAACCAAACAGCGGGGGAGCCATGGGCTGAGAGTCCAGCGCTTTGCGAGACAAGTGCCGGAGACCCCTTAAACCTGATGCGGGTAATGCCGCCGGAGGGAGCGAGGAGTTCGTTAGGCCATGCGTGACCGCGCGCATGGCTTTTGTTTTTTATGAATCAGGAAAGCAGGAAAGCAGGAAACGAGATTGTAGCCGGTGGCGCTGACGCCGGCCGGCACACAGGCGGCGACGGTGAAACCAGCGTCCAGGCCAGCAACAGCCTTCCTAACTCGCGCAAGATTTACCTTCCGGGTGCACAGCATTCCGACCTCCGCGTTCCCTTCCGCGAAATCTCCCTCGCCCCGACCAAATCGCTCGACGGCACGCTCGAGCCTAACGAACCGGTGCGGGTCTACGACACCAGCGGCCCCTGGGGCGATCCCGATTTCCACGGCGATGTCGAGCAAGGCCTGCCGCCGATGCGCATCGACTGGATCCGAGAGCGCAACGACACCGAAGAAATCGAAGGCCGCGCCGTCAAGCCGCAGGACGATGGATACCTCTCTGAAAAACACGCCGCAGCCCGCAACGGCAACGCACGGTTTGGAGCCGGCGCGCCCCCGCGCCGCAAGCCCCGCCGCGCCACCTCCCATCCTGTGACGCAGCTTTGGTACGCACGCCACGGCATCATCACGCCCGAGATGGAATTCATCGCCATTCGTGAAAACCACGGGCCCGCGACGCGAGAGCGCGCCGGCTCCAGCTCATCACTCCTTGCGCGTCACTCGTCCCCGGCGCATCGCAACTCGCTGAATCACCAGCATCCGGGCAGCGAGGCAATCGCAACTCGCAAATCGCAAATCGCAACTCCCATCACTCCCGAGTTTGTCCGCTCCGAGGTCGCGCGCGGCCGCGCCATCATTCCCGCGAACATCAACCATCCCGAGCTCGAGCCGATGATCATCGGCCGCAATTTCCTGGTCAAAATCAACGCCAATATTGGGAACAGCGCCGTCGCCAGCTCGATCGAAGAAGAAGTCGAGAAGATGCGGTGGGCGACCAAATGGGGAGCCGACACCGTCATGGACCTCAGCACCGGCAAGAACATCCACGTCACGCGCGAGTGGATCATCCGCAACTCGCCCGTGCCGATCGGCACCGTCCCAATCTATCAGGCGCTGGAAAAAGTCGGCGGCCGCGCCGAGGAACTCACCTGGGACATCTATCGCGACACCCTCATTGAACAGGCCGAGCAAGGTGTCGATTACTTCACCGTTCATGCCGGCGTGTTACTCAGGTATGTGCCGCTAACTGCCAGCCGCATGACTGGCATAGTTAGTCGCGGTGGAAGTATCATGGCCAAGTGGTGTCTCGCACATCATCAGGAAAGCTTTCTCTACACTCACTGGGATGAAATCTGCGAGATCATGGCCGCCTACGACGTCAGTTTCTCAATCGGCGACGGACTCCGCCCCGGCTCGATTGCCGACGCGAACGACGAAGCACAGTTTGCCGAGTTATACACCCAGGGCGAGCTAACTCAGCGCGCCTGGGAACATCATGTCCAGGTGATGAACGAAGGCCCCGGCCACATTCCCATGCACCTGATCAAGGAGAACATGGAGAAACAACTCGAGTGGTGTGACGAGGCGCCCTTTTACACGTTAGGTCCGCTCACCACCGACATCGCACCGGGTTACGACCACATCACCAGCGCGATCGGCGCGGCCATGATCGGTTGGTACGGTTGTGCGATGCTTTGTTACGTCACCCCCAAGGAACACTTAGGATTGCCTGACAAAAAAGACGTTAAGGACGGAGTCATCGCCTACAAGATCGCAGCCCACGCGGCCGACCTCGCCAAAGGCCATCCGGGCGCGCAGTACCGAGATAATGCAATCAGCAAAGCCCGATTCGAGTTCAGATGGGAAGACCAGTTCAACCTCGCCCTCGACCCGGAAACGGCGAGAGAGTTTCACGACGAGACTTTACCGCAAGAAGGGGCCAAAACCGCGCACTTTTGTTCCATGTGCGGCCCGCACTTCTGCTCGATGAAGATTACCGAGGACGTGCGCAAATTTGCTGCCCAGGAGCGGATCTCCCAAGAAGAAGCATTGCAGACAGGAATGGAGCTGAAAGCTCGCGAGTTCGTCGAGAAAGGTGCGGAGATTTACGCCAATGATTAGCGCGCCCCTTCCAGGGCCTGGGGATCGCGTCTCGCGATCGCAAATTCCCAGCTCCTAAGTCCTGAAATGATGTAGCGTGGAGAAAAGGCGAGGCCAAAAAAACGATCGCCGCGATCGCTTCGGGAAAAAAGGGCCGATCTGGACGCGAAAGAGGCCGTGTGTACGGTGAGGATATGGATCGGCTCTCCGGTTTCGTGACTCTGCATCCCTACTTCAAGGTGCCTCCGGACAAGTTGCCGTTCCTGAAGTCGATTTTGCCGGAGTTCGCGGCGAAAACTCGCGATGAAACCGGGAGCCTCTTTTATGAGTTCAGCATCAATGGCGACGAAGTTTTCTGTCGGGAAGGCTACATCAATGCCGAAGCACTCCTGGCCCACTTGGAAAACGTGGGCGAGATGCTCGAGGCGACGCTCAAGCTGGCTCAACTCGTGCGCCTTGAAGTGCATGGACCGGCGGAGCAATTGGCAAAGTTGAAGGCGCCGCTGGCGAAACTGAATCCCACCTGGTTCACCCTGCACCGATGCAGCTGGGGCGACCCGTTTTGACAGATCGAAGAACCTATCGTTCCAACGCGGCGTGATTTTCGACGGTGTGAAGCATGCCTGTTCGTGATGAAAAATCGACGCTCACACCAGCGGAGCGGCGAGCGCGCCGGGAAACGCGGCGCGCGATGCAGCGGGCGGCAAATGTCGGCCGCGCCGCAAAAATGCACGCGTCGCGGCTGGCGTGGGAACGAGCGCCGCGGCTGAGCCCGATCGCTCACCCAGTCGAGACAGGCTCCTGTCACATCGGCTGCTCCGGCTGGTATTACTGGCATTGGCAGGGCGGATTTTACCCGGCCGAGTTGTCGCGTCGCGGCTGGTTTCGGTTCTACTCGGAGCAATTCGACACGGTAGAACTGAACGCGCCATTTTATTCGTGGCCCACAATTGCGACGGTCCGCGGCTGGCTGAAACAGGCCGAGGGCAGGCGCTTTATCTACAGCGTGAAAGTGTGCGAGCTGATCACACACGTGAAGCGTTTCAGCGGGACAAAGACGCTGGTGCGCGACTTCGGACATATCGCGGACATTCTCGGGGACCGACTGGGCTGCTTTCTTTTTCAGTTGCCTCCGAGCTTTCGTTACACAGCGCCGCGCTTGCGCCGGATCGTGGAGCAACTGGATCCGGCACGCCGCAATGTTGTCGAGTTCCGGCACGCCAGCTGGTGGAATGAAAAAGTGTTCACGGCATTTCGAGATCGCGGAATCATCTTTTGTTCCTGCAGCGGGCCGGGTTTGCCGGACGAGCTGGTGAAAACCGCGGGCGAAATCTATGTGCGCTTTCATGGTCCGCAGTGGTGGTATCGGCATAATTACAGCGCCGTTGAGCTGGCGGAATGGGCCCAGCGGATCAAGGCGAGCGGTGCCGTGCGTGTCTGGGCCTATTTCAATAATGATCGCGACTGCTACGCGATCGCTAACGCGAGAGAGCTGCGCCGCCAGCTCCGTGGATAAGCGCGCGGCGGATTCGCGGTCAGGTCAGCTCAGCGCGGCGCGACGCTGGGTGCGAAAGGTGATCGAGAATCGCCGCGTCTTCAGCGGTGGGATGTGATGCTGCCAGCGGGTCCGGCTCGCACCACGCAGGATGTATGCGGAACGCGGAGCGAGAACTTGGGCCAGCGGTTTGCTCCGCTTCGGGAGAGCTTTCTCGGGCGGCCCGGGACGAAACTGCATCGTGCAGGCGGCCAGCAGCGATACGCCCACGATGATGTCAAAAGCGGGCGCGTCGCGGTGCCAGCCGATGCCGGCGCAACTGAGATGAATTCCTCCTCGTAGACAAACCCTTGCGGCAGCTCGTTAGGGAAAAGTTCGGCCTGGCTCACCTCAAAAGCTCACGCAAAAGGCGCGCCGCACCACCGCGGCTCTGCCTCTTCACTCAGACCTGCTATCTTAGTCCGGACTTCGTCAGGCCGAGCATCTCGTCGGCGGAGCCTGGCGGGTTTCGGAAGCCGATGTTGAGCCGATTCCAAAGATTGATTGTGCCGACGGCGAAAGATAACTCCGAGAGTTGCGCGTCACTGAAGTGAGACTTTGCGCGGTCGTATAGGTCATCGGAAACACCCTCCGGCCCGATCTTCGTCAGCGCTTCGGTCCATTCCAGCGCCACCTTTTCGGCGTCGGCAAATAACGGGGATTCGCGCCAGATAGGCAGGTGATAAAGGCGCAGCTCGCGTTCTCCATGGATCTTCGCCTCCTTCGAATGCATGTCGAGACAGAAGGCGCAGCCGTTCAGCTGCGACGCCCTGATGTTGATCAGGTCGAGGAGGGTGTTGCCGAGCGAGCTTTTCTTCACCGCTTCGCTGAGCTCAAAGACTTTTCTGGTCAGCTCAGGCGAGCTTTTAAGATAATTCAGGCGTTGCGTCATTTTGTTGTCTCCTTGCATCAGCTTCGGCCCGGGCATTCCCGAGTTCAAACACTCCATCGGCGCGACCGCGGTCAGCTTCGTCTAATCCCGCAGCGCGCTTGCGCCGGAAAAGGGGGTGACGAAAGTCAGCTCCTCGCATTCGCACAGCGGGCTTGAGCCCGACCGGCAACCCGCTATTCTCCCAACCCATGCATCGTGATCATCAGTATTGGTACTCGCACCGCCTCAATCGCAACATGGGCGTCGCGCTTTACGGAAACTACGGCGCGCCCATTCTCGCCTTTCCCACCAGCATGGGTGACGAGTGGGAGCAAGAAGGCCAGAGTATGATCCGCACCCTTAGCCCTTACATCGAGCAGGGGCGGATCCGGATCTTCTGCATCAACAGCGTGAACAGCGACTCATTCCAGAACAAGGGAGCGCACCCGTTCCATCGCAGCTGGATGCAGGCCCAATACGACGCCTATGTGGCGAACGAGGTTTTCCCATTTATCGATTCCCAGTGCCAGACGTTCGGGATCGCGATCGCCACCCTCGGCGCATCGCTCGGTGCCTATCATGCCGCCAACACGCTTTTCAAGCACCCCGACAAGGTGAAACGCTGCTATGCCCTTTCGGGCGTTTACGATATGCGCGATTCGATGGACGGGATGTATGATGACAACTTTTATTTTAATAACCCGGTCGACTACATCGCGAACATGAGTGACCCTTGGTATTTCTATCATTATGCAAGTTGCGACATCCGGCTTGTGACCGGCTGTGGACCATGGGAGAACAGCGGTCCTACTTACTACATATCCAGGATCCTGGCGAGCCGTGGAATTAATCATCGCGTTGATGACTGGGGCCCGGAGGGCGGACATGACTGGCCCTACTGGCACCACCAGATGTGGGAATATATCGGCCAGCATTACTAACGCGGGCCACGCCAGGTCGCGCTCGTAAGTGAGCGGCCCGAGGGCGGGCCGCCTCCACTGCCGTTGGTTGGCGCCGGCGCGCCCTCGCGCCGACGCAGCCCTCTCTTGACGAGATAGCACAGCAAAACGCGATCGGTTATGCTGAAAGTCGCCTCTCCTGCGCCGCGAGCCGACTTTAATCGCGCCGAATGCGCAGATAAGAAGGAAACCGCGGCAGGCCTTTAGCGGTTAGGCCACGAAACCGATAAGTGATGACCGTTCCGATGGGCGGCGGCGATTCCCGTTCCGCATCGGTAAGGCCGCCGCCGATGGAGAATTCGCGGCCGTCATCCGTCCGCACCCGGAGCGCACCGACCTTGCCCGCGAATTTACCTTTGCCCGGTTCGTAAGCGATCACGGTGGCTTCCGCATCATCATAAGGCTTGACCTTGAGTAAGGTAGGCGAGCGCCCGGCTTCGTAGGCCGACGCCGGTTGGCGCAACATCAATCCTTCGCCGCCCGTCTTGACGACCCGATCGCGTTCGGCCAGCAGTTGAGTTACACCCTGGCAGCGTTCCTGCGCTACGACTCGGACGAAGCGGTTTCCTTCCGGAAAGGTGGCATGCAGGAATTGCATCCGCTCTTCAAAAGGACCCTTGGCCTGCGGCGCATCAAAGACCATAAAGTGGACCCGTTGCCAGCGGTCATCCGGCGTCTCCGATCTCACGATACTAACAGTCTCCTCGAACTTTCCCTGTCCTATCCATAACTCTCCATCCAGCGCAATGTCATGGGGTAACTCCGCGAGAAAGTAATCCGGCGCGTGAATCAGATTGCCCTGCCGGGTCCATAACTTCTGGCCATCCCAATAACCGCGCAGGCCATCGTATTTCTCACTCATCCACCAGCCGGTCGGATCGATCGACGGGTTCCAAACGTTCGCGAGCAACAGGTGCGGCGTTCGCTTTTCTGTCGCCGATTTGGCCGGCGTAACGTCTTTCTCCTTCGCCGCCAGGCTGCCGGTAAGGAAAATACCGGCGGCAAGTCCAAGAACTGTCGGTCTCCATCTGGAGGGATTGCTCATGCCGGGGAGCGTGGGCAACGCAAGCACTCCCTGTCAAGCTTTTCCTGGCCGCGGCTGGAGCTTCTTGCTTCGATCCAAAGGTTCACCCGACTCATATTCATCCAGTCGCGATGGATCGCCGAAGACTGCACCCAGGACCCGCGCCGGCCAGATTTCGAAGTAAGTCAGGAGCAATGCCATCAGCGGGACGAGAATGAAGGCGAGACCGTGCGCGGCCATGATGAACATGGCTACGGCGCGCAGGATCAGGAGATAAACATCCCAGCGAACGCGCTGTTTCAGTTGCTTTTCGGGCATTGAATCATAGTTGACCTGGAGCGCTCTCCAGAAATGTCCGGCTGCGAGTGAACCAAAGGTAAACCAGAGCGCGGGTGAAGCTTGTATCTGGTGGCGCAGGTTGGAGCTAAGGAGCAGGTCGTGTAGCGGAATGAGAACGATCCAGTAAGGCAGGCCAACAATGCCGAGTAGAAAAATCCAGGTCACAATCCCACGCGCGATCTTGACGATGAGTAATTGACTCTCGGAGGCCTTTGCTGACTCCCGGAGAGCGCGTGGAATGAGCACCGCAACGATTGCCGCCAGCGCGCTAAGTCCGTCAAACCAATAGTTGAAGACGGTGAGGGCAGCGGACCAATGGAAAAAATAAAGGCCGACAACGGGGATGAGGTTGCGCGCGAGAACAAGCCACGCGTCGGGGTTCGCTCCGAATTCGCGCAGATGCTGCGAGAGCGGAGGCGGGGCGATCGGGTGCGGTGCGGTCGACGCGGACTTGGCTGGAGGTTTTCTCATCCTTTCGGAATCATAGATAGATCGGCGGCACGAACGCAATCAGGTTCGATAACGAAGGGCTAGGACTGTCCTACTGCTCAAACGAGTGCTTTGAACGCCGGGGACACTTGCCGATCTCAGTCGTCGTGCTAAGGGCGCCGCCGCCGCCGCGCAGCATCCAGCATTCGTTCAGGGTGGAGGAGTAACAAATCTCCACCATAATACGTGGCCGGTCTTTGTTTATCTTTGCCCAGAGCGGGTCCACTTTCGTGAGTTCTTCGCCGTTACTGCCCCTGGGGGCAAACACCTCAACCGATTCGCCCGGCGCGAAAACGCGACCGGTCATGTCACTTTCCATGTAATGGTGCACGCCGGGACCGAGGAGTTTCTGCAGCGCCTCATTCCAGTTCGCGACCGGCTGGCCGTCGACTGACACCACGACATTCCGGATAATGGCAGGTCCTACTCCTTTGTTAGCCAGGTCGAAGTGAATATCGGGCTCATTGCTACTCTGAAATTCCAGGATAGGCCAGACCGCGGCACGCACCTGCTGGCGCTGAACGTAGGCGGTGTAACCCGAAACGCACAGGGCACAGATACCCACGAAAGTCGCAATTGCCGTCTCGTATCGGCTGGCACCGCCGGTTAACTTTTGCTCTGTCACAGCGGTCATCGTATCGGCCGGTCCGCGGTGCTGTCAATGACTCCGGTAGCGCGCCACACCAGTCGTTTGTAACTAACTCAGCCAACTGACTCCCCGCAGCTGCGGATTTCCACTATTCGGTGCGGAGTGCTGCCATCGGGCTGATGCGCGTGGCACGCCGCGCCGGCAACCAGGTGGCGATCAATGCTGCCGCCGCGAGCACGAGCGGCGCGGTCGTGAATGCAAGCGGATCGAACGCTCCCACTTCGTAGAGCAGGCCACTCAGCAATTTGCCGGTGCCGGCGGCCAGCAGCAATCCCAGAGCGACGCCGCAGCCGAGCATGATCGAGCCTTCATGCATCAGCATGCGCAAGACCGCGCCGCGCTGTGCGCCTAACGCCATGCGAATACCGATTTCCCGGGTGCGTCGCGCGACCGAGTAAGCCTTAATGCCGTAGATGCCAACGGTCGCGAGCACCAATGCGAGGCCGCCAAAGATGCTGAACAAAGCCGCGCCGGCGCGCACGATCCAAAGCTCGAAGTTGGCCTCGAGATGTTGCGCAAAGGTTTTCAAGCTCAAGACCGGAATTGCAGGATCGACTTCGCGGACGGTGCGACGGATAAGGTCGGCGGTTGCCGAAAGATCGTGACCGGCATTCCGCGCGAACCTGAGGTGAAAAAAGACGTCGCTCTGAAAACCGCCGGCAAATGGCAGATAGAGAGCGCCGCCGGGATCTTTGTCAAACAAACTGCTGCGCGCGTAGGGCACGATCCCGACAATCTCGATTTGTGTCTGAGAGTTAGCGGCTTCCCTGGTGCTCGGTGAATCTTTGTCCGCGATTTGAATCCGCTGACCCAGCGCATCGGCATCGGGCCAGAGTTTCTTCGCGAGCACCTGGTCGATAATCGCAACCCGAGGTGAGGTTTGATGCATGGCTTCCACCAGATTGAAAGCGCGTCCGCGCAGCAGATGCAGGCCGACGCTTTTGAAATAATCCGCTCCAACGCTGTTCAACGTAGCCGTAAAGGCACGGCCTTCCGCGGCCGTTGCCGGTTTCGTATCTGGAGCGGGATTAACTCCGGCGCGCTGCACCGATTTATCAAGCGAGATCAATCCGAAGGGAACGGTCGATGCAATACTGGCGCTTTCGACGCCAGGCAACGCTCCGAGGCGTTCTTCGAGCGTGCGATAGAGAGTCAGGGCGCGGGTTTGATCATAACTTGCCAGGCTGGCATCGACTTCCAGGAGGTAATTGGACTGCGTTTCCAGGCCGGTATCAACGGCCGCCGCCTTGCCCGCGCCACGAATGAAGAGCGCCGCGGCCGTGAGCAGGGCGAGTGAAAACGCAATTTGCACCACCACCAGTGGATTGCGCGGGAGAAACTTCCAATGCCTAACGACTCTATCTTCGCCGGCGTGTTCCTTCAGGTCACCGATGACCGCGGCCTGGGATAGTTTCAGCGCCGGCCCCAGGGCAAAGGCGAGCGTACCGGCAAGACAAAATGCAAAGGTGGCCAGAAAGACCGGCAGGTTGAGGCCGGTCGACCAGACCATGTCAACAGGCAGGGCTTTACCTAACGAGACAACGAGGAAATCGGACGACCAGAGACCGAGGACCATGCCTAAGACGCCGCCGATTAGAGCCAGAACAAAACCCTCGATGAGCAACTGACGCACAATCCGCCAGCGACTGCTGCCGAGCGCGAGGCGGATCGCGATCTCTTTCTTTCGCGCCGTACCGCGGGCGAGCAACATGTTGGCGAGGTTCAGGCAGGCGACGAGCAGGACCACGCCGGACATTCCAAAGAGCGGGGGCGCCAACTGCTTGATCTTGGCCCCGCTGCTGGGACTCGTGCTCAGGCTAAAGCGCGAAAGCTGCTCGAGCATGAAGGTCTGATCTTTCTGCTCGACCGGGTAGGACCGCTCGAGATTCGACGCGAGTGCTTTCAACTCCGCTTCTGCCGCGGCCGCAGATACACCGCGTTTCAAACGACCGACGACCATGAGTTGGCTGCCGGTCCGAGTATCAAGCTTCTCCTTCTTCTCAGTCTCGAAATCGTTCGCGACCTGGTCGTAAACTCCCAGCGGCAACCAGATTTCGGGCGCGAAAATCTGGGTCGTGCCGGTGAATTCTTTCGGGAGAATGCCGATGACTGTGAAAGGGCGACTATCGATCGTGATCGTCGAACCAAGGAGGGCGCGATTGAGCCCCTGCTTCTTCCAGTAGTTGTAACTCACGATTGCAACCGCAGAGTTACGGCCAGGTGTTTGCTCTTCCGGCGTGAAGCTGCGCCCCTGCATCGGCATTACCCCCATGACCGAGAAGTAATTCGAACTCACGACGTCAGTGAAGGCGCGGCGCGTGCTTCCCTTTTCCCCAAGGCCGACCATGGCGAGGTTGTGCGCCATGACTCCGGAAAAGACGTTGTTCCGCTCGACAATATCGAGATAGGTGAGATAGGAAAAGCCGCGAAATACTTTCGGGTTTTTCTTATCCTGGGAAAAAATCTGCACGACCTCGCTCGGGTTCGGGTAATGCGGCGGCTGGAAGAGGAGCGCGTTCATGAGACTGAAGATGGCGGTATTCGCTCCAATCCCGAGCGCGAGCACAATCAGCGCCGCCGCCGTGAACCCGGGCGCCTTTAGGAGTTGTCGAAACGCAAATCTGAAGTCGTGCAGCATACCGTGTGATGCAGCGGCAAGCGTCTCTGGATTCAAATAAATCGCCGGATCGCGCCTCCGCTCAGGCAGAGCCGCCGCAGCGCACGCGCACTAACCCGACGAGCTTCGCATTCTGTTCATCGCGGCAAACAATCACCGTCAGCCTCATTCGGCCGAAGGTCGGGTAGCTCAAGGGTAGAAGATAAGCAGAACAAAGACGCCAAAGAGCAACAGATGAATGCAACCTTGCAGCACGTTCGTGCGCCCGCTCCCGAAGGTAACAATACTCGAGCCGAGAGTGAGGACCAGCAGCGGCAGATTTCCTCCCTCGATCCCGAGAGTCACCTTCCGACCGGTGATAAGTCCAATCGTGAGCACGGCAGGGATCGTTAGGCCAATGGCCGCCAGGACTGAGCCATGCAGGATATTTACGGAACGCTGCAGCTGATTGCGCCCCGACGCCCTGATCGCGGCCAACCCTTCCGGCGCGAGGACCAAACCGGCCACAATCGCGCCGCCAAACGCCTGCGGCATTCCAAAACGCTCCACGCAGTTATCCAGCGGAATCGCGAGTTTTTCCGCCAGCACAATCACACCGCCGAGATAGAGCAACAGCATCGCACTGTGAAAACCGGTCGAGCGAACAATGAAATCATGGCCGCCATCTGCGCCGCCTTCCCTCGCTCCCGTTTCCGTAAAGTAATGGCGATGCCGGCTGGTCTGCACGGCGAGAAAAATCCCATAAAGAATGAGTGAGGTAACTATGAGAAAATCTTCCCGGATGAAGGAAAACCGCGATCCCGAGAGTGAGTTAGTGTAGTTCGGCAAAACGAACCCGAGGATCGACAGCGCCATAATCGTGTTGAGATAGGAGCTTGTTCCCTGGAGATTGTAATGCTGCTCGCGATGTCGCCAGCCGCCGACGAGGAGTGACAGCCCGATCAAACCATTCAACGCGATCATGACTACGGCAAACATCATGTCGCGCGCGAACGTGGGATTGTTCGCTCCGTGCAACACCGCCGCCGAGATCATGATCACTTCTATCGCGATCGCGGAGAGGGTGAGGATAAGCGTGCCGTAGGGCTCGCCCAGCTTTACGGCCAGACTATCAGCGTGCCGGGCCACGCAAATTGCCGACCAAAGCACGCCGGCAAACAACCACACGAAAACACCGCCGAGCGCAAAGGAGCCGCTCAGGTGATCGAGCGCATCCTTCCCGAGGTAAAGAAAAAAACCCGCGCTTCCGAGTGCGAGAAACAATGGAAATTCCGCACGCAAGAATTGCGCGACCCCATTCGCTGGCGTTGGCGTGGCGACGGCTTTGATAGGCCGATTCTATGCAAACCGGTTCGGGCTGCGCAAGTCCGCCTGCGACGTTTCTGCTCCCCTACTTCGCCCCTTTGCCCAGGTTATCGGTCGACTGGATAAACGCGGCCACGTCATCGTGCAGGGCCTTGAGCGAGTCCTGATGGGCGTAGACCATGTGGCCGGATTGATAGTAACGATATTCGATGTGGTCCTGGAGCCGCTCCGGGATGGCCAGATGGTGCATCTCATACCAACCTTCGTAGAACGGCGTCGCCAGGTCGAAATAACCGCCCGCGAGAAGAATCCTGAGATCCGGATTGTATTTCATCGCACTGGCCAGGTCTGGCATCGTGTTAGTCGCCTGCTGCAACGGGCGATGTGCCCCGGGCGGCTGGTGCTTGAAATCCCAGCTCTTCCACAACTCGATTTCGGGAAGATAAGTCTTGTCCTGGCCAAACTTCAGAGCCTTCCGCACATAGTCGTTGAACGCCGAGACATAGGCGGAGCTAATCGCCGCCGCCTGGGGATCGTACTCGGCCTCCTTGCTTAGTGGATCCATCGTCGGACCCGAAAACCGCGTATCGAGCCGACCGGTGGTCGCATCGATATCGTCCTGGAGGTTCTTCTCGAATTCGCCGCCGTCGATCCGCAGGTTGGCCTTTAAG
Source organism: Chthoniobacterales bacterium (assembly GCA_036825615.1). Lineage (GTDB taxonomy): Bacteria > Verrucomicrobiota > Verrucomicrobiia > Chthoniobacterales > UBA10450 > JAICXG01. Next base: position 326,361 of record DAISXY010000001.1, read on the forward strand.
ATGTAACTCACAGGCAGGCCGGTGTACTGATGCAGCTTGTCAGCGATCGCTTGCCGGTCGGGTTTCGGCAAGGTCGCTCCTTCCGCAAGCGCGTGCGCATAATCTTTCGTCGCGAAATCTTCCACTTCCTTAAGGAAAGGTTCCAATGCGGCAGGCGGATTCGGACCGGGTAACTTGTGATGATACCAGGCGCTGGCCGCGTAGGTCGGCAGCGCCACGACATAAGGCAACTCGACCCCTGGATTGTTTTCCGGTTCATCCACACTCAGGTCGAAGTTCAAAATCTGCGAGAGCAACATGACGCCGTTCAGATCCACGTCGTAATCTTGTTCGAGCAGGTTCGACAACACGGCCGAGCGTGGCGTGCCGTAGCTTTCACCGAAGAGATATTTGGGCGAGTTCCAGCGCCCATATTTACTTAGATAGGCAACAATAAACTCCGCGAATGCGTGCGCGTCCTGGTCGACTCCGTAAAACTCTTTTTTCTTGTTTTTCCCGGCGACCCGGCTGAAGCCGGTGCCGGGCGCATCCACAAAGACCAGATCGCTCGCGTCCAACAAACTGAAATCATTGTTAACCACCTGATACGGCGCCGCCGGCGTATGCGAGTTATCCTTTGTAATGACTCGCCGCGGTCCGAAAGCGCCCATGTGCAACCAGACGGTCGAAGAGCCGGGTCCACCGTTGTAGAGAAACGTGATCGGCCGTTTCTCCGGCTCCGTGTTCTGCTTCGTGTAAGCGACGTAAAACATGGATGCTTCCGCCGTCGGATTCTTTGATTCCTTGTCCTCCCTGGACTCCTCTTCGCTCTCCTCACTCTTTTGCTCTTCGGCCGTGGCCGCGTCATCCCAGCCTTTGGGATGGACGACGAGTGTCCCCGCGACCGCCTGATAATCGACCCGGCCGCCTTCGACCGTGACACTGCCGGTGGTGCTGCTCGATTCGGCTTTGAAATGAGGCGCGTGCGCGGATTTGTCAGCCGGCGTGGGCGTTGCTGTCGGGGAAACCGTGGCATTCGCCTCGACCTCCGAGGCCTTGTGCGAAGCCGCCTCAACCGGGAGGACGAAGGTCGTAGCTGTCAGCAGCAGGCTAAAGGCGAAACCAGCCAGATTTTTGTGGAAACGACTCGGCCTTCTAAATGCCGCCCGATTACTTGAAGAAAATTCTTCCGTCACCATAATGGTTGAATCTCCCGGCACCGGCGTTTCGAGCAAACACTCTTTTGCCCCAGCCGGGTGCAGTAGGGTTCGAGGGGGAACAGCTCTGGAAAGACTTGCAAGGAGGTCACAACCAGGAGAAAGGGACAACCAACCTACCACCAGGCAGCGGATCTGAGGCGGCAGGGTCAAAGGTAGCCAATCCACGAGTTCTCGTAGCGTTAGGCCTTGGGAGAGTTACTCTCCCGGCAAAGCCGAACACGCGTCACCTGGACGGTTGGAAAAGGCCTGCGGTGAATAAAAAGAATGCCGGATAGCTCTCGCCCTCTTAGCAGGGACGATAGCCCGCGAATATCAGCCTACTAACCGCCGGAAACACTCACTCACCCCGACTGACTCCGCCGCTTCAAATCCGTTGCCAGCCAACCCGCCAGTCAAAGCAATCAAAACAAATCGCCACCGGACAACTCTGACCCATTGAAAAATCCACAGCCATATCAACGAGAACAAGATCAGCTACGGCTTCGTCGCTCCAGATTGGGACCGCGCCCACCTTCCGCTTCCAGCAACGACGGCATAAGTCACATTGCACTCCGACAAAAAAGAGTGGACGTGCGGATAGGAGTATCAGTCGCTGAAAAATCTCAGCGCGCACTTCGAAGCGGACACATTCCCAAGCTCACCTTCACCTTTAACCACCCCATCCACTCCATGACCTGACAACAATTTATCTTCTCACCCGTTGACACCCTTCATAGGGGTTAGGTCTTTGGTGGACGTTGCTGCAGGACAGAGGTGGAGCAAAGGCGCTCGGAGGAATTACGGCGGTTGGAGTGGACGCCAGGCATCGAACCAGAACTCTGGATGAAGCGCAAGCCATCTCTCTGCGGGTGGCGCAAAAAGAATCCAAAGCGGAGCGCTTCTGAATCGACCGCGCCCTCGCTGCGCATCGTTCCCCCTCCGACCGCCGGAGCCGACGGCCGAACGAGCAACCCTGAGCTGTCGCGGCTAACTCTGGAACGGGAGAACGGCATCATTACAAACGAACGCACCCAAACCACCTAACGAGACTCAAGATCACCTACCACGGCCGGGAGCGACGGTGGCAGTGATTGAAAGGTTATAGCTCCTCCTGAGGTAAACACAAGCCGGGCCGTGGTTAGGTGCATCGACTAGGTAGGCGTAACTTAAGTTGCCGACCAATGTCTGACCTCGCTCATGAGCGCCAAAAGATTCTTGTCTTGGTCACGAAAAAAGGCCATCCACAGCTCATGATCTGGCAGTTTCGCTAGCAGATGCGGTTCCTTTTCGAATACGACGCCTCGCTGCTTCAGGGTCGCAAATGCAGTCTTGAGATCGGCCACCTTGTAGTATATCACCGAACTGTTCCCGGCCTGAGCTTTGGCAGGGCCATCAAGCAACAGGCGAACGCCGTTCAAGTCGAAACAGGCCAAATCAGGCGGCGCCTGAAAAAGGAACTGCATCCCGAGAGTATCTCGATAGAACCTGATTGCCCGCTCGATGTCGGTGACCGGGACAGCGATTTGGCCGATTTGAGTCAGCCCAAAGTTTCCTACTACAGATTCACTCATACTTCTCCATCTGTGGTTGTCTTTACGTCTAACGAGCTCAAGCTCAGCCACGGCTCAGGGAAAGGCCAGTGGCAAGCTCACTGATCACACTGGCTACGCCGGACATCCCAAAAAAACGACGCCGTCTGAGCCGTTGGCTGCAGCGCCTGGTTAGACCTTCGGCGTGGTTGCAAGTGGAATACGACTCGTCGTAATCTCGCGCAAATCAAGCTTCCTGCTCGCATGGTCGATGTCAATGCCGACTAGCGTCCCCTCAGCATCGTAATCCAGCACGACGCCCGGCGATACCTCTTGGCTCTCGACGCTCGGTCGGGAGGAAAGGTCGATGTAAAGTGAGTCGGTGTCAGGATAATAGTCGAGCTTCACGGGCGAAATCTCCGATCCAAGAATGCGTTGTGTATGGTAAGCTTATCAGAGAGGGTGATTACGCGCAAGAAGCGGCCGCCAAGCTCCGGCACCGCAGCCCAGAAACGGAAGCGGTCGTTCTCTTGGGGCTCGCCGCGGAGCGGAGACTCCAAAACGCGAATGCACATTTCGCGCGTGAGATAGGGCCGCTTAAGTAAAACGCGATTCTGAAAGTATGGCGTGAATGCATAACTGGGCACGGCTGAACCTTAGCGAGCACGCAGCGTGGTGCAAAGGGTCTAGACCTTATGGCTGAGCGCGGGGTGTGAGCGCGCCAGGAGTGGGTGGAAAGGAGTGGTGTGTTTGCCGTTCATATTTTTTCGCGGGCTACTCCCTTTGAAGGAGCAGAGCCGCACCAACGGCCGGGACCCGAGGATCCCGGAAACGTTGCAGTTTTTACAACAAAGAACCAACAAACACACCAATGAAAAGAGAACTCTATTTGGGACTTGATGTCCACAAAGACTGTATCGCCACGGTGGTGGCGGAGGCGGGGCGGCGGGGCGAAGTACGCGACACCGGCAGGATCAGCAACCCCGAAAGCATTCGGGGCTGGAGAAATGGATCATGCGATTGCGCAAAGCGCATGGCAAAGAGGTGCTCCTGCGGGCCTGCTACGAAGCGGGGCCGTGCGGCTTTGGGATTGCGCGGCGCCTCAAGCAAGTGGGGGTGGAGTGCGAAGTAGTCGCTCCTTCCTTGACTCCGACCCGTCCAGGCGAGCGAATCAAAACCGATCGGCGCGATGCGCGCAAATTGGCGCGCCTGCTCCGGGCCGGGGAACTGACGGCCATCTACATTCCTGAAGCGACCGATGAAGCGCTGCGCGATCTGTGCCGGGCGCGGACTGATGCGGTTGATGATCGACGGCGCGGCCGCCATCGCTTGAAAGGGTTCCTTTTGCGGCACGGTTATCGTTACCAGGGCAAGAGCAATTGGAGCGCGGCCCATGAGCGGTACCTGCGCGAACTGGTCCTGCCGCATCCGGCGATGAACCCCGAAAGCATTCGGGGCTGGAAGAGTATCTCCAGGGGATTGCAGCGGCTACTGAACGCATCGCGCGCTGCGAAATGGCGATGAGTGACTTATTGGGCAAGTGGCGCCTGGCGCCGGCGGTGCGAGCGCTCATGGCGATGAAGGGATTTCAAACCGTGGCGGCCATGATCCTGGTGAGCGAGTTGGGAGAAGTGCATCGTTTTGCGCATCCGCGCCAAATGATGAGCTATCTCGGGTTGGTCCCAACGGAAAAGAGTTCCAGTGACAGACGCCGTCTGGGCCGCATCAGCAAGTGCGGCAATGCGCATCTGCGCTGGTTACTGGTGGAATGCGCGCAACATTATGCCGCACCGCCCAAGATATCGGCCCACCTCAGTCGGCGGCAGGAGGGTCAGACCAGGGAGGTGCGGGCGATCAGCTGGCGCGCGCAGAACCGCTTGCATCATCGCTACCGGGGCCTGCTCGGGCGGCGGCTCCACCGCAACAAAGCCATGGTGGCGATCGCGCGCGAGCTCTGCGGTTTTATCTGGGAATTACTTCGCACCCAGGAGTGTTATCACGCCCCGGCCCCCGCTGCCAGGGCGCTAAAACAATAGGGGTTCGAGGGGAACAGTTGCTTAAACAAAGGAGGTCACAACCAAAGGAGAAGAGGCAATCACCCTCATAAGCAGGCAGCGGATCTGAGGCGGCAGGGTCAACTATAGCCAATCCACGATGTCTCGTTGCGTTAAGCACGCCTTCGAAGGCGAGCCGAGCACGCGTCACCTAGACTGTGGGAGAGGGCTGGAAGGTGAACGAAAAGAATGCCGGATAGGTCCTGTCATGAAAATGACGGGATAGCCCGCGAATATCAGCATCACCAACCGCCGGGAACCTAACTCACTCCGACTGATCCCGCCGCTTCAAACCCGCTGCCTGACTCCCCCGCCCTCGGCGACCGAACCGGATCGCTCCGCAGAGCTTTTGCCCATTGACAAATCAACAGCCATATCAACGAGACAAAGATGAGCTGCTGCGACCGAGAGCGCGCACCGCAGCGGGTGAAAGCGTGGAAGTCATATAAACAAGGTCGTACGCCGGGTCGCAGTCAGCTCGATCGCATGGTTAGGGTATGGCGCAGCACCTTGCATCCGTGCTCTTCGGCCACGTCGGCTAGATCGGCATCCGCGGTGAGCAACACAAAATGGTTTTTCGCTGCGACTTCTGCAATCAGCGCGTCCTGAGCGTTGTTCTTCTTCCGATGATTTCGCTCGTCTAATGCGGCCTTCAGGGATGTGTATAGGTTTGCGTTGCTCAACTTGCACTGGCCAAGCCGCGAAACTCCCACCACCATGGATTCAGTGGACACGACTTCCGTCCTCAGCGTGACGAACCGTAGAAACAGCCGTGCCCTTCGTTCTTGATCTTGTGTTCTGTTCAGCTCGTCCACCTGTACGTGGGTCGCGATAAACTCACCATCGGGAGGAAGATCCTCGGGCTGCATCGTGCCATCGACCAAACGGTTAATGATATTGGTGTCAAGGATGCACTTCATCAAAGACCCTAACGAGAACAAGATGAGCGACGGCGGACGAGAGCGCGCATGGCTCGGAGTGGAAATGTGGAAGTCATCTCAAAAGCGGAGCGTACAGCGGTCCGCCGTTCGCTCCATCGCCTGGTTAGATGCGTTCATTGCTTCACGCATGAGCCTTGAACCTTGCCGGTAACCTCTCCGCCGCCAAGTCCAAACGACCTGCGCTCTCCTGTGAAGTGGGTACCGGTCAGAACTCCATCGATGATGTCGTAATCGTCGCACATGTCTCCACTGAGGTTCATGTGCAACGCGCGGCCCGCTACCTCATAAGTTGGCGTCCCGTAACGAACATGGCCCTCGACAATAGCGAACTTTCGCCAAGCGTCCTTCCATCCGCCGAGACAGCTGACGCCGGGCTGGTCCGTCACTCGGAACGTGAGGACCTCGGACTTCGTCTTCCCGGCCGATGAAGTAGTGACGAAACGCCAGACAGCACCAGCGTGCCATTCGCGCGGAGTGGGCTGTGAGGCGAGCGCCTTGTGCTGCTTCTCGCTATCCGCAGCGAGGCAAGCAGTAGCAATGAGTGTTGAGATGGCGAGGAGTTTCAGCATCTAACGAGAACAAGATGAGCTGCTGCGAGGAAAGCGGCGGCTCGCAACAGTGAAAGGAAACGAAATCATATGAAAGTTGATAGTACGACCGCTCTCGGTCAGATGCCATGAAGGGTTGTAAAGCGTGGGCAAAACGGGCACACGCGTTGT
>DAISXY010000002.1:0-319264 GCA_036825615.1 Chthoniobacterales bacterium
GACACCACGGGCGCCGCCAACCCCACCCCCGCCGACGGTGAAGGTGAACGGGGCGACGAGGCGGGAGGCCTGAGCTTCAGTGTGGATAGTGTGACTTATACCAGCGCCCAGACCTTCACCTGGGTGGCCGGTTCAAATCACACGATTGCGACGACCTCGCCGCAGAGTGGTGGGCCTGGAGTACAGGCGGTCTGGAAGAGTTGGAACGATCATGGAGCGATTTCGCACGTGGTCGCGCCGACGACGAATAAGAATTACCAGGCGAGCTTCCAACTCCAATATTTCCTGACCATGAATGCGGGCGCTGGCGGCACAGTTACACCGGCGAGTGGTTGGCAGAACGCCGGCAAAATGGTCAAGATCAAGGCCACAGCTAATCCTGGACATACGTTTGTGAACTGGACCGGGAGCGGGCCAGGTTCCTTCACCGGGACGACGAACCCGGCACAGGTGACGATGATGGGACCAATCACCGAAAGTGCGAGCTTCTCCCCCTGACGCAGCAAACGCAACGCAACCGCGCCCGCGGCGCGCCTGGATCTCCGGGCGCGCCGCCGGGCAAAGCGCGAAACAGCAGTAATTCCCGTGGGTTAATCCGCCTGGTCGGTAGAAGCGCGAACCGCAGCTATCCGGCCAGGCGGAGCGCCGAGGATGGGGCGGCCGCGGGCGCGTAGTTGAGATATGATCCCAGCCAGGTCTCGATTTCACCTAACGAACAACCTTTTCGGGCCGCGTAATCCAGCGCCTGGTCCCGCTCAATTTTGCCGACCGCGAAATAGCGAGACTCCGGATGCGAAAAATAGAAACCACTCACACTCGCCGCGGGGTCCATCGCATAGGACTCAGTCAAGCTAATCCCGGTATTCTGTTCGGCTGCGAGCAGTTCGAAAAGAGTCCGCTTTTCGACGTGATCCGGGCAGGCCGGATAACCGGGCGCGGGCCGAATCCCGCGGTAACGCTCGCGGATGAGTTCTTCATTCGTTAGGTGTTCCTCCTTGCCAAAACCCCAGGCCAGGCGCGCCGCGCGATGAAGATACTCGGCGAAGGCTTCGGCCAGCCGGTCGGCCAAAGCCTTGGTCAGGATCGCGTTGTAGTCATCGTGCTCGGCTTGGAAGCGCCGGGCCAATTCCGTTGCGCCGATTCCCGCGGTCACGGCGAAACCGCCGAGATAATCGGGGCGGCCTGACTTTTTCGGGGCGACAAAATCGGCCAGGCAATAGTTTGGCTGCGGCGGTGGTTTCTGCATTTGCTGCCGCAGGAAATGAAAGCGCGCGATCACTTCATCCCGACTTTCATCGCGATAAATCTCAATGTCGTCGCCGACCGAGTTGGCCGGCCAGAAAGCAAAAACGCCGCGCGCGACGAGCAGGTTCTCCTTCATTATCCGTTGCAAGAGCTCCTGGCCATCGGCAAAGAGCTCGCGCGCCTGCGGTCCGACGACCGGGTCATCGAGGATAGCAGGGTAGCGTCCGCGCAATTCCCAGGCGTGAAAAAATGGCGACCAATCGATGTAATCAACAAGGGTGGCGAGTCCAAAACCTCTGTCATCCCGAGCGGAGCGCAGCGCAGTCGAGGGATCCCGTTGCGCGTCCTTGTCGTTAACGTCTTGGAGCGGGGCGAATTCGCTGGGAGGCTGCACGGTCGCTCGACGGGATCCCTCGACTGCGTTCGGGGACGGCACGGTCGCTCTGCGGGATCCCTCGACTTCGCTCGGGATGACGCGAGGGCCTAGAAACTCCGGCACCGGCGGTTCGTAGCTGTTCCAGTCAGTCATCAGGCGATTGGCCCGGGCCTGCTCGACTGTGAGCATCTTCTTTTCGCGTGCGCGGCCCGCATGCTCCTCGCGCAGTCGCGCGTAATCGGCGCGCGTCTTTGCGTCGAATTGCGTTTTCGCCTCCGCATTCAGAAGTGCGCTTACCACCCCCACGGCGCGCGAGGCGTCGAGCACGTGCACGACGCTTTGCGCATAATGCGGGGCGATTTTCACCGCGGTGTGCGCCCGACTCGTGGTTGCGCCGCCGATCAGCAGCGGGAGCCGAAACTGCTGCCGGTCCATTTCCTGCGCGACATGAACCATCTCATCGAGCGAGGGCGTGATCAGCCCGCTTAACCCGATGAGATCAGCCTGCCGTTCCCGCGCGGTCTCGAGGATTTTTTCGGCCGGGACCATTACCCCGAGATCGATGACTTCGTAATTGTTACATTGCAGCACGACGCCGACGATGTTTTTGCCGATGTCATGCACGTCGCCTTTTACGGTCGCGAGCACGATCCGGCCCTGCGGTTTGGCCCCGGCGGCTTTCTCCGCTTCCATGAACGGAAGCAACCACGCGACCGCTTTTTTCATCACCCGCGCGCTCTTCACCACCTGGGGGAGAAACATCCGGCCCGAGCCGAAAAGATCGCCCACGACACTCATCCCGGCCATGAGCGGTCCCTCGATCACATCGAGTGGTCGGACGGATTTCTGCCGCGCCTCTTCCGTGTCGGCTTCGATGTGATCCACGATTCCTTTCACAAGCGCGTGCGCCAGCCGCTCCTCGACCGGAGCCTTGCGCCAGCTCTCATCCTTGATCGCAGCTTTGCCCTTCGACTTCACCCTTTCGGCGAAATCGACCAGCCGCTCGGTCGCGTCGGCCCGGCGGTTGAAGAGCACATCCTCGACCAGTTCGCGCAACTGCGGCTCGATCTCTTCGTAAACCGCGAGCTGTCCCGCGTTCACGATCGCCATGTCGAGCCCGGCGCGAATGGCGTGAAAAAGGAAAGCCGAGTGCATCGCTTCGCGCACGGTGTTGTTGCCGCGGAAGGAGAAAGAGATGTTGCTGACACCGCCGCTCACCCGCGCGCCGGGAAGGTTCTGCTTGATCCAGCGCGTCGCCTCGATGAAGGCGATCGCGTATTCGTTATGCGCCTCGATCCCGGTCGCGACCGTGAGGATGTTGGGATCGAAAATGATGTCGTTAGGCGGGAACCCGATCCGCCCGGTCAGGAGCCGGTAAGCCCGGGTGCAGATCTCGATTTTGCGCTCGAGCGTGTCGGCCTGGCCACGTTCGTCGAACGCCATCACGATCACGGCCGCGCCGTAGCGCCTGACGAGCCGGGCCTGGCGGAGAAATTCTTCTTCGCCGCTCTTAAGTGAAATCGAGTTCACGATCCCCTTGCCCTGGAGACAACGCAGGCCGGCCTCGAGCACGCTCCATTTCGAGCTGTCGATCATGATCGGGATCCGGGCGATGTCCGGCTCACTCGCGATCAGGCGGAGGAAGCGGGTCATGGCCGCCTCGGAGTCAATCATGCCCTCGTCCATATTGACGTCGAGAATGTTGGCGCCGCCTTCGACCTGTTGGCGCGCGACGGCGAGCGCGCCTTCGAAGTCGCCGGCCAGGATCAGCTTCGAGAATTTGGGCGAACCGGTGATGTTGGTGCGTTCCCCGATGACGACAAAGCCGAACTCCGGCGTCACCTCGAGCGCTTCAAGACCGGCGAGATGAAGGGTGATCGGGGCCTGGCCTTGCGTCATCGTCAGGCAGCGGCTGCGGTTGCGAGCCGCGGCAACGCGCGCGGCGGGAATTCGCGCACGGCGTTGGCAATCGCGCGGATATGTTCCGGTGTTGTCCCGCAACAACCGCCGACGAGATTGAGCCAGCCGTTCGCCGCCCACTCCCGCAATTGCGGGGCCATCGATTCCGGCGTCTCGGGGAAGCCGGTGGGCGAGAGCGGATCGGGCAGGCCGGCGTTTGGGTAGGCGGTGGTGAAACAGGGCGCGAGCCGCGCCATCTCCTCGACGTGCGGGCGCATTTCCCGCGGACCGAGAGCGCAGTTGAGGCCGACAATGAGGGGCTCGGCGTGCAGGATCGAATTGAGAAAAGCGCCGACGGTCTGCCCGGTCAGGGTGCGGCCGGAAAGATCAGTGATCGTGCCGGAGACGAGCAACGGGAGCTTCTTGCCTAACGAGTCAAAGATCTCCAGAATGGCAAAGATCGCCGCCTTCGCATTGAGGGTGTCGAAGATCGTCTCGACCACCAGCAGATCGACTCCGCCCTCGATCAACCCACGCGCCTGTTGTGCGTATGTCCGCCGAATTTGGTCGAAGGTCACGGCGCGAAAACCGGGATCGTTCACGTCGGGTGAAAGCGAGGAGGTGACGGGCAGGGGTCCCATTGCCCCGGCAACAAAGCGCGGGCCGCCGGTTTCATTCGCGACCCGATCGGCGGCCGCACGCGCGATGTTCGCCGCGGCAAAATTCATCTCCTGGACGAGCGCGCCCAGCTCCGGATCGCTCACCACCCCTTCGAAAAAGTCGATGTCCTTCCGTTCCTCAGCCGGCTTGCCCTCGAAGAGGAAATCGTGCTGGCCGATGCTGGTGGCGCTGAAGGTATTGGTCTCGATCAGGTCCGCCCCGGCGCGGAGATAAGCGAGGTGGATCTGCTCGATCAACTCAGGGTGGGTGAGTTGGAGCAACTCCAGATCGCCGCGGAGCGAGCGGGCGCGATGGGCGGCAAAACGCGCCCCGCGAAATTGTTCTTCCGAGAGCTTGTATTGCTGGACCATTGTCCCCATCGCGCCGTCGAGGATGACGATGCGTTCACGCAGGAGTCGCTCGAGCGGGTGAATGGAAGCGGCCGGCGCCATGGAGGCTCAATTAACCGCAGCCGCGGCCACTCAGCAAGAAACAAATTGACGTATCATGATACGTAGATGCGTAGTTTGGGAACAGGGCCATCCTTTCCGAGGAACGGCTTTGCACTATGCTTCGCTCCAATCGAGGAATGGATGTCGCCCAAATCATCATCAAGGAACCCGAGGTAAGCGATGCGCAGCAGTATGCCCGCCGCATTCGCCTCCTCGCCTGCATCTATTTCACCTTGTTTTTCGTCTCGATCGCGGGCTGCATCTTGCTCGCCTGGCGGGTGCGCCTCTACGTGACCCTGGCCCAGCGCAGCAATGTCGAGACGCTGACGCTCGCCTTTCTCTTCGTCCTCTTTATCTATTTCGCCTCGCTGAGCTACAAGGGGACCTTAGGCGCAATCCGCATCGCCTATCATGCACTGCGCGGATGGCGTTTGAACCCGGTGGCGCAGGAGCGGCGCAAGGCGGCGGTTTTGCCCCAGCCAACCGAGAGCTCAACCAGGACCGCCGCGGTAAACCTCCTGCTTGAACGAGAGGATCATCCCTACGAGGCGTTCGAAATCTGCGTCGCGGACGAGGCCGGAAGCATGGGGCGAATCCGCATCGACGGGGCCCGGATTGAACATCGCGAGGCGCGCTCTGGCAGTTCCAATGACTTATTCGCCTTCTTTGTCGAACAAGTTCGGCAGCTCGTTGGGACACAGTCAGGAGCGGCGGTCAATTTTGACGTCGTGCAGTGGAAGGATCTGGATGAGGAAGCGGCCGAATCTTTCCTCAGTCAGGCGAGCTTCGCGCTTCATCTTGCCCAGCATCTCGGGGCGAAAGAGCTCTGGCCGAAGCTGACGCTCAGTCCTGCAAATTGCGCGGAGCTCGAGCGCCGCCTGCGATCGATTTGTCCGGCGCTGCGGAATGAAGCCATGCTTCCGACCTGGGAATACAGCGGCGAGCACAAACTGCCCATCATTCCCGAACCGCTCGGTTTTCTATCGCTCTCCCGTAATGCGAAGCGGGTCGATCCTCTTGCCTCCATGAGTGCGGCGCTCGTGATTGTCCTGATCGCTTTCGGCCTCCTCCTCTTGATTGTCATTCGCCCGCCGTGGGTGCCTGGGGCATGAACACGCGATTAGTCCTTTGCGGTCTGGCCCTGCTCGTGAGCGGTTGCTTCGGACCCAAGCCGACCGTGGTGCGGGTCGAAATGCAAAGGGTCGAAAAAGACCATGACCTCTACGTTGTCAGCGCAGAGATTCACAATGCTGTCGGCGGCGACGGAGAAGTTAGTATTGAGGGAAAGTTGATCGAGCGCTCGACGGGTAAGACTTACCGCGCGGAGGAAAAGGTCCATCTGGCCGGTCATGAGACGACGGTCGTGAAGCTCAGGATCGAGGCGCCGCCCGGTAATTATGAAGCTGAAGTCTCGGCCGAATATCCACCGGAGTAGTAACTCGATTTGCTTCAGTTTCCTCCCGGCTTGCAGGATAAAATATTTCTAAGGTCGCGGAGCTTCATTATCCTTTGCGCTCGATGGAAGCGATACAGATCTATCGCTCGCTCAACTCGACGCAGCGAAAAACCTTCCTCGCCTGTTTCCTCGGCTGGACGCTCGACGCGCTCGATTTTTTTCTCCTCACTTTCGTGGTCAAGGATGTCGCGGCGGAGTTCTCCGTCTCGATCGTGCGGGTGACGTTTGCGATCACTTTGACGCTGATGATGCGGCCGTTGGGCGCGCTGATTTTCGGTTTGTTAGGCGACCGCTTCGGACGGCGGGTGCCGCTCATGATCGACATCGTTTTCTATTCCGTGATGGAGCTTCTCACCGCCTTCTCTCCGAGTTACACGGTGTTCCTGATCTTTCGCGCGCTCTATGGAATTGGGATGGGCGGCGAATGGGGACTCGGCGCATCACTGGCGATGGAGGCCTTACCGGCGAACGCGCGCGGCCTGGCCTCCGGGGTTTTGCAGCAGGGCTATTCCTTCGGATTTCTGCTCGCGGCGATTGTCTACTGGATCGTCTTTCCGCATTTCGGCTGGCGCGCGCTGTTTGTTGTCGGCGCGCTCCCGGCCCTGCTTGTCATCTATATTCGCGCGCACGTCCCCGAATCGCAGGTCTGGGAGCGGCAGCGGCGCGAGCAGCGGCCGTCGTTAGGCATGGGCAAGTTCGTTGCCGAACACTGGCGTCTTCTCATTTACGCGGTCCTGCTCATGACCGCCTTCAACTACATGTCGCACGGGACGCAGGATCTCTATCCAACCTTCCTCCAGAAGCAGCGCGGGCTGTCGGTGAACTGGACGGCGCCGATCGCGATCATCTACAACCTCGGCGCGATTTGTGGCGGGACCATCCTCGGCTTTTACTCACAGCGCTGGGGCCGTCGTCGCACCATCATGATTGCGGCCGCGCTCGGGATTCTCCTCATTCCGGCGTGGATTTTTTCCCCCACGATTCCGCTCCTGATCGCCGGCGGGTTTTTCATGCAGTTCATGGTGCAGGGTGCGTGGGGCGTCGTGCCGGTGCACTTGAACGAGCTGTCGCCCCCGGCCTGGCGCGGGACTTTTCCGGGCGTGGTTTATCAGCTTGGGAATTTTTTCTCCGCTAATGCCGCCATGCTTCAGGCGGGCCTGGCGCGGCATTTCGTTAGGGCAAATGGCCAGCCGGACTATGCCTTGACGATGGCGTTAGTTACCCTCGTCGTCTTCGTCGTGCTCATCTTCCTCGCCTGGCTCGGCCGGGAAGCGCGCGGGATTGAGTTTTAGCCTAACGGAAGCTGGGAAGAAAGGCGGGCGCGCTGCTGCTGCCGCTACCGCCGCCGCCGCCGCTGGCTCGGGCGATAACGGCCGGCTGGCGACGATACATTCCTTTGCCGTAGCGATAATCGACGATCGCCTCCGCAATTTTATCGGCGAGTTGCTCGCGGTAACTGGGGCTGGCCGCATCGCGGCGGTCATTGCGATTGCTCAGGTAACCGCATTCGACCAGCACGGAGGGATACTGGGCGTTGCGCAAAACGCGAAAGCGCGCCGGGTGGATCCCGCGGTTCACCGTTCCCGGAATGCTCGAGAGGTTTTGTTCGATCGCCTGTGCCAAATCATAAGCGTAGGGGGAATGGTAATAGGTCTCGACCCCTTCCACCCCACGTCGGCGCGAATCGTTGAAATGAATGCTCACAAAGACCGAGTTCTTCTGCTCGTTCCCAATCGCCACCCGGGTGTCGAGCGGGATAAAGGTGTCGTTGTCCCGGGTGAGAACGGTGTTGAGCTGCGACTCGCGCAACTTCTTGTCCACCCGCAGGGCGACATCGAGCGCGACCATTTTTTCGGGCGGTCCGGAGCGCCGCCAGGCCCCGCTGTCCTTGCCGCCGTGCCCGGCGTCCACCACCACAGTCTCAAAGGTGTGGCTGGTGTTAGTCGCGACCGTGGCGCAACCGGCCAGAAACAAGACGGCGAGAAAAAGAAGAGCGGCGAAGAGTCCCCCGTGGCGTGGCATTCGCATACATATAGCGATTCGCATGCCGGGCAAGCCGGAGGCGTTTTCCGGCGCAAAATGCCTGCATTTGGCGCGAAAATCACTTGTCTTTTCCGCCCGCGCCATCGATGGCTTGCGATCGATCTTTATGCGGAATCGTCTCGTTGTTTTTCTCCTTCTCAGCGGCATGGTTTTTGGCGGTTGCAAGAAAACCAGTTCGCCGGCAAAAGCCAGACCGAGTTCTTCCCCGAAAAGCTCCAGCGCCGTCGCCGCCGCGCCGCCCTCTGCGGTGACTCCGGTGCCGAGTCCGACCGCGCCGCCGATCGACAAAACAGCGGAGGTCGTCGTTTTCGGTTATCACCGCTTTGAAAACAAGGTGCGCCGGCCGGACACCGAGATCACCCCGGAAGCATTTGAGAAACAAATGCAGGAGCTCAAGGAGAAGGGGATCGCGGTCATCGGAATGCAGGATTTTCTCGCCTGGAAACGGGGAGAAAAATCAATCCCGCCGCGCTGCGCCATCATCACCATCGATGACGGCTACAAATCGGGTTACGAAGTGGCCTGGCCGATCCTGAAGAAGTTCGGTTATCCGCTCACGCTTTTCATTTACACCGAGGGAATCAAGGGCGGGAAATTCGGCGGCGGCGAAGCTATGAGCTGGGAGCAGTTGGCCGAGATGCGCGACGCCGGGGTGGACATCGAAGCACACAGCGCGACCCACCAGGACCTGCGCAAGCCCTACGACAAAGTCCGGCGCAAGAGGCTCACGCCGGAGGAATACGACCAATGGCTCAAAGACGAGGTCGCCGGTTCAAAAGCAACTCTCGAGCACAAACTCGGCATCCGGGTGGACTGCTTTGCGGTGCCGTTTGGCTACTATAACGAGCGAATCAAGGAGGAGTGCAAGAAGGCGGGCTACGAGGCCATCTTCACGGTTTACGGCCAGAAGCTGACCTACGGCTCGCCTAACGACGCCCTCGGCCGTTACATGATCGAGGCGAACAAGCCGAAAGTCTTTGAGGACGCGATCAAGTTCGGCGGCGAGACCAGCGGGGGGAGCGTTCCGGTTGAACAAATCCCGCTTACCAGCATCAACCCCGTGCCGGCCGACGGCTCGACCGCGAGCACACGACCGTTGATCAAGGCGAACCTTGGCGCGATCGGTGGGATCGATCCGCAGCAGGTGGTCCTGCGAGTGAGCGGCCTCGGCGTCGTCCCGGCAAAGTACGACCCGGCGACCAAGACCATCTCGTATCAGGTGACGCAGCCGTTGCGCGGCACATCCTGCTCCGTGATTCTCGAAGCCAAGATGGGCGAGAAAAAAGCCGAGGCTCGCTGGTCCTTTACCTTGAGCGAAAAGGCGCAGCCGGCTGGTGCCCAGTCCGCCACGCCGAAGAAATAGCAAGGGTCCATCACGCTCCGTCATCCCGAGCGCAGTCGAGGGATCCCGTGGAAATACCTGAAAGGCCCAGCTCCGAAATTCAGGGGATCTCGAGGATTTGCTTCCGAACTTCACGGAACCCGCGGCGGGATCCTTCGACTCCGCTTCGCTCCGCTCAGGATGACGGCTTGTCGCAGCCTTTCCCGAAATCGCCCATTCCCCTGCGATGGCTTTTCGCTAGAGTCGGCGCATGAGTCTTAACCTCGAAGCCCTTTCGCGCGCCGCCACGGAAGCGCGCGGCCTGGCCATGGACGCGGTCCAGGCCTCGAAGTCCGGTCATCTCGGCCTGCCGCTTGGCTGCGCGGAAATGGCCGCGGTTCTTTACGGCCAGGAATTGAAATACAACCCGGAGGAGCCGCGCTGGATCAACCGCGATTACTTCATCCTTTCTGCCGGGCACGGGAGCATGCTGCTCTACGCCTGGCTTCATATGAGCGGCTACGATCTCTCGCTTGATGACATCAAGCGCTTCCGGCAACTGCACAGCAAAACGCCGGGGCATCCGGAGTTTTTTGAAACGCCCGGCGTCGAATGCACCACCGGCCCTCTCGGCCAGGGCGTGGGCAATGCCGTCGGCGTTGCGGTTGCGGCCAAAATGGCGGCGGCCCGTTTCAATACACCCGCGCACCGGATTTTCGACCAGCACATCATCTGTCTGGCCGGCGACGGCTGCATGCAGGAGGGGGTAGCGGCGGAGGCGAGCGCTTTCGCCGGCCACTTCGGACTCGATAACCTCATTCTCATTTACGACCAGAACGACATCACGCTCGATGCGATGGCGAGCGCGACCGAAAGCGAAGATACCGGCAAGCGTTACCAGGCCTACGGCTTCGATGTGCAGAAGATCGACGGCCAGGATATGACCGCATTCCTGCGCGCTTTGCGCAAAGCGAAACGGCGCGACAACGGGCGCCCGCAGTTCATCATCGCTCATACCCTGGCTGGGAAAGGAATTCCAGAGGTCGCGGGAACCGCAAAAGCCCATGGCGAAGCCGGGGCGAAATTCGTTGATGAAGCGCGCCGCAATCTCGGCTTACCCGAGGAGCGTTACTACGTCTCGCCGGAAACGCGGGCCTACTTTGCCCAGCACAAGAAGGCGCTCGTCAGGCAATACCGCCGCTGGGAGCGGCTCTATCAGCAATGGCGGACGGACAATCCGGAGTTGGCGCGCCTCCTCGACGAGGGAATCGAACGCAAAGTGCCGGCCGATTTGTTAGGCAAAATCCCGGACTTCCCCGCCGACGCGAAGCTGGCGACGCGCAAAGCCGGCGGCGAAGCCTTGCAGCCGATCGCGCGCGAGATGCCGCTCCTGATCAGCGGCAGCGCCGATCTGCATGGCTCGACCATGAATTACATCGAAGGGGGCGAAGATTTCACCCGTGACAATCCAAAAGGGCGCAACATCCGCTTTGGAATTCGCGAACACGGCATGTGCGCGATCATGAACGGCGTCAGTTATCACGGGATCTTCCGGGCTTCGGGCGCGACTTTCCTGGTTTTTACCGATTACTGCCGCGCTTCCATCCGGCTCGCCGCGCTTTCGAAATTGCCGAACATCTACATTTTCACTCACGACTCGATCGGCGTTGGTGAAGATGGTCCGACCCATCAGCCGGTCGAGACGGTTGCGAGCATACGGGTGATGAAACAGATCGATCTCATCCGTCCCGCCGATCCGGAAGAAACCGCCGGCGCGTTCGCCGCTGCGGTCGAGCGAATCGACGGGCCGACCATGCTGGCGCTCACCCGTCAGGCCGTGCCGATGCTGAACGAAATCCCGGCGCAGGAACGGCGCGAAGGTGTGTTTCGCGGCGGTTACATCGCAAAAAGGGAGAGCGGCGAACTGAAGTTGATCCTGCTCTCCTGCGGGAGTGAGTTACAGCATGCCCTGGCGGCGGCGAAAGAGTTGGGCGAGGGGACCCGGGTTGTTTCCATGCCCTGCTTCGAACGGTTTGAACGGCAGTCACAGAGTTATCGCGAAGAAGTTCTACCTAACGAGTGTAGGAGACGGGTGGCGATCGAAGCCGGGGTGCCCGAGATCTGGTCGCAGTACGTCGGGCTCGACGGCAAGATCATCGGCCTGCATCGCTTCGGCCTCAGCGCCCCCGGCGCCGAAGTCATGAAAGAATTCGGGATCGACGCCGAGCACGTTATTGCAGCCGCGCGCTCGTTAGGTTAGCGCGCGAATGGCTGGCCTGGGCAGATGCGACGTAATGCCTAACGAGGTCGAGCTATCTCGCGCATCTCACTTGGAAAGTGAGACCCCGGCTTTTTTCATCGATCGCCTTTAAATGCACATCTCAGAGGCAAATGCACATCTTCAGAGGCGAACTCGACCGCTTTAAGCGGTCGAGTTTGACACGCGCCGCGGAACGGCGGCGCCCCAGCTGCAAAGGCTGGCGGGAATCGCCTCCGACGCCCCGATTAAGTCTGACACTGCACTAGGTGCCGAAATAGCGGTCGCCCGCATCGCCGAGCCCGGGCACGATATAGCCGTGGTCGTTCAGCTCCGGATCGATCGCGGCGGCGATGATCGGCACATCGGGGTGCGGCTGCTGAAAGCTGGCGATTCCCGGCCGAGAGGCGAGCACGCAAATGAGCTGTAACCGTCGCGCACCCGCTTTCTTCGCCAGCGTCACCGCCGCAGCGGCGCTCCCGCCGGTGGCGAGCATCGGATCGAGCACGAGCACTTCGGCGTTGGGCAGCTCGTTAGGGAAGCGGGAGAAATATTCCATCGGCTGGAGTGTTTGCGGGTCGCGATAAATCCCGACATGCCCGGTGCTGGCCTCAGGGATGAGCGGAATCATGCCCTCCTGCAAACCAAGCCCGGCGCGCAGAATCGGCACAAGCACAACCGGCCGCACCAACATCGTCGCGTTGAAACTGGCGAGCGGAGTTTCGATCGCGAGACTGCGCGTTTCCCATTGCCGCGCCGCTTCCATCAGGAGCAGGAGCGCGAGTTTGTGCAGGGCGCGGCGGAACTCATGAGGCGGAGTGGTTTTCAACCGCAGAAGCGACAGCTGTGCCGCCGCGAAAGGATGATCGAGCACGCGCGGCGCGACAGCTTCCATTTCGGGGATGATGCGGCAGCGAAACAGTTTGTCACTCGTAATCTGCAGTCCGATTTCTGATGAGCGGCCTGAGGGCAGGCCAGGCTCCAAAGCCGCCATTTTTTCGCCGGGCCGGCTCGAATGCCTGGCGTTCCTGCCAGGCGCCTGCAACTGACCCTTTGGAGCCGGCGCGCCCTCGCGCCGCAGCAGCAGGCTAACTTATAGGATGCGTCGCGCCGCCCGATCCTTGACCGGCCGAATCAGGAACCCGAAACTCACTCCTCCGATGCGCCTGCAAACGCTTTACGAAGCACGCTGGATTCTCGCCATCCTGATCCTCTGCGCGCTCGCGAGTCTCTTCGTGTCCTCGTGGCTGACGATCGTTTTCATTCTCCTCATCTTCTACGTCTTCCTTTTTTTCCGTGATCCGGAACGCCTCTCGCCCGCTGACCCGGATGTGGTCGTGGCCGCAGCCGATGGCGTGGTTGTGGAAGTGGCCGAACTCGAGGAGAACGAAGTCGTCAGGCAGACCATGCGCCGGGTCGCGATCTTCCTTTCGGTCTTCGATGTGCACACCAACCGCGCACCGATCGACGGCCGCATCACTTATCGCCAACATCGCGCCGGGCTTTGTCTCGATGCCCGCAACCCGGAGTGCTCGGCAAAAAACGAATCGATGACCTGGGGTTTCGAAAACCCCCGCGCCACCCTTGTCGTCAGGCAAATCACCGGCGCGATCGCACGCCGGATTGTCGGCTGGTCACAAGTCGGCGACACCTTGCGCAAAGGCGAGCGTTTCGGCATGATCCGCTTCGGCTCACGCACCGAGGTCTATCTCCCGCTCAGCGCCACCGTGCTCGTGAAAGTGGGCGACCGGGTCGCCGGCGGTGCGAGCCCGATTGCGCGCCTATCCTGAAGACGATGCACGAAAACCGCGGCCCCAAAGTTTATCTCCTGCCGAACCTGATGACGGCAGGGAACCTCTTCTGCGGTTTCGCGGCGGTGCTGCGAATCTACGACGGCGCGCAACGGCTCGAGCTGGCCGAGGCGGCATCGGATTTTCACGACGCGATCTGGTTCATTCTCGCCGCCTGCATTTTCGATCTGCTCGATGGCCGGCTCGCGCGACTCGGCGGCCATGAGAGCGCGTTTGGCCGGGAGTTTGATTCGTTAGCCGATTTGATCTCCTTCGGGATCGCGCCCGCGCTGCTCGTCTACCAGATCGTGCTCGGCGAATTCCAAAACCTCGGCTGGATGATCGCCTTCGTCTACCTCGCCTGCGGCGCGCTCCGCCTCGCCCGCTTCAACACCGTCGCTGCCCTTAGTTCCGCCTCGGCCGCGGACAAAAATTTTACCGGGTTCCCGATCCCGGCGGCAGCGGGCGTGATCGCGTCGCTCACCCTCTTCATGCTTTGGCTTGATGAAGGCCAGCGCACCATCGGCCGTTGGAAATATGCCCTCCCGGTCCTGATGCTCTTTCTCTCCTTCATGATGTTCAGCCGGTTTCGTTACCCAAGTTTCAAGGCGATCAACTGGCGCACCACCCGTTCCATCCCGCGCTTCCTTTTCCTCATCGCGCTCCTCGCCCTGACAGTGAAATTCTACCAATGGATGGCTGCGGTGATTTTCCTCAGCTATCTCCTTTACGGTTTTCTCCGGCCTTTTCTCTCGCCCAAACGCCGCCGGGTAATCGAGGAGGAAATCGGCGAAGAACCGGAGGAAAACGACAATGGCGACGAGCTCTCCTAAGGTCTTTCTGCGCTGCCTTTTTCATGCCGCGCGGTTGTAGCCGGGATCGGTGACCCCGGCGGCTTGGGTTGCCAGCAGACGTTCGGCCGAGATCGCCGATCCCGGCTACAACTGAGTGAGCCTAACGATTCAATTGTGCCAGCACTTCGGGATCGCGGACGTCGGCCCAGGCGCCGCTTAATTCCAGCGCCTGCACCTTCTTTCCGGAATGGGCGAGGGCGCGAATCGCATCCGTCAGCTCGTACTCGCCCCGTGCGGACGGTTGCAACCGGGCCGTGAAATCGAAGATGCTCGGACGAAAGGTATAGATCCCGGCATTGTACCACGGGCTGGTCGGCTCGCCCGGCTTGGGTTTCTCGCGCAGATCAATCAGCTCGAAGCGCGCGTTGACAAAAACCGCCCCGCCTTTACTCACATCTTCGTCGCGTTTCACGCTCACGATCGCCTGCACATCGGGATCGAGCCGGATGAGTCGCAAATAATTTGCCGGCTCAACTAAGATATCCCCGTAGCTAAGGATAAACGGCTCCCCGGCGACAAACTCCCGCGCCAGTTCCACCACCTTGCCGGTCCCATCCTGCACCGCCTGGAGCGCATACTCGATCGTCACCCCAAGTGCCGATCCGTCGCCGAATCTCTCCCTCACGATCTCGCCGCGATAACCGACAATCACAAGCAACTGCGACACTCCCGCCTCACGCAGACCCTCGATGATGTGCTGGAGAATCGGTTTGCCTCGGACCGCGATCATCGGTTTCGGCATCTCGCTGGTTAGCTCGCCCATTCGGGTCCCGCGACCGGCTGCGAGCAGGACCGCTTTGGTGATTTGCCCGCTCATGAACTCGCCACTGCGTCCTGTGATTCTGTCGGGCAATCGGGCCCGGCACAGGCTTCGAGTTGCACCGTCGTGTGCGCGATCCCAAAGCGTTCATGCAAACCATCGGCAATTCGTTTCAACAGCTGATCGTCGAGCTGGCCGTCGTGCTTCACGATGTGGGCGGTGCAGGCGGTCTCCGTCGTGCTCAAACCCCAGACGTGCAGGTGATGCAACTCCGCCACCTCCGGGAGGTTTTCGAGATAATCTTTGACCGCATTCAGGTCGATCCCTTCGGGCACGGCATCGAGCGCGAGATTAAGCGAGTCGCGAAACAAACCCCAGGTGCCGAGAAGAATGATCGCGACAATGAACAGGCTGACGATTGGGTCGAGCAATGACCAACCCGTAAACAGGATAATCACGCCGGCGATCACGACTCCGACCGATACGGCTGCATCCGCGGCCATGTGCAGGAAGGCGCCGCGGATGTTGAGATCGCCTTTGCGCCCGCGCATGAACATCCAGGCCGTAACTCCATTTACCACCACGCCGATCGCTGCCACCCAGATGATGGTGAGCCCCGCGACCGGCTCCGGCTGGATGATACGCCGGATCGCCTCCCACGCGATCGCGCCGATACTGACGAGGAGAAGGAGGGCATTGAAGAGCGCGGCCAGGACCGAGCTGCGCCGCAAGCCATAGGTGTAGCGCTCGGTCGCGCGTCGTTCCTGCAAATTGGACGCCGCCCACGCCATCACCAGCCCAAGGACATCACTCAGGTTGTGTCCGGCATCGGCCAGGAGCGTGAGCGAGTGGCTAAACAACCCAAACACAACCTCTGCAACAATGAACCCAGAGTTAAGCGCGACGCCGACCGCAAAAGCGCGTCCGAAATCCCGTGAGTCGTGATGGGAATGGTTCATCCAGTCAAAGCTACTCAGTTTCTTTCGCAGGAGCATGACCCGGTTGCCGATCTTTCGCCAGTCCCGTCCGGGATTGTGCGCCGCGACGGCCAACGGGATTGGAGCCGGCCCGCGCTCGGGCCGCCCGTTTTACGCCGCAATCACGGCCGGAGGGCCGGCTGGTTCCAGATCTGCGCCTAACGAGACTGTTGCATCCGCGCGACCTGGCAATGTCGCGGACAACTCACGAGATGATCGTTTACCATCCCGGTCGCCTGCATGAGTGCGTAACAAATCGTCGAGCCGACAAACTTGAATCCGCGCCGGGCCAGGTCCTGACTCATTGCATCGGATTCCACCGTGTGCGCCGGCACTTCAGCGAGAGTGCGCCAGCGGTTCTGTTTCGGTTTTCCGCCGACAAAACTCCAAAGGTGTCGATCAAGGGTCGTTTCCTGTTGTAGCTCGAGCAGCGCCTTCGCGTTCTGGATTGTGGCTGCGATCTTGAGCTTGTTGCGCACAATCCCGGGATCGGCCAGGAGCCGTTGCACATCCCGCGCGCCGTAGCGTGCGATCTTTCGCGCATCAAAGTTATCGAAAGCACGACGATAATTTTCCCGCTTTCGCAAAATCGTGCTCCAGCTCAAGCCGGCCTGCGCTCCTTCGAGGATGAGAAACTCAAAGAGGAGCCGATCCTTATGTACAGGCACGCCCCATTCCGTGTCGTGATAAGTAATCGAGGGTTCGCTTGTAGCCCAGGAACAACGCCCGGTTTTCGGCATGTGGGAATCTGACCGCGACAAGATGAAATTCCAGACCTTTTGAATCCGCCGTTCCTGGGATTTTTATGATTGACCCCGCCGTCCCCAGTCTTCACCCTCCATCCGCCCAACAAGGGTAAACAATAACAACTATGAAAAAGCTAATCGTGTCAGTGACAGTTCTCGCGGCCACGGTCGCATTCAGCCACCTCAGCCGCGCGCAGAGCGATGCGCCATACACCGAAGGTCCGGTCTGGACCGTGACCATGGTCAAGACCAAATACGGTATGACTGACGACTACCTCAAAGGTTTGGCTAAGACCTTTAAAGGATCGTTTGACGAAGCGAAGAAGCAAAACCTCATTATGGATTACAAGATCCTGCTTGGGGACGCGGCCAACCCACAGGACTTCGATATCCTGCTCATGGTGGAACAAGCGAACATGGCGGCGTTCGATGGCGCGCGGGAGAAGTTCGATCCGATCGCGCGTAAGATTGAAGGGAGCGAGCAACAGCAACGCAACACGGCGACACAGCGGCAGCAAATCCGCGAGATTCTCGGCGACAAGGTCATGCGCGAGATCACCTTGAAGTAAGGCTTGTAACCCATGGTGCCAGGCCGGAATGCCTGGCACCAACCCCCAGGTGTCCCAGTCTTGCAAGGCAAGAGCTATGCCGCAGAGGTGTTGACGCCGATTCTGAAGCTCTGCCGCTGAGGACAGCGGACGCTATAGCTCTAGCCGGCGGCGGTGACCAATGCCGCGTCGCGCCCGGGATTCTGACTCGCCAGCGGCAAGCACACGCCCATTCGGCAACGCTGATCCGAAGGAAGCTACATGGCGCAAGCTTCAAAAACACGGCTCGGCTTTTTCCGCCGCACCATTTCGCTCTTTAAACAGACGGCGATTGAGTGGCTCGATGACAAAGCTCCGCAGCTTGGCGCGGCTCTGGCGTATTACACCGTCTTTTCGCTTGCGCCCCTTGTGCTCGTGCTCTTTGCACTCGTCGGCCTGTTTTATCAGCACGACCCAGCCGGCGGCTGGCAAAAGCTAACCGAGCAAATGACTTACTTCCTCGACAAGAGCACGGTTGATGTCATCCGCGGCATCGCGCACAAGACAGCCCAGCCCGACAAGAGCGTCATCACCACGGTCATCGGCGTGCTCCTCGCGCTTTTCGGGGCAAGCGGGGTGTTCGGTCAGCTACAGGATGCGCTCAATACCATCTGGGGAGTCAAGGCCAAACCAGGCGCCGGGATTCTGACCTATCTTCGCAATCGCTTCCTATCCTTTGCCATGGTCGGCGGTATCTGTTTTTTGCTGCTTGTCTCGCTCGTTCTTGAAAGCCTGCTCAAGGCAGTCAGCCATTACCTTCAGGCGACCCTCCCGGGCGGCTTAATAATGGCTCTGATTATCTATTGGATATTCGACTTCGTTGTGATCACGCTGCTTTTCGCGGGTATCTTCAAGTTTCTTCCCGATGCCGAGGTGCATTGGCGCGACGTTTGGATTGGAGCTATCATGACTACGATCCTTTTCGCCATCGGAAAATGGGCGCTTGGCCTCTATCTCGGCAGCGGAAGCGCCGCCTCTGCCTATGGCGCCGCAAGCTCACTCATTACGCTACTGCTTTGGGTCTATTACTCTGCGCAAATCCTGCTCTTCGGGGCTGAGTTCACCCAGGTGTATGCCGACCAGCTTGGCCAAGGCGTTGCCCCGTCAAGCCAGGCGGTGAAAGTGGAGCAGCGGGAAGTGGAAACAAGCGATCCCGGGAGCAGCGCACGGCGATAGCACAAGAGTAGCAAAATCTTGCCCGGCAGGCGCTGCCGAGGAGCGCATGGGCTTTGCCGCACAAGCGCGCATGTGGTAGGCAGTCGAGCTATGGCCGAGTGGGAGTGAAGTAAACAGGACGGGGCCCAATACGGGACTGGAACCTTGAGTGAGTGTTTCGAGGTGACAGTTGCCTGGTTGTCGGTGCTGGCGCAGGCAATATCGGATAGGTAAGCAGGAGCGGCTGACTGGTTGGTCTAACCAGGTTGTCGCTAATGTGCACCTGTGGGATACCGGGATGAATTACCGGATAGGTAGTTGAACGCAGTCGATCAAAACGCGGGTGGATAACCGGGTAAGAACTTGGAACCAATTGATCAAACGAGACATGGATTATCGGCGTGGCAGTAGATACTTCCTGGCTAAGCCCGCGGGAGACACTGAGTGCCAGGATTCCACTCAGCAGAACGGCAGCCAGACGACGAATGTTTCTCATTGCCTGATCGTAACAAACCTGCGGATGCGAATGCAATCGCAAAGGTGCAAGAGAGCGTTCCAGGCAGGAATCGAAGTGCGACGGCTCGCACCGTGGTCGCCTCTGCCTCATCGGAATATCCGCTCCCCATCACCTGGAGGTTCGGGCCCGGAGGGAAGGAATGAAGGCGCTGATGGGAGTGATCTCGACGGGGTGAAAGCCGAAACAGCAATCCAGTAAGATGTTGCAGGGGGTCCGCCTTCTCCGGAGTCTAGGGGCGCGCCGCCGGGCGTTTTTTCCGGCCAAGCTCAGGCAGTTTTACGAACAAAGGAGTGAAGAGGAAAAACGATCGTGCTGAGAATTTGTTTAGTCCGCCTGTTCAGTGGAAGCATCGTGATCATCGTCATCGCCCTCGCCTCCTCCCGCGCAGCGGTGGGTAAGGCCGATTCCAACGCGAAAAGCGGGATCAGATATTTCATCAGCAATTCCGGAGATCCTAACAACTCTGGGACGTCGCCCTCGTCGCCCTGGCCCATTAGCAAGGTCAACCAAGTCACCTTTCTCCCAGGTGATGCAATTTGCCTGCACAAAGGTGAGGTATTTTCCGGCACGTTAACTCCATTGGGTTCCGGTATTCCGGCTGCGCCGATAACTATCGGCAGCTATGGAAGGGGCGCCAGGCCCGTGATCCAGGCCAGTTCGGCTGACGAGGCGGCGGTGCGACTCACCGATCAGGAGTATTGGGAAATTGATGGGCTCGAGATTACCGGGTCCAACCGGTTTGGGATCTATTTCGCTGCCGTCTCGGATGACAAGGTGCTTCACCATTTGTATGTCTCGAACTGCGTTGTCCACGACGTCACGACTACAGACACTCCTCGCTACGACAGCGGCCTGATTGTGGTTGCTCCCACAGGGCAGCGCGCAACCTTCGTCAATGTATTGATCGACAATGTCACTGCTTCCAACACCAATCAGTGGTATGGAATTCACGTCGGCTTCAACTTCAATTACGGATTCATCGACGGTGACCCGCGAAGTTCGAATATTACGGTGCGAAACTGCACCGTCCACGACGTGGGCGGCGATCTAATCGCCGTGGCGAGTTCCCAGCGCGTGCTGCTTTCCAATAACCTGGCCTACAATGGCGGACTGGCCCCGGAGGGAACGGTGACGAATCAGTATACACCAAATGCAATTTGGAGCTGGGCTTCAGATCGAGTGACGGTTCAATATAACGAAGTTTATCAAATGCACAGTTATGCCTATGATGGCGGAGCCTTCGATGCGGATTGGAATTCATCGAACGTCACAATCCAGTACAATTACGCACACGATAATGATGGATTTTGTGCCGCGGTCTACGGCTTTCAGGGATTCACGACCACGAATACCGTTGTCCGGTATAACATTTGCACGAATAACGACCTCAAGAGCGGATATAGCCCCGGGGAAATTTACCTCCTTTGCGATAGCTCAAGCGGAATTGATGGTCTTCAAATTTATAACAATTCGATCTATTCCGTGAGCGCGGACGATCGTGGAGCGATTAACGCAGCAGGTATCTCCTTTACAGGCTCACTCCCAAATCTGATAAAGAACAATGTTCTTTACTCGACAAAGCCCACGATGGTGCAGGTCGCGAAGGGAGTCGAGATGGGAAACAACATTTACTGGCTGGTGGGCTCGGGGACACCGACCTGGATATATGACGGAATATCTTATTCAACTCCGCAGGAGACGGAGAGCCAGGTGGTTGACCCGGGTTTGAACGATCCAACCTATCATGCGAACGGCAGGCCAACGGTTTCGTTTACCGCACCGGCAAATTCTCCCGTGCTCGAGGCCGGAGAACTTCTGCCCAATATGGGCCGCTACGATTTTTTCGGTAATCTACTTCCAACATCCGGCGATCCGAGCTCCGGGGCATATGAGG
The DNA here is from genome assembly GCA_036825615.1 of Chthoniobacterales bacterium. Lineage (GTDB taxonomy): Bacteria > Verrucomicrobiota > Verrucomicrobiia > Chthoniobacterales > UBA10450 > JAICXG01. Next base: position 20,990 of record DAISXY010000002.1, read on the forward strand.
GCTCGCCGCCATAAGCCGGTGCGGCGGTCCCCTTGCTGGGAATTGGAGGGAGTGCGGAAGAATAGGGAACCGGACCGAGGAGAATAGGGATAGAGGACTCGATGGCAAAAATAGGAACCGGAACTCAATGCGAGGCGTTCCTCCGGCGATGACTCTCGCTGGGAAACCTCACGTCACGAAGTTTGGAAACCGTTCATGATACTAACGTGTCAGTGCCGCAAGAAGCCGGCTAGTGTCCGTGCTTTGACTTAAAACGTAACCTATGCTTCGAACATCCGCCATCCTCGTCTACGCCTTGCTCGGCCTCTTTTGTGCCGCTGCGCCTAACGAGGATAAGACTGCGCCGCATGAAAACCGACGCATTGTTATCGCCACCAACAAGCTCTTGGATGGCCGCGGCCATGTCTTACCCGAGACACACATCGTCATCGAAGGCTCGAAGATCCTCGCTCTCGATCCTAAGGCCTCGCCGGTTGACTACGATCTCCGAAGCTTCACGGTTATGCCTGGCTGGATTGATGCCCATGTTCACATCACCTGGAGCTTCGGGCCGGATGGAAGGAACGAGGGTGCCGATGCGACAACGCAGTTTGCCGCCTATCAGTCGGCCGCGAATGCCTGGGCCACACTCAGGGCCGGGTTCACTACCGTGCAGAGCGTCGGTTCACCGATGGACGTGCCGCTCCGTGATGCGATCGCAAAGGGCGCCCTGCCCGGTCCGCGCATTCTCACCGCCGTAGAGCCCCTGGTAGGGGAAGGTGAGAAAACCGGTACGCCCGATCAGGTTCGTGAGTTCGTCCGCAAACAAAAAGCGGCCGGCGCCGATCTAATCAAAATCTTTGCCTCGGAATCCATCCGCAAAGGCGGCGGCATGACTCTATCGCAGGAGCAACTCAACGCCGCCTGTGGGGAAGCGAACAAGCTGGGATTGCGCACTCTCGTTCACGCTTACAAGAACGCCGTGCGGGCGGCCGCGCTCGCCGGTTGCACGGAGGTCGAGCACGGCACGATGGCGACCGATGACGATCTGAAAGTGTTAGCTGAACACGGCACTTACTTCGATCCGCAAGCCGGGCTCGTGATTGAGAACTACATGGCTAACAAGGACAAGTTTATCGGGACCGAGGGCTATACCGAAGAAGGCTTCGCCGCGATGGCGAAAGCGGTCGACCTCGATCACGAGATCGTCCGGCGCGGAGCTAGCACTCCCGGACTCAAGATCGTCTTCGGCACCGATGCCCTCGCCGGTGCGCATGGTCGCAACGCCGAAGAGTTCATTGATCGAGTACGCGATTGCGGCATTGAGCCGATGACTGCCATGACCTCGGCCCAGTCACTCGGCGCCGCAGCCATGCGGCTGGGCGATCGGATCGGCTCCATCGCCGCTGGCTATCAAGCCGACATTATTGCTTTGGACGGCGACCCAGTGAAAGACATTACCGCCGTGCGGCGAGTCGTCTTCGTCATGAAGGGCGGCGTTGTCTATAAAGCCGAACACTTACCGTAATTGGAAGTCGGGCATTGAAGGCAATTAATAAGATTGCGGGTTCCATGCGTTCTACCCGGGATCGCTGATTTCGGTTGCTAGACCCACTGCAGAAGCTCTTGACCCGACCGCAGCGGGGATTCGAAACGAATCTTCTAGTACATCTCCCTGGTGGAAGACGGGCCAGGCGCTGATCGCAAACTTCCGCGTCGTAGCCGAATCTTGGGTCAGACCGGCATCACGCGAGCGGGGAAGGCCACTCGATGGCGAGAAAAAAGGTAAGACTTGAAGGCGACGCAGCTCTGATGAGCGAGGTCACGAGGTACTGCGCCGCGCATCCCTTCGGGGCCGCAGCCCTGCGGCATCCGCGGATTGCGCTTGACCGAGGCCGGTATGTCGCCTACACGGGCCGCTCGATTAAAGGAGGGGTCGTAGGCTTCGGCACAAGCATTGGCTCAGCCTTACGCGCATTCGACGAGCTCTACGCCCGAACCCCTTGGAGGCTAAATCGCTGATTGATCCCTTTCCTCCCGAACCTATTTCAGTGTAGCGGGCTGGACGACGATTTTCTTCTTCCCTAAAGCGGTCCGACCAGTCAAAGATGCCGCCATGACAACATCCATCTATCCACGCATGTTAGTACTCTTCGCGCTCCTCAGCCTTGGCAGCGCGAGCGCGGTCGCGGCCGAAGATTCCTTTGTCGGGAAATGGAAATTGAATCCCGACAAGAGCCAGTTCAACGGCTTGCAATACAAGATCGAAGACGCCGGCGGCGGCCAGTACCGTTTCAGCTTTGGCGACGACGTTGAGACCATGACTCTCGATGGGAAACCTCACGTCACGAAATTCGGCGATACCTGGTCGATCAAAGCGATGGGGCCAAACAGCTGGGAGTCGACCAATAAGCGGAACGGCAAAGTCACCGCCAAATCCAAGTGGACCCTCTCGGACGATGGACAAACCTTGACCACCATGGACGAAAACATGCGGCCGGATGGATCGACTGGGCGGGTGGAATCGACTTTAAAGCGGACCGAGGGCAGCTCCGGCCTCGCCGGCACCTGGGAAAGCGCTTCAGTCAAAGTCATGTCGCCGCTCCCAATCGAGATAAAGAAATGGCAAGACGACGGCTACTCCCTTGTCGTCCCGGCCTACAAGAACCATCTTAATTTTAAACTCGATGGCAAAGAATACACACCGACCGGTCCGCGCGTTCCTAAAGGCATGAGTGTCACTGGCAGTAAGGTCGACGATCATACTATCGAGCTGACTTACAACCTAAAGGGCAAAACCATCGAGACTCATCGCTGGGAAGTTTCCGCCGGCGGCAAAACACTCACTGAAACCGTCACCTATTCCGGCGTGAGCAAACCCGAGATAGACGTTTACGATCGGGAATAAGCCGGGCGATTGCCACGGGTCGAAGTTCGGAATTGTCGCCCGTTCTAGCCGGAGTCGCTGCTCCCCGCAGAGACTGATTTCGGAACCCATGCCGTAACGGATCGGGTGGCGAACGGCCGGGCTTTCCAAGCGCGCCGGTCATTCGAGCGCTACGGCAAAGCTGCTCCTGTAGCCGGCGCACCTTGGGCCGCGCCGTTGTAGCCGGGGATCGGTGATCGCGGCAAAAGGGCGGGAGCAAGAGCAATCATGTTGTCACCGCGGCTCGGTGGGTCGGCGCCAGCCGATCAGGTGATTTGCAACCTTGCCAGCCAGTGCGGTTGCGCATACACCAAGAACTCGTGTGACGGAACTGGATCTTCTCAATCTCGCTCGCTCCACGACCGAGCACGAAGTCGCCTGGTTCGGGCAAATGATCACAATCAATTTCGCCATGGTGGTGGCGATCTATTATTTCCTGCACGGGGCAAAAATGGCCCTGAAGCTCTTTACGTTTTTCGCCTACACGGTCGGAATGCTGGTGTTGCTGGGCGAGATGCTCATGGAAGCCAATGTCAAACAAGGCGTGCTCGAGGCGCTCGAGAGCTTGCCGCGGGAGCAATTGAGTCGTCCGAGCGTGCATTACCTGGCCGTCTATCACTCCTGGGTGCGAGACGTCACGAGCGTCACGTTCAACCTGTCGGTCTGGCTCTTTTGGCTGGGAATTCTCTATCTGTTGTTTCTGTGACGAAGAAAATCGAAAGAGCTGGACTCGCTCTAACGGCGGTCTTCCTCATCAAGCTGGCGAGGCGGAGCATGGCGCGCACGGAGGAGGCAGCGCGAAATTGGAGCCGGCGCGTCTCTGCGCCGCCCATGAGACTTTTTCGATTGCCAGCGCATGAGATGCGGCCGCGCCGACACGCATTTGCCCGGTGCCAAACGATTAGAGGCGGGGAGGAGAAGTCGAATGGCAACACGCAAAACCAGCAAACGCACTGTGATCGAGCCCCACAAAGGGGACAAGCGCTACGCCCGGCGCAATAAGCAGGGCGAATTCAAGAAGCAAGTGAAGGTCGGCCGCTCCCTCGCGGCTGACCGCCGAAGCAAAGCCAAGACCAAGGTCAAGAAAGGCCAGGGCGACCGCGGCGATGTGAAAGGCTAGCTAAGAAAGTCGAAAGGACAAAGGCGAACGAAGCTGCGCAGGCCCCGCGCGTCTGGCAAAGGAATTCAGGCGCGTAACCTCAGGAGGTAGCACATACTTCGAGCTTATGGGCGGGGGCCCCCAAAGAAATTCTCGACATCCCACCAGGGTTATGATCAAAGATGCTGAATGGCCCAAAAAAAAGAAAAACCTGCACCCGATCCGACGCCGCCACCACAAGAGTAGACCTGATTAATCAGGTGCGCGCGGACTCAGCACACGTTTGCCGGCACGAGCCCGATCGCGATATTGAAGCGGCGAATAAGAGGAAGACTGCTCAGGAGTAGAAAATGTTGTAGCCGGGCTCGGAACCCGGCAGACAACAAGAGCAAGAGCAACGACATCGCAGTCCTGGGCTAAATTACCTGTTACGCAGACCCAGAGGCAGGATCGTGCGGCCATATAATTCATTGAGCACCTGCGCCAGGCCGCCGTAGATAGCTGAGAAACCACAAAAAATCCCCTCGTAACCAGTGGCTTGCCGGAAGCCCGCCCCTGCGCCCGTGAGATCGGCGTAGGCGAGCATGAAAAACAGAATGGTGAGAGAGCCAAAGATCACCTGACCGGCGACATGCAATCGCAAAGTGCCGAGAAACATGACGAGCGTGAACAAACCCCACATAGCGAGGTAAGCGGCCATTGCTTTCTCGTCCGCGGCCGCGCCCCAACCGATTTTCGGCAGCACGATGAGCCCGACAAGTGAGAGCCAGAAGAAGCCGTAGGATATGAAGGCGGTGGTGGCGAAGGTATTCCCCTTTCGCCACTCCAATAGCCCGGCGATGATCTGCGCAATTCCGCCGTAAAAGATGCCCATTGCCAGGATCATGCTGTTGAGCGGGAAAAATCCTGCATTATGCAGGTTGAGCAGAACGGTTGTCATACCGAACCCAAGCAGCCCGAGCGGAGCTGGGTTGCCGGTCATATCTCGCAGTTGGCTGATGTTTTCGTTCATGTGCGCGAGTCTTGCCCTGGCAGGGGAGCGAATGTCAAGCGAGCAATGATTCGGACCGCTGCGAGCTGTCGCCGGGATCACCGAGACCGGTCCCTGTAGCCGGGCGCGCTGACCCCGACAGCGATCAAGAGTACGATCACGAGCAAGGATCCAGGAGATTTTGCAGCCGGGATCGGGCATCGTGCCAGGAAGATTGATTTCAAAAGCCATGCCGTAACGGATCGCGGAGCGGATGGCCGGGCTTTCAAACTAGAAAGAACAAGAAGATTGCTTTTAGGAAAGCAGCCGTAATCAGAGCGCAGTAACTCCGAAATCATCCCTAAGCGTCAGTGCGCCCGGCACTCCACCGACCCGATTTCCGCGATGCTTATTTCTATTCTTCACCCTGCTCAACTTCTCGACTTTGCAGCGCCACAACAAACGCTTAATCTCATCCCATGAAAGATGTAAAGATGCTGCTGCTCCTCATATCGCTCTGCTGCGCAAACCTGGCCTATGGTCAAAGCGACAAAAGCTCTCCTGCGGCCGCGACATCGGGCTCACCTTCAACTCCAGCGACCATCGCATCAGCGATCGATCGCGAAATCTCGCTTGTCGAGAAGGAAATTGTCGAAGCCGCCGAAGCGATGCCGGCGGAGAAGTTCGATTTCTCCCCGGAAAAACTGAACCTTTCGGGCAGCGACTACAAAGGTGTGCGCAACTTTGGCCAGCAACTAAAACACGTCGCGGCCTCCAACTACCTGATCTGGTCACCGATCACCGGCGAGAAAGCTCCCGACACGGTTAACGATGGCAAAGGACCGGACAACATGACCACAAAGGCGGACATCATTAAGTATCTAAAAGATTCCTTCGCGTTTGGCCATAAGGTTGTCGCGACTCTAAACGCGTCAAACCTAGTCCAGCCGATTAGCTCCGGCAGTGGGAAACCGACCACCCGCCTGTTGCTCGCCACATTCGCACCTGCTCACGCCTTCGATCACTATGGCCAACTGGTCGAGTATCTGCGCATGAATGGGATCGTGCCACCAGCAAGCCGCGGGAAATAGGACAAAGCAGAAGATTGCTCAGGAAAGCAGCCGAAATTTGTCCTGTGCGCGGCCGGTTTGGAGCGCGATCCGCCACTAGCCGGAGGTAAAGACTCTCTGCATTCGCTCCCAACCGCTGCTTGCTACGGGAGGAACGGCAGAAGAATCACGGGTGAAGCGGCCAACCCGGATTTTGCCGGCTTGATTGAGTCGAGGGTTTGGATCAAATCGGATCGTGGTTTCGGGAACGACGATGGGACTGCACGCTTAGGATGACTCTAAAAAAGCGGCACAGGCGAGGCTGGTGGGGACGCCATTCGCTCACGATCGTGGCGGCGGCGCTCCTCGCGCTTTGGTTTGCCGGCTATCTTGTGCTTGATCCGCAGTCCCACCTGGGCGCGTTCTGCGGCAATGCGATCGCCGACTGGAGCGGCTCGGTCATGATCATTCTCGGAACGAAGTTTTTCTATGAAGTCGGATCGAAGGAGAGTCGACGCTATCGTGCCCATGGCCCGAGCCCGGTTTGGAATTTCCTGGTCGAACATTCGCTCCTCATCTTTATCGGTCTTACCGGCATTGTCTGGTTTGTGCTCTTCTGGCGCGCCAAGCCTGAGAGCAAGTGGGGGCAGGTGTTCGGGAATCTTCTCTCCGAATGGGGGCAGATGGCTGGGCTGGTCTTTCTGACCAAACGACTGGTGGAGATAGGGTCGAAGGAGTAGGAGGGGATGGAGGATGAAGGATGAAGGATGAAGGATGAAGGATGAGGGATGAGGGATGAAGGATGAGGGATGAGGGATGAAGGATGAAGGATGAAGGATGAAGGATGAAGGATGAAGGATGAGGGATGAAGGATGAAGGATGAAGGATGAAGGATGAAGGATGAGGTCTTGTCCCGAAATCAAAGACTTCGCGCAAGCATTTTGGCCAGCGGTGAGCTTGCGGTCGAGGCGAAATGAATTGGCGGTTGACAGCTCCTTTCTCTTCCGCTTTATATGTTGCTATACAATATATGTCTTCACCACGCCTCGATCGGGAGTTGAAGAAGGGGAGCGCGGAATTGTTGATTCTCTCCCTGGTGGAGGACCGGCCCCGGCATGGCTACGATATTGGGCAGCTAATCGAGTTACGCTCGCGCGGCGTGCTCCGGTTCAATCTCGCTTCGCTTTATCCGCTCCTCTACCGGCTTGAAAAGCGCGGCTGGATCCGCGGGCGCTGGGTAGAGAAAGCGGGACAACGCCGCCGTCGATATTACCGTCTCACCGCCGCGGGCAAAAAGGTTCTGGCGGCGCAACGCGACGGCTGGCAGGAGTTCGTCGGCGCCGTTAATCGCATCACTGGGATTGTTCATGCCTGACTTTAAGGCAGAGATTAGGAAACAGTTGGCCAACTTAGGGCTGACGCCGTCGCGCGAGAGCGAAATCGTCGAGGAATTATCGCAGCACCTTGAGGATCAGTACGAGCAGGCACTCAGTCGGGGCGCGAGCGAAGCAGAAGCTTACGAGGCCGCCTTGCCGACATTGACTGAGAACGATCTGCTGGTGCGTGAACTGAAGCGAATCGAGCGCCGCGTGCCACCGGAGTCGGTTGTGCTTGGAAATGAGAAGACGAGTCTGATCGGCGATTTGTGGCAGGATCTGCGTTACGGGCTGCGGATGCTGTGGAAAAATCCGGGCTTTACGGCGGTGGCGGGAATCGCGCTCGCCCTCGGCATTGGCGCGAACAGCGCCATCTTTAGCGTCGTCAATACCATCCTCCTGCGTCCCTTGCCTTACAAGAATCCGGATCAGCTCGTCATGGTGTGGGAGGAAAATTCAAAACAGGGTTATCCCCAGGACACCCCGGCGGCTGCGAATTACATTGACTGGCGCGATCAGAACCAGGTCTTCGCAGGAATCGCCGCAATGACTGAGATTAGTTTTAATCTTACCGGCGCGGGTGATCCGGAACGGATTGATGGTCAGCGGGTTTCCGCAAGTCTGTTTCCGCTGCTTGGAGTTGAGCCGCAGTTAGGCCGCGCCTTCCGCCCGGCGGAAGACAGGCCGGGCGCGAGTCATGTCGTGGTGATGAGTTACGGTCTCTGGCAGCGCCGGTTTGGCGGTGATCCCGGGGTGGTGGGGAAGCCAATCAATTTAAACGGCGAGAGTTTCACAGTCGTCGGTGTCATGCCACAGCGCTTTCAGTTTCCGACCCGCAACGATCAGCTTTGGATCCCGATTGCGTTTGACGGGCGGGAAGCGGCCAACCGCGGGGCTCATTACCTCCAGGTGGTCGCGCGAATGAAGCCCGGGGTCACCTTACAAGAAGCCCAAGCCGAGATGACGACCGTCGCCGCCCGACTGCAACAGAAGTATCCGTCCACTAACACCAGCATCGGTGCAGTTGTAACTCCATTGCATGAACATATCGTGGGCAAGATCAAGCCGGCCTTGCTTGTTCTGCTTGGCGCGGTCGCATTTGTTCTTCTAATTGCGTGCGCGAACGTTGCCAACCTTCTGCTCGCGCGCGCCGCCGTGAGGCAAAAGGAAATCGCTTTGCGGCTCGCTTTGGGCGCGAGCCGCGCACGATTGATTCGCCAATTTTTGACCGAAAGCATATTGCTAGCCTCGTTAGGCGGCATCCTTGGGCTGCTGCTCGCGCTCGGAGGAGTCGGTCTGCTGAAAGGATTTATTCCCGCAAACATCTCGCCGGCGCCGGCCATCGGCATAGATAGCAAGGTGTTGGCCTTTACTCTGCTGGTGTCGCTGCTTACGGGCCTCATCTTTGGAGTCGCGCCCGCGTTGCAAGTTTCCCATTTCAATATCAACGACACCCTCAAAGAAAGCGGGCGAGACTCAGCTGCCGCAAGCCGGGGCAATCGCATCCGCGCCGTGCTCGTGATCATAGAGGTGGCGGTCTCGTTTCTCCTTTTGATCGGCGCCGGTTTGTTGATCAACAGCTTTCTCCGTCTGCGCAATGTCGATCCCGGGTTCCGCACCGACCACGTGCTGACGATGACGATGGTGCTGCCGCAGGCAAAATATCCGGACAGGATGCGGCGCGCGGTTTTTTACGATGAGCTGATCCGGCGCGTTGAAGCTCTGCCTGGTGTAACTTCGGCCGCGGTCGTAACCGATGTTCCGCTAACCAATAGTGGTGACTCTGTCGGTGTTAGCATCGAAGGGCGAGCTGATCCCGCGCCCGATCGCGTTCCGATCGTGATCACGCGCGTGATTAGCTCGCATTACTTCAAAACCATGGGAGTTGCCCTGCAAAAAGGCCGTGAGTTAACGGAGGGAGACACAGCCGGCTCGCCCCCAGTGGTCGTGATCAGTGAAACCACGGCCCGGATATTTTGGCCGGGCGAAGACGCTCTCGGCAAGCGGATCAAGGTCGGCGAGTCTACTTCAAGCAATAAATGGTTAACGGTGGTCGGCGTTGTCGAAGATGTGCGGCAATACGAGCTCGGGATTGCGCCCAAGCCGCAGATGTACCTTCCTCATAAACAGGCTGAATTTTTTGAACCGCGTGCGTTGGTTGTTCAGACAAATGTTGACCCGCTGAGCCTGGCGGGAACAATTCGCCGCAGCGTCTGGGAGATCGACAAGGACCAACCAGTCTCCAATATCAGTTCGATGGAACAAGTCGTTTCCGAGTCGGTGGCGCGACAGCGTTTTGGCATGCTCCTCCTCGGTGCTTTCGCCGCCCTGGCCCTGGTTTTGGCGGCAGTGGGAATTTATGGAGTCATGAGCTACGCGATTGCGCAGCGCACGCACGAGATTGGCATCCGCATGGCACTCGGCGCCCAGCGAAGCGATGTGCTGGGTCTGGCCCTGGGAGAGGGGCTAAGATTGGTGTCGGTTGGGGTTTTAATTGGTCTCGCCGCCGCTTTCATCCTCACGCGCCTGATGACGAGCTTGTTATTTGGGGTTACTCCTACTGATGGGCTGACTTTCCTCACGATTTCGGTCGTGCTCGTCGCCGTGGCCGCCCTGGCCAGCTATATTCCTGCGCGACGCGCGACGAAGGTCGAACCCATGTTAGCGCTACGATATCAGTAGCGTCGAAACCAGCTCCGCAAAGTCGACTTATCTGTTATAGTGCACTAGAGCGATTTCGGCCAGAGCCAGCCGAAAATTGCCGCCGTCAGGAGACCATAAATCAGGCTATCGAAAAGATGCTTGAGTGTGACCACCCAACTGCGACCGCTCCAAATCGATTCCTGAACCTGGGCGCCGCCGTAGCCCAGGAAAGCGATCGTGCCAACAACGCGGAAGACCTGAAGGAAAGCAGTCGCCGGCGCCAGCAATCGGCCCGAGAGATAAGCGGCAAAGACACCGATCACGAGACAATAGAGAAACCATTGGACCAGATTTTTCCCCATCGCCGGCGGCCCGCTCGGCAGCACGGTGACAAAGCCCACCGGCCCGCGTTTCAATTTTTCGATCACCGCCGGCGACTTCATATCCTTGAAGGCAAAAAACGGAAAGTAATAGACAGGCCCAGGTGTCACGCCGGCATTTCGCATCGCGTCGGTGATACGCTCTTCATCCGGCAGGCCGCGGTAATCACTTCTGTGATAAGTGAGCAGCATGTGCGTGATGAAGCTGGCGAAAAACACCACCACCGCCGACAGGAGAATGGGAATCCACAGCGCAGTTAATGGAATCATGCCGGCGCTTTTACTCCTGACATCAGTTCAATGTCAAAGCAGAAATCGAGGCAGGCGTCAGACTTCCTCTCGAAACTGAGCAGGATCAGATTTGCGACCGGTAAATGTGGTCACTTCCCACGTCAAACACGCGATTCCAGCGCGCGCGATAATTCTCGAACGCAATCTGCGCGCTCAGTTGCATGAGTTGTTCTTCGGAGAATTGCTGGCAGAGACGCGCGTAAAGGTCGTCGGAAATATTCGAGGGCGCGGTCACCATCGCGTCCGCCAGTTCAATCACCAAACGCTCGGTCTGGTTGAAGATTGAGAAGTCTTGGCCAAGAACGGCGTGCAATTTCTCATCAGTGAGCCCGGCTTTTCTGCCCACGGCAGAATTGATGTCGATTCAGAAGGGGCAGCCAATTCGCGCGGCGGTGCGAACTTTCCCGAGTTGGATATAACGCAACGAGACAAGCCGCTTCCGGCCCAGCAGTAGCTCCATCAGGATCCCACCCCAGACAATTCCGGGCACGCGCATTTGAATCTTCGCCGGGGTAAATTCCTTGCCGAACATTTTGCGCATGACTCCGTAGAACCAGCGCAGATGCCACGGCGCCTGCTTCCTTTCAAGGCCATAGGTTCGTGCCATATCAATCTCGTTACTTATAAGATCGCTTCCCATGATAACCCTGGCCGCCCTTAATTCGGGAATCGCGCTTAGCAGGATCGCTCCTTGGTCGACAATCTTTTTCAAGACTAAAGCTGAAGAATCGGCGAGACTATTTTCCGTCTGAATTAACTGGCGCCGACATGCCGCCGAGGATTTGCCAGGAGCCGTCCTTCGTCCTCGTCCAGGTGTGGGTGACTCGAATCGTGCTCGTGGTTGCGCCTTGGCCGGTATTCTTCTTTGCCCAGGTAATCTTAACCCGGTAATAATCGATTACGACGTCGCCGGTGACCTTGATCGCCCGCGGCTCGATGGCGTATGACTGCAGACTCAGGCCTTTGGAGGTGTTGGCAGTGATCCAATCGGTGATTTGCTCCTTGTGCACAGGCTCGGAGCTAACCGAGGGCCAGCCGACGAAGTCCGCGTGCCAGAGGGCGCGGTATTTCGCCAAGTCATTGGCCTTGACGTATTCCCAATACGCTTTCTCGCGGCTCCAGATTCGCGCTTCGTCCGGGCTGGGATCAGCCGCGAAGATCCCGCCAGTTGTCGAGATTGTTAGTCCCAATACAAGGGTAATTGGTTTTAGCATCGCTTCATCGTATTCAGACTGACCACCGAAAGCCCAGCTCTTTTGTAAAATGAATCGAGCTTTCGGGAGGAGGTGACCAGCGCCGATTTCTTAGATTTGGCTTTGTAAGTCTGCGGGAATGGCTGCTCGGTCGAAGCCTGTTGTCTGTGCGCGTCGGCGGGCCGGGCGCGCCGCGCAAGGGCGCTCGCCGGCATGCCCCACTCCGCCGCTTTTTTCCGATAGGTTTCGCGCGGGAGCAGGACGTAGCACGGATGGCGATCCGCGCGGAGCCATTTGATCAGGCGCACCAGCTCGCTCTCGGCCATCGTGGTGCAGCCGGAGGTCGGTCGCTGCGCGCCGCGCCGGATGTGGAAGAAGATTGCGCTTCCCTCGTTAGGCAGCGGTGGGTCGGAGTTGTGCCGGATCTCGACCAGCCACCGATAGGCCGGGTCGTGATGCCGCATTTTCTGTTTCGCAAACCACGGCGGCGGATGCTCCGGGTCGTCGATCTGGACGAAGCGGTTGTAATCCGGGCTCTTCGGGTCATCAATCCAGGCGTCGGCTTTCGTCACCTGATGAAAGGGAAAGTCGGCGCCCTCGGGCAGGGCCGGGTCGTAGGTGTAGATTTTGCCGATCCGAAAAATCCCGGCGGGAGCGCGGCCGTCACGCTCGGCCTTGTGCAGGCCGGGTTCATCTTGTCCGGCGAGGCCGCGACCCCAGGCGAGCCCGTTTTTTCCAAAAAGGACCGGCACCGGCTGGCTGACCGGCTGCCATTCTCCGCCACCGGAGCGCTCGAAACGCTGGAGGCTGCCGCGCATCGAATCCCAATCGGGCGCGAGGGCGACGATGAGCTGTTCGCAATCGGCCGGCACTCCGGCGGCATGCACACTGCTGGCGAGGAGAAGGAGCAATGCTGGAACAAACCCTGGTCGAAGCGCCGGCGACATCGGCTAACTTACACCGCGCTCCGGAGCGTCCAGCGCGATCGTGGGCGCGCGGGAGGAATCTCGCGCTCGTGCTCGCGCTCGCGCTCGGCGCGGCCGCGCTCGCGACTTATGCGCCGGCGTTGCGCGATGGTTTCGTTTGGGACGACCACGCGCTCATTTTGCGCGACCCGCTCATCCGGAGCTGGCGGCTCATCGGCGAAGGTTTTTCTCACTTCCTCTTTACCGATGCCACGGCGTCGGATTTCTATCGGCCGTTGCAACGGCTGAGTTACACGATTGATTACGCGGCCTTTTTTCTTTCGCCCGGTGGCTATCATCTCGTCAGTGTTCTCTGGCACGCGGCGGCGGGGATCGCGTTCTTCTTTTTTGCGGAGGAATTTCTCGGCCGGCTTGGGGTTCAATCGCAGCGTCGAAAAGGTGCCGCCTTTCTCGCGGCCCTGGTCTGGCTCCTGCATCCGGTCCAAAGCTCGGCCGTGATTTACATCGCCGGACGAGCCGACCCGCTCGCGGCCACGTTCGGTTTTCTCGGACTCTATCTTGGGTTGCGCCTGTTGCGCGCCCACGGCTACGCGCGCTGGGCTTTTGGAATTGGCGCGGGCGGTTGTTTCGTTGCGAGCGCTTTAAGCAAGGAAATCGGGCTCGTCTTTCTTCTCGTCTGGCTGGTTCTCGCGCTCGCCCTGCGGCCGCGCGCGGCCTCGTTAGGCGCGCTCGGCATCGTTGCCGCGGTGCTGACCGCATATCTGAGTTTGCGCTTTTCCGCCGAGCATCTTCGGCCGCCGGTGGCGCCGGTCGTGCCGCTGCTGGCCCGGCCGCTTCTGCTCGCGCGCGCGGTCGCGGAATATGCCGGGCTGCTTGTTTTTCCCTGGCATCTGCACATGGAGCGGGATGTTGCGACTCATGCCTTTGGTTTCTCTTCCGTTAGCCTCGAGGCGGCGGCATGGCGTGAGTTGCAAACCTTGCTCGGCGTGATCCTGATCGGCGCCGCGACCGCGCTCATCTATCGCGTTCGGCGAAAGCCGGCCCTCTTTTTCCCGCTGCTGCTCGCCGCCGTCTGCTATCTGCCGGTAAGCGGAATCGTGCCGCTCAATGCCACCGTCGCCGAACACTGGCTCTATCTCCCGAGCGCGTTTCTTTTTCTCGCGCTCGCGCTCTGGATCGGATCGTCAGGCTCGCGCTTCCTCTACGGCTGCCTCGCGATCTGGATTCTTTTTCTCCCGGTGCGGACTTTTGTGCGCTGCTTTGATTGGAAAGATCAGCGCACATTCCTCACCCGCACGATTGCTGTCGGCGGCGATTCGCCACGGATGCTGATCAACCTCGGCGGCCTGGAGTTGAGCGAGCATCATCTGGAGGCGGCGCGTAAAACCCTGGAGCGCGCCCTCGAGAAGGAACCGAAAAACCCGCTCGCCCAGCTCGATCTCGCGTCGGTGAACACGAAGGAGCGCGATTTTACCGGCGCGCGCAAGCTGCTCAAAGGAATCACCGAACCGGAGGAACTGCGGGCGCGCGCCACTGAAAGCCTCGCTCTGTTGGAGGGACACGAGACAGGCCACATTAACCTGATGCAGTTGCGGCTCGCGGCGCGGATTGGGCCACCGAACTGGGAGATCGAGCGCACTTACATCAACGCGCTTGCGAGCTCCGGCTATGCGAAGAAAGCGATCGAGGAATTAAAAACCTGTCTCGTGATCGCGCCGTATCGGGCCGAGAGCTGGCTTTTGATGAGCGAACTGCTGCGCAAGACCGGCCGGCCGAACGAAGCGGCAATCGCCTATGCCGAGGCCGCCGCAACTGACCTGCATCTGGCGCAACGTCTCGCCGCGTCCGGTCGTTAGTCGTTAGTCGTTAGTCGTTAGGCGTTAGGCGTTAGGCGTTAGGCGTTAGGCGCGCTCGCCTTCTCGACCGCCTCGGTCTCAGCCGGGAGAAATTTCATCGCCGCGAGCCAGATGATGCCGGAGATGAGCATGATCGCGGAGACAAAGATGAAGGCGACGTTCCAGTTTGTGTGGCCGGCGATGTAACCGAGAGTCGGGAAAGCGAGCACATCGCCGAGGGCGTGAATGACGAGGATGTTGAGGGCGAAAGCGGTCGCGCGCACCTTCGGGAGCGAAACATTGGCGAGGGCGGTGTTTGATGGGCCGGTGTTGAGGAAAAGGAGGAAAACCGACGCGGCCATGAACCACCACGCGCGCGGAAAGGGGGTGTAGAGCATGACGATGAAAAGCGGACAGGCCAGCACCATCCCAAGGCCGGAGACGAAGAAATAGGAGCCGGGAATTTTCTTCCGTAGCCGATCGCCAAGCCAGCCGCCAACCAGGGTCGAGAGCAATCCCGTGCCGGCAATGATCGCGCCGAAGGTCTGCGTCGCCGAGGGCGGCTGCCCGCGCGAGCGCAAATATTCCGCGACCCAGAAACCGATCCCGCCGAGCGCGAAGGTCATCGTGGTTTGCGCCGCGCAATTCAAAACATACGATCGGGTGCGAGCCAGCGTGCGATAATCTTCCCGCGTCGCGCGCTGACGTTCCGGGCGCGCGCCGGTCGCGGCGCGCGGATCGCGCTGGAACAATGACACCAGGCCGAGGATGAAGCCGGGAATCGCCGCGAGTAGAAATGCCCAGCGCCAGCGTTGCGGTTCAGGCGCGGCCGTGAAATGCGTCAGCACCGCGCCGCCGAGGACATAGCCAAGCGCGCTCCCGACCGGAATCGCGGCACAAAAAACCGCGAGCACGCGCCCCCGCGTCTCGAGCGGAAACAGGTCGGCCAGGATCGTCGGTGCCGCGGGACCGTAACCGCCTTCCCCGATCCCAACCACGATGCGAGTGATGAGAAGCATCGCGAAACTCACCGCCAATCCCGAGGCCGCGGTCGCCAGACTCCACATCACGACCGCGCTGCCGATGATGAGCCAGCGCGAGAAGCGATCCGAGAGCCAGCCGAGCGCGGGCGCGCTCAGCATGTAGGTGACGAGAAACGCGCTCCCGAGCGTCCCGCTGATCGCCATCGCATTGACGTCTTCCGGTCTGAAGAACGCGGCGCGAATCGAAGGCTCGACCGCGGCCAGCACCTGGCGATCGATGTAGTTGAAAAGATTGATCCCGAGCAACAAGGCGAGCGCGCTATAAGCGCCGCGTTTTACAGGTGACGCATTCCTCATCGAATTGCCGATTGCAGTCGGCGCGAGGGCGAATGTAAATCATAAACCCATGCCGCCGATCTCTGCCGCCGAGCGCGTGCTGCGCTTCTTTGGTCTACCGATCGCGCGGCTGATCTATCACGTGCAAACCGTCGGCCTCGAGCGCCTCCCGCGCGGAGGATTTCTCCTTTTGCCTAACCACATCACCTGGGTGGACGCGATCATTCTCCTGCTCGCCTCGCCGCGACCGATCCGGTTCATGATCGCGGAGGAGTTTTATCGCAACCGCTGGCTGCATTGGGTCCTGCGCACAACGCGCTCGATTCCGATTACGCCGCGCCGCGCGAAAGACGCGATGCGGATGGCGGCGGAAATGATTCGTGACGGCGAGATCGTCTGCGTTTTTCCGGAGGGCGAACTGACCCGCTCGGGCGTGCTCGGGTCGTTGCGGCGCGGCTACGAATTGATCGCGCCTCAGGCGGAGGCGCCGGTCGTTCCGGTCTGGCTCGATCAACTCTGGGGCTCGATCTTTTCTTTCCAGGGAGGAAGATTTTTTCGGAAATGGCCGCGCCGGTTTCCCTACCCGGCGGCGGTGGAATTTGGGGAGCCGCTGTCGCCTAACGACGCCGACACTGCGGCCGTGCGCGAGCGACTCCTTGCGCTCGGGGAAAGCTGTTTTAGTCGCCGGGCGGCGCTCCGGCAGTCGTTAGGCGTGGCCGCGCTCAACGGGCTGGCCCGTCATCCTTTCCGCACCGCCGTGATCGATGGCACCGACGGCTCCTCGCTCAGCCGGAGCAAATTGTTAGGCGCGGCCGCCGCTTTGAGCCGTTATCTCCGGCGCAACTTTCGCGAAGACCGGATCGCGATTGTGCTTCCGGCGAGCAAAGGCGGAGTGGTGGCGAACCTTGCGGTCGTGCTCGCGGGCAAAGTGCCGGTCGGACTCAATTTCACTAGCGGGCGCAAGGCCGTGAGCCGCGCCGAGGAGATCGCCGGCCTGACGAGCGCGATCTCCGCCCACGCTTTCGCGAAGCGCTTCCCCGATTTTCCCTGGCCGGAAAACGTCATCCACCTCGACGAGCTGCTGCCGAAAATGAAGCGCGAAATTTTCCTCTGGTGGATGGCAGCGATTTTTCTCCCGGCGCGGGTCCTGATTCGCTGGCTCGAGGTGCCGCCGTCAGGCGATCATGCCGAGGCCGTGCTCCTTTTCACCAGCGGCAGCTCGGGCGACCCCAAAGGCGTCATTCTCAGCCATCGCAACATCGTCGGCAACGTCGCCCAATTCCGCATCGTGCTCGACGCGACCAGGGAGGACATGATCCTCGCTTCGCTCCCGTTTTTTCACAGCTTCGGTTGCACCGTCACGCTCTGGTTTCCGCTCATTGATGGCGTGCGCATTGTCACTTACCCGAACCCGCTCGAAGCGGCGAAATGCGCCGAGCTGGTCGAGCGCTATCGCGTCACGGTTATGCTCGCCGCGCCGACTTTTCTGCGTGGCTATTTGCGCAAGGCGCGACCGGAGCAATTCAAGAGCATCCGCCTCGCGATTACGGGCGCGGAGAAATTGCCGCGCGCCCTCGCGGAAGCTTTCGAGGAACAACTCGGTCAGCCGGTTTTCGAAGGTTATGGCCTGACGGAAACTTCACCGGTCGTGAGCGTGAATCTGCCCGATCCCAAACCGGCGCATCCCGGCGACACCGTGCAGCCTTTGAACCGCCCGGGGTCGGTCGGCAAACTCGTGCCCGGAGTGGCGGCGCAGATTCGTCACCCCGAGACTGACCGCAAACTGTCGCTCGACGATTCCGGCATGCTCTGGCTCCGTGGCTCAAACATTTTCGAAGGTTACCTTCACGACCCGGGGCGGACCGCGGAGGTGTTGAAGGACGGCTGGCTGAGGACCGGAGATATCGGGCGGTTCGACGAGGACGGATTCCTCTTTATCGAAGGCCGGCTCTCGCGTTTTTCCAAGATCGGCGGCGAGATGGTGCCGCACGAAACTGTCGAGCACCAGATCCAGAGTGCGCTCGGCCTGCCGCACGAAGGTGAGCGCACGATCGCGGTCGCGGGAGTTACGGATGCGCAAAAAGGCGAAGCGCTCGTTTTGCTGAGCACGATCGAGATCGAGCAGGCGGAATTGCGCGCTCGTTTGCACGAAGCAGGCATGCCCAATCTCTGGATTCCGAAAACCATCAAGCGCGTCGATGCCATTCCTGTCCTCGCGACGGGCAAGCTCGACCTGCGTGCCTGCGCCGCCCTCGCCGCTACCGCTGTCAAGCCGGCGTAGCGCGCGCTCTCCCTGCCAGACGCTCGCGACCCGTGCAAAGCGCGAATCCCTGCACGAACGTTTCGCGGCTTTGACTAAAACAATCGGCGGAGAAACGCTGCTGCCTCATCCGAGATACCGATGATCTTGTTCGTCGCCTGACGATAGAATTTAAAGTTCAGCTCGGTCTCAGGCCGCCCGTCATTCCAATTCGAGAAAGCTTTCAGCTCGCTTCGACCGAGGCGGCGTTTCGCGAGCGCGGTCCGCGCGACGGTAATGCTGACGCGCGGCGTCTGCCGGACGACGCCGCGTTTCTTCGGGACCGCTCGCGCGGAAGTGACAACGCCGCTTGCGATCAAACCCGGCCCGCCTTCGTTCTCGCTCGCGAAAACAAAAATGGTGTCGCCTTCGGCTATCTGTTTGCCGCCATACATCGTCTTCTGCGCCGGGAAAGCGAAGGTCGTCGCTTTCAAATCAGCCACCTCAGCCTTGATCGCGAATGCTTTGCTCTTCATCTGGACTGGCCTTGCTACTATTCACTGACTCAAGGTCATCGCCTAGCGATTTGCGCCCTTCGGGAAGAGAACTTTGTCGGGCGCGGCGTTGAGGGCGGGCAGAAGTTTTTTGATGAGCCGGGTCTTGACCGAGCCGGCCTCGCGCGGGGCGACGAGATAACGGACAATTGCCTCCAACCAGGTGTTATCACTTACTCGAAAGATAACTCGCGGATGTTCGCGCACCTGCAACTCGTCGACCGGTGTCCGGGCGAGAAGGCGGCGATATTGCTCGATTCGATTCATCATCTCCTGGCCCAGCTCTTCCTCGGCGATGCGCTGCATGGTGGTGGCGATGAATTGCAGGTCGCTTTCATAGCCGATGTGGAACTTAATCTCGTTCCAGATATAGGGAAAGAGCGGCCAGGAATAGTTATACACGATTGAGTCGAGCACTTTCGAGTTAGGAAACTTAATGATCCGGCCGCTGGGGTGATCGCCGGAAATGTATTTGCCGCCGAATTCCCAGAGCGTGGTATCAATGTAACCGACGTCGATGACATCGCCGGTGGCATCTCCAATCTGGATCCGGTCGCCGACGCGATAAGGGTGCCTGACGAGGATATAAATCCAGCCGATGAAACTGGTCATGGGCAACTGGACGGAGAGGCCAACGATGACAGAAAGGACACCGACGGAGATGAGCGCGGTGTACCAGTTAACGAAAACGACCGAGATTGCGACGAGGAGGACGAGGAGGAAAACGATCAGCCGTTTGATGCGGTTGAGAGTAAACCGGGTCGAGGGATCGCAGATGCGGGCGATGCTGTAGAGCGAGATGGCGCTGGAGATGGCAAGGATAACAATGATGGTGGCCGCGCCGCGAAGAAGACGATGGGCAAGCTCGACCTGCGGTTTGGTGAGCGGAAGGAAATGCGAGCCGACGACGAAATAGAACCCGGCGCAAAGCGCAAGCAGGAGGAGATAGGTGCGGAACCAGAGGCGATCTCCCTTCTCGGGAGCGCGGGTTTTGCGTCCGGTTGTCTCGTCCAGCGCCTCGCGCACCTCGCGATGCTGAGTCAGCTCCTCTGCAGTTTCAGCCATCAAGACTGATTCGGCTGCAGAGGCGGGATTGGGTGCTTCGTTAGGCGGTCAGCGCCTGGGGCGGCGGTTCGGTTTTGATCCAGCAACGGAGGACTTCGGCGACGCTCCAGGCCTGGGCAATGCAGCCACGCGGCGTGTGCGGCGCTTCGGCGTCGAAGATCTCGCTGATTGTGCCCAGACCGGCTTCGTTGAGGTGCGCGGGGAAGGCGGTGAGGAACTGGCGGGCTGTCCTTTGTTCGTTAGGGTGAATCTTTAGCCAGGCGTCAATAAAAGGCCCGATGAGCCAGGCCCAGACCGTGCCCTGATGGTAGGCCGCGTCGCGCGTTTTCAGATCGCCATGATAGTTCTTTTTGTAGTCGGGATCACGCGGCGATAGCGAGCGCAGACCGACCGGAGTAAGCAATTCCTTTTCCACGATCCCAAGAACCGAGGACCAGCGCTCCTGCGCCAGGACGGGATGCGGAAGGGAAATGGAGAAGATTTGATTGGGACGGATCGAATCATCGTCGCCGTTGGGTCCATCAATCACATCATAGAGATATCCTTTCTCCGGGATCCAGAAACGCTGATTGAAGGAGCGTTGGGTGAGGGCGGCATGTTCGGCGTAGCGCTCGGCATCGTGCTCGTGCCCGCTCTCGCGCATCCACTCCGCGATCAGGACGAGGGCGTTGTACCAGAGGGCATTTATCTCGACCGCCTTGCCCCGTCGCGGAGTTACAACCCAGTCACCCATCTTTGCATCCATCCAGGTGAGTTGAATTCCTTCCGCACCCTGGCAAAGAAGGCCATCTTCGCGGTCGACGTGAATGTTAAAGTCAGTTCCGGCAAGATGCTGTTCGATGATACTACCTAACGTTGGCAGGAGCATGTCGAGCGTGACCCAATCGTTGCTGATCTCAAGGTAACGATGGAGGGCATGAAAGAACCAGAGGGTGGCGTCAGCAGTGTTATAGCGGCCATCACTCTTTTTGTCGGGAAACATATTTGGGATAAGTCCGTGGCGGACGTATTGGGCAAAGGTGCGCAGGATATAACCGGCCTCGAGAGTTCGTCCGGTTGTGATCGTCAGGCCTTCGAGGCTGATCATAGTATCGCGGCCCCAGTCGGTGAACCAATGATAGCCGGCAATGATGGTACGCACTTCATCGCCGAAAGCATGGGCGCGGGCAGTTTCCTCGACCCGGCCGGCGGGAGTGGCGACGAATTGATCGGCCGCCAGGACCAGCTCGGCCGCGACTCCCTGCCGGGCCGCCGGCGGCGCCTGGTCGAGGAGCCGTTCCCGCCGATCGTTCTCGGCGGCGGCGATTTTCTCCGGCGCAAGAACTTCGATGAGATGCCACTCTTCGGTCGAGCCGATGAGAGTGGCGCTTTGCGTTTCCTCGAAGTTGATCCGGAAAACTCCCGGGCTCCAGAGTTCGCCTTCGGAGTCGTAGCCGCGCTCCAGTTCGCTGCGATAGATGATCTCGTGAATCCGGCGCGGATCGACGACAAAATCGCAGGCGCAGTCATTCAGCCGCATGCGCAAAGGTGGAAACTTCTTCTCCGGGTCGCGCACTTCATAGTGATCAGAAAGGACCCGCACCTCGTAAGGCGCTTCGGGCAAGTCACTGACCGGGTCTTCGTAGTGCCGGAAGTTAAAGGCGGGCCGGAGATCGAGCCGCGGGCGTGGTCCTTCACCGGTGAGGCGATAGCGCAGGAGCACGGTATTTTGCCGGTGAGGCATGAGGAGGCGCTTCTCGATCGTGAGACCGCGGATCTCATAGGTCCAGACCGGGAGACCGTTTTCGAGCCGGAACTCGCGCAAGTAATCAGCGCCTTTCAGGTCGAGCTTACCCCCGGCCCGCTCTTCCGCGCCTAACGAGACAAGGTCATTCTCGCCAAAGCGAAGCGTCTCCGAGATATGACTCCACATCACGGTCCGGCCCAGGGGAGCGGCCAGAGCCGCAGTGAGGATCCCATGATAGCGGCGGGTGATCGCACCGGAAATGGTGCCGGAGGCGTAACCGCCAAGGCCGTTGGTGACGAGCCATTCGCGACTGAGAAGCAGTTCGCGCGAAGGATGTTCCGGTTTCCAGGGCATTATTCGCGGCTCGGGGATGCGGTGGCGCCGTCGTGGATTCATCCTTTTCATGCTAGCGAGATCGGATGCAATGCAACCGCCGCTTCGGCGGGAATTTCCCAGCCGGTTGCGCTCTGGAGCGGCAGTTCGCCGGGGCCGCCGTAGCGAACAGCCTCACTCGACCAGAGAGTCGCCCAGCGTTTCCCGGCTGGCGGCGCGAGCAACGGCTCCGGCACAATCCGGGGCTGGAGCGCGCCGCCGAAATTCACCACCAGAAGGCGGTCGTTGCTGGCGGAGGAATCAAAGAAGCGGAGAAGAAAGGCATCGCACCCGAGGACGGCGCCGTCGACTCCGCGGGGTTCCTGGCGAGAGAAGAGCGGATCTTCACGGCGGAGGCGAAGCAGATCCCGATAGAGATTGCCGATGTGGGGAAATTTTTCGCGTTCGGAGAAATCGAGCTTGCTGCGGAGGAAAGTGTCGCGCGAAGCGGGATCGGCGAGTTGTCGCTGGACGGATTCGTTCTGCACGGTGGGAAATTGTTTCAGGAAATCGAACCGTCCTTTGCGCACCGGCTCGCGTAACGCTTCGTTCACTTCAGCAAAATAAAGGAACGGTGTGGTTGCGCCGAACTCCTGGCCTTGGAAAAGAAACGGCGTCCATGGGCCGAGGAGGAGCAGGGCGCTCATCGCGCGATAGCGGCCCGGCGAAGTCGCGAGCCGGACGCGCGCGCCGTCGAGCGAATTGGCGACCTGATCATGATTCTCGAGAAAGCCGACGAAGGTTTCCGGCGCAAGGCCAAAAGTCGGAGTGCCGCGCAGTTTCTTCTGCCAGGAGTAAGGCTGCCCTTGAAAGAGGAACCCGTATTTCGCCGCGGAAACGAACTCCTGCGGCCGGCCTGCGTAATCGCTGTAGTAGGCGGCGTTGCGGCCGGTGAGGGCGACAAAGGCACTGTGATGCAAGTCATCATTCAAGAGGCCATCGAGACCGTAACCACCGGCCTTGCGGGACCGGACGAGGCGGGTCTCCTGTGGCTCGTTCTCCGCGATCAGGATCAGCGAACGTTTCCCCGCCGACGCGCGCGCCGCTTTCCCAACGGCCGCGAGAATATGCTCCTGCGAGCGGTCGAAAATGCTTTGGGTCGCATCGAAGCGGAAGCCGTCGAAGTGGAATTCATCAATCCAATAGCGCGCATTACTGATGAAGAACTCGCGTACCGGCCCGGAGTTTGGGCCGTCAAAATTGAGGGCGTCGCCCCATTCCGTCGCCTTCGCCCGGCTGAAGTAGTCGCTGGAATAAACGGAGAGATAATTGCCGTCGGGACCGAGATGATTGTAGACGACGTCGAGAATGACGCCCACGCCTAACGAGTGGGCACGATCAATGAAGCGCCGCAGATCCTCCGGCGTGCCGTACGCATGGTGCGGAGCAAAGAGATCAACCCCGTCGTAGCCCCAGCCAAAGTCTCCGGAGAATTCCGCCACCGGCATCATCTCGATGACACTGATCCCGGTGTCGGCCAGCTCGGGGAGTTGCTCGGCCGCGGCCGCCCAGGTTCCCTCTTGGGTGAAGGTGCCGACGTGCAGCTCGTAAAGCACCTGTCCCTTCAAGCTGAGGCCCGGCCACTCCCGGTCGTGCCAGGCAAATTGCTTCGCATCCACGACACAAGAAGAGCGATGCGGTCCCTCCGGCTGGAAACGCGAGCAGGGGTCGGGGTGGAGGTGCTCGCCGCGATTGAGCCGGAAGCGGTAAAGGCTCCCCACGCCGGCTGGGGCAATGCCGGAGAAGTAGCCACCTGCCTCCGGTTGGAGAGGATGGAATTCGCGTTTGGCATTGGACGCGGCGGAAGCCTCGACCGCTACTTCCACCTGCTCCGCCTTTGGCGCCCAGACACGGAAATGCGTCTCGCCGGGTGCGAGCAGTTCGGCACCGATCGGCAACCGGCGCTCAGCTAACACTTCCATCACGCTTCCATTCGCCGATGAACCGCGGCGCGGTTGTAATTGCGGAGGCTCACGCCAGCCCTCGGCTGCCTGCGGCGGAATAGGGTTCACGGGTGCGGCTCTCACACGTAAGTTGTTTACGACCGCGGCCTTTTTCTGCATCATGCCTGCACTTTCGGGAGCGCGCCTGTGCTGAATCCGATCAAGCGTTACACGCGTTGGTTGCATACCCGCTGGCCGGCCGGGGTCGTGGAGAAGTTGCCCGAATCCGGTGAGTGCGGCGTGACGAATCTGCCCGGGGTCCGGATCGTCGGCGATCTTACCGGTATCCCGCTCTTGAAGTTCTCCTCCAAAACCGGCGCCGAGGCGGTCCATGCAATCCTCGCCGAACCCGGCTTCCAAAAAAGCGCCGTAGCGGAGAACGCTGATCCCGGCCACGGGGATGAGCTCCTCGACCTTGCCATCATCGGCGGCGGCGTTTCAGGCGTATCCGCCGCGGTTGAGGCAAGGAAGGCCGGGCTCAACTTCCGCATCTTTGAGGCGACGCAACCGTTCTCAACCGTGGTCAATTTTCCCAAGGCAAAACCGATCTATACCTACCCGACCGATTTGAAGCTCCACGGTGGCCTGCACTTTACCGCCAGGGTGAAGGAACCGCTGCTCGAAGAACTCGAGGCGCAGCGGAAAGCGGCGGGCATCGAGTTTACAGAGGCGCGGATTGAGCGACTCGAGGCACGCAGCCGCGACGAGATCCTGCTCTATCATGCCGGCAAAACTGGTCGCGTGACGCGGGCGCGACGCGTGATCGTGGCGATCGGGCGAAGCGGCAATCACCGCAGGCTTGGTTGCCCGGGCGAAGACCTGGACAAGGTCTACAACCGGCTCTATGACCCGAAAGACTTTGCCGGCCAAAATGTGCTCGTGGTCGGTGGCGGCGACAGCGCACTGGAAACCGCCATCGCGCTCGCCGGGTCAGGCGCGCACGTCACGTTGAGTTATCGCAAGTCCGAGTTCGCCAGACCCAAGCCGGAGAATCTCGAGAAAGTCCGAATGCTGGAGCGCAATCCGGCTGCGGACGTCCAGGTCGAGCGGCCAAGTTCCGAGCGCGTCACGACCGCCTTTACGAAAGACTTACAAGCCAAAACCAGCCCTGGTTCGCTTCGCTGTGCCATGTCAACCAATGTCACCGGGATCGAAGCCGGCAAGGTGCGCTTACAGAAGGCAGATGGCACGGAAGTCATCCTGCCTAACGACGTCGTCTTTACCATGATTGGGCGCGAAGCCCCGCTCGATTTCTTTCGTCGCAGCGGTCTCCATGTTCGCGGCGACTGGCGACCGATCACCTACATCAGCTGCATCGCCTTTCTTCTCTTTTGTGTCCTTCTCTATCACTGGAAAAGCTCGCATCCGCAGGAGTTTCCGCTCCAGCGCTGGGTAAGTCAGCACCACGCCTTTCCCTACAATGTCTCGAAAGCGATCGAGTCAGTCGGCGGAAAAGTAGCCACGTGGTCAAATCAGGAAACTAACCTGCTTTATACGATCAAACGCGGTTTGGGTAACCCGGCTTTCTATTACACGCTCGCCTACTGCACCTGTGTGGTTGTTTTTGGGATCAGGCGAATTCGCCGCCGCCGCACTCCCTATGTCACTCGACAAACCATCGTTCTCATGTGCATCCAATGCATTCCTCTCTTTGTTTTGCCGGAAATCATTTTGCCGTGGATGGGGCATAACGGTTTCTTTGAACCCGGCCGCCCTCTGCGCTGGCTCGCCGATCATCTCTTCGAGAGTTATGACGGCGGCGCTGGTCATGAGCGGGCTTACTGGCGCGCTTACGGATTCATTCTCGCTTGGCCGCTCAATGTCTACAATGTCTTTACCGACCGGCCGATGTGGCTCTGGCTCGCGATTTGTTTCATCCAGACGTTTGTTCTCATCCCGCTGATCATCTTTCGCTGGGGAAAAGGAGCTTATTGCGGCTGGATCTGTTCTTGCGGCGCGTTGGCTGAAACCATGGGTGACACTCAGCGTCACAAGATGCCGCACGGCCCCTTCTGGAACCGGCTCAACATGCTGGGACAGGTCGTGCTCCTCGCCGCTTTTCTCATTCTCGGGCTGCGTGTCGCCGGCTGGCTGCTCGGCGAAGACTCATGGGCGACTCACTGGTATCACAGAGCTTTCGAAGGGATTCCATTCCTCAACTATGGCTGGAGCGTCGATATTCTGATGGCCGGCATCCTTGGCGTAGGTCTTTATTTCTGGTTCAGCGGCCGGGTCTGGTGCCGCTTTGCCTGTCCGCTCGCCGCCCTCATGCACATTTACACCCGCTTCTCGCGCTATCGGATTTTTCCGGAAAAGTCCAAGTGTATCTCCTGCAATGTCTGCACCTCGGTGTGTCACCAGGGAATTGACGTCATGAACTTTGCCAACAAAGGACTGGCGATGGAAGACCCGGAATGCGTCCGCTGCTCCGCCTGCGTCCAGCAATGTCCCACGGGCGTGCTCGCTTTCGGCCGTTATGATGGCCGGCGCAATGTTATCCTCGACAAGATACCGGCCTCCCCGGTGCGGATGCGCGAAGGTGGTGCCGGCCACGTCCGGCACGAACTGGAGGAGCAGCTGGAGCGCGACCTACAGCAGGTCTCATGATTTTTCGCTCAGCCGGCGGCGTTCCTCCTGCCGTTCTGCAACCAGTGGCGCGAACCTGGCAAAGAGCCTGACGACGTAATAGAGATAGCCGAGAAGCGTAATGACTTGTCCGAGGGCAAGCCAGCCATGCGCCTGGCGCGCGACAAAGCTCCCGGGCCACAATTTCAGGCAGGTCAGACTGACGATTGCGTAGAGAAAAAGCCCGGGGACAAGCAGATAGATGTTAAGCTGCTGGTCTCCTTTTATCGTGCTCAGCAGGTGCCGCGTGGCAGCGCTTCCCGAATCCGCTTCGCGAAGCCGAAGAAAGCGCAAATCATAAACGAAAAGGATCCAGACCGCGACGGCGTACGCAGCCGTAAGTTCAAACCACTCGACCGGATTGGTCAGCCGAGTAAAGAGCAGGGTCTCGACGAGCGTGCAGGCGATATAAAGAAAGTTATGCCCAAACTCGAGCGGCCAGCGGATCAACGTCAGGGTATGAATAATCGAGCGCGACCAAAAGATCAGGATAATGAGCAGGCCGGAGGCGAGATAGAGCCAGGTGACCGATTCATGCAGGCCGAGGCTGTTGCGGGCATTCTCGGCCAGGAAAGACAAAGCCACTCCCTGCACAATGCTGCCGAGCGTCAGCTCGATATTCACCACCAGGTTATCCAGTTCCAAGAGCGAGGTAGTTAACCGCATACCAGAGACAGGAGCAGAAAACAGAATCGGGAGTTAGTCAAAGTGAGGCCGAAGGATGGCATACTTTTTTGCCTTGATCCCTTTGACCCGGACGAGCTCATCCGCGCTCTTGAATGGCCGGGCCGCCATGATTCGCTGCGCGAGGACCGGCCCGACCCCGGGAAGGCTTTCGAGTTGCTCGCTCGTGGCGGCATTAATGTCGAGTTTGCCGTTGGTTGCCGACGTTGCCCCAGCGGTGCCGCGGGCTTCGGGATGAAAGAAGGCCTCGAAGTAACTCGGCCCGGCGGTCGGCTGGGTTGAAGCGCGTTGATTCAAACGCCCGTCACCTACACCCCAGCCGCCGATCCGCTGCGCCTTCGCCGCGCGTTCGAACCCTTCCAGTTTGTGCCATTCGGCTCGTGGGCTTCTCATCTCCGGCGCGGCGGAGGCGGCGCCATAAACCCGGGCGAGGCCGTTCGCGACCAATGCTTCACCCAGGTCGGTGCCGTCCACCTCGACGAAAGCGAAATAGCGCGGCAGCCGGCTGCGCCCGCGCGCGTCCGCGAAGGCAGTGCGGACGGTAAAGGGACGCGCGAGTTTTTGCCGGGTGAAACGTTCCGCTTCCATCCCGATCTGGAGCGCCTGTGCCCCGGTGACATGAAAGTATCTGGCCTGTTCGCGCAGCCGCGCGGGAATGCTCCTATCGGTCTCGGGCGCATCGACAAAGTAAAGCCGAAAGATGTATTCACGGTCGCCGGCGTGAACATGGAAGCTATCACCGTCGTTCGCGCGGTTGGGAACAAGATGACAATTCTCGAGTGTGAGCCACTCATTTGCCCGAGCACTCGCGCATAGCGAAAGCAAAACACTCCCGATAAGGAGCTGGAAAAACAAACCGCACGCCACTCGCTGCTCAAGCATGACGAAAAGTTACCAAGAGAGAGGAATGAGGAAAGCAGGAACGCAGGAAGAGCAGCAAGCGGAGTGCGGAATGCGGAAGACAGAAAAAGCGCCGGGAAGCCATGTCCCCCCGCGCCTTCTCCCGAAACCCTCTTTCTACTTCCGCGTTCCGCTTTGGAAGCCCGGCCGTTTGCTGCGCAAGCCGTTACGGCCGCTTCCTCGTAACCGCGCCTCTCACAGAGACGCAGCTACAACTTCTTCCTTTCTTACCCCCCTTTTATCTGGTCAAACCGCGCAACTTTGCGCGCTTTTTTGCATCACTTAGCCAAATCCTCGTGCACGCCGACCCATTCCTTGCCCAAGTTCACCGGTTTTGCGCGCAAGTCCTTTGTTCGTTACGCACTCCCTCTCCTTTCTTAACGCAAGCCGCGCGCGCCCTTGACTGCAAAAGATCCTCCGGGCGAATCGGCAGCCTGCGAACCCGTTTCCCGGTCGCCGCGAAGATGGCGTTGGCGATCGCGGGCGCAATCGGCGGGACCGGCGGCTCACCCAGACCGTCTCGAGCACGCGCCGGAGCCGCGGTCGCTCGATCGTTACGTCGCCGGCGCGAAAGGCTTCGTCGCCCTGCAAAAGAGCGAGCCGGAAGGCAAGGGGATCGGCCGATTGCGCCTGCGCCAGTTCGTCGATGAAAGATTCGCGCGCGAAAACCGCGGAGGGCGCAAAGACCGCGCGCCAGGGCCCGTGCCGCACCGGAAGATCGACCGGCACGTAGGCCATCTCCAAATCGGGCACGGCGTATGCCAGATCGTAAACCCCCCAGGCGTAGCCCTGGTAAAATGCGGCGTCGTTAGGCGTGGGCGGCTTTTCCACCCCGTCGAGGTTGTGAAGCGAAACGGCTTCGGTGTGGCGCCACCGCACGAGCTTGCCCGCGCGATCGAACCCGGCGCTGAGGCGATGAACCGAGGCGGCCTGGAAATGTCCGGGCCGGGTATCGTCCTCGCGCGTCCACAGCACCTGCACCGGCGCATCCGCGGATACGTCCCGCAACGGCAGACCGAATCGGACATGGCGGCGTCAATCATTTCTCGACGGATCTTTCGGCGCGGCTCCGCTCAGGGGGACGGAAGGGGTGTGGCTAACGTTGCTGGCGGATATTGGAGAGCGCGACACTGGTCGCAACCGCGGTCGCGACCAGGGACAGAACGATCGCGATCAACCCAATAAAGACCAGCGGCATTGACATGAGGCGGTAGGCCTCAACGACGAGGAAACGCCCGCCATCGGAGAGAAAGTAAGCGAGAACACTGGCGATAATCGTCAGCCCGATGAGGATGGCGGCGCGGAAGGAACGCGCGGGAGTGGCGGGCAGCTTCTGCACGACGCGGGCGGTGAAGCCGTCGTCGTCGATATACGGCATCTCCTCGCGCAGCCGCGCATCCAACCAATCTTCCTGTAGCTGTTCGTTCATCGTCAGGCTGGCGCCCAGGCTGCCAGTATTTTCTTCAATTTCTCTCTTCCGCGCAAGACGTTCGTCTTCACCGTGCCGAGCGGGATCTCAAGCACCCGCGCCGCTTCGTCGTGCGAGAGCCCATTTTGACAACAAAGCACGATCGCGGTGCGCTCATGTAACGGAAGCAGTTGGAGTGCCTGCATCAGGTCGTGTCTCAGGGCCGGGTCGACGGTTTGGGGATCGTGCTCGGCCTCGAGCTGGGCCTCATCGATCCCGACCAGTTCCTTTCGTTTCCGGGCTTCCTCGCGAAAACAGTTATAGGCAATGCGATAAAGCCAGGTGGAAAATTTCGCTTCGCCCCGGAAGCTGCGCAGGTTCTTGTAAGCGCGCAGGAAAGTCTCCTGGGCCAGATCATCAGCGAGCGCAACGTCGCCGCGCGTGAGCTGGCGCAAGAGCCCGCGGACGGGCGACTGGTGGTTACGAACGAGCTCGGCGAAGGCATGGTGATCATCCTCAAGGAGAACCCGCGCAACCAGGTCGGCATCATTTAGTGGCACCCCCCGAGCCTACACCTTGGGAGTGGGAGTGGTGGAAGGCTGTTCCTTGTGCGTGTCCAGCTTCCAAACCAGCAGGTAACCCAACCCGATGATGAAGGGGATGAAACCGAGGCTCCAGACTCCGCCTTCCCAGTCATTGACTGCGCCGAAGAAGACCATCAGTCCGGCACCGATGACGAGCAGGATAACTCCGCGGCGGAGATCGGAGCGTTGCCGAACGACCGGCGGTGGGTTGAGCAGCGCCTCAGGCACGGGCTGGCCTTTTTCGACCATCATGCGCACGGTCTTGTGCAACGCGCGGCTGCGCGAAAAGCTGAAGTAAAGAATCAATCCGACGATCGCGACTGGCAGACCAAAGATGGTGAGGAAGACAATAAGGACGATGGGTATGGCGATCCAGGGCATATCATCGCTGTGATGGGAGCCGTGATCGCCATCGAAATCGATCTGGAAATGGCGGTTGATCCTGCGCTCGATCATTTTGTCGAAGGCCTCGTCGTTATCAGGTGCGCTCGTCGGCGCGACCGAGGGTGCGAGCGATGCAGTGGCGCTGACTGGCGGCGCGGATGCAACCGGAGCCGCGGTGGGTGAGCTGACCACGGGAGCCGCGGCGGGCGAGCTGACCACGGGAGCCGCAGGCGAAGCTGCAATCGGGGTGGGAGAAGCGCTGAGATCAGGAGGCGGGCTTGGAGTTTGCCCGAGAGCCGTGAAAGCAAGGGCGAGAGTGCAGAAGCTGAAGCAGAGTTTCTTTTTCATATTTGTGCTTTCCAATGAGATGCGATCGATCGGCGATTTGGATTCACTTTTTTCGCCGGTCGACCAGGAGGAGCAGCGTCCCGGCGGGCGCAGTGAATTTGAGTTTGTTTTTGCCCGGCCTGCTTCCTAGCTTCTGCGCCAATGCGCCGTCCGTCGCCCTGGCTGACTCTGGTGGTGATTCTGCTCGGGGTCCTGATCGTGCGCGACCCGCGGCTGCGCCAGGTGGATGATTTTTTGTTTGAGAGGTTTGCGGAAAATGCCGAGAGCACTTTGCCACCCGCCGCGCTCACCCTGATCGAGATCGGGCGCGAGGATTTTCAAGGCCTGACCCCGCTCGGCCACCGCAGGGAGCTGCCGAAAGGGGAGGCGGTGCGGCGTTCGCTCTCGCCGCTCGAGTACGCCCTTTTTCTCCAGGCGGCGCTTGCTTTTCAGCCGGCCGTAATCGCGATCGAGCCGCTGCTCGTCTGGCGCACAGAGGACAAGGTGCAGGAGCAGGTCTTGCTCGATCAGGCAATGCGTGTGCCGAAATTGCTCGTCGCACTCGAGCTTGGGGGCAAGGGCTCGCGCGAGCTTGCGCCCGAGGATTTGACGGTTTTGCCTAACGTCACCGGGCCACGGGGCTATCTGCCGGAGTTCTTTGGAATCGCCCGTCAACCGGATGACGACATTCGATTGATCTCGAGCCCGGGTTTGGTCGCTCCGTCGCAGGTGGGTCGCGATCGGATGCGCGTGCCGATGCTCTTCGAATATCGCGGGGAAGTGGTGGCCTCTTTTCCGCTCGAGGCAATCCTGCTCTGGCTCCGTGCGACGCCGGCCGAAGCTAGGGTGGAACTCGGCTCGCAGATTGTTTTGCCGAACGGATGGAAAATTCCGCTCCATCGCGACGGAACGATGACAATCAATCCTGGCGCGCAGAAGAGCGTACGGCGATTGCGCCTGGACGACCTGCTCCTTGCCGCTCAGGAACAGGAGCATCAACGCCCTTTCACCCGCGATCTGCGCGACCTGAAAAATCAAATTCTCGTCCTGCGGCTGGAGGGCGATCAGTTGCAGCCGTCGAATGTTTTCTCGACCGCGATCGCGACCATCCTGACCAATGCCTACGTCCGAGCGGCGTCCGCAACCGTGAGTTGGATTATCATTCTCATCCTGGCCTTGCTCGCGTCGCTGTCGCGCCTGATCTCGCGCTCGAATTTTTTTCTCGGCGCCATTGCGCTCAGCGCCGGCTACGCGTTGGTGGATCTGGGCTTCATCTCGCAATACCGGATCTGGCTGCCGCTCTTGCTGCCGTTGACGTTGCTTTGGTTCATCGTGGTCGTCCGGCTCTTCGATCGCGAGGCCAACCGGCCAAAGCACGAGCAGTTCGCGACCGGCTAGCTGCGCCTCGTGCTCATACTCCTGATCGTGCTCGTAATCGAGCCGATTAGTTCAATGGCCCGGATCGATTAGGAGCACGATTAGGAGCAGGAGCAGGAGAATGGGGTGTGCGGGGAGGGACTTGAACTCGTCCGGCTCTTCGATCGCGAGGCCAAGCTGCCAAAGCACGAGCTGGTCGTGACCGGCTAGCTGCGCCTCGTGCTCATACTCCTGATCGTGCTCGTAATCGAGCCGATTGGTTCAATGGCTGGGATCGATTAGGAGCACGATTAGGAGCAGGAGCAGGAGGACGGAGTGCTCGGGGGGGGACTTGAACCCCCACGCCTTTCGGCATACGCCCCTCAAACGTACGTGTCTGCCATTTCACCACCCGAGCGCGGTGGCCAAAGTTGATTAAACCACGCCGGAAAGCAAGCCAGCACACCTGGCTTCCTGCTCTTGCTCCTGCTCCTGCTCCTTCTCCGCCCTCAAGAAGTCACAGGCGCGGTGCGAAACCTGCATTAGCTTTGGGCCAATGGATGTGGAGCAGGAGCAGGAGCAGGAGCAGGAGCAAGAGCAGGAGCAGGAGCGGGAATGGATCAGGGTGGATCTGCATATCCACACGCTCGACGACCCGAAAGACCGGCTCGATTATTCCGCCCACCAACTCCTGGAACGCGCTCGGGTCCTCGGCTTCGGTGCGCTCGCAATCACGCTCCATGATAAAGTTTTCGATCGCCCCGAGGTTTTCGCTGCGGCCGAGCGAATGGGAATTCTTCTCATCCCGGCGGCTGAGATGCGACTCGAAGGCGCAGATGTCGTAATCTTGAATGTTCAGCCCGAGGAGGTCGAAAATGTGCGCACCTTTGCCGCGCTCCGGCGGCTCCGGGAGCGCCGCGGTGATTCGCTCTTCTGCTTCGCGCCGCATCCGTTTTTTGTCCTTGGCGCCTCGATCGGCGAACGGTTGCTGCGCGAGATTGATTGCTTCGACGCGATCGAGATTTGCCATTTTCACAAAGGCTGGTTCGATCTCAACCGCCGGGCCCGCGCCGTCAGCGCGCACTACGCCAAACCGCTCGTGGCCACCTCCGACGCGCACCGCCTTGAGGCTTTCGGCAATCACTACACGAGCATTCCGCGGCCGCCCGAGCTGACGGTCGAGAGCCTGCTTCGCGCGCTCCGGGAAGGACCGCTTCGCCTAACGAGCCCACCTTCGAGTTGGCGCGATCTGTTCCAGGTTTGCTATTTTCTTTTCATCAAGCATCCCATCCGCAGACATCTCCGGCGCGGCCGCGGCGCCCGCTGCACCCACGAAGCGGAACTTGTCTCCCAAGGCTGAATGTGTCAGTCCTACAGGCGAGTTGATGAAAGGATCATTTGTTAGCCATCTCGTGATCGTCGCGGCGCTTGCCCTCACCGCCTGCCCGACGACCAATCCAAAAAAAGACGAAAAGAAGCCGGCCAAGACCGCGGCCAAACTCCCGGTCGAGGACAACAGCGATGTTGATTTCCAGGCCTTCGTTGCCCGATTGCGTCAGGCGGTGCGGGCGCGCGACGTGCACACCATCGCCTCGATGATGACACCCGATTTCGGTTATGTGCTGGGAGCGACCCCGGGCGAGGACCGGACCGGGGCAGGAGTTTTTCAATACTGGGATGAGAACAATCTCTGGCCCGAGCTCGAGGGAATTCTGGGCGAGAAATTTGTGCCGAACGAAGGTTACATGGTGTCCCCGCCGCAATTCGCCGATCCCTCGGTTGACTATACCGGCTATCGCGCCGGAATCCGGCGCGTGAACGGAAGCTGGAAATTCGTCTACTTCGTCAACGGGTGAAGGGGAGTGACAAATGCCGGGTGATGAGTGACGAGTAGGTTGAAATCTCTTCCGGCTAACTCCTCACTTGTCACTTGTCACTCACTTAAATCACCTTCCGCATCGGCCGCCGTTCGTGTTCGTTAGGCAGGTGCTCCAACTGGTGCCCGGCGAATCGGCGGAATGCTCAACCTCCTTTGCGCCTGACGATCCAATTTTCGCCGGTCATTTTCCGGGCAATCCACTTCTCCCTGGCGTGATCCTCACCGAAGCGCTCGCCCAGACAGCAGGGATCGCCGGCGCCTCGGGTTTTTCAGAAAACGAGCGCCCGCTCTTCCTCCTCTCGGCGATTCGGGCGATGAAATTTTTCGCCGCGGTGCGCCCGGAGGAAACGATCCTTCTCCGGGCCGAGAAGCTGGCGCAGGTCGGCGAGCTTTGGCAATTTGGGGTTCGCGCGACCGTCGGCGAGGCGGTGGTGGCGGAGGGCCAGTTGGTTCTGAGCCGGGCAGAGGAAAAGTCGGCCGCGCCGTTGGCATAAAGCGGCGTTGCGCTACTCTTACGCCGCGGAGATCAACAACATGGGTCTGCCCGAGATTGCGATCATTATTCCGGCTTGCGACGAGGCGGCTTGCATTGGGCCGGTGCTCGATGAACTGCTTGCGCTGATCGACCTCGAAAGATTCGTCGTCGCGGTCGGCGTGAATGGCTCGAGCGATCGCACCGCCGAAATTGCGCGGGAGCGGCCGGTGCTGGTTGCCGAAACCGAAACACGCGGCTACGGCCACGGCTGCATGGCAGCGATTGCCCTAACGAATAGTCTTTTTCCTTCCATCCGCGCCTACCTCTTTTGCGCCGGTGACGGCGCAACCGATCCGCGCGACCTTCGCACGCTCACGACTGCTTTCGAGCAGGGATATGATTTCGTCCTCGGAAGCCGAACCCGCCGGTTGCGCAATTGTCGGACAATGACTCTGCGACACATGATTGCGAACACCGGGCTCGGTCTCTGGGCCGGTTTGCTCGGAGGTCGCTTCTACAGCGATCTCGGCCCGCTCCGGCTCGTTGCCCGGTCGTTGTTCGAAAGGATCGCGCCGCGCGAGCTGACTTTCGGCTGGACCATCGAGGCGCAGGTTGTGGCGGCGAAACTCGGCGCCGCGATTTGCGAAGTCCCGGTGACGGAACGACATCGGATCGGGGGCGAGCAAAAGGTTTCCGGCGTCACCTGGTGGCGCACCTTCGCGATCGGTTGCCAGATTCTTGCCGCCGGCTCGCGCGTCTGGCGCCGCGCGCGCCCGGCGCTGGTCGAGCGCGACGATGAGCTACTTCGCTCCAACCGCCATCGTCGCCCGGTCGCGTGAAGCGCTGGTTCCTCCTGCTCGCCGTGCTCACGACCGGCTGCGGAAGCCTGACTCAGCCAGCTCTGCCCAAATTTGCGACCGGCGAGGCGCCACGCCCGCCAGTCAGCGAAGCAGGTGAGGGCGCGAAATTGCGGGCTGTGGACGTAATTTACTTCGAGCCGACGAATGGGTCACCCCCGCCGCATCAGCCAGCCTGGCGGATCGTGGCCGCGTTGCAGGCCGACCGGCAATCGGCTGCGCTCGGCTGGAGCGAAATACCCGCGGCGCAACAAGAGCTGCTCGACCGCGGGCAACGCGGCGAAATTCCGCAGGCACAACTGCTCGACAATCTCGTCCCTGGCAGCCGCCGCGAGTGGTTGCGTCAGGGTCTGGAGTGCAATCTTCCGCAGGTTGCGCTCGGCGCGCCGCCGCAGTTGTTAGGCAAAATTCGCGCCGGCACCGCGCTCACACCTGTAGAACGCGCGCTTCTTCCGCGCGGATTTGAGACCGGTCCAAATGCGCTCGACGATTTCGCGGAGCGCGTTGCGAGCGTGCCCCGATTGCGGCGTTACAATGTCACCCGGCTGTTTCGCGCCCATGTCATAGCGGAGAAAATGATCGCAGATAATATCGTCCGCTACACCGGTGCGCATTCAGGCACGAAACTGCTCGTGATTTTGCCTGACGAGGTTTTGATCAATGCCCGCGAGCTGGCCGATTACGTTGGCCAGAAAGCAAATCTCAAACAGATGATTCTCAATCGCGAGACGGGTGAGCCGACCGCCCGGCCACCATTACTCGCGCGTCACTGAGCCACTCGCC
The DNA here is from genome assembly GCA_036825615.1 of Chthoniobacterales bacterium. Taxonomy (GTDB): domain Bacteria; phylum Verrucomicrobiota; class Verrucomicrobiia; order Chthoniobacterales; family UBA10450; genus JAICXG01. The sequence continues at coordinate 57,137 of DAISXY010000002.1, forward strand.
GGTTTTTCCAGATCGTAAATTGTGCCCCAGGGGCCGCTCGCCACGACTGCGGCTTGCCCGCGCCAGGGCTGCGCGCTCGCGGCATAAGCACGTTGTTCTTCCCGGCCCCAAAAGATGTAACGCGCGTGCAACTCCCGGGCCCGTTCCCGCCAATCGGGCGCGCCGAGCATGAGCGCGCGCAACTGGTTCTCGACCGCGCCGTATTCGCTGAAGCCTTGCGTCCAAAGATGACCGGGATAGCCGAGCACGACTTTGCGTCCGTTGAGAAGGAGCGGATGGTTGTAGGTAGGAAAAGCGGCGAAGCGATCCTGGATCGGGAGCTTGCTCACCGCGATCGCGACCTCATTCAACTCCGTCCGGTCGGCGATATCGAACCCGGGCGAGCCAACCGAAAGACCGCCGAGGAGGGTGATGAAGCCGGAGAAGAAGAGGAGGAAACAAACCGCGGCGCGGATCAGGACCGGCCATCTCGCGATCAGCTCGGTCCAGAGAAACGGAAGCCAGAGGAAGTATGCCCAGATCATGAGCTTGGTGTTGTCCCAGCCCCACGGCGCGGTCTTGACGAAGCAGGCGAAAAGGAAAATGGCGATTCCGGGCATGACGAAGGCGAAGGCCCGGAGGAGCGCGGGATCGATGACGCGGAAGAAGCTCACGCTTTGATTGAGGGTTGGATTGATCGTGGGAGCAGGAGCAGGATTAGGAGCAGGAGCAGGAGTAGGAGGAGCGGGCGCCGTTGCAGCCGGATCCGCCGTTGCAGGCTTTGTCGAATTCTTGATTCGCCAGATAATGACAACCGCGAGAGCGATCACGAGGGGCAGCATGAGGCCGAAGTTTTCCAACCAGAACCTCACAATCCCACTCGAAAATCCAGCGTCGCTCTCGAGCCAGCCGGGCGCCCATCCGAGAATGGACTTTGCGTGAAAATGATCGGTGATCAGCCAGACGATCCAGGTTGCCGGCACGAAGGCCGCGGCGAACAGGATCGCGATTTCCTTGCGCGTCTCCCAACTGCCGATGACGAGCCAGCAAGCGAGCACCGCGGAGAGCGCGAGGAAGGTGTGGACATGAAAGAGCGGCATCGTCGCGTAGATCGACCATTCGACCCACCACGGGACCAGCCCTCGCCGGCCGGCGAACGGTTCATCGCCTTTCGCCGGGAAATATTTCCGCCGCCAATGCAGGAAGAGGAGGAGCCCGGCGGGGATTGCGTAAAGCAGCCCACGCTGGGTTACGAACATGGTCAGGGGGATGCTTTTCCAGGCGATTCGTTCGCCTTGGTAATCCATGAATTGATGAGTGCGGAAGAAGGCGAAGCCACTCAGGCCGCCATTAAAGAGGAAACCGGCAACCGCAAACGGCCCGCCCCAGCGGTAAAACCCATAAAAGGTCGCGGCCGAGCCGAGCAAGCCGGTCCAGACCAGAACCCGAATGAGATCAATGTGCTGGAGAATGAGGAGCGAATCGAAAAAGTCGATTCCGGCCGGGTAGCGCAACTTGCTGAAGACATAGATCGGGTTGTCGGGCCAGAGTGCGACTCCGTTGGCGAAATATTTGATGTAGGTGAGGTGAAGGGCGAGGTCGCCGAGGTTGTTAGGCGATTGGATTTTTAGATGATCGCCGTCAATCCAAAGCACCCAGCAAAACGAGCGCACGGCAAAGAGGGCAAAGGCGATCCCAGCCAGCCAGGCCCAAACCGGAAAGGGACGGCGCGGCGGCGGCGGCGCGACCGGTTCCTCCTTGATCCTGAGACGCCGCCGGGCGCGCTTCGATTTTGGCAGCGCAACCGGCGGGGGCGGCGCGAGCTTTGGTTTGCGCGCGGAAAAATGTGAGGCGCCAAACCAGGCGTAGACCGCCGCAGCCAGGCCCAGGAGCAGGGCCAGGCCGGCAAGACCCGGATCGAGACCGCCGCCCACAATCCCGAGGATGAGCCCGGCGATCGTCGCGATGTTGACGAAGGTCAGCCCCGCCGAAAACCACTTCATCGCGGCGCGGCCGGTGCCGGGGCGGGTTTGCCGATAAAGTCAGGTTGCTTGCCGGGGAAGATTTTGCGGAATGTTTTGGCGTTAAAGTAAAGCTTCGAAGGATCCTGATAGGGCCGGATCGTCATCGGCTCGGTGAAATAACTTTGGTGAAGTTTCTTCTCCACTTCCGCCACCCGGTCCGATTGCACGACCAGGAAATCGCCGTCCATATTCGCGGGTGAGTTATTGGCTTCGTAGTAACCGATATTGGAAAAATCCCCGAGCAACCATGGAAAAGGATAAGTGCTGGTGCGGATCAAATGACCGGTGATTTTGTAATAGACCGGGTTGCTGTGCACCAGCCGCATGAGCGGCTTCATCAACTTGTAGATATCGTTGTAGGTCTGGACATAGACATACGGCTCGGTGTCGGTGGTGCAGCGGAAATAGTTGAGAGAGATCGCCATACCTAACGAAAATAGGAGTGCGACCGAAACGGCGCCCCGTTGCACGGTCTGCATGAGACGCTCGCTCAGTTTGCTCGCCTGCCCAAACCAGAGGCCAACCGCCCCGCCGGCGAGAGCGAATCCCACGGCGCACCCATAAAGACGCCAGCCGATGTTGCCGCAGACCGGGCTGGTGCTGCTTGCGGCCAGGGTAACTCTCACCGTCTCGACAAGGTATTTCCCATAGCTGCAATTTGCCCGCACCGAGGCCTCCTGGATCGTATAGCTGAAGAGATACCCCAGGCCGAAGCCGAGCAGGGCAAAGGCAATGACGCAAAAAGCTTTGCGCGGAATTTTCGGCGCGGCCGCTCCGGCGGCGAAGACGAAGAGCAGCGGCCAGACGATGCTGATAATGATCCAGGGCGTCTTGTAATGAATAATGCTGTAGGCGGCAAAGACGCCCACGCCATAGATCGCGAGATAGCGAATGACGTAGCTCTTGAAGAACTGACACACGAGACAAAGCATCAGCCCGATAAACACCGGCCATTCATAGCGCAGGACCAATTCGAGCCAGTAAGGCCATGGTTTTTCGTGACCATTCCCGGCGGAGCCGGTTTTGGCCCAGGTCGCAAAGGTGAGATAGAGACCTTTCACGCCCTGCCAGTTCAGGAAGGTGCCGGAGTAGAACAGGACGACAAGAAAAACCGCCGCAGCCGTGACGATTGCGAGATCGCTCCACTTCCAGAACTGGCGCGAAGCCTTCATTCCTTCCATCGGCGCGAGACGATGTGAAATCCAGAGCACGACCGCGGCAATGACGGCGCAGCCGATATGGATGATGTAGGTCTCCTTCGTCAGGATCATCCCGGCGGTGCCCATGCCGGCGCACCAGAGATAGCCACCGGTGCCGAAGCGCCAGAGGCCGAGGAGACCAAGAATGAAGATGAGCGAAAAAAGCAGCAGCCAGACTTCGTGGATCGAGTAACGACCGTAAAAGATAAACCCGGGCGAGATCGCCATCGCCAGCGCCGCGATCCGGCTCACCCGCCGGCCGACCAGCGGCTCGTATTTAAGAGTGACAAAGATCGACGCAATGCTCGCGAGCACGACCGGCAGCCGCAGCGCCCAAATGTGGCGTCCAAAAAGCGCCTCGGAAACAAGCAGAATATAAAAGTGCAGCGGTCCGTGATAGTTCGTCGGGTCGTAGCGGTAAAACCCGTTGTGCATCATCTGATCGACGAACCAGCCGTTGATCCCTTCGTCGAAGTGCGGCGGCTTCATCGAGAGGAGGAGGAACCGGAGGACCGCGCCAAGCGCAATGATACCCCAGAAGGTCCAATCAAGCTGAGCGAAGCGCGCTGCGAGCGGCGCCGCGGGTGTGGCAAAATCTCCTCGCGCGGTTTCCGCACCGCTGCTAGGTAGCGGGCCGATGCGCATCTTGGTGACAGGCGGCTGTGGGTTCATCGGGAGCAACTTTATTCGCTACATTCTGCAACATTACAAGCCCGCCTCAGTCACGAACGTCGACGCCCTCACCTACGCCGGCAATCTCGCCAATCTCGACGGCGTGGTCGAGGGATACGGGGACCGCTACGAATTTTTCAAGGCCGACATCGCGAGCGCCGACCAGATGGAAACGCTCCTGCACGAGGAACAATTCTACGCCATCATCAATTTCGCGGCCGAATCGCACGTCGATCGCAGCATCAATTCCCCGCAAAATTTCATCCACACCAATGTCGTCGGCACGAGCGTGCTCCTGAACGCCGCGCGCCACCACGGGGTGCAGCGTTTCATCCAGGTCTCGACTGACGAAGTCTACGGGTCGTTAGGCGAGACCGGCCGGTTCACCGAACAATCCCCGCTCCATCCCAATTCGCCCTATTCCGCGAGCAAAGCCGGGGCCGACCTCCTCGCCCTCGCCTTTCATCATACCTTCGGACAAGACGTGATCGTGACCCGCTGCTCGAACAACTACGGCCCATATCAGTTCCCGGAAAAACTGATCCCGCTCATGATCATCAAGGCGCTGAGCGATCAGCCGCTCCCGGTCTACGGCGACGGTCTGAACGTGCGCGACTGGATCCATGTCGAGGACCATTGCGCCGCGCTCGTCGCCGCGCTTTTCAAAGGCAAACCTGGCCAGGTTTATAACATCGGCGGCGACGGCGAGATGGTGAACCTCGAGGTCGTGAGGCTGATTCTCGATCATCTCGGAAAACCGCACAGCCTCATCTCCTTCGTTACCGACCGGCTCGGCCATGATCGGCGTTACGCGATCGATTCTTCACTCGCGAAGCAGGAACTGGAATGGCACCCGCTCCACACCCCGCGAGAAGGCATCGCCGCCACGATCGACTGGTACCTGAATAATCGCTCCTGGTGGGAAACGCTCCTCCATCGCACCGAGCGCTTCGACTGAGCTGCACCTGGATCTCGTCATCCCGAGCGGAGCGCAGCGGAGTCGAGGGATCCCGAGGAGTGACCGAAACGCACGCGATCGATTTCGGCCTTTACTCCCGCGCTTCCCGGTGACCCAACGGGATCCCTCGGCTTCGCTCGGGGATGACAGCATGAGGCCCGCGCGCGAACTGGCGCCTTGATGAGATCGCATTAAGATTCAGCGATCGTTAGGCGCGAAGGATGAAAGAATTTTTTCTCGAGCTGAAGCGGCGCAAAGTCTATCGCGTTGCCGTGGCCTACATCGTGGTGGCGTGGGTCATCATCCAGGTCGCAACCCAGACGTTGCCTTTTTTCGAAATCCCAGACTGGGGTGTGCGTCTGATTATTCTTGGGCTTTGTCTCGGCTTCCCGATCGCGGTCGTGCTCGCCTGGGCCTACGACATTACGCCCTCCGGAATCCGACGGACGGACGATCTCCCGACGGCCGAAATTCCCGAGAAAAGCATTGCCGTCCTCCCGTTTGAAAACCTGAGCGATGACCGCGAGAACACCTATTTCGCCGAGGGCGTGCACGAGGACATTCTTTCCAGCCTCTCGCGCATCGCCGATCTGAAAGTGATCAGTCGCACCTCGGTGCAGCAGTATCGCACCGGGACGCGCAGCCTCCGTGAGATCGGTGAAGCGCTCGGGGTGGCGCACGTGCTCGAAGGGACGGTGCGGCGGATCGGTAATCGCGTCCGGGTCAATGCGCAGCTCATCAACGCCCGCACCGATGGTCACATCTGGGCGGAAACCTTCGATCGCGAACTGACGGATCTTTTCGCGATCCAGAGCGAGCTGGCGCAAAAAATCGCGAGCGCCTTGCAGGCCCATCTTTCGCCCGCGGAAAAAGCCGGCCTGGAAAACCGGCCGACCACCAGCCTCGAAGCCCATGACCTGTACGTGCAGGCGCGCGAACTCTTTCACTGGAGCGGCATCGGTGATCCGCATGAGAACGGCGAGCGCGCTCTGCCGTTGCTCGAACGGGCGCTGGCAATCGATCCGCAGTTTGCACTTGCGCACTATCTCACTTCGCGGATTCACGGGGAGCTTTACTGGTTCGGCTACGACAAGAGCCGGGCCCGGATTGAGAAAGCAAGAGCCGCGGCGGAAGCAGCCCTCCGGGTTCGGCCGGACATGGGAGAGGGACATGTTGCGCTCGCCTTTTACTACTACTATTCGGCCCGCGACTACGAGGCGGCGATCCGTGAGCTGACCCTGGCGCAGCGGGCCTTGCCTAACGAAGCGGATATCGCGAGCGCGCTCGGGGTGATCGATCGGCGGCGTGGGCGCTGGGAGGAAGCGATTCTGCATCTCGAACGCGCCCGCCAGCTCGACCCGCGCAACGTCTCCACGGTCTGGAACCTTTCTGAAACCCTTACTTATCTGCGCCGCTTCAACGAGGCCGACCGGTTGCTGGCCGAGGCGATCGCGATGGCGCCCGAGGCTTACATGTTTCCGATCGCGCGCGCCGAGTTGGCGTTGCGCGAGCGGGGCGATACCGCGCCTTTGCGCAAGGCGTTGGAGCGCGTCCCAAAAACCTTCGATCCGGGCGGCGCCGTCACCACGATCGCGGTGCGGCTTGCATTAATGGAACGCGATTATGATCGGGCCGAGCGCCGGCTGGGCAACTGCGTCGAATGCCAATACAACGATGTGGGGCTGTGCGGATTTGTCGGCGCGCTCGATGACTACACGGTCCCGCGCGACTGGTACGTCGGGCTGATCGCGCGCCGGCGCGGGCGGGAAGAAGAAGCGCGACAGGCCTTTGCCGCGGCCAGAGAAAAGGTGCGCGCCGAGGCGGTCGAATCGCCTAACGACGCGAAGATTCTCATCATGGGCGCCTTGATCGAAGCGATGCTCGGGCACGGCGACGACGCGATCGCAGCCGGCGAGCGCGCGGCGAAGCTGCTTCCGGTTTCGGCCGATGCCCTCGACGGCCCGCTCGTTGCGACCAATCTGGCCGCAATCTATGCGCTTCTCGGGCGCGGCGAAGAGGCGCTGGCGCTGCTCGAACGTCTCGTTAGGCAAACGGGCGGGCCGACTCCGGGAACCCTCCGGGTCGAGCCGCAATGGGACAGCCTGCGCGGGGATCCGCGCTTCGATGGCCTGTTAACATTGTAGCGCCCGACCGGTTCGTCATCCCGACCGCAGCGCAGCGGAGTGGAGGGATCCCGTCGAATAACCGGGAGGAGATCTGCCGGGCTGGCGCTACTTCCCGGTTTTTCCGCGGGATCCCTCGACTTCGCTGCGCTGCTCTCGGGCTGGCGACGTGGCCGCTTCCGCTACAAATGTGCGATCTGCTCCGGGTGGAACTTCTGCCAGTAGCGAATCGACGCTGTCACCGCCATGAAGCTCGGGTCGGCTTGTTCGTAATCGGCCAATCGCTCGCTCGGCGCACCTGCGGTGAGAATGTCTTCCGCTTCGTAACGCGCGAAATCAGCCACCATCTCGGCTTCGCTTCGGCCCTCCCGCAGTTGCTCATGAAACCAATTCGCCCAGCGCTGGACGCGTTCGGCGAGGGCATCGAAGTGGGCCTCGAGATCGCCCTCAACGAGGCCAAAATGCGGCAGATAAAGTCGGCCCGCGCCTAACGATCGCATCCGTTCGATCGATCCGAGCCACTCCTCCACCTGCAACTCCGGCGGAACAAATGGCGGCACCGGCGGCCCATGGCCGAGTCGCACCCCGGCCACATCGCCGCCGAACAGATTCTCTTCCCAGTGATAGACATTGTGATGTGCGGCATGTCCGGGCGTGGCAACGGAATGGACCTCAAATTCGCCCGCTTGAATCGTTAGGCCATCGTTCGTCGGCTGCACCTGCTCCGGAGAGATCGGCCGCATCTCCCCCCAGAGCCGTGGGATTTCATCACCAAAAATGCGGGTCGCCGATTCCATCAAGCGCGAAGGATCAAGCAGATGTTTCACCCCACGCGGATGAACGTGGATCGCTGCTCCCGCTTCCGCGAAGCGCCAGGCCGCGCCGGCGTGGTCGAGATGAATATGGCTGAGGAAAACCTGGCGAACGTCGTTAGGCGCAAAGCCCGCGGCGTGCATCGCGGCCGAGATCTGCTCGAAGGTCGAGTCGGGGCCAGTGTCGAAGAGCGCGATCCCGTCGTTCGTCTCGAGCGCGATCGCGGCGATGATGCCCGGGCGATCGAGATGGAGTGTGTCGAGGATGTGAATCATGGGAAACCAATTGTGACAAATGCGCCCGACTTGTCATCCCGAGCGAAGCGAGGGACCTCGCAAGCGTCCATCAAGATCGACTACCTGAGCCGGCTTGTGAGGTCCCTCGCCGTCCTTCGGCGGCTCGGGATGACAGCTCGCGATAACGCACGCTACGTCCCGCCCTCACTCCCACTCGATGGTACTGGGCGGCTTCGTCGAAATGTCATAACAAACGCGGTTGACGCCTTTGACTTCGTTCACGATCCGGCTCGAGATGCGGGCGAGGATTTCGTAGGGCAACCGGACCCAGTCCGCCGTCATGCCGTCCTGGCTTTCAACAATGCGAAGCGCGACGGTGTTTTCGTAGGTGCGCTGGTCGCCCATGACCCCGACGGAACGCACCGGCAACAGGACGGCGAACGATTGCCAGACGCGGTAATACCAGTCGCTCGCCCGCATTTCGCTCGTCACAATCGTGTCCGCGTCGCGCAAAATCCGGAGCCGCTCGGGCGTCACTTCGCCGAGAATGCGAACGGCAAGCCCGGGACCGGGAAAAGGCTGACGATACACGATCTCGTTAGGCAAACCGAGCTGCAATCCGGCCTGCCGGACTTCGTCCTTGAAGAGCTGGCGGAGCGGTTCGACCAGCTCGAAATGCATTTTCTCCGGCAGACCCCCGACGTTGTGATGGGTTTTGATGAGGGAGGCGGGGTTGCCGTCGATCGCGACGCTTTCGATCACATCGGGGTAGAGCGTTCCCTGGGCGAGGAAACGGAATTCCTTGTCCGGTTTTTTCGCCCCGTGCTCGGTCGCGAGTTCGACGATCGCGTCTTCGAACACGCGAATGAATTCGTTGCCGATGATCTTGCGCTTCTGTTCGGGGTCAACAATCCCGCGCAGCTGGGTGAGGAATCGCTCGGAGGCATCGACGTATTTGAGTTTGATCTGAAAATTTTCGCCGAAGACGCGCTGCACAATCTCGGCTTCGTTTTCCCGCAGGAGCCCGTTGTTGACGAAGATGCAGGTGAGCTGGTCGCCGATCGCCTTGTGCAAAAGCGCCGCCGCCACGGAGGAGTCAACCCCGCCGCTCAGCCCAAGCACGACCTTTTCCTCACCTACCTGCTGGCGGATCCGGGCGCAGGCTTCGTCGATGAACGAGCCCATCGTCCAGTCCATCGGACAATGGCAGATGCGGAAGAGAAAATTCTCGATGATCTCGCGCCCGCGCGGCGTGTGGGAGACCTCGGGATGAAACTGGAGCGCATAGAGATGCCGTGCCGAGTCCTCGATCGCGGCGAAAGGTGAGTTATCGGTATGCGCAATCGCGCGGAAGCCAGCCGGCATCGCGGTGAGCTTGTCGCCATGGCTGTTCCAGATGTCGATTTGCTCGCCCAGGCCGTGGAGGAGCGGAGTCTCTTCGTCGATGTGCAGGACTCCGGCGCCGTATTCGCGGCGGGCACTGAATTCGACCTCGCCCCCGAGATGCCGCGCCATCAATTGCATCCCGTAGCAGATGCCGAGGACGGGGATGCCTAACGAGAAAATCTGGAGATCAATCTGCGGCGCGGTTTTTTCATAGACGCTCGCCGGGCCGCCCGAGAGGATGATCCCTTTGGGCGCCATCGCTTCGATCTCTGCGGCGGTAATATCGTGCCGGACGATCTCGGAGTAGACCTGGCATTCGCGCACGCGGCGGGCGATGACCTGGGTGTATTGGGAACCGAAATCGAGAATGAGAACGGGGGAATGCGCTTTCATCGACGAAGCTAAAAGCAAACCGCGCCTTTGCAAGACGCGAGATGGCGGGCGCCCAGCGCCAGCTTGGTCATCCCGAGTCGGCGGAGCGCGGCGAGGCACCTCGCAACCGCAATGCGGGGGCACGAGCGGTCACGGCGCGTTGGTGTGCTCGTGGACCGGCGCACCTGCCTTGGTCGTGCGTCATTCAAACCGGGGATGCGCACTTTGCAATTGCGAGGTCCCTCCTCATCCTTCGGCGGCTCGGGATGACAGGCTGGCGGCGGCTTGCTTCCCGGTTGGCGCCGTCGAAGCTCCGGGCATGGCCAGATTACCTCTTGTTCGAGGAGCGATTTTCGCGCTCCTGCTCGGCGGCTTGGTGGCACAGGGTGCGCCGGCGCCGTCCTGGATCGAAAGTTACAACCGGCTCCTCGCAAAATATGTCACCGAGCGCGGAGTGGAATACGCGCCCTGGAAAAATAACGCCTCCGACATGCAGGCAATCCAGGAGGTGGTGAATGCGATCGGGCGGGAAAATGTCTCGTCGTTAGGCAAAAAGGAACAGCTCGCTTTTTATCTCAATGCCTACAACGCCTGGATCCTGCACGAAGCGCTCGCCAAGTATCCGACGAAGAGCGTCAAGGACCCGCTCTTCACCTTTTTCCTTCTCCCTCGCATTCGGGTCGCGGGTGAGAAAATGAGTTTCAATCATCTCGAGAAAGACATCATCCGCCGGCAGTTCAGGGAGCCGCGGGTCCATTTCGCGCTCAACTGCGCGAGCCAGAGTTGTCCGCCGCTGAACAAGGAGGCGTTCCGCGGGATAAAGCTCGACCGGCAACTCGAGACGCTCGCGGTTGGGTTCGTGAATTCGAAGAAAGGAGTGGATTACGTTCCGGAGAAAAACAGCGCCGCGCTCTCCATGATTTTCAATTGGTACAAGGATGATTTTAAGCCGGTCGGCGGGGTGCTCGCCTTTATCAACCAGCGACGGAAACCGCCTTTGCCTAACGACGTTAAAATCACCTACCAGGAATACGACTGGGCGCTGAACGAGGCCAAATAAGCCGCTTGCCGCTCGGGGTGGCGGGACGCGCTTGCGGCGGACACGCCGCGACGGTCCGAGGGCGGGCCGTCTCCATCACATCAGCTCGCGCACTTTGCTGATGGCGCGCAGGTAAACCCGGTGCGGGCCGCCACGCATCAGCTCTTCGCGCAGCAACTCGGCGATGTCGTTTTTTCCCGCTGGCAGGACCTGCTGCATTTTTCGCCCTCCCGCACGGCCGAAGAAAACATCGAGCAGATCGGCCCCCGGTTTACGTTCAATCCGAAACTCGGCCAGATCCGTCGCGATCCGGCAGGCGGTGATCGGTTCGGTCCCCTTTTCCCGCAGGACGATCTCGATCTTGTGTGAGCGATCCTCCGCGCTGGGCCGGAAATTGAGCGGCCCATCGCCGCCGCCATGCCAGCCGAGTTGTCCCGCGAGCCAGCCGATGAGGAGAAGGGCGGTGGAACGGAAGCCCGGCGCATGCTCGATCTCGACCCGGCGAAACGCCTTCAGATGATGATGGGTGAGGGGATGATCGAAAAACTGGGCAATGGCGAGGCGCAGATGAACGAGCCGCACCCAGTTGAGATCGGAGAGGACGATGCGCTGGCGGGCTTCTTCCTGCACCGTTTCGACGAGGCGAATTTGCTCGTCGAAGTTGCCCCAACCATGGCTGTCGTAAATCGCGCGATCGACCCAGGCCCAGAGCTGCGGGTCCATCGGCGGGCGGAAATTTTCCTGCCACCAAAGATAAAGCGGGAGATCGGAGTCGAGCTGGGCAAAGACGATGTTGCGCAACAGCCCGCATTGTTCGCCCTGCAAACGAAACGAGAGCTGCTCGGAACAAATTTGTTTCCGGCCCGCCCGGTTCACGTGGCAGTGCGCGCTGATCCAGGCTTTAACTCCGTTGTCCGTCGCATCCCGGTCGGCCTCGATTACGATCGCGCGGCAGGCGTGGTTTTCGGTCACCTGAGAAATGATCGCGGTGTTCTCGCCTAACGAACCCGGGGTCTCGCTGTAGACTGCGAGATTGATGAGCGAGGCGCGACTCACGGTGCCGCCGCTCGCCTGCCAAAGCTTCTTCAGTTCGCGATCGATCGCCCCGACTTCCACCGGGAGTCCGAGAGCGAAATTTTCAACCGCCGGCATAAGTCAGGTGGTCATCCCGAGCGGAGCGCAGCGGAGTCGAGGGATCCCGTGGAGCTTCCTTGAAGCATCGCTGCAAAGCCGACTAGGACGGCACCCCCTTGGCAGCGAACGCCTCCCGGTCACTCTGCGGGATCCCTCGACTCCGCTGCGCTCCGCTCGGGATGACTGGTTAGTGCGGTCGCCCTTGGACCGCGCGGCGCTACGCTTGATACGAATCGACCGCGCGGCGCTGCGCTTGATACGAACAGTGTTCACAACCGTCTCCAGCTCCTTCCGTCCCGCGCCATCAACTCCTCCGCTTCCTCCGGCCCCCACGAACCAGCCGGATAGGTGCAGAGTTTCGGCGCATTCTCCTTTGCCTCCCACACTTTCTCGATCGTGTCGATGAAGGCCCAGGCCTGCTCGACCTCGTCGCGGCGCGCGAAAAGCGTTGGGTCACCGGCCATCGCGTCGAGCAGGAGCCGCTCGTAAGCCTCGGGACTCGCCTTTCCGAAGGAGGTGCCATAATGGAAATCCATCTTCACCGGTTCGATGCGAAAGCTTGTCCCCGGCACCTTCGCCTGCATTCGAAGCGAGATTCCTTCGTCGGGCTGAATGCGAATCGCGAGCACGTTCTGCTCGAGGGTTTGCGAATCGCGATTGAATAACACCTGCGGCGCGCGCTTGAAGTGGACCGAAATTTCCGTGCCCGACTTCGGCAAACGTTTGCCGACTCGGATGTAGATCGGGACGTCGGCCCAGCGCCAGTTATCGATCAGCACCCGAAGCGCGACATAGGTTTCGGTTTGCGAATGCGGGTCGACCCGGTCTTCTTCGCGATAGGCCACGACCGGCTCTCCGTTAATCGTCCCGGCGGTGTATTGCCCTCTCACCGCATAGGTGCGCACTTCGTCGGGTTGAAATCGCCGGAGCGAGCGCACCACTTTCACTTTCTCGTCGCGAATGCTGTCGGCGCCGAGATCGGTCGGCGGGTCCATCGCGGTCAGGCAAAGCAGCTGAAGGAGATGGTTCTGCACCATATCGCGAAGCGCTCCCGCGGTTTCATAATAACCGCCGCGAGTTTCAACGCCTAACGTCTCCGCAGCGGTGATCTGGACGTGATCGATGTAGCGCGTGTTCCAGAGCGGCTCGAAAATCGCATTCGCGAAACGCAGGACGAGGATGTTTTGCGCGGTTTCCTTGCCGAGAAAATGATCGATCCGATAGGTCTGATCTTCCGTGAAGGCGCTGTGCACCACCCGGTTGAGTTTCCGGGCCGAGGGCAAATCGGTGCCGAACGGTTTCTCGAGAATGACCCGGGCCCACCCGCCCGGCCGGGTCCGGTTGAGCCCGGCTGCCTTCAGGTTGTCGATGATCGTTTCGAACTGCTCGGGTGAGGTGGCGAAATAGAAAAGCCGGTTCCCGCGGGTGCCGCTTTCCTCGTCCAACTGATCGAGTCGCCGGGCGAGTGTTTTGTACCCCTCCGGGTTCTCGAATTCACTCCGGTGGTAGAAGAGCGATTTGGCGAATTCGTCCCAGACCTCGTCGCGCACCTCCTGCCGGGAGAATTTTCGCGTCGCTTCCTCCATCTCGGCCCGGAACTCCTTATCCGTCTTCGGCCGGCGCGCGAAGCCGATGACCGCAACGGCCGGCGGCATCTCGCCATCGGCGGCGATGTTGTAGAGCGCGGGGATCAGCTTGCGATGGGTCAGGTCGCCGGTCGCGCCGAAGATCACGATCGCGCAGGGCTGGGGCACGGCCCTGGCCGAAAGCCCTTCGCGCAGCGGATTGGGCTGGTCCTTTTCCGTTCGGTTCTCCGCCGCCATATCGCGCCTGCACTCTAGGCAGATCAACCGACGGTAAAAATGAATTTGAAAGAAGATTGTTTCCCGCGCAGGAGGGCAATAAAAACGGGCGATGCGGATCGCCTCCTACAACGTCGAGAACCTCTTCAGCCGTGTGAGCGCGATCAACAGCGACGATCCGGCGAAAACAACCGCAGTCTTAAATGACGTCGCCGAGTTGCAGCGCCTGATCGAACAGCCGGTCTACAGCGAGGCCGACAAGCAGCGGATGCTCGCGATTCTGCGCAAACACAAGGCGACCGGCTCGCGCGGTCCCTTTTTCCTCCAGGAGACACGGCGCCGGCTGTACTCCAGCGGCAAGATTGTGGCGAGCGGGCGAGGGGATTGGGTCGGGTCAATCGAATGGCGGCGCGACCTCATCCAGGCTCCGGCGATCGAGAACACCGGGCGTATCATCAATGGGCTCGAGGCCGACATCGTCTGCCTCATCGAGGTCGAGAGCCGGCCAGTCCTGCGCCGGTTCAATCAGAACATTCTCAAGGAGAGCGCTTATCCGCATGCGATGCTCATCGATGGGAACGACGATCGCGGCATTGATGTCGCGATCCTCTGTCGCCGGCTGCTGACGGACATGCGCAGTCATGTTGACGATCTCGATCCGAGCGGGCGTCCCGTGTTCAGCCGGGATTGCGCGGAGTTCGAGATCGACATTCCGGGCACGCGGCATCTCTGGATCCTGCTCAACCATTTCAAGAGCCGCGGCTATGGGAGCAAGGCGGCGAATGACGCGAGACGAAAAGCGCAGGCGGCAAGAGTAGCGGAAGTTCTGCGGCGGTTCGACCTGCGCCAGCAGTGGGTGATCGTGGCGGGCGATTTCAATGAACTCCCGCGTTCCGATTCGCTCGCCCCGCTCCTCAAGCTCCGGGGTTTGCGCAATTCGTTCGAGAAATTGCCTAACGATGCCGACCGCTGGACTCATCGCGACGACGCGCTCCCGAGCAAAAACGATCAGATCGATTACCTGCTCGTTTCCGAGGGGCTCTGGCCGCAGTTGCGCGCGGTCGGGATCGAGCGGCGCGGCGTCTGGTCGGAAACAAAGAAGGTGCGGACGAAATATCCGCCCCTCCCGACCGTGACCGGCGACACCAATTCAGCGAGCGATCACGCCGCGATCTGGGCCGACTTTGATCTCTAATCCCGTCATCCTGAGCGAAGCGCAGCGGAGTCGAAGGATCCCGTAGTACAGCCGAGCAGCGCACCAGCGAGTCGATCGGCAGCAATGCGGTCGATCGGCAGCGATGCGGTCGATCAGCAGCGATGCGGCTCAGATGCTCCACGGGATCCTTCGACTCCGCTGACGCTCCGCTCAGGATGACGGATGGCTAACTCGGTAGGGGAAACTTTCGCGTCAGTTGCTGGACCTGCTGGCGCACTTTGCCGATCGCGTTTTCATCTCCGCGATTGGCGAGCGCTTCGGCCACGAGGTCGGCGATCTCGAGCATGTCTTCTTCCTTCATGCCGCGCGTCGTCACCGCCGGCGTGCCGAGGCGAATGCCGCCCGGTTTGAAAATTGGATAGGTGTCGAACGGGATCGCGTTCTTGTTCACCGTGATCCCGGCCCGATCGAGCGTGTTTTGCGCGTCCCTGCCGTTGATCTCCTTCGGCCGCAGATCGACCAGCATGAGGTGATTGTCCGTCCCGCCTGAGACGATGCGAAATCCATGCTTGGCGATGCCGGCCGCGAGCGCTTTCGCGTTCAGCACGACCTGGTGCTGATATTCGCGAAACTGCGGCTGGAGCGCTTCCTGAAAACAGACCGCCTTGGCCGCGATCACGTGCATGAGCGGTCCGCCCTGCACCCCGGGAAAAACCGAGGAATCGATCGCCTTGGCAAATTTCTCCTGGCAAAGCACAATCCCACCGCGCGGCCCGCGCAGGCTCTTGTGCGTCGTCGTGGTGACGAAATGGGCGTGCGGTACCGGGCTCGGATGTTCGCCGCCCGCCACCAGCCCGGCGATATGCGCCATGTCGATGAAAAGCAGCGCCTCGACCGCGTCCACAATCTGCCGCAGCCGCGCGAAATCAAAAAAGCGCGGATAAGCCGAGGCACCGGCGGTGATCATCGCCGGCCGCACTTCCTCCGCCAGTTTCGCGAGCGCTTCGTAATCGATCTGCTCCGTTTCCTGGCTCACTCCGTATTGCGTGACCTCGTAAAGCTTGCCGGAGAAATTCGCCGGATGTCCGTGAGTAAGATGACCGCCGTGGGCGAGGTTCATCGTCAGGATCCGGTCGCCGGGTTTCAGGACGGAAAAGTAGACCGCCATGTTCGCCTGCGCGCCGCTGTGCGGCTGCACGTTGACGTGTTCGGCCCCGAAAATTTTCTTCGCCCGGTCGATCGCGAGCTGCTCGACGACATCGACGTTTTCGCACCCGCCGTACCAACGTTTGCCCGGATAACCTTCGGCATACTTGTTCGTCAGGCAGGAACCCTGCGCCGCCATGACCGCGCGGCTGGTGAAGTTCTCCGAGGCGATCAGCTCGATGTTCTCGCGCTGGCGACGTTCCTCGGCCGCGATCGCGTCAAAGATTTCCGGATCGACCTGGCGGAGCGATCGACCTAACGACTCGATGATTTCATCGCCCGCCTCGCCTGGAAGTGATTCAGACATGGTTCCGAGATTGGATCGCGCCATTCCGCTCCCGCGCGCGGGTCGGGGCACGGCAAACTCGCTTTCTTCGACAAAGGCAAGCACGCTCGGCAAAGCTTTGTCAATGCAATCGGCGCATTCCTCGTAAATCTCCCGGCCCATGCCGATCGGGTCGGGCAGGTCACGCCAGCAGGTCGCGCCCGATTCTTCAAATTCGCGGAGCAGGAAAGTCTTCTCCGCGCTCTCGGGAAAAAGCAGGTGGATCGTCTCGAGATGCGACCCAGTCATGGCAAAGATGTGGCTCGCCCGCTCGACCAGGGTGGCGGTAAGCGGTTGACTGCGAAAACCGGCAATGTCGACCCCGCGTTTCCGGCAGACGTCGATCGCATGCACGCTCGGCGGTTGCCCCCGCACCGCATGCACGCCGGCGGCATCGGCCGTGATGTCCTTGCGATTGCCGAGCAAACGGCGGAAAAGTCCCAGAGCCATGGGACTGCGGCAAATGTTGCCGGTACAGACAAAGAGGACGTGTTTCACGATGCGAAGCGCACTGGCGAGAGCCAGCGGCAAGGTAGGTTTGATCGTCCTCAAGTCAACGCAGCCGCCGGGGGCGCGCGCCCGCAAATGAGCCTCCTCGGCCTGCGCCTAACGACCACCGGAGCATGAGGTCGCGCTGGAAATTGATCCGCTACCGGCTGGAGTGGCTCGGGGTCCGCTTCCTCGGCTGGCTGATCCCGCGCCTCTCGCGCAAGGGCGCGGTGCGACTCGCAAGAATCGCCGGCGCGCTCGCCGCCCATCTCGATCGCGACGGCCGGCGCGTCGCGCTCAGCAACCTCGCGATTGTCTTCGGCGAGCGCTATTCCCCCGCGCAACGGACCCGCATCGCCCGCGAGTCATATCAGCAGTTCGCGAGCACGATGATCGATCTCTTTTGGAACCCGCGGATCAACGAGAAGAACTGGCCGGAGTTCATCGAGTTTGCCGGCTGGGATGAATTTGCCCGGACCGTCGGGCCGAGCGGGCCGTGTATCATCGCGGCCTGTCATTACGGCAACTTCGAATGGTTCAGTCTCGCCGCCGCTTACAAGGGACTGGTCGCGACGATTGTCTCGCAGGAATTCAAGAACCCGCTCCTCGATCCGATCTTCAATCAACTGCGGGAGCAATCAGGCCACCAGTTTGTCCCGCGCGAGGGCGCGATCATTCGGCTTTACAAAACCCTGCGCCGCCGCGGGACCGCCGCCATTCTGGTCGACCTGACGGTTCATCCCCGGCAGCCGTCGGTCGTGATCGAAGTGCTCGGGATGAAAATGTCAGTCACTTACGCGCATGCCTGGCTCCATCGCCGCACCGGGATGCCGATCGTGCCGGTGCACCAGGAACCGCTGCCGGGCGGACGTTGCCGGGTGGTCTTTCATCCCAAACTCGAGATCCCGGCCGAGGCGACGGAGCAGCAAATCGCGCAGCTCTGCTGGGACCAGTTCGAGCCGGTGGTGCGACGCAACCCGTCCCCCTGGCTTTGGATGTACAAATACTGGCGTTTCCGGCCGAGCACCGCCACTCGCCCTTATCCCTACTACTCGCATCCGGCCCCGCTGTTCGATGAAATGGTCGCGACGGTCGAATGGCCTAACGAGTAAAGGACTTGAGCGGCGGTCAATCCTCCTCCTCCAGCGCCGCGGTTTGACAAACCGGTTCTGATACGCTCACCAGTTTGCCCAGATATGCGCCACGTTTTTCGTTTTCTCTTGCTTGCTCCGCTGGCGGGCTTCGTCGTTCTCACCAGCTGCACCACGGTGCCGACCACGACCGCCGAATATCATGTCACTGCTCATAAACCGCACGATCCTTCGAAGGTTCGGGTCGATCTTTCGCTCTCGAAACAGAACGTCTATGTCATGGAAGGCGACCGCTGCCTGATGGCGGCGGCGGTTTCCGTGGGGATGCCGAATAAGCCGACGCCGAAAGGGCATTTCACAATCACGAACAAGATCGAGCACAAGCGCTCCGGCTCCTATGGCTATCGGGTGCAGAAAGACCGGATCGTTCCAGCCGAGGCCGGGGCGAATATTCCCGGCCGCTACGTCGGTTATCCGATGGGCTACTGGTGCGAATTTGCGCCCGCCTATGGCTTTCATCAGGGCTTCGTCCATCCTTATCCGCGAACCCACGGCTGTGTCCGCTTGCACGGGGAAGCAGCGCCGAAGTTCTTCGCCCTGGTGCGCATCGGCACGCCGGTGCACATCGCCGATACGATGCCGGAAGACGCGACGATTGGGCCGACCGTAACCCGGGTCGACGATTCGAAGGCACCCGACCCGCCTGCAAGCCAGATGGTCACCGATGCTGGCTTTGAAAAACCCGCGGGCCCGCTCCTTGTGGATTAAGAGGCTCCCAAGTCCGCCGAGCTGCCCAGAACAGGGCTGAAACTCCGGCCTGCCCTCACCGGCGGCCGGCACCGTCCGCCTTTGCAGGCCCGGCCTCGCTCGCTACGCGAGCTGCGTTACGGCCCACAGGAGAGGGAAAGCATCAACGCTTACTTTGCATGCCGCGCGCTCCATTCGCTCTCTTCTGCGTGGCGACCACGGAAACAAAGAACGCGTGTCGGCTTCTTTAAATGCTGCGCGCTGCATTCGCTCTCTTCTGCGCGGCGACTGCGGGAGGAAGGAAAGCGTCTCCTCTCCTTTATGTACATGCTGCACGCTTTAATCTCTCCCCGTGGGAGAGACGCACGCGCGCAGCGCGGCAGTGAGGGCCACTCGCGGCGCATCAGCGCTGCGCCAATCGTTTCCATTTTCCACCATCTCCTAAAAGGCACTAACCGGTTGCGACACCCCCGCCTGCGGCGAAATTAGGCGGTGAGCGCAAATCTCATTTCCAGCGGCACGAGTCCGCGCAACAAGGTCAACCTCCGCACCCCCGAGGTCATGACGGCGGTGCAGGAACAGGTCGAGTCGCATTATCGCAGCGACATTGTCGACAAGATCCGCCGCGGGGGCGGGATTGTTTCCGTCGACGGCGTCACCGTTCGTCTCGCGAAGCAATTCGGCTTTTGCTATGGGGTCGAGCGCGCGATCGATCTCGCCTACGCCGCGCGCAAGGTTTTCACCGATCGGCGCCTTTTCATCGTTGGGGAGATCATTCACAACCCGGAGGTAAACGAGCAGATCTCGTCCTTAGGGATCAAGAACCTTACCGGCCCCAATAAACAGGCCGATATCTCCGATCTGCAACCCGATGATGTCGTAATCCTCCCCGCCTTCGGGACCGAGCTCTCCATTTTGCAGCAGATCAAGGATCGCGGCTGCCAGATCGTTGACACCACTTGTGGCGACGTCATGAGCGTCTGGAAACGAGTGCGCAAATATGCGAGCGAATCGGCCACTTCGATCATTCATGGCAAGGCCGAGCACGAAGAAACCAAGGCGACCAGCTCGCGCGCGCTCGGCGACGGCAAAGGTCATTATCTCGTCGTCCTGACTCTCGCGGACACCGATTACGTTTGCGATTACATCCGGCATGGGGGCGACAAGCAGGCCTTTCTCGACAAATTCCGCGGCGCCTATTCGCCCGGTTTTGACCCCGATATCCATCTCCAAACCGTCGGCGTCGCCAATCAGACCACGATGTTGCGCGGCGAGACCGAGGAAGTGCAGCGGCGCATCCAGCGCGCGATCGTGGACCGCGACGGGCCGGAGTTAGCGAGCAAGAGTTTTCGCTTCTTCGACACCATCTGCGGAGCCACCCAGGAGCGGCAGGACGCGCTGCGCGAGTTACTCAACGTCAAGATGGACCTCCTCCTGGTCGTAGGCGGTTACAATAGCTCCAACACTTCGCACCTGGCCGAGATGGGAGAGGAAAAGCTCGCGACTTACTTCGTCCTCAACGCCAGCCGCCTCATTTCGGACAAGGAGATCCGCCATTACGACCTCCACCAGAAGCGTGAAATCGTCGCGCGCGACTGGCTTCCAAGCGGTCCGGTCGTGGTCGGTATTACCGCCGGTGCTTCCTGCCCAAACAACCTGATCGAGGAAACCCTGATCCGGTTATTTCAACTGCGCGGGATCGGAGTCGAAGAGCTGACTGCAGCGGCCTGAAGGACTGACCGGCCAGGACCTGCTTTAACTCTCTCACCCTAACGAATATAGCAGTTGCTAATTAAAGGGCGCGGCGCCGCTCACGGCAATTCGGACGGGCGAACAGCCTGCCTAACGACCGGCTCGGACCTTCCTTCGACCTGCACGTCGCGACCCGGAAACCGGGAGGTTTTTTTCCCGCCCAAGAGGCGAACTCCTGCTCCTGATTCGAGTGAGTGATAGTCAGTAGGAGCAAGAGCAGGAGGGAGAGACGCGCAAAGGCTTGGTCAGAGACGATTTCCTATTGCGATGCGTGCGATCTGGAAAGGCAGTATCAGTTTCGGCCTGGTTAATATCCCGATCGCGCTCTACCCCGCGACCCGGCGCGAGGATCTCAAATTCCGCCTTCTCCGCAAAAGTGATCTTAGCCCCGTCAATTACAAGCGGGTCGCGGAGAAGGACGGCAGGGAGGTGCCTTGGGAGCAGATCGTCAAAGGCTACGAGTACGAGAAAGGAAAATTTGTCGTCCTGAACGAAAAAGATTTTCAGCGGGTTGACCTCGAGGCGACCCAGACCGTCGACATCAAGGACTTTGTCGATGTCGAAGAGATTGATCCAATGTTCTTCTACAAGCCCTATTACCTCGAGCCGCAGAAAGGCGGTGACAAGGCCTACAGCCTGCTTCGCGAGACCTTGCAGAAGACCAATAAGGTCGGGATCGCAAAAGTCATCATCAAGACCCGGCAGTATCTCGCCGGGGTCAAACCGCTCAAACACGCGCTTGTCCTCGAGTTGATGCATTTCGCCGAGGAGCTTTCCGACCCGGAGCAACTCAATGTGCCAAAGAAATCCGCGGAACCGGGCAAGCGCGAACTCGACATGGCCAAGGCACTGGTCGGGACCATGAGCTCGGAGTGGAACCCCGATAAGTATCGCGACGAATATCGCGACGCCTTGCTCGAGGTGATCGAGGAAAAGGTCGAGGCGGGCGGAAAGGAAATCGAAGAGAAACCGAAGAAGAAGAAACCCTCGCCGAAAGTGATCGACCTCGTGGCGGTGCTGCAGCAGAGCCTGGCCCAATCAAAGGGCGGCGGCGAAAAGAAGAAGCGCGCCGCCCACAAAAAGAGCTCCGGACGCTCCCGCAAGGCGGCCTAAGGGAGGCGAATGAGAATTTTTCCGAGGCAATCCTGCGATTGATTAAAACGAACGTTTGATTTATTTTGCGCTGTTATGGCAGAACAACTTCACGCCACCAAAGTCGCGATCCTGAACGCGACCGAGCGCCTCGTCGCCGCCCACGGCTTCGAGGCCACCTCGCTCCGGGCCATTACCGCCGCCGCCAAGGTCAACCTCGCCGCGGTTAATTATCATTTCGCGACCAAGGACGCGCTCCTTCTCGCGATGCTGAACCGCCGGATGAAGCCTTTGAACCAGGCACGCCTCGCCCTCCTCGATCAGTTTGAAAATGAGGCGGGCGATCAGCCGGTGCCGGTGGAACGCATTCTCGAGGCGCTCTTTCGCCCCATCCTCGAACTGATTACGCAGCCAGCGAAGGGCGGCCGTAATTTCCTGCGTCTGCTTTCGCTTTGTCTGGCCACGCCCGGCGCCTTTCTCAAACCTCTCGTCCAGCAGGAGTTCGCGGAGAAAAACCGCCGCTTCCATCGCGCCCTCCGCCGCAGTCTGCCCGAGCTTTCCGACACCGAAGTGCACTGGCGCCTGCATTTCGCCCAGGGCGCATTCATCCACGCGGTCGCGCACTCGCGGGTGCTCGAGCTCTCCTCGAACGGGAGGTGCCGGCTCACGAACTGCGAAGGCGTTCTGCAACGGATCATCAAGTTTTGCTCCGCCGGGCTGCGCAGTCCAGCCTAACGAATCTAAGTCTTATGCCAGTCCTGGAAGAAGAACCACAGTTACAGAAACCGGCGGAGGAGCGCGACGGAAATCTCCTCGTTGATCTTGAAAATCATCCCCTCGCGGAGGGGAAAATCCCCTTCTTTCACCGCCGCGGCGTAGTGATTGGCGCCGCGATTCTGCTCATCGGCGCCATCGTCTATCTCGCAACCATTTTCTTTCACAGCCTGACCCATGAAAGCAGCGATGACGCTTTCATTGACGCACATATCGTCAGTATTGCACCGAAGATTGCGGGCCGGGTTCTGTCGGTTGATGTGCGTGACAACGAACTGGTGAAGCGAGGCCAGGTCCTGCTCAAGCTCGATCCGCGTGACGCCGAGGCGGCGGTGGCCCAGAAGCAGGCTTCGCTTCAGGTTGCGCAAGCGCATCTGGAGAACGCGCAGGCCTCGGCCGACCAGGCCGCGGCGCACGTCGACACACTCAAAGCCGCCCTCGCTTCGGTCGAGGCGACCACGACCGCCGCCGC
The DNA here is from genome assembly GCA_036825615.1 of Chthoniobacterales bacterium. Classification (GTDB taxonomy): domain Bacteria; phylum Verrucomicrobiota; class Verrucomicrobiia; order Chthoniobacterales; family UBA10450; genus JAICXG01. The sequence continues at coordinate 79,978 of DAISXY010000002.1, forward strand.
CGCTGACACCCAAAAGCTCCAGGGCGACTTTCTCCGGAACAAGGACCTGGTGGCGAGCGGCGCGATTTCGACGCAGGATTTTGAACACTCTCTTGCCGACGTGACTTCTTCGAAGGCGACATTGGAGTCAAAACAAAAGCAACTCCAGGCGGCGGAAGCGCTCGCCGTCGAAGCGAAAAAGCAGGCCGTTTCCGCGCTCGCGCAAGTCGCAGCCGCAAAGGCCGAGGTCGCCGAGAGTCAGGCCGAGTTGCGTCAGGCGCAGTTACAGGAGTCCTACACCGTCGTCACTGCGCCGGAACCTGGTCGAGTGACTAACAAATCGGTCGAGCCGGGTAATTATGTGCAGGTAGGTCAGGCGCTGTTTGCGATTGTCCCAGAACACGTATGGGTAACAGCGAATTTCAAAGAAACCCAGCTCACCGATATGCGTCCGGGGCAGCCGGCCCTGGTGGAAGTTGATGCCTATCCCGGGCGTGATTTGCATGGTCACGTCGATAGCATTCAGGCCGGGAGCGGTGCGCGCTTCAGTCTGCTTCCGCCCGAGAATGCGACCGGTAACTTCGTCAAGGTCGTGCAGCGTGTGCCGGTCAAGATCGTGTTCGACGACCAACCAGCCGTGCAACACGTTCTCGGCCCCGGCATGTCAGCCGTGCCGGATGTCAAAGTCAAGGGAGCCTTCTGGCCTGCGGTTGAAGTTTCGATTATCGCTTTGGTCGCGAGCGCGCTTGTCGTCGGGGCCGCTTTTTGGTGGCTGCGAAAAGTCCACGCCAGTTAGCCGCCGTGGCTCAGGCGAACACATCTCATCATTCTCCCGTCTGGCGTCCCAGTCACAACCCGTGGCTGATCGCCGTCTCAGTCATGCTCGCGACTTTTATGGAAGTGCTCGACACTTCGGTTGCGAACGTCTCCCTTCCCCACATCGCGGGCAATCTTTCCGCCACCACGGACGAAGCCACCTGGGTCCTGACGAGTTATCTTGTGGCCAACGCCATTATCCTTCCCGCGACCAACTGGCTCGGCAATCTCTTCGGCCGGAAGAATTTTCTCATCAGTTGTATCCTGTTTTTCACTCTTGCTTCCGCGCTTTGTGGCGCCGCCGGGAGTCTTGGTTTTCTCGTGATCGCGCGCGTGCTTCAGGGCGCGGCCGGGGGTGCCTTGCAGCCCATCTCACAGGCGGTGTTACTAGAGAGTTTCCCACCGGCGAAGCGCGGTTCGGCCATGGCTGTCTTTGCCATGGGTGTGGTGGTTGCGCCGATTCTCGGTCCTACCCTTGGCGGCTGGATCACGGATAACTACAGCTGGCGCTGGGTCTTTTACATCAATCTGCCGATTGGTGTGCTTGCCGGACTCATGGCCAATGAGTTCATCGAGGATCCGCCCTATCTAAAGCGCGTGAGTGCCAGCAGCATCGACTATATCGGGTTCGGTTTCCTCGCCCTCTGGCTCGCGACACTCCAATACCTCCTCGACAAAGGTCAGGAGCTGGATTGGTTCGGCTCCCATACGATCGCCTGGTGCGCGGTCATTTCCGCGGCTGCCTTTATTGCTTTTGTCGTTAGGGAATTGACTGCGCACAAACCGCTCGTGGATCTGCGGGTCCTAAGGAACCGCAACCTTGCGGTCGGCTGCGCGCTCGTCGGGATCCTGGGCGCGCTGCTTTACGGGACGATCGCAGTCCTCCCACTCTTCATGCAAAACCTGCTCGGTTACACCGCGCTCGATGCCGGGCTCGCCCTTAGCCCTCGAGGTATCGGCGCGTTCTTCGCCACCATCATTGTCGGGCGGCTGGTCGGCAAAATCAGTAACCGCGTCCTGATTACGATCGGCTTCCTCGGGCTGGCCTATTCATCGTGGCTTTTTGGAAACATCAATCTTAGTATCGGCATGAGCAGCATTGTCTGGCCGACTATTTTCAGCGGAGTGGCGATTAGTTTCATCTTTGTCCCGCTTGCCACCTCGAGCATGGGAACCCTGCGGCAGGAGCAGATTGGGGCCGCGAGCGGGCTTTTCAACCTCATGCGCAATCTTGGCGGCAGCATTGGCATCGCCGGCCTTACGACCCTGGTCGCGCGCGGGGCGCAGAGCAACCAGGCTGCATTCGTTAGTCACTTTTCACAATACAATCCCGTTTATCAGCAAAAGCTCGCCGCCATCCAGCACGGACTTGCGCTGCACGAAGGCAGCTGGCAGGCCGCCCAGCAGGCGCCAAAGGTCATTTATGGAATTCTCGGCCAGCAGTCTCTCCTTGTGACTTATTCGCACAATTTCCGCCTCTTCGGGATACTCTGTCTGCTTACTGTGCCGCTGATTTTCTTTTTCAAGAAAGTCCGCGCGACAAAAGGCCCGGTCGCGGCGCACTAAGTTCGTCACCTGGCTGCTGAGCCGGTCTTAATATCCCATCGCCATCCCGTCCTTACGGGACTCGCTCGCGCCGACATAGACGCGCTGACCATCGTGCATTTCCAGCCGGATCGCCTGATAACCGCCGTAGCCGCCCACGTCATAGCGAACACTGTGACCACGTTTTATCAGTTCGCGGGCGCTTTCATAGGGAATGCCGCTCTCGAGATTGACATAGCCGCCGTTCTCCATCTTTTCGCCGGTTGGTTCGTCCGCGCCCTCGTGCTGCCAGCGTGAAGCATCGCCGGCCTCCTGGAGGCCGAGGCCGAAGTCGATCTGATTTGTCAAAACCTGGACGTGACCCTGCGGTTGCATCCCGCCACCCATGACTCCGAAGGCTTCCCATGGCTTCCCATCCTTCATGACAAAGCCGGGAATAATGGTGTGAAAAGGACGTTTGCCCGGCGCATAAACATTCGCATGACCCGGTTCCATGGAAAAGAGTTCGCCCCGATCCTGGAACATGAAGCCAAGCCCGGGCACGACAATCCCGCTGCCCATGCCACGATAGTTACTTTGGATGAGTGACACCATGTTGCCCTGATCGTCTGCCGTGCACAGGTAGATGGTGTCGCTCTGCTCAAGGGCAAGGTTGCCTGCCGCAACCGACTTGGCGGCGTGATTTGGATCAATCAGTTTGCGCCGCTCGGCCGCGTAGCTCTTCGAGAGTAACTGTTTGAGTGGAATTTTCGCAAAGGCCGGATCAGCATAGTATTTGGCGCGATCGGCCCAGACGATCTTCTTCGTTTCGATCATCGTATGAAGTGTCTCGGGAGAATTGCGTCCCATTGCCTTGAGATCAAAGCCTTCGAGAATGTTGAGCATTTGCAGGGTTGCGATGCCCTGGCCATTGGGCGGCAGCTCGAAGACATCGTAGCCGCGATAGTTAGTCGAGACCGGTTCTACCCAGGTGCTGGTGTGTTTCTCAAAATCGACTTTGCGCAGGTAACCGCCGTTTGCCTTCATAAACGCGTCGATCTTGTCCGCGATCTCTCCTTTATAGAAGGCATCACGTCCTTTCTCCGCGATTTGACGCAGCGTCTTGGCGAGGCCGGGATTACGAAAAATGTCGCCTTCGGCCGGAGTGCGTCCGTTGCCGTCGAGGGTATAGGTTTCAAGAAACGCTCCGGGCAAACCCTTGTAAAGGCGTGGGCCGAATGACCAGTAATAGGCAATTAACTGAGTTACTGGAAAGCCTTCCTCGGCATATCTAATTGCCGGGGCCAGATCCTCGGCCAACGGGAGTTTGCCAAATCTTTTGTGCAGCTCCGACCAGGCATCCACGCAACCGGGAACACTGATGGGCAGCATGCCCGTCGGTGGAATGGTTTTCCGATTGAGCTTCGCTAACTCCGCTTTCATCTGGTCGTAACTCAGTCCAAGGGGCGAGCGGCCGCTGCCATTAATTCCGTAAAGCTTGTTTTCTTTTGCGCTATAAACGATCGCGAAAAGATCGCCGCCGATCCCATTCGAGACCGGTTCCATCAAACCCTGGGTGGCATTGGCGGCGATAGCCGCGTCGACAGCGGTGCCGCCTCGCTTCAGGATGTCGATTCCGACCTGGGTCGCGAGTGGGACACTGGTGCAGACCATGCCGTGTCGCGCCGTAACTGGCGAACGGGTGGCGAAGTTCTTCCCCGTGATCCGATCAATCTGCGACTGGCTGGGGGAGGAAAGGACGAAGTAAGAAGCGGCAACGAGGAAGCAGATACGCATCGGCTATGCTACGGCTTTGAAGGAAGAGACGCAATTTGCCCGACAGCACACGACCGCGGTCGCGTTGCAACCGTGTTCGGATTGCCACAGAGAGCCTTTGGTTGAATACTTTGAAGCGGCGGTCGTCATACCATATCGAATGCGGAGACCGGCCTGGGACATTCTGTGGCAAAACCAGCGGGCGCGCTTCTTCGGCGCGATCCTCTGTCTGGCCGGCGCGATTGCGCTCGCGCGTGTCGCGGTCATGGCCCAAGGGCTCGATCCGTGGCGCGATTTCTGGATTATCTTCTTATTTGCCCTTGTCCTGCTTTGGGCGGCGTTGGCTACCTTCATGGCGAGAGACAAGTCGGTGGCGGCGGTTTCGAGCCAGAACATTGAGGCTCATCTAAATAACTGGCTGCTTCGTTTCCGGCTCGCGAATCAAAAGCTCGCAGATTCTTCCAGTTACCGGTTTGCCTATCGAGTCACAGCTCCCGACGGGCTGGTAATCATCATCAGCCGGCCCGCGACCTTGGATAACTTTCTGCGTTATCGGACTGATCTCACGATCCTCGACCGCCATCGGCGCGCCCTCAATGACCTGGGAGAAAATGGCCGGCGCCGTTTCATGCTCGAATACACGGCGGAATGCGCCCGGGCGCGCGTCCATGTTACTTCTGCGCGCGCTTTGCCTCTGACCGTGCGCATTGAACGGACCCTTCCGATTACGCGTGATCTGGAGAGTCGAGACTTATGGAGGGCGCTGGAAGCGATGCAACAGGATGTGGTGATTGCCGCGACCCACGTTGATCTATGTATCGAACGAGCAAGAGAGCTGAAGGATGGCCTAACCGCGCCGGTCCGAGCAGAGAGTGCCGGTGATATTAGCGCCGAGGCTGAGCCTTGGGCCCACGAAGCGCCTTCCGAGCGCAGTCGAACTGAGGTCTAGAGTCATCTTACTGCACCAAGGTTGCAGCGAGCAGGACGACATGCGGATTGTTTGGCAGCGTGATGCTTGAGGCGACCTTCGCCGGGTTAAGTCTGAGCCGATAGGAATAGAGATTAAAGGTGCGGCGATCTTGCGTGCCGTCGCTGAAGTTTCGGTAGGCCATGGCCACGCATTCGGACTCACCCGGATAATTCTGCGGCGTGAACCAATCGCTCAAGCTCTGCGTCAACTGAGTCATCGTGCCGTCGGTGTAATACACGATAAAAGGCTGCGAGATCTGATTGCCCTGAATACCAGTGCCGAGCAGCATCAGGTTCATATACTGTCCCTGGGGGAGAGAGATGGTTTGACCCTCCGCAGCCACGGCATCGAGCTGGTTGGCAGGTCCGAAGTTGAAAAGGACGTTGCTTAGAACGCGCGAGGTGCCGAGCAGATTAGCAGAGTAGGAGTAACCCACGCCATCAAGGCCGCCCGTCGTGTAGGTTGTGCCGTCGGTGTAAATACCGTTGAGGTTGAACTGAGCAGTGAGATCAACGGGCATTCCAGATCCAGTGGTGCCGGTTGCGGCGCTGACCGCGAGGGTGAAGGGCAGGGTTGCAGTAAACTCATCAGACGTGCCGGTCACAGTCACGGTTGTGAATCCCGTCGTTGCGGCCGGCCCAGCCTGTAACTGCAGTTTTCGACTGTCGCCCTGACCCTTGATCGCTGCTTTGACGCCTTTTGGCAGGTTGGAGAGACTTAGAGTGACCCTACCGTCGAAACCACCGAACGGGGTGATGGTGATAATGGCCCTCGCGCTCGAGGCCTGGTTTAGAAACACATTGTTCGGTCCTGAAAGAGTAAAGCCGCTCGAGGCAATGGCGTTGTTGATCGCGGCGGCGTACTGGGCGGCGAGACCGTTGCCTACGAAGTCGTCGTAAAGCCACATGAACCCACCGGTGATCCCACACTGCGCATTCCAGCCGCTCATGATGCTTTGCACTTGAGCGGGCGTGTCATTCAAATCCCAGAGACCGGGCCAGACCGGAACGTCACCGAAATCCCACCCGACACATGGGTTGTTGCCGCTTCCGCCCGCATAGGCTTGAAGGTGAACGCCGTCAATCGTACCAGGTAGCTGGGCGTTAGTCTGGGCGACGATGTTTTGCCAGTAACTGCTGTTATTGAAAGCATCGGGGTTAACCTTGTAGCCGAGATTGCCGAGCATGACGCCGAACTGGATCGTGGTTGCGGAGTCAAAGCTGTTCTCGTCATCGAAATCGATTGCATCGAGCGAGGGAATGGCAGCCTTGAGAGCGGCGAAATCCTTGTAAAGGATACTGTCCATCCCGGTGCCCTGGGAACGGATAAGGTCACGGATATCCTGCCAGTCGCCAAAGTTCGACGAGCCGATACTGAAGGTAATTCTTTTCACCGTGCCGGTCTTTAGAGTTGCCATGTTGCCGGGAAAGTCAGGATGAGTCTGGTTCCCGACATAGACGCCGTTCGAAGTCAGGGGAAACTCGCCATTAAAGTTCAAATCGCCCACGGGATTTACCTCGACGCTCCATACGATCACTTCGGTAAACCCGGAGTTTTTCAACTCGGTGATGTTGTTGGCGGCATTAATGTAAAGCGGGCCGCCGCCGAAGATACCAGTGAAACCAGTCTGAGCAGAGGCGGCAAAGCCGCTGGCAATCAGGAAGGAGAGGGCAAGAAGAGCGTTTCGAGTAAGTGTTCGATGCTTCGCGTGTGTGTGGCGCATGAGTGTGTAAGCTAGGGTTCCGAGTTATTGCGATCACGATAGATAATGCCGCCCTTCATGACGAATTGGACTTGACGGATGGCGACAATGTCGCGCGTCGGGTCGCCCGTCACGGCAATCAGATCTGCGAGCAGCCCGGGGTTAATGTTACCGCGATCGGCGAGACGAAAAACAGCGGCGTTACCGCTCGTAGCCTGACGCAGGACTTCGAGAGGAGTGAAGCCGTAGTCATGCACAAGTAACTCCATTTCGCGGCCGTTATCACCATGGGGAAAAACCCCGACGTCCCCGCCCATGGCAAAGGTCACTCCAGCCGCGCGCGCGGCTTTCATACTCGCGTGTTTTTCCCTTATCCGGTCCGGCTCCGGATCAACACCTTTTTTCCAGCCGCGGTATTGCATGATCGCCTCGGTCGCCGCAACCGTCGGACAAAAGGCAACGTTGTGTTGCTTCATTCGTCTAAAGACTTCGGTCGTGCCATGATCGCCGTGCTCGACGGTATCAACACCGGCGAGAATGGCACGCCGCATTCCCTCGGCGCTGTTGGCATGGGCGGCGACCGGGCGGCCGGCGTCGTGGGCTGCCTTTACGGCCGCGGTCAGTTCCTCCTGCGAAAAGGTAGGCCGGTCCGGTTCGCCCGGGCCCCAGCGATAGTCGGCATAAAGTTTTACCCAGTCCGCCCCCTTCCCAATCTGCTCCCGGGCCGCCTTCACGATCTCGTCGACTCCGCTTGCCTCCTGTCCCCCTTGGGGGAGATCCAAATCGGTGGAAAGTTTCGGCCCATAACTGCCTCGGGCGACAATCGCGCGCGTGACCACGATCATACGCGGCCCGGGAATGATACCCTGGTTGATCGCCTTCTTTAGTCCGACATCACCGAAACCTGCACCTTCCGTCCCGAGATCGCGCACGGTGGTAAAGCCGGCGCGCAGGGTCGCGCGAGCGTGCGCGGTTGCTTCGGCAGTCCGGAAAGAGAGTGACTCGTTTGTGACCTGGTCATTCCATGGAGTCTCGTTGTAAGGATGAAGAAAGAGGTGCGAGTGACCTTCGATGAAACCGGGAAGGAGGGTCGAATTGGGCAAATCAATCGTCCTAGTCTCGTTAGGCGCGGAAATCCCAGTCGCCGGTCCGGCGGCCGCGATCGTCTCGCCGCGCACGAGGACAGCCCAGCCGGGATGAATCTCCTTACCGTCGAAAACCGCCGCCGGGCGAAGTAGGAATACGGAGGCTGAAGGGTTATCGGCAGCAACACGATCAATCATCATCAGCGTGAGAAGCGCAAGAACAACCCGCAAAGGCACGCGCCAGTTTATCACAGCGCCGGGGAAGAACGCACGAGATGATCTCGCCGGCAAAAAAGGGCATCCCCCGTCCCGAGAATGAGACGAGGGATGCAGTTGCTTTGCTGCGTTTTATCCTGGGGAAAGTCTATTGGTCGCCGGGAATCGTCAGCATGACGTGGCCGTTGGTGTAGTCGGGGTTGTTGATCGTTGCTTCGGCAGTGACGGCTTTGTATTTGCCGCCTGGCGCAGCGAAAGTCTTGTTCACGCTCACCTCGCCAGGCTGGCTATGCGGCTGGCTCGTGACCGCCGGGCCCGGTTCGGTGATGCGGACCTGCACGCCCTTGGCGGATTGGACGTTGCCGTGCGGACCGTCTTTGCGAGCGGAAGCCTTGGCCACGACCTCCTGTTCGTTGCCGTTCATCTTTTGTTCAACCGTCAGGACCAAGGCCATCGTGTCGACGGCATTCGGATCAAGAGAACTGCGGCCGAGGTGATGGACCATCTCAAATTTTTGAGCGCTGTGGGGCCCGAGTTGGGCTTCGCCGGTGGCGCCGCCGCCGCCGCCGGTGGCGGCGCAGGAGCCAAGAGTCAGGGCAGTTGCGATTGCGAGCAGAAGCTGCGGAAGGTATTTCATGGCCGCAGTGTGGTGAGACGGGCGGGCAACGTCAATACTTCTTTGTGCAGGGAAAAAGCCCGGCTCGTCTTAGCTCTCTTCCGGTTCAGCCGGCGCGCGCCGGAGGCCGCGATGGCGTGGGTGCCGGCCCGGGCCATCCTCGTGGTGTGTGCGCTGTTCGATCTGCTTTAGGCGCGACTGCTGTTCGGTCGTCAGGATCGGTTCCAGCGCCTGGTGCGTCTGCTGAAAGACGCGGCGAACTTTAGCGCCGGTCTCGGCTCGAATCTGCTCGAGTTCTTTCGCCGCCTGGTCAAAGACTGGCTGGATCTTCGCCTTCTGCTCGGGAGTGAGATTGAGCTGGGATTCGATCCGCTCCTGCATTCGCCCGGTGAAATCGCGCGAATGATGGCCAAAATGGCGCCGCCAGGTGCCCCCTTCGTGAAAAGTGAAGAAGGAACCGGTTACGCCGCCGGCGAGAAAGGCGAGAATGAAACCGGCGATGAGTTTGCCTTTGAGGGCCGCGTTCATTGGCCGAAAACGCTCCCGATCGCATTATCCGCGATCGCATATTCGTCGTTAGGCGAGAGCAGCTCATCATTCCGGCGCAGCTCGTGGAAAACCCCGGCGCCGGCGAGCACGATTACGCCTAACGATACCAGCACGACCCGGCGCAGCAGCCGCCCGACCGCCACCAGTTCCGGTGTGGCTCCTGCGCGCCAGCGCGCCAGCACCCGGGTGTCGAAGCCAAAGGGCATCTCTTCCGGCGAAGTGCCCGGCGCGGCGGCGGCGGCGCGGAGGAGACGATCGAGCGGCGAATTAAGATCCTTCATTGCTTTCCCCGGCAGTGAGTCGGGCGAGCTGCTGTTTCATTTTCTGGCGCGCGCGAAAAGCGCGCACCTTCACGAGCGACGCGCCCCAGCCGGTTAAGGTCTGGATTTCCGCGACGGAAAGTTGTTGCAGGTAGAGCATGTCAATCACGAGGCGCTCGGCCGGCTTCAGAATCGCGAGCAACCGTTCGACCAGGTCGCGCGCGCCGAGCGTCTGGTCCGGGGCCAGATCTTGCGGAGTTGCGGCGAGGTTATGCACGACCGCGGCTTCCTCTTCGCTCAAATCGGCCTGGCGCAATTCGGGCCGCACTTTCTCGGCTTCGATTCGATTCAGGCAGGTGTTGATCGCGATCCGCGAGACCCAGTGCTCGAGCGGCACTTTGCCCGAGAACTGATCCAGCTTCTGGAACACTTTGATGAAAATCATCTGGGACAAATCCTCTTCTGCGGTGCGGCGCGGGCGATGGGAACGGACAAGCTTGAGCACGAGCGGATATAACCGGCGCACCAGTTCGCGCGCGGCGGTTTCGTCGTGCTGACGGGCCGCCGCCACGAGCGCCTCGGCCTCGCGATCATCGGACATCCGTTCCAAGACATCGCCACACTAGCGAGAATGACCGGAGCGCGCGCGTGCCGGTTACAGGATTTTTCCAACGAATGGCTGTAACCGCTCGGGCCGGCTGCCGGTCATCATCGGCAACATGAAACTCAAACTCATTACAGTGACTGTGCTCAGCGCGCTGGCGCTGGGCGGTTCCGCGTTCGCGAACGATCCCTCGGATGCGAACTACGATCGGCATGGCGGTCGCGGTTTCCGGCACAACCCGCTGGAACGGATAACTGACGATTTGAACCTGACTGCGGATCAACAGACGAAGGTGCAACCGATCCTCGATCAAGCCCGACCGCAGCTGGAACAGATTCACCGCGAGGCGATGGAAAAAACCAGGGCGGTAATGCAAAACACGATGGCGCAGATTCGTCCGCTGCTTACGCCGGAGCAGCAGCAGAAGCTCGACCAGGCAAAGAACAACGGCTGGGGCCATCGAGGTGGCCGGCATCATCACGGCGGCAACGACGACAGCGATACGGGCGACTAACCGTTCCAGCTTTGCGGATGATGACGGCGGCGTTCAATGCGAATGCCGCCGTTTTTTCCGGACCTCAGGTTAACGGCAGCTCGAGCATCGGAAGTTCACGCCGGATTCCTTCGATTTCGCTGGCCACGACACCGACTCGCACCGCGCCCATGTGGGCATAGAACGGCTCCGCGTTTGGATCGGATTCAATCCGGAGACAGGATGCGCCAAGGGCGCGAGCGTTTTGCGCCGCGTGTCGAAACAAAGCCGTGCCGATGCCGCGATGCATTGCCTCGGGTAAGACCCAGAGGTGCTCGAGATGCATCGCATCTGCATCGCCAGTTAGCGCATAAAAGCCTACCACTTGCCGGTCCAACTCCGCGACAAAGCTTTCGTGGCCGACGAGGAACTCGGGCGTGATTGTCAGTTGCGCGCGCCATTGCTCAAGCCAGGGCAAGGGATAACCCCAATGCGCTTTCGCCCGGTACGCGATCGTGCTGAGCAGGAGAGCATCGGTGGGAGCGGACCGAGCGATTTTCATCGGGCTCGAATCGTCAGCGAAACGCGAAGCGATGCAAGCTCAGGGGCGGAAAAGTCCCGGCCGGTTTCGTTAGGCGCGGAACTTCTCCGGGAGGGTTCGCGCGCCTAACGATTCGGAAGAAACCAAGAGAAGCGTCGGTCGGCTATTGCTCGAACACTTTTTTCACGTCTCCGATTTTGTTCTGGATCTTGCCTTCGACCTTCTCGGCCGTGCCACGATCCGCCAAATCCGGATTGCCGACCACCTGGCCGGTCTTCTCTTTGATTTTCCCGACAGCTTCCTTGGCCGTTCCCTTGGCTTTGTCTTCGGTACTTGAGTTCATGCAATTATTTCGGGTTTGGCCTTGCCCAAGGTCGTGTCGGAACCTCGACCCCCTCATTCCGTAGCACCCGCCACGAGTGCGCACGGATAATCCTTGCCTAACGAATCGGCCTGACGCTTAGCGGGGAATGACCTTGAAGATGTTCCCGGCCGTGTAATCAACGATGTACAGCTCGCCCGCAGCGTCCTCGCCCAGCGACGTCGGATTGATCAAATCGAAGCCGCCAACCCGAGTGGGAAAGAGCAACCTGGTCGCATCCTTGATTGCTGGAATTCCGCTCCCATGATAGCGAAAAGCCAGGATAATCCCGGTGAAATCGCCGGTATTCGGGCCAAGATAATCGGCAAAGAGGTAGGTGCCGCCGAGCCCGCGAATGGCGCTGCCGCGGTAAATGTATCCGCCGATGACGGTTTGGCCGACTGTATGCGGGTAATCAACGATCGGGTCGATCGCATTCGGTGGCGGCGGGTCATTAGGAAAGGCGGGGTTTTGAATGAATCCTTCGCGCACCCGCCAGCCATAGTTTTCGCCCCCGCCCGGGTTTGAAGCCGGCTGGAGATCGACCTCCTCGCGGGTATCCTGGCCGACATCGCCGATCCACAAATTGCCGGTTTGGCGATCGAAGCTGCAGCGATAAGGGTTGCGCAATCCGTAGCAAAAGATTTCCTGCCGATCGGTCGGCGAACCGGCGAAGGGATTGTCGGGCGGAATGGTATACGTGCCTGAATCTTCTACATGAATTCGAAGCATTTTACCCAGCAGCGTTTGAGTGCTCTGGGCGTTGCCGCCGGGTTCGATGTGGCCAGGACCCTGGTCATTGGCATTTCCGCCGTCCCCGGTCGCGATGTAGAGATTGTGATCGTCGCCGGGGCGCGGGCTGAATCCGAGCCAGCCGCCGTTGTGATTGGTTTGTGGCTGATCGAAAGCGAGCATAACGATTTCGCTTGAGGGATCGGCGACATCGGGGTTGGCGGTGACATTGAAGCGCGAGACATGGGTCACCCCGTTACCAAAAGCTCCGCCCGGCGCGGTGTAATTGACATAGAAGCGCCCGTTGCTGGCGTAAGCGGGATCAAAGGCCAGACCGAGCAGACCCTGTTCGCTCCCTGCGGACGTGACCCGGTCGTGAATGTCGAGAAATGGAGTTGGATTCACTGTTCCGGAAGGAAGATTGACGATAAAAATCTGGCCCGCCTTCTGCACGATGAAGAGGCGAGTGGTGTCGCCGGGCGGCGCACCGGCAAAGAGCGGAAGAGTGAATCCGCCAGCCAGTCGGGTCGCGGCGATTTTTGGAGCGGCGATTATCTTTGCCGGGAAAACCAGGAGCGCCGAGAAGGAAAGAACCGCCGCGAGCGCCGCGCCTCGCAGCCCAAGCGAGTGCAAATGGGTGCGCATGGTTTTCCATCAGACGGGGAGCGGGAAAGTCAAATCCCAATCCCGTCATCCTGCGCTCCGCTCGGGATGACGATCGGGCCTAACGAGACCTAACGACGGCCGGCGCGCTCGGATCGAAAGAGAGGAATTGAAGTCCGTGGCCGGGAGATTACTATGAGCCGCGGTGGCGAAACAACGCTCTCAGCAACACGCCTGGAATGAAGTCTACTCCCTGATCCTGCTCGGAACCGGGACGTTGCTTTTCCTCGCCCTCATCTCCTACGTTCCGAAAGAAATCCCGACCTGGTTCCCGCCCCTCAATGTCACTTCTTCGCCGCACCCCGGGCAAAATTTCCTTGGCCCGGTGGGTGCGATCGCAGCCGGTATCTGCTACTTCCTTGTTGGCGCCGCCTCGTATTTCGTGGCGACGATCCTGCTTGGTTTCGGCGCGGCGAAATTGTTTTATCCCGAGGTGCGGGTGAGCCGGCGGCTCGGCTGGATCGCGCTTTTCATTATCTCGGGCGCGTGTCTCCTGAGTTTGCAGCATTGGTTCCTGCGCGATTGGCCACACACTTTCAATAAACAGGGCGCCGGCGGCTGGATCGGCGATTCGCTCGGCCGTCACATCTTTCGTTCCGCCATGGGCCGCGGCTCGATCATCGTCCTCGGCGGCATCTATCTCGCCAGCCTGATCCTCATGACCGGTTTGCGCCCGATCCATATCGTCAGGCAAACCGTGCTCGCGATCCGCAAAGGTTTTGTCGCTTTCCGGCTCTGGCTTTTGCACCGCAAAATGCGCAAAGCCGACCTCAAGGAACAACTCGAGATCAGCCGGCAGCAGATCGCGAAACAGCAGCGCGCGCTGGAGAAAAAACTGCGCAAGAAAGGCGCGGCCCTGCCAAAGGAGGAGCTAGTACCGGAGGTGTTGCTGGAGGAATTTGCCAACCGGCCTGAGCCAAGGGTCGTCGATACCACCGCGCTCCCGCCGGAGCCGCCGGCGCGAAAAAAACCGTCGCTCGCCGACTTACGGCGCGCGGACAAGACCAGGGCCACTCCCGCCCTAACGACGGCGAAGGATTGGAGCGGAGAGAACTACGAACTGCCGACGGTCGAACTGCTGCAAACCCATGATGCCCACGGACGTGTCGCGGCCGATCCGGCGGAACTCGAGGACATCCAGCGCACGTTGATCGAAACGCTGGAACAATTCGGGATTGCCGTCGCTGCCGGCGACATCACTAAAGGCCCGACCATCACCCGCTACGAAGTTTATCCCGCCAAAGGTGTGCGGGTGGACAAGATCGTCAGTCTGGAGCGCGACCTGGCCCGGGCGACGCGGGCGGAGCGGATCAACATCCTCGCCCCGATTCCGGGGAAAGACACGGTCGGGATTGAAATCGCCAACAGCCGCAAGGTGACGGTGACGCTGCGCGAGCTGCTCGATTCACACGATTGGGAAGACGCCAGATCGCGCGCCAGGATCCCGCTCGCCCTCGGCAAGGATGTTTACGGCAAAACCATCATTGCCGATCTCGCGCAGATGCCGCACCTGCTCGTCGCGGGCACGACCGGGAGCGGCAAGAGCGTCTGCATCAATGCCCTGATCGCGAGCATGCTCTTCCGTTTCACGCCTAACGAACTGCGTTTCATCATGATCGACCCAAAGGTGGTCGAGATGCAGATCTACGAGAAATTGCCGCACCTTTTCTTCCCGGTCGTGACCGATCCAAAAAAAGTGCTGCTCGCCCTGCGCGCGGTGATCGATGAAATGGAACGGCGCTACAAAATTTTCGCCAAAGTCGGCGTGCGCAACATCACCGGCTTCAACGCCCGCCCGAGGAAGAAAACTGTAGCCGGGGGCGGCGACCCCGGCGGGGAAGACGAAGCCACGCCTAACGACCAGCCGGGGTCAACGCCCCCGGCGACAAATGCGCGCGATGGCGATGTCATCATCCCCGAGCATCTGCCCTACATCGTCGTTATCATCGATGAGCTGGCCGACCTGATGCAGACCGCCCCGGCCGACGTCGAGAGCGCGATCGCGCGCATCACCCAGATGGCCCGCGCGGCCGGGATTCACATCATCGTCGCGACGCAAACTCCGCGCGCCGATGTCATCACCGGTGTGATCAAGGCGAATATCCCGAGCCGGATCGCCTTTCAGGTCGCGAGTAAGATCGACAGCCGGGTAATTCTGGATGAGAACGGGGCCGATCGATTGTTAGGCCAGGGCGACATGCTTTATCTTCCGCCGAGCACTTCCCGGCTCATCCGCGCCCAAGGCGTGCTCGTGACCGATGAAGAGATTGGCCGGCTGGTCGATTTTGTTTCTGCACAAAGCTCGCCCGCCTTCGATCTTGCGATGCACGAGCGGCTCGAGGCCGCCGCCGCGCCGGAGGAGGAGGTGAGCGAGGAAGACGAACAACTGGTGGAGAAATGTCTCGAGATCATTCGCCAGGAGAAAAAAGCCTCCACTTCCCTCCTGCAGCGCCGGCTCCGGCTCGGCTACACGCGCGCGGCGCGGATCGTTGATATTCTCGAGCAGCGCGGCATATTGGGGCCCGGCGAAGGCGCCAAGCCGCGTGAGATTCTCGTCGATCTCGACGCCGCCGTCTGAGGCTTTAATATGGGCCTGTTCTTCCGAAAGAGCGTCAAATTTGGGCCGCTCCGAGTTAATTTTTCAAAGTCAGGCTTTGGTGTATCCGCAGGGGTGAAAGGACTTCGCGTCGGCACCGGGCCTAGAGGTAATTACATTTCTGCCGGTCGGAGCGGTTTGTATTATAGGAAGAGTTTTGGTCGGAGAGGTACTCCCCAACTCCGTCGGGATTGGATACGCAAAAGCGATCAAAGATTGGCTGGGCGACCAATTCCCTCGGTCTGGCCGGCACTGCTTGTCGGAGCGGCGATCTGCTGGTTGCTCGCGCTAAGCCGCGCTTCGCTAATCGTTGTCGGCATCGTAGCTATTATCGTGTTGATGCGGTGTGTCGCGATTGTTCTCCGCCGACGTGGTCGTTGGGAAGAAGTTGCATTGGTTGAGCAGCGACAGATGCAGTCTGCCGACTCACACCTTGCAGAGCCATCGAATCCAATGCGATCCGACCCGTTTCCACCGCCGATCGAGGCAACACTGTTAGAACCAAGACCCTCTCCAGCCGCATCAAGAGATCACAAGACGAGGCTAAGCCTAACGATCATCCAAAACTGCAAGATCGAGGACTACCAACTCCCGCCGCTTGATCTGTTGGAGCTACGAAAGAACGAAGACTCTGTGGCGACCGACCAGTCAGAACTGCAAGGCATTCAGCAAAAACTCATCGCTGCTTTGGAAGAATTCGGCATTCCGGTAGCGGCGGGCGATATCACGAGAGGTCCAGTTTTCACGCGTTATGAAATCTATCCCGCCAAAGGAGTGCGGGTGCAGAGGATCGTTGATCTGGAACACAAGTTGTCGCGAGTGATGCAGGCTGAGCGAATTAATATTCTCGCACCTGTTCCGGGCAAAGGGACCGTCGGGATCGAAATCTCCAATAAGTGCAGGGGCGAGGTGTCGCTGCGAGAGCTCTTGCTATCCACCGCCTGGTCTGCGACGACAGCGAGGCTGCCGATCGCAATCGGCAAGGATGTCCTGGGAAAGGAACTCATCGCGGACCTCGCGCAGATGCCACACTTGCTCATTGGAGGCGTTCTCGGAAGCGGTAAGAGCGTCTGCATTGATGCGATCATTGCAAGTCTCCTATTCCGCTTCGGACCGGATCAGGTCCGGTTGATTTTGATCGATCCAGATATCGCTCAGTTACAGGTTTACAATTCTCTCCCGCATCTCTTTTTCCCGGTCGTAACAGACCCGAAAAAGGTGCTTCTCGCATTGCGTGCGTTGATCGACGAAATAGAGAGGCGTTACCAGATTTTTGCGAAGGTCGGGGTGCGCAATATTATCGGTTTCAATACCCGGCAGAAAGAGAAAACGCAGCGGGGACTGGATTTGAAGGCCCCCGCGCGGTCGGCGTCTAACGATGAGGAAAGTGACAGCGCGCTTTCCTCCAACGAGTCGATCAAAGTCCCGCGCGAAGGGGAGATCGAGATTCCCGACTGTTTGCCCTACATCGTCCTGATCGTCGATGAAGTTGCCGATCTGATGCAAAATCTCCCGGGTGAGATTGAACACCAACTAACGAGAATCATTTCGATGTCAGATGCGGTGGGCGTCCACTGCATCCTTTCCGCTCAACCTCCGCTTCTGGAGTTGAGCGACGCACTCAAGGCAAACATCCCCGCTCGAATCTGTTTTCGTGTCAGATTTGAACGAGATAGCCAGATGATCTTGGACGAAGGGGGGGCAGAGGAACTACTGGGAGCAGGGGATTTGATTTATCGATCGCCGAGCACTTCCCGGCTCATCCGTGCCCAGGGCGTGCTCGTGACCGATGAAGAGATTGGCCGGCTGGTCGATTTTGTTTCTGCACAAAGCTCGCCCGCCTTCGATCTTGCGATGCACGAGCGGCTCGAGGCCGCCGCCGCGCCGGAGGAGGAGGTGAGCGAGGAAGACGAACAACTGGTGGAGAAATGTCTCGAGATCATTCGCCAGGAGAAAAAAGCCTCCACTTCCCTCCTGCAGCGCCGGCTCCGGCTCGGCTACACGCGCGCGGCGCGGATCGTTGATATTCTCGAGCAGCGCGGCATATTGGGGCCCGGCGAAGGCGCCAAGCCGCGTGAGATTCTCGTCGATCTCGACGCCGCCGTCTGATCGCGCCGTTCCTGCATGGAATCACTCGGCAAAAAATTACAGGAGGCCCGTCTCCGGAAGAAGATCTCGATCGAGGAAGCTTCCCGGGTGACGAAGATCCGCGCCTTGCGTTTGCAGGAGATGGAGAATGAAGATTTCTCCAACTTCTCGAGCCTGGCCTACGCCAAGGGTTTCCTCCTCATTTACGGCAAATATCTCGACGTTGACGTCACGCCCTATCTCGACGCGTTTGAAACGTCGCGCGAAGTGAGTGTGGACGGCTACTCCTACCTTCAGGAAGCGCCCACTACGGCACCGCTGCCGGTGGTGCGCCGGCAGCCGACGCGCCGGCCCTCGCTTCTGCCGTTGATCATCGCGATTGGAGTTCTCGTGGTCGGCCTTTATCTCGTCAAGCTCCTCCTCGACATCCAACGGATCGCGCCGCGTGGCGCCGGGCCGAACAACAATGTCGCAGTCGCCTCCGTGACCCCGGCGCCGACGGCGTCGCCTTCGCCTTCGCCGGTGGAACAGATTGTGGCGCCACGGGCGATCCCGGTCGAAGGAACTCCAGCGGCTGAAGCGCGCGTCGAGGCCGCAACCGCTACGCCGCCGGTCGCGGCGGCGCCCTCTACTCCCTCACCAACTGAGCCCGAGATTCGCCGCGCCCAGCCGGTTCACCCGCAAGATTATGTTCCGCCGCCGCCTCCGCCTAACGAGAGCGGGGCCGGGCGCGATAACCACGCTCACCTTGAATAACGCATCCCAGGAAAGCGCCCGTCCGATGAAGGTGGGCATGATCAGCCTCGGTTGCGCGAAGAACCTGGTCGACGCCGAGATCATGCTTGGGAGCGTGCGCGAGCGCGGGATGCAGGTCACGCCCCATGCCGAGGAAGCCGACGTTCTCGTGGTCAACACCTGCGCTTTTATTGATTCGGCGAAGGAAGAATCGATCGAGGCCATTCTCGAGGCTCATGCACAGCGCGGGCTGACGAGCCGGCCTGATCAGAAACTGATCGTGAGCGGCTGCATGTCGCAGCGTTTTGCGAGCGAACTGCGCGACGAAATGCCGGAGGTCGATGCTTTCATCGGGCTGGATCAGGTGCGCGAACTCGGCGCGATCATCGAGCGCGTTGTAACCGGGGGCGTCGACCCCGGCTCGTTAGGCGCGGCGAAGCTCGGTCCCGCTGGCCTCAGCGCTCCCGGCTACAACTTCGTCACGCCGAAGCCGACCTACATTCCCGATTGGGACACGCCGCGTTTTCGTCTCACCCCGGCGCACAGCGTTTATCTAAAAATTGCCGAGGGCTGCAACCATCCTTGCAGCTTCTGCGTCATTCCGCAGATGCGGGGACGCCATCGCAGCCGCCCGCCTGCGTCGGTGTTGAAAGAGATTCGTCAGCTCGTGGCGGACGGTGTCAAGGAAATCAACCTCATCAGCCAGGACACGACCTACTACGGGATGGATCTGTGGGCGGCGAAAGCCGGGCCGCGTCAGCCGGTCGATTCCTCGCGCGGGCCGACCCTGACTGCGCTGCTGCGTGAGATCGAAGAAATCGAGGGCGACTTCTGGGTTCGGCTCCTTTACACCCACCCCGCGCATTGGAGCGACGAGTTGATCGAGACGATTGCGCAGTGCCGCAAAGTCGCGCGCTATGTCGATATGCCGCTCCAGCATATTGATGAGACGATGCTCGGCCGGATGCGACGCGAAACTTCCCGGGCCCACATCGAAGAGCTGATCGCCAGATTACGCGCCGGCATTCCCGGAGTCGCGCTCCGCACCACCTTCATCGTGGGATTCCCCGGTGAGACGGAGGCGGAATTTGAGACCTTGCTCGAGTTCATTGGTCGGACGCGGTTCGAGCGGCTCGGCGTTTTCAAATATTCACAGGAGGAAGGCTCGCGCGCGGCGAAGATGCCGGATCAGATTTCGGCTGCGCAAAAAAATGCGCGCTACCGCCGGGCAATGACCCTGCAGCAAACGATCGCGCGAGAGATCGCGGCCGCGCAGGCCGGCCGGGAGTTGAAGCTGCTCGTCGAGCAACCGCTTGTCGCCCGCACCGAAGCCGATGCCCCGGAGGTGGACACGCGGGTGTTGCTGGCCGAAAGCGCGCCGGTGGGCGAGTTTGTGCGCCGCAAAATCCTCGGCAACCGCGGCTACGATTTGCTCGCCTGAGCGATTGGTGATTGACAAGGGCAGGTTCGACCTGACACAAAACGCGTTCGGCTGAAGAGCCCCAGGAGACTTCCCATGGCCAAACCGAACCAACCAAAGAAGGAAACTGCCCAAATCACGCTCGCCCCGCGACCGCCCAGCCCTCTGCCACCGACAGCGGGGCCGGTTGCGAAGCGCCCGCCCGCTCCGCCGATGGGGAGAGCGCTGGAAGCTGTGCCGGCGCCGACATCGGTGCTACCAGCTCCTCCGAATGTCGGACTACCGGACACCGCGCAGACGAAATCGCCCCCGGCGCGGAACACCCATATGGAACCTGCCACGCCACCTGGTGCGACCACGCGGGTTCCATTGCATCCCGGCATGAGCTCGCCGCCGGAAAGCCCGCGGAAGGAGCCGGCGCGAGTTGCGGTTGGCCCTTTGCCGATGAAAGCGACGGTAAGGCTGAGCCCGATTCAGCCGCCGAGCGCACCTGCCCCCGCAGTCGTTCGCAGCGCGCCGCCGCCAGTTGCGAACCCGCCGGCCTCGGGGTTAGTTGAATCAGTCCCAATGCCGTTCTGCTGGGCTTTGCTCGGCGGTTCGGCTTTGGTTTTTCTGATTCAACTCTGGATTTATCTCTCTTAGGAAACTCATGGAAAATTCTGCGGCAGTAACGATCGACGAAAAAAATTTTGAGACGGAAGTGGTGAAAAGCTCGGCGCCGGTGCTGGTTGATTTTTGGGCCGAATGGTGTGGCCCATGCAAAATGATCGCGCCGGTGCTGGACGAGATCGCGAAGGAAAAGGCCGGGTCAGTGAAGGTTGCGAAGGTGAACGTTGACGACAACCAGAGCTTGTCCGCGCGCTATAACATTCGCGCGATCCCGACGCTGCTGTTCTTCAAAAACGGCCAATTGCGCGACCAGGTTACGGGAATGACGAGCAAGAAGGATTTGCTCGACCGGCTCGAGGCGCTCGGCTGACAAAGGCCTCATCGCGCCCGCCGCCCTTTTCTTACTCCTGCTCCTGCGCCACCCTCACTGGCGCTGACGCGTCCGTCTCTCCCGCCTGCGGGAGAGAGTACCGCTTCGACGACCCGTTTTTCGCTTGCTCGCCCTGGAGTGGCTATTTCGCCGGCTGGCGGCGGTTCCGACCAGGAATTTCGGGTTGACGCGCCGGGTCGGTTTCTTACTCCTGCTCGTGCTCCTGCTGTCCTCACTGGCGCAGGCGCGTCCCTCTCTCCCGCCTGCGGCAGAGTGTGTGCCCCGCGCGGGCTGACAGTTTTGCGCTTCAACGCCCGAGCGGGGTCGTCACGGTGGTGCCGGGGGGCGGGGTGAATTCAAAAGTATCCGGCGGAATCGGCGCGCGCGATTCGTTGCGATAGACGGTTACGATGCGATCGCCGTTTGGCTGGACCATCTCGGTCCGATCAACCTGGAGTTGATCGTTGATCTGAATCGTAAACGTCTGGAGCAATCGCTTGAGCGAAGGATTGCGCGGGACGAGCTGGAGGGTGTAGCCGTTGCCGGTTTTGCTCGCCGTGATGTGGTAAGTCTTCTCCACGTTCTCGAGGTTGAGCGCGGCGGTGAGGGCCGCGATCCCGGCGTCCAGCCGCGAGCGCTTGCCTAACGAGTACTGCTCGGCCGATTTGAATTTCGGATAATAAATCCAGAGCTGCCTGCCATCGCTCACGGTAATGCTCGGCGACGGCCCTTTGACTTCGCGCCGGAATTTGTCCGGCGCGGCGAACCAGACCCGGCCTGAGCTGGTGATCGGCTGGTTCATGAGGTGAATCGTTTTCTCCTCCTCGAACTCCGCCTGCACTTCCGGGGCGGCGGTGCGTTTGGCCCGGATTTGATCGAGCAGTTGTTTCACATCGTGGGAGCTCAGCGGTTGTGCGGAAGCGGAAAGGCCCAGACCAAGAGTGAGAAGGAAAAGCGCGAGCTGGTTTCTGGAAATCATAACCGGTGTGGGAGAAGCAATCCGCGCTTTGGCCCCGCCGCGCAAAGGAATAATGGTCCGGGCACAATCGTGAGGTAGCGATCAAATCCGCTCGGTTCGGTGAGGAATGCCGCAGGGGTGAAAAGACAAAAACAGGTCCGGCTGCCCGCCTTTGACTCGATCGAAGACCGCAGGATGCAGTGGTGGACGAGGACAGTGAAGTGGATTTCGGATCGGCTTGGCGGCCGGGCCCGCGCCCAAGTCATCTTCCTGCTCGCGATGACGATCGGGCTTGAAGGCGCTGATCTCGGCGCCGTCGGCGCGATGAGTTCCATCCTCGAGCATGCCTTTGGCATCGGTAAATCGCAGGTCGGCCTGCTCATCACCGCTTCGCAGGGCGCAGGTTTTTTCTCGACATTGCTCTTTGGCCGGCTGGTCGATCGCACCTCCCGCACCCGGCTCCTGACGATCGCGATCGCGGTTTGGAGCGCGGCGACCATCGCCTGCGGCGCGGCGACTTCGTTCGCTTTTCTCGTCATCGCCCGGCTCGCGCTCGGCCTGGTTGTCGCGGCGGCGCTGCCGTGCACAGCGTCGCTGATCGGCGATTTCTTTCCCGAACGCGAGCGCGGCACGATCTACGGCTACATTCTCTCGGGCGAAATGGTGGGGACCGGGGTCGGGTTCGTTCTCTCGGGCGAGCTTGCGATGGTCTGGTGGCGGCTGGGATTTTGGGTGCTCGCGATTCCGGGGCTGCTTCTCGCCTGGCGCCTTTACAAACTTCCCGAGCCGCCGCGCGGGGGAGCAGGGCACTTGACCAAAGGTCAGCGCGAAATCGGCCAGCCGGGCGGACCGCAACCGGACCAACCGCTGCACCACGAGGAACGTTTGATCGCGCAAAAGGCGAGGGAAGCCGGGGTCCGCCCGCGGAAACGACTCGTGCGCGATGAGGACCCGGGCCGGCAATCGGTTTGGTGGGCGGTGCGTTATGTTCTTTCCATCCCGACTAACGTCGCGCTCATCATTGGTTCGGCGCTCGGCTATCTCTTCTTTGCGGATTTTCGGACGTTCGGAATCGCTTACGCCGAGAACTGGTTTCACCTCAAACACGGATCCGCCGTTGGGTTACTGCTTGTCGTCGGCATCGGCGCGCTGCCCGGCGTCTGGCTTGGCGGATACCTCGGCGACCGGCTGCTGGCTAAAGGCCATCTTCCTGCACGGGTGTGGATCGCGACCGGGTTCTTCTGGTGCAGCGCCATTTTCCTGTTCATTGCCTTCTGGCTCCAGACGCTTTGGCTCGCGATGATCTTCTTTCTTGGCAGCGCTTTCTCGCTTGGGGCGGTCAATGCGCCGCTCGATTCCGCGCGGCTCGATATCATGCATCCGAAACTCTGGGGCCGCGCCGAAGCCGTCCGCATGATGCTGCGCGATCTGACCGAAGCGATCGGGCCAATCTCATTCGGCTGGCTCGCAGGACTGCTCGGTGGCGGCGCCGAGGGGTTGCATCCGGCATTTCTTCTCATGCTGATCCCGTTGGCCCTCGCCGGCGGCGTCGCCGTGGTCACCTTCCGGACCTATCCGCGCGATGCAATGTCGGCGGCTGAATACCGGCGCAGGACAATGGATGGGGCGAACAGTCAATAACCTTGGGAAACCAATCCCAAATCGACCTTTTAACCCGGCCTCGTCCTCAGGCGTTGGGATCGATTAACGCCAGGCCGCTGACCGGATCGAACCGGCGACGCAGATGCGCCGGCGATTGCGAGAGCATGACTTCCAAAGTCGGTCGCACCGTCGCCTGCTTAAGATGACCTCCGCGCGTTGTCCCGTCGGAGCGGCCGACAACAACGTGCGCGTGAATCTTAGGCTTGCCATCCTTCAATGCGATGTCACCCGCCATCGTGAGCACTTCCACCTGCTCATCCAGCGGGATCTCACGATACTTCTTCTCCTGCCAGTCGAAGTAGGCCAGCGTCACGCGTTCGAATGCGCCGATGGCGGTGAAATGCGCGGCGGCGATCTCCTGTTCCTGGGCAAACTTCTGCAGGGCGCTCATCGGTTCGTCGCCGATCTCCATGATAACGGCCCAGACTTTCTCCCCATCGGCCGTTAAGAGTTTTGATTTCATTCGTGCAACTCCTTTCGTCTCTGAAACGCATGCTGCCACCAACCCGGCTTGCGCCAATCTCAGCAGCACAGCCCGCGATACCGCCGTCGAGCGCCACTTGCGCTGGCGATGGCTCCACGAGATTTGAGCTTCGCGCTTAAGCGCTGACGAGCTCCGGCTCCAACTCGGCGGCGGGCGAAAGCGGCGATTCGATTTCGCGTTCGACCTCTTCGCGGCCTTCGTGATGCGTGCGTGCGATCAGCATGTAGAGCGAAGGCACGATGAAGAGCGTAAAGACCGTGCCAATGCTCAACCCGCCAACCAGAACGAGACCGATCGAGTTCCGCGCGGCAGCGCCGGCGCCAGTGACCAGGGTGAGAGGGAAGTGACCGGCGACCGTCGCGACTGTCGTCATCATGATCGGACGCAGACGAATGCGGGCGGCTTCCCTGATGGCGTCGAGCTTGTTCCGACCCTCGCGCTGGAGCTGATTAGCGAATTGCACAATCAGGATGCCGTTTTTCGCGACCAGACCCACGAGCGTAACGAGGCCCACCTGCGAGTAGATGTTGAACGAGGTCGTCCAGCCGTCGGTCCAGAACTTCCCAAACGGCATTTTCAGGAACATGAAAATGCCTGCGCCGAACATCGCCAGCGGGACTGACCCGAGCAGGATGATGAAGGGATCGCGGAAGCTGTTGAACTGCGCCGCGAGGACAAGAAAGATGAGCGCGAGCGAAAGGAGAAAAACGCCGAGAAATTTGCTGCCCTCAGTCCGCAACTGGCGCGCTTCACCCGTGTAATCGATCACGTAGCCGCTCGGCAGAATCTGGTGCGCCTCGTTCTCGAGGAACTTGAGCGCGCTGTCGAGCGAGCCCGCGGGGACACCGTTGATCGTGACCGCATTGAGCTGCTGCATGCGATTGAGCGAGCGGGCGACGGTCGTGTGCTTGATCGTCGCGATCGTGCTCAACGGGATCAGCTTGTTGTCGGGTCCGGTGACATAGATGTTTTTCAACTGTTCCGGATTCAACCGATCGACCCGCTTGACCTGCGGGATGACCTTGTAGCTGAGGCCTTCCATGTTGAAGCGGTTGACGAAATTGCCGCCGATGCTGGCGGAGAGGTCGGCCCCGACCTGCTGCATGTCCAGCCCCATCGCTGCCACCTTGTCGTGATCGAAAACGATCTGGGCCTGCGGCTGGTCGATCTTGGTATCAATGTCGCCGAACTGGAAGATGTGCGCCGCCATTGCCTTTTGGAAAATCTGTTTCGCGAACTCGAGGATCTGCTCCTGGTCGGCGGTCGAGGCGATGACGAAGCTGACCGGGAAATTATCCGCACCGGGAAGAGCGGCGGGCATGATCGGGAACATTTGAATCCCGGGGATCTGCGCCAGCTTTTGCTGCACGATCGGGACGTAATCTTTCGTTGGCGTCGTCCGCTCACCCCACGGCTTCAAGACCATCCCGCCGAAGCCGCTGTCAGGGAACGTGAGCTGAAAAGTAAAGCGCGTGTCCTTGATGTCGTGGAAGACTTTCCCAGCGGCGTCGGCATAACGAATCGTGTCGTCAATCGTCGCGTTCGCCGGCGCGGTCATGACGCCGAAGATGACTCCCTGGTCTTCCGTCGGTGCCAGTTCCTTTACGCCCACTTTCGGGATCATCAGGAACATGAGGACCGCGATGAGCGAGAGTCCGGCCCAGACGGTGTAGACGGCCGGGCGCGCCGCCAGGGTGCGGTCGAGATGACTGCCGTACCAATCGCGGAAGCGATCGAAGGTGCGATTGACGAAGCCGCTGAATCCCTGATCGACATGTTCCGCACGGAGCAAATAAGCCGACATCATCGGCGAGAGAACCAGCGCCACCACGCCCGAGATCGTAACCGCGCCGGCGAGTGTGAGCGCGAACTCGCGGAAAAGCGCGCCGGTGAGACCCCCCTGGAGCGCGATCGGCGTGTAGACCGCGGCGAGCGTGATCGTCATGGCGATAATCGGCCCGATCAGTTCGCGCGCGCCGACGATCGCGGCGTTGATCCGCGACATGCCCTCGCGGATGTGACGCTCGACGTTCTCGACCACGACGATCGCGTCATCCACCACAAGTCCGACCGAGAGCACGATCGCGAGCAGGGTCAGCAGGTTAAGGGTGAACCCGAAGACCTGCATGAGAAAGAGCGCGCCGATGAGAGAAATCGGAATCGCCACCACCGGCACGATGACCGAGCGGATCGAGCCGAGGAAAAGGAAGATCACCACGACCACGATGAGGAGCGTGTCGATGAGCGTTTTTACGACTTCGTGGATCGCGTCGTTAATGTAAGCGGTGGCGTCGTAGGCGATGTCTGCCTGCATCCCGGTGGGTAGTTCCTTCTTGATCTGCTCCATCTCGGCCCGGACGCGCTTGATCACGTCAACCGAGTTGGCGTTCGGCAGCACCCAGATGCCCATGAAAACCGCGCGCTGGCCGGAGAAGCGCACCTCGGTGTTGTAATCTTCCGCACCGAGCACGACATCGGCGATGTCGCCAAGCCGAACGAGCGTGCCTTTCTCCTCCTTGACGACGAGCTGCTTGAACTGCTCGGCCGTGTGCAGGTCGGTGTTCGCGGTCAGGTTGACCTGAAGCATCGAGCCTTTGGTGCTGCCGACGGCCGCGAGGTAATTGTTGCGCGAAAGTGCGCTCCGCACATCGGCGGGGCGAACGTTGAGCGCGGCCATCCGTTCCGGTTTCATCCAGATGCGCATGGCAAAGGTGCGGCCGCCGAGGATGTCGGCCTTCTGCACTCCGCTCACCGCGGTCAGGCGCGGTTGCACGAGGCGGACGAGATAGTCGGTGATTTCGTTAGGCTGAAGAATATCGGAAGTGAAACTGAGATAAGCCGAGGCGAACTGCGAATCGGCCGATTCAATCGCGATCACCGGAATCTCCGCCTCTGGCGGGAGATCGCGCCGGATCGCGTCCACCCGTGAGCTGATATCGGAGAGTGCCTTGTTCGCGTCGTAATTTAGCTTCAGCCGCACCGTGATCGTGGAGCTGCCCTGCTTGCTTTGCGACTGGATGTAATCGATCCCATCGGCCGCCGCGATCGCCCGCTCGAGCGGTGTGGTGATAAAGCCGCGGACAAGCTCGGCATCGGCCCCGATGTAGACGGTCGTGACCGTGATCGCGGCGATGTCGCTCCGTGGATATTGACGAACGTTGATCGTGTTGATCGCCTGCAAGCCAGCGATCAGGATGAGAAAGGCCACGACCATCGCCAGCACTGGCCGCCTGATAAAAATGTCGGTAAAGGCCTTCATCGAGAAATAGAGATCGGCTTAGGAATCGACCGGCTCCGGGTGCAGCTCCGGCTTCGGCGCGAGCTGATTATTGATCGTCACGGCCATGCCATTGCGCAATTTAAAAACTCCGGTCGCGACCACCTGGTCGCCTGCTTTCAAACCCTTCGTGACAGCGACGAAATCGCCCCGCGATTCGCCGATGCGAATAAACTGCTGCCGCAGAGCGAGCTCATCCTTGCCGGTTTTTTCGTCCTTCTTCTTCTCGATCACGTAAACCGAATCGCCAAACGGCGCATAGGAAACGGCGCTCCCGGGAACGATCAGTGTTTTCTCTTTCTCCGGCAGGATCACGTCCACCTTCACGAACATGCCGGGCCGCAGATCGTGCTTTGGATTCTCCAGCGTCGCTTGAAGCGTGACGTTGCGCGTGACGACGTCGACCATCGAGTTGATCGCGGTCAGTTTGCCTTTGAATTCTTGGCCGGGAATGGCGTCGCTGTGCACCTGCACTTCAAAGCCCTCGGAGAGCTTGGGAAGATTCTGCTGCGGGAGCGCAAAATCGACATAGACGGGATTGAGCGCGGTCAGTGCAACGACCAGCTGGCCGGCGTTGATCGTCTGGCCGACATTTACCTGCCGGATGCCAAGCTGACCATCAAAGGGCGCGTGCACTTCCTTCTTTGCGATCATCGAGCGCATGTTGTCGACGGTGCCGGCCTTTTGTTTGAACTTCGATTCCGCCGAATCGAGTTCCGACTGCGAAATCACCTTGCGTTGCGCGAGATCGCGCGCCCGATCGAGGTCCGCTTTCGCCAGCGCCAGGTCAGCTTCCGCTGTCTTCAACTGCGCCGTCTCGGAAGAGGTATCGAGCCGCATCAGGACCTCGCCTTTCTTCGCCGTGCCGCCGTTCTGGAAAAGAATCTCACTCACCGTCCCGCCCAGTTCAGCTGAAACCATCGCTCCCTGGACTGGTGAGACTGATCCGATCGCGGAGAGAATCGGCGCCCAATCCACCGCCTTCACCGTCGCACTCGCCACCGTCGTGGGAGGCATGGTCATCGGTGAAGACATCATTTTCCCGATCTGAAGCGCTTTGATTCCACCGAGGACAACGAGGAGCGCCAGGATCGCGAAGATCGATCCACCAACGCGACGCTTTTTTCTGAAGAGGACGAACGCGAGCACAAGGAAGAGAATGAGCACGGCGCCGAGGACGAGGATGATAATGTTGAACATGGAAAAGCTTTTGATTCTTGCTTAGGCGTGGACGACGCCGTTGGTGCTGAAGAGCAGCCGCCAGAGGGTGCGAGCAATATCAAGTTGACGTTTACGTTGCTTCGCCGCGGACATTCCCGTTGCCTGCACCGCGCTCCGCATCATGGTGCCATCATTAATCGCGAAAATCATTTCCGCGATCTCTTGCGGCGCAAAACCGTTTGCCCGCTTCGAGTCGGGTGAGCGGGCGATGAGATCGGTCAGCCCCTTGGACTTGGTGCGAATCACGTCGCGCACCAGCCGCGCGACCTGGGGATTGCGGCCAGCCTCGGCGAAAAGATCAATCACGAAGGCGGAGATGGTTTGTGTCGCATCTTCCGCGCAGTGGCCGGTGAAGAGAATCTCGAGCGACTCGAGCAGGGTGGGCGCCTGGCGCGCCTTTTCGAGGAGCTGCGCGATCTCCTTTTTGTGTTCGGCGGCGATCGCGGAGATGACTTCGTCCTTGTTTTTGAAATAGCGATAGATCAGGCCCACGCTGATCCCGGCTTCGGCGCTGATGTCGTGCATGCTCGTCTGGTGAAACCCGTTCTGGGCAAAGCAGACGATGGCCGCCTCCAGAATCTGGCGGCGGCGATCATCGGCAGCTTCGGTGCGTTTCGTCGGCATGGAACGGGGACAATGAATGAACGTTCATTCATTGTCAAATCGGGTCGAAACTCTTCCTCTACCGCTTCCTCTTCCTCTGTGCTCTCGCAGGCTGAAAGTTGGAGCGGAGAAAGCAGAGGAAGAGGTAGAGGTAGAGGAAGAGGAAGCATTGGTAGTGCCAGGGGGGAGAGTTGAACTCCCGACCAAGGGCTTATGAGTCCCCTGCTCTACCACTGAGCTACCCTGGCGCGACGGGCCGATAAAGTGGAATCACGCGCCAGATGTGTCAACGCGCGCAATCCCAACCACCAGCCGTCATCCCGAGCGGAGCGCAGCGGAGTCGACGGATCCCGTGGCAGAGCCGAAACGGATGAACTCTTGCGCATCCGCGAGTTGGTTGCGCTGCCCTTGTTGGACGACTGGGCACATGGCAGATCCGCGGGATCCCTCGACTTCGCTGCGCTCCGCTCGGGATGACGATATCAGCGTCGCCGATCGGCGAGATAATTGCGCAATTCTTCTTCGCTCCCGCGCATCGCGATCAGGAAACAAACGCCGTCGCGCTCCTCGACCGCGCCGGCCCAGCCTTCGCCATCGACATAGCGCCAGGTCGGCCGGCCCGGCTTTCCCTTTTCCGGCGGATCGGCTTTCGCTGCCGGATAAAGAAAGAATTGCACCCCGCGCTCCGCCAGCAGGACCTGGGCAACCCGCATCCCATCTTCGTCCTCAAACACCCGTGCGCCCCGCACCCGCAGATCGGCGAACTGCATCGGCACATCAAAATGTTCGAGCTGGAACTTCATGAAAAAGAAATCGCCCAGATTGATCGCATCGGTATTGAGCGGCTCGAAGTCCGCACTGCGCGCAGCGCTCGCCGCGACCAGCATCTTTTTCGCGCTCTCCGACCCCGGGAATTCGTTCAGGTGCTCGACAAAAAAGAAAATCGCGACGCCCGCCATCACGACCACGGCAAGGAGAGTGGCGAGGATCGCCGGGTGACGCGCCGTCGCTTTCCAGCTCCGTTTCGCCCCGGTGAGGAGCGAGGCATTAACGAAATACTCCGCCGCCTCCGGTGGGATGGGAATTCGCCTCACGAGATCGGCGAGGGCGACGTCGAACTGGTGCTGGGTCGTGAGCGCGGCGGCCGCTTCCGGTATCGTCCGCGCCGTCTCCAGAGCCGAGCGCATCGCGCGATCGCTCGGCGGCGCATTCGTAATCGGAGCGAGCTCGACGAGCGCGCGTTTGCGGCGCGAGAGCCAGCGTTTCATCGCGGCTCCGTCATGCTGTTGAGCCAGGCCTGGAACTGGGCCCGGCCGCGCGAGATCAGGCTCGCCAGTTCATTCATCTTGATGTCGAGCAGATTCTGCATCTCGCGATGGTTAAATTCGTTCAGGTAAAAAAACGCGAGCGCGCTCCGCTGCGGCTCCGGCGCGGTCGAAATCCAGGCCGCCAATTGCTCGGGCACGAGCTGCGCCACCCGCCGCACCGCATCAGGCGCGACCGCTTCCTCCGGGATCTGGGTTGATTCCGGTTGCAGATCGCTTTTGGAAATTGCGAGACACTGGTGGCGCGCTTCGTGGAAGGCCCAGAGCCGGTCGGCCGGGAGCTGGCCGCGAGAGGCGAGGAGTGCGGCTTCGCGTAAGGTTTTTTGGAATGCTTCCAGCGCTCTCGCCGCTTCCCCGGTCATCAAAAAGCAGAACCGGTAGAGCTGCGGCAGAATGCGGGAGATTTCCTGGGCTTGTTGCTTTTCCAAAGTCGCTCAGTTTGCAGGTCGCCTGCTTCGCGCGCAAGGCTTTCGCCCCATACTCATGCAGGAGCACGAGTTAGTTGAAGCGCGCCCTTTCCAGTCGTCGTGCCACTTCCTCCGCATTGGCGCGACTGTTGAAGGCGGAAATCCGAAAATAACCTTCGCCTTCCGCCCCGAAACCGCTTCCGGGCGTAATCACCACATGCAGCTCGCGCAGCATCCGGTCGAACATTTCCCAACTCGTTAGGCCGGCAGGCGTTCTCACCCACAGATAGGGCGCATTTTTCCCACCGTAGACCTGGAGCCCGGCGCGAGTTGCGGCCTCGCTCAGAATGCGCGCGTTGCCCATATAATGCGCGATCAGCGCCCCCACCTGCGCGCGACCTTCTGTGCTGTAGAGCGCCTCGGCTCCCCGTTGCACCGGATAGCTCACGCTGTTGGCCTTGGTACTCCAGCGCCGATGCCAGAGACGATGCAACGGCACCTGTCGCCCATCCCTGGTCTCAGCGAGGAGCCGCTTTGTCATGACTGTGAACCCGCAACGCACCCCGGTGAACCCGCCAGTCTTGGAAAAGCTCCGGAACTCGACTGCGCATTCCGTCGCGCCCGGAATCTCGAAAATTGAATGCGGAATCCCCGGCTCACTGATGTAGCCCTCGTAAGCCGCGTCATAGAGCAGGATCGCCTTGTGCTCCTGCGCGTAGCCGACCCAGCGCTCCAGTTCCGCCCGGGTCGCGACCGCGCCGGTCGGATTGTTAGGGAAACAGAGATAAACAATGTCGGCGTGTTCGTTAGGCGGCTCCCCCACGAATCCGTTCTCCGCTCGACAGGGGAGATAAATCAGCCCTTCATACCGGCCCGATGAATCAGCTGGCCCGGTATGGCCCGCCATCACGTTGGTATCGACATAAACCGGATACACCGGGTCGGTGATCGCAACTCGATTCTGATCGCCGAGCACGTCGAGAATGAATCCGCAGTCGCTCTTCGATCCGTCGGAAATAAAAATTTCGTCGTCGGCGATCTCGATCCCGCGTTCGCGATAATCGCACTCCGCGATCTTTTCGCGCAAGAACGCGTAGCCCTGCTCGGGCCCGTAGCCGCGGAAAGTCTCCCGCACCGCCAGCTCATCAACCGCCGCTTTCATCGCCTGCACCGCCGCGGCCGGCAGCGGTTCGGTCACGTCGCCAATCCCGCAACGAATCACCTGTTTCGCCGCTGCCGGATTGGCGTCGCAGAATTCCTTCACTCGCCGGGCAATCTCGGGAAAAAGATAGCCAGCCTGGAGCTTGAGATAATTTTCGTTCAGATAAGCCATCGCGCGCCGTCCCGTGAGAGCGCGTGGTTATGCAACAAGCCGCCGGCGCGCTGTCAACGAAATCCTCAGCCACGCGTTTCGCCGGGTCCGGCTGACAAAGACGGCAGGCGGTCGCGCCCGCTCAGGTTTCGACCGCTACTCCGGCATTCGCCAGCAGCCAATCGAGCGCCTCAGTCCGGCTGTCGACAATGTGGGTATTCCACCCCAGCGTGGCCACGAGGTTTTGCCAGTGCTTCGCGATCGCTCGCATCTTCTCGTCAGGCACAACAATCACGATCGTGGCGTTTGGGCGCGCGGCCGCGATCAGCCGGTCTTCTTCCACGATCTCCTGCAGCTCTTCCGGGGTGATCTGCAAATCGTTGGCGCCCGAGAAATCAACCAGCTTGTAATGAAAATTTTCGGTCGTCTGAACGAGCGCGGTGACGACGCGACAAGCTTCGAGAATTTCCTGGCCGGTCACGATGCCGCTCCCGACATGGATGATCCCCATGTAGTCCTCGGTCAACTTTGTGTCGAATGACATTGCCGGTTACTACCGAAGCTGGACGCAACCTACTGCAACCCAGGACAAAACCAACCTGAAATCAGCCGACTAACGAATTCCATCAGATTTGTGCTAACGACGTCATGGATCGTTAGGCATTAGTTCTCGAGCGCGATCGCCTTTTCAATCAGCGGCAGAACTGCGTCAACAGCGTCTTCGCTGCGCGCATGGATCCAGAGCAGCGGCTCCTCCGGCTCGACCTTCTCGCCCACTTTCTTAACCTGCGAAAAGCCCACCGCGAAATCGATCGCATCATCGGTGCGCGCCCGCCCCGCGCCGAGCAAAAGCGCGGCCCGGCCGAGCGTGCCGGCAGACATGTTTCGGATAACTCCGCTCTCCCGCGCGCGCACCGGACGGATCACCGGTGCGGCGTGGACGCGACTCATTCTTTCCAGCGCGCTCGCCTCGCCCTCCTGCGCTTCGACCAGCGCAACGAATTTTTTCCATGCCGTGCCGTCATTCAGCCACCGTTCCAACTGCGGGCGCGGCGGCGTCGCAACGCGCGCGGCAAGATCCAGCGTCAGTTCCACGAGATCCGCCGGACCGCGGCCGTGCAAGGTCTCGACCGCTTCCGCAACTTCGAGCGCGTTGCCGACCGCCCGGCCTAACGGCTCGTCCATCGCGCTCAGGCGGTGCGAAGTTCTTACTCCCATTCGCTCGCCGAGCGCCGTCATCGCCGCCGCGATCTGCGCCGCTTCCGCGCGCGTTTTCATGAAGGCGCCGCTCCCGAATTTCACGTCGAGCACGAGCCGGTCGAGATTCTCTGCTAGCTTCTTGCTCATGATGCTGGCGACGATGAGCGGCTGCGACGGCACCGTCCCGGTCACATCGCGGAGCGCATAGAGTTTTTTATCCGCCGGGCAAATATCAGCTGTCTGCCCGATCATGAAGACGCCAATTTTTTCGAGCTGCCGCAGCGCGCGCGCTTCATCGAGGTTGACGTTGAAACCGGGAATGCTCTCGAGCTTGTCGAGCGTGCCGCCGGTGATCCCAAGGCCGCGTCCCGAAACCATCGGCACCCAAACCTCATCGCAGGCGAGCAGCGGCGCGAGCACGAGCGAGACCTTGTCGCCAATCCCGCCGGTGGAATGCTTGTCCACCTTCGGCGGCGATCCCGCAGGGTAGGTGAGGACGCGGCCGCTCTGCATCATCGCGGCGGTGAGCTGCTCGGTTTCGTTAGGCGACATCCCGCGAAAAAACACCGCCATGGCAAACGCGCTCATCTGGTAGTCCGGGATTTCGCCCCGGGTGAAGCCCTCGATCAGCGCCCCGATTTCGTCGGGCGAAAGCTCCCCGCCATCGCGTTTCCGCTCAATCAACGCCGGGACGTGCATTTTTTCTTTTACATCGACCTGATCTCGCTCCCGCAAGAGAAGGAGCTCAAAACCTCAGAGAACGCCTCGCATACCGGCCAGCCCTCGCGCAATGCAAAGTATTTCGCAAGGGTCGTCGCTACACCGGCAAGAGTTCGGCGTGTTCCCAGGTCGGCTCGCGTCCGCTGATGCCGGACAAAAAGCGGCACCTAGCGGCACCTCTTTCCGCGTGTGATCGGCCCCGCGAAAAGTCGGGTCGTTCCTATGATCGGCAGGGATGATCACGAGGTCGGCAGGCAAGATGCGCGGCAGAGAATCGGTCAGTCCCCGTCGAATTCCTCAACGGCTTCACACAACCGCGCACATTGCGCGATGGTCGTAGAGCGGGTCGAAGTGGACCAGGTTGGCGAAGCCAGGCGCCGCTCGTCTTCCACCATTGGCTAATTTTCGCCACTCCTCGGCGTTGCTGCTGGTCAAGAACGAAGCCGTGATGCCTTCTTGCCCGACGCTCGCAAGCATCAGGAGCAGGGCGCGCATGAATAGAAGTGGAGGAGGAGTTTTCTGTGGCCGCCGTCCGCCGGTGGTTAGGCCGGAGCGCGGATGGGACGTAACATTTCAGATTGCAACTCCCGGCGTGCCGCTACAAGACGAGATCGAGCACGTTTCACCGGCATCGCTTCTTATTTGAATCTGCGAAACGCCTAATGTTCGACGAGATCGAGCTCACTGGTCGAATGCGGAACGCCATTCGTCGTGAAAACGAAGTGAACGGTCGTTCCCGGGCTGGGAGCGGCCGTGCCAATGAGGCTCTTCGCGTCGAATCCGATCGCGATGAAGTAAGTGCCCGCCGCTGGCGCGTTGAACCTCACCGTCACGGTACCGCCGCTGTGCCTGCCCGTCGCTTCCAGGCTGACACAGTCGGAGTCTAACACGTTGCTCCCATTCCCCCTGTCCGCCAGAAGGGTGTTGAAGTTGCCGCTCGTGATCGTCTGATCGATCGTGAAGGCATTGTCACCGGCGGCAGCCGTCACCTCCAGCCAGTATAGCAACCCGTTGGGGGCGACCCGGTCGATCAACCCGTTCTTAACACTGTATTCCACGCTGCCAAGGGTCTCAGCGGTGCCGGACGCGAACTGGCTGCAACTCGTCCCCCTCGGGGTAATTTGACTCACGGTTGCCGGATCAAAGAGTTCCGCGCTGCTCAAGGAACCACTACCGTTATCCCCGCCCGCCACCAGCACCTCGCCTGAGGGCAGCAGCGTCGCCGTGTGAAACCAGCGGTCGGTGCCCATGCTCGCGGTGCTGCTCCAGCTTTCGCTCGCCAGATCGTACAGTTCCGCGCTGTTCAACCACTCACCATTGTATCCCCCCGCCACCAACGCCTCCCCTGAGGGCAGCAGCGTCGCCGTGTGACCGCGGCGTGCGGTGCCGAGGCTGCCGGTGCTTCTCCAGCTCCCCGTGCCTGGATCATACAGCTCCGCGGTGCTTATAGTGACTGAGTGACCATCCCATCCCCCGGCCACCAGCACCTTGCCTAGGGGCAGCAGCGTCGCCGTGTGGTAGTAGCGTGCGGTGCCGAGACTGCCCGTGCTACTCCAGCTTCCGGTCGCTGGATCATAGAGTTCCGCGCTACTCGAGACACCACTGTTACTGGTCCCCCCCGCCACCAGCACCTGCCCAGTGGGCAGCAGCGTCGCTGTGTGAACAGCGCGTGCGATGGCGAGGCTATCGGTCGTCGTCCAAGTTCCGCTTGCCGGATCGTACAGTTCCGCGCTTACGAGAAGACCGCCGCCGCTTCCGCCCGCGACGAGCACCTTGCCGTTGGGCAGCAACGTCGCCGTGTGACCTTCGCGTGCGGTGGCGAGGCTGCCGGTGGCCGACCATGTCCCGCTTGCCGGATCGTAGAGTTCCGCGCTCGCGAGAGGGAGGGCGAAGCGATCGTACCCGCCTGCGACGAGCACCTTGCCGTTCTGCAGCAAAGTGGCCGTGGGAAACCAGCGTGCGGTAGCGAGGCTGCTGGTGGCCGACCATGTCCCGCTTGCCGGATCGTAGAGTTCCGCGCTCGCGAGAGCGTCGAAGACGTTCAAACCGCCTGCGACGAGTACCCTCCCGTTAGACAGCAACGTCGCCGTGTGATAAGCGCGTGCGGTGGCCAGGCTGCCGGTGGTGATCCAGCTTGGATCGATCAGCAGTGGCGCCACGCGCACCTGGCGCGCACTGAATTCGGCGATTTCGCGGCCGCCGACGCGCTCGCGGCTGGTCGAAAATTCCATCGGCGCGGACTTCTGCACCTCTGCCGGTTTTGGAGCGGCGGCGAACTCGGCCACAGCAGCGTGAACGCTGACGAGCAGGATCGCACAGGCAAAACTCAAAGCGGCCGAGCGGGTGATCTGCAGGGCCGAAGCCCCCGGGTAATGGCTTCGCAATTGTGTGTTCATGGTTTTGTCCTGAAGCAGTTGGCTCGCTGCCACCCACTCTGTCAACGATTTTATGAACACTTGGGAATGAGCCTCGCCGCAGCGAAAACCATGAAGGAAGGAGTGGGAAGGAAAAAGGCGTTAAGGAACGGAAGAAGGAAGGCCTAGGTCGAAAGTTCGTTAGGGGCGCGCTGGAATTCTCTTCCTTCTTAATTCGTCCTTCTGCCTTTTCTTAGAGCCCGATCGGGTGCCAGGCCGTCTTCATCTCGACCGTGTCGAGAATCCAGTAGGGATTCTCCGCTGCCTTGGTCTTCCACTCGGCCGGCTTCAGCTTGCGCGAGACATAGCGTTTCACATTCGTCTCGCCCCCTTGTTGCAGGATGGTTCCCAGCTTCGCATCGCCGGAAGCATCGACGACTGCGTTCACATCCATGTGTCTTGCAATATGCGGCGCAAGTTCGCGCGGGTCGCCGGCGAGCAGGTTGATCACGCCCCCGGGCAAATCACTGGTCGCAATGATTTCCGAAAAGGTCAGCGCCGGGAGCGGCCGGGCAGGGGAAATGAGCACGACCGCCGTGTTCCCGCTCAAAATCACAGGGGCGATCAACGAGACGAGTGCGAGCAGCGGCGGTTCGTTAGGGCAAACCACGGTCACCACTCCGGTCGGCTCAGGGATCGTAAAATTGAAGTGCGAACTCGCGACCGGATTCACCGCGCTGAAGACCTGCTGGAATTTGTCCGTCCAGCCGGCGTAATACACCAGCCGATCAATCGTCGCTCGTGCTTCCGCGCGCGCCCGGCCGTTTCGTCGATCGACGCGGCCCAGCTCCGCCGCGCGCATCTCCAGCATCTCCGCCGCGCGATACAAAATCTGGCCGCGGAGATAGGCGCTCAGCTTCGACCACTCCGGGAACGCCGCCCGCGCCGCGGCCACCGCATCGCGAAAATCCTTGCGTGAAGCGCGCGAAAAATTCGCCAGAACCTGACCGTTGCTCTGCGCCGGCGAAACCCGGCCGCTTTCGCTCCGGATAAATTTTCCGCCGATGAAGAGCTTGTAAGTCTTCAGCACCGGCAGGCGCGGGGTTTGCTTTGGCATCGCGGCGGAGCATTGCGCAAAGGGTTGAAAAAGGAAACGGCAAAGAAAAGGATGCAGCATGAAGGCGGAAGGATGAACAAGAACGATCCGGTTTTTGTTGCCGGGCATCGCGGTCTGGTGGGCAGCGCGCTCATCCGCAAGCTAACCCGCGAAGGTTTTACTCGCCTGCTCACCCGCACCCGTGCCGAGCTTGACCTGAGGAATCGCGCCGCGGTTGACGAATTTTTCGCGCGGGAAAGACCGGCCTATGTCGTCCTGGCGGCAGCCCGGGTCGGCGGGATCAAGGCGAACAACGACGAGCCGGTCGAGTTCCTGATCGAAAATCTCGAGATCCAAAACAACGTGATTCGCGCCGCCTTCGTGCACGGGACGCGGAAACTGCTTTTCCTGGGCAGCTCCTGCATTTACCCGCGAGAGGCCCCGCAGCCGATCCCGGAGAGCGCATTGTTAGGCGGCCCGCTCGAGCCGACGAACGAAGCCTATGCGATGGCCAAGATCGCCGGGATCAAGCTCTGCCAGGCTTACGCCCGCGAGTACCGCGCCAACTTCATTTCCGCGATGCCGACCAACCTTTACGGGCCTAACGACGATTTCGATCTGAACAAATCGCACGTCATTGCCGCGCTCCTCCGCAAGGCGCATGAGGCGAAAGTGAGCGGCGCGGGCGAGATTGTCGTCTGGGGTTCGGGCCGGCCGCGGCGCGAATTCCTCCACGTTGACGACCTCGCCGACGCCTGCCTCTTCCTGCTCGAGAACTATGATAGTCCCGAGATCATCAACATCGGGGCCGGCAAAGATATCTCCGTGCGCGAACTCGCGGAATTGATTTGCGAGATCGTCGGTTTCAAAGGCAGACTCGCCTGGGATCCGACCAAGCCCGACGGCACGCCGCGCAAGCTACTCGACATTTCGAAGATTGAATCGTTAGGCTGGAGACCAAAGATTTCCCTTCGCCAGGGGATTGCCGAGACTTACGAGTGGTTTAAGTCGAATTGCGGCTGAGGAGCCGCACCTTTCTTCCCAACCAATATTGCTACCCAATCAGGCTAAGGATGGGTACGCTGCGCAGCTCGCAAGGTAACAGACGCGTAACCTTTCGCGCATGGAATTTAGCCCGGGTTCGCCAATCGTGCGGACATGAACAAGATCCCTTTACCAACCATGGCCTGGGCGGCTTCGCTTGCGCTTGTCGCCTTCTTCAGCGCCGCACCCAGTTCCGGATTCGCCGACGGAGGTACCGCTGACACAATGAGTCTTACTGATGAACCGGGTAACTGGTTCAAGAGCGGAAACACTGGAACTCCATTCACAGTGATCAAACCGGGTGAGCGCGTTGATTTCGAGATCGATAACTGCTGCACCAGCACCAAGCACACCGTCACTTTGCTCATGAAACCAACTGGTTCGAATGTCGTCATGGACCAGGATCAGGCACAAAAGGGGAAACTCTCGGTCGATTTCGATCTTCCCGGCGTCTATCTCTTTCACTGCAAGGTCCATCCTTACATGACTGCCGTCGTAGGAGTAACTGACTCCGCTGGCAACATTCCTGATGTGACCTCGGCGATGCTTCCCTTTATTGCCCATCTCGGCGCAAGCTCGCTCCCGGCGGAGACAGTATTGTCTGTCATCACGACCGTAGCCGCGACGGATGCCGATAAGCTCGCGAAGTGGGATATCTTTGACCGGAAAGCGCAGGTGAAGCCCAGGACGCCGGGCGTGGGCGAGGTTTGGGTCGATAGTCAGTTTGAACGGGTAGCCAACCAGCGGGATGTGAACGGAGCACTTAAACCGGGCACGATTACGGTGGTGGATGCCGCGACCTTCCGGGTGGAACGAGAAATCAACGGGAAGCGCGCCAACGGAATGTGGAACAACCCCCATAACATGTGGGCGAACTTTCAGTTAAGCTCGGTTTACAATGGCAACTGGTTCGGTCAGTGGATCAACAAGATTGATCGCGCGAACG
This sequence comes from Chthoniobacterales bacterium, assembly GCA_036825615.1. Classification (GTDB taxonomy): domain Bacteria; phylum Verrucomicrobiota; class Verrucomicrobiia; order Chthoniobacterales; family UBA10450; genus JAICXG01. Next base: position 119,271 of record DAISXY010000002.1, read on the forward strand.
GCCGGATTCTCAATAGCATCACAGTAGGAGAGGCACCGACTCACATCATTACGATCCCGACGGCCGGTCCGGAGACGGGTGTGCTCACGGTGCCGTTGAGTGCCGACGACAAGATGATGAAGGTGCGAGACACTGGCTCCGCGCTCAACATCATCGATAACTTCCCGACCGGCGATGGTAAGACGCATCCGCATGGCCACTGGCTGACCTGTGGCGCGGGCGACCGGACGATTGTGCCTAACGTGTTCAAAGGACTTGGTCCAGCCGGCTCGATCAGCATTCTTGATACAGCCAGCGGTGACATCCTGAAGGAGTTCGAACAAAACCCGAATGACCCGTTGACGGCGCCGTTGTTAATGCCGATCGCGGTGGGTGAGTGTCACGTCAATGGTGTCGCGAAGGCTTATGTCGCAAACCTGGTGAGCGGAATGGTAACTGCGATTAACGTTGATACCCAGACGATCCTGGGAAATACCGCGGTGACTCTTACTCCGGACGGACAGACGGGTTTGGATATCTTCCACACCCTGCAAGGTCCAATCCAGACACCAGTGAGCCCGGATGAGAGGTGGGTTGCAACCGCGGTATTCTCGCTCACGAATGTTGCGCGGCCGCCGGTTAACTCGGCCGATCACGTCGCGATCATCGACACGACCACTGATCAGGTCGTGGCCTTTGTCCCGACCCCGGCCGGGACGCACGGGGTCAATTGGGGCGCCAAGCTGGGCGGCGGTTACTATGCCTACGTGACCAACCAACATTCGAACGTCATGACAGTGATCGATCCCGACCCGAATGGAGATGACAACGGTGCGGACGCAGCGGCAGTCGGAACGATTCTGCTCGCCAATCGCAGCAAAGGCGCAGGAGTTACTGACGGAACCGGCGGTCAGGGAGTTAAGCCGCTTCCCATGACTCATGACGGATGGATTCAACCGACGGTCGCCTTATCCGGCACCGGGCAGCTTTCAGCCGAGGTCGAAGATTGGATCAGCAAACTGACACCGGAACAAAAGGACCCGTCTCATCCGCATTGATCCAGAATCGCCCTAAGCTTCGCGCGCATTGCGAAGCGAAACACAAGAGCCGCGGCTGGAGAGATCCGGTCGCGGCTTTGGTTTTTGTAAGCGATCAGCGCACGCCGCGGTTCGACGCGACTTAGTTTTAGAAAAGGAAGATCCCCGTTCCTCGCGTTTACTCCTGTTTGTGACCGAGGATGCGCATGAGCTCGCGTTGCTCACGACCGGGATGAGTCCGAGCCGGCACCCATTCGCGCTCGAGGACAAACTGCGTCCCGAATAAACCTTTCAGCTCGGTCGTGCTTACCCGATAGGGAGGCCCTTCTTCGTCGTGATCGGGATTGATGAAGAAAATGGCGAGCAGTTTGCCGCCCGGTTTGAGGACCCGCACGATCGTTTCGACGTAGCGCTCGCGCAGTGCGGGATTGATCGCGCAAAAACAGGTGTGTTCGAAGACCCAGTCGAAATGCCGATCGAATCTCGCGGGCAAGCGGAACAGATCGGCGTGCAAGTATTCTTCCTGCGCGATCTGCGGGCGAGCCTGGGCTTTGGCAATCGCGCGGCTCGCAAGGTCAATGCCGACGACGTGATTGCTTGCGGTGCTAAGCGCGCGCACGTCATGCCCGGAGCCGCAGCCTGGGACAAAGATCTCGCCCGTGAGTGGACCGTTTTCGGCCAGAAAATCGACGAGCGCGGGGTGCGGTTTGCCTTTTTCCCACGGCGTTTCGCGGCGGCGGTAGAGGTCGTCCCAGTCAGTTTGCGTTTGATTCATGAGGCGTGTCGCTGGCACTCTCCAGCATGTCCTCCGCCATTTCTAATCGCGCGTGTTCATGAAAAATCTGCGGGTCGGCGTTGTCGGGGTGGGGCACATCGGGAAGAATCACGCCCGGCTTTATGCGGACACAGCGGCGGCAGACTTCACCGCCATTTATGATACCGACGCGGGGAACGCGGCCGAGGCGGAGCAACAGTACCGCGTGCACGCCGCGCGGTCGTTAGGCGAATTCGCCGATCTGGTCGACGCGGCTTCCGTCGCGACGCCGACGAACACGCATTTCGAGATCGCGCGCGAACTTCTCGAAAAGGGCAAACATTTGCTGATTGAAAAACCGATCGCGGACGATCCCGCACAGGCGAGTGAGCTGGCCCGGCTGGCGGCGGCGCGCCAACTGGTGTTGCAGGTCGGCCACGTCGAGCGGTTCAACCCGGTTCTGAGCGCGCTCGAGGCGCGACTGACCCATCCGCGCTTCATCGAAGCGCACCGGCTCTCGCCCTTTCCCAATCGCAGCACCGATATTGGGGTTGTGCTCGACCTGATGATTCACGATCTCGAGATCATTTTGCATCTCGTGAGGGCGCCGGTGCAGTCGATCGATGCGGTCGGCGTGCCGGTCTTGAGCCGGCGCGAGGACATCGCGAATGCGCGGATCCGATTTGAGAACGGCTGCGTCGCGAACGTGACTTCGAGCCGGATCAGTCCGGAGCGGATGCGGAAGATTCGAGTCTTCCAGGAGGACGCCTATCTTTCTCTCGATTACCAAAGCCAGAGCGGTGAGATCTATCGCAAGATCGAGGGCAAGATCGAGCGCGCGCCGGTCGAGATCGAGAAGGAGGAACCGCTGAAGCGACAGTTGGAGTCTTTTCTCGAATGCGCGCGCACCGGGTTGCGACCGAAGGTGTCCGGTTTTGAAGCCACCGCCGCGCTCGAGCTCGCGGTCGAGATCACGCGCCGGATTGAAAATCCATGAAGTCATCCCGAGCGAAGCGAAGCGAAGTCGAGGGATCCCGTGGTGCGGCCGGAAAGCAACGACCGCAGTCTCTGCGAAATCAAAGATGCCCAAGCCGAAGGCCGCAGAATGAAAGGTGCCCGGGTGCGGTAACAGGGTTTCGCGGCGCGGGCTTTAGGGTCGCTCCGCGGGATCCCTCGACTGCGTTTCGCTTCGCTCCACTTCGCTCGGGATGACGATGCGCATCTACTTCGTAGCGGGCGAAACGAGCGGCGATAATCATGGCGCCGCCTTGATGCGTGCGCTCCGCCAACTCCACTCGAATATCGAATTTCTCGGCCGTGGTGGTCCGCAGATGAAACAGGTCGCGGGCGATCAGTTTCTCGACTGGAATGCAGAAGCCGGAGTCGTCGGGCTCTGGGAGGTGGTGAAGCATTATCCTTATTTCCGGCGTGAATTTCATCGCACGTTGAAGGAGATCGCGCGCACCAAACCGGACGCCGTCGTGCTGATCGATTATCCGGGATTCAATCTCCGCCTTGCCCGCACCCTGCACGAAGGTTCGTTAGGCGGGAAGATCATCTATTACATCAGCCCGCAGGTTTGGGCCTGGAACCGGAGCCGGATCCCGAAGATGGCGCGCTGGCTCGATCTCATGCTCTGCATCTTTCCTTTCGAGTCGGAGCTCTATGAACGCTCCGGTCTGCGCGCGATTTTTGTCGGTCACCCGATGATCGAAAACCTGGAGGCGAAGCGCAGCACAACCGTGCGCGCCCCGCATCTGATCGGAATCTTCCCCGGCAGCCGCTTGCGCGAAGTGCGCCAGCTTTTGCCGATTCTGCTCGAGACGATGCAACACCTGCACGAGCAACGGCCCGATCTGCATTTTAAGATTGCGGCGGCTTCGGAAGCTCTTGCGCGTTTGATCCGCGACGAGCTGCAACCCGCGATTTCCGGTATCGGTCAGGTGGAGGTGCTCGCCGGTCAGGCGGCCGAGATCATGCAGCAGAGCGAGGCCGGAATCGTTGCCTCGGGTACGGCGACCTTGGAGGCGGCGTTTTTTCGCATGCCCTTCGTCCTCGTCTACAAAGTCGCGCCCCTGACCTATCTCGCCGGACGGCTGCTGATCGAGGTCAAACATCTCGGCATGCCTAACGTTCTCGCCGGCCGCGAGATTGTGCCGGAGTTCATCCAGCACAAGGCGCAACCGGCCGCGATCGCGCGCGAAGTGCTCGACCTGCTCGAAAACCAAAGCCGGCGCGCACAAATGCAGGCGGACTTTGATGAGGTGATCGCAAAACTCGGCAAAGGCGGCGCGAACGAAGCTGCGGCCCGCGCAATTCTCGCTACGGTGCAGCCGCAAGCATGACCGCCGCAGCCAAACTCAAAAACCGCGTCGATCGCCTTCATCGCGGCGGGATCATTGACATGCATTTCGATCTCCCGCTCGGCCTCTACTGGAATCGCGGCCGGCGCGGGATCGTGACGCGGGATTTTCTCCCGCAGTTTCGAAAGGCGAATGCGTCTTTGTTAGGCGTGGCCCTTTACGTCGAGGATGACGAACTGGCAGACGGATTGAGAGTCGCACTCGACCAGGTTGCGCTCCTCCGGCAGGAGATCGAGCACTCGTCGCGGTTGATGCTTTGCCGCTCCTTCGCGGACATCCAGCGAGCCCGAGCGGAGAAACGGATCGGTTTTCTCCTCACGATGGAAGGAGCCGAGCCGCTCGGGGAGGATCTCAATCTTCTCCGAATTTTTTACGATCTCGGGCTGCGCTCGATCTCGCTCACCCATGCCCGGGAAAACGCGGCCGCCGCCGGCGGAATCTTCGCGGCCAGCGGCTCGCCGAAGCGCGGCCTGACGGGCTTCGGGCGTGAGCTGGTGCGCGAATGCGAACGGCTCGGGATTATCCTCGACCTTGCACATATCAATCCGGCTGGATTCGAAGACATCGTCCGTCTGACGAAAAAGCCGCTGATCGTCTCGCACACGAACGCGCGGCGCTTCCTCGATATCGAGCGCAACATCAGCGACGAACAGATCAAAATGATCGGGGAGCGCGGCGGGGTGATCGGCATCAATGCGATTCTCGTTAGTCCGACAAAGGAAGAGGCGACGCTCGATCGTTACCTTGATCACATCGAGCACGTGGTCGATTTGATCGGGATTGAGGGCGTCGGGATCGGATTCGATTTCTGTCAGTTTCTCTGGCGCCAAATGCCGAAGGCGCTCCGCGACGACCTCGAGACGAAATTGACGCGGCCGCATTTCATCCCCGAGCTCGACAACCACTCCGATGCACCCAGGGTCACGCGCAAGCTGATCGAGCGCGGTTTCACGAACTCGGAGATCGAAAAATTTCTCCGCGGCAACTGGCTGCGCGTCTTGAAGCAGCTGCTTTAGCCAACCCGGGGTGAGCCATCTTGCCTGACTCGCCCAGGCGGCGCATGTATAGTTCGGTCCACGAGCGTGCAGAAGGAATTTCGGAAGATCCAAAATTTTGTCGGCGGGAAGTTCGTCGCGCCAATCGGCGGCAAGTATCTCGACAACATCGAGCCGGCAACGGGCAAACCTTATTCGTTAGTCCCGGACAGCGACGGGCGTGATGTCGAAGCCGCAGTCAAGGCGGCCGAGGAAGCTTTTCCGTCCTGGTCGCGAACTCCGGCAGCGGAGCGGTCGCGTATCCTGCTTCGGATTGCCGACCTGATCGAGCGCGACCTGGAGAAGTTGGCTCGCGCCGAGTCGATCGACACGGGCAAACCGCTCTCGCTCGCGCGCAGCCTCGATATCCCGCGGGCCTCGAGCAATTTTCGTTTTTTCGCGACCGCGATTCTGCACACCGAAAACGAAGCCCACATCACCGATGGGATTGCTTTCAACTACACCCTGCGCCAGCCGCGCGGCCTCGTCGGCCTGATCTCGCCCTGGAATCTGCCGCTCTATTTGTTGAGCTGGAAGATCGCGCCTGCGATCGCGGTCGGGAATACCGCGGTCGCAAAACCGAGCGAACTGACGCCGATGACCGCGTTCTTGCTTTGCGAAATCTGTCGCGAGGCGGGTTTGCCCGATGGCGTCCTCAATATCGTCCACGGCACGGGGCCAAACGTCGGCGCCGCCATCACCGCGCATCCGAAAATCGGGACCATTTCCTTCACCGGCGGCACGGTCACCGGGCGCAAGGTCGCGGAGGCGGGCGCGCCGCTTTTCAAAAAAATCTCGCTCGAACTGGGCGGGAAAAATCCCAACATCATTTTCGCCGACGCCGATCTCGAGGCGGCGCTTGCCGGGAGCGTACGTTCCTCTTTCGCGAACCAGGGCCAGGTCTGTCTCTGTGGTTCGCGTGTGTTCGTCGAACGCGCGAAATACGACGAATTCGTGCAACGCTTCACCGAGCGGGTGTCGCAACTGAAGCAGGGCGATCCGCTCGAGCCGGAGACGGAACAGGGAGCGATCGTCTCGAAGATGCAGCTTGAGAAGGTAAAGTATTACGTCGAGCTGGCGAAGCAGGAGGGTGGCAAAATTGTCCTCGGCGGAGAAGAGCCCGCGCCGCCTAACGACCGCTGCCGCGATGGATATTTCTTTCCGCCCACCGTCATCACCGGGCTGCCAGTGGCATGTCGCGTAAACCGCGAAGAAATTTTCGGACCGGTCGTGACGATCACTCCCTTCGAGAGGGAAGAGGAAGTGATTCGTTATGCCAATGATGTTGAATACGGCCTTTCCTCGAGCGTCTGGACCCAAAACCTCAGCCGCGCCCATCGCGTCGCGGAACAGATTCACGCCGGCACGGTCTGGATCAACTGCTGGCTCGTGCGCGACCTGCGCGTTCCGTTTGGCGGGATGAAGCAGAGCGGCGTTGGTCGCGAAGGGGGCGAGGAAGCGCTTCGTTTTTTCACTGAACCGAAGAACGTCTGCATCGCCAGATGACAGGCGATCCAGCCTAACGAGAGAAGATTATGTGCCGAAACATCAAAACGCTTTACAACTTTGCCCCGCCCGCGAGCGCGGAAGAGATCCGCGCTTCCGCGCTCCAGTTTGTGCGCAAACTGAGCGGATTTACCCGCCCGGCGAAGGCAAACGAGGCGGCCTTCAACCGCGCGGTCGATGAGGTTACTCATGCCGCGCAGCACCTGTTCGATTCACTTGTGACCAATGCACCCGCACGTGACCGGGAAAAAGAAGCACGTAAAGCGCGTGCGCGATCGGCCCGGCGATTCGCCGTCCGCCAGGATCTCAGTGGGAGGAAGAGCGGAATTTCAACTCCCAGCAGTGCGGAGGTGACCGCGCAGTGAGCCGCGACATCGAAAGTTCGCGTGCCGCGGAGCCGGTGGGCGCATTCCCGCACGCCAAACGGGTGGGCAACCTGCTGTTTCTCTCCGGGATCGGTCCGCGGGTGCGCGGGAGCAGGGAGATTCCCGGCGTCACGTTTGATGGAGCGCGGAATGTCGCCAGCTACGACATCGAGAAACAGTGCCACGCCGTTTTCGAGAATGTGAGACTTGTGCTCGAAGATGCCGGGGCGAGCTGGAACGACATCGTCGACGTCACGGTTTTCCTCACGAACATGAAGCAGGATTTCTCGATTTTTAATCGCATCTACCCGGAGTATTTCGCCGGTCCGGGAAAACCGAATCCGACCCGGACGACCGTCGAAGTTGGAGCGTTGCCGACGCCGATCGCGATCGAGCTCAAAGTGATCGCGGCCCTCAGTTGAGCTCGCGCTCGAACCGTTCGATTTCGTCCAGCGTTGCCTGAGCGCGGTTGACACTGCGCCCGATCCAGCTGCGCCGGAGCGCGGCACCCCACTTTCCGCTCGAACATGAGAGCCGGAAGAGACCGTAAGCGATCCCGAGGCAGATGAGGCCGTTGGCGATGAGCCAGATCAGGTTCTGCGGTTTACCGAGCCAATCGCCACTCCCCTGGCCGTCGAACGCGAGCAAAAAGAACGGCAGCCAGAGGACCGATCCCATAACCCCAAACCAGAAGGCGGCGCGAATTTGCCAGGCGCGCAGATCGGCGAGCTGCTTTTGAATTTCGATCACCGGCGCGGCGAAGTTGACCCGGCGAATCAGGGAAAGATCGCGAATTGCGAAAGCGACACGCATGATGCCGCAGGCCAGGAGCAGAATGGCACAGACGAGCGGGATCGGCGTGCTAACATGCCGGGCCCAGAGCCATCCGACCCAGATAAGCAGAACACCTCCGACAAGCCGCGCCGCCTTTCCGATCACGAGCTGGCGAAGGTCAATTCGAAACTGCGCGAGCTTGCTTTCGCGGAGCTGATGCAGCGCGCGATTCTGCCGTTCCAGTTTTTGGCTCAGTTCCTTCCAGGCAATTTTCAGATCTTCGAGTGTAGTTGGTTCCATAGTCGTTAGGCGTTGGTTGTGAGTTCCTGGCGCAGGCGGTCCTTTAATCGGCTTAGCTTCGTGGCGACGTTGGTTTCGGTGAGGCCGAGGACGGACGCGATTTCGCCATAGCTGCAATCGTCCAGATAAAGGAGGAGCAGGGCGCGATCGAGCGGCTGGCATTTGGCGATCAGCCGATGCAAGAGTGCGATTCGTTCCTCCATTTCCGGCGAGCTTGAGGGCTCCTGCACTGGCTCATGTTTTGTTTCATCGAACTCGACCATTTCGCGCCCGGGCCGGCTGTGTTTGCGGAGAAAGGAAATCGAAACGTTGAGCGCGATCCGATACATCCAGGTCGAGAACGGGCGGTCCGGTGAATAGCGCGGAAAAGCGCGCCAAAGCTGGAGCGCGATTTCCTGCATCAGGTCGTGCCGGTCGCTCTCGGTCGCGGCGTAGCCATAGGCGACTTTCCGAACAATGCCGCCGTGCTGCTCGAGCAGGCGCTCAAATTCTGCTCGTGTCGCTTGCGGCTCGCTCATCGCAATGAATTCTTTCCGATCTGTGGTCGCGGCCATTTGCATTCACCGGAGTGATTCGCCCGCGCGAGAAAAAAATCACAAGCATTTGCAAAATCGCGGCGATTGCTCGTTGCGCCGAAGCATCGTAAGCAAGTCCGTGGCAGTCGCCGGCATCCTTTCTGTTGATCACACCGGGTTCACCGTTTCGAATCTCGAACGCTCGCTCGCCTTCTGGCGCGATGTGCTTGGGTTTGAGCTCTCGCACCGGCCGCATCAGACCGGAACGCTGGCGAGCGAAATCACCGGCGTCGCGGGCGCGGAGATTTCGATCGCAGTCCTGAAAGGCTATGGACACAAAATCGAGCTGCTCGAGTATTCCGCACCGGCGGAGCGGAAGCATGGCGAGCTGCGACCATGCGATGTTGGTTTCGTCCACGTTGCGCTTCTCGTCGAGAACCTCGACGCAATCCTGGAGGCGATTGCCAAGTCCGGCTGGAAGGCCGCCGGCCAACCGCAGACATTGACCGCCGGACCAAACGCGGGAAAGCGCGTCGTCTACGTGCGCGACCCGGACGGGACGACGATCGAGTTCATGGAACGGCCGACGGCGGCGCAGAGTCGTTAGGCGAGCAGTGCTCAGGGCGCCCAGGCGCGGCGCGCTTCGTTGCTGCGGGTCAGGATATCACCCAAACGCCGCGTCGTAGCTACAGGCATCGCGCTTGGAGAAGCAACCTTCGCTTGAGGGTATATTCTATCTTTCGATCCACGAGCCTGGGCGTGGGCTGGCGCGACTGGCTGCGCTGTAACTTTATCCGCCAGATCGAGCAGTTGGTTCGAATCGGCGACCCGCGCAATTGCAATCCGCCGCGGACCCCGAGCCGGGACATGGCCGCCGCCAGCGACGACGGAATTACCCGGGGAAACAGGATCGCTTCCTCGGGACGGTGTCGGAGGAACCGGCGCGGTCGTGGTACTTTTCGCCGGCGCCTCAATTCCACTGTCGAAGGGCGGGGCGTCAATGAGCGCAGAAGTTTGCGCGCCGTTGCCGGCAAACATTCCGGTTGTGCTCCCGTTTCCGCCTGAGCCGGTGTAGTTAGGCACGTCGGTGAAGACACTTGCCGCGACTCCGTTATCGCCCGCGATTGTGACAATCACGCCGTTATTTATCGTCACAGTCTTCCCGGCGATAATTACACTGCTGTTACTGGTGAGAGTGACATTGGAGACAAAGGTGATCAGGCCGTTGCTCCCGGGCGCGTAAAGCTTCAGTTCGGTATCACCGGTGAGCGGTCCGCTGCCAATCGTCAGGCTGCCATTGTCGCCGAAAGCGCCGATCTTGAGAATGTCGGCATGCATCGAGGCGGCGTTGAGCGTGATCCCGCCGTCCGCGCCGGTGATGGTGGAGCGAAGCGTGCCCCCAACTTCGTAGGTGCCGCCGCTGAAATCGATCGCAGCTGTCGTCGCCGGTTGCGCATTGCTCCTCTCGCCCGGTTTTTCCCCGGTCTGAGTCAGATCAATGCTGACTGTCGCGTCGCCGGTCGTCGTGAAGGTATCGGCGACGATCAGATCAATCGTGGCATCGCCGGCGATGGTGCCGTTGAGGCTGTCGATCTGAAGCAGGAGCGAGTTGGCCGAGAAAGAACCCAGACTAAGGCCAATCAGGGCGTCGCCGCCGATCGAGCCGGTTTCATTCATAATCTCGATGAAAGCGTCTCCTATACTCGTTAGGCTGCCGGTCAGGCCGGCCTGAAGGAGCGCGTTGCTGCCGATGCTGCCGCCGTCATTCGGGATTTCGAACTCGAGAGTGCCCTGGGTGACGAAGTTGTTGGCCGCGAGCGAGGAACTTGCCTGGCCGCTGATAGAACCATCGGTGTTCGTCAGGTTGAGGAAAGCGTCTCCCTCAACGTTGATGTCACCTTCAGCGGCGACGTCCACGGTTGCATTGCCCTCAATGTTCCCGGAGCCATTGGAGATCAGGAACTCGGCGAAGCCAGTGCTATTGAACCCGCCCAAGGTGATGAGAGAAAGCGCGTCCCCGCTAATTGTTCCGCCGCTATTAAGGAGGTTGAAAAAGGAGTTGGTGCCGATGGTGACCTGATCGGGAAGCGCAATGGCGAGCGTGGCCGTGCCGCCGATTGTGCCGTTATCGTTCCAGACCTGGATCTCGGAAAAATCTCCGCTCGTCAGGCTGGTCGCGGTGAAACTCATGCTCGCTGAGCCGCCGATGCTGCCGCCAGTGTTAAGGATGTTACTGAAAGTGTCAGTCCCGACGTCAATCGAACCGCTCGAAGTCACTACCACCGTCGCGTTTCCGCCGATTGTGCCGTTGGTATTATTGATGAGCGGTTGGAACAGGTTACCTGTGGTAATGTTCGCAGCAGTGAGACTGACGGCGGCATCGCCGGAGATCGTCCCGCCAAGACTGAGAAAACGAAAGTCGTTGTTAAGCACTGCGAACTCACCGGCGCCGCCGCTAAGAATGTCGCCTGCCAGTGCCACGGCGACAGTTGCACTCCCGTCAATCGTTCCACCGGGCAGAGTAATCGCTCCATCGGTATCGGCGGAGTTTTGCACATCGAAAAAGAGATCGCCCAGGGTGTTAATCGTGCCAGCGATGCCGGCATTGATGACCGCCAAGCCCCCAATGTGACCACCGCCATCGTTGTAAAGAAAGGTGAAGAGCCCGCCGCCCGCGGTAATATTCGCGGCCGAAAGGTTGATCGTAGCGCTGGACGTAATCTCGCCACCGACGAAAAGGCCTTCATTGCTGAAGATCGAGTTATCGATTGAAAACCCTGAGTCGGCTCCAGTTGTCACGTCACCGCTGGAGGCAACCGACAAGGTCGCGGGTCCGGCAATGGTACCACCAGAGTTATTAAAGATGTTGACGTCGAGACTACCGCCAATCGACATCGCCCCGGCAGAGAGATTCAATAAAGCGGAGGAACTGATCGTTCCGCCCGGATCCCCATTATTGATCGTAAGATCCGCGAAGTCATCGCTTGTGAGGGTGCCACCAACATTGAAGGAAACGCTCGCGCCGCTGCCGATCGAACCGCCATTGTTATTGTCGAGGAAGAGGTCGATTGAGCTCGCCGTAAAATTTCCGCCGCTGGAAACGGCTAACGCGGCAATAGTTTCGATCTGTGCGCCGGTGTTGTCGATCGTCAGGCTAAGGCCGTTAGGGCCGTTGACGGTGGTGTCGCCGGCGAAGCTCGCGACATTGATTAAGGCATTGCTGATGACGTCGCTGTTTGTGATCGATAGAGTCAGGTCCTGGCCAATCGTGATCGCCTGTCCGGCTATCAAAGAGACAATGAGTCCATTGAGCGAGGCATTCTCGCTCGTTTCGTCAATCGTGAGAGAATTAGTCGCCGCGATATTTCCTTCCGAGAGCAGGCCGACGATCGAGCTACCGGCAACTGCCGCATCAAAGGTAAGGGTCGAGTCCGCCCCGCGCGCATAGACTCCAAGGGTCGAGATATCCTGGAATGACAGATCCGATGTGAGCGTGATCGAACCGTCTTGCGTGGTCAGAAAGAGCAGGTTGAGATTCGAAAAATTCAGGACACCACCGGGCGGACCGGATGTAAGGTCGCCCACACTGATGAGGGCGAGGTTATTCGGATCGTCCGGGCCCACTATGACGGTCGGGTTGCCTGTAATGCTCAGGGCGGCGAATTTGAACGCCGCCACCGGCAACCGATCGCCAACAAAGATGTTCTGGTCGAACCCGATCATGTTATCGAAATCAGAGGACGCGCCAAAAAACCAGAGCGAGGCCGGGCCATCGAGGTCCGAACCACGATAGAGGGTTCCGAAATCGGTCATCCCGTTGGTCGTGATCGTGGGATCGGTTGTGATCGTGGTTTCGCTGGAGATGACGTAAGGCACGGGCGAAGAAATTACTGGCGGCGTCCCGGTCTTACTCGGAGTCGGTGTTACTGTCGGGGTGACCGTTGGCGTAGTAGTAGGTGTGACTGTTGGGGTGACGGTCGGGGTGACGCTTGGAGTTACGGTCGGGGTGACACTTGGAGTTACGGTTGGGGTGACACTTGGAGTCACTGTTGGGGTGACTGTCGGAGTCACGGTCGGTGTGATAGTCGGTGTGGACGTCGGCGAGGGCGTTGGTGAAAACAGGGTTTGGCGGCTCGAATTCGAGTTTGCCTGGTCGACGAGATTCGTCTGGGTTGGATCGAGCAGACTTACGGCCGTGCCGCTGCCAAAGATCACGAGGTTGGTATTAATCAGGCCGCCTTCGCTTTTTTGCTCGGTCTGCGTGGCGATGGCGTGCTGGATCAGAGTCAGACTTTCGAGCGGTGGAAAACCGGTTATGAGCAACGAGGTTTTCATCAGGCGCTCGAGATCGACATCGACCGGTTCAGGCAGGCTGGTGCCGTTTGGGTTAACGATCAGCATCTGGCCGGCATGCACCAGAACCGATTCGCCGACGCGGTTATTGCGAAAGATCCGGCCAGTGCCTTCGAGGACGATGAACTTGCAATAGGCGTTCGGATGGTATTCGAGCAGGATGGTGGTGCCGGTGATGGCAGCGGTGATGGCCGCAGTCCGGATTTGCGCGCCGCCGGCATCTTTCGGGACGCGCAGGAGCATGGCGCCGCCGCCGAGATCGAGATTACGGGTGCCTTCGTTGAAACTAAAGATCGTGTTGGCTCCGAGGCGGGCGAGGGTCCGATCCGTGAAGGTCAATTCGGCGCGGGATTCGACCCCGGTCCGCACGCCGGTGCCATCGCGGATTTCGTCGCTCACACGGGCGGCGCGCGGCGCGGCTTGCTCGGGCAGCAGGTTTACTTCCCTGACGATCTGGGTGACGCGGGCCTGTTTCAGGCGGGCAGCCTGCAAGGGAGCAAGCGAAAGAAGGCAAAGGAGGAGCAAGCACCAGCGGATAGATGCGGAGAAAGCTGAGCCAAGAGCTGTCTCAGCTTGGCAGGAGAGATCCAGGTTTTTCATGGTGGCGCGAATGGATTCGCCCGAGTGTTGGCAAGCCGCGCGCCGCGGGTCAAGCTTGTAATCCTGATCCGAGCCTATCCGCCGGGCGGAGCGCCCAGCGCTGGTGCGTTGGAGAGCGGTTGCGGTGGATTCGCGCCTGAGCCGCCGAAGGTGCCGGTGGTGCGGCCGTTTCCGCCGAAGCCGGAATAGTTTGCGTTTGGCACCGAGGCGGTGCTGTCCACGTAGACCGATGCCTTTGGTCCAGTGACCGTGACAAGGACACCGTTGTTAATCGTCACGCTATGGCCGGCTATGCTCTTGGTGGAGTTACCGTTCAAGCTTACGTTACCGACAAATACGACCTGCCCGTTCGCACTTGGAGCATAGAGTTGCAGGGTCGTATCGGCAGAAAGGTTGCCTCCGCCGACGCGCAGAATTCCATTATTTCCGAGTGCGGCCACCTTGATGGTGTCAGCGCGCAGATCGGCATTACTGAGGTTGACCTGGCCGGCGCTTCCAAGGTGCCGAATGTCAACCGTGCCGCGATCGGCTTCTAACTTACCGCTCACATCAATCTGGCTCTCAGCCCCCGGTGCCGTTGCCTGGATGATAATCTTACCGCCGGGGCCGGGAGCTGCGGCATCCAGGAGCGAGAGGAGCTGGCCGGTATTAGAGATGTTGATCGCGATGCCGGAGGTCTTGCCGCTTTTCACCGTGATCGATCCGCCGGAGGCGCTCCTTCGATTAGTCGAGTTATGTGACACCTGAACCGTATTACCGATTGCGACCTGGCCAGAGGTAGCAGTAAGACTGACCGAGCCGCCCTTGCCCGAATCAACATCGTTGCCATTGCTACCGGTCGAAGCCTCGATCGGACTGTTTACGACCAGGTCGCCGTTCGTCGCAATCGCGGTCAGGCTGCCCCCATCCCCACCCGGGAATTGGGATCCGAGCGCGGCGTTCCCGCCGCTAAAGCTGGCTCCGTGATAATCGGTTGCGCCCGAGTCGAAGACGATCGCCCCGGCGCTAAAGCTGAGGTTGTGGCCGGCTTCGCCAGGGCCGGTGGGGGAACTGGCACCGGCAAAGTTGAGAAACTGGCCATTCGGAATGTAGTTACTCAGGACGACATCAGTGCCGTAGTCGACCTGGAAAGAACCGAATCCGTCGCTGGTTGTGAGGCGGCCGCCGGGAGACACGTTCGTGAAGACGCCGGTGAGTGCGATCGGAGTTAGAATGGTAAAGCTATCACTATTTGTGATGGAATTCTGGAACCCATTGGCAAATGAGAGGACGAGTTGGCCATTGAGCCCGACCGTGCCGTTCACATTGAGATAGCTGTACTCAGAGGCCTGGGTGAGGCCGCCGATCAGGAAAGTCAGTTTCGAATCTGTGAGCAGAGTCATCCGGCCGGTAACGAGCAGACCGCTGCCGCCGAGGGCGGGCTGAAAGCTGGTATTGTTTGTCAGGTCAGAGACGATCGTTCCCCAGGCATCAACCAATCCCCCCTGGAAATTGAGCGGGGCAGACAAAAAGACGGGCGTGCTGACGACGGTACCGCCGGCGAGACGAAAGGTGCCGGCGGTCTGATTGTAAATTCCGTTGCGTGTGATCGCGAGGGAGTTATCGCCGACGTCGAGCGTGCCGGAAGATTCGACCGTGCCGGTGAAACGAAGGGAGCCGCCGGCAATGGCTTGGATCGTGCCGGTGTTCGAGAAGGTCCCGCCGCCGTCGCCATCAAGGAGAAGAATGCCACCATTGCTCGCCTGCATGATGCCTGCATTCGTTAGACCAAGGCTGCTGCTCGGATCGATTTTGAGCGCAAGGCCGGCAACGTTGGCGTCGATCATACCACCGGCGAGGTTCGTCAGCCCAATCTCGTTATTGCCGAAACTGCCGGACTCGCCAGTGTCGCCCTGGACCGTACTTAGATTCGTGAACGTGCCGGTGCCGCGGATGCGATCAGCCCCGGTGAGAGTGAGAATGCCCGAGCCAGTGAGAGTGACGTCGCCGTTAAGAGAAAGATCGGTCGGAGCGCCGGCTGAACTGACGAGGATTGTAGCGTTGTTCGTGATTGTGCCGGAGATGAGCGTACTCGTGCCGTCGTTGAACTGAATCGAGCCCGCACCATCGAACTCCGTCCCGTCGGTAAAATTGAAGTCACTTGCAAATTGTAGCTGGCTATCAAGCGCGACCGAGAATGTTCGCGAGGCGCTGCCACCGCCTGTCAGGCTGATGACTCCGCCGGCGACCGACACGGCGCCGGTGTTGATGAGTGGAAGATTGAAAGTCACCGTTCCACCGAGGCCATGGAAAGTCAGGGTGCCAAAGTTATTAAAGAGAGATCCACCGCCGGTAAATGCATCGCCCGTGCTGAGGGCAAGGTCATAACTCCCAAAGTTATTCAGAGTTGTGTCAGCAACTCCCATGACAGCGGTTTGGCTGCTAACTCCGGAAACGTTCAGGGTGCCGGATAGAATCGAGCCGCCGCTGAATTGTAATCCGGCTTCCAAGCTGAGTGGATTGGCCAGGATGAGATTGCCGCCACTCATGAAAAGCTGATTGATGACTACGCCGTTGATGATGTCCTGAGTGAGTGCGCCGCTGGAGAAGGCGACATCGTAGTTGGCACCATTATTGCCGTTGGTCGGCACCATCCCTGTCGTCCAACTGTTTGGGTCACTCCAGTTGCCGGTTCCGCCTTTGTAACTACTGGAAATAATCGGAGTCGCCGTCGGGCTGATGGATGGGCTTGGGGTAACCGTGGGTGTAAGGCTGGGTGTGGGCGTAACCGTAGGTGTAGGCGAGAGCGTCGGTGTTGGAGTGCCGGTGGGCGTGGGCGATATGGTGGCTGTAGGCGTGACGCTGGGCGTGAGCGTAGGTGTCGGACTCGAGGTTGGGCTTGGCGTAACTGTCGGGGTGGGAGACATGGTTGCGGTTGGTATCGGTGTCGGGGTGGAGGGAGGAGTGGGGGCTATGACTCCTTCCGTAGCGATGCCTTGGCTCACCGCGAAGCGTTGGTCAATCGTATCAGTGGTGCGAGTCAGGTTGACCGCCGTGCCGCCGCCAAAGATGACGAGATTGGTCTCGAGCAGGTCGCCCTTGCTCTTCTCTTCTGTTTGCAGGGCAATTTGTTCGTTGATGAGATTTGCACTGGCCAGGGGCCGAAATCCTTTGATGAGCAAGGAAGTCTTTTTCAGGCGCTGCAAATCGATATCGACCGGATCGGGCAGGCCGGCGCCGCGCGGGTTGACGATGAGCATCTGGCCCGGATGCACGAGGACTGACTCACCGATGCGATCGTTGCGAAAGACCCGTCCCGTGCCTTCCAGGACAATGAACTTGCAGTAGGCGTCCGGGTGATACTCGAGAATGATGGTTGTCCCGACGATCGCGGCTGTGAGGACGGAAGTCTTGATTTGCGCTCCGCCGATATTTTTTGGGACCCGCAGAAGCATGGCGCCGCCGCCGAGGTCGAGGTTGCGGGTGCCTTGGTTAAAACTGAAGATCGTGTTGGCGCCGAGTCGAGCGAGTGTTTGGTCGGTGAACATCAGTTCGGCGCGCGATTCTGACCCGGTGCGAACGGCGGTGCCGTTGCGCACTTCATCATTGACCTGGGCGGGACGAGGCGCCGCCTGCTCGGATAACAAGGTAACCTCCTGCACGACCTGGGTGACGTGAGCCTCCTTCAATGTTGCAGCCGAGGCGGGAAGGGCGAGCCCGAGGCCAAAGAATACCGCGACGGTGAGCCGCTCGGCAGCAAATCGCAAACAGATCTCTCGTCCAGCTATTTTCATGGCGAAAAACGGCGGCATCAGTCTAGCCAAGACCGGGGAAGCGCCTAGTAAATTCCGCTTCAACCGCCGGATCTCTCTGCGGACCCGGCCTTAAAACTTGAAGCTTACGGTGATCCCGCCGCCAATATTGAAGACCTGATAATCGAATACGCTCTGGTTCGATTGATTGGCGACGAAGCTGGTAATAGCACTGACTGTAAGCCAATCGCGCACGCGATAGTTCGCGCTCCCAGACAGGATTTCGCTTACATCGGTGCGACCGTTGCTATCGTAAGGGCGGACGACGATTTGCCCGGAAGCGCTGAGGAAGAGATTGCGCGTTACGGCCACCGAATAACCGAGATAGACACCGAAGTCATTGCGTTGCGGTGGCTCCGGCTGAGCGTAAAGGCTTACGCTCGCACTCGCGCCGAGCGAGATTTGTTGAGCACGGCCGATCGGGATTGGCAGCTCGGCACTCAGATTCAGGGCCACATTAGAGAAGAAATCGTCAAAGCTGTCGGTTGGAGTGAGCCGGTTGTAATCGAGATTGGCGCGCAGGCTAAGGTTGTGCAGTTGCGGCGCGGAATAGGCAACCCCGGCGATCGCGTCGAAGCTCGCGAAGTTAAAGCCGGTAAAATCCTGGTAGTAGAAAAACTGCTGCCGCACGGTGAACTCACTGTAGAGCGTCTTCGTTAATCTCGGCGCATAAGTCAGGCCGACGAACGGCGCGATGATGACATCGCTCATCGCACCATGATCAACCAGGGCAACGTTCGAGGTGTAGTAAATCGGCGTCCCGGTTTCCAGCGTAAAGGGCTCGTATTGCTCGACGCGTTTCAAAATCGCCTGCTCGCCGAGGTCCTGGTCGTTAGGCGAAGCGGCCGCGTAGCCGCCTTCGACCTGGCCGGGCGCAGTTCCCGGAACTGTTGCCGGGACGTTTTGCTGAGCCTGAAGCAAACGGGCGCGGTCCGCCGCGCTGCTTTGGGCGTTTGCCGAAGCTGGAATCAGAACCAAAAAGGCCAGGAAAGACGCGACGCGACAGAGGCAAGTGGAGGCGATTTTCATGCGGGCGCCTCGTTTGTAGAAGGAGCGCGCGGATCGCGTCAAGCTTTTCGCGGCTGGCAGCCGCAGCAACCGTCGTTAGGCGAAAGGCAGGTTAGCTTTAATCCGCTGCTCGTCGGTCTTGTGGACGACGGCGCTGCGGGCGAGCCGGCGTTTGGTCTTGGCGTTCTTGGCCGAAAGAAGATGGCGCCGCTTGGCGTGCGAACGCAGCACTTTGCCGCTCGCGGTGATCTTGAATCGCTTCGCGACGGATTTACGGGTTTTGCTGCGCGCGATCGACTTCGGCATAAGGCGCGGAAGATAAGCACAGCGCGCCGGAGTGACAACCGATTTTCTGTTTACCCCCGGGGGATTCCGGTCATCATTCTGCGATGGAAAACGAATCGCCGGCCGGGCCGCGGGTTGTGATTGTCGGAGCGGGCTTTGGCGGCTTGGAAGCGGCCAAGCACCTCGGCAACAAACCGGTCTATGTGACGGTGCTCGACCGGACCAACTATCACCTTTTCCAGCCGCTCCTCTACCAGGTTGCAACCGCCGCGCTTTCTCCGGCCGACATCGCCGCGCCGATTCGCGGGGTGTTGACCAAATACGAAAACATCGAAGTGGTTCTGGCTGAAGTGCAGGCGGTCGACGTGGCGGCGCGGACGGTGCGCACGGCCGAGCGGGAGATCGTCTACGATTACCTCGTCCTCGCGACCGGCTCACGCCATTCCTATTTCGGTCACGATGAATGGGAGCAGATCGCGCCCGGGCTCAAGAGCCTCGAGGATGCGGTCGAAATCCGGCGCCGGATCCTGATGGCTTTCGAGTTCGCGGAGAAAACACCCGACCCCGAAGCGCGCGCGGCGGCGATGAATTTTGTCATCATCGGCGGCGGACCAACCGGAGTGGAAATGGCGGGAGCGATTGCGGAGATCGCGCGCCAAACGCTCGCGAAAGATTTCCGTCACATCGATCCCTCGACCGCGCGGGTCATTCTGGTCGAGGGCGACAAGCGCGTGCTCTCGGGTTATCCGGAAGACCTTTCCGCGAGCGCGCTCAAGCAATTGCAGGAACTGGGCGTCGAGGTCATCACCGGCACGCACGCCACCGATCTGAGCGACAAAGGCCTGGTGGTGGCGGGGAAATTCATTCCCTCCCGGGTGAAAATCTGGGCGGCGGGCAACGTCGCCTCCTTTGTCGGGAAAACGTTAGGCGTGCCGGTCGATAAAGCTGGTCGCGTGATCGTGCAGAATGACCTGACGATTCCGGGCCACCCCGAGGTGCAGGTGATCGGCGACCTGGCGAATTTCACCGGCAAAGATGGCAAACCGCTCCCCGGCGTCTCACCGGTCGCGATCCAGCAGGGGCGGCACGCGGCGGGCAATATTCTGCGGATGATCGAAGGCGGGAAACCGCAGCCCTTCCACTATTGGGACAAGGGCAGCATGGCAACGATCGGCCGCAACCGCGCCGTGGCCGATCTCAACTTCATCCACTTTAGCGGGCTGCTTGCCTGGCTGGCGTGGCTCTTCGTCCACATTCTTTACCTGGTCGGCTTTCGCAATCGGGTCGCGGTCCTGTTCCAGTGGGCCTGGGCTTATCTCACCTTCAACAAGGGCGCGCGCCTGATCACGCGCAACTTCCAGGCCGAACTACGCCCGCCGGCCTGAGGTGCGCGTGCGCCATCAGCTTCCGAACTTTCGCATCGCGGTCGTGGGCGCGGGCGCGATCGGGCTCTATTACGGGGGTAAACTGGCGGCCTTCGGACGCGACGTGCATTTCCTTCTGCGGAGCGATTATGATGCGATCCGGAAACGCGGACTGCGCATTCGGAGCAAGAGCGAGAACATTCATGTCCCAAGGGTGCAGGGCTACGGATCGAGCAAAGAGATCGGCCCGTGCGATCTCGTGCTGGTGGCGGTGAAAACGACTGGCAATGGGCAGTTACCGGAACTGATCGCGCCATTGTTAGGCGAGCAGAGCATGATCCTGACTTTGCAGAACGGACTCGGCAACGAAGACTTTCTCGCCGCTCATTTCGGCCCGGAACGGATCCTCGGCGGCTTGTGTTACGTCTGTCTCACTCGCACTGCACCGGGCATCGTGGAGCGATTCGAAGGCGGGCGCGTGATGATCGGCGAATACGGTCGGCTGCCGAAACCGCGCACGCATGACATCGCCTGGGAATTCAAACGCTGTGGTGTGGTTTGCACCGTGGTGGCGGACCTGGCGGCGGCGCGCTGGCGCAAACTGGTCTGGAACATTCCCTTCAATGGCCTGACGATCACGGCGGGCGGGCTCGACACTGCAGCTCTGCTTGCGAATGATGTGTTGCGCCTGGAGGCGCTCGCGCTCATGAAGGAAACAATTGCAATCGCCAACGCCTGCGGCGCGAATCTGCCGAGCGCGCTCGCGCTCGAAGAGATCAAGCGAACTCAGAGGATGCCACCCTACAAGCCTTCGAGCCTGATTGATTACGAAGCCGGCCGCCCGCTGGAATTGGAGGCGATCTGGGGCGAAGCGCTGGGCCGCGCGCAAGCCGCCGGCCTAACGACGCCGCATCTGGCGAAGCTTTATCGCGAGCTGGTCGCGCGCGATTCCGCGCGCCGGTGATGACGAAAGCGCCCTCGCCGCAGATTTTCGTGCACAACCGGCAGCGCCGGATTCCACTTGATCGCGCCGGCCTGGAAGCGTTTGCCCGCCGGGCGCTGCCCCTGTGCGTCCACGAAGAAGGCACTGGCCTGACGAATCTGGGCGAAATCCATATCATCTTTATTTCCGATCGGCGGATGAGCGAATTGCATCGCCGCTTCATGCAAATTGCCGGTCCCACTGATGTCATCACCTTTGAGCACGGTGAGATTTTTATCAGCGTCGAAACCGCGCAACGCCAGGCTCGAACTTACCGCACGTCGTTAGGCCGTGAGCTGCGGTTATACCTGGTTCACGGCTTACTTCATTTGCGGGGCTTCGACGACGCCCATACTGCCGACCGGCGAGTGATGGAGCGGGCACAGGAGAAGATTTTGCGCCTGGCTGCAAACTGACTTTTCGCCGCTTGGCCCATTCGGTGATTGACGGTTGCGTTCCGATCGTGTATGAGCCGCGGCTTTTATGAAATGTTCCGTCCAGATCGTTCTTATCCTGTTGTGCTCGGCCGCCATGGCTCTGGCCCAAAATACCGTGCTGTTGATGGATAGCGACCCAGGCGATTATATCGGAGCCGGAGCCAATTACTATTTCACGCCTGCGGATGGCGCATTCAGCGCGAACAAGAACTTCGATAATGGCGTGAGTATCACCTTTTCGAACGGTAGCGAAAACTGGTCGCTCGACTTTGCGGCTCCCGGCTCTGCTTTACTCGAAACTCAAGCTTATGCGCATGCTACTGGATTCCCCTTTCAAGATTCAACCGCGCCGGGACTCGACGTCTACGGGGATGCCCGCGGCTGTAACACACTTACCGGTGAATTCGAGGTAAAAGAGATTGTCTACGGTTCCGACGACACGGTCACTTCGTTTCACGCCACTTTTACTCAGCACTGCGAGGGCTTCGCCCCCGCACTCACCGGCGAGATCTTGTACAACTCGAGCGATGCGGTTCCTCCTAAGAATCACATCACAAGTCCGCTGACTGCGTATGCGACGCGCAATCACTTCTTCCAGTATACAATTCGGGCGAGCAATAGTCCTACGAGTTACACCGCGAGTAATCTTCCTGCTGGTTTGAGCTTGGAGATGGCCACTGGCCTGGTCTCGGGAACGCCTTCTGTTCAAGGCACGTTTGCAATTCCCATCTCGGCGATCGGCGGCGACGGAACGGCATCCGCGACTCTGCAGTTGGTAATAGACCCGCCGGGACAGTCCACCGGTCCTTACACCGCGCTCTTCATGGAGAGCGATAGTGGCGACTACATCGGCCAGGGATTGGTTTATTTGTTCACCCCCGCTGATGGTTACTTCAATGGCTATGCTGCTGCGAACACCGCATCGATTTCCTTCACTTCGGCTGACGATTTCGACTTTTGGACGGTCGGCCTTGGTTCTCCGGTCGAAAGCACCCTTGGGATTGGACCCTACTTCAATGCGCTACGCTTCGGATCGTCCGCCAATCCCAGTATTGATATTTACGGCTCAGGGAGAGGCTGTAATCAGACCTCGGGTGATTTCGAGGTCGAGGAACTCTCCACTTTTGGCGCGGGCGAGCTTGAGTCCTTTCGAGCCAGCTTCGAACAGCATTGCGAAGAGGTTGAGCCGGCGCTTCGCGGTGAAGTTTGGCTCAACTCCATGAACGCGATTACGAGTGATCCCTTCGTTGAAGGGATGCGAAACGCGCCTTTGTCCTATCAGATTATTGCCAACAATCAGCCGACCAGTTATGGAGCGAGTGCGCTGCCGGCCGGGCTAACGTTCAGTTCTACGAGCGGGATTATTTCGGGGACGCCAACTGTGGCTGGCAACTATAGGATTCTAGTTACTGCGATCGGACCCGGCGAAACGGCGGCCGGCCGGATCACAATGCAAATTCTGCCGCCGGATGGTGATCTTGCTCCGGTCGTGACCAGCGAGCGTCGCGCGAGCGGAACCATTCAGCAGCCATTTAGCTATCAAATAACGGCCGATAATGCTCCGGCCTCATTCTCAGCGGCAGGTCTGCCCGCCGGGGTCACTCTGGATAGTGTAACAGGGCTCATTTCAGGAACACCAAGCGTCACCGGGACCTTTGATGTCATTGTCACTGCAACCAATGGCAGTGGAACTGGCGGAAGGTCGCTCACGCTCGCGATCTATCCGCCGCTCCCAGTGATAACGAGTCCGGATCATGTTACTGCGTCGGCGGGTAAGTTGTTCAGCTTTCAGGTCACCGCGAGCAACCAGGCCACGGGATTCAGCACGAGTGGTTTGCCGGCCGGTCTCACAATCGGAGCGAGCAATGGACTGATCTCCGGGACGCCGACAGCCACAGGCACTTATACGGTTACCGTTCGGGCGGGTAATGGGACGGGCGTTGGCGTGCAGACACTGACTTTAACTGTGAATCTGACCACTCCGGTTATTACCAGCCCGCTTGCCGCGGCAGCGGCGGAGGGCGAGTCATTCAGTTATCAGATCACGGCCGACGGTCTGCCGACAAGCTTTGGGGCCAGCGGCTTACCTGCGGGTCTTAGTGTCTCCAGTTACAATGGCTTTATTTCAGGAGTTCCGGCCGGCAAAGGCATATTCAACGTCACGCTCAGCGCGACGAACGCGGCGGGAATTGGCCACGCTACCCTCATCCTGGATCTAACTGCAAAACCGAGCCAGCTACAGAACCTCTCGACGCGATTGGCGGTCGGTTCGAACGATGCGGTTTTGATCGGAGGATTTATCGTTAGCGGGACCGAGTTGAAGACGCTGTTGATTCGCGGGATCGGCCCAACCCTGAGTGACTTCGGTGTGCCCGGTGTGTTGAGCGATCCTATCCTCGAATTGCACGACTCGAGCGGAGCGACAATCGCCAGCAATGATAACTGGAAAGACACCCAGGCAGCCGAAATCCAGGCGACTCAGCTCGCGCCGGCTAACGACGCCGAGCCGGCAATCTTGTTTAGCTTTCCCGCCAACGGAGCAGCTTACACCGCCATTCTGCGAGGCAAAGACAATGCGACCGGTGTTGGGTTGGTGGAAGTGTATGACGTCAGCGGAGCAGCAGATTCCCTGGTGGCGAACATTAGCACGCGTGGAGTCGTAGGAACGGGCGATAACGTGATGATCGGTGGCTTCATTGTCGGCGGCGGGAGTGCCGACGGGAACGTCGTTGCGCGGGCGATTGGTCCCTCGCTGGGATCGTTCGGTATCGCCGAACCGCTGCTCGATCCCATCCTGGAATTGCACGACGGCGAGGGGAACACGATTGCGACGAACGATAATTGGAAGGACTCGCAGCAGGAGCAATTGGAAGCAGTCGGGCTTGCACCGACCGACGACCATGAGTCTGCTATCAAAGCAACCCTTCCGGTGGGACCCTACACGGCGCTGGTTCGCGGTCAGAACGACACCACCGGAGTTGCGCTGGTTGAGGTTTACCGTTTGCCCTGATCGAGCCGCGGCTGCCGTGGCGCGCCCGAATCGAGGTTCTGTGCGTTGCCTTGGTCGGCCAGCGTGTTATTCTTTCGTTATGCTTCGGCCGGACCGCTTCTGGAACTCACGCGGCCGTGGTTGAGCGGAACGGCCGGCGGACAGGAGTATGCAAACATTTCCGGAGATTTGCGCGGCGGTTGAAAGTCCGGCGATCACCGAGGAAACGAAGAGTAAGGAAGAGCTCGACCTGCCCTGGAATGTGGTCGTGCACAATGATCCGGTGAATTTGATGAGTTACGTCACGATGGTCTTCCAAAAGGTCTTTGGTTACCCGCGCGAAAAGGCCGAACGGCACATGCTTGAAGTGCACCAGAAGGGGCGTTCGGTTTTGTGGAGCGGCGTGCGGGAACGGGCGGAATTATTTGTTCAGCAGTTGCACGGTTACCTCCTGCTCGCCACAATCGAGCGGACGCGTTGAGATGGAGGTTTCCTGCAACAACGGCACGCTCGAAATCACAGAGATCGATCCTTTTCTTGCCGAGTTACTCCGGCAACTTCCCACCAGCACCAAACCGGATGCGATCCCGGCAGCGGAACAACGCATCTTCAGCCTGCCGGCGGATCGGGAGGAAAAAGAGCTCTGCGCGGAATGGAAACTCTATGTTGAGCCGGAGCTGCGGAAGCATTTCCAAAGTGCGACTGAAGTGGTCGAGGCAGACCTGCAACAGATTAAAGAGGATGACAAGCCGTTTGCCAATCGCGCCCTGCGCATTCCGCGGGAACACTCCGACGCCTGGCTGAACGCGCTCAACCAGGCCCGCCTGACAATCGCTGCCAAGTATGATTTCACGGAGGCGGAGTTGAGCGATCATTACCGCTCGCCCATCGGTTCACGGCGCGACCTCGGTCTCTTCCAGGTCAACTTTTACGGCTTCCTGCAGGAGTTTATCCTGCGCGAAATGGAGTGCGGCGAAGCCCCGCCCGCCTAACGATCGCCCTGCTGCTGCTTTTTCTGCCGCACCATTTGCATCAAGCGCTCTTTTAAGGCGTCCGACGATTTGGCGGGTCGCAGACTGAGGGCAAAAGCTTCATGCAGGCGGTAACACTCGGTAATGAAATCTTCTGCTTTTTGGCCGAACTGCGCGCGCGCCTCTTCGAATTCGCGGCATTCGCCATCCTCCAGCGCGCCGATGACATAGAGCCGTGCGCGATTCTGGAATTCCTTAAAGTTCATCCTTCAGTTCTTTCAAACCCTCATAGATTTTCTTCAGCCCCAGTTCAAGGCGCGTCTTCACTGTCCCTAACGGTGTATTCGTATGAGCCGCGATTTCGCGCTGACTCATGCCCCGAAAAAACGCGAGCTCAATCGCCTGCTGCTGCGCGACCGGCAGGCTGCTGATGACTTTGCGGATGAGCGCGCGCGTGTCGGAAGAATTGATCTCTTCCTCGGTCGCGTTGTGCACCCAGGCGTCGGGCTGCTGTTCGGTTTCGTGTTGCAGTCGTTCGCCGGCCCGCAAATAAGCCTGCTTTTTACGCAAACCGTCGATGGCGCGGCGCCGGGCCAGCGTCACCATCCAACCAAGCGGCTTGCCTTTGCTCGCCGAAAAATTTTTTGCCTGGTTCCAGAGCTCCATGAAGATCTCCTGTAGCAAGTCGTCTGCCTCGGCCTCGTTATGCACCACGCGCAGGATCAGTGCCTTGATGATGCCGTTGTAGCGATCATAGAGTTTTGAGAGCGCTTCGGGATCTTCCTGCTGGATCCCTGCCATGAGCTCGAAATCGGTCGGCTCCCCTGGCGCAATCTCCGGAGCAATCGCCGGCAGCCGCGGCCCGAGGTCGTGCAGATCAGAGGAGAGCGGAATTTTGGGTCGGCGCGGCATTGGTGAAAAAAGAGAGCAGATGTAAGGCGGGCACGGGCACTCGTCCACCTCGATTTATTCGCGGCTTCGCCTCGCCTGATGAAAAAGCGCGCTCGCCTGACGAAAAATCTTCCTTCGCGGCCAGCGCCTCTATCTGTGCCCGGCGAAATGCAGTGTCTCCAAAATGTCGCCGCGCAGGCTGAGGAATTCTTCGCTGCTCCGGTCGCGCGGGCGTTCGAGATCGACCGGGATGATTTGCTCAATTTTTCCCGGCCGCTGGGTCATGATGACGATGCGATCACTCATGTAGATGGCCTCGTCGATATCGTGAGTGACAAAAACCATCGTGGTCCCGCGTCCCTGCCAGAGCCGCAGGACCTCATCCTGCATCCGCATTCGGGTAAAGGCATCGAGCGCACCCAACGGCTCGTCGAGCAGCAAGACCCTGGGATGGTTAATGAGCGCGCGGGCGAGGGCCACGCGCTGTGCCATTCCGCCGGAGAGATGGTGCGGAAAGGAATTGGCAAACGACTCCAACCCGACCAGGCGCATGAATTCATCCACTTCGGCGCGTTTTTCGCGCAGGACTCCGCGCGCCACCAGCCCGGTCTCGATGTTGCGCCGAACCGTCAGCCACGGGAACAAGCTCGGGTCCTGAAAAACCAGGCCGCGTTCCGCGCTCGGGCCGGTGATTGGCTCATTTCCAATCATGAGCTCCCCGCTGGTCGGCGGGGTGAGCCCGGCGATCATGCGCAGGAGGGTCGATTTTCCACAGCCGCTCGGACCGACAATGCAAACCAGTTCCCCGGCGGCGACCGAGAGCGTCACATCGGCAACCGCGAATGCTCCCGGCGTCACGCCGCCGTCCAGCGAGGTGAATTCCTTCGAGACCCGTCGAATTTTCAGCCCAGCCGCCTGGTCGACGCGTTTCTCGGGCGCAGCAACTACCATTTAATGACGCCTTTTTGCCAAACGAGCACCCGGTCGCGCAGCTTGAAGAGCACCGTCATGATGGTGGAGAAAAACGCCGCCATGATGACGAGCGCGCCGTAGACCTTGCCGTACTCGGCCCAGCCCTGTGCCCAGCTCACGTACCAGCCGAGACCGGATTTTACGCCGACAGTCTCCGCCACCACCAGGGTCAGGAACGAAGTGCCCAGGCCCATGAACAAACCGATGAAGATATTCGGCATCGCGGCCGGGACCGCTACCCGAAAGATGAGGAAGAGCCGGTTCGCGCCGAGTGTTTTTGCCACATCAAGATAAGAGGTGCGGGTATTCGAAATCCCAGAAGCGGTCAGCATCGTGACCGGGAACCAAACTGCGAGCGCGACCAGCCCCACCGCAGAAAAAAGCGCCGAAGGCGCAATCACCATGGCGAGCGGAATCCAGGCAGTGGCGGGAATCGGGCCGACGATCTTGAGCAACGGCATTCCCCAGTAACGGGCGTGGGGGAACCAGCCAATTGTCACGCCGGTAATCAGCGCAATCACCGTCCCGACCGCGTAACCGCTAAGCAGGAGGATAAGCGAATGCCAGGTGCTGTCGAAGAGCAGTTGGCGATCGCCCATCATCGAGGCGAGAACCGGTTCGGGGCCGGGAAAATAAGGCAGCGGCAGAAGCCCGAGACACGTCGTAACGAGTTGCCAGATCGCCGCGGTCACGATCGCGACCCCCAGGATCGGGCACATCCGGCGCATCCAATGCCGGATCCGCATCGAGAAGATTTGCGCAACAGCGGCGATGAGGCCAAAAGCGAGCGCGGCGTACAACAGCGTCGGGTAGTAATGCGTCGGCATTAACGGTTCGCTCTTCGGCACAAAATAGTGCACCGCAAGGGCAATGGCGGCACCCACCGGAATGGCGAGGAGAGTTTGCGGGCGGCTCTTGATCGCGCCCGGGCCTGCCGGAGCCGTTTTCTTTGTCGCCACTGGTGCGGTTGCTGCAGGGGTTGAACGCGCCCGGTTCGGGCGGGCCACTAAATCGACTTCGTGCGAGACAGCATGCATTTCAGGACAGCCTTTCCAGTTGTGCGGTGATCATCTCTTCCCCTCCGCCGGGCAACAGCTTCCCGTCAGCGGACCGTCATCTGAGATTAAGGAATTAGATTCGAAAATACAACAATAACCTTGCCTTATGCATCAGTTTTTCGGATCGCGGCAGCGTTGCGGATGTTTGGCAGCCATCGTCGGCGTCTTCAGAACGAGAAGGTCACGTCCCGCCCGGTCATTCCCATTTTGCCGCTCCGCCTTTCGAGTGCCGGCCGGTCATCCGGGTAGCACGACCAGCTTTTCCCGCGGAATTTTGTCATAGGTGTCTTGGTCGATGTTTAGGTGCGCCCTCACCAACCCGGCTGGTGTGTGGCTCAGCCATTCTGAGAAGGAAAGATCTTCAAAACGGTCCGAGCGGAAGACCTCGAGAAAGCAGAGGTCTTCGTCCCCGGTATTCTGGATGTAATGCGGGAGCGTCTTTTCAACGTAACCGACATCGCCCGCCTCGAAATCCATGGTGCGGGCGCGCTTGCCGGTGCCAACGATCGTCATGCGCGCTTTGCCACTGATGTAGTATTGCCATTCATCCGCGTTCTGGTGCCAATGCAACTCGCGCATGCCGCCGGGATGAACGGTCACAATTGCGACCGCCACCGTCTTCGAGACCTGGAACGTTCTCGCATCGATAACCCGCGCCTCCCCGCCTTTTGTCTTTTTCAGAATGCTTTGTTCGTTAGGCCGAAACGAGAACTTGGTCGGCGATGGCTCCAGGTTGCGGGCTGCGTTCTTCTGGTCTTCTCCGAGCGGTCCCGGGAGCGGCGCCTGAAAGATGAAGAGTTCCTGATCGTAAATCCCGTCGAGGCTCCTGGTTGCAACCCCAAAGTTCTTCGCCAGCACCTCGCGCGGGATATGCGCCGCAATGTCTGAGAGCAGGACGGTTTCATGTTCGGAGAAATGACCGTCGTCGAAGACGAGGAGGAACTCCGCGCCATCGGGCTGTAATCCCTGAATGGAGTGGGGGATACCTGCCGGGAAATACCAAAGGTCGCCTGCGAAGACATCGTCAACAAAGCTGCGGCCCTCCGCATCAATCGCCGTGAGCCGGGCGCTCCCATAAAGCATGAACGACCACTCCGCGGCCTTGTGCCAATGCAGTTCGCGCACGCCGCCTGCCTCGAGGCGCATATTCACACCGGCGAGTTCCTTCGCGACTTGCAGTTCGCGAATCGTGACTTCCCGCGACCAGCCGCCGGCGTAAACACGCTTGTTCGCGAAGGCAAAGGGATACTTGAAAACCGGCAGGCTGCCGACATCGGAAAGGGGCGGCACTTTTGAATCGGGATTTGCTGAGTTGAGCTCTGGGTTAATCGAACGCGGGGTCGAGATCGTATCGGCCCGGCCAATTCTCACTGAGCCATCGTCGGCAAGTTGGTGCGTTTGTGGCATGATTTGCAAAAGGTTAGCGGCGGCGACGAATGAGCGCGGCGGCTCCAAGCACCGCGACAGCGCAGGCCACTGGCAGTTTCCATCCAAGCCGCGCCGGCTTTTGCACATACTCAGCTTCAGGTAAGCCGGCACCCGGCCCATGCGGCCCATCGTGCAAAGCCATCGCTACGACTTCCGCCAAATGCAGCGCGTGCCGGTCGGTAGTTTGCGTGATCTGCTCGCGACAACTGAACCCGTCGGCGATGACCAGGGCATCTCGCGGATTATTCCGCACCCGCGGCAGGAGCTGAAACTCGCCGACTTTCCTCGACACGTCATAGTGAGCGCTTTCATAACCGAAGGACCCGGCCATCCCGCAGCATCCGGAATCGAGCATCTCGAATTTCATCCCCATCTCCTTTAAGAGCTTCTGGGTTGATTCCATCCCGATTAAGGCCTTGCGCTGGCAATGGCCATGGATGATTGCGTGGCGCTCCAGGCGCGGCGGATGATAACCGATGCGCTCGAGATATTCGTCGAAAAGAAATGTCTGCTGCGAGAGTCGTTTTGCATCCTCCCGATTTGGAAACAACCCAAGTAACTCATCTTTGAAAACCGCCGCACAGCTTGGCTCGAGAAACACGATAGGTGTCCCGGCGCGAATCTCGGGGCCAAGGACGTGTAGCGTTTGCTCGAGCCAGCGGTTCGCCAGCTTTAGCATGCCGTAATCGTAAAGCGGCCGGCCGCAGCAAAGGCGACGCCGCGGAATTGCGACCTCGCAGCCCGCATTCTCGAGAACGTTTACCGCCGCCTTCGCTGTTTTAGGTAAAAAATAATTGTTGAACGTGTCCGGCCAGAGGAGAACCCGTGTGCCCGCCCTGGTCTTCGGTCCGCGCTCGGCGAACCAGGAACGGAAAGTTTGCGCTGCGAAACCCGGGATTTCACGTTGCTGCGCAATGCCTGCCGCGGTTTTTGCAAGGCCGGAGAGGACCGGAGCGCGCGAGAAAAAGTTCGTTAGGCCGGGAGCAAAGGAAGCGAGACGGGCCCAGTTTGCGATCAGCCCCATGGCGTAAGCTGCGCGCGGCCGCAGTCGTCCCTCGTAGTAGTGAGCGAGGAATTCGGCTTTGTAAGTGGCCATATCTACTGAGACCGGGCAGTCATTCTTACAACCTTTGCACGCCAGGCAAAGATCGAGTGACTCCTTCACGTGCTCGTCGCGCCAGCCATCGGCCAGGACATCGCCGCGCATCATTTCGAAAAGCAAATGGGCGCGACCGCGCGTCGTATGCATCTCTTCGCGCGTTGCCTTAAAGCTCGGGCACATCGTCTCGCCATCGAGATTACGACATTTGCCGACCCCGAAACACCGCTCAGTCGCGCGCGCGAAACTGCCATTGTCCTCGGGAAACTGGAAGTAAGTCTTGAGCTTCGGCGGCTCGTAATCAGGACCGACTCGCAGATTTGTATCCAGCGGATAAGGGTCGATCACCTTGCCGGGGTTCATCTTCCACTCTGGGTCCCAGATCGATTTGAATTCGCGAAAGGCCTGCACCAGTTCCGGCCCATACATCTTGGGCAATAACTCGGCCCGGGCCTGGCCGTCCCCATGCTCGCCCGAGAGCGAACCGCCGTATCGCACCACGAGATCGGAGGCTTCTTCCATAAAGGCGCGATAAGCGCGCACGCCCTCCTTCGTCTTAATATCAAAGGTGATCCGGCAATGAACGCAGCCGTCGCCGAAGTGACCAAAGGTCGTCCACTTATAGTTATACTTACGAAGGAGTTGATCGAAGTCGCGGAGATAGTCGCCCAGGACTTCCGGCGCGACCGCGGCATCTTCCCACGAAGGCCATGCCTCCTCGGTTTCCGGGACGCGGCTGGCACCCACTCCGGCCTCGCGGATTTTCCAGATCTCTTCCTGCTCGGCGGGGTCATCAATCTCTTTGATACCTAGCTGTCCTTTCAAATTGCCTTCGATATCATTTTGCGCTTCCAGAGCGCGAGCGCGCGCCTCGTCGCGCGTCGCGCCGCCAAACTCAACGATCAACCAGGTCTTACCCTCGGGAAGCAGCTTTGCTCCCGGGAGCGCTTTCCCTTTTCGCTCCATGTTTTCGATCACGTGCTGATGGAATGCTTCAATCGCGAGTGGCTGGTAGCGGTGCAAAGGCGCGGCGTGATCTCCCGCTTTGAAAAGGTCAGGATAGCCGATGACCAGAAGAGCCCGGCATGGCGGGCTGTCGATCAGCCGCACCGTCGCACCCAGCACCAGAACGCAGGTTCCTTCCGTCCCGACCAATGCGCGCGCAACATTAAACCCTTTTTCCGGCAATAACTCGTCGAGGTTATAACCTGAAACACGCCGCGGAATTTTTGGATAGCGTTGCCGGACCAGCTCGCCGTAGCGGTCGCGCAAATCGCGGAGTTTGCGGTAGATCTCTCCGCGGCGGCCGCCTTCACCGATGATGCGCTCGAGTTCGGCGTCACTTGTTCGACCGACATGCATCCGCAATCCGTCATAGGTAAGGATGTCGAGTTCCTCGACGTTATCAGCGGTCCGGCCGCCCATCACGGAGTGCACGCCGCAGGAGTTATTGCCGATCATTCCACCGAGCGTGCAGTAAGCATGAGTGGCGGGGTCGGGAGCAAAGGTGAGGTGATGTTTTTCTGTCGGCTCCTTCAGATCATCATAGATCAGGCCGGGTTGCACCTTGGCGCGTTTCGTCTCCGGATTGACCCATAACAGGCGGTTGAGATACTTCGAGAAATCGATCACCACTGCGACGTTGCAGCATTGGCCAGCCAGACTCGTGCCGCAGCCACGGCCAAGAATCGGAACCTGCCGTCGCCGGCACTCTTCCACCGTGGCGATCACATCATCGAGCGAGCGCGGGATGACGACGCCGATCGGCGGCTGCCGATACATCGAAAGATCGGTCGCATACAACGCACGCGCGCCGGCATCGAAGCGAACTTCACCTTCGAGCCGTCTCCGCAACGCGCTACTCAAGTCCGCTGCTTGCCCGGACGAGGCTGCGCGCGGCGCCCGCGCAATGCTTTCCCTCGCCGGGAGAACATCCACATCTGCCATTTTGAATTCCCTCCTGCCGCGTCTAAGCCGCGTCACACTTCAGCAAAGCGCGTGCATTAAGTCTTCGCGCCGCGAGGGCGGATTGGATTTCATCCGTTTTGCGGCGCAGCGTAGCCACCGGTTTTGCAAATCCTTTTTGCCGCGTCGCGCAGCGTGCGAGACGCACACTCCGGCCTGGCCTGCGCTTACTGTTAGAACTGGTATTTCACAGATAGAGCTACAAAGCGGCCCGCCTCAGGAATCCGTGCGCCCACCGGCACGTCGCTATCGAGAACCTGGTTGATCCCGGACAGATGTTGCACATACCGTCGGTCGAAGAGGTTTTCCACCGCGAGACTGACGTCGAGGTGCTCGGCAAAGGTGTAACCGGCGCGGAAGTTGAGCACGGCGTAGCCCGGGCTGGTCAGCTCGTCGTTGAAGGCGGCGACCTCGTGCTGCGGAGCGGCCCAGGCCAGTTCCAGCGCGCTGCGCCAGGGCTGCCAATGCTGCTCGAAACTGACGATGCCGCGTAAAGGAGCAATACGATAGAGATTGTCGCCATTGTCGCGATTAATCCCGCGCACGTAACTGAGTTGTCCGCGCAGAGTTAGTAACTTGTTAAAGTCATAGTGGGCCTCGCCGTCGATGCCGTAGAGATCAGCGCGATCGATATTCTGGTATTGCAGAACGATCGTATCGAAAAAGACCCGGTTGATCGGCGCGCCCTGAATGTAGTCACTAACGAAGTTGTAAAACGGTGTGACTGTGAAACCCCAGCCCTCCCCGTGCCAGTCGCCGGTAAACGCGATCTGGTGTGAGATCTCGGGATCGAGGTCGAGATTGCCCAGATAAAAGCGACCATCCGAGTTACCGGAGGCAAAGGCGAACGGGGTAAAGAGATAGCGCTCGAGGATGCTGGGCGAGCGGGTCTTGCGGGCGAAAGCCAGTTCATAGGTCTGATTACTGTCGGGCGTGAAACGGACCGACGTCATCGCGTCGATGTTGACGTCGGTCTTGTCGCGCGAGCGGGAGTTAAACGCAATCGCGTCGTCCAGTGAGTCGGGGTAAAATTGCGTCACCGCGTCGGCATCGCTCCAAACCGTGTCACTGCGCAGCCCGACCAGGGTGCTCCAGTGGTCGCTCCAGTCTTTCTGCCACTCAAAGTAAAAACCGAGCCGGAAGCGCATGGCATTGTTGATGTCCTCCTGAAAGCCGCCGGCGAGATCGGTCTCGAAGGCATCGAAGCGGTT
Organism: Chthoniobacterales bacterium; assembly: GCA_036825615.1. Classification (GTDB taxonomy): domain Bacteria; phylum Verrucomicrobiota; class Verrucomicrobiia; order Chthoniobacterales; family UBA10450; genus JAICXG01. Next base: position 153,302 of record DAISXY010000002.1, read on the forward strand.
CCAGTGAAAGTCGAACCCCGTCCGGAAAGCGTCGCTTTCGCGCGGGATGGTAAGGCCCATTCTCCCACTCAGGTCATCGCTCTGGCTCGGGGCGGAGAACGGAAAACCCTCCACTTCCGGCATGCGCCTGCTCGTGAGAGGTCGAATCGAGAAGTTATCCATCAGGTGATAGGTGCTGTTATAAGCGATGCGGCTGTCGAGTTGGCCGAAAGAGTAGTCACCCGTCTGCCGGATGCCCGCAAACCAGGTATCATCCTTGATCATATCCATCGGCTGCGCCGGGGCGGCGGCGTCGCGGACGCGTGTAACTCCACCGTAGGCTTGAAAGACGCCGCCAAGGAGATGTCCGGCGATTTGGCCTTCGTGCTGTTGGTATTCTTCAAACCCGCTGTCGCGTACCCGCCCATCGGGAATGCGCAGATCATCCGCGGTGGCCCAGTAACCGTTGTAAGTAGCGCTCCAGTTTTGATTCGCAACCGTAAGGCTGCCATTCACTCCTGTGCCGTCATCGCTGCTCCGATAGAAGGAGCCAAGGTCGCCCGACCAAAGCGTGCCCGCATCGGGCGAAAAGACCGGAGCTTTCCGGTCCGCCAAAACGATGCCACCGATGTTGTCGCCCCCGAGGCTGACTGGGGTGATGCCGGCGATAACGGTAAGAGACTGGAGGGAAGAGGGCGCCATTCCAAGCAGCAGTGGGTCCATATGATTTGGACACGCCGGAGTAATTTCCCTGCCATTGACCAATACGTTGACATGATCGTCGCTGAGACCGCGCAACTGGACGATGCCGGTGAGTGGCCCGTTACGGACGACGCTGGCACCGGGGATCTGATCGAGCAAGCCGGCAGTATCGGTGGTCCTTGCCTGTAAGTCTGGTCTGGGAACGAGCACGCTTGCTCCCGGGATTAGCTGTCCGGTTACGATAATGGTCGCTACATTGGCAGGAGTAGGAGTTGCGGTTGGAGATATATCAGGGGCTTGACCCCAGGCCGAAGACGTGGCAAGCGCGAACGCTAACGCCGGCAGGGCGGTTTTCTTGCAGTTGGTGAGATTGGATTTCATTGAACTCTAAAATGGGTGTTGTGGCTCCCTGATAACTCCCCAAGTCACCCAGCGCGCGGAGCGCCTGAGCGCGGAAGCTCCAGGATTGTCTTTAACTCTCCGACGGTGCATCACCTCCTTTAAGGTGAGGCCGGAGAGTTCGGCGTCTGACGATTAAGCCACCCTTGGGGGCGGTTTTGGCGGAGCGTTGGAAAAGTGGATGTGCCCGGATGGAACAAACACGACATCTGCCACGACCGTGGGAGTAAGGAAGGTAAATTCGCCCGATTCGACCAGAAACTCCGGAACGCGATCGCCGTTGACGATTTGCGGCACCTTCCGCTCCTTGTTACAGCCGTCGCGGATCTTGGGGCAGAGCGGGCAGGCATAACGATCGTCAAAGGTCTTCTTCACCGCCGTGGCCAAAGATTCCTCGTGCGCGAACTCGACCAGCATTCGAGTATAGGCAAACGACTGAAGGACCACCCAGTGCGCCCCGGCCAAGATGAAAATGGCGAGCAGGCAGGTGGTCGCACCGGTAACCTGAAGGACCCTCTTCCTTCGTTGAGTGGCCCCCGCATACCGCCTCGCACTAACCCGGGACGCAGGGCGGGAAATTTTCATGCGAAACCTCAGGCCGCCTGACTATCGACGCGCGAGTAGAGTGGCAACAAAATAACTATCTGTTTCCTGCCATCGGCTGGCCGGCGAAATGCATCGTCTCAAGGATTTGACCCCGGAGATGCAGAAACTCGTCGCTCCCGCGGTCCCGCGGGCGGTCCAGACTTACCGGGATAATCTGTTCAATCCGGCCGGGCCGCTGAGTCATGATCACGATCTGGTCACTCATATAGATGGCTTCGTCGATGTCATGTGTGACAAAGAGCATGGTCGTGCCGCGAGCGCGCCAGAGACGAAGGACTTCATCTTGCATCCGCATCCTGGTGAAGGCATCAAGCGCGCCGAGCGGCTCGTCCAGGAGCAAGACCCTGGGCTGGTTGATCAGGGCCCGGGCAAGGGCAACTCTCTGGGCCATGCCGCCGGAAAGATGATGTGGAAAGGAGTTAGCGAAAGCCTCCAGCCCGACCAGGCGCATGAACTCATCCACCTCCTGCCGCATGTGGCCAAGAACGCCCCGCGCCACCAGCCCGGATTCGATATTGCGCCGAACCGTCAGCCAGGGAAATAAACTCGGGTCCTGGAAAACCAACCCGCGTTCCGCGCTTGGCTTGGTAATCGGCTCGGCGCCGATTGAAACTTCGCCGCTTGTCGGCGGAGTAAGTCCAGCGATCATGCGGAGGAGAGTCGATTTGCCGCAGCCACTCGGTCCGACAAGTGAAACTAACTCACCTGCTCCTACGGTAAGTGAGACGTCATTCAGAGCCAGTGCTCCTGGCGTAACTCCTCCATCCGGTGAGTCAAAGCGCTTGACAACGTGCCGCACTCGGATGGAGGCGGCTTCGGTTGTTCCAACCGAACCGTTTTGATTCAGTGCTACCATTTGATTGTTCCCTTCTGCCAAACCAGAACGCGATCGCGGAGCTTGAAGAGCAAGGTCATGATGGTGGAGAAGAACGCGGCCATAATGACCAGCGCGCCGTAAACCTTGCCATATTCCGCCCAGCCCTGAGCCCAGCTGATATACCAGCCCAGGCCTGACTTCACGCCAACGGTCTCGGCCACCACGAGAGTCAGGAAGGATGTGCCCAGGCCCATAAAGAGCCCGATAAAGATGTTCGGCATCGCGGCCGGGATCGCGACCCGAAAGATGAGGTAAAGCCGGCTCGCACCCAAGGTTCTTGCCACATCGAGATAGGAGGTCCGAGTGTTGGAAATACCCGAAGCGGTCAGCATCGTTACCGGGAACCAGACCGCCAGAGCGACCAGGCCTACGGCCGAGAACATGGCTGAAGGCGCCACCACCATGGCGAGCGGAATCCAGGCCGTGGCTGGGATTGGCCCGACCACCTTGAGCAAAGGCATGCCCCAATACCGCGCATGGGGAAACCAGCCAATCGTGACGCCGGTTATCAGCGCGATTAAGGTCCCGACTGCGTAGCCGCTGAGGAGAAGGAGGAGTGAGTGCCAGGTGCTGTCGAAGATAAGCCCGGCATCGTGAATAATCGCTGCGATAATTGCTTCCGGCCCCGGAAAATAGGGGAGCGGAAGCAGTGCCAGACAGCTGGTAATGAGTTCCCAACCTCCCGCCGTCAGCGTAGCAACTCCTAGGATCGGGCACATGTGTCGCATCCACTTGCGCACCCGACTCGACCAGGGATAAAGCGCCGCCATCAGAATCCCGAACGCTAACGTGGCAAAGAGAAGAATCGGGAAATACTCCGTTGTCGGGACCGGTTCACTTTTTGGAATGAAGTAGTGAATCATGAGCGATCCAGCCGCGCCCAAGGGAATGGCAAGCAGAGTTTGCGGCCGATAATGAACGCCCGCGGTTGCGACGGGCTTGGGCGCGCGGGCGACCGGACGGCTAGGAGTGACTGCCGGAGCGTCCGGCGCGATTTGTTCGATAGTAGTGCTCATTTGTTAACAAGAGTGTTTTGGGGAGGACAGGGGGCGCCATTGGGATCGGCCAGGTTAGGTGCTTCCTGGTCGGGTTGATCGTACATCTTCCGAGCGCAGCACGCGTCTTGAGCGTTATGAAGAATTAGCTGGGCGTAGAGTTTGATATCGAAATTCGGGTCAACCTGACCGCCGGGGACTTTTTCCACTTGCACGGTTTTGAGCCACTCATCTGTGACTCCATCCAGATGCTGGAAGGCCTTCTTGGCCAAGGCATCCGTGTCTGTTTCGGGGGCGAGCATCTTCGCTTCCCGCATTTCCTTGGCAGCGGTGAAGAGCGTTTCCTCCGCCTGCTTAACCGAAGGAATATATTTAAGCCGGCTGAGGGCGATGGTGTTCAGCTCAACCGTTGAAGCGAGGTATTTCTTGTCCACCGCCAGTTGAGCTGCCGCCTTGGGATTTTGCTGCACCCATTTGGCACCCCTCAAGATCGCACGGGTCGCCCGAGCGGCAGTATCCGGATTGGCGTCGACCCATTTGCCGTTGGCGATGACCTCGCAGCAATACTCGTTCGCGTAAGGCAGGTCGGTTGCCTCGTCCATGCCTTCAACGTTTCTCGCGGTGCCTTCGGCGATCAGAAGCGTGCCGATCGGTTCTGCGTCCGCGACTGCATCGACTTCGCCTTTCCGAAGCGCCAGGCCCAGTTCGCCCGCCGGGTACACTTTCCAGGTGATGTCCTTGCTGGCGTCGACTCCATGGGTCCCAAAGACGCGGTTGGCGAAGACAAAGGGCGGCGTGCCCATCCCGGGAACGCCGATCCGTTTGCCCTTGAGATCCTGGATCTTGTGAATCGGGCTGTTCACCCCCGTCTGCACCCGCAAACAACCGGTATGGACCCCGCCGAGAAAGCGCACGTCGAGACCCTGCTCAATGGGTTTCATGAAATACATCACGAGGTGATGGGTGATGTCGTAGGCGCCAAGGGCGAGGTTGTCCTTGTATTGCGCCCAGGTGCATTTCACCAACTCGGGTTCGAGTCCTTCGTCCTTGAAAAAGCCCTTTTCATAGGCGGTGTAGATCGGCGCTTCACAGGTCAGGCCGATGAAGCCAATCTTGACGTGCTTGGAATTGACCACTTGAACCTTCGCCTTCGTGGCTTTCTTGCCGCAGCCTAGAAAGCAAAGAGCGGTGAGCGTGATACCGATGAGGAACAAGCCAGGCTTGATGCTCCTCCAAAGCGAATTGCTTGTGGAGGGCGAGGCACCCTGCGCAGGTGAGAGCGCGGGCGCGTGGGAACTGATCATCGAGGTTTTGGATGGCGACATAAGTAAGGCAAATGACAGATTGCGATAATAGACCAATAACGAATTCTTATGAAAGCGGAATTTTGCGGAAATTGTTCTGAAGCATTGCCAGTGCCGCGCACACCCGCCAATCTAAGCCCATGGTTCACGATCCCCTTGAAATCCGGCACCTCCGCTATTTCCTCGAGGTTGCCGAAGCAGGCAGCTTCAGCCGGGCCGCAGACCGCCTTGGCCTTTCTCAGCCCAACATTTCCCAGCAAATGCGCGATCTGGAGACGGCCCTGCGGGTCGATCTTTTTCAACGCCGCGGGAAGCGCATCCTCCTCACCTCCGCCGGCCAGATTTTCCAGGAGCACGCCCGCGCCATCCTGCGGCAGATAGAAAATTTCCTCCAGGAGCTGACGGTCGAGCCCGGGCAGATGCGTGGCTCACTTCATGTCGGCGTCGTCCCGATTCTTAACGTCACTCTCATGCCGCCCTTGCTCGGAATGTTTGCCTCGACCCACCCCGCCGTCAGCCTGACGGTGGAGGAAATTTCCTCGACTGAGATTGAGACCGCGATCGAGGAGGGCCGGATGGACGTCGGACTCGGGTTCCTGACGCGACACTCGCCGCGGCTACGTTACGAAGGCCTCTGTCACGACCAGTTCGCGCTCATCGTTTCCACGCAGCATCCCTGGGCCGGCCGCCGCGTCATCGAGGTGACCGAGTTACACCAGCAGCGGGTCCTTCAACTGCCCAACACCTTTGTGATGCGCCGGATGAGCGATGCGATTTGCCGGCAACACCGGGTACGGCCGCGGATCGTGGCGGAGATCAATTCGATCGAGACGCTGCTGCGTTCGCTCCGACCGCTGAAAGCCGCGGCGCTCATGCCGAAGATTGCATTGCGCGACACAGTCGGGCTGGTCGCGATTCCGCTGAAGGGAAAAAATCTCGCGCTCGAGATCGGGCTCCTGCGCTTGGTCGATTCCGGCACGAGCACGGCAGTGCAGGAGTTCACAAAGCTCGCCCGTTCGACGGTGCCGTTGATGATTCGAAAACAAAACGCGGTGCGCGCCAGCTTCGCGTCCGCACCGAATGCGCCCAGTCAATCGCCGCAATCGCGGCGACCGGCGCGGCGTAGGTCTTCACCCGCGGCAGAAGAGAAAGTTGCCGGGCGTGGGCAGCAGCACGCCAGTAGTCGTTAGGCGACCTCCCGGGGCGAGAGCGCACGCCGGTCCTCGAGGCGCTGCCGTGCAGCCAATGAGCCGGGGAGGCGCGCAAGAAACGCTCCGTAAATCGCAAAAAACGCCGAGCCGGCTGCTACTGCTTGGCGTTAGCTGGGCACATGCAAACGGCCGAGTCGATTCTGCATAACCAGTTCGAGCAGGAGCTGCCGGCGGTCGTTCCCGATCTCGGTCACCCCGCTGAGCTCGAGGGCGAGTCCCGCACCTCCGATCGTTGGGGCCACGTCTGCTCCGCCCGCACGGGGCGCGCCTGCTGTGATCAGTGCCAGCATGCCCGTGAGGATTCTGAGGACGATTCACCTAACGAATAACGATGGAGTAACTGGTTGTTTTCTCGCCGGCTGCTTCACCATGGCCTACACGGTGATTGTTGGCCGCATCCTCTGCCGCAGTCGTTAAGCGCTCGCCAATTGCATCGGTTCGCACCAGACTCCGCGTCCGATGCGACCCTCGACCAGCGCGCGCAAGTTGCCTGATGACTTCGTCTTTGCCGCGGAACAATTCGTTCGCGGAGCGGGCGAAATCGTCCGTTTTGAAAGCGAGCGCGACCCGGACCCGGCGAAGATCGATCACTTCTGGATCACGATTCGCGCCGGCCGGTTCGGACTTCTTCTCATTTCCATCAGCACGTGCTCACTGAAACATGCCGCCGCCGGATTCGATCCGCGGATGCGCGTAGGGGTGATCGGTTCCAGTTGGCGGCAGCTGCCGGCGAGCGGTGTTTTCCCGACCGGCGCGCTTGATTACGGCGAGTTGGAGCGGACGCATCCGGTCGTGTACCGCGAGATGGCGCGGGTCGAGCTGGAGGAATTGCTCGTGGCGAAAATGCGGCGGACGATTTTCGCTGAAGCCTGGGGCGCGCTCTACCTGCGCAACGGGCTCGGCATTCACCAGGTGCACAGCCGGCGCGCGAGCTGCAGCGTCCCGACCGATTACCTTGGGCGCGACGGCGCCTTGCGCTTGTATTATCGCGAAAATTCCGCGACCGAGATGCTCCTCTTCAAATACTGCGGCCAGGTTTGAGCCGGAGCAGACGAGGGGATCGAATTCAGCTTCTCGTCAGGCGCCTGCTTTCCCGGGATTTGCTCAATCGCGGCCTCGTGCGCGTTTCGAATGCGCCAGCATCCGCATGCGCGCTTCCTGGAGGCGCTCGAGCATGACCTGGCTCATGCGCTTAAAAAGTTCGAAGCCTAACGACGCGTCTTTGCTGCAATACTCCCGCAGGATCGTGCCGTAAAAGAAGAGCGCACTCGTTGGCTCGGTCGCGCGGGCATTGAAATGCCAGATGTATGGCGGAAAGAGCCACGACCATCCGACCATACTGCCCGGGCCTGCCTCTTCGATGAGGAGGGAATCGCCCCGGGCGTCAACCGCTTCGAGCGCCACCCGACCCTCCTCGATCAGGTAAAAGCGGTTCGCAAAATCGCCCTGCCGGAAGAGGTACTGGCCCGGCTGGAAATGGGTCGCCATCGCGCAGTCGCTCAACAGTTTGATGTGATGCGGCCGCAGACCGACGAGGAACGGATGCAGCGCCACCCGGCTTTCAAACGGTTCCCGGCGCAACGCTTCGTTAACTTGATTCAGATTAAGCAGGTCAGGCGAATTCATGTTCTTTCTCCCGAATAACAAAGACCGGGCAGGGCGCGGTGCGCACCACCCGTTCGGTCGTGCTTCCGATGCAGAAATGTTTCCAGCCGGTATAGCCGTGGGTCGCGATCACGATCAGGTCGGCGTCGAGTTCCTTCGCCGCTTCCACGATTTCGTGCGCGGGGAGACCGTTGCGGACGAGTGTCCGGAGCTTGACCGGGTCGTCAGGCGAATCGCCCATGGCGAGCGCCTGGAGATTATGCTCGGCGTCCTTCAATTCCTCCTTTTGAATCGTGGCAACGAAGCCCGGCACTTCAGGATAAGGCGCGGCGGTCATTCGCGGGACGGCGTGGAGGAGAATGATCTCGCCCTCAAAACAGCGTGCGAAACTGCGGGCGTAATCGAGCGCCTGCTGCGACGGCAGAGAAAAATCCACTGGCACCAGGATCTTCTTCAAGCGCGCGATCGTTTCCGGTTCCAGCAAGTGAGGCATGGTTTGCATGGCCGTAATTTAGGCCTTCCCAAGGCCTCTCCGCTGCGCAGCAGTTGCGAAAGACCGGGCATATTTTGCCCCCCAAAAACGACCGCCGCGGTCGCTGCCTAACGAGAAGCGCAGATGCGCGCGACAAATCGCTTGCCCTTTCCGTTCCTCCCGCGCAGGCTAATTCCATCCGATCATGGCCGGTGCGAGCGAGAACGAAGCCGAAGTCAATGCCAATCGCGAGCTGATCGACAAGCTCCGGCGCTCGAAATTATTTCGTGATTACGAGCGCGTCTTCGGCGAGGCGACCGGCCTGCCGCTCGCGTTGCGCCCGGTCGAGTACTGGCACCTGGCTCATCGCGGTAAACGCCACGAAAACCCATTTTGCGCGTTCCTGGCCGAGAATCCAAAAAGCCTCGCGGTATGTCTTCAGGCGCACGAAGACATGGTCCGGCACACCGGCGATATTCCGAGCACGGTGACCTGCCCCTTTGGCCTTACCGAAACTGCCGTCCCGCTCAAGCTCGGCGAACGCACGATCGGCTATCTGCGCGTCGGCCAGGTCCTGCGCCGCTCCCCCAGCCGCAGCGACACGGCGAAAGTCGAGCGCACGATCGAGCGCCTCGGGATTCGATTTAGCGCCAAGATCCGTCAAGCGTGGGAAAAGAACCCGGTCCTCCCGCCGGACCGCTATCAGGGGATCGTCAGGCTGCTGACCTTCTTTGCCTCGCAGCTTTCCGCGCTTAGCAATCAGCTCATGGTGGAGCAGCAAAACCAGGAGCCGCCCCTCGTTACCCGAGCACGGGAATTCATCGCTGCGCATAAGACCGAGCAAGTCAGCCTCAGGCAGGTCGCGGCTGCCGCTGGGGCGAGCACTTTTCATTTCTGCAAAGTCTTTCACCGCAGCACCGGGCTCACCTTCACCAACTATCTTTCCCGGGTCCGCGTCGAGGAGGCGCGCAACCGCTTACTCAAGCCAAATCAGCGCATCAGTGAAGTCGCGTATGACTGCGGGTTTCGCTCTATCACGCAGTTTAATCGCGCTTTTAAGCGCGCCTTCGGAATCTCGCCGACCGAGTTTCGTCACCAGCTCCACGGAAACAGCCCGCTCGCCCGCCAGACGACTTGATTGCCAAAAAATGCCCGTCTTTTGGCAAGCAATGACGAGCGCCAGGGCCGGGCAGCGCTTCCTTTTGCCTGACGAATGAAAGCCGACACGGGTGAAGCGGGCAAAACCGCAAACCGGCTTCAAATCCGGCGCGCCCTCGTCGCGACCGACTTTTCCACGCCTTCGCGCGAGGCGTTCCGCTTCGCCCTGCCGCTGCTCGAGCGTTGGGAGGCCGAGGTTCATCTCGTCCATGTCTTTGCCACCGATTATCCTTTCTCGAGCATGACCGTCCCGCCGCTTGTGGTGCCGCCGGAGGAGATCGAGCGCCGTGTTTTATCGCAGCTCAAGGACTTCGCCGCGCAGGAAACCAACGCGTTGCCGCGAGAAAACCTTCACGCCATCCCCGGCACAGCATGGAAAGAGATCTGCCGGCTCGCGCGCGAACTGCCGATCGATCTGATCGTGAGCGCAACCCGCGGCCAGACCGGGCTGAAACATCTCGCTCTCGGAAGTACCGCCGAGCGCATTGTCAGGCACGCGCCCTGTCCGGTGCTCGTCGTCCATCCGCTCGATCGGAATCAGCCCTATCGCGCCGGGTTTGAAACGATTTTTGCGCCGGTTGATTTTTCCGAGTGCGGCATGGTCGGGCTGGAGGCGGCGCGGGCGATCGCGCGCGAGTTCGATGCCCGGCTCGTGCTCTTTCATTCCCTCGATCTTCATTACTACAGCACCAACCCTGAGTTCATGCTCTACGATTTGCCACCGCTCATTGACGCGGCGGAAAAAGCTGCGCGCGAACAACTCGACGAGATGATCGAGCTCGTGCGGCGGGAGAAAATTGCCGGGGAAACCGTCCTCGGCTGCGGGCATGCCGGCGAGCGGATTTGCCGCGAGGCGAGAGAGCGTGCAGCCGACTTGATCGTGACCTCGACTCACGGAAGGACCGGTCTCGCTCACGTTTTCATCGGGAGCACGGCGGAGTATGTCGTCAGGCATGCGCCCTGTCCGGTGCTCGTTATTCCGAGTCATACGCGCTCCGGCACCGCGCTTCCGTCATCCTGAGCGGAGCGCATCTCCGAAAGCTTTCGGGGAAGGATCCCGTGGAAATTCGGATGCCTCGACTGCGCTCGGGACGACACCGCCGCCCCTCCGTTTGATCGGCGATTGTGCAACCGCCCGCGGGTTGATAAGCCAGTAGCGTGAACAAACCAGCAGCGTTGAAAAGCGCGACCAGCGAAACCGCTTCGCCCGTGACCGCGCCGCCGGAGCGTGCTGATCAAGCTATGCTCGAGGGGCCGCATTCGCGTTTTGGCGAATTCTTTACCCTCTTTCGCATCATGGCCGATTTCCTGCGCGGCTTTCGCGTTCTTCACTTTGTCGGGCCGTGCGTGAGCGTTTTCGGCTCAGCCCGGATTAAACGCGAGAGCCCCGAGTACGAACTCTCGCGCCGGATGGGCGAGGGGGTTGCGCGGCTTGGCTTCACCGTCATGACCGGCGGCGGCCCAGGCGTGATGGAGGCGGCCAATCGCGGGGCGAAAGAAGCCGGCGGCTGCTCCATCGGCTGCAACATCAGGCTCCCGCATGAGCAACAGCCTAACGAGTTTCTCGATCGCTGCGTCACCCTCAATTACTTTTTCGTTCGCAAAATGCTGCTCGTGAAATATTCCTACGCCTTCGTCGTCATGCCCGGTGGCGCAGGCACCCTCGACGAGCTATTCGAAGCGCTCACCCTCATTCAGACCGGCAAGATCGATCATTTCCCGATCGTGGTGATGGGGACCGATTACTGGCATGAGCTGACCGATCTGCTCGTGAAAATGGCGCGTCTCGGAATGATCAGCGAAAGCGATTTGCACCTCGTCTATGTCACCGACTCAGTCGAGGAAGCGGTCGAACACATCCGGCGGAAAGCGATCGAGCCCTTCGGCCTCCGCCGCATCGTCAGGCGCCATCTTCCCTGGCTGGGCGAGCGCGGTTTGCAGAGCGCAGCACCATGAATCGGCCTCCGCCGGAAGAGTGGGCGAGCGAGCTTCGGGCCGAGTTGCCTAACGACCGGCGTTACCTGATCGGCGTGTCGGGCGGGCGGGATTCGGTCGTGCTCTTGCACTGGTTGCTCTCGTTAGGCTACCGGCGTCTGGTCGTCTGTCATTTCGAGCACGGGCTGCGCGGGCGGGCGGGGAAGGCGGATGCGCGCTTTGTCGCACGTCTGGCGGAGAAGCAGGGATTGGCATTGGAAGCTGGTTCCGCGCAGATCGGCGTGCTGGCGGCGGAAAGAAAGCAGTCGATCGAAACCACTGCGCGTCAGGAACGGCTGGCATTTTTTGAACGGGTCGGCAAACGGCAGCGGTGTCGCACGATTTTTCTCGCTCATCAGGCCGATGATCAGGTCGAGACTTTCCTCTTGAATCTTTTTCGCGGCGCGGGCGGCCGCGGGCTCGGCGCGATGCGGCCGCGCGTGCGCCATGGCGGGCTCGAGATCGTTAGGCCGCTGCTCGGTGTCTGGCGGGCCGAGATCGATCGCTATGTCGCCGAACACCGGCTGAAGTTTCGCGAGGACCCGACTAATGAGGTGTTGTACGCCCGACGGAATCGACTGCGGCACAAGCTCATTCCCCTGCTCGAGAAAAAATTTGGCCGAAACATTCGCTCTACGATCTGGCGCGCGGCCATGCTCCTGGCCGAGGAGGAGGATTTTCTGGAAGAGCGGACGCCGGCCGGCCTAACGACTAACGAACACCTGTCAGTAGGAGAGGTCAGAAAATTGGCCCTCACCTTGCAGCGGCGGGTGATCCGGCGCTGGCTGGTGAATCGCGACGTCGCCGGGATTGGATTCGAATTAGTCGAAGCGACGAGAAAGCTGCTCACGCGCGACTCGCCGGCGAAGATCAACCTTGCGCACGGCCGGCATCTGCGACGGCGCGCAGGCAAAATTTTTGTGGAGTAGCCGCGTGGGCTTGCGCGCTCGTTTTTTGTGGAGTAGCCGCGTGGGCTTGCGCGCTCGTCGTAGCACAGGCTTTCCAGCCTGTGCGGCTACCGGGCGTCTCGCCCGGTCGTTCTTTCTTGTGGCGCAACGGATTGGCCTAACGACAGGGAGCGTCGTTTTTCGGTACGTAAACACCGGGCGAGTCGCCCGCTGGCCGCACAGGCAAAATGCCTGTGTTACGTTCCAATTTGCGAGGTCCTTCGCTTTCGCTCAGGATGACAATGCATCATGGCCAATCCGATTCGTGTTCGTTTCGCTCCGTCGCCCACCGGATATCTCCACATCGGCGGGGCGCGCACCGCGCTTTTCAACTGGATTTTTGCGCGGCATACCGGCGGCACGTTTGTTCTTCGAATCGAGGATACCGATGAGGCGCGGAACACGCCCGAGGCCATGCAGGCAATCTATGATGGCTTGCGCTGGCTCGGGCTCGAGTGGGATGAGGGTCCACACGTAGGCGGAAATGTCGGGCCGTACTTTCAAAGCCAGCGCCACGAGATCTACGAACGTCACCTCGCCCGGCTCGAGGCGGCCGGTCGTCTCTTCGAGGATAACGGTGCGATCCGGTTCCGCTCCCCGCGCGAGCATGTTGTGGTCGACGACATCGTCTGCGGCAAAATCGTTTTTGACCTGACGAACGAAGAGACGCATCCCGACATGACCATCCGCCGGCCGGATGGCTCGTGGATTTTTCATTTCGTCAATGTGGTGGACGATCTGGAGATGAAGATCAGCCACGTCATTCGCGGCGAGGATCATCTCTCGAACACGCCGAAACACATCGAGCTCTATCGCGCCCTCGGCGTCGAGCCGCCGCGTTTCGCCCACATTCCGCTCATCCTTAACCATGACGGTTCGAAAATGAGCAAGCGCGACACCGGGGCGCAGATCAGCACTTATATCGAGGAAGGGTTCGTGCCCGAAGCGGTCCGCAATTATCTCTGCCTTCTCGGCTGGTCGCCGAAAGATGACCGCGAAAAACTCGCGATCGAAGAAGTCGTCAGGCTTTTCGAGTTGGAGAAAGTGCATCGCAAGAACGCGACTTTCGACCTGACAAAATGCACCTGGCTCAATGGCGAGTACGTTCGCGAGCTGCCGGACGAACGCTTCTTCGCTCTGGCCCGCATCGCGCTCACCCGGGCCGGATTCGACCTGAGCAAATTTTCGGAGGAATACATCCGGGCCGCGCTCGCCACCTGCAAAGGCAAGTTCCGGATTTTCAGCGAGCTGCCGGCGTATGGTGGCTTCTATTTTACCGACGAACTTCGCTATCAGCCCGAGGGCGTGGCGAAACATTTTACGGCCGAGAACAAGCCGCGCCTGAGCGCCTTGCGCGATGCTTTTGCTGATTTGGAAAACTTCGACGCAACCTCGCTCGAAGCGGCCCTGAAGACAAAGGCGACCGAGCTGGGTGTGAAGCCGGCCGCGCTGGTTCATCCGGCCCGGCTCGCGGTCACCGGGAGTAACGCCGGCCCAAGTCTCTATCATCTGCTGGAAATCCTCGGTCGGGGCAAAGTGCTCGCCCGCCTCGACGCCGCGCTCGGCTCCGGACTCTTTCCGCAGGCTGGCTAAGCTGCGAGCTGCTACTGCTATTGCTAACTGCAACAACTACAGTCGAGGCGGAGGATGGCGCCCTCGTGGTTCTAACACTTAATCTTGTCTGGATTTTTTCACGCCGCTCGTTGAACCCGACCGCTTAAAGCGGTCGAGTTTGAATCTGAGAGGAGTCTTCGAAAGGCAATCAAGGAAAAAGCCGTTTTACTTTCCAAGTTACAGTGCATCAGGGATGGCATCAGTAGTCTTTCTTCGCGCCGTCAATGTTGGCGGCATGAATCGCTGTCGGCCGGCGCAGATTGCGCGCCGTTTGGCGACATTCGGGGTCGTGAATCTTGGCGCCGTCGGTACCTTCGTCGTGCGCGAGAATGTCAGCGAGCCGAATCTCCGTGTAGCTTTCACCCGCGAGTTAGCCTTTAGCTGCGAGATAATGATTTGTCCGGCGCGCGATCTTCTTCAGCTCGCTAGCCGGGACGTTTTCGCGGGAGAACCCTCCGGCTCAAACCTCATGCGCTTTGTGAGTGTGCTGGCCAGGCGGCCGCCTCGTCTCCCGTTGCTGCCGCTAAGTCTGCCAAGTGACGATGAGTGGCTCCTAAAAGTACTCGGGATTCAAAACCGATTTCTGGTCGGTCATTATCAGCGACAGATGAGAGCAGTCAGCTATCTCGGGAAACTCGAAAGACAACTCGGGATTCCGATGACAACCCGCAACTGGAACACGATAGAGAAAGTCATCACCCTGCTCAGGCAATTACCTTAGTGGCTTCGATTAGTCATCGAGCTCGTGGTCAGCCGCGGCACCGTGTCCCACAAACAGAGCGACAATCGTAGACTCACATCTTTAGAGCCAGACGCAGGGGAGGTGTCTGTCCGCTGGCTCCGGATCGCTGCTAAACTGCACGGCTTGAATGCTAGCTCGGCCTCAAGCAAAGCTTTCGTGGCAAGATGCGGCGCGAGGTCGGCCGTCACCCGGGCGCAGCACGCCGCTGCCAACGGCCAACAAGGCCGAGCACGACCAGGAGTATTCCGAACGTGCAAACCATCGCCGCGCCGGAGGGCAAATCCCAGTAGAAGGAAAGAAAAAGCCCGGCGATGCCGCCGATAAGTGCGACGACGCAGCCTATCAAGAGTCGTCTGCCGAAAGTTGCGGCGAGATTGATTGCGCAAACTGCTGGCACAATCAGATAACTGAAAACCAGGAGCACGCCGGCGATGCGAACGAAGCTCGTGACGACCAGACCAAAAAGAGCGTAGAAGAAAAAATCCCACCAGCGCACCCGCAGGCCTTCGTCGTAAGCGCGGTCGCGATCGAAGGAAACGAGCAGGAAGGAGCGCCGAAAAACAAAGTGAACCGCCCCGACAGCCAGAAAGAGGACAAAGCACTTCCAGACATCGAGCGGACTCACAAGCAGGATGTTGCCGACAAGCATGTTCTTGATTTCCTCATCCCCTTCCGCGGCGCGGCTGAGAAGGAGAACTGCGGTTGCAGCCGCGACCACGTATGCAATGCCGATAACCGCTTCCTGCGGAATCTGACTCGTGCGCTTGCCGGTGAGGGAAAAGATTGCTGCGCCGAGGAGAGTGAACCCAAGCGCGATTCCGAATGCGGGCCAGCCGGCCAGGTTAAGATGAAGGAGAACGGCGACACAGATGCCTAACGAGGCCATCTGCGCCATCGCGATATCGATGAAAATGATCCCGCGGGTGACGACATGGAGCCCGAGATACACCAGTAGCCAGGGCAGGACGACACAAGCCACAATGGGCCAGAACATCACTTCCCACATGGCTATTTCAGCGCGGCGGCGAGATGATCGACAAGAGCATCGATCAATTCCACATAGGTATCGATGTGGGGAAGCCCGCCGGGGAATTGGCAGAAATCGACCACTCTGGCGTCGGTCGCGTCCGCCACCTTCTCCGCGATTTTACGGTTATGGTACGGTTCGACGATGATTGCCTTAATCTTCTGTGCCTTGATTTGCGCTATCACTTCCGCGAGATGCGATGGTGAAGGCGGAATGCCCGGTTTGGGCTCGAGAAAGAGGCTGATATCAAAACCAAAGCGATGAGCGAAGTAAGGCCATGAGTCATGATAGGCAACGAGGTGCTGTCCACGATACGGCAGCAATTTCGCTCCCCACTCCTGGAGCTTGCCGTCAATTCTATCCTCGAAGCTTTTTTCGTTAGTCTGATATTGCGCGGCATGCGCCGGGTCAACGGCGGAGAAGGCGCTCGCAATATGCGCCGCAACTGCCTTGGCGATGATCGGGTCGACCATGAAATGCGGATTGCCCATGGCATGAACATCCCCGGCGGCGCGAGTCATTTGCGCCGGCACTTCCATCAGACGGATCCCCTGTGAAGCCTGCACCCGGCCGGGCTGGCCCACTGCGATCTTCGGGTTCCGGGCATTTTGGAGGAGCGGTGGGAGCCAGCCGATCTCGAGCTCAGCGCCGCCATCGATCAAGACATCGGCCTGGCGCAGTTTCACGACGAAGCTCGGCCGCGCATCAACAAAGTGTGGATCTTCCGTAGGTTTGGCGAGAACGGTGACATCAACATAGTCACCGCCGATGGTCCGTGCGACCGAGCCAAAATCAGGCAGGGTCGCGACGACGTTGATCTTCGCCTGCACAGTTACTGCCATAGTCAGGCAGAGCCACGCCGAGATACTGAATTTCGTTAGGTTCGAGGTGATCATAATAGTAATAGCCTGTTACTGCGGCGGCGCAGAGACATTAAAATTTGTGTGCCCCATGGGCGCCGAGGATGAATTCAAATTGGAGGAAGAGCGAGTCAGCTTCACGTTCGGAGAGAAACTCGTTCGCTTGGAGAAAATCGTGGTTGTACTGGAGGCGTATCTTTGAAAATTCGGTCGGGTACCAGGTCAGGTCGCCAGATAAGCGCGAGCGACTTTGCCGCAAAGGATCGTCTGTGTAAGCCGAGTTTTCCATATGGACATGATCACCGCGCAGGCCGACGGTCCAGCCTTTCTCAAAGCCCCACACGATCTGGGAATACATCCCCCAGTCGTGAAAGGTCTCAGCCACAGGAAAGGATTGGTCTACCCCGCGCCCAGCCTCAAAGCGCCGATACATCGCCTCGGTTTGCCATTTGACGAAGGGAAAGCCACCCTCGGCGTGGGATGACTTCCACTTGTAGAGCAGATCGGCGCCATAGATTTGGGTGCGAGCATTCGCGCCGGTCTCGTTTGACCCAAAAGCACCCGAGACGCCGACGAGCACCGTCTGCGTCGGGCTCAGGTCGAACGAGTTTTCCCAGCGCGGGATGTAAACAAAGTCCTGCAACCCGCGGATCTCCCGGTCCGTCGTGAGGCGACCATAGAAGGTACCGTCCTCTCCTGGATTGCGAAAAGAGAACCCGGTGCTTCCGCGACCGTTCTGCATCCCGAAAATGAATTGCGAATACCATGAGGTCGGTGCCGTCCATGAGATCTGGGCGCCGACTCCGCGCAAACCATCCGGACCAAGGAAAAGGCCATGCACAAGCGAGTCATCGGCAAAGTCCCATGTGTGGGGATGAGTCGGGTTGATCCGACCGAAATCGGCGAAGAATTGGCCACCTTTTAACTGTAATCCCCACGGCAGATCGGTCGTTTGCATGAAGGCTTCTTCCACCTCGACCTCGGTTTGGTTGTCGTTATCGAGCTTGAAAACAATGTTGGCGAAACCCTCAAAGTAGGGATCGACTGCGCCATCGAGCGCGAGTTCGAGGTTCCGTGCATTGAAGCCACGCTGCTGCGGATCGTGATCGCCCACTTCCAACTGATCGAGGTTGCGATCGCTCGAGTAAGCCAGAGCAAACTGGCCGTCGAAAGAGATGTTCATGTAAGTGCGCCCGCTGCCTGCGACGGTAATAGGTGCGGTCAGGGCGGCGCCGGCTCCGGTCGTAGAACTGGTTTCCGTCGGCGCGACTACCGAACTATCGGTCGTGGGGAAAGGTTGATTGCCGCCTATGACAGCCGGAGTGGCAGCGGCTGCGGGGATCGGAGTTGGTTGCGCAGTGGTCGCGACGACCGATTCGTCTTCGGTTGGGAAAACGGGTGCGGCACTCGCGGCCGGACTCTCGGAGGCGGCGGGTCCGGGGGCAGGCGAAGTGCCCGCCTTCGCGCTCATTTTCGTGATCGCTTCCTGCTGGGCTTTCAATTGCTCCTGCAAAGCCTGGACAGTCTGTGTCAGACTCTGCACTTGTTGGCGCAACGACTCGATATCGTTAGGCGAGGAGGAGGGCAGGGGGCCTGGGCTCTGGGCAAAAAGCCCGGCCCCGGCGCCGAACAAGGTCATAGCCAAAAGAAATTTCTTCACACTTCATTCCAATCTATTTCTCCGGGTAAAGCCCGGACATCCCTGACGAGCGGGTGCGTTCGCGCGCTTTTGGATCCCGAGCGTCCCGCGGAACGCTCGCGTGACGCCTTCGCGCCAGAAGGGCGCGGTCGATCCAATCGTTAGGCGAAAGCCGGCGGCGCGTGCTCGAGGCGAGCGAAGAAGTGCCTGCGGAGGAGAGGAGAAGCGTTAGTTGGCGTGAGTGTTCCGCGAAGAATGAGTTGTGCGGGGGCGGCGGTTGGCATCGCTGCACTGGCCGCCTCGCACTGACCGGAGGCAAAAAACGTTACAACACAAAGGTGAGTTGCAGCGGTATCGCGGTGCAGATGTTCGTGCCAGGCAGGGGCAGCGCTCAGCAGCCCAGCCGCTGCGATGGCGCACGCGAGGGCAACGGCGACGAGACAACGGCCTGGCGATTGATTAGGCGGCGGCACCGTCGACATGACGGCAAATCTTGGCGGTTTTTGTTTTGCTGGCAAGCGCAAGCTACTGCATGCGTTTGCAGGCATGGCGAATCGAGCGGTCACAGCATACCGCTTTGCGTCAAGCCGCTGCCAAGTTCAATCTCCACGGCAAAAGGGTTGCTCGGGGACTCCGTGCGTCGGCTGTAATACCTTTCAGTCCCTCACAATCTTGAGAATTTGGTGCCCCTCCTCCTTGGATCTCGATGGTCGCGTCATAACGCTCGCGGGCGAGTCGCACGACCGCTCTGACAAATGCTTTCCGCGCCCGCAGGGAACCCCGAGAGGGTTGCCCGGCGAAACAAAAGTCTAGCCAACAGACGTGGAGCTTCCTACAAGCCTTCTCTCTGTGGACAAGGTCACAATTTTGCCATACAAACGGAGGTTAGAGCCGCCTTGGGAGAAGTCGTTGACCGGTTAACTGTTTTCTTGTTATGCTAAGTGTGTGCGCACGGCCGATACTGCGAACCTGGTTAGCACCATCGAGGAAAGTATCGCCATACGTGGCCTCTACTGGCTCGCTGATGAGGGTATCGATCTGATTTGCGGAAGGACAACGTTTCCGCACTTGGATGATCCTGGCGTCATAGCAAGAGTCGCTCAGTTTTCAGCTGCTCATGGCTGGTCAGTTGTTCGCCGGGAAAATGGATTTCTCTTTTTGCCTCGCACCGGCGAGATGGACTTTAGTAACTTCTGAGCGGCGGCCGAACCCGTGCCCCGATGGAGGTTCAGGACACGACGGTCAGCGTCAGGTCGTTTCCGTCGCCCCCCTTGTAGTCAGCCTGGTAATTGTTCGATTGATCGGCGATGACTGGGCCATCGGCCAGGTTGGCAAAGGCGCCGGATATCGGAGTGGTGGAAGCATTACTGATCACCTTGATTACCAGTCCGACCGGCAGTTTTCTTTGCCGGTTACTCAGCTCGGTGAAGATCGCGCCGGAGCTAATAGTCACCCCATTGGCGATAACCAGGTCTGTCTTCTTCTCATTTGATTTAAGAAAGTAAGCGTACTCGGAGTTAGCTTGAAATGTCAGCGAGCCCTGAATCGTGATCGTAGTGGGGGAAGGATTAGGGTCCGCGAAAGATACGGCCGGAATGGCAAAGGTAGATTTGCAGGCGGGCGTTACTTGGCGAGGAGGCTAGTGAGCCGCGAAAAGCATTGTCAACAAAATGATGGCGGGGCCACCGGGAACCATGGTGGGCTGAGAAAAGTTCGCTACAACAGCCCCGCGCCATCCGTTCGTGAGATGACCCGGGCTTTTTGTTTGCCGGAGGCCAGGCTTCCCAGCCTGACTCGGCAGGCCGGCATCTTGCCTGACGAGTGAATTGATCTCGCCCAGGGTCCGGCGCCGGAAATGTTAACCGACAGGCTGGAAGCGCTGTCGGCCGAGTCAGGCACGATGCCTGACCTCCGGCGTTGCAAAGGCGGCCGGCATCTTTAGGCTGATCGGGTGAGCGAGTTTTCCATTCACCCGGTCGATCCGGACGAAATCGCCGCGCTTCTCCACGGAGCCCATGCCGACCCCTTCCGCGTGCTCGGGCCGCATCGGGCGGGGGATGATCTGGTGATCCGGGTGTTTCGTCCGGAAGCGAAGCAGGTCGAGGTCGTGGCGACGAACGATCACGGGCGCGCTTTTGCGGCGGAGCGCTTGCACGTGGAGGGACTCTACCAGGCGACGGTGCCTAACGAGCCGCGCGAGTTTCCCTATTGCGTGAAGGTGACGGCGTTCGATGGCTCGGAGCAGACCTTTCGCGATCCCTACGCTTACGGGCCGATCATGGGCGAGGTGGATTTGCATCTTTTCGCGGAGGGAAATCACAAACGGCTTTACGATAAGTTTGGCGCGCACCTGCGCGAGATCGGCGGTGAGCGCGGAGTCTATTTCGCGGTCTGGGCCCCAAACGCCGCCCGGGTGAGCGTGGTGGGCGATTTCAATTTCTGGGACGGCCGGGTGCACCCGATGCGCAAGCTGCTCCCGATCGGCGTCTGGGAGATTTTTATCCCGGGCGTGACGGAGGGAGTGCATTACAAGTATGAGCTCAAGACGCAAACTGGGGCGCTCCTGCTCAAGAGCGATCCTTTCGGGTTCTTCAGCCAGCACGGGAAACAGACTTCCTCGATGGTGTTCGACCTCGAGCGTTTCCAGTGGAGCGACGGGGAGTGGATGGCGCAGCGGGCGACAAAGCGAATGCATTGTCAGCCCTTGAGTATCTATGAGGTCCACCTCGGGTCATGGCGGCGGAAAGCGGAAGAGGGGAACCGGTCGCTGAGTTATATCGAGTTCGCGCAGAGCCTTCTGCCTTATGTGCTGGAGATGGGTTTCACTCACATCGAGCTGTTGCCGATCGCGGAGCATCCCTTTGAAGGCTCATGGGGTTACCAGGTCACTAACTATTACGCCCCGACGAGCCGGTTCGGAAATCCTGATGAGTTGCGGCATTTTATCAATGCCTGTCATCGCGCCGGGATCGGCGTGATCATGGACTGGGTGCCGGCGCATTTTCCAAAGGACGCGCACGCGCTGGCGGAGTTTGATGGGACCGATCTTTACGAGCACGCCGATCCGCGCCAGGGCGAGCACCAGGATTGGGGGACGCTCATTTTTAACTTCGGTCGTAATGAGGTGCGCAATTTCCTGACCGCAAATGCGCTCTTCTGGCTGGATAAGTATCACATCGATGGGCTGCGGGTGGATGCGGTCGCCTCGATGCTCTATCTCGATTACTCGCGTCAGCCAGGGCAATGGATCCCGAACGTGTTCGGCGGCCGCGAAAATCTCGAGGCGGTTTTTTTCCTGAAACAGACTAACGAATGGTGCTACGAACAGTTTCCCGGCGTGATCACGGTCGCGGAAGAATCAACCGCCTGGCCGGGTGTCTCGCGCCCGACTTATCTGGGCGGGCTCGGCTTTGGCTTTAAATGGAACATGGGCTGGATGCATGACTTCCTGCATTACATGGCGCTCGATCCGATCTATCGCCGGTTCCATCACAACAACATCACCTTCTCGATCATGTATGCCTGGAGCGAGCATTTCATCCTCGTCCTTAGCCATGACGAGGTGGTGCATGGAAAGGGGTCGCTCATTAACAAGATGCCGGGTGACGAATGGCAGAAGTTCGCCAACCTGCGGATGTTCTTTGCCTGGATGTGGGGTCATCCGGGCAAGAAGCTGCTGTTCATGGGCGGCGAGTTTGGCCAGGTGCGGGAATGGAACCACGATCGTAGTCTCGACTGGCCCTTGCTCGATTCCCCGCGCCACGACGGGCTGCGCCGGCTGGTCCAACATCTGAACTACGTCTATCGCAGTGAGCCGGCGCTCTGGGACCGGGATGACTCACATGAGAGCTTTGAGTGGATCGATTTTCATGATTCCGAAAACAGCGTCGTCGCATTCCTCCGGCGCTCACAGGAGAACGAGATAATCGTCTTCGCGGTCAATGCCACGCCGGTGCCACGCTACAGTTACCGCCTGGGCGTGCCGGAGGATGGCCATTATCGGGAAATCATCAATACCGACGGCCAAACTTATGGCGGGAGTAACGTCGGGAACCTCGGCGGGATTGAAGCCGAACCGGTCGAGTGGCAGGGGCGGACGCATTCCATTCGGACGAATCTGCCGCCGCTCGCGACGGTTGCCTTCAAGCGCGAAGCCGTGCCCGGTGCGGCCTCGACAGGTGGGGCATAGGCGCACCGGCGCATCGGAAAAAATCTTAAAAAAGAACTTTTTTCGCTTGACCTGTTTGCTCGGACCCGAGAACCTCGGCGCCGTTCTTCAAAAACCCGTACCCATGAAAACAAAATCCTCCGCCTTCACGCTCATTGAGCTCCTCGTCGTCATCACCATCATCGCCATCCTGGCGAGCATCGCCTTCCCGGTCTTCAACACCGTGACCGAGCGGGCGAATCAAACCAAGGACCTCTCCAATATTCGGCAGATCGGGGTAGCCCTGAAACTCTTCGCCGCCGATAACAATGGAAGCTTTCCGACGAAAGTTAATCCGCTGGATCCGGCGAGCGCTGATATCGCGAACGCGAACGAAGCCTTTCGGACTTTGTTTCCGACCTATCTGACTAACGAGGAGATTTTTGCGGTTAAGGCCTCAGCCTATACGCCAACTACTCCGGACAACCGGATTGAGCAGGGTTTCCCCTACACCGAGACACTGAAGGCGGGTGAAAATAGCTACGCCTACGTCTCGCATCTTACCGAGACCGCAAATGCTTCCCTTCCGGTGGTGGCCGATGGATTCGCCAACCCGGTACCGGCGCCGCCGCAATACGACACGAATCGGAGCAATCCGGGCGGAGTCTGGGCGGCGAAACGAGCGATTGTGCTCAATTGCGACGGCAGTGTGAATAATCTGACTTGCACTACGGCCCTGTTGGCGCCGCCTCGGACTGGCAGCGCTGGAACTCAAGTCAATCTGTTTGCAACGGATACCGACTGGCTCACGGCCGCCAATGCGATCTTCAATCCGTTGCCGCCTCCCTGAGCGTAACCTGCGATTGGAACTCGCCGTCGCTCACGCGAGTTAGAATCTTCATCTCTGGCCTGACGACTGCGACTGAGCGAATCAGCTTGCCCGTTTCATCCCGGGTAATGCTGTAGCCGCGCTGAAGCGTTCCCTCCGGACCGAGAACGCGGAGCAGACCCGCGATTTTCTCCCAATCGTGACGGGCGCTCGTCAGGCGACGGCGCACGCAATCGCTCAGATGGCGCTGGATTTCATTCACCCGCTGCCGGCGGACCGCCAGCTCACGCGCGGGGTTGTGGGCCTTGAGGGCAAGCGCCGCTTTCGTTAGGCGCGCCTGCTCGGCAAGGCGACGGCGCTCGACCAGTCGGCCCAGCCCCTCCCGCGCGAGATCGAGCTGCTGTTGCGCCTCGCGCAGCCGCCGGCTCAGCTCGCGGAACAAAGTCTTCTCCGAGATTGCGCTCAGCCGGTTGCGCGCCTGGACAAGGAAAGTGCGCCAGCATTTTTCAAGGCAGCTTTGCAGCTCGATCACCCGCCGCTCAAGCTCGCGCGCATCAGGCACGATTAGCTCCGCCGCCGCGCTCGGCGTCGGTGCGCGCAGATCGGCGACAAAATCGGCGATCGTGAAATCGACTTCGTGACCGACCGCGGAGACGACGGGAATAGTAGAGTGCGCGATGGCGCGGGCGACGATTTCCTCATTAAATTCCCACAGGTCCTCGATGCTTCCGCCGCCGCGGGCGAGGACGATGAGATCGAGCGGTTTCCAATTTTCGTTAGGGGTGTTCAGCTCGCGAAGGGCGGTCGCGATTTCAAGTGAGGCGCCGCTTCCCTGAACGCGGACCGGACTAATCAAAACCTGCACTCCCGGCGCCCGTCGGCGGAGGATGTTGAGCATGTCCTGGATGGCCGCGCCGCTCGGTGAAGTGATGATGCCAATGCGACGCGGAAATTTCGGGAGCGGCCGCTTGCGTTCCGGCGCGAAAAGTCCTTCCGCTTCGAGCTTGCGTTTCAGCGCCTCGAATTTTGCCTGCAAGATCCCGAGCCCGCGCGATTGGAGAATCTGGACGTTGAGCTGGTACTGCCCACGCGCTTCGAAAACGCTCACGCTTCCGTAAACCTGCACCTGCATGCCGTCGGCGAGCGGAGTTGGAAAGGGCGGGAGGGTGTCGC
Organism: Chthoniobacterales bacterium; assembly: GCA_036825615.1. Taxonomy (GTDB): domain Bacteria; phylum Verrucomicrobiota; class Verrucomicrobiia; order Chthoniobacterales; family UBA10450; genus JAICXG01. The sequence continues at coordinate 177,562 of DAISXY010000002.1, forward strand.
GGAAAATCACGCACGAGATCGCGGCCCGCCGGTCTTTGAGGGTGAAATACTGATGGCCGGAAGGGTGTTTCTTGTAATTGGAAATTTCGCCCTGCACCCAGACGGCACGGAACCGCGTCTCGAGCAGGCCCCGAATCGCGCGGGTCAGCTCCGCGACCGTCAGCACTTTTGGGAGATCACCAAACAGTTCCGTCATCCCGAGCGAAGCGCAGCGGAGTCGAGGGATCCCGTGGAATCACTGTGAAGAGATCGCAACAGACGAACTGGAGGCTGACTCTTCCAGACCAGCCGATGAATTGTGGTTGGCAGCCTTACCCTTCGCTCCCTCGATCGCGCAGTTTGCAATGATTGCTTCACGGTTGCGCAACGGGATCCCTCGACTCCGCCTTCGGCTTCGCTCGGGATGACGCGGTTCATGCGAACAATTCGCTCTGCGGCCCCACTGGCGGCTTGAGGCCGAGCTTTCGGTAGGCGTTAGGCAGCGCGACCCGGCCCTGCGGGGTGCGCTTGATGTAGCCTTCCATGATCAGATACGGCTCGTTCACTTCCTCAAGCGTGCCCGCTTCTTCGCCGATCGCCACGGCTAATGAGTTCAACCCAACCGGGCCGCCCGCAAACTTGTGAATCAGCGTTTCCAGGATGCGCTTGTCCCATTGATCGAAGCCGTCGCGATCGATCTCCAGCATCGTTAGGGCTTTGTCCGCCAGCTCGGCCGTGATTTTCCCTTGCGCTTTCACCTGCACGTAATCGCGCACCCAGCGCAGCAGGTTGTTCGCCGTTCGCGGCGTGCCGCGGGTGCGGGTCGCGATCTCGGCCGCCCCCGCCGCATCAATCTCCACCCCTAATAATCCCGCGCTCCGCAGGATGATCTTTTGCATCTCTTCCGCGCTGTAATATTCGAGCCGCGCGGTCATCCCAAAGCGCGAGCGCAACGGCGCGCTCAACATGCCCGAGCGGGTCGTCGCGCCGATGAGCGTGAACTTCGGCAGACGCAATTGCAGGCTGCGCGCCTGCGGGCCCTGATCGATGATGATGTCGAGTTTATAGTCCTCCATCGCGGGGTAGAGGTATTCCTCGATCGCCGGCTGGAGCCGATGGATTTCGTCAATAAAAAGGACATCGCCTTTTTCCAGGCTCGTGAGCAAGCCCGCCAGTTCTCCCGCTTTCTCGATCACCGGCCCGCTCGTGCTCTTGATATTGACACTCATGGCGTTGGCGATGATGTGCGCGAGCGTGGTTTTCCCGAGCCCGGGCGGACCGCTGAGCAGAATATGCTCGAGCACGTCGCCGCGCTTCTTCGCCGCTTCCACCAGCACCTCGAGTCGCTCGCAGACTTTCGCCTGGCCGGTGAACTCGCTGAACATCGGCGGCCGAAGCGAAATCTCGAACGCCGGATCGGGTGCGGATGGAACAAGAGCAGGCATTGGAGAAAGCTAGACAAGATTCACAGGATTTTCAGGATTAAGATCGACGCAGAACCGCGGAATTAATCGAGTCAATCCTCTTAATCCTGTTAGGACTGTCCTGTCACTCCAGATTTCGTTCGCAGACTTTCGCCCGGCCGGTGAACTCGCTGAACATCGGCGGCCGAAGCGAAATCTCGAAAGCCGGATCGGGTGCGGATGGATTCATCGCCACAACACTATGTCATCCTGAGCGAAGCCGAAGGATCCCGTTGAATTGCCTTGAACCGATCCTGCCGCTCCGGCTGCGATCGTTCCCGGTTACTCGACGGGATCCCTCGGCTTCGCTCGGGATGACGGCTCTATGTTTATTCCAGGTTTTTCGTCAGCACCAACTCCGTCCCGCGCCGCCGCAGAATGTAATCTACCTCATCGAAAGCGCTGCGGATCAAATGCAACCCGAGACCGCCGGGCTTGATCAAATCGGCGGGCCGGCTGTTCATCGCCTGCGGTTGCGCCTGGCTTCCATAATCGCGCAGGCGCACACAGACCGTGTCGCCTTTTCCCTCGAGCGAAAGCGAAATCGGCTGGTCCTCACGCAACTGATAGGCGTGCCGAATGATGTTCGTGCAGGCCTCATCCACGCCGAGCACCATCAGAGTGCGCTGGCGCTCGCTAAAGGGGAACGCCTCGAGAAAACGGCGGACGCAGTTGCGCATGAGGGCGAGGTTGCCGGTGTGACTGGAGAACTCGATTTTCTTTTTGGTTTTCTTCATCGAGGCGAGCCCGCCTAACGACCATCCGTGCTCGAACCGCCCGGAAAGTGGCAAAGTTTCCACCGCCTTTCAACGCTTTTCCGATTTAAGACGAAGACATCCTGCGGGAAAAAATGGCTAACTGGAGCCGGCCCGCCCCCGGGCCGCGGCGGCATGGCCCCACGGATCGGCGCGAGGGCGCGCCGGCTCCATCAACGGATCGGCGCGAGGGCGCGCCGGCTCCATCGCGGCTGGCAATCGGCAACTACTCGTGCACTATTTTGCGCATGTGGAAAATTTTTGGCGCGCTTCTCCTGCTTGCTCCACCGCTCCTCGCCCAGGAACGTCCAACCGCCTACGAAGCCATGCGCACCGTCGGCCAGCGCGATCGCGAGTACGTCAATCACATCCTCTCGGTCACGGGCACAAATGGGACGCCGCAGCCCGCCACCTGGACAATCCTGATTGACGATCCGAAAGCGCGCGGCGGGGTGCGCGAGTTCGAAGTCGGCGAAGGCCGGATTCTTTCCGAACGAACCCCGCTGCGCTCATCGGTCGAAGGTTCGTTAGGCCCGGTCATTGACACGGCCAAGCTCAATCTCGACTCGAGCGGCGCCTACGCGCTCGCGCAGCAGACCGCGGCCGCCTCTCATGTTGCGCTCGGGAGCGCCGATTACGCGCTCCGCATGGACGATCGCGGCAATCCGATCTGGAAAATCACCGTCCTTCGGCAGGATGGCGAGGCCGCCGGTTCGATCTTCATTGGCGCAAACCACGGCACCGTCACGCGCACCGAGGGGCTCTTTGCCGGAACGAACGGGAATCAGGTGGCGATGGACCAGGAAACTGAAAATCCTGACCGCGAACCGGCAGACGAGGCCGACAATGAAGACAATAGCGACAATGACGAAGGCAACGTGGTCGAGCGCCGGATCAAGCACACCTTCTACAAAGTGCGCGATGACGTGAAGCGCACCTTTTACAAAGTGCGTCGTTCCTTCGTCGATTTCTTCCGCGATCATTAAGCGATGATGCGGAGAGGAACCTTGCAATCTCCATCCTGCACCCCGAAAATGGCCGAGATGAACAGCGAACCGGCGCAAGCCGCCTGGAGCAATGTCAGTTACGGTTGGCAACAGCTCTACGGCAGCTTCGAGGAACAAGGGATCAGCATCGAGTGGCACGATTTCACCACCAGCCGGCCCCTGGATTGGGCGGAAAGTTTCCGCCCGCGCAGTATTGAATTTTGCCTCAATCTCGATGGCCGGGGCGCGGTCGGTCATGGCCGCGCGAGCCACGACTACGGCCCGAGCAGTTCCGGTTACTACGCGATCGGCGACGAACCGCTCCGCGCCACCCGCCGCGCGCACGACCATCATCGCTTCGTCACGCTCGAATATTCGCGAACGCATTTGCAGCAACAGTTTGCCTCTACCGAGGCTGACCTGACGCCGGCGATGCGCGAGGTGATTTTCCCGAAAAAAGAAGAGAGCGTCGTCTCAATGCCGCAACCGATGACGGCCGAGCAACGCGCGATCGTGGCCAGTCTGGCCGAGCCGCCGGTGCCGAAGGCGGCGCGCATCCTCTGGTATCAAAGCAAAGCGCTCGAGCTGATGGCGCATTTCATGTTCGAGCCGAAGGACCCGGAGTTCTTTTGCATGCGCCAGAAACGGGTCGCGCGCGATCGCGTCATGCGTACGAAGGAATTGCTCCTGCGCGATCTGGCCAACCCGCCCACGCTCGAGATGCTCGGACAGGAAGTCGGTTGCAGCCCGTTTTATCTCAGCCGGATTTTCTCGCGCGAAGTCGGCCTCACGATCCCGCAGTTTTTGCGCAACGCCCGGATGGAACGAGCCGCCGAACTCCTCCGCAGCGGGCGCTACAACGTGACCGAAGCCGCGACCGAAGTCGGCTACTCGAGCCTGAGCCATTTCAGCAAAGCCTTCTGCGAAACGATCGGATGCTGTCCGGTCCTTTACCCAGCGGCGAAACACATCGTGCTCGATCGTTAGGCAAAGGTGAGGACCGCGGCCGTGACCGCCGGAGAGAAACGCTCCGGCTTTTTTCTTTTGCCCACCGCGACGCTCTGGCAGCGCGAGATCGTGCGTTTCTATCGCCAGCGCAACCGGATCATCGGCGCGCTCCTTTCGCCGCTCGTTTTCTGGTTTGTGATCGGCTCCGGGATCGGCCCATCGTTTCGCGTCGGCTCCGCACCTGACGGGATGCGTTACCTCGAATATTTCTATCCCGGCACGCTCATCCTGATCATGCTTTTCACCGCCATCTTCTCGACCATCTCGATCATCGAAGACCGGCGCGAAGGTTTTCTCCAGTCGGTCCTGGTCGCGCCGATTTCCTCCGGCAGCATCGTTTGCGGGAAGATTCTCGGCGGCACGACGCTCGCGATGTTGCAGGGGCTCATCTTCCTCTTGCTCGCGCCCTTTGTCGGAATTCCAATCTCACCCGAGCGCGTGCTCGTCTGTCTCGGCACGCTCTTTCTTGTCGGTTTTGGGCTAACCGGGCTCGGTTTTCTCGTCGCCTGGCCAATGGAATCGACCCAGGGCTTTCACGCGATCATGAACGTCTTTCTTATCCCGCTCTGGCTCATGTCGGGCGCGCTCTTTCCCGCAACCAATCCGCACTCCTGGATCTACTGGGCGGTGCACATTAATCCGGTCACCTACGGCGTGGCGGCGGTGCGGTACGCGCTCTATGGCGGCAATCCCGGCGTCGCGCATCTCCCGAGCTTCGGCTTGTCGTTAGGCGTCTCCGCCGCCTTCGGCCTCGTCATGTATCTCGTCGCCTGCCTCCTCGTGCAGCGAAAACCGTCGTGAAAATCCAACGCGCTCTCATCTCGGTTTCCGACAAGACGGGCGTGGTGGAGTTCGCGCGCGAGCTGGAAAAGCTCGGGATCGAGATCGTCTCCACCGGTGGCACCGCCGCCCTTCTGCGGGAGGAGAAAATCCGCGTCGTCGATATCTCTACTTTCACCGGCTTCCCCGAAATCCTCGATGGCCGGGTGAAAACGCTCCACCCAAAAGTGCACGGCGCGCTCCTTTACCTGCGGGGCAACAAGGAACACGAAGCCGCCGCGCGCGCGCATGAGATCCAGCCGATCGATCTCGTGGTCGTGAATCTTTATCCTTTCCAGGCCACGATCGCGAAGCCCGGCGTAAAGCTCGCCGAAGCAATCGAGCAGATCGACATCGGCGGGCCTTCCATGATCCGGAGCGCGTCGAAGAATTATCAGTCGGTTGCCGTGGTCGTTGATCCCGCCGATTACCAGCCGGTGCTCGATGAACTGCGCGATCGCGACGGCGAGACGACGCTCAAGTTGCGCGAGCGGCTCGCGATCAAAGCCTTTCTCACGACCGCGGCCTACGACCGCGCGATCGCCTGTTTCCTGAACGAGAAGCAGAAAACCGAGGCCTCGTTTTCACTTTGCCTGCCGCTCGATACCCGCCTGCGCTACGGCGAAAACCCGCACCAGAAAGCGGCGCTCTACGGCAACTTCGGCGACTTTTTCGAGAAGCTCCACGGCAAGGAACTTTCCTATAACAACATCCTCGACATCACTTCCGCCGCCGACCTGATCGACGAATTTTCCGAGCCGACGGTCGCGATCCTCAAACACACCAACCCCTGTGGCGTCGGCACCGATCCCGATCTGCGCGAGGCCTGGCTCAAGGCTTTTGCGACCGACAAACAAGCGCCGTTCGGCGGCATCATCATTTGCAATCGCCCGCTCGATCTGCCGGTGGCGAAAGCGATCAGCGAAATTTTCAGCGAAGTGATCATCGCGCCCGAGTTCACGCCCGACGCGCGCGCTTTGCTCCAGAAAAAGAAAAACCTTCGCCTCATGCGCGCGCTCCATCCCGCTCAGCCCAACGATCAGCCGGAGCTCGATCTTTGTTCGGTTCGGGGCGGCTTGCTCGTGCAGCAACGGGATATCGCCGAGCTCGACAAGATCGAAACCAAGGTCGTGACGGAACGTCCGCCGACGAAACAGGAAATGGCGGCGATGACCTTCGGCTGGCGCGTAGTCAAGCACGTCAAGTCGAACGCGATCGTCTACGCCGCGGCCGATCGCACACTCGGCATCGGCGCCGGGCAAATGTCGCGGGTCGACGCCTCGCGCATCGCGGTCTGGAAAGCGCAGGAGGCCGGGCTCTCGCTTGCGGGCAGCGCGGTCGCGAGCGACGCCTTTTTCCCTTTCGCCGACGGCCTCATTGCCGCGGCCGAAGCGGGCGCGACCGCCGCGATTCAACCCGGCGGCTCCGTCCGCGACGACGAAGTGATCACGGCGGCAAACGAACGCAAGCTCACGATGGTCTTCACCGGCGTCCGTCATTTCCGCCACTAACTGCGCTTCAAAATCGCACCACGGCCATTCCCGGGGCGTGATATGAATATCACATCGCGTATGTGGTGGGTGGCCGCGGCATAATTGCGAAACGAGAATCGCGTCAACGCGCGCCGCGGAATAATTCCGGAGCCTAGAATCGCGTGAACTTGGGCGGCAAAATAATGCCCTAATCGAGGATCGCGTGAATCAGGGCCGGAGAATAATTTTTCGGCGACGTTTGGCGTCATGAGCGTGTCCGAGCACCAGGATGACCTTGCCGTGCCGCTCAGCATGCCGAGCCAAACCTGGCAAAAGAGGGGCGATCGCGACCCCGCTCCTCTGAAGCGTAGGTTGACCGCTTTATGCGGTCAAGTTTCCAAAGTCAGACACACATTCGACTATCAAAGCGTGTTGAGACTGCGACCGCTGTTCACTCCCCCGGCCAAGCACGCACGGAAAGACGCCGAGCCCAGTCCCGCAATGAAGCGCAGCGCTACTCGACCGCGCAATAGCGGCTCACGCTGGTCACGTGGCCCAGCGCGAGTTCTCGCGCGGTGGCAACATTCACCTCTCTCACCCGTGGGCTTTGCTCTGATAGAAAGACGCCGCGTGCAGCCCCGCATGAAGCGAAGTCCTACTTGACCGCTTTATGCGGTCGAGTTTCCAGAGACAGAGACATTCGATTGTCAAAGTGTGTGGAGACGCCACCGCGTTGCACCCGCCCCCATGGGGCACTGAAGGAAAGACGCTGAGCACAGTCCCGTGATGAAGTGAAGTGTTACTCGACCGCTTTAAGCGGTCGAGTTTTAGTCGAGCGGTGCGACGAGCCACGACGTCGAGGAATCGGAGCGACTGTTGCTAGAAGGGTTGGAACAACTCGCGCTGGAGCGAAGCGCGCTCGCGGGGCTGAAGCGCAGCGACCCGGGAAAGATCGCAGTTGCGCCGCTGATTCGCGCCCGCACCGCAGTCGCCAACGAGTGGATCGCGCGAGAGCTCGCGCGCGGCCACGTGACCAGCGTGCGCCGCTATTGCTCGGACAAGTTCAAACACTCTGATTTGCCAGGATTCACCTCCATCACCCCTGGCTTTGCTCTGATGGAAAGACGCCGCGCATAGGTCCGCATGAAGCGAAGTCCTACTTGACCGCTTTATGCGGTCGAGTTTCCAAGGCAGACACATTCGATTGTCAAAGGGTGTCGAGACGCCACTCCGTTTCACCCCTTCCAGGCAACTGAAGGAAAGACGCCGAGCGCAGTCCCGTGATGAAGCGGAGTGTTACTCGACCGCTTTAAGCGGTCGAGTTCTCCAACTGCTGGACTTTCTCTCGCCGCGATCTTCCAAGGTGGGGACGAAGGTTTAAGCGCCACGGCGAAAGCGTTTTCACGTGGTTGATACCTGACCGCTTAATGCGGTCAAGTTATCACCCCCGGCTGTAGAGGAAGCGGAGCGACTGTTGCGCTTGGGGTTGGAACAACTCGCGCTGGAGCGAAGCGCGCTCGCGGGGCTGAAGCGCAGCGACCCGGGAAAGATCGCGATGGCGCGGGTGATTCACGCCCGCACCGCAGTCGCCAACGAGTGCCCGCGCGAGAACTCGCGCCCGGCCACGTGACCAGCGTAAGCCGCTATTGCTCGAACAGGTTCAAACACTCTGATTTGCCAAGATTCACGCCTGAGCCCTCGGCTTTCGCCGCCCCGGCTGCTATGCTCAAGCAACTCGCCGCCGGGGTCCCAGCCAAGGCAACGAGATTGTGAAGCTGACCCCTTTTTCCCGATCCCGTGCTCACGCAGTTCGCTAACGATCCTGACCGTAATCGCCCCGGGCCAGACCCCGGTAAGAAAGGTCCTCGTCGAGATCGGGCCAGTGCAGTCCAAACGGAGATATCTCAACATTATTGAGCTGCCCCGACGTAGCCGCTGCAAGCCGTGGATTCGCCGCGACCGGAAAACGGATCTCGGCCCCGCTCTGCATCTTTACCACGATCTGGCCGTCGCGGAAGATCGCTGACTCCGCCGTGTCAACCAAAGCATTCATGCCAACGCTGAATAATAAGCTGCCTGTTTTCCTCGGCAAGCTCCTGCGCGTTGGAGAACTCTCCGACTCTTAGGTCCACCGACGATATGACTTCTATCCACCCGGATAATCAATCTTGAGTTCCGAAACCGTTGGCGCTTAACTTGACGACGTGAGTGCGACTCAGGTCATTCAGGAAATCCAGCGGCTAACCCCTACCGAACAAGCCGAAGTAATCCAGTTTGCCTACCGCCTGGATGCTGAGCGCATGTTGAGTGGGAAAGAACTGGGTGCTCTAGCTAAGCGAATGATTGAATCTTCCGATCCGGTCGAAAAGCTAAGGATTCGCGAGGAGCTCACGCGCGGATTCTACGGCAACCCTGATGCCTAAGATTCGCCGTCGCGGTGTCCCCAGGGCGCTCCTGGAACATCTGTGGGACCGCGTCGAGGAGAGGGAGATTTCCGTCGAGCAACTCGAACTCTTCGCCACTTGGCTCGAAACCAGTCCCGAAGTACCGCATGGAAAATGGTTCAAACGCTTTCCAGAAATGATAGTGTGTGGCGAAGGCGAATTGATCCGGACGTTCCTTCGCCTCGGGCAGATCGCCGAAGGTGAGGAAGTCATCTGATCCGCAGCGAAGGTTTTTCTCGCTTCCTGGGTTCGGAATTGAGCACTAACGACAAAAGTCTGGCCTCATTTGATGCCGGGCCGGGTGCGAGGAGAATTTGGGCTGGAGGACAAGACCGGGGAAGGGCGACGCTATGCTGAGCGGATGCCACAGCGTGCCGTCGAAGAGTTGAGCGGGAGCCGGCCCGGGAATGGAGAGTCGGGGGCCAGCTCATCCTCCTCTGCCTTTATCATTTCGTGGGTTCCTGCTTGGAAAGCCCGGCCGTTGCTGCGCATTTGAAAGCCCGGCCTCGGCTCTGCCTGCGTTACGCGTTACGGGAAAGCCCGGCCGCTCATTTACCCGCGTTACGGCCTTAGCGATTCTCCGGCAGTGAAATCAGCCGGCGAGAAGTTTCGGCGGGGCAAAGCGCTCGATGGATCGGTGCGACGTAGCCACGAGGTGGAGGAAGCGGAGCGACTATTGCGAATGGGGTTGGAACAACTTGCGCTGGAGCGAAGCGCGCTCGCGGCGCTGAAGCGCAGCGACCCGGGAAAGATCGCGATTGCGCGGGTGATTCGCGCCCGCACCGCAGTCGCCAAAGAGTGGATCGCGCGAGAACTCCGCTCGGCTTCGTGACCGGCGTAAGCCGCTCTTGCTCGGACAAGTTCAAACACCGTGGTTCGCCAAGATTCACGCTCTGATCTGGCTTTCGTTATGTCCTGCCGGAAGGGGCCGATCTTGTAACCGGCAAGTTTGCCTCGGTGCTCGGACGCGCGCGTGGCCTTGATGAACTGACTTGACCGCTTTAAGCGGTCAACCAAGATTTCGGTTTTAATGAGAAAGACGCTCCTGCATGGTTTATTTCCGCGCGTGCGCGCGGAAATCATGAGGCTGCTTTTCACCAACGCTCGGGCAGAGTTGTATGTGCGGGAACTCGCCCGCCTGAGCGATCTCTCGCTTCAAACCGTTCAGGACGAGCTGGCGAAACTGGAAGCGGCTGGTCTGATCACCAGCCGGAGCAACGGCTACCACCGCTTTTACCGTGCCAATTCGAAGCACCGGCTTTATGTGACATTGCGCAGACTTGCCGTCCCTGCCGGCCAGCATGCCGAGCCAAAACCTCGCAAAAGAGGCCAGCGGCGATTGCGACGCCGCTCCTCTGAGGCGTAGGTTGACCGCTTAATGCGGTCGAGTTCTCCAACATACTAGGACCTCTCTGACCGTGATTTCCAAGGCGGGGGACGGAGGTTAACCGCCACGTCGAAAGCGTTTTCACGTCGTTGATGCCTGACCGCTTAATGCGGTCAAGATAGCATGGCGCCCGTGGGGGAAGCGGAGCGACTGTTGCGATTGGGTTGGGACAACTTGCGCCGGAGCGAAGCACGCTCGCGGGGCTGGAGCGCAGCGCCCCGGGAAAGATCGCGATTGCGCGGGTGATTCGCGCCCGCACCGCAGTCGGCAACGAGTGGATCGCGCGGGAACTCGCGCTCGGCCACCTGACCAGCGTAAGCCGCTATTGCTCGGACAAGTTCAAATACTCTGGTTTGCCAAGATTCACGCTCTCTCCCCTGGCTTTGCTCTGATAGAAAGACGCCGCGTGCAGCCCCGCATGAAGCGAAGTCCTACTTGACCGCTTTATGCGGTCGAGTTTCCAGAGACAGAGACATTCGATTGTCAAAGTGTGTCGAGACGCCACCGCGTTGCACCCGCCCCATGGGGCACTGAAGGAAAGACGCTGAGCGCAGTCCCGTGATGAAGTGAAGGGTTACTCGACCGCTTAAAGCGGTCAAGTTCAGCAAGAGCATGGAGCGGTTCGACGTAGCCACGACGTGGAGCAAGCGGAGCGACTGTTGCGCTTGGGGTTGGAACAACTCCCGCTGGAGCGAAGCGCGCTCGCGGGGCTGAAGCGCAGCGACCCGAGAAAGATCGCGACTGCGCGGGTGATTCGCGCCCGCACCGCAGCCGCCAACGAGTGGATCGCGCGAGAACTTCCGCTCGGCCGCGCGACCAGCGCAAGCCGCTATTGCTCGGACAAGTTCAAACACTGTGATTTGCCAAGATTCACGCTCTCACCCCTTGGCTTGCTCTTTCACAACGATTTTCATTTGCCTTGGCGTTTGGCAGCAAGATCTGCTTCTCCCTCGATTACATCTTCGTCAATAAAGATTATAGGCCGAACCTGCGTCGGGTTGGCAACGGCTCTAGATTCAAATTTTCGCCCACGTAAATTGCACTGTGACAAAATGGCGAAGATTGCGTCGTGACAGAAATCTTGAATCAGCGCCCAAGGGCTCATGACCTCACTGAAAAGACGCCTCACATCATGTTCGGCATCTTCGCCTCCGAAGGTGCGGACAATGGCCGAAGAACGGATCCTTTCAGTAAAGCTGTAGAAAGCGTTCGTCCTCTGCTCGCCAGCTACGAACTCGTGCCGGTCGTGTTCATCAAGGTGAGCGAACTCAGCCCTGATTTTGTCGCCGTCATAATGGAAAGAAAACTTATCGCGGATCTTCTTAATGAAATTCTCCGCTGTGAAGTACGACCTGATCTCGTCGCCGGCACGTTTGCCTTCTACAGAGATGCGTGAGTCCAGCGAGGTGTTCAATCCAAGTCCAGTGTCGACCCATTCAGCTGGCTTTCCAGTGTTCCGCGGATATGACTTGCGCACGAGGCCGTGCCAATACTCGGCAATTACGAGCCAAGCCTCGTACGTCCAACCGTAAAGTATTCGGGCGGATAGGATATACTGATGCAGGACAATCGACGTTTCGGGGGAGCCCGGATCGAAATCGGTCAGTCCGTTAAGCTCCCGGCGGAAAAGATTCATGGCATGCCTTAGATCATCGTGGACTTGTGCCATTACCAGAGCGAATTCCTGTTGCCGATCAGGCAGCTTCAAAAAATCTGCCTGCGAGAAAGTGAAGGTAGACAATGTGGCGGTCGTGCCGCGGCGGGACTTATCCTCGCTCATTGGGCCAACGATCCAGTATCCATAGTCTCTTCGCGGCAACTGAGCTTCGTAACGAAGTCAGTGTCGGGCTCGAAACAAACGATCCGGGTTCAGTAGTCAACTGATCAATCTTCACCTGCGGCTGTTTCCGTTCGCTCTCGAACGCACGGTGCTCCCGATCCGTTTCCGGGTCTGCTCCATCAGCCATTCTGTCGCGCGGCGGGTGAGCTCGGGACTGGTCTCAATCTTCAGCTTATGCTTGATCCGCTCCCGATGCGTCTCAATCGTCTTCACGCTTAGGTGCAGCTCCTGGGCGATGCGCGTGGTGCCGATCCCGCGACCAATCAACCGGAACACTTCCAGCTCGCGATCGCTCAACTGACCATAGCCGTCGCGCTTCGTCTCGACCATTCCTGCCGCCAGCATTTCTAGAAGCCCTTGCGCGACGTTGGGGCTCGCGTACAACCCGCCGGAGCCGATCAGCTCAAGTGCATGGAGTACCTCGTCGGTTTCCTCGACCGTACCAACATAACCGCGCGCTCCGGCTTTGAAGGCGCGCTGGACGGAAAGCGCATCTGTCCGCGCGCTCACTACCAGCGCCGGCACCCTGCGATCAATTTTCCTGATATCCTTGAGGAGGGATATCCCGTCGCCTTCTTGGAGAGTGAGACTCAAAATCACAAGCCGCGGCTGCTTCTCGCAAAAAAGCCGCCGCGCGGTGGGAGCATGCCCGGTGGCTCCGGCGACCGCGAACTTCACCGACGCCTCGATCAGGGCCGTCAATCCGAATCGCGTGATCGGTGCATGGTGCGTTATTAAAACCGGTCTTTTCGTGAGGGAAACCATAAGATCTGCTGCGTAATCATTTTTGCGTTTTAAGAGTTTTAACGGATCGGACGCAAGAGAAAATTTTCGACCGGGTAGGGAAATCCCCGACAGCATACTTCGAAGCCAAGGTACTCGAGCAGCTGTCGATGCCCCGCTATCGGCAATCACCTTAAAAGACAGCCGTACCCGTCGCATGCTTCAGACCGGTATCGCCGCGCAATCAGGGAACAGCCCCGATGGTAGGGTCCGAGTAGGTTCGTTAATGTCCCGGCATTATGAAGGAGAGAATCTCAAAGATCGTCAGCCTTAACCTTAGTGTCCCCGCCGTAAACCGCGCGACGATCCGGGCGGAAGGCCAGGTGCCGACTTCAGGCTGGACTGACGGAGAATTGAGTAATGATCGTCTTGAGAACGACATAATGCACTTTGACTTCATCGCTCAGCGCCCTACGGGGCGCGTCTCGCAAGTAGTTACACAGATCCCTACCTCTCGAACAATGCTGCTTAGTCCACAACCGCAGAAGGTCACAGTTCATTCTGAGACTAATGACATGAGCGTCACTTTGCCTGCTTCCGGAGATCCAGCATAACGATATTTTGTGCTCCCTCACCTACCTATGAGATTACCCAATGATCTTTATCGGGCTTTAAAGCCGCAGATGGCGCGTTTGCGCCGTCAGGGGACCTTGAAGCTTTGCGACAGGCTGTGAAGCAGATTTTACGAAATGAGGAATAAACGACCGCCGAAGACAGGCAACTAACGAGTATTGACACATTATGCCCAAACCAACGAATGCAAAAATCCACCAGATGGTCTATGGCTTGGCTGCCTATGTGACGGCCAAGCAAAAACAAACGAATAACTGGACCGCCAAAACCGTGCTTGGCACCGGAGGGTGTGGCATGGACTCAATCACGCTATTAGCTTATCGAAGCTTGTTGAATGACTTCATCGACGATTTTACCTCGAACACGCTGCAGATCGGGGAATTGAATTCGGGGACAACGCTTGGTGATACCGAGGCTAAAGTCAGGGCGAAGTTTTAGGGCAGGAGCGTCGCAACATGAAAAACATTCTCCGTATCATTCCGCTGGTTACCTGTGCATGTTTCGCTACACACGCCCAAGATAGTGTTGATGAAACCGCGCGTTTCAAAGCGCTTGATAAGAACGGCGATGGAGTTCTTTCTCTAGACGAATTCGCAGCACAGACCAACCGTCGGGCACCTGCCGGGAAGGCCGTCCTTTCGCCTGAACCAACGCCGAAGCCCGTGACAAACGCGAAAACAGGTTTGATCGACTGGCTTAAGAAATACATTGTGGTTCGGAACAGCTTCTTCGATAGTGCGGATTCGTACGGATTCGTCGATGAACCACCATCGGATCCCGCACGGTTTAGTTGGACGAAACCGTCTGATGGCGACTCGTTTTACCAGGTTGATGCGGCAGTTCTCTGGAATTTCTGGGATAAGGACGCTGGATGGGGTACGAATCTAGTGCATTACCGGCTGCAGCCGTCTTTCGAGGCGCATTTCTCAGGCGAGCCAGATGCTACCCAGAACCAGCTTACCTACAGACTTCCATTCGAACTCACGCTCATACCTAAAGGACACGCCGCCGTAACGGCGCTGGAGCAAACGGGGCAGGTACCGGAAACACCGTGGTTTCTTGCACACACTTTCATAGTCTCGCCAACTTACCAGTCGGACCAAGACAACGACGTCAGAACATTTCACGCTGAAATGCTTTACACTCCCACCATGCCTCGTCTTGCCCTAGGAGTTCAGAGGGGCGACTTTGTGAAGTTTCGTTGGCGCCCATTCATTGGTGCTGAGATCGGAGCGTTTGATGATGACAATCTCCTCGATGAAGTCACCGTGGAGCAGGACTACCAGAGATTTGTAGCTCGCGTCCTGGCCGAGCTATGGTTTGGGGACCATTTTGCCCTCACTGCGAACTACGTTCATCGCACAGAGCTGAGCGGTGCTCAGCACTCATTCGATTACGGTGAGATTTCCGCACAATACCAACTTGACGACACGGGTTATTTTTTGACCGGTGCCACCTGGAAGGTGGGCAAGGACGCGCCGCTGTTTCAGAATGTCAATTCCATTTCGGCATGGGTTGGCGTGAAGTTCTGACACGTAACGGTGAGAGGCAGACGCCGACGGTCATTGCTAATTCAATTTCTTAAAACCAAACAGATCGTAGTTCTCAATTACAGCTATGGAACAGATCATACGATTTATGCCGCCGATACTCGGAGTCGTGCTGGCCTGGATTCTGAAGACGGAGTTAGTTCCGTCTCCGAAAACACCCGTTGAGCGATGGCAGATGTGGAAACCGATAGGCCTGCTAGTTCCGGCGCTTTGGTTAACCGGCGTCGGCCCGGAGCGACTGATCAAACGAGGAGGTTTCCTCATGCAGTTGTTTGGCGTTACTTCTTCACGGCAGACAGTCGCAATCTTCGGGCTGGTGTGGCTCGCCCTCTTTCTTCTGGGCGCTTTCTGGCTCTCGATGATGAAAAGTCAGAACCCTTTCGCGCAGCGCTTTGCCTGCGCAATATCATACGCCGGCTTATTAGGAGCGCTGGGCGTGTATGCCTTTCTCGCCGTCGTCCCGGATACTTAAGCCGTGAGCACCAAGGTAATGAGGGGGAAATCTGTGTGACTGCGATAACGGCTGACCAGGAGCACAATCGAGATAGTAGCCAGAGGGACCTAACAACTCAGAAGGAAGGGCTTTACGTCTTATGTATTCACGGAACGTGGAGTTCGGGCAAGTGGGCCGACAGAAGTTCGCCATTCGTGTGTGAATTGAAAGAGCAGCTTCAGAACCTTGGTTACACCAAACTATGGGCCGATAGTGTGCGATGGGATGCGAAGAATCGCTGGAAAGCACGGCAACATGTCGCGGAGCAGGTGGCCAAGCACTTAGATGATGTTCAGAATACATTCGGCCATGGTTGGGAGTTTCTGATTGTCGCGCACAGCCACGGCGGGAATGCAGCTGTAGAGGCTCTGCGGGATGTAATCAATGCTCAAACAGAACCCTACATCCGTGGAATTGTGTGCTTGAATACGCCTTTCCTGACGCAGGAAGTGCGCGGCTCTAGCGCACACGTTCTCCTGTGGTTTCTTGTCGCAGCCGGATTGACGGCTGCCGTGTCGCAGGTTCAACCCGATACGTCCGCGGTTGTCTCGATTTTGGGGTTTTCACAAACTCCGCTTATGGCCACTGCGATCTTTCCCGGACTCGTTTTTCTCTCTTTCATCCTGTTTTTGCTTTACTTGCTTGGGAAAATTGTCCGATTCCGAGATTGCAAAAGGCTTAAGGAATTTCAATGGGGTCCAAAAACCAACGTGCTCTGCCTTTCATGCCCGGATGATGAAGCTATTACGCTTTTGGGATTCCTCGAAGGTGTATCAAATCTTCCGCAGCTATTTCTCCATCCGTTCGCCTTACTGATTGTAACGTTTCTCACTTTCTGCTTTGTTTGGATGGGCGGCTATCATTGGCAACAGCAAATAATCGTTGCTGCGTCAGCGTTCGGCACCTGGGTAGCGATTGCTTTGCTATGCGGCTTTTTGGGCACGTGCCTGGTCACTATTGCTTTTGGCCTTTCCATTTTGCAGGCGCTCAAGGCGCTTGTGGCTCGGATCTTAGTTTCTTATACCCCGTTGCGCCCAGTGCAATGCTTCTTTCAGCCGATTACGAAACTCAAGGTGTTTACAAGCCCTCTGAGACTATTTCATTCGCAAATCTTTGATTCGCCTCAGACGATTCCGACTATTAGTAAGTGGCTGGCACAAATGAGAGCGCAGGAGGCCAAGAGTGCGTACAAAATGTGGATGCGCACTGAGAGGATGTAACCGCATGTCCATCTAGATCTTCGATTAAAATGGACCGGATTACGAAAACTTTGATTCCAATTCGCCGTATTAGATACGTGAATCCTACGCCAAAAAGGCGCCCAACAAAGAGACGCCCAACAAAGTTTGCTCGATCCAGACCGGAAGACAGCTTGAGATACTCTTACGAACTCAGTCCATTTTCTGATATCAGCTCTCGCAGCTGGATGGAACAGCTGGGAGATCATTTCAGATTCTACGAGTCAGGAGATGGTGTCGCTTCTTCTGCGCATGCTCCGGCAGGGGGCTTTCCACGGGGCGCCGGGAAGATTCGGGGTCAGAGCGTCAATCTTGGTAACTTCGCTGACGGGGGGTCAAACGTTCAGGCCAGCACTGCCTTCCATGACCTGCTGAACGAGGACCGGCTCACCTTCAAAAACTGAGACGCTGAAATCTGAAAGGCTGAAATGGAATCAGAGGGGGCGGATTGATGGAACCGGTCACGAAGCGACACCGACCGGCTGCTTCAGACCTTGTCTCCGCTCTGGCGGCGGAAGAAGTCGGGCGGATTCATCGCTCGTTAGGACTTCGCGCCTTTTGGGGTGAAAGCTGAGGGCTGCAAAGTGACTTTGAACTGGATCTTGGCGAGTTGCTCGGGAGCCCGACCGACTTTGCGCAGGAAGGGCAGCCAGCGCGGGTCTGAATGGATGTTGTCGAACAGGTTCTCCGATACGATCTCGGAGAGTCCGGGATCTTGATGTTGGACCGCCTTGTCGAGCCACTCGAAGGCCTTGTCGGCCTCGCCGCGGAAAGCATAGACGAAGGCGATGTTATAGGACCAGTCCTTCTCGAACTTCGCGATCAGGTTGCCGAGCGTGGCATCGGACTCCGTCTTGCGCCCGAGCGCATGATACGCCATCGACAGGCCGATCAGCCGCAAAACCTCGCCCTTCTCTTGCTCGATCTCGATGAGCGCAGCAGGCGCGTCGCCTTTGAGCAGCATTGCTTCGCCGATAAAATACTGCGCGCCGGCGTAATCCGGGCTCAGACTCAGCACGCTGCGGAACGAAGCGATCGCCGCGTCGAACTGTCCTATCAATAGCTGGGCGTTGCCGAGGTTATTAAGCGCGGCCACGTTCACCGGGTCGCGTCGCACGATCGCCTCGTCGAGCGCCAGGGCCTCCTGTAGCCGGCCCAGAGATTTAAGAAACACAGCAAGGTCGCCGAGCACGCTCAGATCACTCGGATCAAGCGCCAGGGCGCGCTCGAAGTGCTTTGCCGCGCCAGCGGAATCATTGTTATAGGCCGCGACTGAGCCGAGTCTGGCGTGCGCCGGCGCGTAGTTTGGATCGATCGCCAACGCTTTCTCCTCCGCCTTGCGCGCACGAGCGAGACCCTCGCTGCTGGGCAACAACCCTTCGAATCCCATGTTGAGGGAATTCCTCGCCAGCTCGCTCCAGGCCGGCGCATAGCGGGGATCAATCTCGAGCACCTGATTAAAAAGTGCATCAGATTGCGTAAACGCCTCCGGAGTGTATTGCCGCCCAAGCTGCACCGCTTGAAGAAAAAGCGTGTAGGCTTTCGGATCGGTCTGGCGCACCGTCGGCGCCGCGCCAAGCAAGGTCACTTTCAGTTGTTTCACCACCTCGCCCGCGATCTCGTCCTGAATTTTGAAGATGTCGTCGAGCTTGCGGTCATAAGTCTCCGACCAAAGGTGGTAACCTTCGGCCGCCCGAATCAGCTGGGCCGTGATCCGCAATCGATCACCGCTCTTGCGCACCGAACCCTCGAGCACATTGGCCACATGCAATTGTCGCGCGATTTCCGGAATCTCGATCTGCTTGCCTTTGAAAGAGAACGACGAGGTGCGCGCCGCCACCTGAAGCTGCGGCACTTTGGAGAGCACGTTCAGCAGTTCCTCCGAAATTCCGTCGGAGAAAAACTCCTGTTCTTTGTCGGACGACATGTTAACGAACGGCAGAACGGCAATCGATTTTTCTGGGATGAGAATGGTGGTTGTTTCGTTGACGCCGTGGCGCAGGACAAAACGATCTGTCAGCAACAGCACCACTGCGAACGTAAGCACCCCGATGATCGCGAAGTCGAGTTTGCGTCCGGTGTGATAGGTCATCGACTTAGCTGGGTCGATCTCGCTTTCGCGCTTCAAACCTTCCGGCGTAAACTCATAGAACCAGGCGAAGGCGCTCCAAAACGGAAAACCGATTCCTGCAGCGACCAGAAACCAACGCGTCGCCCATTCTGGTGCGCCGAACGACGGTCCCAATTGGGAGATGCCTTGCGCCAGCGCCCAGATGGCGCCGAGGTAGAGAATCGCCGAGCGGATGACGTTGCGCCGCTTCAGCTCGGCGAAGAGGTTGCGCGGATTCATCCTTCTTCTATTTGGGCGGCTCTTTCGGCGCGAGGGAGGCGACGATTTTCTCGAAGCACGGTTCGCCGCGGAGCGGGTCCCAGTAGGGTAGCAGTTTGAGCGCGCCGTAAGAGTCAAAGGAGCCCGCAGGCAACGAGATCGCTTTGGCCAGGTATTCGCAGGCGAGATCTTTCTCGCCCACCCACGCGGCGATGAGGGCGAAGCATTCGATCATCTGGGCGCCATTGAAGGCATCTTTCTCCACTGGCACCAACTCCATCGCGCGCCGTCCTTCGCGCAAGGCCTCTTCCTTTCGGCCCAACCCGGCGTCGATCAAACCGAGGACGCCAAGAGGCGGTCCATAGTCGGGCTGCTGCGCCACGATCTTTTCCTGAGCGACGCGGGCCCGGGTGAAGGCGGCCTGGGCGCGCGCTGCATCTTTGGTCATGCGGGCGATGAGCCCCTCGCCAAAATCGCTATGAAGTAGCACCGCATTACCGCCAAAAGCGTTATCGCCCAGAGCGACGAGAGCGGCTTCCGCGGCCGTGGCATCGCGCTCGGCCAGGGCACAAAGCAACCAGCTGTCCGCCACTTTTGCGATCGCCTCGGGACCTTGCGCCCGAATTTCGGCGAGGGCCTGATGCAGCGGTTGGGTCTGAGCCTTTTCGTCCAGCGCAATCGAGGCGCGGACGAGTTTGGTATCGATATCGTCCGGCTTAATGGTGAGGGCGCGATCGAGCACGATGGCTGCGTCGGCATAGCGCCGCAGGGAAAAATCGCTGAGCGCAATTTGCTGAAGGATAAAAAAGTTTCTCGGATCCAGCTCCGCCGCGCGTTGCAGATCGCGCAATCCTTCCTGGGCGTGGCCGCGCCGGCGCGCGATGTAGCCGGTGAGCTCAAAAACGCGCGGATCGTTCGGCAGGGTTTTGCGCGCGCGCGCCAGCTCTGCGAGGGCGCCGTCGTAGTCGAGATAGCCGCGATAAAGAAGCTCGGCCCGGGCGAGACGGGCTTCGCCGGCATCGGGCTGCAGGCGGACGGCGGCATCGACCGCGGCTTTGGCGGCGGCGAGACGCTCCGGAGTGTGATCGATACCGAGGAAGTAAAGGTAAAGGTGTGTGTTAGCGAGTTGGCACTGGGCGAGGAAGAAGGAGGGATCGCGCACCAGCGCCTGCTCCAGCAGCCCGACCGCCTGGCGCAGATTTGGCCCGCTGGTCCCACCAAAACTCGTCGTCAGAATAAGGCTGCGGGCACGGTTATAGAGATCGAAGGCGGCGAGATCGGTCGTCGCCGGTTTTTCGATGGCTGCTTTTTCGTTAGGCGAAATCCTGGCCTGAAGTTGATCGGCGATCGCCTTGGCGATTTCGCTTTGGATGGCGAAGACATCGTCGATGGGGCGATCGTAGTTCTCGGCCCATTCGTGCGCGTCGGTGTGCGCGTTGATCAGTTGCGCGTTCACCCGCACTTTATTCCCGGAGCGTTGCACACTGCCTTCGAGCACATGGGTGACACCAAGTTGCTGGGCGATCTCGCGCAGGTTCCGCGGCTGTCCCGTTTTATACTGCATGACGGACGTGCGGCTGATCACTTTGAGGTCGGCCAGTTTGGAGAGCGCAGTTAGGATTTGATCCTGCACCCCATCGGTGAAAAAGGCGTTCTCTTTGTCGCTGCTCAGATTCTCGAACGGGAGAACGGCGATGCTTTTCTCCGGCGCGGCGACCGTCTGTTCGGGGGTAGCGGTCGGTTGCGGTGCGGGATCATTCGTTGTCACCACCGCAGGACCGCGCCGTGAGCTTTGCCAGAACACGATCGCAGCAATGGCCGCGAGCGCCAACGCCGTCGCCGCGACCAGCCATGCATTGCGCGAGCGCTTGCGCCCCGAATTCGCCGCGCTCCTCAACCTCTGCGGCAACGCGGGGTTGCCCAACGGCTCCGCATAAAGATTAACCAGATGGAGCAGGACGCCATGTTTCACCTCGCACGGACCCAGGTCGCGCAGACGCGGCGCCCATTGCCGGTACTGCATGAGATCATCTGCCACGTGCTGCGAAAGGAGAATGTGTCCGGCGTCGCCGCAATCCATCACTCGTTGCGCCATGTTAATGCCGGCTCCGGCGAGGTTGGTGCGCCCGCTCACGTCGGTCACTTCGCTGACCGGTCCGCTGTGAATGCCCATGCGCACCGGCAGCTCCGGATGCTTGCGCAGCGCCTCAGCGATCTCCAGCGCGCAGCGGGCGGGCTCCTCCGCACTATGGAGAAAGACCAGCGCCATGCCATCCCCGGTCGGCAGCCGGACGAGCTGTTCGTCGGCCGAGTCCCGCACCTGCGGAGTCGCGAGCACGATCTCGGTGAGCTGGTTCAGCCGCTCCTTCTGCTCCTCCATGAGCAATTTCGAGTAGCCGACAATGTCGATGAACAAGACATGGCCGATCGCGAATTTCACTTCGGAGGACGGCTCGTGAGACATGGCTTTCGTTATCCTAACAATTCCAGACCTTCACTTCGGAGCGGCCTGCTTCGGCGCTAGTGAGGCGACGAGCTTCTCGAAGCGCGGATTGCCGCGAAGCGGATCAAAGTCTCCGTCGAGCTTCAATTCGCCATACGTCACACCGTTGGGTAGTGAGATCACCTTCTCCAGAAAATCGAGAGCGCGGTTGGCGTCACCAGTCTGCGCGTAAATGTGGGCAAGCCTCCGCATGATCAGACCACCTTTGACCGCATCCTTGGAAACGGGAAGCAATTCAACGGCGTGTTCGCCTTCCCGAATCGCATCCTGATGCCGCCCCAAGGCGGCATCGATCTGCCCCAAAACGATCAGTGCGCTGGCGTCGCCGGGATTCTGCTGCGCAGCTGCCGCGGCCCGCTCGCGCGCGGCGAGGAATGCGGACTCGGCTCGCTGCTTGTCACCGAATCCCTGAGCAATGATTCCCTGAATCCATTCTCGCGGCATAAAGAATTCGTTATCATCGGCCTCCGCGAAGCCGGGGGTGTCGAGCGCGTCCTGAGCTCCATGATAATCTCGCTCCAGAAGGGCTAGAGCCAGGCGCGCGTTAATCAGTTCGTTTGGATCTGCCGCGGGACCGGCGTCGCCGGTGACAAAAGCTTTCCAGCGGCCAAGATCCGCTTTCCATTCTGCGTCGATGACGGCGCGCAGATAGGCGATTCCGAAATGGCGGCGATTCCATGCCAGCGCACCGTCGAGTATTTTCGCGGCTTCCTCATAACGTCGCAGGATCAGATAGGTAAAGGCGTGTTCCACGGTGAATGCCAGGTTCTGTGGGTCCAATGTGAGCGCCTGCTCGCCGTTGCGGATCGCCTCCTCCCAGTGTCCTTGCCGTCGCTTAACGATGCCAACAAAAAAGGGAATGAACGCGTCGTTAGGAAGGCTGCGCCTGGCTAACGCAAACTCCGCCAGGGCCCGCTCGTAATCCAAAGATCCTCTATAATAGAGCAGTCCCCGGGTGGCATGGACTTCGCCTGCGTCCGGCTGGAGTCGCGCCGCCGCTTCGAGCGCCTGTCTTGCCAGGTCCACATGAGGAGCGCTGCGGTCGTTGAGCCAATGCAAATAGAGACGTATTCCGGCGAGTTTACAGAGCGCGGAAACAAACGCTGGATCGCGGCTGATCGCCTGCTCCAAAAGTTGGATTTGCTGTTTGGAGACTTCCACCCTTCCAGAGCCGATACTGTTGACGCGGTTGCGCTCGATCTCCATGGCTCGCAAGTAGAGATCGTAGGCAACGAGATCGTTTGTCGGCCTGGCCACCACGGCCGCTTCCTCTCTGGGCGAAAGCTTGGCCTGGAGCTGTTCGGCGATCGTTCGGGCGATCTCGCTTTGGATCGCAAAGACATCCGCCAGGTCGCGATCGTAGGTCTGCGCCCAAAGGTGCGCGTCATTGCGCGCATCAATCAGCTGAGCATTGACGCGAATCTTACCGGCTGCTCTCTGCACGCTGCCTTCCAACACATGAGCGACGCCCAGTTCTTGTCCGATCTCGCGCAGGTTACGCGCGGCTCGGTCGCGATATTGCATGACGCTCGTCCGGCTGATGACTTTCAAGTCAGCAACCCTGGCCAGGTTAGTGAGAATTTCGTCCTGCACCCCGTCGGCGAAGTAGGCATTCGATTTGTCCTCGCTCAGATTCTCGAAGGGCAGGACCGCGATGCTTTTTCCGGGAATCGAAGCCGCCATCGCAGCGGCAGAAGTGGCCTCAGCCGGGCTCTTACTCCCGCTCGCGCGCATCTGCTTCAAAAGAGCCGGGGCAAAGATGATCGCCGGCACCGCAAACAAGAGCAGGAGCAAGGCAACGACCGCGGCCCCGATCAAGATGGGCGACCGGCTCGTCCGCTTCGGCGGCGGTTCACCGCGAGGCGACCGACACTTCGCCGGCAGCCCGGCGTTGCCCGCCTGCTCGGTATAGAGGTTGACGATCCCCATCCGCACGCCGTGCTTCACTTCGCATTCGCCGAGGTCGTGCAGGAACGGGCGCCACTTCGCGTAGTGCTCGAGATCCTCAGCCACGTGCCGGGAAACGAGAATGTGACCGGCGTCACCGCAATCCATCACCCGCTGTGCCATGTTAATGCCGGCTCCGGCGATGTTGGTGCGCCCGCTCACATCGGTCACCTCGCTGACCGGTCCGCTGTGAATGCCCATGCGCACCGGCAGCTCCGGATGCTTCAACAGCGCCTCAGCGATCTGCAGCGCGCAGCGGGCGGGCTCCTCCGCACTATGGAGAAAGACCAGCGCCATGCCATCCCCGGTCGGCAGCCGGACGAGCTGTTCGTCGGCCGAGTCCCGCACCTGCGGAGTCGCGAGCACGATCTCGGTGAGCTGGTTCAGCCGCTCCTTCTGCTCCTCCATGAGCAATTTCGAGTAGCCGACAATGTCGATGAACAAGACATGGCCGATCGCGAATTTCACTTCGGAGGACGGCTCGTGAGACATGACGTTTTTTCTTCTTACTCAGGAACCTTCGAGGACGTGGGTAACACCAAGTTGCTGGGCGATCTCGCGCAGGTTCCGCGGTTGTCCCGTTTTATACTGCATGACGGACGTGCGGCTGATGACTTTGAGGTCGGCCACTTTGGCGAGCGCAGTCAGGATTTGATCCTGCACCCCATCGGTGAAAAAGGCGTTGTCCGGATCGGACCTCCGGTTTGCGCTCCTGAAGGGCTTTGAATTTCTCGGGCACTTGCGCGTTGCCCAGCTCGTCGGTGTAGAGATTGACCACCGAAACGCGCACGTCGCGTTTCACATCGCATTCGCCCAGGTCGTGCAGGTGGGATTGCCATTGCCGATACTGGGCGAGGTCTTCGGCCACGCGTTTGGAGAGAAGGATGTGGCCGCCATCGCCGCAATCCATGACCCGTTGCGCCATGTTGATTCCGGCGCCGGCCACGTTCGTGCGGTCGTTCACATCCGTGATCCCGCTGACCGGGCCGCTGTGCACACCCATGCGCACGGGAAGTTCCGGACGACTTTTGAGAGCGCGGCTGATCTCGAGCGCGCATTGCACCGGACTTTCCGGAGTGGTGGAAAAAACCAGCGCCATGCCGTCGCCCGTCGGCAGCCTGATCAGCTTGCCGGCGGCTTCGGCGGCGCGAAACGCCTCGGTGTCGCGCACGATTTGATTCAGTTCCTCCAACAACTCGCGCTGCTCATTGATGAGGAGTTTGGAATAACCGACGATGTCGAGGAAGAGGACGTGGGCGATTTCGAGCGCGATTTCTTTCTTCACTTCGCCGGCCATTGGGCGCTGAGTCTAAATGCTTTACCCAAGCGCCTCTAGGTCAATCTTTCGTAGCCGAGGGCGTTGACCGGGACTGCGCAGCTTTTTGGATTGTCAAAGGCCGGCGTCAGCGCCGCCGGCTACAACTTCGGCGTGTCTCATACCAGCGGGAGACCTTTTTCGAATTTCGAATCCGTTGTTTTTGAATACAGCGAAAGCGAACCGTCAAATCGACAGTTTCGCATCGCCCTCACCAAGGGCGGTTGCAACTTCGGGCACTTACACTCGACCGCTTTAAGCGGTCAACACGCAAAGTTCCTGGTAGTAAACGGTGCACTTTCGGTGTGGGAGGGTTTTCAATCCCGCTCCTCCCCGCCCTTTAACTTCATATTCTTGCACCGGGGTTCGATACTTGACCGCATAAAGCGGTCAAGTATCGCCTGGTAGCTTGTTTAGGCCAGCTTCGCCTTCAAGAACTGATGTTCTTAGCTGCGGCCGCTCGCCGCTCTTCCAAAGGCCGCAGTGTGTAAGACCCGATACCTAAGTGGCCCGCCGTCTGGTTTTTCACTTCGCTTTACGGGCGTCGGGATGCAGACGAGCTCGGTGAACATCTCATGGGCTGACAATCGGACCTTCGCGTATCCGTGTCCTCCAAGATCGACGAACTCAAGATGCGGTGCCAGGTCCGGGTTGGACAGGGACCGGGCGCGCTTCAGGTCGAAGTTTTTCGCATATTCCAGGCAGGAACGGACGCGGTGAAGGATTACCACGGCAACCCGGTGCAAAATTATCCTCACGCAGGCGATCTTGACCGCTTTAAGCGGTCGAAGAGGAAGACGAATTAATCGCTACACGATGCCCAGGACTGGCAGCACTGCGCGCCGCCCGCGACGCAGTGTTCTTTATCTCATCGTCAATCGTGTTTTGACTCGACCCCCTTTAAGCCGTCAACACGCAAAGTTCCTGGTAGTAAACGGTGCACTTTCGGTGTGGGAGGATTCATCCCGCTCCTCCCCGTTCTTTACCTGCACCTTCTTGCACCGGGGTTCGATTCTTGACCGCGCAGGCGATCTTGACCGCTTTAAGCGGTCGACGAGCAAAAGAATTGATCGCTCCACGATGCCCAGGACTGGCGGCACCTGCGCACCGCTAGAACCCAGGGGTTCTTCATCTCATCGTCAATCGTGTTTCGGCTCGACCGCTTTAAGCGGTCAACAGGCAAAGTTCCTGGTAGTAAACGGTGCACTTTCGGTGTGGGAGGATTCATCCCGCTCCTCCCCGTTCTTTACCTGCACCTTCTTGCACCGGAATTCGATTCTTGACCGCATAAAGCGGTCAAGAATCGCTTGGCAGCTTCAATCCCCGCAGGCTGCCTGAGGGGAAATGAACGCGGTGAGTCGTTCCTACTGGTACGGCTTGGATGGGTCAGATGATTCGACTGCGGAGTGATCATTACGCCTCGCTTCACCGCGATCGTGCTCGGCGTTTGCCTCTGGCCTTGGGCCGGGGCTTCGCCTGGGCGGCTGCGCGGGCGACGAGCTTTCGCAGGGTCGCATAGAGCGGGTGTTTCGGATCGGCGCGATAAAAGCGGTGAAAGCCGTTGCTTCGGCTGACGACGAGACGAGCCGCTTCCAGCTTGGCCAGTTCGTCCTGAATGGTCTGGAGCGATAGATCGCTCAGGCGAGCGAGTTGGCGGACGTACAATTCGTTCCGCGGATGGGTGAAGAGCAGGCGAAGGATTTCCGCGCGGACCTGAGGGAACAAGCCGTGCAGAAGCGTTTGCCGCATCGCCCATTATTCACTCGACCGCTTTAAGCGGTCAAGACACAAGAGCGTCTTCAAACTCGGCTACCAGTCCCCGACTTCGGCGCCTCAGAACTTGAAGCAGTTATACTTCTCGTGGGTGCCGATCCAGAACCAGCAGAAGGCGTCTCATAAACCGGGCCGCTGCAATCTCACCAGCCCCTCACCTGGCGCTGCGCGTCCCCCTCTCGGTCGGCTAAAGCATTGAGGTGAGGGCATGCAACGCTGCCGCGCAGATGCACGCCATTTGTGAGATGGCTTGTAGTAGTCTCCCTTCCGTCCGCGGGCGATGGCCCGACAGATACGGCCGATCTCAACCGTGTAGACGCGGCCCTTCTTCTGAAAACCTAACGACGATGGTGCGGATTGGTCTTAAACAGCTCGAAGTTCTTCCTCGCCAATCGCTGCACGTGTTCCGGCAAGTCGTTGTAGCATCGCCAGAAGGAGGCGAGCGCACGAGATTTCGCGCCATCGGCCTGGTGTTTCCAGCATCGATCTCGGCATCGATCTGTTCCAAGGCCGCGGCGTGCTTGCCTCCAGGGGAAAAGTCTTGCTCGAGGTGTTCGTCCCAAACGAGCTTATCCTGCCGCGCGATGAATGCGGCAAGGCTGGCCAGTTCCTCCGGGCTCAGTTCTTTTACGGCTTGTTCTATTTTGGTCAGACTCACCGTCGTATGCTGGCGGCACCGCGGGTTCCGGACAATCAGATTGCAGCCGGTTGAGAGAAGTTTGAAGCGGGCTCGGCCCGGGGAATTCGGCAACACTAGAGAGCCCCGCTGCCGCAAGGTAGCGCGGGCTCTTGTCTTTTGGTGCGCGGTAGTGGGCCGAGGAGCGCTTCCCTGCGGCTAATGAATGCAAAGTCGTGATGGCTTTGAGGGGCGTGCGGCATTTCCCCCACTAGCGCGAGACAGCCTTAAATCATCTTGCCTTGATGATGTACTGATAGGGCAGAGTCTTTTCGTCTGTCGACGCGATCTTAAATCCGGCGGCGTGCAATTCGGATTGGACCTCTGCCGCCGTTAGGCGCAGTTCGGGCGGCGGGCCTTCTGGCGTCTCTTCTTTTTTGAAGTCGATAATGACCAGGGTTCCGCCGCGATGCAGGGCTTCTCTTAGTTTCTTCAGATAGGAGGGATGGTCCTCGATGTGGTGCCAGGTGTCGACGATCAGAATCACGTCGGCTTCCCCAGGCTTGAGTCCTGGCGAATCGGGCGTTGTCCGGCGGACTTCGATCTCGCCTTTTGTTTTCTCTTTTTGCTTCCGCGCTTCGATGTAATCGAGGAAGCGCTGATCAATATCAATCGCGATTACCTTTGCCCCGCGCGCCGCGATCGGAAACGAGAAGTAGCCGTGCCGGCCCCAATATCCACCACCGTCTTGCCGGCAAGCGGGCCAAGACCGGCGATCACTTCATCCGGCTTTTGCCATTTTTTGCGACCGGGATCTTCGAAATGCGCGGCCAGTTGCTCGATGCTGGTCTGGTGCATGTATTTGTTCGCCGCGCTCTCCGGTGGCGTGGGACTGGGGCTCGCCCCGATCAGGTTGCCGGGACACAAAGCGGCCGCTGCGATCAAAGTTGTCCACTGCTTCATCTTCTCATTGCTGCGGTTCGGCTCACTTCGTCATGAAGCTGACGTGACGAAATGGTTTGAGCGACCAGAAGGCGACGGCTTCGCGCAGGGGTGGCTTTTTGTCCGGGAAATGGAGGCGATAGTAAATCGAGATCAGGTGCTGGCTGTCGCCGCGGAACCGGCTGAAGGAGGCGGTGACAGGTCGGTATTGCCGAAAATGAGAATCGGACTGCGCGGCGATGTCGTGACGGGCGAGAGCAATCATCCCACCGCAGGCAAGGGCAAGAAAAACGACCACTGCAAAGAGAGTTTTCATAGCAAGGCGGAAAGGTTAATCGGAAAACCGCCTTTCGCCAAAGGCACTCAGCGCTTTCGGCAGCAAGACGGCCGCGGCGAGTGCGGGGCGGAACACTTCATAGCGGCCGACGCGCGCGTCGCCGCATGAACATGCCCGCCTGAATCGCAATGCCGAGCGCGATCAGGACCACAAGCACAATTGTCACCCCGGTCGCGGGCACGTGGAGATGACTAACGATCAGCTCGGCCCCGGCGATCGAGGAGAAAACGATCAGCGCCCAGTCGAAAAGGATCAGCATCAGGATCGCGCCAATGACTCCGCCGATGAAAAAAGCGAGGGCGGAGAACTGCGGCTGCGGGTTGACAAAGGCATTCAGGATTTCGATCGCGAGATAGCCGCCGACGAGAAAGCCGGCGATACCGATTGCGATCTTTTGCAGCACGAAAGCAAGCACCGCGCCGATGAGGCCGAAGACAACCGCGAGCACGATCTCGAGCCAGGGCGGCGGTTGGTGCATGATGTAGGGGACGATCTGGAAACCGATCCAGAAGCCGATCCCGGCGACCAGGAGCCAAAAAAGTCGGCGCCCGAAGAGAAGGAGAATGGCGCCGATGAAAATGCTTAGCCCGAGCATGACGGGATGTTGCATGCGCGACTGTCGCGGAACCGGCGGCAGTTGTCATCCGCGGGGGAGCTTCTGCTCAGCGCTGCCTAACTGATCGCGCGGCGGCATCCCGCGGGCGGGTTGTTGTCCAGCGACGCCTACGATAACTCGCGGACGAGCCGGAGGAGGGCGAGCGCGAGGACGCGGCGCGCGCCAACGATTTGAGCGCCGAACCGGATCAGCCGTGGGATCGCGACCGGGTGCCCAAGAACGAACGGGACCAGCCGCCCCAATCTGGTCTGCTGGGTCACGAGATCAAAAAGCACCTCGGCCGGCGCGGGCAGAGGCGCGGCGGGAGAGTCGCTGATCACGCGCAGGGAGAGGAGGGGAAGATTCCGCGCCGCGCAGAGTTCCGCGATGGTTTGCGTCTCCATGTCGACCGCGCTCGCGCCATGCTCGGCAGCAAAGGCGCGGCGGGCCGAGGCGCTCTCGAGCACCCGCGTCGCGCTCGCGAGCGTGACGGGCGCGCAGGGAACCAGCGCCTGCGCCTTTTCGAGCATCCCGGCGGTGGAGAAATTTTCCGCCACGATCAGGTCGCCCACGCCTAACGAATCGTCGACCGCTCCGGCAAAGCCGCTGCTGATGAGCAGATCAAAGCGCCCGCCGGCGAGGAGCGGCGTCAGCCGGCGGCGACAGGCGCTCGCACCAATCCCGGTGTGCAGCACTTCCACCTTGCCACGCAAATCGCGAAAGCGCCGGAGAAAAGCGCGGCTTTCGCTCGGGTGGGCGAAGGTGACCGCGATCATTGTCCGTCTCTGAGCGGACGGGAGAGAACAATTTCGAGGTGCACCGGTTCGTTAGGCGAGGCTGGGCTCGGGCTGGCCGCAGCCTCAGCCGGCGACGGGGATGCGCCAAACGCACTCAGGCTTTGCCGAAACTCCGGCTCGCGCGCCGCCGGCACGAGAACAAAAATCCGTTCCCCCTTTTCGTCAGGCAATTCCTTCGTGCCGGAGCCACCGGCTTGCTCCGCCGCGCCGATGATCGCTTTCGCAACCGCCTCCTGTTTCTCTGCCGGAATCGTGAGCACGATCGGCGGCGCTGCAATTCTCGGCGGACTGAAATTAGCCGCAGCCGCCTGTTTGACCGAACGTTCCACCTGCTGCCGCATCGCTTCGAGCTGCGCCCGGTGCATTTCCGGCGGAGGCCCGGCGGAACGGAAGATGAAATATAAGCCGATCCCGACGTTTAATGCGACGAGGACGGCGAAAGCCGCGGCCAGGTGGCGCCCGCGTGAGCCGGCCCGCGCGAGCGCCGCGGATTCCTCCGGCGAACGCTCGAGTGTGCGATGGATCTGCCGCGCCGCGACAAACTCCTTCTGCAATTCGGGGTCGGCGATGAGCGCGCGCTCGAGTCCTTCGCGCTCGTCGGCTGGCAGTTTTCCCTCGAGGTAGTCGAAAAATTTTTCCGGTGCCATCACTTCTTGGGGGCGGCAACTCGGAAGGTAAACCGGCCGCCGCCGTAGTCCAGAAAGTGAGCGCAGGCCGCCGTTTGCTTGCGATT
This sequence comes from Chthoniobacterales bacterium, assembly GCA_036825615.1. GTDB lineage: Bacteria > Verrucomicrobiota > Verrucomicrobiia > Chthoniobacterales > UBA10450 > JAICXG01. Next base: position 208,239 of record DAISXY010000002.1, read on the forward strand.
TCAGGGGAAACAGCCGAGGCACAATCGTGGGCGAAAATGAAAGAGAGGATGCACCGCCGCCGCAAAAACGCCGATGGGTGCGGTGGACGCTTATCGTGCTCGGCACCCTCCTGTTCGCGCTCGTGGTGTTCCACGCGCCGATCCTGCGGGCGCTGATCCGCGCGGTCGCGCACAGTTACGCCTCCGGGCAAAACCTGAAGCTGCAATTCCGGCTTGAAGGCGACCCGATCGGCGAGCTCGCCTTGCATGATGTCCATGCGACCGCGACCGGGCCCTCCGCTCTGCGCGCACTCGATGCCGGCCTGGTCAAAGTCGATTACAACCTTTGGGACCTGGTTTTCCACGGCCTCTCCGAGACGCTGAAGAATGTCGAGCTGCATGATCTGACCGCGGTAATTGATTCCTCCAAGGCGCCGGTTCCGACGCCGACGCCCACGCCGGCGAAGCAGCAGCAGTTTAAGTTGCCCGAGTATTTTCCCGATCGACTGGTGGCGCGGAACGTTAACCTAACGATCAAAGGACAGTCACAGGACATGGTCGTGCGGGATTTCAATCTCGGCCTTTATCCCGAGCGCGAAGGCAAACTCCAGGTCACGAAGGTGCAGGTGCCGGGAGTTGATACCTGGACCAACATTCAGGGCACCACCACTTATGCCGGGAAGAATCTCTATATTCGTAACCTGACGCTCGATCAGAACACTCACTTCGAGGCGGTGAACGTGAATGCTTCGCAAGTCGGGCAGGGGAAACTCGGCCTCACGCTCAAGGGCACCGTCGGGGGCGGCGAAGTGAACACGCAGGCGGAAATCTCGACCGCGGGACCTTCGACGAGCGCGAGCACCAAGCTGCAGGCGAGAGATATTAGCCTGGACAAGCTTGCGAAGTATCTCGGTAAGACGCCGGGTCAACTCTCCGGCGAAGTCAAGAACGTCCAGCTCGACTTAAAGGGAGATCTGACCAAGCCGGCGACCTGGAACGGCAGCATCAACGCCGACCTGCAAAATGTGCGACAGGGCGCCTTCAAGCTCGATGAGGTGAAGTTGGATGCCGAGGCGAAGAATGGCCAGGCAATCATCCGCGAAGGGCGCATCCAGCAGGGTAACAACCAGGTCGAGTTTCATGGCGCGCTCAATCTGCCGCGGACTACCGGTGGTTTCGCGCAAACCCCGGCCAATCTTCAGTTCTCGATCAACGCCCCCGATCTTAGCCAGCTTACTTCCTTCATGACTCCGCCGGCCAGCGGCAGCCTGCAGGCGAACGGCAATATCAGGACCGAAAATAACACCGTGCAGGTGAACGCCCGCGCGACCGGTGAACAGGTGCATTACCGGGAGGCGGCGATTGGCAATCTCTCGGCCGATCTCCAGGCGGAGAAGAAAATGGGAACGCCTAACGAGAAAAAGAGTGGACAGATTTACGAGGGAGTAATCTCAAACATCCGCCTTCAACTAAGTGATCTGCGCTATGGGAGTTTTGCCATCGATCAGGTCCAGGCCGAGGTAAAAAGCAGCGGGCCCGATGTGACTCTGTCTCCGCTCCTGGTGCAGGACGGCGCCAATAATCTGCGGCTCGAGGGAAAGATCCAGCTCCCCGGACCTAACGAAAAGCTGATGAACCAGCCCGCTGACATTCAATTCAGCCTTAATGCTCCGCAGTTAGCCGATTTCTGGCAGGCTGACGCACCAAACAAGGTAACCGGTTCGCTCCAGGGAAATGGTCAGGTTCAGATCCGCAATCGGCTAGCGAACGGTAAATTCAATCTTAGCGGCGAGGAGATTGCAGCGAAGAATCTGGTCGTGAGACAACTGGACCTCCAGGCCGCGATCACGAATGGCATCCTCCATCTCAACGACCTGACGGCCACAATTAACGATCAGGATTACCTCCATGCTCAGGCGGACGTGCATTTGCAAAAGCCCTTCCAGTACAACGGCCAGGCGACCGTGCATCTTGCCGATCTCTCGGCTTTTGATCCTCTGCTCAATGCCACCCCACCGGGGTCACCGCCGCCGGCGACAAAAAAGCAGTTGGCTGGCTCGTTAGTCTTGGAATGGAATGGTCATGGGACAGCGGCAAATTTTAACAACACAGGTGACCTGAATCTCCGGCTCGAGAACGGGCGTTACAACGAGCTTCGAAACCTCAGCGCACGAGTCGAGGCCCATTACACACCGCAGCAACTCAAGGTGCCGATCGTTTATCTCGGGAGCGATAAGTTCAACCTCCAGGCCAGCATCGAAGCACAAGGTTCAAAGCTTCAGGTGAGCAACCTTCAGGTCAGTCAGGCGGCGGCCAAATACGCCACTGGTTACGCGGAAATTCCATTCACCTGGAGTAACCTTGGCACCGGCCGTCCGCTCTTCCCCCCGCACGGCGATGTCCACGTCACGTTTCAGTCTGAGAATCTCGACATTGCGAAACTATCGCGCGATCTCGGGATGAAGCCGCCGGTGACCGGGCAGGTCTCGGCTAACTTGGACGCGCGTGGGCCGCTCGATCAGGTTCAGGCCAGCTTTAACCTGAAGATGCAGAATCTTGAAGCGGCCGCGATGAAGCAGCTCCAGCCCGCAACGATCGAGATCGCGGCGCAGTTACAAAACCAGCAGCTCAGGGTCAACGGCACGATCAAGCAGCCGCGGATTGAACCAGTGCAGCTCACGGCCGAGCTGCCCTTGAACGTCTCTGACGTGCTCGCGAAGCGACAGCTCCCGTCCAGCACCCCGCTCCAGGCCAAAATGGTGATGCCGCGCAGCCCAATTAATTTCGTCAGGGAATTTGTTCCTGCCTTGCGCCAGCTCGATGGGAACGTCGCTTTCAATGTCAACATCGATGGTACGATCGCCAAGCCGACCTTCAGTGGTGCGACCGACATGCACATCAATCTCGCCCGCTTCGATAACCCGAGCCTCCCGGCGCTGCACGATTTCAACGCGCAGCTCAATTTCCGCAATAACGAGCTGCGGATCGAGCGCTTCGGCGGCGACATCGCGGGCGGGCCGTTCAGCGTTTCCGGCGCGATACGTTTTCCCAGCCTAACGAAACCAACACTCGATCTGCATTTGAAGGCCAGCAGCGTCCTCGTCGCGCGCAATGATAACCTGACGGTCCGGGTTGATGCGGATGTCACCGTCGATGGTCCCTTCAACGCCGCGACTGTGAAAGGTCAGGTCGCGACCACCAACAGCCGGTTCTTCAAAAACATCGACATCATTCCGATCACTCTCCCGGGACGACCCGCGCCTCATCCCGAGCCGCCTTCGGCCGCGCCGACTTTGTCGTTTCCGAACCCGCCCTTGCGCGACTGGAAATTCGATCTCGCGATTAAGAGTAAGGAGCCGTTCCTCATTCGCGGAAATCTGGCCAGCGGCCGCGCGATCATTGATATGCGACTTACGGGCACGGGGCTGCACCCCGGACTGCAGGGACAGGTGCGGCTGGAAAATTTCGACGCGACTTTGCCTTTCAGCACGCTTTCGATCACACTCGGCTTTGTCTATTTCACCCCCGATGACCCGCTCAACCCGCGCCTTGAGTTACAAGGTGTGTCACTTATCCGCGACTACACGATTCACGCTTACATTTACGGAACGGCCAACGCGCCCCAGGCGATCTTCAGCAGTGAGCCGCCGCTTCCCCAGGAAGAGATTATCTCACTTCTCGCCACCGGCACGACCCGGGAAGAGTTATCGAGCGGGAACGTGCTCGCAAGTCGCGCCGCCATCCTGCTCGTGAAACAGCTCTACCGGAAAATTTTCAAGAAAGGCCAGGAACCGGAAAGCAACGAAAGCTCATTCTTCAGCCGGCTCGATGTGGAATTTGGCAATACCGATCCGCGCACCGGCGAACAAACCGCGACCGCGCGCTACAAGGTAAGTGACCATGTCGTGCTCGTAGGTGACCTTGGGGTGCAGGGCGGCTTTCGCGGGCTGGTGAAGTATCTCGTGCGATTTCGTTAGGCTGTGCAAAGGCCAGGGCACTACCACAACAAAACCAGGTCCAGCGGACGACGTCCGGACGGGAGGCCTTTTGCACTTAGAATCTTCGTTCCTGTCATCCTCGCGCTTGGCCTCGGGCTTGTCCCGCTCCTGGGGCAGGAAACCCAGGGCACCGGCAGCCAGGGCGCGGTCGCGCTTCCGCAGCAGCAACAGCAGGAAAAACAGCGGCGCGAGCACCGCAAAACAATGGAGAAAATCGCCGAGCAGACCGGCATTCTCGAAATCCGCGGCAATCATGCCTTCGATGAGAAACGCCTCCGCTCGGAGTTGAAGGAGCAGATTACCTTCATTGTCGAAAACGGACTCACGAGTGCCCGCGCCGACGATGCCGCTTTTTTCCTCGAGCTATTCTATCGCAATCACGGTTACGCCAAGGTCGATGTAAGTTATACGATTGTATCTGGGAATCGCTTTCGCCTCAATGTCGCAGAAGGGCCGCTTGTTCACGTGAGTAAAATTATCTTTGTCGGGAACAACCATGTTCCGACCGACAAACTGTTCGACTACGTTGCCGGTCCGACCAAGGAACGTGGTTTGGGCGGAGCGTCGCTGCCGTTCGTCCCGAGCGATCTCGAGGAAGGGGCGAATTTGGTGCAGCGCTTCTATATCTCGGAAGGCTACATCAACTGCACAGTTGAGAAGCCGGAATACAATTATGTCAGACCGGACCTGGTCGTCGTCCGGATTCTTGTTCATGAAGGTCAGCAATACTGGTTCGGCAAGATTAACTTCGCAGGCGAGACCATTTACGGCCCGCTCGCCTTGGAAGGACAGATCATCGATCTGATTAAGCAACCCTATACCCAGGCACGACTCGCAGATATTCCCCGCCGCCTCGAATCCTACTTCAAAACTCGCGGTTATTATGCCGCTAAGGTGGATGCAATCGGCGATCCTTCGCTCTCCCTGCACGGCCGCGTGCCGATCCGAATCACGGTTGAGCCGGGTAAGATCTATTATTTCGACGGCGTGAATGTCAGTGGCACCCGTCAGTTACACCCGGCTTACCTCGTCAACCGCTTCAAGAAATTGCGAGGCCGGCCTTACAGCCCCGAGACCCTTGACAAAAAGTTCCGGGAAATGATGCGCACCGGCCTTTTCAATATCCTTCGCGTCAAGCCTACTCCAGTGGACGGCAACCTTCTCCGTCTTGACGTCAGTATCGAGGAAGCCAAGCCGCAGGAGTTTGGGTTATCGGTCGGTTATGGCTCATTTGAAGGATTCATCGTCGGGGCTTCCTATGCGAATCGCGATCTCTTCGGCTACGGCCGGCCTGTTACCACCTCGGTGGAATGGTCGCAACGCGGTTACAAGGGGGATATCGTTTACGAAGATCCCTATCTCTTTGACACCAGCTTCGCCTTAAAGGAGCGCATTTCTGCCATTACGTTCGATTTCGATGGTTATTCGAAGTTCGAGCTCGGCAACACACTTACACTAAGCCGCAAGATCACGGATACCTACACGGTGGGTCTTGTTATCAGCGACCGGCATGTCGATATCAGCCGGCCCGCTGGCGGGGTGAAGCCGGAGTTTCTCGGGGACACGTCCTATTTTATCAGTGCCGTCGGATTGACTCAGACACTCGACCTGCGCAAGAACCCGTTCGTCGCGCCGCGCGGCTTTGTCTTTGACAACACGGTCGATTTCTCCGCGAGCGCGATCGGCAGTGACCTGGATTTTCTCCGTACCACCGGGCGGGTGAGCTACTACTTGTCTTTCCGGCCGGCGCAACCGCAACTGGTCGGGGAGGAGCTGAACAAGTCGCCGCTGCAAAAATGGTTCGAGCGGAGCATGCTGGCGTTTGGGGCACGGGCCGCGATTATTTATCCGCTCGACACGGCGGGCACGGCCGCGCCGCTCGCCATCCCGATCGACGAACGCTTTTTCATCGGCGGGAGCACAAGCGTGCGTAGCTTCGGCGAGCGCGACCTCGGTCCGCACGATGCGCGCGGGAATCCGATCGGAGGCGAGTTCTACACCGTGTTCAACGTGGAATACACCTTTCCGATCTGGCACGATTTGTTAGGCGCGGTCTTTGTTGATGCGGGCAATTTGCTCCGCGATGCGCGCTCTCCCGGTCTCGATGACATGCGTTACGCGGTCGGCGCCGGGTTGCGCTATAATCTGCCGATTGGTCCAATCCGGCTCGATTACGGAGTAAATCCAAGCCCGCGCCAGGATGAAGCTTTCGGCGCCTTTCATTTCAGCTTTGGCTTCGCTTTTTGATTGGGAACCGCGCTGGCAAGGCGTCTTGCTCGTGTTGTCCGGACCGCGCACGCCTCCTTGCCTGGCCTGATCGGTTACGTCTACTTTAAAGGAGGATTCTCCATATTCGAGCCGTGAAACTAAAGGGCTTCTTCGCTGAGCTAAGACGGCGTAACGTGTATAAAGTCGCGGCCGGTTACGCGGTCATTGCCTGGTTGCTCATTCAGATAGCAACTCAGGTTTTTCCTTTCTTCGGGGTTCCGAGCTGGCTCATCAGGTTGTTTGTTCTTGTCGTAGTCCTGGGATTTCCGATTGCGCTTGTCATTGCCTGGGCCTTCGAAATGACACCGGAAGGAATGAAGCGGACCGAGAATATCCCGCCGGATGTTCGTCTGCCACAGTGGACCCGGCGCAAGTTTGCCCTTTTTCTTACTATAACCGCGGCGATCGCAGCCAGCCTGTGGCTGTTTCAATTACTCCGGCCCAGGTCGCAGCAGTTATCTCGCGCCGGATTGCCGAGCGCGCAGCGCGTCGCGGCAATTCCTCAGAAGTCAATCGCGGTCCTGCCTTTCGCGAATCTGAGCAGCGAAAAAGAAAACGCCTACTTCGCCGAGGGAATCCAGGATGAAATTCTCAACCGGTTGTCCAAAATCGCGGACCTGAAAGTAATCTCGCGCACTTCGACTGAGCATTACAAGACTGCGCCGGAAAATCTGCGCGACATTGGAAGGGAGTTAGGGGTGGCAAACATTCTCGAAGGGAGCGTGCAAAAGAATGGCCAGAGTGTCCGCGTTAATGTGCAACTGATCAAGGCGGCGAATGATTCTCACCTCTGGGGCGATGTTTACGATCGCAAATTGACCGATCTGTTCTCGGTCGAGAGTGAGGTGGCAAAAGCAATCGCCGAGCAGTTACAGGCCAGACTTACCGGTGCGGAGAAAGAAGTGATCGCCGCCCGGCCGACGAACAACCCCGACGCATATGACGCTTACCTGCGCGGTTTGGCTTACACCGTGAAGACGGGAGGAATTACACCTTCAAAGTCGCTCGGCGCGCAGAAACATTTGCGCGAAGCGGTCCGGCTCGATCCAAAATTTGCCCTCGCCTGGGCGTTACTGTCATATGTCGATGCGATTGGCTACATCACGCAGAGCCTTCAGCCTACGGCGGCCTTGCGCGAAGAGACGCGAGTCGCGGCGGAAACCGCCCTTACACTCAAGCCGGACCTGGGCGAAGCGTTGGTCGCAAAGGGTTACTATTACTATGGTTGCCTGAAGGATTACGAGAGCGCGGCGAGATATTTCGAGCGGGCACGTCAGTTTCTGCCCAATAACAGCCGGATTCCCGAGTCCCTCGCCTATGTCATGCGGCGGCGCGGCCAATGGCAAAAGAGCGAGTCCTATTTCAACCAGGCGGAGCAGCTTGATCCACGCAACGCCAACCTGCTTACTCAGCATGTCCTATCCTATCTTTTGCTTGGCCGTTTTCCCGAAGCAATGCGCAAGCTCGATCAGGTTCTCGATATCACGCCGGATGACCAGGATACGATCGCGCTGAAAGCAGCCGTCTTTCAAGCGCAAGGAAATTTGGCTGAAGCTTCCAGCTTACTCGCGCCGCTGCGAGCGCCGGCCGACCAGCCATTTATCATCGAAACGCAGGCCTATCAGGCAATTCTCGAGCGCCGACCCGAGACAGTCATCAGGCAATTGAAGGAGATTCTGGCCAGACCGGATCCGAGTCTTGGCTATTTTAACGGCGAGCTGCGCTTTTGGTTGGGCTGGGCGCAGCAAGTTGCAGGTGAGACGAATGCGGCAAAGCAAAGCTGGCAGCAGGCACGGAGCGAACTCGAACAGTTTCTTAAGACCCAGCCACAAAACTTCGCTCTGCTCGATGATCTCGCGCTGACCAATATGGGTCTCGGAGACGAAGCAGCGGCGTTTGCTTTTGCCGAGCGAGCGAGTCGCGCGAATCCAACCGAGCAGGATGCGATGTATGGCCCATTCTCGATTGAAATTACCGCCCGGATCGCGGCGTGGGCAGGCGATCCCGAACGGGCGTTGGCCAGCCTGGAAAGACTTGTCTCGGTCCCTTATCGCGGTCCACTGGTCTGGGTCCGGCCGCTGACTCCGGCGTTGCTCCGTCTGGACCCGATATTTGATCCGATCCGGGCTGATCCGCGTTTTCAGAAAATGATTGCCCGCTTCGCAGGGCCGCGCATTTCCCCATAGTCATCGGGTCGGCGCAGGCTCACCGCGACAATGGATTGGGGGATTGCGAGGCAGGGACGATGGCCTTATAATTTGGAAGCCGCGCTTCACCTTTTGTCAGGGCGGCGCGTAACCGCAAGACGCTTATGGAAACAACACTCGAAACACCAAAGACCAAAGCCGCTCCCTCGACCGATTTCCTTCCTCTTGAAGGAACCGATTACGTCGAGTTTTACGTTGGGAATGCGAAACAGGCGGCGCATTACTACAAGACCGCATTCGGTTTTCAGAGCCTGGCGTATGCCGGGCCCGAGACTGGAGTGAAGGACCGGGTCAGCTACGCGATTCGGCAGAACAAACTCACTTTTCTTCTTACCACGCCGCTCCGGCCGGAGAACCCGATCGCCGATCACATCTACAAACATGGCGATGGCGTGAAGGCCCTGGCCCTGCGAGTGCCGGACGCGACTTCCGCCTGGGAAGAGACAACCAAGCGCGGCGGCACGAGTTACCTCGAACCGAAACATCTGACCGATGATAAAGGTGAGGTGGTGATGAGTGGCATCCACACTTACGGTGATACGGTCCATCTCTTCATCGAACGAAACAATTACCACGGCGCGTTCATGCCTGGCTTCCGGAAATGGGAGACGAACTACAATCCCGCAGCAACGGGCCTGCAGTATGTCGATCATTGTGTCGGCAATGTCGGCTGGAACCAGATGAATCCCTGGGTCAAGTTTTACGAGGATGTGATGGGATTTCGCAACATCCTCAGTTTTGATGACAAGGATATCTCGACGGAATACTCCGCGCTTATGAGCAAGGTCATGAGTAATGGCAACGGTTACGTCAAATTCCCGATCAACGAGCCGGCGGAAGGAAAAAAGAAGTCGCAGGTGGAGGAATACCTCGATTTTTACAACGGCGAAGGTGTGCAGCACGTCGCGATGGCGACGAAGAATATCGTCGAGACCGTGACCGACCTGCAAAGCCGCGGAGTTGAGTTCCTCAAGGTCCCGACGACTTACTACGACGACCTGCTCGATCGCGTCGGGAAGATTGATGAAGATGTCGAGCCGCTCAGCCGTCTTGGAATTCTGGTTGACCGGGATGACGAAGGTTATCTCCTGCAAATTTTTACCAAACCGGTCGAAGATCGGCCGACTTTGTTTTACGAAATCATCCAGCGCAAAGGCGCGAAGAGCTTTGGCAAGGGCAACTTCAAAGCGCTCTTCGAAGCAATCGAAAGAGAACAAGCCGAGCGCGGAAACCTCTAGGAGTTTAAGTCATGGCTCATTATCAACGTCTCGGCGAACTGCCAAGCAAGCACCACGTCTGGTTCCATCGCAACGGCGCCGGACCGGGTTACAAGAACGAAGGAATCTATTACGAGCATGTTATCACGACCGAAGGGTTCAACGAAGCCTTCTCGATCATGTATCACCTGCGGCCGCCAACCCGGGTGCGTGACATAAAACTGCTCAAGTGCGAGGAGTTGAAGAAGGTTACCGGTTCCCCGCTGCGTCATCATCATCTGAAGACGGCAAACATCCCGCGTCGCGGTGATCTCTATACGGGCCGTATTCCAATTCTTTTTAACCAGGACATTATCGCTTACCGGCAAAAGCCGGCCAAGACCTACGGTGAGTACGAGTATTACAAGAACGGCGGCGCGGATGAGATTATTTTCGTTTTCAAGGGCGGCGGCGTTCTCGAATCACAGTTTGGGAAACTCCGCTACAAGCCGGAAGATTACATTGTTATCCCGCGCGGAATCACTTATCGGCTGGTTCCCGACAAGGTGGAGGAGGAGGATTATCTCATTCTCGAGTCAGTCGGCCCGGTGCGTATTCCACGCCGCTATCTCAACCACGACGGCCAGATTCGCATGGGCTCGCCTTATTCGGAAAGGGACTTTCACGGGCCAACGGAGTTACTCGTGATTGATAAGGAGGAAGATACACGGATATTGGTCAAGGACGGCCCGCGCTGGACGCAGGTGACAATGGCGCATAATCCCCTTGATGTGGTCGGCTGGGATGGGCACGTCTATCCCTTTACCTTCAATGCGGCCGATTTTGAGCCGATCACCGGGGCGATTCATCAGCCGCCGCCGATTCATCAGACGTTTGAGATTCGCGGCTATGTCGTCTGCACTTTCGCGCCGCGGATGCTCGATTATCATCCCGAAGCGGTCAAGATTCCCTGGGTACATGACAATGTCGAAGCGGACGAAGTTCTGTTCTATGTCCGTGGTAACTTCGGTTCACGCCGCGGGATCGAGGCCGGCTCGATCACGCTGCATCCACGTGGCATCCCGCACGGGCCGCACCCGGGTACGATCATGGCGAGTAAGAATGCAGCGCGGACGGAAGAACTGGCGGTCATGTTCGACACCGAGCACACCCTTGAGCTGACGGAGCAGGCGGTGAAACTCGATGACGAAAAGTATCCACAGAGCTGGCTGGATTAAGAATGACTGGCCATAACCACGAAACCGAACTCGAGGCGGCCGAGCGGCGCCTGCGGAATGTGCCGCGCTGCGGGGCGGCCAAACTCGCGGCCATGGAAAGCTCGTATCTCTCACTTCTCGAGGCCGTCGGCGAAGACCCGGAACGTGAGGGCTTACGCAAAACGCCGCTGCGCGCGGCCCTGGCCTTTGAGTTTCTGACTCAGGGATATCGCCAGAGTCTTGATGAGATTGTTAACGGCGCACTCTTTGATTCCGACGCGAGTGAAATTGTTCTGGTAAAGGACATAGAGCTTTACTCGTTATGCGAGCATCACCTGCTCCCATTTGTCGGTAAGGCGCACGTGGCCTATATTCCAAACGGCCGCGTCATAGGTTTATCCAAGACAGCGCGGATCGTTGATGTCTTTGCGCGTCGCTTGCAGATTCAGGAAAATCTCACGACCCAGATTGCCGATGCATTGATGAAATGCCTGCACCCGAACGGCGTGGCGGTCGTGATCGAGGCCAAGCATCTCTGCATGATGATGCGCGGAGTGGAAAAGCAGAACTCGGTCATGAAAACCTCCTGTCTCCTCGGGGTTTTCAAGGAAGACGCACGGACCCGGAGCGAATTTCTTGCTCTGCTCGCGCAGTAAGAGCCGATGCTGCTGACGGTCAGCAAGCGGCTTGAGTTCTCCGCCTCGCGGCGGTTATTTCTCCCGGGTAAGTCCGCGGAAGAGAACCTCGCCATCTTCGGGCCGGAAAGCGCTGCTCGTTATGGCACCGGCCGCAATTACGTCGCCTGGTTTGTCTTTACCGGCACGGTCAATCCAGGCACTGGAATGCTGGTTAACATCAGCGAGATCAAACGCCGGGTCGGACAGATCCTGAACGCGCGTTTCGATCACAAGTTCCTGAACGAAGATCATCCCGCCTTTCGCGATCGGGCGCCGACGGCGGAGAACGTCGCGCGGCAGCTGTTCGTGGAAGTGGCGCCCGAGTTTGCCGATGCCGATGCGAGGCTGGTCGCCTGTCACCTCCGGGAATCGCCGGAGCGCAGCGCCACCTGTTATGCCGATGGCACGCTGGACGAGAATCATTGGCTCGAATTTTCCGCCGCGCGCCAGACGATGTCACCGCACCTGAGCGCGGCCGAAAACGAGCAGCTCTTCGGCATCGCCAGCTCGCCGCACGGGCATGGTCATCATTACCGGGCGCGTTTCACTTTTCGTGGAGGCGAAAGTGAGAGCGGCGCGGGTCACAAGGCCTTAACGGAAGCATTCGGCGGATTGCGGATGGAACTGGATCACAAAAATTTGAACCACGAGGTCGTCGGCCTAACGAATCGCCCGAAGACGACCGAAAGCCTTGCGCAATATCTCTTCGAGCGCGTTGCCGGCGCCCTCCCGGTGCAGCGCGTCCGTCTCCACGAACGCAATGATTTTTTCGCCGAGTTCTGGACCGGGGAAAATTTCTTCCTCGGGATGCGCCGGTCGTTTAACGCGGCCCATCGCCTCCATGCGGCCGCACTTTCAGCGGAGGAAAACGCATCGCTTTACGGCAAATGCAACAACCCGCGCGGGCACGGCCATCGCTATCTCACCGAGGCAACGATCGGCGGCGACTATGACGAGCGGAGCGGGACGCTTTACAATTTTCTCGATTTCGCCGCCGGCGTTGAAAGCGCGCTTCAGCCCTGGCAGGACCGCCATCTCGATTTGGAAACGGGAGAGTTTCGAGACCAGCCATCCACGGGCGAGAACATCGTGCGCGCGCTTTGGCCGAAAATGAATTCGCGATTTGACGATCGGCTCGTGCGATTGCGGCTTTGGGAAACGGCGAACAATCTGTTTGCGTTGCGACGCACCTGACGAGAGCCGGCCGGCAGAGGAATGAGACCAGTTTCCGAGACCTTTGCCAAAGTCCCCGAGGTCACGCTGATCTTTTGGATCATCAAGATCCTCGCGACCACCCTGGGCGAAACCGGTGGTGACGCCGTTACGATGTCGTGGCTGGGTGAAACAACTGCGGAGCCGACTGCCAATGGCTATCTCATCGGAACCGCGATCTTCGGCGCCATTTTCATCGCCGCGGTGGTGGTGCAGATCCTGGCAAAAAAATTTCACCCTTTCATCTATTGGCTCACGATCGTTGCGACCACGACGGTCGGGACGACGCTGGCTGATTATTTCGACCGCTCGCTCGGGATCGGATACGCGGGCGGCTCGGCCATTCTCCTCACCTGCGTGGTCGCCTCGCTTCTGGTCTGGCGCTGGTCGACCGGGAGCATTTCGATCGAAACGGTGAGCACGCCCAAGGTCGAAATTTTTTACTGGGTCACAATCATGTTTTCACAGACTTTGGGCACCGCGCTCGGCGACTGGCTGGCCGACACAAACGGGATGGGTTATCTCGGAGCGGGAGCGGTCTTCGCCGGCCTGCTGTTGGTGACGGCTCTGTTCTATTACTTCAGCAGCGTTTCCCATGCGCTTCTCTTTTGGACTGCTTTCGTTCTCACCCGGCCGCTCGGCGCGACGCTCGGCGATTTTCTCGACAAACCGATTGCGCAAGGCGGTCTCGCCCTGAGCCGTTACACGGCCTCGGCCGTCCTCGTCGGCGTGATCATCGTCTTGATTCTGGCTTTCCCGCAGAAACCGGCCGCAAAGGCGCACTGATCAGTAGAGAAGCTGCACCCCGCAATAACCGACAAAAGCGAGCGGCTCGTCCGTGTCGCTCTGCACATCATGGCCGACCGAGGCGATCCAGACCGCGTGCTCGTTCAAGGTGTGTCGCCAGCCAATATTCAAAGTGACGATGTCGCGAGAAAAATTCATCCGCGAGGTCGCATGCACTTCCGCCATGATCGCGGTCGTCTTCGACAATTGAGTTGCGGCAACAATTCCGCCGAGGAATTCGCCGCGATCGGTCGAATTGACGAGGGGCCCGAATTCCACATCAAGAACGAACCGACCCAATGTCTTTGCTGCCTGGAACGGAATCTGGAAGCGCGTCCCGGGTTCTGCCAGTCCGCGCCGGACCGAGGAGTGGGCAATGTTGAAGAGAACCCGCGGGAACATCGACATGTCCAGCCCGCTTGTTTCCTCGTCGAGAAAGCGCCACTTCACCGCCGCCTCCGCGCCGCCAATGCCGGCAACTGGGCCACGATCACTCCGCTTCAACCATGCAACCGAAGTCTGCAGGGTGAGCTGGATGTGATCGCCCCAGCCGTAGTTCAGGTCGATCCCGGGCGCGTCGAGCGCCCACTCGTTAGGGCGATGTTCAAAGATGATCGCAAGATTGTTTTCCCAACGGCCGGTGCCCGGTGTGCCCGGATCGTCGGTGATCATTGGCGGGCCGCCCTGGGCAAAAACAAACCGCGCCGCCGCTGTCAGCAGAGCGATGAGAACGGCGCCTCGCACTTATTTCTCCGGACCATAAACCAACAAGCGCATCGTGTTCGGCCGGATTGCGGGTCGTGCATTTGACGCCGGCGGTGGACCAAAGTCGGCCGTCGGCAAATAGATGCGGTGCGTTTTTCGGTCGAGCGCGATCGTGCGCGCCCCGGGCTGTGTTTTCAATTCCTGCACGACCGCGAGTTCGTTAGGCGAGATTTCTTTCGCGATCACCGTCACGCCTTCGCCGCAGGAGACAAAAACCAGCCCGGTTGCATCGTCGAAGACACAGCCATCCACCCCGCGACCGATCGGAACCTTGTCGAGCACCTTGCCCGAATCGCTATCCACCATCACCATGAGCTTGTTGTGACAGGTCGCGAAAAGACGATGATGCGCCCGATCAAACCCGAGCCCGCTCGGTTCCTCGCCCGGCGCGAGCGGCCAGCGCGCGACGACCTGATGTTTCGCCGCGTCGATCACGGCGACTTCGCTCTTGTCTTCCAGGTTGACGTAAACTCGACCGTTCTCTGAATCGACCGCTGGAAATTCCGGGCTGCCGCCGAGCGGAATGGTTGCGACGATCGTGCCTTCCTTTGCTTTGAGCACGGTCGCGGAGCCGCCGCTGTGATTAAAGACGTAGACTTCGCCGCGTCTCGGATCGTAAGCGATCGCATCCGGATTTTGGCCCACATCCACTTTCTCAATCGTCTGCAGCGTCGTTAAATCGACAATGCTGGTTTTATTTTCCTTCCCGTTACTCGAGAACCCGCGCCCGAGCTCCGGCACCGGAACGAAGGCGTGCACTCCTGGTGTGCCGAGGATTTCGCCGACGATTTTGTCCGCCTCGAGATCGATGACGACGACCTTGTTCGCATGCGACAAATAGAGACGTCTCGCTGCGTCATCGATTGTGAGGATGTCCCAACCGCCTTCTCCACCAATTGGAATTTGGGCAACCGCTTTGTAGTCAGGCGCGGCTGCCGCGCCCCGCAGTGCGATCGCAATGAGGATGAAAATTGGCCAGCGCATCAGGATCAATACGACGGATTTCCTCCATTGCAGAAGCAGAAGTTGGCGATGGCTCAGGGTGCGGCACCCCAGTCCAGGTCGCGCTGGCGCCGCCGCCGGCGCCGATTACCTTTCTCGCTGCGCCTGAGTTCTTGGTTTTATGCAGAATTCACGACCCGGGAAACGGTTGGAAGAAGATATCTGCATTCACATCTTCACTGTCTCAGCCGGAATGGTTGGAGTTTGCCTGACAGTGATCGGGCTGCTCCGGGTGGTCATTACCTTGCGCAAGGTCGACACCTTCGGCGACGACCTGCTCTCGTTCGACGCAATTCTCTTCCTCATCTCCTGCGTCTCTTCCTATTGGGCTTTGCGCACGCGAAGCACCGCGCGCATGCATCGGGTCGAGCGTTTTGCGGACGTGGTTTTTCTCATGGCCCTCGTCTTGATGGCCGTGGGTTGCGTTTTCATTACTTACGCGATCGCGATTCTGCACCCGGTTCGTTAGGTGGGAGGCAATGACTCCCGACCAATTTCGCCGCCTCGCCCTCGCGCTCCCGGAGAGCACGGAAGGGACGCACATGGCGCACCCGGATTTCCGGGTTCGGAATCGCATTTTCGCCACCCTCGGTTATCCCGATTCGAACTTTGGAATGGTTCGGCTGACTCCAGATCAGCAGCGTGATGCGATCCAGCGCGCGCCGGAGGCGTTCCGGCCGGCGGCCGGCGCGTGGGGTCGCAGCGGCAGCACCCTGGTTGTGCTTGCAGCGATTACTGCGCGAGAGCTTCAACCACTTTTGCGTCAGGCTTACGAGAACATCGCCAGCCATGAAAGAAGGCCGCGGCGTGTGAATTGACGCCGGCGGAGGAAATTGCCAGTCTGCGGCTGAATTCCTGATGGCAAAAAAAGATCCGGCAATTGACACCTATATCGCGAAGGCCGCGCCGTTCGCGCAGCCGATTCTGAAACACCTGCGCAAAATTGTGCACACCGGTTGCCCGGGCGCGGAGGAAAAGATCAAGTGGGGCATGCCCTTCTTCCTCTATCGCGGCGACAATCTCGCCCACATGGCCGCGTTCAAGGAACATTGCGCTTTTGGTTTTTGGAAAGGCTCCCTCTTCCTCGACGTGGAAACCGAGAACAGCGAAGCCATGGGCCATTTCGGGCGGATCACGAAGCGGACGGATTTGCCTAACGACAAGACCCTGCTCGGTTACGTCCGCCAGGCGGCGGCGCTGAACGAAGCCGGAGTCAAAAAGGAGCGGCCCCGGCGGCCGAAGCGTCCGGCCAGTGAGTTGCAGGTTCCGGCCGACCTGACCGCAGCGTTGAAGAAAAACGCGAAAGCGCGAAGCACGTTCCAGAACTTCAGCTACAGCAAACGCAAGGAGTACGTGGACTGGCTTGTGGAAGCGAAGCGGGAGGAGACGCGGCGCCGTCGCCTAACGACCGCGGTGCAATGGCTGGCCGAAGGCAAATCGCGGACGTGGAAGTACCAGCCGTGACCGCGCCTGGCTGCGATTCTTTCCCGGCGAGCTTTCGCCTTTCATCCCGATCGAAATGAAGAATGTCTCGCAAGTTTTTGAGCGCGCGCTCACCGCCGGCAAGCTGCTCGACTCGACCGCGCACAATCTTCGCCGCGCGCTCGAACACCCCACTTCGCCGGTGGATGTGCCTGCGATCGTCGAGCTGGTCGAAGCCGAGGCATGGAGCGAGCTGAACGACCGGTTCTACACTTCACTTGCGTTTGGCACCGGCGGGATCCGCGGGCGCACCATCGGCAAGATCGTGACGAACGCGGAGCGGGGCACGCCTGACGAACTTGGCCGGCCGGAGTTTCCCTGTGTCGGGACCAACGCGATGAACTACGACAGCATCCGGCGCGCGACCCAGGGTCTGGTCGACTACGTCAAGGAATGGTTTTCGCGCAACCAAATCGCGGGCCGGCCTAGGATCGTGATCGCGCATGACACGCGTTTCTTTTCCCGGGAATTCACCAGGCTCGCGGCCGAGGTCGCGCTCGCGAATGGATGCGATGCCTGCATCTTCGACGGACCGCGCTCGACCCCGGAGCTCTCCTTCGCCGTGCGGGAACTGCGCGCGAGCGCGGGCGTTGTCATCACCGCGAGTCACAACCCGCCGCATGATAATGGATTCAAAGCCTATTTCAGCGACGGCGCGCAGGTCGTCGAACCGCATGCGAGCGGGATCATTAAAAAAGTGAACGCGGCCGGAGAACCGCCGCCTAACGAAACGCCCGGACAGCTAATCACACTCGGAGACGACATTGACGAAGCCTATATGGCGCGGCTGGAGACGCTCGTCCTCGATCCCGAGATGGTCCGTTCGCAGCGCGATTTGCGCATCGTCTACACGCCACTCCACGGCACCGGGAGCGTGATCGTTAAGCCGATGCTAAAACGGCTCGGGTTCAACTTCCAAGTTGTGCCGCAACAGGATGTTTTCGATAGCCGCTTTCCGACCGTGAAATCGCCCAACCCGGAAAACGCCGAGGCCCTCACGATGGCGATCGAGCTGGCGGGCAAAACCCAGGCCGATCTCGTGATTGCGACCGATCCCGATTGCGACCGGATGGGGGCAGCCTTTCGCGACGCGCACGGCAAGATGCAACTGCTGAGCGGAAACCAGACGAACGCCATGCTCGCTTACTACCGCGCGAAGACACTCTTTGAGCAGGGAATCTTGAACGCGAAGAATGCGGCCAACGCGGTTATCATCACCACCTTTGTCACGACCGAATTGCAGAAGGCGATCGCGCAAAAGTTCGGGCTCCGGCTGGTCGAGACTCTGACCGGCTTCAAATACATCGGAGAGAAGCTGGGAAAATATGAGCGGGCCGTGCCGCTCGCGCCGGGGAAAAATTACTCCGATCTCGCACCCGAAGAATCGCGCCGGCTCCGGCTCGAGCATTCGGGATTCATGATTTTCGGCGGCGAAGAGAGCTATGGTTACAGCGGGGGGGATTTCGTCCGGGACAAGGATGGGAACGGTGCCGCGATCATGTTTTGCGAAGTCGCGGCCTATGCGAAGTCGCGCGGGCTCACGATCGATGGATTGCTCGATCACATCTATCAGCAGCTCGGTTATTACGACGAAAAAAACGGCTCGATCCTTTTCGAAGGCGCGGAAGGCGCGGCGAAAATCCAGCGGCTGCTGGAAAGCTATGAGAAGGAGCCGCCTAACGAGATCGCGGGCAGCAAGGTGGTGTCGGTTCGCAATTTCGAAAAGGAGACGATCCGCGATGTCGAGGGCGACGAGATCCCGAAGCAGATGATGCTGATTTTCGAGCTGGCGGATAAAACCCGGGTGGCGATCCGCGGTTCCGGCACCGAGCCCAAGATCAAGTATTACCTCTTTGCCCAGCGCCGGCCGGAGCGGGGCGAGTTCCACCCGGCCGAGCTGGCGGCAATCAAGCCGCAGGTCGCGCAACGCCTGGCCGCAGTCTGGGATTGGCTCGAGAAGGACGCGCACGAGCGAGTCCAAACTTGACATCGTCATCCCGAGCGGAGCGCAGCGAAGTCGAGGGATCCCGCTGAGCAACCGGCCAGCGCCTCTTCGCTGCAACAGCAAGGCCGTTCGTTGGGCTTGCATTGAAGCTTCTTGGTAATTCCGCGGGATCCCTCGACTTCGCTGCGCTGCGCTCGGGATGACGAGATGACGCTCGACATCGGGCCGGAGGTGGTCACAATGGCTCGTGAGCGAAATCAGTCTCAGCGGTGGCGAGATCACGATTTTAAAAACGATTGGACTCGGCGGCGGCAGCATGCCGGGAGTGCAACTGGCCGAACGGATGCAGCATCTCGAGGCGGCGGAACTGGTGGATGATCTCCAGGGTTTGATGGCCCAGGACTACGTCCTCTGTGATCGCGTCAACGTGCGCACGATTGACGACGTGAAGAGCGCGAGTTTTCGCGTCAATCCGATGCTCGCGCGGGACCTGAAGGATGCCGTCTTTCCCTCGCGCAAGAAGCCGGAGTCGCGGCGGCGCCGGCGTGCCTGAAGGTGTGAGTGAGTCGGTCCGCATCAGGAGGTCGTTAGGCCTCTGGCCCTGGCTGGCCGCGGTTCTCAGTGGGCTGCTGACTACATTCTGCTTTGCCCCGTTTGAACAAAACTGGCTCTGCTGGTTTGCGCTCACGCCCTTGCTCGCGGCGATTTGGTTCTCAGGAGAAAATTCAAAACGTCGCTGGCTGCGCGATTTCTTTCTCGGTTGGATTGCGGGGACGACATTTTTCTGGACGGTTTTGTCGTGGCTTCACACGGTCACGATCTCCGGGTTGGTGTTGGTCGGTCTGTATTTGGGAATCTATTTCGGGATCTGGAGTTGGATCGCAGGATTGTTTCGACCGCGTCGGTTGCTCCGCGCTCCAGTGAAAGCGAGCCGCAGCTGGGGCAGGCCGCTTCCGCCTGACGAATTGCCCCCGGACGCGCGCTCGCCCTGGCTCAGCTCGCTCCATAATCTTTGGCTCGCGTTCGTTCTCGCCACGGCTTGGGCGGCGCTGGAGTGGATTCGCGGCTGGCTATTCACGGGCTGGGGCTGGAACGGGCTCGGGGTCGCCCTGCACAATTTGCTCCCGATGATCCAGATCGCGGAATACACCGGCGTGCCGGGAGTTTCATTCGTAGTCGCGTTCGCCAACGTGATCGCGATCGCGACCGCCTGGCGGTTTTACCTCGAGACCAAGGTGCGGATTCGCCGGCCGCATTTTGATTTTACCCTGACGATGGCCGGGCTTGTCGGAGTCGCGGCCTTTGGCGTTCGGCAGTTGCAGGTCCAGGTGCCGACCGAGCCGCTCCGGGTCGCGGCGGTGCAGTCGAATGTGCCGCGCGAAGAAAAATTCACGCGCGAATTCCAGGACAAAACCTTCCAGCTTTTCACTCGCCTCACGAACCTGGCGCTCGCGACCAAACCGCCGCCCCAGCTCATCGTCTGGCCGGAAAGCGCAACGCCGATGCCGGTCCTGCTCGACCGCGACAACTACCAGTTCGTGACGAATCTCTCCGCTTCAATCAAAGTCGATCTGCTTCTTGGGACGATCGATGCCGACCGCCAGGGCGATTACAACGCCGCGCTCCTCGTGACAAACGGCGGCCAAACGATGCAGCTTTATCGCAAACTGCATCTGGTGCCCTTCGGCGAATATGTGCCGGGGCGGAACACCGTGCCTTTTGTCGCCCGGATCGTCGGCGACCAGGTGCCGGCCGATTTCACCGCCGGGCGCGAACCGGTCCTCTTTCGTCTCACGACTGATGAAATCAAGGTAGCGCCCCTGATTTGTTTCGAGGATACGCTCGGGGAGTTGACCCGGCAGTTTGTGCTTCGCGGCGCGAACCTGCTCGCGAACGTGACGAACGACGGCTGGTTTCTCAAAAGCGCCGGCTCGGCGCAACATCTCGAGAACGCGATCTTTCGCTGCATCGAGAATCGGCGACCGCTGGTCCGGGCGGCGAACACCGGGGTGACCTGTTTTGTGAATCGCTACGGGCGAGTGACCCAGGTGTTGCGCAATAGCCAGGGCAGCACCTTCACCGAAGGGGTGCTCAGCGGCACGGTGGCGGTACCAACAAGCGGGCAGATGACCTTTTACGCGCGGCACGGCGAGTTGTTCGCGCAGATTTGCGCCGGGATAACGCTTATGTTGTTAATCGTCAGGCTCGTTAGGCTGAAGAGCGCGCAGGGGAGCGGCCCGGGGGCGGGCCGCCGCCAACGTGGCGTGTGAAATTGGAGCCAGCCCGCCCTCGGGCCGCCGCCACCGTGGCGTGTGAAACTGGAGCCGGCCCGCCCTCGGGCCGCCGCCACCGTGGCGTGTGAAACTGGAGCCGGCCCGCCCTCGGGCCGCCGCCAACGTGGCGTGTGAAAATTGGAGCCGGCCCGCCCTCGGGCCGCCGGGCAACCTGCCGAGTCAGCGCCCCGGCTACAACTCGCGCTGGCTCGTGATTCATGCATAATCTGCCGCGCACATGCAGAACGACCTCGTGATCTCCGCGCGCGGGCTGCGCAAATCCTACGGCAGCCTCGAGGCGGTGAAGGGAATTGATCTCGAAGTTCGTGCCGGCGAAGTCTTCGGCCTGCTCGGGCCCAACGGTGCGGGTAAAACCACCACCGTCGAGGTGCTCGAAGGCCTGCGACCGCGCAGCGCGGGCGAGGTGACCGTCCTCGGCTTCGATCCCGATCGGCAAACGCAGGTGCTCAAGGACCGGATCGGCGTCTGTCTCCAGGCGACCAATTTACCGGACAAGATCAAAGTCCACGAAGCGCTCGATCTTTTCGCCGCCTTCTATTCGAAGCGGGTTGACGGCGATGCGCTGCTGAAGCGTTTGCAACTTTGGGAAAAACGCGACGCCTATTACACGACCCTCTCCGGGGGACAAAAACAGCGCCTTGCGCTCGCCCTCGCCTTGATCAACGATCCGCAGATCATTTTCCTCGACGAACCGACCACCGGGCTCGACCCGCAGGTGCGACTCGAGATTCGCGATTTGATCGAGGAATTGCGCGCCGAGCAGCGCACGATCCTGCTCACCACGCACTACATCGAGGAGGCGGAACGGCTTTGCGACCGGGTCGCGATCATCGACAACGGCGTCATCATCGCGAGCGGGTCACCGGCCGAATTGCAGGCCAAAAGCGCCAACCAGTCGGGGATCGAGGTGTCGTTAGGCGAGCCGCTCCCGCCGGGCGATTTGCCGCCGTGGCCGGGCGCGAAGCGCACGCTCGTGAGCGACGATCGGCGGAAGATTTCCG
Source organism: Chthoniobacterales bacterium (assembly GCA_036825615.1). GTDB lineage: Bacteria > Verrucomicrobiota > Verrucomicrobiia > Chthoniobacterales > UBA10450 > JAICXG01. The sequence continues at coordinate 230,268 of DAISXY010000002.1, forward strand.
TCAACTCGGATCGCCCGGCGAAGAGCCTGGTCGAGTTGATTCGCTGGGTTGATGCGCAGGGAATTGAGCTGGAAGACGTACATTTGAAACGGCCGACGCTCGAGGATGTCTTTATCGAACTGACGGGAAAACGATTGCGCGATTAGTCGAAAGCATGTCATCCCGAGCGAAGCCGAGGGATCCCGAGATAAACCGGAAAAGGTGTCGATGAAAATGAACGCTGAGCAGCGGACCGAGTTCATTTGCAGCCAGTGCTTCAAGGTTTTTCCACGGGATCCCTCGACTCCGCTGCGCTCCGCTCGGGATGACGGTGTGAACGAATGAAATCTTTTCTCGCGCTCCTCAAGATCGACCTCCAGCTGGCGGCCCGGAACCGGACGGTGCTCTTCTTTAATTACTTCTTCCCCCTCATGTTCTTTTTCGTTTTCGCCCAGCTCTTCGATGCCAATCAGGGCGCGGCCATTCTCCAGGTCGTGACGATGGTGATCGTGCTCGGCATTCTCGGCAACGGCCTCTTCGGCGCCGGAATGCGCGCGGTCCAGGAACGGGAGGAAAATATTTTGCGCCGCTACAAGGTGACGCCGATCACGCCGGTGCCGCTGCTCAGCGCCTCGATGATTACGGGCGTGATCCTCTTCGTCCCGAGTGTCGTGCTCATCCTCTGGCTCGCGCATCAGTTCTATGGGATGGCGATTCCGGCCCGGCTGATTTCGCTGCTCGTTTTTGTTTGTCTCGGCTCGATCGCCTTCCGGTCGTTAGGCCTGATCATCGCCGCGGTGGTCAATTCCAGCCAGGAAAGCAACATCCTCATCCAGCCGATCTACATGGCGATGCTTTTCCTGAGCGGCGCCACCATCCCGCTCAGCCTCATGCCGCACTGGCTCCAGAACATCACCCAGTTCATCCCCGCCACCTATCTCATGAGCGGGATCGGCGGCATTCTCCTCCGCGGCGAAACCCTGGCCGCGAACTGGCTCTCGATCGCCGCCCTTATCGTCACCACCTTCGTCGGCACCTTCATTGCGACGAAGTTGTTCCGCTGGGAAAAAGAAGAAAAACTTCCCGCCAGCTCCAAGCTTTGGGTGCTGGTGGTGCTGCTGCCCTTTCTATTGTTAGGCGGTTACCAGGCTTGGAGTCAGCACGACCTCGTCAAGGCGCGCATCCTCGCGCGCAACCTGCGGCGCGGCCAGACCTGGCTGATCCAGAACGCGCGCATTTTTGTCGGCAACGGCAAGGTGATCGAGTCGGGCGCGGTGCTGGTGCGGGGAGGGAAGATCGCCGAGGTTTACGACGGTAAATTTCCCGAGGCGAAAGCGCTCAACGCCGAGCCGGTCGACGCCGCGGGCAAAACGGTCCTGCCGGGATTGATTGACGTGCATGTGCATCTCGGCGGGCCGGGCGGGTTCTACGACGACTGGACAAAATTCGATCCGGCAAAGGCAAACGAACGCGCACTCGAAGCTTATCTTTACTGCGGGATCACGGCGGTGCGGAGCGCGGGCGACAAGGTGGACGACATGTTGAAACTGCGGGCGCGTTTCAACAGCGGGGAACGACTCGGGAGCGAGCTTTTTCTCTGCGGCCCGCTCTTCACCGCGGAAGGCGGACACGGGACGGAGTACGCGAAAAGTCTGCCCGACATTGCGCGGGCCGGATTCAACGAGCAATTTCTGCGCATCCCGAAAACGCAGCCGGAAGCGCGCAAGATGGTCGACGAACTTGCGGCCAAAGGCGTGAACGCGATCAAGGGAATCCTCGAGGCCGGCGTGCCCGGTTACACCTTCAACCGGATGAATCTCGATCTGCTCCGCGCGGTCGTTGACGAAGCGCATGCGAGGAAATTGCCGGCCTCGATCCACACCGGCGAGGCGCGCGACGTGATCGACGCCGTGTCGTTAGGCGCGGACTCGATCGAGCACGGGTCGTTTCGCGATGAAATTCCCGAAACCACGATCGCGGAGATGAAGCTGAGGGCGATCGCCTATGATCCAACCCTGAGTGTGGTCGAGGGACTCTCCGATTTTGCGAAAGGAAAAACCGATCTGCTCAGGCGGTCGTTAGTCCAGCAGGTCACGACGAAGGAATTGCTCGAAGGCACGGAACACGCGGCCACGAAACCGGAGCTGAAAGCGATGCGGGAAGGGCTGAGCCATTATCCGCTCTCGCTTGACCTCGGCGGAAAGAATCTCCGCAAAGCGTGGCAGGCCGGTGTCATGCTCGTGACCGGTTCCGATGCGGGCAATTTCCTCGTAATGCACGGGCCGACGGTGCAGCGGGAGGTCGAGCTTTGGGTCGCGGCCGGGATTCCGGCCGAGGTCGCGCTCGAAGCTGCGACTTTCCAGGCCGCGAAATTGTTGCGCGCCGAGAATCGGATCGGCACGATCGAGAAAGGGAAAGAAGCCTCGCTCCTGGTGGTGGATGGCAATCCGTTGGAGGATGTGCGTGCGCTTTCCGCGATCTCGTATGTTTTCCTGAAGGGCGAACGGGTGCAGCGGACCACGATCTTCGAGCAGAAATAGCTCTCGGTCCTGTAGCCGCGGTCTGTGACCCGCGCTACAGCAGGCGTTTTTGCCTAACGATAGTGGAGCCGGATGAGCTCCGGTTGTTTTCCGGCAAGAACGATGAAGAGGTTGTCGTAATCCGATTCCGCGATCAGCACTCGATTGCTGACGCCGAGTGCATTGATAATCTGCGGCAGAGTGTTGGAATGACCGACCACGAGCACGTTACCGCTCGCGCTTTTGATCTTCGCGATGAGCGCGCGGAGATCGCCCGCCGGCACCGCCTCGGGGCGAATGCCTGACGACCGGGCGAGCGGCGCCGCGGTTTCCTTCGTGCGCTCATATTCCGTGGTAAAGATTGCGGCGATGCCCGCGTCTTTCAGTGCTTCGGCAAGATGTTGGGCGCGTGTTCTTCCTTCGGGAGACAATCGGGTGTCCGCCGGAACCGGGCCGCTCGTCGGCGCCCGTTCCGCATGGCGGACGAGGAAGATGGCGTGCGGCTGGGCCGTCGCCGCGACGGCGGATGCAAACAAACTCAGGAGAACAAGCGTAATCCGGCGTCGCGCCCATCTGTCATCGTGGGCAAGGCGAGGGACCTCGCAAGCGGCTGCCGGCTGAGGCAGGAAACCACGCCGCCACTGATCTTGTGAGGTCCCTCGCCACGCCCCGGCGGCTTGTGATGACAGGTCAGGGAAGCACATTGTTCGCAGGGTAAAGTTCACCAGCTTTCATCACCGATTCAATATCCGAGGCATGGCCGATATCGTTCGTCGGATCGGAATTTAGAATCACGAGATCGGCCACCTGGCCAGGGCCGAGCGACCCAAGCGTCGGTTTCGGCGCCGAGGAAAAATCTTTCCCGCTGCTCGTATCGAAAACCCGCGCGGCGGTCGCGGTTGCGCTCTTCAGGATCTGCATCGGCGTGAGACCGGCCTCGCGCATCAACTGGAACTCGCGAAAAAGCGCCGGGCCATGAATTGTTCCGATATTCCCGGCGTCGGTGCCGGCGGCAATCGGAACGCCCGCGTCCTCGAGCATTTTCAAATTCTTCAAGGCAATGTCGTAGGTCTTCTGAATCTGAGCCAGGACCGCGTCGGGATCGGTCAATGCTTTCTTGAGTCGCTCCGGCCTCTTCTCCGGCGGCAACTTCGTGACATCGAGCGTGGCAATGACCTCGGGATTTCCCCACGCTTTCTCCTCGGGCGTGAGATTAAGGCGATGGGCGAAAGTGCGTCCGTAGCGTTCGAACACCACCAGAGTCGGAGTCAAAATGGCGCCGTGTTCTTTCATGAGCTTGACGAACGAATCGTCCACCGGTTTATCGGTGACGCTGTGGACGAGAAGATCCGCGCCTTCCTTGAGCGCCGCGCGGGCCGCTTCGAGCTCGGTCGCGTGAACGGCGACCCGGAGATGACGCGCGTGACTTTCCTCGACAACGGCGTGAACCACCGGGCGGAATTTTTCCACCGGATGATCCGGCCCAGCGATGTACCAAATCTTGATGTAGTCGGGCTTCTGCGCGGCCAGTTTGCGCACCATCGCGCGGCCTTGCTCCGGCGTGTCGATCTTTACAATCGGCGGATCGCCAAGGTCGAGCTGGGGGCGGGCCACGCTGGAGATGAGCGGCCCGGCGACCGCGACGCGCGGCGCTTTCGCGCTCGAGTTCGCGATCTTGCGCACTTCGAAATTCCACATCGGGCCGCCGACATCGACGACGCTGGTGATCCCGCTGCGGAGATAGCGCGCGAAAGTGTCGGCGAGATGCGATTTGATCCAGCCGACTTCCTGCGCGTACGGGCGCACACTGGTGAGATCAACCACATCGGGGCGGGTGAAGAGATCGGCTGATTGGAAGAAATGGACGTGGGTATCGATGTAGCCTGGAAGGATGAACTTGCCGGTGCAGTCGATCCGCTTCGCCTCCGGAGGAATTTTGGTGTCGTTAGGCGAGCCGACCGCAGTGATCTGGTCGCCGGCGATCACAATCACGGCATGCGAAATCATCTTGCCGTCGGCCGGATTGATGGCCGTGCCGTTAACGAGAGCGAGCGGCCCGGCAATGGCGATTGATCCGAAGGCGGCAAACGCGCCGATGAGACACAACAGGAGTTTCATCAAATTAGTGCAGTATAACACTTAATCTGACTCCGGGTTTTGCGAGGCGCTTTGTCAAACTCGACCGCTTAAAGCGGTCGAGTTTGCTTCTGAGATTGTGCCTTCAAAAGGCAATCGATCAACACAGACGTGGTCTCAGTCCCCGAGTTACAGTGCACTGGTGTGATTTCGCTCGCAGTCCTCGACGCCGGCTGGGTTTGCGCGCCCGAGTTTGCAAAGCACGACCGTGGCCAAGATAGAAGACGGTCGGCCAATCCGTCATCCCGAGCGCAGTCGAGGGATCCCGTGGTGCTACCGGGATGTTTTGCTGCACGACTGTGTTTTTGCAACAAAAGCGTCGCCTGTCGTTTTGCTGGAGCGAAGGCTTCAAGGTCAGTTCGCGGGATCCTTCCCCGAAAGCTTTCGGGGCTGGCGCTTCGCTCAGCAACTGTCTTGAAAAACAAGCGATTTGTTCAGCCATGGGTGGGAGCGAAGTAGAGCGGACGCAGGAGGGCGTTAAGAATGATGAGCAGTTTTCGCATTGCTGCGATGAGGGCGACTTTGAGCGGTTTGGCTTTTGCGCGCAGACGCTGGTAGAAGCTGCGCAAGGCCGGGTGATGGCGCACCGCCACCAGGGTCGCCATCCACAGACCTCTGCGCAATTGGGCACGCCCGCCGCGGATATGGCGTGTGCCACGCCACGGGCCGCTATCGTGGTTAAAGGGCGCCACCCCCACCAGGGCAGCGATCTGGCCTTTGCTCACCTGACCCAACTCCGGCAACTCAGCCAACAGCAGTGCGGCGCTGTGTTGGCCGATGCCAGGCACCGCCAGGAGCGCCTCGCTCTGGCGGGCAAAGTGGGTGCGCAACTGCGCTTCGATCAGCCCATCGATCTGCGCGAGCTGGCGCTGCAAGAGGCGCAAGTAGCCCGCGCTGAGCCGGCGCAGATCGGCGTAGCGCAAGTGTTGCGCCTGGTTGAGTTCGCTCAAGCGGGCCTCAGTCAACTGCCGATGCCGCTCCACCAGCTCACGCAAGCGGCTGCGCGCTTCACTGGGCGCAGGCATCAGCCGAGGGCGAAAATGCGCTCCGTAAGCGGCCAGCACGCGCGCATCGATCCGGTCGGTCTTGGCCAGGCGCCCACTCGCCCGGGCGTAATCACGCACCTGGCGCGCATTGACCAAGGCCACCGCTACCCCCGCGGCTTGCAAGGCGCCAATGAGCGGCCCTTCATAGCCTCCACTGGCTTCGCACACCACCCAGGCATGAGGCCACTGCCTCAGCTCTTTGATGAGCCGGGCAAAGCCACCTACCTCGTTAGGCAAAGACCACTCCCTGGCCGGCTCCAGCCGCGCCACATCCAGCTTTGCCTTGCTGATATCGATCCCAATGCAGGGTTTTTCTTCCTTGTTAATCATGTTTTTCTTTGACTCCTCCTTGTCATGCGAGCTTGGTTGGCTCTTGCAACTGTGCGAGTGCACACCACCGCGGCGCCGGGGATCCTTGCTGAGCGACGGAATGGCTTAACCCTTCCTCGGATGACACGATCTCCCGGCGTCGTCGGTCTGGGACACCCGCCCAAACCAACAGTGGTGCCAGCTGCCCTTTTACTTCTCCCGCCCATCCCGTGGCGAGAGATACAAGGATGACCAAGGCGGCGGATTAGTACGATTTCGCTCACTGGACCCGACGCCGGCTGGGTTTGCGCGCCCCAGTCTGCAAAGGGGGGCCGTGGCCAAGATAGAAGACGGTCGGCCAGTCCGTCATCCCGAGCGCAGCCGAGGGATCCCGTGGTGCTACCGGGATGCTGTGCTGCACGACTGTGTTTTTGCAACAAAAGCGTCGCCTGTCGTTTTGCTGGAGCGAAGGGTTCAAGGTCAGTTCGCGGGATCCTTCCCCGAAAGCTTTCGGGGCTGCGCTCCGCTCAGGATGACGAGGGCGGCGGATTAGTACGATTTCGCCCAGAGGACGCGGCGCGGGCTCGGCTCGCCCGTGATGACGCAGCGGCCAGGCTCGGGCGGATGCTCCGGATTATCGAAAGGAATGCAGCGGATCGTCACCTTAAGATCTTCCTTTACCTGCTCTTCGACTGCGCGGCTCCCGTTCCAATGCGCGAGCGCGAAGCCGCCGTGAATTTCCGGCTTCGTTGGGTTTCGCGGGGTGAAGAATTCGTAGAATTCCTCTTTTGTGTCGATGCGGCGAGTGTGGGCGTCGCGGAAAGCGAGGGCGCGGTTGTAGAGATTTTGCTGAATGGAATCGAGCAGGGCAGCCGCCTGCCTAACGAATTCGGTGCGGCTGAGGAAGCTCTTGGTCGCGGGGTGGCCGGGGTCAGCGCCCCCGGCTACAGCGGCGCCGTCGCGGCGGCTGACGGCGACGTTGCCGCTTCCCAAATCGCGCGGACCGAGCTCGACCCGGAGCGGCACGCCTTTCTTGATCCAGTCCCAATTTTTTACCCCGCCGCCGAGATCACGCTGATCTACGTGGACCTCCAGCGGCGCATCTTGCCAGGTGATAGCACGCAGCTCAGTTGCGAGTTGGTTCGCTGCCTGCAACACTGCTTCGCGCGTATCAGGCTTCGGCGTGATCGGAAGAATCACGATCTGAGTGGGTGCGATCCGCGGCGGGAGGATGATCCCGTCGTCGTCGCCGTGCATCATGATGACGGTCCCGACCAATCGCGTGCTCACACCCCAGCTTGTGGTCCAGCCAAATTCCTGTTTGCCATCGCGCGTCTGGAACTGAATGCCGCTCGCCCGGGAAAAATTCTGCCCGAGAAAATGCGAGGTGCCGGCCTGGATCGCCTTGCGGTCCTGGACCATCGCTTCGAGACAGAGCGTCTGGACCGCACCCGGGAAACGTTCGCTCTCCGATTTTTCGCCCACGTAAACTGGCACCGCGAGAAACTCCTCTGCGAAGCGCCGATAGACCTCGAGCATCTGCCGGGTCTCAGCCCGCGCTTCCGCTTCCGTCTCGTGCACAGTGTGCCCTTCCTGCCAGAGAAACTCGGTCGTGCGGAGAAAGAGCCGCGGCCGCATTTCCCAGCGCACCACGTTCGCCCATTGGTTGATCAAGACCGGCAGGTCGCGATAAGACTGGACCCATTTTGCGTAGCTCGCGCCGATGATTGTTTCCGAGGTTGGCCTGATAACGAGCGGCTCGGTCAGCGGACTTGCCGGGATCATTTTGCCCTCCGCGTTTACCTCGAGCCGGTGATGAGTGACGACGGCGCATTCCTTGGCAAAACCTTCGACGTGTTCCGCCTCTTTTTGCATGTAGCTGAGCGGAATGAAGAGCGGGAAATAGGCGTTGCGATGACCGGTCGCCTTGAACATGCCGTCGAGCCCGCGCTGCATGTTTTCCCAAACCCCGTAGCCCCAGGGCTTGATCACCATGCAACCGCGCACATCGCTCGGCTCGGCCATTTCGCCGGCGCGCACGACCTGCTGATACCATTCGGGGAAATCCTCCGCGCGCCGCGGGCTGATGGCTGATTTTGTTTTCTCGGAGCCGGCCATAATCGAGCGCGATACTTAAACCGCGCCGCCGGAGTTGACCAGCGGGGGATTTACAGGCGGGCGGCGGAACGATGGAGGCGGAATGACGAATGCCGAAACCGTCGTCATCCCGAGCGAAGTCGAGGGATCCCGTGGGGTTGCGGTGCAGCGTGGCGGCAAGATTACTCGGCCATAGCTGCCCCGCGCATCATTGCCCAAACCGGTCGCCGCTTGTGGCCTCGCGGCTTTCAGATTGTTCCACGGGATCCCTCGACTTCGCTCGGGATGACAGCGAGCGAAGGCTGGGGTTTACTTCAGCGGCCTTCGCATGCGCCTGCAAAAGTATCTCACCGTTTTTAATCTCGGGATCCAGAACACCTTCGTTTATCGCTGGAATTATCTCCTGCGCGCGATCTTCGGCCTGATCCCTCTCATCGGCACCGTTTTCCTCTGGCGTGCGATTTTCCAGGAGAGCGGCGGCGGGATGCGCGGCTATGACTACGGTTCGATGATCTATTACTACCTGCTCACCATCCTCGTGAGCAATCTCGTCACCCCGACGGAAGACGAATGGCAGATCGCGGCCGATATTCGCGAAGGGCAGATTAATTCCTTTCTCACCAAGCCGATGAGCTATCTCGCTTATCGGTTCTGCATTTTCCTGAGCGGACGGCTCGTCTACACCGTGGTCACGATTCTGCCGATCGCGGCGATCTTCTTCTACTTTCACGAGTTCATCGTCTTGCCTAACGATCCTATGACATGGCCGGCTGCGCTCCTCTCGCTCGTAATGGCGGCCTTCATCCAGTTCTTTCTCACCTACGCACTTTCGATGATGGCCTTCTGGATTCTCGAGATCTCGACCATCATCTTCATCGTTTACAGCTTCGAATATTTCCTCGGCGGGCAGATGTTCCCGCTCGATATCATGCCGCCGGCGGTCCAGGTGGTCATGAAATGGCTGCCGTTTTATTACGAGCTGTTTTGTCCGATCGCGATTTTCCAGGAACGGCTGCGCGGGAGTGAAATGTTGAGCGCGCTCGCCATCCAGGCCGGTTGGATGCTGGCGATGTGGGGGGCGGCGCGTTTGATGTGGAACCGCGGGCTCGGGCATTATCAAGCCGTCGGGGGATGACTTGTCAGGGGGAAAGCCTAACTTCCAGTTGCGCGGCCCCAGCCTGCTTTCCAGATTCGCGACACTGTGGAGCTGAAACGTTATCTCGCCGCGGGCCAACGCGAGGTTGATCAGGCGCTTGATCGCTTTTTGCCGAAGGCGGCGACGAAACCGCCGACCATCCACAAGGCGATGCGCTACTCGCTTTTTGCCGGCGGGAAACGGTTGCGGCCGATTCTTTGCCTGGCGGCGGCGGAGGCGTGCGGTGGCCGAACACAAAACGCGCTCCCGCTCGCCTGCGCGCTCGAGTGCATCCACACCTATTCGCTTATCCACGACGATCTCCCGAGCATGGATAACGATGATTTCCGCCGCGGGCGCCCGACCTGTCACAAGGTTTTCGGCGAAGGAATTGCGGTCCTTGCCGGCGACGCTCTGCTTACGATTGCGTTTGAGATAGCCGCCACGGCCGCAGACTCGCCGCGCTATCGCACCCGGGAAATCGTGCGCGAGATTGCGATCGCCGCCGGGAGCCGCAAGCTGATTGCCGGTCAGGTCGCTGACCTGGAAGCGGAAGGCAAAGCGATCAACCGGGCCCAACTGCGATACATTCACGAGAACAAGACGGCGGCTTTGCTCACGACTTCGGTGCGACTGGGCGCGATGAGCGCGAACGCGTCCCCAAGCCAGTTGCGCGCGATGAGCGATTTCGGGCGTTCGTTAGGCCTGGCCTTCCAGGTGATCGACGACATCCTCGACGTCACGCAGACGAGCGAGAAACTCGGGAAGAGCGCGGGGAAAGATCTCGCCGCGCGGAAGGCGACTTATCCCTCGGTGCTGGGATTAGAAAAATCGCGGCGGGAAGCAGCGCGGCTGACAAAGCGGGCGCACGATTCTCTGGAGTCGTTAGGCAAACGAGGGGAAATGCTGCACGCGCTCGCCAATTATCTCCTCGAACGCGAATACTGATTTTGTTCCGGGGAGCACAGGCCGCCGGCCTGTCGCGTTTGGCGGCTCGCCAAACGCTCGGGCGCAGGGATGAGCGTGCGCGTTCATGGGTGGATCGTTCGTACGGACGGTCGCTTGAGCGTCATTCGAGGCGCGGTGTGCGCTCGGGTTGGAGGCGGGCCGCCTCCAACGACAGGCCAGCGGCCTGTGCTCCCCGGAAAGGACAGCTACGCGAGCGCGAGATTGGGGTCGATCTCCGTCGTTAGGGCGGTCGATTCGCCGCGGGCGAGGCGCAGCTGCGCGGCGAAGGCGATCATGGCGGCGTTGTCGGTGCACAGCTCGGGTGCAGCCAAACGCAACTCAAGTTCAGCGGCTTTGCAGGCTGACGACATCCGTTCGCGCAGTTCGCGGTTGCGACTCACTCCGCCGCTCACGGTCACAAGCTGGCGTTTTTCGGTTCGCGCGGCGGCGATGGTTTTCGCAACCAAAACTTCGACGAGCGCGCGCTGAAACGAGGCGCAAACGTCGGCGCGATCGGCCTCGAGATTGAGCTTCGGGAGAAGATAGCGGACGGCAGTTTTCAAGCCGCTGAAACTGAAGTTGGCATCGCCGGAGTGCAGCATGCCGCGAGGAAAATCGAAGCGCGCCGGGTCGCCTGCGCGCGCGAGCCGCTCGATTTCGGGGCCGCCCGGATAACCGAGGCCGAGCATTTTCGCCACCTTGTCGAACGCTTCGCCGGCGGCGTCGTCGCGGGTGCGGCCGAGGATTCGATAGTCGCCCACTTCTTTTACATCCACGAGCAGGGTGTGGCCGCCGCTGACGATGAGGGAAACGTTTGGCTCGATTGGGTGGTCGGGTTGGCCGGCGTCACCGGCGCCGGCTACAGGGTCGGCGAAGAAGGGAGAAATGAGATGGCCTTCGAGGTGGTTGATCGCGAGATACGGTTTGTTGAAACCGAGCGCGAGTCCCTTGGCGAGCGAGGCGCCGATCATGAGTGAGCTGGCCAGGCCCGGTCCGCTGGTGGCGGCAAAGGCGTCGATCTCGCCTAACGACACCCGAGCCTGCGCGACGGCGTGCTCGAGCAAGCGCGGGGTATTTTGCAGGTGATGACGCGAGGCAACCTCGGGCACGACGCCGCCATAGGGCTGATGGGCCGCGACCTGAGAGGAGATCTCGCTCGCGAGCAATTCCCGGCCGCGCAGGATCGCGACCGCGGTTTCGTCGCAGGAGGTTTCGATCGCGAGGATGAGGGAGTTCATTTCGAAAGCAGGGAAACCCAAATCATGAGTTTGTCAGCTTTGCAAAAGGGCGTGCACGTGCCCGGGCCGCGATGGCCGGGAGATCAGGAGCAGGAGCAGGAGCAGGAGCGGGAGCGGGAGGAGGGCGGGGAAGGGGAGGGAGGGCTCACTTTTTGACCGCGTTCACTTTCGGAGCGGTTTGCTGCGCGTAAATCATGACGCCTTTGAGCGCATCGATGCCTCGCATCAATTGCATATCCTTCGCCTTGATAATGTCGATGGCTTCGGGCGCTTCCATCTTGTCGCTGTTGCGGAGCGCGGCAACGGCGCGGTCCTGGTCGGGGCTGAGCGGAACGACGATGTTGGGGACGACGCCATTCGCCTGAATCTCTGTCTTGCTCGGGGTGTAATATTTCGCGGTCGTAAAGCGCAGGGCGGAGCCGTCGGGCAACTGCATCACATTTTGCACCGAGCCTTTGCCGAAAGTGGTCTCGCCCACGATGACGGCGCGGTGCAAATCCTTGAGCGCGCCGGCCACGATCTCAGCCCCGCTCGCGCTTCCTTCGTTGACGAGCACCGCCATCGGAAACCGTGGCCGTTCCTTCACGCCCACGGGAGTGGAATAGTCATGCCGCTGTGAAGGCGCGCGGCCCTGGGTGGAGACCACCTTGGTGTTCGGGGGGAGGAATTGCCCAAGGACGTCGACGGCGCTGTTGAGCAGCCCGCCGGGGTTGTTGCGCAGGTCGAGGACGAGCGCCTGCATCCCTTGCTTTTGCAAATTGTCGAGCACCTTTGCGAATTCCTCAGCCGTTGGTTCGTTGAACTGCACGATGCGCACATAACCGACCTTGAACGGCCCAGTGAGCGCCGGGTCGAGCAGCTTGCCGCCCTTGACGCTTGCGACCTTGATCTCTTTGCGTTCGAGCGTGTAATCCTTCAGCTCTTTGATCGAGGGCCGCAAAATCGTGAGCGTGATCTTCTGGCCGGGCTCGCCGCGCAAGACCTCGATCGCATCCTGCAAGTTCATCTTTTCGGTCGAGACACCGTTGATTTTTAGAATCTGATCGCCGGCGAGAATACCCGCCTTGGCCGCGGGGGTATCTTCCATCGGGGTGATAACGGTCAGAACGCCTTCCTTGAGCGCGACTTCGATGCCGAGGCCGTTAAAGCGGCTGCGGGTGTCGTCCTGCATGTCGCGGAAATCGTCCGCGTCCATGAACTGGCTGTGCGGATCGAGGGAGGAGAGCATGCCTTTCATCGCGGCGTAGATGAGGTCGTGATATGTGACTTTGTTGCCGTCCACGTAATCCTGCCGGATCAGCTCGACCGCTTTGGCAAAAGTGGCAATCTCGGAATAACCGGAGTCTTCATTCGGCCCGGGAGTCGGTTGTTCCGGATCGGCCGCGCGCAGGGGAAGCGCGCCGAGACAGAGGAACAGCCCCGCGAGCAGATGCAAGCGAATGAGATGCAGCCACAGGGGAGCCTTGATCATAATGAATCCTTCGACTGAACCGGAGAACTCTCGTTCATTCCCCGTCTTTTGCCAATCGGCCCTGGATGACAAGCCAGCCGTTTCGCCCTACGCTTCGGCCCGTGAAATTGCTCGGCCGGGTCCTGCTCGTCGTCCTGTTATCGTTAGGCACGGTTCTCGGAAAAGCAAAATCGACGCCAAGCCCCAGCCCCACCTCGAGCCCGAGCCCGGAAACGCAATTCAATAACCAGGCCACCGACTTCATCGCCGGTTACCTGGCGGCACGCCCGCTCCTGGCTGTCGCCCTTGGCCTTCACCAGTACGACGGCAAAATTAGCGATTACACCCGCCTCGCGATCGATGCCGAGGTGGAGCGACTAAAGCGCTTCCAAGGGATGTTTTCCAGAATCGACCCGGCCACGCTCAGCAAACAGGCCGATCTCGACCGGCGCATTCTTCTCGTCGCGATCGCGGTCGAACTCTTCCAGATCCAGGACCTGGGGATTTTCGAGCGCAACCCGATGACTTACGCGCGAGCGCTCGATGTCAGCATTTACATCAAGCGCGATTTCAAGCCGCTCGAAGATCGGCTCGCCGACATCATTGCGATTGAGGACCAGGCGACCAACGTCATGACCGCGGCCAAAACCAACCTGGCCGAAAGTCTGCCGCAGCCGTATGTCGAGCTGGCGGTTCAGATCGCCAATGGCTCGGCCAATTTTCTCGAGAAGGAGCTCGCCGCGGCGGTCAAAGAGGTAAAGGACGAGCAACTCATGGCCGCTTTCCAGGACGCGAATAAGAAAGCGGCCGCCGCGCTGCGCGATTACGCCGCCTGGCTGACGAAGGAGCGGCTGCCAAAGGCGAACGCGCCCTACGCGCTCGGGACCGAGAAATACCGCCGCCTGCTCAGCGGCACCCAGATGGTTGACGTTGCTCCGGATAAGATTCTCGACCTCGGGTTGCGGAAGTTAAAAGAAGAACAACAAGCCTTCGCCGAGGCCGCGAGAGTCATTGATCCGAAGAAGAAACCGATTGATGTCTTCAAGGCGATCCAGCAGGAACACCCGAAACCGGGCGAGCTGGTGAGCGATGTGGCGAAGGACCTGGATAAGATCCGTCAGTTTGTCCTCGATCACCATGTTGTAGCGATCCCCTCGGAGGTGCGCCCGGCGGTCACACCCACGCCCGAGTTCAATCGCGCGACCAGTTTTGCCTCGATGGATACGCCCGGGCCGTTCGAGAAAAAGGCCACTCAGGCCTTCTATTATGTCACGCCAACCGAGCCGGGCTGGACTGAACAACAGAAGAACGAATGGCTCACCTCATTCAATTACTACACCATGGATGTGGTCTCGATTCATGAGGTTTATCCCGGGCATTACGTCCAGTTTCTTCACCTCAACAATTCCTCCGCCACGATCGTGGAGAAGATATTCGCGACTTATTCCTTCGTTGAAGGCTGGGCGCATTACACCGAGCAGATGATGCTCGATCAAGGTTATGGCAGCGTGCCCAATCCGACTCCGGAAGAAAAGATCCGTGCCGCCAAGTATCGCATGGCGCAGGTGGATGAAGCGCTCCTGCGACTCTGCCGGCTTTGCGTTTCGATCAAGATGCATACCCAGGGGATGTCGGTCGCTGACGCAACGAAATTTTTCCAGGAGAACTGTTACTACGAAGCGAAGCCGGCGCTCGCTGAAGCGATGCGCGGGACTTTCGATCCCGGTTATCTTAATTACGCTTTAGGCAAGCTCGAGATCCTGAAGTTGCGCGACGATTACAAGGCCCAGGAAGGAGCTGATTTCTCGCTCGAGAAATTTCACGACGAGATCCTGAATCACGGCGCGCCGCCCATCCGCTTGTTGCGCGAGATCCTGCTGAAGGACCCGACGGAATGGGACGCAGTGCTCTAAGCGTGGAGCGGCTGGTCACAACTTATCTCGAGATGCGCTCGCCGGATCAGCTCCGGCCGAAACGGTGCGAGGATGGCCGGTTCGAAGTCCGCGACGAAAAAGGGCGTGACCGGCGTTTCAATCGCGACCTTTACTTCGCCGTCGGCGAACAATGGCAATGGGTGGATAAACATCCGTGGACTGACCAGGAGTGGGAACAATACGCCACCGCGCCCGAGCTGCGGAGCTTCGCCGCTTACTATGACGGTCAACTTGCCGGTTATTACGAGTTGCGCCGGGATGAGCAAAGCGGAGTCGAGATCGCCTACTTTGGTCTTTTGCCGGCATACTTCGGGCGCGGTCTGGGCGGAGCGCTGCTCACGAGCGCGATCGAGGAAGCATGGGGTGACCCTCCCATGCCCGCGCGCGTCTGGGTGCACACCTGCAACCGTGATCACCCGCATGCGCTGGCCAACTATCTTGCGCGTGGCTTCGTCATCTACCAACCTCTCCACCTGTCATCCTGAGCCGGCGGAGCGCGGCGAAGGACCCCGCAATTGCAATTTGCAGTCTCTTGCACCGGAAATCGAGAGATGGCTATCCGGCGGAGAAGTAACAGAACAGTTACGCACCGGCCCTTGCACGCCCGGGTGAGAGTGCCAGCGTCGCTTCAGAATTCAATGTCACTCCTATGAAACCTCAAATCATCAAATCATCCGTCAGGCAGCGCCTTTCCTGGATTATCGGGCGCTTTCTCTCGCTGGGCGCAAGCCTGGCTCTGTTGCTGAGCATGAGCGTCGCCTCGGCCCAGGGTCAAAATTCCTACACCAAGACCAAGCTGGTTTCCGATGTTCCCGGCCGGGCGCAGTTTACCGATCCAAATTTGGTT
This sequence comes from Chthoniobacterales bacterium, assembly GCA_036825615.1. Classification (GTDB taxonomy): domain Bacteria; phylum Verrucomicrobiota; class Verrucomicrobiia; order Chthoniobacterales; family UBA10450; genus JAICXG01. Next base: position 245,906 of record DAISXY010000002.1, read on the forward strand.
AACGGCTGGGGGATTGCCCTTGGCGGCGTTTTTTGGGTGTCGGATAACGGGACCGGCGTCTCCACCCTTTACGCGCTCGATGGCACGCCGCAGTCACTCGTTGTCACCATCCCACCGACAAGCGCGAACAGCGGAGGGATTTCGGCGCCGACGGGCCAGGTCTTTAATGCAGGAACCGGGTTCGTGGTCAGCGGCGGATCCGGCTCCGGCCCGGCTTTCTTCATCTTTGTTAGCGAAGATGGCGGTATCTCCGGCTGGAACCCGAGTGCCGACCCGACTAACGCCATCCTGGTGATCGATCATAGCCCGCAGGACGCGGTTTACAAAGGCGTGGCTATCTCTGATAGCTTCGACCGCCTCTATGTCGCAGATTTCCATAACAATCGCGTGGAGATTTACGACCAGAATTTCACTGAGATAGATACCTCGAGCACCTTCCTCGATCCGACGCTTCACGTGGGTTACGCTCCGTTTGGCATTCAAAGTATCAACGGTCAGATCTATGTCGCCTATGCAAAGCAGGACGCCGATGGCGAAGATGATGTGCCGGGGGCGGGTCATGGGTACGTAAGTGTCTTTGATACCAGCGGTAACTTCATTAAGCGGCTGATCTCGCGCGGCCCGCTCAATTCTCCCTGGGGGATGGCGCTCGCTCCGGCCGGCTTTGGCTTCGCCAGCGGCAAGCTCCTGGTGGGTAACTTTGGCAATGGCCGCATCAACGTCTTTGATCCGGACACCGGGGAGGGAAGCGGGCCACTCCGCAAGTCGAATGGGCTCATTCTGACTACCGATGGTCTGTGGGGACTCTCCTTCGCGGACGGGACCTTGTACATAACCGCTGGCCCGGAGGACGAGACTCACGGTTTGTTTGCGAAGATCACGGTCAATCCCTGACAGGTAAGACGCGACCTCGCGCGGTGCGATTGTAGCCGGGATCGCTGGTCCCGGCAGGTTCGCCACGGTCATTTGCGCTGGCCGGGATCACCGATCCCGGCTACAACCGGGTATGCATCGCCATCTGCGACGACTCGAACGCGTCTGGGTCGAACAGCCGATCTATTTCGTCACAACCTGCACAGCAAAACGACGGCGGATTCTCGCGCGCGATGAGGTTGCTGACATCCTGGTCGAGGAATGGCGATCTGCGCATAATCGCCATGGCTTGCTAACTGGCCGCTTTGTGATCATGCCGGATCACGTGCATTTCTTTTGCGCGGCGGAACTCGATGCAAAACCGCTGCCGAAATTCATGCAGATGTGGAAACAGTGGACGAGCAAACGAATTGGACGTGAGCTTGCAATGTCAGGCACGATCTGGCAGGAAGAATTTTTCGATCACGTTCTTCGCTCGACTGAGAGCTATAATCAAAAATGGATTTACGTGCGCGAGAATCCGGTTCGAGGCCGACTTGCCGCTATCTCAGATGAATGGCCATATCAAGGCACGATCCAAGATCTGGTGTTGTAGCCGGGATCGCTGATCCCGGCAGGTTCGCCACGATCATTTGCGCTGGCCGGGATCACCGATCCTGGCTACAAACAGGGGACTTAAGCTTGGCTAGGATGCGTCGATGTCGGCGTACATCGTTGCGGGATGAGTCCTGATACCCGTATAATCGAGCGCGCACTATGAAGCGGCTCCTGACATTGCTCCTCTGGTTTGCTATCGCGGCACTCGGCGCGGCGGCCGTCGGGGTGGTGGCGTTTGCGCGTGGCGAACCGATTAACGCGCTCTGGATCGTCGTCGCCGGATTGTGCGTGGCCGCGATCAGCTATCGTTTCTACAGCAAATGGCTCGCGGCAAAAGTCCTTGTCCTGAATGACGAGCGCGCCACACCCGCAGTAGTCGTCGATGATGGCAAGGATTTCGTGCCGACCAATCGCTGGATGGCTTTCGGTCATCATTTTGCCGCAATCGCCGGGCCAGGTCCGCTCGTCGGACCGGTGCTCGCGGCGCAATTCGGTTACCTGCCCGGGACCTTGTGGATTCTGATCGGGGCAACGTTAGGCGGCGGGGTTCACGACATGATTGTCCTCTTCGCCTCGGTGCGCCGGCGCGGGAAAACGTTAGGCCAGATGGTGAAAGAGGAAATTGGCGGGACGATCGGCGCGCTCGCCCTGGTCAGCGTGCTTGCGATCATGATCATTCTCCTTGCTGTCCTCGCTCTCGTCGTCGTGCAGGCGCTGGCGAAAAGCCCGTGGGGCGTTTTCACGATGGCAATGACCATCCCGATCGCCATCATCATGGGAGTAGGCCTGCGCTCCGGTCTGGTCGGGGTCGGCTGGGTTACCGTCTTTGGATTGTTAGGGCTGTTCTTTGCCGTCTGGGGCGGACAATTCCTGCCTGACTTTCCACTGATCGAAAACTGGTTCCGTCACGGCCAGAAATGGCTCGCCTGGGCCGTGATCATTTATGGCTTTGCCGCCTCCGCCTTGCCCGTCTGGCTCCTGCTCACGCCGCGCGATTATCTCAGCACCTTCTTAAAACTGGGCGCAGTCGCGGCGCTGGCGGTTGCCGTCCTCATCCTTCATCCGCCGCTGCAAATGCCGGCACTGTCGAAGTTCGTCGACGGGACCGGCCTGGTCTTTGCCGGTCCGGTGTTTCCATTTGTCTGCATCACGATCGCCTGCGGCGCGGTCTCGGGGTTTCACTCCCTTATTGCCTCGGGCACGACGCCGAAGATGCTCGAGCGAGAGTCACTTGTCCGCACCATCGGCTACGGCGCGATGATCACGGAAATGATGGTCGCGCTGATGGCGATCATCGCCGCCTGTGTGCTCTCGCCGGGACAATACTTTGCCATCAACGCCAAGGGCACACCGACGGAAGTGGTGGCGAAAGTTTCCGCCGCCGGGTTCCCTGTGACGGAAAATGAGATGCAACAACTCGCGCATGAGCTGGGCGAGGACACGATGTTTGGCCGCGCGGGCGGAGCGCCGACCTTTGCCGTGGGAATGGCGCACATGTTTGCAAAAATCTCGGCCAGTCCGGCTGCGCTCGCGCTCTGGTATCACTTCGCCATCATGTTCGAGGCACTCTTTATCCTCACGACGATTGATGCCGGGACACGGGTAGGACGGTTTTTGTTGCAGGATTTGTTAGGCCAGGTTTGGCGGCCGCTCGGCAACACCCGTGCGTGGGGACCTAACCTGCTCGCCAGTGTCCTGCTTGTGAGTGCATGGGGCTGGTTTCTCTATCAGGGAGTGTTAGACCCGTTAGGCGGGATCAACAGTCTCTGGCCGCTCTTCGGCCTGGCCAACCAGCTTCTCTCGGTCATCGCCCTTTGTCTCGGCACCACTCTGCTCATCAAGATGGGCAAGGCGCGCTATCTCTGGACCACATTAATCCCGCTCATCTTTATGGTTTGCGTGACCTTCTCGGCCGGTTACCTGAAAATCTTCTCACCCGACCCGAAGATCGGTTTCCTGAGCGGCGCACGGATGATGGAGGCGAAGGTGGTAGCCGCGCCGATGAACGTTGACTTCGCACGTCAGGCAACGATCTGGCGCATCGACGCGCTGGTGGCGCTGGCCTTTCTCGCGCTAGTTGCGTTGATCGTAGCGGGCTGCGCCTGGCAATGGTGGCGGCTCTTGCGTGGCACAAGGCCGGCTGTGCTGCACGAGAGCGAGTTCGTCTCGTTGTCGGGAATCAAGACCGCGTAAGGGGCCACGGCTTTGCGCGCTGATTTTCAGGGCGATGTCACTGCCGGCTGCGATTAGGAAAAGAGATCGAGACGATACGGCAGCGAACGGTTCGACTTATTGCGGAGAAGAAGAGTCCTGCGAATTCGACGGCGGAGCCTTGGGAGCGTCTTTGGCCGCGAGATTGCGCGCGCGGCGGGTAGCACGACCTCTCAGGGGGCCGAGATTGGCAATCTCACTGGTATCAATTTGTTGCGGTCCGCTGTCGAAAACGGTTCGCTCCTGCCGCGATTCGGTCCGGGCCAGATAGCGGCGCGCGACCGGGTCGTTGCCGCGGACAAAGCGAACGGATTTCGGACCGTCTGGTAACGCAACCATCACCAAATCCAAGTTAAGTTTTCCTGTGTTATTGAACACCTGCGTTCCGCGGGCTCGCGGCATCGTCTGGGCAAAGGTGACGCGGTTTTCGCCACTGGCCGGAGCGGACGTTGTAGGCGAGGCAGAAGGCAGTTTCTCGTGAGTCACCGGCTCTCGCGATTCCTCCGCTGGAGTGGATGGCATCGAGGGCAGGAAGAGACCGATGACGCAGGCGAGTAGACATCCGCCGGCGATGAAAAGGCTGCGCGGCGATTGTGAGTCTTCTGGCGCTTCCTGGTTCATAACGGAAAAATCGGAACCTCTGACGCACTGCTCACATAACTTGATCTCCATGACTGCGGGACCGCCTGCAAATTGCCCGTTGTCGGAAAGAACGGTGGGCCACCGCCGGGCTGATAGGCGCGCTGATCCCAGAGGCGGGTTTGGAGGATGCCATTCGTAAGTGTGCTGCCTGAGAAGAGGGCCCAGGAATAGCCGTAATTCTGAATCGCGCCGCCGAGGGTCAAGGCGGCACCCTTGGCGCGGGTGAGGAAATTTTCCACCTGATAGCCGCCGTCATTTGGGTCGGAAGTCGAAGCACCGGTGGCCATGACAATCGCATCGAGATGAATTGGGTTGTTTACATCGGCCGCGACCAACTGGCCATCGAGGTTGCGCTCCTTCACGACCACGTTTGCCTCGGAGACGATTCCAAGAATGTCAGTGACCTGGTTAAGCTGGTCGAGCAACGTAGAAACATAATCCTGATTAATCCCGGAACCATCCTGGGTGTAGAGTCCCGGAGCGTCGGTGTAGCTCATATTTGCTGGACGCGACGCGTAATCAATACTGCCGGTGATATCGACCTCGCCGCTGTTGGGCACATTCGGGTCACGCAGCGCGCCGATCGTCAATCGACCATCTACCGTCCCCTGGAGAGACGTAATATTGCCGTAGACGACGACGGCATTGTTGATCGAGGTAATTTTAAAGGTTCTTTTCGGCCCATACTTGGGCTTACCATTGCTAGGGTTTATGCCTAAGTACTGTCGCACGCTTACCTTGCCGTCATTGCTATTTCCGACACCGCCGGGAGTGAGGTCGATGACAAAGTTGGGTCCCTTGGATGGGTCGTAGCCATTGTAACCTGATGGCAGAACCAGGCCGGCGTTGCTGCGCAGCGCCTGGGTGCGCGGGTCGGAACTCATATTCACCGGCATCTCGATCGGCTCGGGAAGGACGTTCAAGCCTTTGTAAAACTGTGGCGCATTCGGAAAGGTGCTGCTGTAGTACTGGAGAATGTTGGCGTAATCATTTGCGTCACTCCTGCCGTAGATCGACGAGTAAGTGCCGAAGTTTGCGAAATAGCGCACCCCTTTGGGCGCGGCGGTCGTAGCATCGTTGACCATCCAGAGATTAGGCCAAAACGCGACGCCGGAGTTGGAATGGTAGGGCCCAAGAAAGACACTGTTGAATCCTTCAAACTGAAAGTACCCAGGCAGCCAGACGCCGCCGAAATTGTTCACGAAATACTCGTATTTCGCGAAGTTTTCCTGGAAGAGCGTCGTCTGCACCCGGCGGGAAAAACCGCGCACCCGACTCCCGGCCGCGGCCGTGGCAGTCGAGGCCAGCGTCCAGGTCCGGTTTGAGTTCGCGCCGCGGACGTAAACATTTACGGTCACGGACTCGAAGGGCGAAAACTGTGCTGCCGCCAGATCTTCATTCCAAACCTCATCGGCAGTGGGTAACTGCGCCAGGGTCTCCATGTGAGCCAAAGCCTTGGCGAGTCCCGCTTCCGCTGCCATCAGCGCCCGGTCATCCATCACTCGTTGATCCTGGAGGTGGCCAACGCTGTTCAGTGCATTGAGGTATGTTCCCAGGCTAGCCGTCAGCAGCAAAAGCCCGATTAAGACCGCGAGTAGAATCGAACCTTGTTCGGAAGCGACTTTTCTCCTCATCTTTGTCATGGGTTTCGGGGTATTGCGCTGGTGGTGAAGCGGAGCCGGTCGGCTTCAACGCTTCCGTAAAGGCGGCGAGAATAGCCCAGAATTCCGAGAACAAAACCTACCCGCACGGTGCCGTTGGGATTGCGACGAAACTCAAAGGCCGTGACGTTTCTCGCGAGCACGTTGTCAGTGGCCGGGTCGGGAGTGCTGATTCCTGTATGAGAGTAAATGTTCCCCAAGGCCGGGCCGTTGCCGACCCCAATCGGGGCGTTCCAATAATAGGTGACGGTCCGGGCGGGATTGGGCAGGTCCGGAACCGTGAGACGAGCGCAGGATCCGTTGTTCAGGTCGGCTCCGGCTATCTGAGTGTAATCGGGATAGATCTTGGCGGTCTGGGCGGACTCGAGATTGTTCTGAATTGTCCGAATTGCCGCGGACCCATCATTGCGGGCCCACATCTCGCTTTCGTTTGCGCGAAAAATCCAGATCCCTTGTGTGAACGCATACATGAGAATGAGGGTCACAATCGTGCCTACGCCCATCGCCACTGTCGTTTCCGCAAGGGTGAATGCTCTTGCGCTTTGCCATTTTGTTGTCACAGGCTGGGGAAGGACTGGCACACCATTGTGCTCGTGCTAAGCGAAACCACGCGCTGAGTTAGACCGGCGTGCAATTGCCATTGCAGCGTTACTGTGATCTGCCGCAGCGTGGGTGTGAGCGGATCGTCGATAAAATCTGCTCGCCAGAGACCGTTCGGTAGCTTGTCTGGCACGGTGGCAGGCGAACCTCCGGTTGCAGGTGCCACTTCCTCCACCGGGATGGACTCCCAACTATTGAATGTTGGGACTTTCCATCTCGCATCCGGTCCACCGCCTGGCACTTCCTTTAGATAAACTGGCGCACCCGCCGTGCTGTTAGCGATTTGGGAAAAAGGTTGCGCCTTAAAGAGCTCCAGGATCTCCGTCGCAATGGAGGCTGCCAGCATGCGCTGGGATGCATCACGATTCCGCGCACTGATGAAGGACATGGCGCTCATAAGGCCAAAGAGCATGAGTCCGAGGATGCTGGTCGCGATCATGACTTCGGCGAGCGTGTATGCGCCCCAGATCAGACGCTTCTGACCGGCGGGACGGCCGGGGCCCTTTTTTGAATAAGGGGAGGAGAGCATATTCATTCTCACGATCATGAGCAAACCCCATGCCAGTGCGATCAGATGCGAAGGGCGATTTCGTGTTTGGGTTGCAGGACAGGCTGACTCAGTTGTAACCTACGGTGTCACTACTTGCACGAGCCAGGTCGCACCGAGATAAGCAACGGGATTTATCTGGAAGTGTGACTGAGACTATATTGTGAGTTTAGGCGCGCTTTCGCGCAAACCGTTAGTCTCTTCGAAATTAGACTAACTGCGCCGCGTAAAAGCCGATCGTGCTGCACGAGGGCGAACTCGTCCATTTCTCCGAGCCAGAACGGCTTAAGCTGGCCTCAAACTCTGGCGAACCAAGCGCTGTCGAACCGAACTTCGTGTCCGACCGGCATGCACATTGCTCTGACTAGCGGAGCGGCCAATGAATTCAGAATCTTTAACTTGCTCGCCCCGAGGCGGGTCGCGTGCGTTCTCGCTCGTGGAGGTGCTAGTGGCGGTCAGCCTCGTCGGTTTAATCGCGGCGAGCGCCATCTGGGGTCTCGTCCAGGCAAACAACTACGCCGCCATCGCGCGGTTACGCACGGGCGCGCTGACCGCGGCGCAAAGCCGGATTGATTACCTGCTGGCCGATACCCCGTTCAACCCGCAAATGGGCGAATACGGAACCACAAACGAATGGGCGGTGGGGAGTTCGATCCAGAGCGTCACGGTTTATACGGAGCCGGCCGGCGCTGGCGGCCAGACTCACACCGTCACTGGCCTGCTGACAACGACCGTCAGCCAGGTGCCGGACCCGACCGTCGGGAAAGCTCCGGGAGCGCAACTAAACCTCTATGCTGCCACAGTGGTCGTCACTTACACCTATCGAAGCAGGAACTACAGCGTGCAGCTCAATGCCATGCGCGCCTCTGACGTATGAGAACGACCGCCAGCGCGAGGGGGTTTACGCTCGTCGAGACACTCGTGAGTCTGAGCGTCTTTTCCGTCGTCGGTCTCCTCGTGCTCCTGACGCTGAACGGGGGACTGAATTTGTACGCCAAAAATACGGCGGTGAACTCAGCCCACCAGCAGGCGCGAGCCGGGGTCGACGAAATGGTGGCCAATCTGCATAGCTCGGTCTCGATCCCGCAACTGACGGACTCGAATCTGCAGCCGGTGGACACACTGGATTCCAATGGCCAGCCGGTGTCGGCTGCTGGAATCTCTTTTCAAACCTTTTCTGCCGGGCCATTCCCGGTCGCGGCTGATGCAAGCGCGAACGCGACCGCGATCGTGCTTTACTGCCCGGGCTACACCCCTCCGGCGAACGCGCGCCTCAATATTCCCTCGCACAATATCGAATACGACATCGTCTCCACTGCTTCGGCGAGCAGCAATAACACTCGTTTTGATCTTTCCACCCCGGCGAGCGGCATCGGCACGGCGGTTTCGATCGCGGGCGATGGGATCGAAGGTCACAGCAACGTCACCTACGTGATCGGCGCATTCATCACCACCCGGATCAGTTATGCGGTGGTGGGAGGCGAATTGCGCTACTTCCCAACCAACGATCCTTCGAGTTATCGCGTTATCACGCGCAACGTGGTTTCGCCCGCCCCCTTTACCGTCCCCGTCACGGGCGGCGGCGGATTACAAAATCAATTCCTCGCTGCAATCAATCTTTCGACGGTCGAGCCAAATTTCACCAATCGCGGTTACGCCGCCGTCAATATGTTTATCAGCTCAATGATTCCCTTCCGCTGCCGGCTTACCAACACCCAATGAAGCTGCATCAGAACAGACTCGCACAGCGAGCTAATACGCTGATCGTCGCGCTTATGACACTGGCTGTCGTTGGTGTTTTGGTGGACCTGGCGATGCAATATACCACCTCGATCGGTCGCAATACGCAACGCAGTTTGCTTTATCGACAGGCGATCAATATTGGCGATGCCAGCACCGAAATGGCTTTCACTTCCTGGCGCGCGATTTGTCGCACGAACCAGACGAAAGTTTGGAAACGAAGCGATTTGGACACGGAAGTGCCAACTCCAACGCCGGGTAACTTTCCCGGTGTCTCGCAATACAACCTGTCGAACTATGGGGTTTATCCGCTCGATTCCACCTGGACGATAAAAGCGGGCGGTGGTGCGACGCCTGCGCCGATTGCCGGACCGAACCACGGTGATCTGAGCTATTACTATCTTGCGACTGCGGACGTTATTATTCCGACGATCACTTCCAAGACCGCAAGTAACCTCGGTTCAGCAGCGGCTAAGACCGATCGGGGCAACATTATCGCCCGCGTCCGCCGCATTCTGCAAAAGGAGCAACTCTCGCTTTGGCGCTATGCCGTTTTCTATGACGACGACATGGAGATTCATCCCGGCCCGGTCATGAACATCACCGGCGATGTGCATACGAATGGCAACCTTTATACCGGACATGACACGCTCACCCTAAGTGGCAAGACAACTTACGCCGACGGCTGGTCGATTGGTTTCATGCCGGGAGACGGCGCACACAATGGCGAGACGCCGAAGAGTCCGCACTGGGCGACCGGGCTGCCCCCGGCCTCCGATGTGGCCCAGGAGCCCTACGGCGTTTATCTCGATGACTACCATCAGCTCATCGAATATACCAGCAGCGCGACCGATCTCGATCCCTACCGGTTCCAGACTCAAGCCGGGATCGTGGTCACGATCGATGCTGCGAATAACATCAAAGTTTACAAACAAGGCGGCGGTGATATCACCACTAATAGCAAGGGCACGGTGGTTAAGAACGCAATCACAACTAATCAAACGATTACTGATAACCGCGAAGGTGCGACGACGGGTAATGGCTCAATTCGAGTCGCGACCCTGGATGTGGGAGCTCTCACTAACGCGATAAATCTCAACAGCAATAACATCAACACGGTCTGGAACGGCATGATCTACATCGTCGATACGAGCGCCGATCCAAACGGCATCACCGCGAAGCGTGCGATCCGTCTTAAGAATGGGGGCAGCCTTCCCCCCGGGGGCATGACCATTGCGAGTGGCAACCCGGTATATGTGCAGGGCGATTTCAATACCGGAACAATCGCTGGAGTGGTGCAACCGCTCTCCAATCTGGGCGATCCGACTCAGCCCACGGTGCCGGGTTATACGCGACAACCGGCGGCGATTGTGGCCGATGCGGTTAACATCCTCTCAAATTCGTGGGTTGATGCTAACTCGGGGACAAAGCCAGTCGCAAGTCCTACGACCGTTAACGCTGGAATCGTATCAGGTAACGTTCCTTCAGCCAATGGCTACTACAGCGGCGGGGTAGAGAACTTCCCGCGTTTCCTCGAAAACTGGTCGAATAAAACTTTCACCTATTACGGTTCGATGATTCAGCTTTACCAGAGCAAACAGGCGATCGGTCGCTGGGGCGCCAACAACGTCTATGACGCGCCCAAACGCGCCTGGTATTTCGACGACAGCTTTGTTTCGGATCCGCCGCCGGGATTGCTTGCCGCGTTCAATTACCGCAAGTCCCGCTGGTATTTGGAATAGATCGCGGGCGCTGGTTCGCTCTCCATTGAACGAATCCGCGATCAGCGCATTCGACAGCGACTTGATGGACCTGTGGGAGAACGCCAGCGGCGTTCAATTTCCCGGGCCCTAACTCAGCGTAAACAGACTGGCCCGAAAGGCGCGATAGAGCGGCTCGAAGTCGGCCTGGTGGGCGACGAAACGGCAGCGGAGTTGCATGTCACCGTAGCTGGCGAAAATAACTCCAACCTCCTGTCGCTGGCCGAAGTAGGTGTAGGTAGCGATGATTTCGTAGCTGTCCTTCCCATTGATACGGACCGGGTTTGCCTCTTCCGAGACAATCTTGGCGTCCTGAGCATCGGCCGGCATGGAGCTGAGAACGAACCGGCGCAGCTCCTCGAGGGCGGCGGCATCAAAGACCTGCGGCGCCTCCAATTTCGATTGCTCGAATTTACCCTGCGCCTGCGCGCCATTGGGCGGAGTGACAACGAATTGATTCGCCTCACCCCTGTAACCCCAGTCTTTCGGCGGCTCATAAGTTATGGGGCGACCATCGACATGAAAGATCACCTGCGAAAACACCATACCCTCCAACTCACGGGTTCCGGAAGCCGGGGTGAAATCGATCGGCGCGGCAGTTACGAAACGACTTAGGCTTGTGGCCAGAAGCAACAACAGAGTTCTTCGCATATTGAGTGAAGCCGCGGAGGGCCTCATCCGGCTGACCAGCGGCGTTTGTAGGCTGAGCACCTTACATGCCTCCAGAGTAAGGTGTAGGAAACGAGCGGTTCGGGCGCGCAACGCGACCGTAACATTGAGGTGCGCGATCGCTCCAGCTCATCCACCCGGGCAATCCTCGCCTGGCTATTTGCGAGTGAGCGGGACAATAATTTGATGTCCCTGCTGGGCGATGATGACACGGCCGTCTTGAATCGCCTCGAGTGTGACCCGGTAGACATGCTCGCCCAGTTTCAAGCCGAATTCCTGTCCTTCCTGCATGATCTTGCCGTTGATAATGGCGAAGCGACCGCCGGCTTGCATCGCAATCGAACTTACAACAAAGGCGCTCGGCGGAATTTCGGCGCTGGCTTGTGCGTCGCTCGCCTGGGGCGCGGCAGGTTTCCAGCCGATCGGCCAAAAGGGATTGCGACGATTCGCTTGCATCGTGAAGCTTGATTGGTTCTTCACTTGTAACTGCGGCGTTTCGCCCGCGGGGAGGGTCGCCGCGGCCGAGAGGATCAAGAGAGCGATTGCGAACGGACGGTTCATTTCTTGCGGATGATGTGATCGGCAACCATGTCGACCTGCTGGTATTCGAGCTGTTCGGGCTGGGCGTGGATCGTCAGGTTCTCGATCCACAAAAGTGGTTCGTGATTTTCCAGATCAGCAATCGCTTTTCCAAGCGCGGCGAAATCCGCTTCCGGCAGGGTAATCACCCAGCTGTACTTGCTCCAGCCATGCAGTTGCGGCTCTTTCGGGTCGATGTTGCCGCCGAGGCGGGCACTGGCTTTATCGAGATGCTTGTCGGCAAAGAAGGCTTTGATGCGTGGCGGAAACCAGGCAATCGGAGCGCCTTCGGGGGTGAGCGCCTCCATCGCTGAATAGCGCGAAGTGGCATCCCCCGCGGTTTGTTCGAGGGTTGTTGCCCGGCGCAATTCGGTTTTGGAATTGCGAAGCTTGTTCTGCAGATCCGCCATGCGCTGTTCCATCGCCGTCCGGCTGCGGTTCAGTGGGCCAAGGAAGAAGTTAAAGTAGACATAGACGAGCAGACACAAACCCATGACGCTAAGGATGAGTTTCTGAATCTGATCTTTCGAGAGCTTGGCCATGCCCTTCATTTTTTCTCCTTTGCGCCAGGTGTGGGCTCAGGGCTGTTGCTCGCGCCTTGCGGGCGCAAGGAAATGGTGATGGCGTAGCGTGCGACCGGCAAGCTCACGCCCGCGAGTAGCACCGGCGTATCGAGATCCTCCAGGTTCTTGAACTCCACGTCCACACCCTGGTAGCGCTCGCCCAGCTTTTCGCTGAGCAACTGGCGGAACTCTTCCGCCGCCGCGCGCGGTTCTTCGCCGGCCGCAACCCCTTCGATCGCGAGGCGCGCCATCTTATCCTCGTTCACGTTTCCGTCGAAACTCGTGAGCTGGATATTTGGCGCAACGCAACCAGCAACCGTCTCCAGCAGCGGCCCCCAAAGAAAGCGCTTTTCGATTATCCCATTGAGCACATCGGTGGCATCGATGATTTCCGTAAGTTCTTGCGCGCGCTTTTGCGCGAGGGTGACTTTGGGCTCTACCTTGGCCCACTCCTCTTCGACCCCGTTGAGCTGCTGCTTAAACGCCAGCGTCTGATATCCCTTCAACATGTAGACCAAGAGCATGAGCGCGCCGATCGCACCCAGCGCCATCATGCCAAGCTTCAGCGGATCGCGTTTGCGCTGACGCTCTTCGGTGAATTCCTCGTGGAGAAGATTGAGTTGGAGCGGCATTGGGTCAGGCGGCTTTGAGATAGGAGATGGCGGCGCCGCAGGCGACGTTGAGGGAGACAAACTCGTGGGCGAGCGTCTGCCGCCGCGCGGCCGGCAACGCGACCTCGCAGGTCTCGAGCGGGTCCCACACTTCGCACGGTAGTCCCAGCTCATCGCTCAGGGTTTGCAGCACCATCTCCGTTTTGGCCATGCCGCCGGAAACGAAAATGCGATGAATGCTTTCCTCGCATTGGCCTTCGAAAAATCCGATCGAGTTGCGCACCTCGGTGGCGAGGCCAAGGAGGGAATTGCGGCAAATCTCGGCGATGCCCGCATCTCCCTCTTGCATCAGGAGCCGAGCCCCGGCGGCATCGACCGCGCCCTCGGCAGTGAGCGATTGCGTGAATTCTTTGCCGCCATAATCAATGCTCCGTGCCAGCACCAGCTCGGATTTTTGTCCGATCAGCACGGTGCTTTGCAGGTGCCCCATGTCGAGGAGGAGAAAGGCGTCATTCTGGAATGGCTCGGGGTAGGCAAACTCGAAAGCATTGAGTGAACAGACCGGGGCCAACTGGAGAATGTTCGCCGGCAGTTTGGTTTTGCTCATGGCCTCGGCAATCTGTTTCACCTGCGGCCGGAGCAATCCGCCCACCAAATACCGGGTCTTGCCGCTCGCGCCTTCAATCGGCGCGCCATTTGGCCCGACTCCCGCCAGCGCCATGGCGGAGATCGGCGCACAATCGAGCACAAGGTCTTTGCATTCCTGGTTGAGAACCGCCAGACCGTTGAGCCGCAGCGCGCTCCGGAGCAACTCCACCGGCGTGCTCGGTTGTTCAATAATGCGAAGCAGCGCCGCGGGATCGGACGCCGCCACGGCGCATGCCTTTGCGCTCCCGCCGAGCTCCTTGAGCATGAGCTTGATTTGCTGGGTTAGTTCTTCGGCACTGCCGATGGTTTCCGGCACCTCGCGCAACGCAAAATGGGTCAGGACATAACGCTGCTCGCCTTTGCGCTGAAGCAGCACGCTTTTGAACTGGTGCTTGCCGAGGTCGATGCCGATGACGGAGTTGGCGGGTTTGGCCATTATTTTGCGCTTATAAAGCGAGAAGCATGCCGAGTGCGCGGTGGCTTTGGAATTTTCTCCGCGCTGTCCGCGAGATCGCCGAATCCCGGCTTAGAAGAGCTTGCCCGGCTCTGGCTTTCCGGGATCCGCGATCCCGGCTACAGCTCAGGCTGCGGCCGATTCGCGATAACCGAAGAACCGCCGCGCCTTGATCATGCGGGCAACCTCCGGCGGCACCATTCGTTCCCAGCTCGGGTCGCCCGCATGCATTCGCGCGAGAACATCGGCCGGGAAAATCTTCAGGTATTCGCGATGAAAACTCTCGATCTCGCGAATGTAGCCGTTCTCGATCAGGTGCTGATAAAGATGGCGCAGGTTCGGCGCGACCTCGAGCTTGCTGGCGGTGATCAGCTCGCCCGTGTGCTCGTCTTCCATCGGGTAGACAAAGAGCTTGAGGCCGCTCTTGAACATGCGGCCGAGCGCTTCAAGGATGCCGCCCTCGAGGTTGAGGTAATACTTTTCGTCGAAGATCTCGTGCAAACTCGGCACGCCCATCACGAGTGCGATCGGCCGGTTCGTGTAGCGCGAGAGGTAACCGGCGAGCCGATAATATTCGCCGAACTTCGAGACCAGGACGGTTCGGCCTAACGATCCAAGGATGTCGACCCGGGCGAGAAAATCCTCGTGATTCAACTCTCCTTCCGAGAGCAGGTTTTCGAGCGTCATCTCCATCAGGACCACGACCTCTTCCTCACTCGCTCCGTCGCGGAGAAAAATCTTGCGCGCCCCTTCCAGCATGTCGTTTGTCGCGTAGGTGACCGGCCGGAAACTGCCGCGCTCGACAATGATCGATTTTTTATAGAAGACTTCCGCCGGTTGGACGGTTTCGCCCTCCGCCGTGAACATGACCGTGGTCGTCAAATCCTGGCTTACCAGTTGCAGGCTCATGAGCCGGTTATCAACCTGTTCGTAGGCCGGACCGGAGAACTTGATCATGTCCACTTCCAGCCGCTGCGGCGCGAGGTTTTCGCGCAGGGACGCGATCAATCTCTCCGGCTGATGATAATAGAAGGCGCCGTAGATCAGGTTCACTCCGATCACTCCGAGCGCTTCCTGCTGGTCGACGTTCTCTTCGTCCAGCATCCGCACGTGGACGATGATCTGGCTGGGTTCGCCCCGGGTTTCGGTCTGAAAACGAATCCCGAGCCAGCCATGCGCCTCGCTCCGCTGCTTGAAACTGCGCGCCGCCACCGTGTCGGCAAAAACAAAAAACGTTCGCTCCCCGCCAAGCTTTTCGTCCAGCCGCTCGATCAGGAGGCGATATTCGTGATCGAGCATCGTGCAAAGGCGGGCCCGGCTGACGTAACGATTCGTCGGCCCATAGATCGCATCACTAAACTGCATGTCGTAGGCCGACATTGTCTTCGCGATCGTGCCGGAGGCGCCGCCGACCTGGAAAAAGCGGCGCGCCACTTCCTGGCCGGCGCCGATCTCGGCGAAGGTGCCGTATTTCCGGCGATCGAGGTTGATCTGGAACGCCTTCTTGTTCGTCCCCAGTTCCATCTCCGCGTTCATGGATTCAACATGAAGCCCTTCCGTCTTCGATCAACCGCGGGAAAGACGGCGCCGGCAGAACCGCCGCTCCATTCTGTCATCCCGAGCCGCTGCAGGACGGCGAGGGACCTCCCAACTGCCATATGACCGGGTGGAGCCCAAGTTCGACGCCCACACCGCGCCGGAGCCCTGTGATTCACGAAGCGCACCCTGGGGTTGCGAGGTCCCTCGGCGCGCTTCGCCGGCATCGGGATGACAGAATGGGCGGGGCGCGCTACAGCCGCACCCGCTCCGCGCTTTTCGCGGGCACCCAGCCTTGCAGGTCGTTAGGCAAGGCGGCGTAATCCCATTCCCCGCGCGTGCTCAGGATTTTGATTTCGCTGCCTGGCGGAAGCGCGAGAATGCTCCCCGCGCTTTCCGCGGTCGCGACCCGCGCCTGCACATTGTTTCCGGTGACAATCGCGAGATTGCGTCCCGCCGCGCCCTTTTCCAGTTCGTAAACTGCCGCCGCGGATCCCGCCGCAATCACGCCCAGCAATACGAGCGCAAAAATCCAAACCACCGGCCGGCGCTCCGAGAAATACAAGCCGGCGATAATCGCGAGCGCGCCCCAAAAGCCCACCGCCGCCAGCCAGGTGTATTGGTCGCGCGTGAGATAATCGAGGTGTTCCTCCACCCAGCTGGGCCGCAGCTCGAGCGCACGTGCCCGGTCGCGCAAGAGCTGGAGATTAGCCCGGGCCTCGGGTTGATGTGGATCGATTGCGAGCGCCCGCTCGTAGTTCAGGATGGCGCGGCCGAGATCATCGACCCGGAAATAGGCGTTACCCAGATTATAAAACAGGCTCGGGTTCCATTGCCCGCTCTTCACCAGTGACTCGTATTCGCTGATCGCATCCTTGAATTTCTTCGCGGAGTAATCGGCGTTCGCGCGCTTGAAGGTGGCGTCCGCGTCGAGCGCCCGCGCCGGAGCTGCCATCGCGAGGCAAAGCGCTGCGAGAAGAATGGAGAGGCCGGCGCGCATCTTAGCCAAGGCTGTCGATCAGTTCCAAAACTTCGCGCCGGGTTTCGTCGCCCACTTTGCCGTTACCGCTTTGTGCGCCGCTGTAGCGCAGTTCGTCACTTCGCCGGAACAGTTCTCGCACCCGCTCACGTTTTTCATCCGGTAAATCAAAAGCCGCCACCGCGGTTTCCACGTCGACTGTGTTTGGCTCAACCCGCCGCGCCAGCGCGGTCTTCAACTGCACGACGCGAAGGGCCTCCGCGTAATACTCGCCGGCCGGATCATCCGCGCGGCGCAACTTGCGTTGCAGCTCAGCGGTCTCGTGCTCCCACGCGGCGCGCCGCCGGCTTTCTCGATTTTGCAGCCGGCGTTTTCTTGTTTCCCAGCCGAAGAACCCAATCAACCCGAGCAGCGGCACCGCCTGCACGGCCCAGAACGCCGGCTGCTGGTAAACCGGAGTAAAGGCCTGACCCCAGCGGCCGTGGTCGTTCAGTTGATAAAGAATGTCCTGCTCCGGCGTCGCTGCTGGCTGCGCCGCCGCGGCCGGTGTCGGCGCGGCCGCGCTCGCGATCGCTGGAGCCGGGCTGGTCAGCGGCGTGCCTTCGACCACGACCGGCATCCGATCGCTCTTCAAGGTCACATACGTTTCCTTGAGCGGATCGAAATAGGAAAAGACCAGCGGCGGGACCGCTTTTTTCGCTTCGTTAGGCGTGACCACGAGCTCGAAGCTCTTCGTCCCGCTGATCCCGATGTCATCGTCGGCCTTGAAACTCCCGCTCGGCGGATAGGTGTGCCAGCCCTTCTCGTTCTCGAGGCTCGGCGCGTTCACCCGATCGAAATTGCCGCGCCCGGTGATATTGGCTGTTATGGTTAGCGGATCGCCGACCTGCGCGTTTTTCGGTTTCACTTCGCTCGTCAGCGAAAAATGGCCGACTGCCCCGGAAAAACTGGGCGGCGGATTGGGCGGGAGCGGCTTGACCTCGATCGTGGTCGTGTCGCTGGAGAATTTCACCTCGCGTTGTTCGCCGAGGCCTCCGAACGGATCCGCGAAAAAAGGGTCGTTAAACGGGTCGTCCATTCCAAAAAGATCGAAAGGCGAGCGCGACCGGCTGGTGGGGCGACGGGGGATTTGCACGATTGCCTTCGCGTCCTTCGCCGCGATTTCGAGCTTGCCGCTTTTCACCGGCGTGATCGCGGTCTTGTAGATGAGCACGTTGTAGGGCCGGCCATTGATCGAGCGCGTGGTTTGTTCCGGATCCTTCAGGCGCTGCGAGGTAAAACCCTGGCCATTGAGGGAAGCGGGTTCGACGAAGCGCGAGGGCACGCGGGCGTTAAAGCCGAGGCGAATTTCCGCCGGGATCGTCTCCCCCACGTAAGCGGTGGTTTTCGGCACGACCAGCTCGCAGAAGACAATCCTGTTCAGGTCGAGTCCCTTGCCCGAACCGCCGCGGCGCGAAGTGGTATTGCCGTTATCGTTAGGCGAAACGTTCAGGGTCAATTCCGGCGTGCGCACCGGTCCGCTGCTTGTCTGCACGACTTGTGGCGGGATGGTGAAGGTGCCGGCCTTGAGCGGGAGGATAGTGTAATTGTAAACGAAGCTGCGGCTGGCGTTGAAGTTATTGAGCCGAAACTCCTGCGATTCGCCGCTGTAACGGATGTCGAGCCCATCCACGTTGATCTCGCGCGGCAGCGTCGCCTCGGAATCGTTCGTCACCCGGATCTGCAACTGCACCGGCTGGTCAACCTGCGTCTCCGAGCTGCTGAGCACGGCGGTTACATTCGACTGCGCCGCACCGAGCGGACCGACTCCGCTGAGCACGAGCAGGAACATGAGCAGTCGCCTGATGATGCAAGGTGGGTGCAACTTCATTTCCGAAAACAATCTCGCACATGCAGCTCCCAGCGTCCCATCACCAGTCCTTATAGACAGGACGCACTGCCTTGTGTTCATCAAGCTGGACTTTCTGCTCCTCGTCTTTCATCGACTCCAATAAAGCCGCCGCCTGCTTCGGCGACATCTCGCCCTCCTTCTCCGGCTCGGCTTCCGCGACTTGCGCGTTCGGCGTTGGCGTCGGTTGTTGCTCTCCGCCCGCTTTCACGTCGCCGGTCGGAGGCGTGCCCGGTGTGGCCGCGGGACTCGGGCTTGGCTGCTCGCCATTGTCCTTGCCGCTCTCATTACTTTCGCCGGGACTGGGTGACGGTGTGCCTTCGCTTCCCGGAGTTGGCGATGCGCCCTGCTCTTGCCCCGGCGACGGACTCGGAGTTTCGCCCGGAGTGGGACTGGCTGCTTCCGATGGTGTAGGTGTCTGCGCCGGGCTGGGTGAGGGCGTCGGGCTCTGCTGGTTGCCCTCCGATTTTTCACTTTTGCCCGAACCCTGGCCGCCTTGTGACTGTTGCTGATTCTGCTGTTGTTGCTGCTGCTGCTGTTGTTGTTGTTGTTGCTGCTGCTGCTGGTTCTGCTGCGGCGAAGGTGAGGGCGATGGCGAAGGTTGTTCCTGTTGCTTTTTCTTCAGCTCCTCGATCTTCTTTTTGACGTATTCGTAATTGTCTTTTGCGCGCTGGTTTTTCGGATCGGTCTTGAGCGTTTCCTGGTAATGCTGGAGCGCGCTTTCCCAGTTCGTTAGTTTCTTTTCGTCGCTCTTTTCCGCTTCGCCGCGCTCGTAAAGCGTGTTCCCGAGGTTGTAATGGCTCTCGGCCTGGAGCTGCTGATTTTTCGAGAGCAACGCCTGGCTGAACGACTCCAGCGCCTTGTTGTACTCCTTCATTTTGTAGGCGGCGGCGCCGGCGTCGAACTGGATCCGATCGCTCTGTCGGGTCCCGGGGTTTTCCTTCAGCGTCTTCTCGAAATGATCGTAGGCCTCGGGATATTTTTGCTGGTTGTAGAGCTCGATTCCGGGTGAAGCCGCGCGCGCCGCAGCCGCCACGCCTAACGAAAGTAAAACCAGGACGGAAACTCGCTGTAGCGGCTGTCTGTGACCGCCGTTCGCCCGCGCGCGGCTTGTCGCTCTTCGGCGGTCATGGACCGCCGCTACAGAAGAACCGCGGCGATCGTTGATCAAGAGCGCGAGCGCAAAGAAGAAAATTGCCGCCCCGAGCGGCCATTGATAGCGCTCGATCGGCCGGCGCGACAACCGCGCATTAATGTCAGCCTGGTGCATCTTCGCCAATCCTTCGCTGAGGAGTTGCTTCATCGTCTGCGGACCGTTTTCGAGATGGAGATAAAAGCCGCCTGCGGCCTGGGCGATCTCGCGCAAGCGTCCTTCGTCCAGCTTGGATTTCACCACCTGGCCCTGCGCGTCTTTGACAAACGCGGTCCCGCCGTCCTGGCCTTGAATCGGAATCAGCGACCCGCTTGGCGTGCCGACGCCGATCGTGAAGATCCGCACCCCGGCGTCAGCCGCGGCTTTCGCCGCCTCCACCGCGTCGCCGCTCAATTCTTCGCCGTCGGTGAAAATGATGAGCCCGCGATTGCCGGTCGCCGATTTCCCGAAGGTGCGCGTGGCGAGCTGGATGGCCTGGGAGATGTTGGTCCCGCCTTCCGGAATGGTCTTGGTGTCCAGGTCGTTGATCGAATCGATCGCCGCTTCGTAGTCGATCGTGAGCGGTGCTTGCAGGAAAGCGCGTCCGGCAAACGCGATGAGCCCGACGCGATCGCCCTGGAGCTCGTTGATGAGGTCCTGGGTCGCGAGCTTGACCCGCTCGAGCCGATTCGGCTGCACGTCGTTCGAGAGCATGCTGCGCGAAACATCGATCGCGAGAAGGAGGTCGAGCCCTTTGCGTTTCACCTCGTCGTAAGCGTAACCCCAGCGCGGCCGCGCCAGACTAACGATAACCAGACCCAGCACGAGGAGGAGAAGAACAAAACGAAAAATCCGCCGCGCGCGATTCACCGTCCCGGCGAGCTGCGGGATGAGCCGCGCGGCGACAAATTTCCGCAGCTTTTCCGCCCCGGTCTGCTCGGCGTGAGCGAAGAAGAAGGCGAGCGCGGGAAGCGCGAGCAAAGTCCAAAACCAGATGGGAGCGCCGAAACTCATAACCCCACTCCCGTCATCCTGAGCGGAGCGCAGCGGAGTCGAAGGATCCCGCGGAGAAATCGAGAACCCCGGCAGCTGGCCCGCGTCTGGGAATACCCACGGGATCCCTCGACTCCGCTGCGCTCCGCTCGGGATGACGATGTTTTCACGGCAGCTTCTTCCATATCGTTTGCGACAGGAGCAGCTCGGCGAGGAGAATGCCCGCGCCGGCCATCAGGCAGGCCGGGAAAAGATCGCGATACTGCTGATATTTTTTTACCGAGACGGTCGACTTCTCCATCTTGTCGATGTCGGAATAAATCTGCTCGAGTGAATCGGTGTCGGTCGCGCGGAAGAACTGCCCGCCGGCGATCTGCGCGACTTTCTTCAGCCCGGCTTCGTTAAACTGCACTTCCTGGTTGCGATAAATGATGTTGCCTGCGGCGTCGGTCACCGGCCGCCCAGTCGAAGGATCGAATACCGGCACCGGCGCGATCCCGTTGATGCCCGCGCCAATCGCGAAGAGCCGAATCCCGAGCGCCTTGATCGCTTCCGCGGCGGTTTCCGGCGGAATCTTTCCCGCGTTGTTTTCCCCGTCGGTGAGGAGAACAATCGCGCGGCTTTTCGATTTTTTGTCGTTTAACCGATTGCCCGCCGCGGCGATGGCGGAACCGATAGCGGTTCCATCTTCGACCAGGCCGATCCGGACACGTTCGAGATTTTCCAGGAGCCAGTCATGATCGAGGGTGAGGGGACTAACGACATAAGGCCGCCCAGCGAAGGCGATGATGCCAATGCGATCGTTAGGCCGCGATTCGATGAACTTGCGGGTCACTTCGCGGATCGCGTCCACTCGCGTAGCGGACAAGCCACCGACGGTGAAATCCTTTGTCAGCATCGAGCCGGAAACATCGAGCACGACCATGATGTCAATCCCGCTCGCCTCGACTTGAGTGAGAGTCTTGCCCAGTTGCGGCCGGGCGAGCGCGACGATCAGAAACGCAAGCGCGAGATAGAGGAGGCTGTGCAGGATTCGACCCGCGCGCGAGGCGCTGCGTTTTCCAATCGCGCGAAGTGTGTTCGTGGAGGAAAAGAGGACCGCGGCGGCGGCCCCGCGCCGGCCGCGCAGCCAGGCGAGCAACGGCACGAGCAGGAGCAACAAAAGCAGCCAGGGATACATGAACGAAAATCCCCAGGGCGAATTCGGCGACCAGAAATCAGGCAGGCTCAAGTGCGCCTCCTCTCACAAATTTGTCCGCCTCGCTCAAGAGGAGCCGGCTGTCTTCGCGGGTGGCATCGTAGCGGGCGAACTTGATCAGGTCACAGCGGTTAAGGAAATCGCTCAGGAGCGATTGTTCCTCGCTCGAAAAGGGCGAGGCAGCCGCGAGCGCATTGAGGAACTCGACCGAAGTCTGGCGCGTGACCGGGAGTTGATATTGCTCGGTGACGTAGCGGCGCAAAATATCCGAGACGCGGATGCTAAACTGATACGGAGTGAGCTTCTCGATTTGATTTTGGATCTGTGCGAGTTGCTCGAGCGCGCGCTGCCGCGGGCTCAGCACGATTACTGGCCGTCGTCGTTGCCGTTTGATCAGCCACGTGGTCAGAGCAATGAGCAGGAGCGCCGCCGCGACCGCGCAAAAGACCATCCACGGTTTGAGAATGAAATAATCGACCGGCCCGGTGATGTCGTGAAACTCCTGCGCGAGAAAAACCACTCCGAGCGAAACGCAAGAAGCCGATCCTCCCATTCCCGTCATCCCGAGCGTAGTCGAGGGATCCCGTCGAGCCACCCTCGTCATCCCGAGCGCAGTCGAGGGATCCCGTGGAGCAACGAAAACCGTCCCCATCACCGCCGCCCCATCCTCAACTCGCGCTGTTTGAAAAACGCCCGCAATGCCGGCAGATAATCGTCGCCCGTCCGCAGCGAGATCGCGTCAATGTTGTTGCGCCGCAGCGTTTGCGCGACTTCGCTCCGTCGCGCCTGCGCCAGTTCCTTGAAACGCGCCCGGGTGCGCCGGTCGCCGGTGTTGATTTCAACCTGCTCTCCCGTCTCGGCGTCCTCGAGCGTGAGCAGCCCGATATCCGGGAGCACTTCCTCACGCTCGTCATCAATTCGGATGGCGATGAAATCGTGGCGCCGGCCGGTGATGCTCAGGGCGCGGGTAAAGTCTTCCGCCATGAAATCGGAGATGAAAAAGACCACCGAGCGACGGGTGACGACGTGATTGAGATAATCGAGCGCGAGGCTCGGCAACGTCCCGCGCCCCTGTGGTTCAAAAAAGAGAATCTCGCGAATGACGCGCAACGTGTGGGAGCGCCCTTTCTTCGGCGGAATGAAAAGCTCGACCTGATCGGAGAAAAGAATCAGCCCGACCTTGTCGTTGTTGCGGATCGCGCTGAAGGCGAGCAGGCAGGCGACTTCCGCCGCCAATTCGCGTTTCGATTCCGCCACGCTGCCGAAATTTCCCGAGGCACTCACGTCGACCACGAGCATGACGGTGAGCTCGCGTTCCTCGGTGAATTTCTTCACGAAGGCGTTTCCCATCCGCGCGGTCACATTCCAGTCGATGCTGCGAATCTCGTCGCCCGGTTGATACTCGCGCACATCCTCGAAGTTCATTCCGCGGCCCTTGAAGACGCTGTGGTAATCGCCCGCGAAGGCGGTTTGCACCAGACCGCGGGTTTTGATCTCGAGCGCGCGGATTTTTTTTAGAATTTCGGCGGGCGTTCTTTGGTTTTCTGCGTTGCCGGCAAGCCTTCCGCCGCCCTTGTCATCCTGAGCGGAGCGCAGCGGAGTCGAGCGGTTAGAAACGCCACCAGGCCGCTCATCCTGAGCGGAGCGCAGCGGAGTCGAAGGATCCCGTGGCACTACCGAACCCCTTTCTTCGGCGCAACCGAATACATCGCATCAATCAAATCCCGCCACTCGGGATTTGCCTGATCGATCAACGCTTCCTTCTTCTTTCGACTCCACCCTTTCAGCTGCTTCTCCCGCGCAATCGCGCTTTGCGGATCAGGATAAGCTTCAAAATAAATCAGCTTGTGCGCGTTGTATTGCCGGGCGAATCCACTGTCCCAGCCTAACGAGTGCTCGCTCCCGCGGCGTTCGAGATCATTCGTCACGCCAATGTAGAGCACGGTGTGGCGATCAGGATTGGTGAGGATATAGACGAAGTAGTTTTGGTGGGTCATAGGCTCGCAATCGCGGCTTCACGGTTGCTCCACAAGATCCTCGACTGGGTCCACTGCGCCGTCATCCCGAGCGGAGCGCAGCGGAGTCGAGGGATCCCGCCGAGCGGCCGTGAAGCAATTTCGGAAATTTCGATTTCATGGCTCATGGCTTTAGAGGCGATGCTTCACGGTTGCTCCACCGGATCCCTCGACTGCGCTCGGGATGACGACTGCGATGGGTCTTAACAATCACGGCACCGGCAGCCCCGCGAAAATTCGCTCGATCACCGTCTCGCTCGTCACGCTCTCAGCTTCAGCTTCGTAGCTTACGATGATGCGATGGCGCAGCACATCCGGCCCGATGCTTTTCACATCCTGCGGCGTCACATAACCGCGGCCGTTCAGGAATGCATAGGCCCGCGCCGCCAGCGCGAGGTAGATCGTCGCTCGCGGTGAGGCGCCATAACGCACCAAGCCTTCCAGCTCCAGCCGGTAGGTGGCCGGTTCGCGCGTCGCCCAGACCACATCGACGATGTAATCCTTCACCCGATCGTCGATGTAAATCTGGTTCACCAGTTCGCGCGCCCGGATGATCTGCTCCGGCGCGACCACCGGATCGACATGGAGATCGGGCGCA
Organism: Chthoniobacterales bacterium; assembly: GCA_036825615.1. GTDB lineage: Bacteria > Verrucomicrobiota > Verrucomicrobiia > Chthoniobacterales > UBA10450 > JAICXG01. Next base: position 270,400 of record DAISXY010000002.1, read on the forward strand.
GAGGTCGCCATCAGATCGAGAATCCGGCGCTCTTCCTGTTTCGCCGGGTACCCGACGTTGAGCTTGAGCATGAAACGATCGAGCTGCGCCTCCGGCAATTGGTAGGTGCCTTCCTGCTCAAGGGGATTCTCCGTCGCGAGGACGAGAAACGGATCGGAAAGCGGATAAGTCTTGTCTCCAATCGTGACCTGGCGTTCCTGCATCGCCTCGAGCAGCGCGCTCTGCACTTTCGCGGGCGCGCGGTTGATTTCGTCCGCCAGGATCAGGTTGGAAAAAATCGGTCCGAGCTTGGTCGAAAACTCGCCCGTGCGCGGATTGTAGATGAGGGTGCCGATGAGATCGGCCGGCAAGAGATCGGGCGTAAATTGCAGCCGCTGGAAACCGGTCTGGATCGCCGCCGCCATCGTCTTGACGGTGAGGGTTTTCGCCAAACCCGGCACGCCCTCGAGCAGGATGTGGCCGTTGGCGAGCAATCCGAGCAAGAGCCGGTCAACCAGATATTTCTGCCCGACGACGACATGACTGACCTGCTCGCGCAAAGGCGCAATCCATTGACCCAACTCCTGGACCTGTTGGGTGATCTCCTGCGTTGATTTCATAGGCATAGGGAGACAAATCCGCACAAAATGCGTTCGAAGAAAAGGGCTCTTCTCCTGGGAGCTGAACTTTGGATCACTGCGCGGTGCAGCGACGGACGTGCGCCACCGATTCCATGCGGGCAGGGGTTGCCGAACCTTCGATCTGTTTCTGGTTTCCATTCGGATTGTGAGCCGGTCGACGATGAGACGTGGCACAAAGATCACCTCGCCGGGCTCGAGTTCCACTTCCGCAGATCACTCGGGTGCGATCGACAGTTAAATGGCGACCGTTCAAAAAGAGTTGGATGATGGACGCCAAGGATTTTTCGCAACCTCTCACCTTGCTTGCCGTAGAAGCTTTGAGATGCGAACAACCGGGACATTTACACCGCCACACCGGTTTCGCGTGATGGACTAATTAGCCGGGGATAGGAGTTATGGGTGATTCTACGTATATCGACCGGCTTTCCAATCTGAGAAAGTGCTCCTGAAATGAGTCTTCGCCCCCAGCAAAAAGGATTGGGCTCGCCTGAGTATGAAGCCGCCGGTGCCTACCTTGGTCTCACCCTGCGTGAGTGCGAAGTCATGCACTGGGTCACGGAAGGGAAGCGGGACCGCGAGATTGCCACAATTCTTGGGATCAGTCGGCGGACGGTAGAGAAACACGTCGGTCATATTCTCGAGAAGCTTGGAGTTGAGACCCGCTCTGGTGCGATTAACGAACTTCACAAAGGCGCGGCGGGTGGCCGACAGTTGTTGAATTCTTCCCCACTTACGTCGTCGAATCGACCGACACCGCCGGAAGCTGTTGGATGAGATAACCCAGAAGATGCTATCGCAACCCGCGTCAACCGCATCCGTAATCTCCCCCATATCCCTGGGTCGAGCGTGCTGATACCATCCCTACCCATGAAGAGCCACCCAGAGCGACCGGGAAAGCGATGCCTGGCTTTCTTTTCTTGCGCGAGTCGCTCGGTGTTAGCTGTCAGCTCAAAACTACGATGTTGGAGTGCATCGTGGCGACTCGCCATGGCAATTTCTTCTCAAGGCCAGTGCGGCCTGTCCCGAGCAAGTTTGTTCCTCGTTTAGCAACCCAGGAGTCATATGACTAATTTACTGTATGGCCGCAGGCATTGCGACTTTAGTGTGGCTGCCCACCAAATCCTGTCCTCCGTCGGATCGATTATCATCTGTAGTCTTATTACTGTAGCTACGGCATTGAGTCGCACTCCTGCTGAGTCTTATATCTTTGAGACCCTGCCAGGTCAGCGCGTTGCAGCCCAAAGCCGGTCCTTCGTTAACGCCTATAACTCTCCGGCTGACGTTGCAGTGGATGATTTCGGAAATCTCTACGTCGCCGATGCGAACAACCACGTCGTTCGAAAGGTTACTCCCGGTGGAGTGGTGAGCGTGCTGGCCGGCAGCCCTGGCAAGCCCGGGAGCAGCGACGGTCCTCATAATGCCGCCCGCTTTTATTACCCCAAAGGCATCGCACTCGACCGGTTCGGAAATGTCTACATCGCCGATACGGCCAATCACACAATCCGCAAGATTACGTCCGATGGAACTGTGACGACTCTTGCCGGCTTGGCGGGAAGCGTTGGTGCTGCGGATGGCAACGGAGCGATGGCACGTTTTTATTATCCGCATGGGATCGCGGTCGACCGCAGTGGGAACATTTTTGTCGCAGATACCTTTAATCACACGCTGCGCCTCATTCGGAACACCGGTTTGGTAAGCACCATCGCCGGCGCCCCTGGGGCAACTGGTAGCACGGATGGCGCAGCTGCTTCGGCGCGGTTTGATCATCCGGTAGCGATCGCGACCGATAACACGGGAAACGTTTACGTCGCCGATTCTGGAAACCATAGCATTCGTCGCCTCGCCTCAAAGGGCGTGGTAACTACGCTGGCCGGCGTCAGTGGCTTAAAAGGCAGTGCGGATGGAGATCCGCGGTCTGCCCGTTTTAATTATCCAACCGGGATCGTAGTTGACGACCGGGGAATTCTGTTTGTAGCCGACACCTTCAATCAAACGATTCGCCGCATCACTCAGAATGGCGAGGTGACCACCGTCGCCGGCTCCACCGGCTCTCTCGGTCATGCGGATGGACCAGGCGCAGTGGCGCAATTCAACTATCCCGCCGGACTTACCTGTGACCAGAGCGGCACTCTATTTATCGCGGATAGCTTCAACGATGCGATTCGAATCGGGCGAGTAATTAAACCCGACCTACGAGCAGCCATCCCTGCTGGATCCATGGGTGAACAAAGGGAACGTACCTCCAGCTCAGTACTTCAGCCTGCTGACCCGAACGCTACTCAGGGAACCCCAACCCCCACACCAACTCCCACTCCGATACCGCCCTCGCAAGAAGTGTATGCTTTGGCCGATGACGGCACGCCCCTCCATTGGACAGTGTATCGACCCTTGGGAACAGGGCCCTGGCCGGCCGTCCTCGTGATTCACGGCGGCTTCTTTCGAGCCGGCGACGACAGCACCGGAGGCAAAATGGCTGAAGCGGCGAAAGATCTCGCTGCGGCCGGATATCTGACCCTTTCGATCGAGTACCGACTTGCCCCACCTGGTGGCCTTCAGGGCCAAACCAGTGATGGGCGTTTTCCACAGCAGACCAACGACTGTAAGAAAGCAGTGCGTGCCGCCCGAGCCGACTCGCGCTGCAACGGATTAGTGGGCGCGCTCGGAGGCTCGGCCGGCGCAACCCACGCCGCCTTTATCGCCGCCGACGGGACTCCGTTTGATGATAAGATAGACGTCGCTGTCTGTCTCTCTGGTGCCTACGACTTTTCCGATCCCATTTCTCTGAATGATCCAACCCGGCAACCATTTAAGTCATCGGTTGAGAACTATGTCTTTGTTCCGCCGGTTCCTGGCGAGCCACTCTATTCGACTACATTGTACGCCGACTCCGTCGTCGCAGCGGTCACTAACAACGTTAGCCCCTTGATGCTGGTCCAGTCGGCCGACGAAAGCATGCCACCGGGGCAGATGCCAGACCTGGTAGCTAAGCTCAATGCGGTCGGGGCGGTCAATTACCAGCAAGTCCTGCTCCCGGGAAGCAATCACAGTTGGAACTGTTGGCCGAGTGCACGTGACCAGTACAATGCCATTGGTTTTATCGCTGCCGCCTTCGCCAACGCTGGGAAGCCGACGCCTACGCCAACTCCGACGACCAGTCCGACGCCGACTCCCACCGACACGCCTACCCCAACCCCAACCGGCACACCAACGCCAACGCCAACTGACACGCCAACACCGACCCCAACCGGCACACCAACGCCAACGCCAACTGACACGCCAACACCGACACCAACCGATACTCCGACGGCAACTCCGACGGATACACCAACCCCAACGCCAACGGATACACCGACGCCAACTCCGACTGATACCCCGACGCCGACTCCGACCGATACCCCGACACCTACGCCAACCGATACACCGACGCCAACTCCGACTGATACCCCGACACCGACGCCAACCGATACTCCGACGCCGACTCCGACCGATACCCCCACACCGACACCAACTGACACTCCAACGCCGACTCCGACCGATACCCCGACACCGACACCAACTGACACTCCAACGCCAACTCCGACTGATACTCCGACGCCAACCCCGACTCAGACGCCTACGCCTACACCAACCCCCACCCCAACCCCAACACCTCCGCCCACTCCAACGCCGACTCCAACGCAGACTCCAACGCCGACTCCGACCCCAACCCCGATCCCTGCGCCACTCATAACCAAGCAACCGGTGAGCAAGACGGTTAATCCTGGTGAAACCGCTACCTTCAGCGTTACGGCCAGTGGAACCGGCACGTTGAGTTATCAATGGATGAAGAATGGCACAGACATAGCCGGCGCCACCAAAAAATCCTACACCACTCCGCCAGCTACAGCGGGTGACAACGGCAGCCTTTTCTCAGTTCGCGTGAGCAATGCCGGCGGATCAGTGACCAGTGCAACGGCTACGTTGACAGTGAGAACGCCTCCCACCATTACCGTTCAACCTCCCGATATCAAGGTCAACGCTGGCAAAACTGCGAAATTCAGTGTCACCGCGACCGGCACTGCCACCTTGAAATATCAGTGGAGTAAAAATGGCATCAATATCTCGGGCGCGACCAAGTCCTCCTACACCACCCCAAAGACAGTTAGCTCCGATAACGGCTCTTTGTTCTCGGTTGTGGTGAGCAACACTGCTGGCTCCGTCACAAGCAGAAGCGCCATGCTGACCGTACAATAGTTACCCGCTTGCTTCCCATTGATGCGCTAATACCGCTAGTTGGCTAGTGAGCACAGCGTCTCACCTACATCCTCTCCTGTGGGAGAGGAGGAGGCGAAGCGCCAGGTGAGGGCAGCCCCGGAGAGGCATGAAAAACTTCCGTAACCGAGGGCCGAAGCCGAGCTCCGGAAGATCGCCGCGAGCCCCTGGAGTTTTTCTCGCCCGCGCTGCGCGCCGGAGGATTGTGAAAATTTTCCAAAACTTCCACCCGAAATTCCCGTAAGTACTTATGTGAGCGTCCGTTTTCGTCCGGCCCCATCCCCACCGGATGAAGGCGGCGTGCCCGCGACGGCATCCATCAGGACCGATCGTGGCAGGGCGGCTCTTCTCCCTCGAGCGAAGGCGGCTGTTACCCCAGGACACCACTTTTCTCCGGGCGCAGCGCGACCGCCGCCGTGCGGGCAAAGATTTCGCTTGAGGAGGGCGGCGTTTTTTCCCACCCTCGCCGGAAATGTGCCCCGATCCGGCGCTCGATCCCGCAGGCAGCAGCGGCCGCTTCCATACGACGCGCTGGAGCTTGATTGTCTCATCGCTCGATGGGGAAGGCGACGAAGCCAAAGCCCGCGAAGCACTCGCCCAACTTTGCAGGATTTACTGGCGCCCGATCTTTTTCTTCATCGTCCGCCGCGGTTATTCCGAGGCTGATGCGCAAGACCTGACGCAGGATTTTTTTCTCGCGATCTTGAAACACAACCTCCTTCAGCAGGCCGATCCCGAACGCGGACGCTTCCGTTCTCTCCTCCTCAAGTCGTTGCAAAACTTCCTCAACGACGCGCACGCCCGGACGCGTAGCAAGAAACGCGGTGGCGACGTTCAGTTTGTCTCCTGGGATGACTGGGCGGCGGAAGCCCCTTCGCGCCTGACGATCCCGGCCGCGGCTTTGGAAAGCTGGCCCGCGGAACGGCTCTTCGATGTCCGCTGGGCGGCGACAGTCGCGGAACGCGCCCTGCGCCACTTGCAGGAGGAATGCGAAAGTCGCGGACGCCGGCGCGTCTTTGATGCCCTCAGCGGCGCGCTCGTGGCTGAGCGCGCAGAAATTTCCTATGACCAGCTGGCGCGCGCACTCGGCGTCGGCACGCCCGAGATCAAGCGGCTCCTTCATCAATTGCGACGCCGCTACCGCGACCTCCTCCGGGCCGAAGTGGCCGACACGGTTGCGCGCAAAGAGGAGGTCGAAGATGAATTGCATCACCTGGTTCGAGCTTTGGCAGTGACGGTTGGTTGACCCTTGATGTCGAGCTATGAATCCCGCCGGACTTACCGACTCACTGGCGGGAATCGATTCTAGGCCTCACGAATGTCCGCATTGTCATAGCGCCTCGCGCATCGTCCAAGGCCTTTGCCTCGGTTGCCTTCTCAGCAGCGCCGTTAGCACGGAAGATGATGGACCGGATGAATTCGATCAAACACTGGCCGCGATTCCGGTGGCAGATACTCACTGGCGGCTCGGTAACTATGAGATCCTGGAGGAGATCGGGCGCGGCGGAATGGGTGTCATTTATCGCGCCCGGCAACGTCACTCTCGCCGCATCGTCGCGCTTAAGCGCGTCCTGAGTTATCACGCCGACTCACGCGAGACCCTGGCTCGTTTCCGCCGCGAAGCCGAAGCAGCCGCGAGTCTCGATCATCCCAATATTCTTCCCATCTACGAAGTCGGGGAGAGCGAGGAAGGCATGCCTTATTTCAGTATGAAATACGCCTCGGGCGGCAGTCTCCTTGAGGTCGGCCCCGCCCTCTTCCCTGACCGCCGCCGAATTGTAAGTCTAATGGCAAAGGTGATTCGTGCCGTGCAACACGCCCACCGCCAGGGCATCCTCCATCGTGACCTGAAACCGGGTAACATCCTCCTCGACGGCCGCGGCGAACCGATGGTGAGTGACTTCGGTCTCGCCAAGTGGCTCGATACTTCTACTGACCTGACCCGGACCCTCACGATCTTTGGCACACCAGGTTACATCGCGCCCGAGCAAGCGGAAGGACGAGCGACCGACCTCACTCCCGCGGCTGATGTTTACAGCCTCGGCGCAATCCTCTTTGGCTTACTTGCAGGTCGCCCGCCCTTCCTTGGCGATCACGCGCTCGCAGTCATTTGCCAGGCCTCGGACAAACCCGCGCCAAAGCTACGCTCGTTAGTCAGGGGCGCAGACAAAGACCTGGAGACGATCTGCGCCCGCTGCCTCGAGCGCGAGCCCAGCGCGCGTTATCGGTCCGCTGGGGACCTCGCCGAGGACCTCGAGCGCTGGCTCGAAGGCCGCCCAATTATTGCGCGGCCTGTTTCGCCACCAATACGCCTCTGGCGCTGGACAAGAAGAAACCCGATTTCCGCGGCGGCGGCGAGCGTAGCACTTCTCCTCGCCGCGGCCGTTGTTTTTATTCAACTAGGCCGAAGCAGACTCGAGCGGGCCTCAGAAAGAGCTGCGCTGTACCAGCGTTCGTTGGCGATCATGCCATTTTTACACCTCGACACCGGGGAAATGGACGCGAGCTGGGCAAGCCAGCTCGCAGGGTTGGTCCAGAGAGAACTCATCCGGAGCGGACCATCGCGAGTAGTCCCGGTGACGGAATGCGACATCTCAAAATCACTGCCAACTCCTGATACAATCCGGCAACTAAGCGATAGCATGGGGACGCGCACAGTTCTTTGGGGAACAGTTCGCCAGATCAATCGTAACACCCGAGTCTCAATGCGCTTGCTTGATGCCCGGACCGGCAATGTCCTTCTGCAACATTACTTCAGCTTTACGAGGACGGAGATCCCGGCGGCCGATGTTGCTTCGGCCGCGGTAAGTGACTTAACATCCGCCTTGGCCCGCGATGGCGCGTTTGACGACGGCCAGCGCGATCCCGTATTCCGGAACAGTCTCGCAGCTGATTACTTTCGTGCCGGAGAAGAGTTTCAGAGGAGGCGCGATAAGCCAAATCTCGACCGTGCATTGGAATGTTTCGATAAGGCAATTACGAGCGAGCCTGCCTCCGCGCTGGCCCGCGCGTCCTTCGCGATGACAGCAGTCGGTCGTTTCTATTCCGCGCAAGCTTCTGCAGAATTACTGACAAAGGCAAAGCAGTTCGGGCGTGAAGCGATAAAACTGAATCCGGCCTTGCCTGAGGCGCATCGTGCGCTAAGCGGCTTGTTGTATGCCGAGAATGACTTGCTGGGCAGTCGCGAACAGGCGTTTGAAGCGATTGAACTCGGCGGCCCGAATGAAGGGTCCATTATTGCCGTAGGAGACCTTACGAAGGCGCTCGGTAGACCGGACGTTGCGCTGCGCTGGCACGCGTTCGGAAAGATTATTCAACAACATCCCTCTGATTACGAATTCACGATGGCCGATTGTTGGGCCGACCTCGCGGCGGACGAAAAGGCCGAACAAATCTATCAGCGCGTTTCGGCTCTTCATCCGGATCTGCCGGAGGGGTGGATCGGCATGTGCCGCTTGCGTTTGCTGGAGGGTAACTTTCCGGCAGCGCGACAGATCTATCAGGACAACCTCGGCGCGTTCACGCAATTTCCTTTGGCTACACAAATGGCGGCGGAGGTCGAGTTCTTTTCTCGTAACTGGCCGGAAGCAGAGCGGTTCTATCGTGCCCTCGCTGATAATGATCCTGACGGAGGAGCGGAATTTTTCGGGGCAGTCAGCTTTCGGTCAGCCTTGGGTCGCTTGCGCCAACTCGCTGGTGCGCGGGACGCTGCCGAGGCGGTACTTACGTCATGTTTGGAAAGCGCGACGGCGGCATTTCAGCGCGCCCCTAATAATCCCAATGTTCTCTACCGGCTGGCAGCGATAGAGGCATCTCTCGCTCAAAAAGACTCGGCGCTGACTCATCTTCGGCATGCATATGAATGCGGGTGGATCGATTATCGATCACTCCGTCTCGATCCGAGGTTCGACGGAGTACGTGAAGGCGAAGCCTTCGAACAGATTTGCAAAGAAATGGCCGCGCGTGTGGCCTCGATGCGAGCGGCAACAATCAGCCGAAAGATGACTCAATAAGTGAAAGAATGAAACAATGGCAGAAGATTACAACGATAACGATCCAGAAGTTAGAAAGAAAGCTATGGTAGCTCTTTGGAATGCGTTCCAGAGCGACCCGGCGTTAAAAAAAACATGCACAGATCACTCCCACCCCGAGCAGGCGCGTCGTGCTGCCTGGGAGGCACTAAAGAAAGCAGGTGACTTTCAAGACGATCCCGACGGCATCGATGATGTTGACGTGCAGGTATTCGATTCCAACGATCGTCCGGGTTCGGACAAGCTGGTCACGATTGTTTTCCCGGACAACTTCGACCCGATGTCGTTCACCCCTTGTGACAACACGATGGTAGGTGTCGTCATTCAGGACCTGCTTTAGGAAGTCGTTCACTACCAAGTACGGATAGGTTTCAACAGTTCTCCGTCTGGCTTCATCAAAGTTCGCTCCTTCACTTACGGCTTTATTGTGAAGTTTCATGAAGAGCACACAAATCTGTCTCAAAATGAGATTTTCCGTGTTCCTGTCCTCAGCTGAAGCCGGGCACCCACAATCGTCCATGGGGAGGTCAAAGGTCTCCCCGTTCCTTGTAACATTCGTTCCCAATCTGAACGACGCCATGTCAGCTTCATACAAATGCGAATCCTGTGTAGGGCCGCCGAGGTAGATGTGGTGCAGATCTAAACAGCCGCCCGCAACGTTGGGTGTGGCGGAGGGTTCTTTCACTCCGGCCAGCTGAAGAGGCGTTTCATCTCGGATTAGATCATGGTCGATGAACTGACCGAAATAGGTGTAGGCGGCAGTCGGCGAGTTGGGCAGTTGTTTTCCCCCGCCGACGGGCGTGGCCCTGCTCGGCCGCATGGAAAACGCAAGCTGGCGCAAACTCTCGCAATTAAACCGCTGCTTCGAAGCGGGCAGTAAGCGGCCAAACCTCGCAGGGGCCGTACATTCACAAGGCTGGATCGGGTTCATTGGAGACCTGTGATAATCCCGCGAGAGTTTCAATCGGCGGGTTTTATGTCCAGAACATAATCAGGTCGACATGGGCAAGATTTCTCGAAAGTTGCCTGCTAGTCCTCCTCTATAGCCCGCCGAAGGCTCGCTCCTAACCTTCCTCTCGATCTCTGCACCCCAGGCTGACCGTAATACAGCTGACTTGAGCGCTCGCTGTCAGGTCCGTCACCATAAATCTGCTCAAGATCAAGGATGGACCTGCGGAGGTTGATAACTCCTTCAGATGCGTCGACGGCCGCAGGTCCAACGGAGAATTGGTAAATGTCAGGTTGTGGTCGACAAATTGACGGAAATACGTGTACCCGGCAGGCAGATCTCGTGAACCCCACGGTCCGGGATCCGTCTGCAAGTTCGTTCAGCTTGGGTTCGTGCTCAGCGCTGAGTGGCCGGTTTGCACTAGGCAGTATCTGCTCATATCCGCCTTTCGATGGGGGTTGGCTGTTTATCATACCAGATTTGTAAAAACGGTCACGAGTCGATTTTAAAATGCTTGTCATAAAGGAAACACGGACGCCGGGCCTGAAAGTTCTGGACTTTCTCGTCCACAATCCTGATTCGGACGAGGACTTCGGCACGTGCCATCCGCAGCCCGTGTTTGACCTTCTCCCGGAAGAATTTCCCGGCTGCGCCGCGCCGCCGGTGCCGCATATTTGTCCGAAGCGGTGGCCCCGACTTCGGTGGTTGCCAACTTATTATGTCGGGCAAAGATTTCGCGATGAAAGCTATTCAAGTCGGGGAGTTTGGCGGGCCGGAGGTCATGAAGCTGGTTGAGGTGGCGCGGCCGCGCCCGGGTGCGGGGGAGTTGCTCGTGCGCATGCACGCTGCCGGAGTCAATCCGGTCGAGACTTACATTCGCGCAGGCCAATACCCGCGGAAGCCGGCGTTACCATTTACTCCTGGAAATGATGGCGCCGGCGTGGTCGAGGAAGTGGGAGACGGAGTCACTGAGTTCAGGATCGGCGAGCGTGTTTACACCGCGGGATCAAAGAGCGGGACCTATGCGGAGTTTGCGCTCTGCGGTGTGAGTCAGGTTTATTCCTTGCCCGTGAGGGCCTCCTTTGCCCAGGGCGCAGCGATGGGGACACCCTACGCAACCGCCTATCGCGGGTTGTTTCAGCGCGGAGAGGTCATGCCTAACGAAACTCTTCTCGTCCATGGCGCCAGCGGCGGCGTCGGGATTGCTGCGGTTCAGTTAGCCACCGCGCGCGGTGTTCGGGTTCTTGGGACAGCGGGAAGTGAGGAAGGGCGTAAGCTCGTTCAAGCACAGGGTGCGTCTGGGGTATTTGATCATCACGCCTCGGATTACCTGGAGCAGATCATGCAGGCCACCGGCGGGCGAGGACTCGATCTTATTCTCGAAATGGTCGGTCAGGTAAACTTGGGCAAGGACCTGACCATCCTTGCACCACGCGGACGGGTGGTAGTGATTGGCAATCGCGGCCGAGTGGAAATTGACGCGCGCGACGCGATGTCGCGCGATGCGGATATTCGAGGAATGGTTCTGCCTAACACGCCTGCGCCGGAGCTGGCAAGCATCCACGCGGCTCTCGTCGCCGGCTTGGCGAACGGGACACTTACTCCTGTGATCGGCGTCGAGTTACCACTGGCGCAAGCAAGCGAGGCACACAAGGCGATTACTCAAGGTGGCAAGCTGGGGAAGATTGTCCTGACTGTTGATTGATAACTAAAGTCACTGCCGCACGCGATCCTCGGTTCTGCTGCGGGGCGTCATGGTTGTTTCACGGGATCCCTCGACTTCGCTCGGGATGACGGCGCGCTCGCCGTTTTAGCTTTCCGTTTTCCGCTTTCTCAGCTCGACCTTTTCGCGAGATGCGCGAGCGCGAGACTAAGCGCAGCCGCGCCTAACGTTTTCACCAGGGTCGGATGCTGGGCGTAGATTTCACTCACTCGATCGACGATTGAGGGATCATGTTTCTCGGCGTGCGCAGCTGCTTGCTGCACGGCTTCGGGCGGGATCTGACTCGCCATCTCCGGGGTTACCGCGGCCGTGCTGCCGAGCCCAGCGGGAAGGTTGACCCCGGCGCTGGTTGCCAACTGGGATAGAATGCTTGCGCCGGCTCCACTGGAGAGGAGAGTGTTGAGGAGGTTCGCTCGTTGCGCAGGATTGGAGTTACTAAAGAGCTGTCCAATCATCTGGCCGAAAGGCGGCGTTTGATCGGAGCGGAACATCGCCGCGAGCCCATCGGCGAGGGCCGACGATGGCGCCGCCTGCGCGACCTGGCCGAAATGATCGGCGACTGCTTCCTGGTTTTGCGGACTCTGCGAGCCGGCATAGCTTTGCAGAACATTTGAGATTTCATTCATCCAGTTCATGCCGGCAGTGTGGGCGCTGAAGCGGTAAATGAAAAGCCGAAAAGCAGCCGGTGTGGGATTTTTGATGTCGGGAGTTCTCGACAACCTGTTCCGGCCCTGTAAGAAGTCAGGCATGCGTAAGGTTTTTGTCTATTCCGCAGCCATCCTCGCACTCCTCGGTGTCGTGACTATCGGTGGGATCGTGCGGACCTACCCCGCGAGTAAGACTCGGCCAGAGGTAACGGTCGAGAATTGGGATAAGGGCGGGGAACTCTCACATTGGGTTTATCTGCATCCTTCACAGGTGTTCCCAGCCGCAGTGGTGAAGCGCGGTGGCGCGACTCTCGAATTGCCAGAGGCGCTGCGCGAGGACATTGGAAATCTGGACGTGAAGAGTGCCGAAGGATCGAGCGAGAAGTTCTACCAGTTTGTGAACCATGGAACCGTCGATGGAGTCATTGTCCTCCATCAGGGAAAGATCGTTTACGAGCAGTATCCGGTGATGTCGGCAGATGACTTCCATCTCATGTTTTCAGTCAGCAAAGTTTTTGTCACAACCGCCCTCGCGGTGATGGAAAATGAAGGGGCGATTGACTTGGAAAAGCCAGTCGAGACTTATCTGCCGGAATTAGCGAAAAGTGACTGGGCTGGAACTCGGTTGCGAGATATCTCCGATATGTCGTCGGGAATGGAAGGTGAAGAGTCAGGCAACGACGCTTATCGTGACCCGAAACATAAGCAGTTCCAACTCGAGGCTACACTGGGCTGGCAGCCGCGCACCGCTCCAGGTCTGCCGGAAGCGGTTCGCCAGGGAGACTTGCCCGGATTTCTCGGCACGATCAAACGCGCACATAAGCCCGGAGAAGTTTGGGCCTATACCAGCAGTAACACTGCCGTCCTCGGTGAAGTGATCGAGCGCGTCACCGGCAAGAGTCTTTCCACCGTCATCAGCGAGTTAATCTGGAGCCGGATGGGCGCGGATCACGACGGTCTCTTGCTCCAAAACGAAAAGGGCTATCCGGTCGCGCACGCCGGGATGGTGGGGACGCTGCGAGACCTGGCGCGTTTTGGCCTGCTCTTCACGAAGAGCGCCGGATCAGCTCAGCACGATGTAATTCCGGAAAAGGTCCTCAACCGGATTTTTCATGGAGGACGCTCGGAGTTACTCGCCAAAGAGCATCCGCCGGGGATGCTGCCGTTGACCTATCAGTGGGACATGTTGAGTGACAAGGGCGAAATGGCGAAGGGTGGGTGGGCCGGCCAACTTCTCTACGTCAACCGGGAAAAGGATGTGGTCATTGCTTACTTCGGGACCAATCAAGCTGAACGTCCTCCCGTCGAACAACTACCCTGCCGAATCATCGCGCGGACTTTTTTCTAACGAGAATCGAGGGAATCGCGAGCGTTGGAATCCCCATTACGGACACTCTCCCTCCTGCTCCTAATCGTGCTCGTAATCGATTTCATGCAGAGAGTTGATCGAGTCGAGTACGAGCACGATTAGGAGCAGGAGCACGAGCAGGAAGGGAGGGAGGCAGAGCGGTTCAAGCGCAGCGATCCTCTCCCCAGGGGGAGGCGGACGGCGAAGCCGCCGGTGAGGGACGGTTCGATAAGTCTAACTCGGGGGTGGCGCTTCGCCGTGCGCTTTGGGCTCGACCGGTTGATCAAGTCCGCGGCGTTTCAGGAGCGGTTCGATCCACGGGGCGCGGCCGGTGAAATCGTGGAAGAGCTTCATTGCATCCTGGCTCCCGCCGCGCGAGAGCAAAGTCTTCCGGAAATGATCGCCATTCTCGCGTTTCAAGCCGCCGTGTTGTTTGAACCACTCGACGCTGTCAGCATCCAGTTCCTCGCTCCAGATGTAACTGTAGTAACCGGCGGAATAGCCGCCAGCAAAGGCATGGGAGAAATAAGTTGTACGATAGCGCGGCGGGACGGGCGGGAAATCAACCCCGGCTTTCTTCAAAGCATCAGCTTCAAAGCCCAGGACGTCGCTCGGCACGTCCGCCGGTTTCAATTGATACCACGCCTGGTCGAGGAGAGCGGCCGCGAGATACTCCGTTGTCTTAAAGCCCTGGTTATATTTCTCCTGGGCTTCAATCACCTTATCGAGTAACTCCTTCGGCATTGCTTCGCCGGTTTGGTAATGTTTCGCATAATGTTCCAGCACCTGCGGCCAGACCGCCCACATCTCATTGACCTGCGACGGGTACTCGACAAAGTCGCGCGGCACATTGGTCCCGGAGAAACGCGGGTATTTCACGTTCGAGAACATGCCATGAAGGGCATGACCGAATTCATGAAACATCGTCCTGACTTCGTCGTAGGTGAGCAGGGTAGGCTGACCGGCTTCAGGCTTGGGAATGTTGAGATGGTTCGCCACCACTGGCTTCATGCCGAGGAGCTGGCTTTGTTCGACATACTCGTTCATCCATGCTCCGCCGCGTTTCGAGGGCCGGGCGTAGTAGTCGGCAATAAAGAGAGCCAGCGGTTTGCCGTCCTTGTCGTAGACTTCGAAGACGCGAATATCGGGCTGGTAGACCGGCAGGTCGTGGCGTTCCTTGAAGGTTATCCCATAGAGCTGGGTCGCGGCGTAAAACACGCCATCGAGCAAAACATGGTTAAGCTCGAAATAAGGTTTGATCTCCGATTCATCAAAGGCATAGCGCTGCCGGCGCAGTTTGTCGGAGTAATAAGCCCAATCCCAGGAGGCGAGCTGAAACCCGCCTTGCTCCTGATCGGTCATTTTTTGCAGATCAGCTGCTTCCTTGCGCGCATTCGCGACCGCGGGCGGGGCGAGCTGACTCAGCAGCTTGTTAACTGTCTCGACATTCTTGGCTGTCTGATCTTCCAACTGGTAAGCGGCGTGACTGGCATAGCCAAGAAGCGCGGCACGCTCCGCCCGCAGCTTTACCATCTTCAACACGACCTGACGGTTATCCCACTCACCTCCATGACTGTTCCGGGCGAGTGAGACCTTCATGATTTTTTCACGCAAGGACCTATTCTTGAGGCTGGTCAGGACTGGCTGCTGGGTCGTGTTTTGAAGCGGAAAGACAAACTTGCCCTCCTTCTTTTCTCGTGTGGCAGCCGCAGTCGCGGCGGTAATTTCGTTAGGCGAGAGGCCCTCGAGCTCGGCCTTGGAATCGACCACGATTGACTCGGCATTTTTCTCCTTGAGGACATTTTGCGAGAAGGTGGTCTGTAACTCCGCGATCTCGGCGTTCATCTTCTTCAACTTCGCCTTGTCAGGCTCGGAGAGCTTCGCGCCGGCGCGGACGAAGTCCTTGTAGTAACGTTCAACCAGCCATTGGCCTTCCTCGTCGAGTCCGAGCTTGTCGCGGTTGTTGTAGAGAGTTTCGACACGCTTGAAGAGCGATCCATTGAGATAGATCGCGTCGTGATGCGCGGAAAGCTTTGGCGCCATCGCGCTCTCAATCTTTTGCATCTCCGGGTTGGTATTGGCGCCGCTGAGATTCGAAAAAATGCGATCAACCCGGCTAAGCAGCTCTCCGGTTTTCTCCAGGGCGACGATCGTGTTCTCGAAGGTCGGCGGCGCGGGGTTGGAAGCGATTGGCGCGATCTCCTTCAATTGCTCCGCCATTCCCTGCTCGTAAGCCGGGAGATAGTGCTCGTTTCTGATCTTGTCGAAGGGCGGGTAATGAAAGTCGAGGGTGCTTTCCTTGAGTAATGGGTTTTCGGTCATAGGTGTCGGACTCGGCGCCGATGAAGACGCAGGTGATTCCTCGGCGCCCGCCGCGACCATGGCAAGCAGGGGAAAAACGGAGAACGCGAAAATGCCGGTGCAGCGCAGAAGGTGTGAGATTTGAGGCTTAGTCATCGTGTGCAGTGATTCGGATTGGTTCCGGGCGAGATGTATTTACACTGCAATCGCGAGCGCGAAAGCTTTCTTTGCCTTTGCGCGGAAGGATAACGGGATGAAGGCCCCAGCCGGCGAGCCGAGCGCAGGCGGAGTGGGCTCAGATGATCCAGCCCGTTCCCTGGTACTCCATATAGGCGGCGGTCTTTGTCGCCGCGCTTCGGCCGAAATAGCGTTCGACTACGCGCAGGGCCAGGTCGATTCCGGAGGTCAGCCCGCCGGCGGTCGAAATCTTTTCCCCTTCAACGAAACGCGTCCCGCGCATCACCTTTATCCTGGGGAAATCCTTCTCCAGCTTGTCGAGAAAGTCGTGATGGGTGGTGGCGGATTTGCCGTCGAGCAAACCGGCCCGCGCGAGCTGAAACGCGCCGGTGCAGACCGACATCGTCACGTCCGCAGTTTGCGAGACTTTGCGCAGCCAATCATGCAAAGCGGGTGAGCCTTTCTGGGCCGGGACCACGATGACCCGACAAGCCGGCGCATTTTCAAAGGTATAATCCGGCACGAGTTTGAGTCCGGCGCTTCCTTCAATTGGATCGGTTTTGTTCGAGACGGTAAAGAGCTGAAACGGCATGCTGTCACCGATCATTGTGTCCTGAAAGACTTCCCATGGACCGGCGAAATCAATCACAGTCACACCTTCCGAGATCGCGACCGCGACCGGGATCTGGCCGGCTGCCGGCGGGTTCAATTTCCAATTCGGAGTCGTTAGGGCTCTGGTGGATTCGTGCTTATTCCCAGCGACCGCTCGGGTGATGGCCGGAATTGCGGTCATGCTTGCGGCGATCGCGGCGGTCTTTTCCAAGAATTGTCTTCGTATCATTTCTATCTCATTGGTCAGCGTTTGCTCGTGCGAGAAGAATCATCCGACCCTTCGTGAGGATCAGCATGGAAACGACGCCGGTATTTCCCCGGTGTGATCCGGAAGCGATGTTGAAAGGCGCGGCGAAAAGCATCGGCGCTACGAAATCCGACCGAGCCGGCGATCGCATCGAGCGAAACATTCGCGGCCGCGAGGCGACGCCGGGCTTCGTCGAGCCGCCGGTTTTGGACAAAGCTGCCGGGCGGTTGCCCGAACACGTCCTTGAACCGGCGCACAAAATGTCGCGGCGAAAGGCAGGCGCGCTGTGCCAACGCCGGGATCGAGAGGTCGCCATTAGGATGATTCACAATCCAACTCGCGAGTTCGCTCAGCCGATCGCAAGCCTGGGTCTGGAAACGAAGGGGCTCGGAATATTGTTCCTGGCCGCCAGGTCGCTTGAGATAGACCACGAGATCGCGCGCGACGGCGAGCGCGACGCTTTGCCCGAGGTCTTCTTCAATCAAGGCGAGGGCGAGGTCGATGCCGGCGGTCACCCCCGCCGAGGTGTAGAACTTGCCGTCCTTCAAGAAGATTGCATTTGCGTCGACCTTGAGGCGGGGAAATCGCGCCCCGACATCGGCCGCGAAACGCCAATGCGTCGCGACCTGGCGCCCGTCGAGCAGACCGGTCGGTGCGAGACCGTAGATCCCGGCGCAGACGGACACAATCCGCCGCGTCTGCGCGGCACGCTTCCGGACCCAATCGGCGACGGCCGCATTCACCGCGGCTTCACGCAGGCCGCGCCCACCGGGAATCAGGATCGTGTCCAGCCTGGGTGCTTTCTCCAGGGTTGTGTGCGGATGAAAGATTACCCCTGATTCCGCCACGAAGCGGCGGCGGCTAAGTCCGAGCACGATCACTTTGTATCCGCGCTCGTTACTCCCGCGGTCGGGTTCTGCAGTGGCAAACGCTTCCGCAGGGCCAGTCAGGTCGAGAGCATTAACTTGATTGAACCCGACAATTCCAATCCGCCGGCTTGGCATGGTCGCCAGCATAGCCAATTCCCGTGATGGCACGATGACGTATTTCAGACGAATTCTGCCACTCGAGATAGAGACACGGAGCTACCTCCGATGCATGTGCACTCCGCCTGCGCTTCCTTTGTCGCTACGGAGCGGGAGTTTCGCTCGGGACTGCTGGGTTACTGATCTTGACCCCGTACTTCGTCACCAGCTTCTTTGCTTCGTCGTCGGTCTTGGCCAGCTCGACCAGCCCACGCACCAGTTTCTCGAGATTAGCTTGCAGCTGTTTTGATTGGTCGACGGTTTTTTCCTGCTGGAGCTGGAGCTGTTGCAGGGCCTGTCGCGTCTCGGTGCCGACCCAGATTTCCCAGGCAAACAAGAAGAGCAAACTGAAACCGATGAGGAGGAGCGGCCAAAAACCATGATAGCGAATCGGCGCGGTCAGGGGCGGGCCTGGCTCGGGGTAGGTGGGCATGTTGTTTTGTTGTTCCATGAGCAGAGGCTGGGTTAGGGGCTGGGGATTGCACCTGGGCTTGGCTGTGACGGCGGTTTGTAGCCGTTCTCGGTCATGAGTTGCTTGATTCTATCGTCGGTCGCGGCCGCCGCAGCCATATCGCGCAGGAGGTTATTTCCGATCTGCTGGCCGAGGGCGCCTTTGTTAATGATCGCCTGCTGTTCCTGCACGCCCGCCTGCAACCTGCGGTTCTCGTGCGCGAAGACGATCGCCACCAGGCTGAGGCAAATGCAGGCGATTCCGATAATAAGCAGGAAGACAAATTGCCAGCGTTTCATCCGCTGATGGGTAGCAGGAGAAGAAACCGGCCGTCAACGCAAATCACTCGTGGCGCGACAACGAAAGTGTTTGCTCATTGACTACGGGGAAGGCGTAACGCGGTCCAGTTGCGATCAATCGTTCCCGCAGGCCCTCACTGGCGCTTCGCGTCCGTCTCTCCCGGCGGGAGAGAGGAACGCAGCGCCGAGCACATGCAGATGCTGTCTCTTTTGAGAGAAGGATCATGCACTCAAGACTCTGGCTAGACTTGTCCAGCGCCGGGCAGATGGGACGCTCTGTTGGCCGCACAGGGTCCCGCAGTGCCCTCACTGGCGCTTCGCGTCCGTCTCTCCCGGCGGGAGAGAGGAAGGCAGCGGCGAGCACATGCAGAATGCTGTCTCTTTTAAGAGAAGGATCATGCACTCAAGACTGTGGCTAGACCTGGCCAGCGCAGGGCTGATTGGGACGCTCTGTTGGCCGCACGGAGTCCCGCAGGCCCTCACTGGCGCTTCGCGTCCGTCTCTCCCGGCGGGAGAGAGGAACGCAGCGCGGTAGCATATTGTTACGGTATCTCTCCCTTCTTAGGAACGATCAGACAGTTGGAACTCTGCTCTCTGGCGCACAAACTGTCGTTTTACGGCGGCTCTGCCCTGCAGGCGTCTGCAGCGCCGGACAGATACACGCTGTTGGTTGCGGCGGAGAAATCGTGCAGTCGCGGTTCGCTCTCGACAAAACCACGGCACCGGGTAGACACACTCTCTCCCCTTGGGAGAGACGCACGCGCCTCGCGCGGCAGTGAGGGAAGCTCGCAAGCAGCGAATGCTAGCGCGCCAAAGCCAAGAGCGCCAGCATGCGCCCGGTGCGACCTTTTTCTGCCCGATAAGAATAGTAGCGCGAAAGCGCGCAGGCGGTGCAGACACCCTCATCGTAAATCTGCTCGACTCCGGCGGCGCGCGCCTGGCGGATAATCTCGGCCGCGAAATCAATTTCGTAATGCGGCGGACGAATGCAGGGACTCAGTTGCACGAGGAGGTCTCGCGGTTCAGAGCCAAAGGCAGCCTTCATTGCCTTCAGTGCCTCTGTCACGATGCCGAGCTGCGTGCCTTTTTTCCCCGAATGCAGCAGTCCGATGCAGCGCCGCACCGGATCGGCAATAAAGACCGCGCAGCAATCAGCGACATAAATGCCTAACGAAACTCCGCCCTGGTTCGTGATCAGTCCATCTGCTCCTTCGAAACACCGCTCGCCTGCAAGCGGCGCGTCAATGGCTACGACCTTGTTGCCGTGCACCTGTTCGGCCGTCGCAAAAACGCCCGGAGCCACCTGCGCACGAGTGGCGCGGTGCGCCGCGTCGAGTCGAGTAAGCGCTTCCTCCCGGTCGGTTGCGACGTCAATGCCGCGGATCCGCCCGATGAAAGCGTGCCTCACGAATAAGCTGCCGGTGAGGGCAGGAAAAAATTCAACCGCCGACAGCGCGCCAGCGTCAGCTTGCATCCACTCGCACTATTTCCCTGACGACTCGCGCCTCGAGCGTTTGTCGGTCTTGATCATCCGGGTCTCGGGCGCGAGCCCGAGGCCGGCGTGATAAACCGTGTCCGTCGCAGTGGCGCGGTCGAATTCCGCCAGATCGGCGTTGTAACTGAAGAGCGCGGAGAGACGAGTGGATTGCGCCTGGGTGAGTTGCACCTGCGCGTTCAGGACGTCGAGCTGAACGCCGGCCCCGACTGCGAGTCGCGCGCTCGCGAGTCGAAGCGCTTCACGCGCCTGATCGACATTCTTTTCCTGGCTGAAAAAGAGCTGCCGGTCCTGTTGCAGATTGGAATAGGCCTGCTGGACCTCGAGTTCCACCTGCCGCACCGCGTCGTCGTAGGTGATACGCGCTTCTTTCAGGAGCGCATTTTGTTGTTTGATTCTGCCCACCGTGGCGAGACCGTCGAAAATCGGCCAGGTCCCGGTCACGCCAAAGAACCAGCCCTTATCAATATCGGAGAGAGAATCGGAGAAAGTGGAGCTGACCCATTCATAACCCGCATTAGCGGTGAGCATCGGCTGGAACCCGGCCCAGGCGCCATGCACACCTTCGATCTGCACCAGCACGTTGGCGCGTTGCTGTTTCAGTAATGGCCGCCTTTCTTTGGCCAGCTCAATCGCGGTCGGCAACGGAATCTCACGCGGCTCATAGCTCAGTTCGCCAATCGCTCGCAATGGCACTTCGGTGTGTCGCTGCGGGTTGTAATCGAGCCCGATCGTTTTCGCCAACTGGAGCTGAGCGATGCGGTAATTGTTCCGCGCCGTGATCAGCGCGGGCTGTTGGTTGGCGAGCGCGACTTCCGCCTGGAGCACATTGAAGCGAGGAACCGTCCCGGCTTCAAAGCGGTTCTGCTGGTCCTTTAGCTGACTCTCGAGCAGTCGGACAGACTCCTCCTGCACGCCAATGAGTGAGCGGTTCAGAATCACCTGGTAAAACTGCTGCCGCACCAAGGCGATCACGCGATCGATCGTGTCGCGCAGGGCAAAGACACTGGCCTCACGCCCATAACCGGCACCGCGAATCGCCGGGATCGTCGCACCGTTGTAGAGGAGTTGCGATGCGGTGAGGGTGAGATCGTAGGAATTTTGCGCGATGCCCGCGGAACGCAGGGTAAGGAAAGGAGTAGCACTGGGCGCCGGGGTCGCGCTGCCCGTCGGTGTCGCAGTCGGCACGGCTCCGGGAATGATCGTGGTCCCGCCGCCACCGCCGAGGAGATGACGATCGCGGCGCATCCAGGTCGCGCTTGCGTCGAGGTGCGGGATGATCTCGGCCCGCACTTCGATCAGTAACCCGGTGTTGCGCAGAATCTCCTGCCGCGCCCGCAGGATGTCGGGGTTATGTTGGAAGGCGAAGAAAATCGCCTCGCTCAGCGTGAAATGCGGAGCCTTCGCTTCCGACGGGATGCTCGGTTTCATCTCCGGCTCCGCGACGAGACCGATCGCGGGAGAACCCGCCGCCGCAGGGGAGGAGAGAGGCGTCGGCGAAGGCGAAGGCTGGGCAGGCAGCCACTGGTCGCCGGCAAAGAGCAACAAGCCGGCAATCAACCAGCGAAGCGAACGGGAAAAAATGCGTGTGCGGCAGAAGCACTCACTCCATTGAAATGCGGACGAAACGGCTGCCTCCGCCGGATCACGGGTCATTTATTTCGGCAGTAATCGTATATCTTGCTGTAGATTTGCAACCATGATTTCTGCTCCTCGGGCCCGAGGTGCGACATCATCTTCATGAGGTTGCAAATCATCTCCTCCCGGATGCGCCGGACGAGCGCTGACCCGCGCGGCGTGATGCAGACCATCACTTTGCGCCGGTCATCCGAGGCGTGTGAACGCATGACATAACCGAGATTCTCCAGCCGCGCTACCAGTCCGCTCGCCGCTGCCGTCGTGTGTCCCA
Organism: Chthoniobacterales bacterium; assembly: GCA_036825615.1. Classification (GTDB taxonomy): domain Bacteria; phylum Verrucomicrobiota; class Verrucomicrobiia; order Chthoniobacterales; family UBA10450; genus JAICXG01. The sequence goes on from DAISXY010000002.1 coordinate 292,485, forward strand.
TTTTCTCGGCGATCGCGGACATGGTCAGGACCTCCTTTTGGTCGAGATAAGTCAGGAGGAAAAATTGCGCGAAAGAAACGTGGCCAGGCGTAAGCTCCTTCGACAGGCGCAGGAGAAAGCAGCGCTGCATCTCCATGATGAAATGGGCGAGGCGCTCGGCGTCCTCGCGCAACTCATCGGTTTCCTGGGCTAAATATGTTGCCGCCGCAGCCATTGTTCCGCGCCTAAACTATGGGGCGAGCGAGGAGTGTCAACCAGCCGCGAGTTCGAGAACGTCACGGGGTCCGCACCGGAAGTCTGCGCCTCGGGGTGAGTTTCGGCCCAGGGGTTCGGGCTGGCTCCCAGTCAATATCGTTAGGCGACGGAAATAGCCAACGGCCGGAAAATTGTCATCCCGAGCGAAGTCGAGGGATCGCGCGGAACAACCTGGAGGCGACGTTTTCCTTTGCCCCATGACGCCACGTATCGGAGAGAGACAGGATTAACACGATTAAGGGATTTGCTGCAAAAACGGCGGCGAGGGCGTCTCTCTTCAAAATCCTGTCATTCCCGTCTAGCAGGTAGCAATAGAACAGCCGTAAAGAAGGTGCGGCTCGCTTGTTTTTCTACTTTCCTAACTCCTCTCGAGCGAAGTCTTGAGATTCCGTGGAGCTATGGACAATCAGCGCTGTTCAGTTATGCCCGGCGTCCTCCCTCGGAAGCTTTCGGGGCTGCGCTCCGCTCAGGATGATTTAGCGGCGACAAAATCGCACGTCCAGAGGCAAAACAAAAAGATCGTGGAGTTGAAAGCAAGTGTCAGCCAACTGCAAGCAGCAGGCAAACCCCCGGTCGCAAGTCGCATCGCCGAGCGAGCGGTGACGCTGCCGGGATTATCTGCGGCAGGGCTGAGAGTAGCGTAAGCTTACAGCTTGCTCCTGCTCTGACCGCGCAAGCTGGAAGCTCGCGCTACCCTCGACGGCAAACCTGCGCGCAGAAGCAGTTTCCGCCAAACCCAAGAAATTTTTTTTACATCAAATCGACTCCTGCCGCACGATCGGCGACATGAAATCCATCCTCGGCCAGATACGACACACGACACACGACACAGGTTGCGTGTCGTGCTTTTGCCTCTCATGTACGTGAACAGGTGATCGCGTTCTTGAAACAATACCTGTACAATTGATCTAAACCGCCCCCAGTGCGAGACAACGCGAACCTAAGGAAGGAAGATCACATCAAAACACTAAACACTCATAAACTTGGCAAGCAGCAGTCGTGCCGATTGCTGTTGAAGCTTGCGCTCGCATCGGCATTCTCGCTGACTGCTGCAAAGCCTGCGCTACTCGCTGTCGAACCGGCCCCCTGATGTTGGTTACCCAAACAACAACACAGCCGAGGGTGAGGATGCGCTCTCTAATGATGCGCCTGGCAATGACAATACTGGAGTCGGATTTAACGCCTTGAAAAATGTAGTGAACCCTGGGGGTGGAAACACAGCGGTGGGCAGCCATGCAATGGCAGCGACCACATCCGGGACCGCGAATGTCGCCGTTGGCTACAACGCTCTTACTGCAAACACGAGTGGCGGTTTCAATGTAGCCATAGGAATCAACGCGCTGGTCGCCAATACCACCGGTGTAGACAACGTCGCAATAGGCGAGGAAGCGCTTCAGGCGCATGCCACTGGCGGTGATAACGTGGCGATAGGATTCGGCGCGATGGCTTTGGGAACGGGTGGGATGTATAACGCTGCTGTGGGCAGCAACGCGATGGCCTTTTCGAATGGAAGTGAAAACGTAGCGGTAGGCGACGGCGCGCTCAATACAGCCAACGGGAGCGAGAACGTCGGGATCGGTCATGGAGCCTGCCTGAATTGCGCGGGTAATAATAACATCGCGATCGGAGAGTTTGCCGGCCAGAACGTCAGCAGCGGGGCGGGTAACATTCTGCTCGGTCAAAACGCGGGCCTGAACATTACCACTGGCTCGAGCAACATCGAGATTGCGAGTCTGGGGACGAGCAAGGACAGCGGCGTAATCCGGATTGGGGACGCGGGGACCCAAAGCAAGACTTACATTGCCGGGATCAGCGGAATAACGGTGGGACGCGGGGCGGCGGTGATGGTAACCAGCAAAGGTCAACTTGGGGTCGCGACCTCGTCCGCGCGCTATAAAGAGAAGATCGAGCCGATGAAGGATGCGAGCGCAGCGATCCTGTCACTCCAGCCAGTGACTTTCCGCTACAAGAAAGACTTGGACCCGGAAGGCACACCGCAGTTTGGGTTGGTGGCGGAGGAAGTTGCAAAAGTCGCGTGGCGGAGAGTCACTCGCAGCTGACAGCTACCCACTTCTAGCCCGCAAGGACCCGCTATTCCTCTCCCCCTGGGACAGGCGGACGGCGCCAGCTGCGGGTGAGGGGAATGCGCACTTTTTAGCCCGTCTCCCATGCGGCCCTCACTGCCGCGCTGCGCGCGTGCGTCTCTCCCACGGGAGAGAAAGACGGATTGCCCATTTTACACTGAGAGGTGCGGTTTCTTCCCGGGTGGGAGAGAGTCAGCCGGAACTGACAGAGACTTCTAGCCCGCGAGTACCCGCGATTGCTCTCCCACTTTGTGAGAAAGCGGACTGCGCAGATTGCGAGGAACGCGTGCGGGTCCGTTCCCCCCTTGAGGGAGTTGCCCCCAACAGACAGCCACCTGCTTCCAATCCGCGAAAACACGCGATTCCTCTCCCTGTGGGAGAGGCGGACGGCGCCAGCCGCCGGTGAGGGCAACGCGCAGTTTTTCAATCGCCTGCCCGTTGAGCGCAAAGGAGTTTGTGCTTCGGCACTATTGCAAGGAAAGCGCCGGTTTTGGTTTGTGGCGCGTCAGGAGATTTACGAGCGTGTTGGTCGCTTTTTCCAGGAACATGCCCCAGAGACTGAGAACAATCAGCGTCACGATTGCGATCAGGAGAAAGCTCCAGACCGGCTCCTCCCGAATGCGCAGTCCCAGCCAGATGACATAAGGCTGGTGCACGAGATAGAGTCCGTAAGAGTAGATACCTACCAACGCGATGGCTTTTGCGAGATAGCCGGTCCGGGCAATCATCCCCGCCAACCCGAGCAAAACGAGGCAGCAGCAGGTGCTGGTAGCGATGTCGACAAAAACATACGTGGTCAGGTTGGCGTAGAGAAGCAACGCAGCCGGATAAAGCACAACTCCGGTGATGAAGGCGGGACCGCCAAGGAGGAAACGTTCGAGTTGTTTCGGAACGCGCTGGTCCCACATCGCGAGCGCCATCCCGAGCGCAAATTCGGGCAAGCGGCAAAGTGCAAGACCGCCCTGAATCCACATGCCGTTGACCTGATACACGACGAGCAGAAGGTAGCGCACAAGCAGTCCCACTCCGCAGGCAATAAGAAGGTAACGTCCAGGTCCAAGCCTGCGCGCGGCGGCGAAGAGGAGCGGGAAAAGGAGATAGAGCTGGATGAGCATGGTGAAATACCACCAGGCCGAATTGAGATAGTAAAAGGTGTTCGTGATATCAATGAAGCGCAGACCGAGCAGGCTAAGCACGAAACGGCCATCGATTTTTTCAAACCGCGCCGTGAAAGGTGAAACGAGATAGACGAGGTGCGCGACCCAATACATGGGATACAGCCGGAAGAAGCGAGCGCGATACCATTCCAGCCATGAGAGGTTCGCCTTTTCGGCCTTGCGCAAGGTGGATTGCATCAGCGCCCAGCCGCTGAGAATGATGAAAACCCCGACGGCATGGAAACCGAGATTCGAGACCTTTATCCATGCCAGGCCAAGCAGTGTCATCAACCCGGTCCCGAACGTGGTCCAATCCGCCGCCGGGAGCGGGCCGTGCTCGAAGTAAGTGCGAAAGAAATGAAAGTAGACGACAACGAGAATGGCGAGGCCTTTCGCCACATCGAGCCAGACAAGCCGCTTCATCGTCATCTGGCTTAACAGGCCCGCCGCCAATTAGGAAGCGCTAAGTGGAATTCCTTTCGCCTAACCTCCCGCTTAGAGCCGGGTCACTTTGTGACCACGAGCGCGGAGAAGCTCGACGACACCATTCGGCCCGACAAAATGCGCCGCTCCGGCCACGATCGCGGTCGGTTTACCGCTTCGCATCTCGGCCTCGATCCGTGGCACCCATTTGGCGTTCCTCTGATCAAGCAGCTTGTGCGCAATCCCGGGATTGCTCTGGCGCAGGCGCGCGCTCGTCGCGGTGAGTGCGGCCGCGTCGCCTCGTCTCCAGGCGTTGCGCGTTTTTTCTATGAGCGGATTCGTTCTCTCGCTTTGGGTGAGAACGTAGAGCAGGAGGGTTTCACCGTCGCGCTCGAGGAGTTCCCGCCAGAAGGCGATATGTTCGTCCACGCTCTCCAATCCACCTAACTCTTTGCCGGCGCGTTGCGCTTCCCTTGTCATGTAATAATCCATGCTGCGAGGATCTGCCGGACCGAGCGACTGTTGGCGATTAAGAAACCGCAGCGCGATTGCCCACGGCCGGTACTTCCTCAGGGCATCCACTTTGGTGGCAAATCGCCAGCTGTTCTTTTTCAGAATGGCGTAAGTGGCAGGGGAAAGCTCGGTCTCGATCTCCTGGCCATCGGGGTAACGTGAGATCTCGCGAAACTTCCGTACCAGCAAAGGGCGTTGGCGCGGGTCGCACTCGAAGATAACTCGCACCGCCTTTGCCAGCGCCTCGTGATATGGGCGCGCGAGCGGGTAGTCCTCTTTTGTCAAACTGTGCATTGTGCCCACGAGATAGAAGGGCGCGGGAACATCGGCTAATTGCCAAACGAAGGCTTTCTGCGGCCCTTCCGGGTTGGCCGCCGTTGCGGCGCCCGCAACCGTCAGCGCCGCGGCTAAGGACCAAATGGGAACAGTCGCCGGAAGTTGACGCGCCAGCCAAGCCATGTCGCACCAGTACGTCGGGCTTGGTTTCTCTGTCAATCAGGCGCGTGATTTGTCGATCCGAGAGACTTTCACACTTTCATGGCGCGACTTAGAATGGCGCATGAACTTGTCCGACCAGCCGCTGGATTCACGCGCGCGGCGAGAGAACGATCATTGGAAATTCCTGCGCGACGTCCTCGTCTTTCAGCTCAAGATGTTTCTCGATAACCTGCGCGATTTCGCGCTTATGCCGATCTCACTCGCGGCGGCCGCGATCGATCTCGTCTTCAAAGGCGAAAGGCAGGGCTCGTTTTTTTATCAGGTGTTACGCTGGGGCGCCCACAGCGAGGAAGTAATCGATGTCTACAGCATGATCCGGACAGACGAGCGCCCGCAGGTCAATCCGAATTACACCGTTGACGCGGTCATCGCCCGTCTTGAAGGGGTGCTCGTGCGTGAATGCGAGAAAGGCGGGACGGCCGCAAGCGTGAAGGCGGCGATGGACCGCGCCATCAGTCAGATTCAAATCGAAACGACCGGCCCACGGGAGCGGGCAAAGGAAGCCTTTGGGCGCGCGAAGGAGAAGTTGCGCGACAAGTTACAAAGCCGAAGCGACAAAGAGAGTTAGAATTGAAACGCTGGCTTACTTATCAGCCGGCGACGCCAGCCTTCTTTGTCATCCCGAGCCGCCGAAGGACGGCGAGGGACCTCACCAATGCAACATTGGCGCTCTTGGTACCGAAGTGCCGCTGGCTGGCTTAAAGGTTGCGCATTTTTGCAATTGCGAGGTCCTTCGCCGCGCTTCGCCGGCTCAGGATGACACATTGCAGTGGCACGTAAGTTTTGGCACGGCAGGCTGAAACTGGCTATAAGCGATCTCATAAATGACGGCCCGAGGGCGGGCCTGATCCAAGGTGCGGTCTGGAGCCGGCGCGCCCTCGCGCCGCACACGAAGGGTGCGGTTCGAGAAATCCCGCCGCAGGCATTTATGAGATAGCTTCTAGCAGGCATATCATAAATGGCGGGAAGAGTTGTAGCGGCGGTCTGTGACCGCCGAGCGCTCGCTTTGCATTCCGCGCGGTTTCGGCGGTCACAGACCGCCACTACAAGGCGCGGTTCAGAGCCATTTCTATTTGTGGGATAACTCCCGGTGGATACCTCGAGGATTTGCGAGCGCGCTGATGACATGTTCCATCCCAGCTACAACTCGAGTCATCGCGTCATAGTTCAGCTTGTCAGGAGTGTCACTGGGCTGGTGATAGTGCGGATAGCGGAAAGGCGCGGTGTCGGTAATCATGATTCCGGGATAACCATGCTGCCAAAATGACCATTGGTCGGACCAGCTCACACCAGGAACAAACTCCGGCATGGCCGCTCCTTCCGAGGCGATCGTGGCGTGGCGCCGAAACTGCCCGAGCGCCTGATGCAGGAGTGAGCGTGACCCGAGGTTCGCGACAAAGCCAATGAAATTTCCGGTGCGCGGATAAAACAGTCCCAGGCCGGGAGCGGGATAGCGTTGCGAGCCCGATTTATCAGAATAATAACCGATCGTTTCCAGACTTATCATGGCATCAATGCGATCGCCGCGTGCCCGGCAGCGTTGGGCATAAATATAACTTCCCATCTCCGCGGTCTGGAAGTAACCCGGCTCCTCGTTAACGAAAGCAACGAAACGCAGTGTCTTCTCGTTAGGTTTATTTTGAAAACGGTGGGCCAGAGCGAGGAGGGCGGCCACGCCGCTGCCATTGTCGTTCGCGCCGGGAGAACCGAAGACTGAGTCATAGTGTGCACCGACGAGGACGATCGCGGGCGAAGCCCCGGGCAGCTCCGCTTCAATGTTGGCGCACGGTTTGCCTTCCAGGTCATAGCTATCGCGGCGAACGTTCCAGCCGGCGAGCTGATTCTCTATGTACTGGGCCGCGGCGTTGAGCTGCGGATAACGAGCGAGATTGCGTTCGCCGATTTCCCCGGCGATCATGCGGACATGACCCACCAATTCTTCGCGCAGGCGCTGCTCAGCCGCCGAAAGCGAGGGCGGCGATTGGCGAAAGCTGCTTCCCGGCATATGAATCATGAATAACCACCCAGACAGAGCCAGCACGATCAGAATGGTCGAAAAGATAATGCATAGATTCCTGGCCAGAGTCGAGCGGGTTCGTGGCATCGATTTCCTGCTTAGTGTATCCGTGCCCGAAAGACAATTGGAATAGCGCTTCAGGTGGGGTTGAGTCGAATATCTTTTCCACTTGGTCAGCCGTGAATCACTCCTCGCCACATCCAGCTCCGTCGGATCGAAAGGACTGGGACGAGGAATGGTGGGAACGGCTTCGCAGATGGGACTGGCAAACCATCGGTCTGGTGCTCGGGATCAAGCTGCTCCTCCTGAGTTTCGGAGTGCAGGCGGTCGCGTCCGTGCTGACGATTCATCCCGACTGGCTCCATATTTGGGACCGCTGGGATGCCAGCTTTTATCTCAGACTGGCGGAGCAAGGTTACACCGGGACGGGCGGTGATCGTGTCTCGCTTGTCTTTTTCCCTCTTTATCCATGGCTGGTCCGAGGAGCTGCATTCCTGACACAGGATTACATAGCGGGGGCGCTTCTTGTTTCGGGGTTGGCCTCGGTCGCGGTTGGATTGCTGTTGCGGCAACTTGTCTGTTGCGATGAGCCGGAAAGAGTGGCGCGCAACGCGGTCTGGTTTGTCTTTATCTTCCCAACGAGTTACTTCCTCCACATTCCGTATACCGAGAGCCTGTTTCTCGCGCTGACGCTCGGCTGCTTTCTCGCGGCGCGAAAAGAGTATTGGGCACTCGCGGGGTTACTGGGCGCGGCCGCATCATTGACAAGGGTAAACGGTTTGATCCTGGGACCGGCGCTGCTGGTGGAAGCATTTCTCCAGTTCCGTCGGAAACGCCGCTGGAGCTGGGCCTGGCTTTGGATCGGTCTCGTGCCGGTCGGTTTTCTCGCCTATCTCTGGCTCAACCACGAAGTGACTGGTGACTGGTTCGCTTTTACCAAGATCATGCGCGAGCATTGGTACAAGAAGCTCGCACCGCCATGGGTCGGGATACACGACCTTTGGTTGCGTGCCTTGGGCCTAAACATCAATGAAGGCCTGAATGAGTTCATCGCCGTTGTCCTGATTACGATCTGCACAGTCTGGTCATGGTTTCGGCTCCGGGCCTCCTATTCGGTCTGGATCACGCTCAACTGGCTCCTCATTACAAGTACCGCGTTTATCCTGAGTGTGCCGCGCTACGCGCTGACGCTCTTTCCGGTTTTCATTCTCTTCGCGATCGTCTGTAGCGGGCGGCGCTTGTTGTTCTCGATCGTGACGATCTGGTCACTCCTGTATCTCGCGCTCTATACTGCGCGCTTTGCGCAGGGATACTGGGCTTTTTAGCAGCGGTAATCGGCGAATTTTGGGGAGGGAAAACGAAGTGCGTGCATCCGGCGGCGGTTTGATGCAGAATGTGGGGCCGATTATGAAAACGAAATTGCTTGCGACCGCGCTGCTGCTTGCTTCCTGCCTGACGGGTTGGGCCTGGCCCAGGTCTTCGATTACTCAGGAAAAGGTAAACCAGGTCCGAATTGGTCAGACAACCGAAGCGGACCTCCTCCAGCTTTTCGGCACGCCGACCACCCGGATGATTGACCTGCGCCATGAGGTCGAGCTGGATTGGTTTCGGACACCGCCCATGCCGTTGCAGGGATATGTGCCTTTGATCGGCTCCTTCATCGGCGGCCTCGATGTTGAAGCACAGCAACTCTATGTCGTTCTCGCCCCGAACGGCAGGGTGATGCGATTCTACGTCTACAGCACGACGGGCAAGGTGCGCGGACCAATGCAACAGGCGAGCATGCGCCGCGTCGAATACTCGAAGTAACTGCGTCTTTCGCGCTACGACTGCGAGTTATCGGGCGACCTCGCGGCGGCGCTCCCGGATCTTGTCTCCTGCAGGACCTGCTCGAGCCGGGCACGGCTGACCGGCTTTTGCAGGACGGCAAACGCGCCGGAGAATTCGGGCGTCAGTTCCACTCGATCGCCGAGGCCGGAAAGAAAGATGATGCAACCTTTGGGGTCCTCGCTCAGGATATTGCGGCAGGCGGTGAGGCCATTGAGCCGCGCCATCGCGAAATCCATTAGCACGACATCGGGCTTGTGCTGGCGATAGGCGCGAATGGCGTCGAGCCCGGAGTGGACGACGGCGACAACTTCATGGCCGCAGGAACGCACCATCTCGGCCAGCGCGCTCGAGAAGAGCTTCTCGTCATCCGCGATCAAGACGCGCACAGGAGAAAAAGCAGAAATTTTCATGCCGACGCAACTAATTTGTTTTTGGCGGCGGCGGCCGGAACCTTCCGGGCGAGCTAATCGGCGGGCCCATTTTCAGGCGCGCCGGCGAGGACGAGGCGAGCTTTGCGACGGCCAGGCCAGCCAAGGCAGCGGAAAACGGAAACGCCGCTTTCCCCAAAAGGAGAAAGCGGCGCACAATCCAGAAAAACCCGGAATGAGAGAGCAACGCTTAGCGCGCTCTGACGTCCGCGCTGGCGCTCCCGCCCAAATTACTGGTTACGGTGACGTTTACCGGATTCGTGACCCCGTTCTTTTTGAGGCGGTAATTACCGTCGCCTCGGGTCTGCATCGTCCCAAGGACTTGACCCGAACTCGTCACCTTGACAGTCAGGACTGCGGCGGGGTTCGAATCGGTTGCCATCACTGTGAGCTGGCTGCGTGCGGTGTTGTATACGGCCTTGGTAATCGTCACCGTATCGACCATGACGGAGTTCACCGCGGCAAGAATGTCGATGCGACCGTTGCCGAAAGTGTTATTCGGTGTCTTTGGCGTACCGGAGTCACAGCTGTTCGAGAGAATGTGGACGGCGTTGTTATTCAAGACCGGTTCGGTCGCATCAGGATTATTCTTTAGCTCCGGATGCGCCGACCAAAGGAGCGCGACCGCACCGGCGATGTGTGGGGTCGCCATCGAAGTGCCACTGGCTAAAACATACGCACTATCGGAGGTGTTACTGGCCGAACGAGTGTTAGTTCCCGGCGCGCAGATATCGGGCTTCAGTCGCATGCTGCCATCGACTGTCACAGGTCCACGACTGCTGAAGGAGGCGATGGTATCGAAGCCGGTGTTTAGCGCTCCTACGGTGTAACTGGCATCATAGAGTGACGCAGGGTCAGTCACAGTCGAGCAACTCGGACCGGAGTTACCCGCAGCCACAACCATCTCGATGCCGGCGGCGCGTTGCGCTTCCACCCCAGCCTGGAGCGTATTGGGCGCACAACCCTCCGATGTCGGACAGCCCCAGGAGTTAATTGTCACATCCGGAGCCTTGGTCGGGTCACCCTGGGAAGGATCGCCCCCCACCGGGTAAGGAGCAAGGAAGAACTCCATGCACTCGAGGTATCTTGCGGGCGTGCCGACGCCTTCGTCCATGTTGCGGCAACCGATGCACTCAGCCGAAGGCGCCATGCCGATCTGGTTGCTTCCGCCATCGTCGCCAATCGCGGTGCCGAGTGTGTGACTGCCGTGGAAGTAGTCATCGCATGGCTGAGGGGAATTGTTTCCGCAGGGGTTACCGACACTGTCATGAATCGAGTCATGCCAGTTAAAGTCATGGTCAGCAGTCACACCGTCCCAGCCGCGGTAATGCGGTTTAATCGCATTATGAGTCCAGCGAAAACCTGTGTCCGCGGTCGCGACGACGATGCCCTGGCCTTTGAATCCTTCCGCCCAAACGTCAGGGGCATGAGTATAAGTTATTCCCGGCTCGACTGTATCCGGCGCGGTAGGCTGCGATGCCACTGGAATCGGTCGCTCACCCTGCGGGATGCCGCGCACGTGCGGATTGCCTTCCACCCGCGCCACATCAGGCCGGGCCGCGAGCGCGAGCGCATCCTCATAGTGACCTTTCACCCAGACGGCGTTGACGATGTAATAGGAGCGGTGCTCGAGCTTACGTTCCTGCAGCCATTGCAGGATCGAGCCTTGCGTCGCTTGCTTCTTGTTCCAAAGGGCGTCGCGCACGAACTGCCCTTTGGCAGCCTTGGTCGGAAGGAGCGCGGCTCCGCTCAGGTCGGCCTGGTCAGCCATGATGACCATGAATTCTGCCTGCTGGCCATTGGTAGTATGTTCAACTACCCATGGCGCGATTTTCCGCAGCGCCGCCGCCTGCCCGGGGCGGTTAACCGCACGCAATGATCCCACCGCACCGATGGCGATGGCCAAAGCTGCGGCAAGAAAGACGAAAGCAACGCTCCGCCGCAGCATCCCAAACCTTGTATTGCTGTTTTTACGCATAGTGGGATCACGGTCTAGATGTTTTGCGGGCAGAGATCAAGACAATTCTGGTTACAGAATCGACTTCCTGCGCCGGGCTGGCGAAAGCCCTCAAACCGCCGCCATCGCTGACTTACGGTTTCCGTCCTTCTTCGACATCAAAAAGCTGGGTCAACGTCTGGATGTCCGCGCGCTTCGCCAAGCCGGCCTCGGTCTTGGATTTGGCAAGGTGATTGGAAGCGAAGTCATTCCAGCCAAGCTTGGAGATGAATCCATTCCAGATCTCGATGTCATTCTTGTAGAGGCGGTGCCCGTTGTTGTAACACCATTCGAGAATCTCCTCGTCGCTTCCACCTTTGCGCACCCGGGCGCAAAGCTTGTCGTATTCGACACGTAGAAATTTGATCAGCCGCCGATCCGCCCCGCGGCCGAGATTCTCCTGATATTCCGGATCGAGTTTCCCTGCCGCATGCAGCCGGATCTTGTCCAGCAGGCGGGGGAAATAGCGCAGGCCATTTGTTTCATCCTCAGCACTCCTGGGCTTCATGCGCAAATCTGAATCGGACAATCGTTCCTCGCAAGCGGGTGGCGCGAAAAGGCAGGGTTTCCAGCGTTTGAAGGACTACCTCTGGTCCGATTTGGTGACGGCCAAACCGTTGCAGGAGAGCCGATCGATTGGTAGATAATCGCATGAAACTGACCTACTACGGACACGCCTGTTTCGCCGTCATCGCCGGTGGCAAGCAACTGCTCTTTGATCCATTCATCCGGCCAAACCCGCTCGCGAAAAAAATCGAAATTGAGAAGATCGCGGCCGACTACATTCTGGTTACCCATGGCCATGGCGACCATGTCGCGGATGTGGTGGAGATTGCCAAGCGCACCGGCGCGACCGTGATTGCGCCCTTTGAGACGGCTTCCTGGCTGGAAAAACAGGGCGCTGCCAATGTGCAGGGGATGAACCACGGGGGCGCCAGCCAGTTACCATTCGGGCGCGTCAAGTTAACCGCCGCGGTGCACAGCAGCTCATTACCCGATGGGAGTTACGGCGGGAATCCGTGCGGCTTTGTCATCGAAAGTAGCGACGGTAACTTCTATTACTCGGGAGATACCGCCCTCACGATGGACATGAAGCTAATCGGCGAACAAACAAAGCTACGCTTCGCCGTCCTGCCGATCGGTGACTTTTTCACGATGGGAATCGACGACGCGGTGCACGCTGCGAACTTCGTCGGAGCGACAAAGATTGTTGGCGTGCACTATGACACCTTTCCGCCGATCAAGATCGACCACGCCGCAGCTATCAAGACCGCCCAGGCCGGGGAGAAGGAGTTACTTCTGCCAAGGATCGGTGAAACGATCGACCTCTAGGTAAGTGGTTCGAGCATCGTGCCGCGGCAGGTCGAGGCACCGCAGTTACAGCCGAAAAGCTTTTCCAATGCCTTCGTGCGACGGTCCGCCGGTTCCAGGTTGTAGTCGTAGAATAACTCTTCGCCTTGCTCGATCTTGCACAGCGCGTGAATATAAATCCGCCCGTGTTGCTCGCGCGGTTCGCAGTTTGGCTCGCAGGAATGATTGATCCAGCGTGACTCATTCCCGCCCACGCCGGCGTCAATCACCATGCCGTTCTCGATGGAAAAAAAGAACGTGTGATACGGATGTCTCGGGTCGTGCGGCGGTAACTCTTGCGCCACCGTCCACGGAATCCGCCGCCCCGTGTACTCGATGATCCGGGCGCCGCGGCGGATCGGAACGGTGGCAAACACTCCTTTGCCATGAACCGCAGATCGTCCCACGCGGACAAGCTTGGATCTACTCTTCGCGCGTGCTCTCACCGAGAACATCACTCACGATCCGCGCCGCCTCTGCGATTGCGCCTAGTCGTGCGTTTGCCGAAGCAGTAGATCCAAGGGAATAAACTGCAAGCAGGATCGGCGCTCTTCCAGGCGGACGGAGAATCGCAATGTCGTTAGTCGCTCCGTTCGCACCCCGGCCAGTCTTATCACCTACCTGCCAGCCCTTGGGGACTCCGGCGCGAATCATCTCCGCACCGGTAGTGTTACCGGAGAGCCAGCGGTTAAGTTGCTCGCGCGAGGCCGGGGAAAGCTCATCGCCTACGAGCAACACGCGCAGATCGCCGAGCATGGCTGCGGGAGTGGTCGTATCGCGCTCGTCGGCCGGCAACGCGCTGTTTAAGTCGGGTTCGATTCGATCGAGCCGACTATCTTTATCCCCGAGCGAGCGCGCATAACGAGTCAAGCCCTCGGGCCCGCCGATGGTCTTGAGGAGGAGATTGCCCGCGGTGTTGTCGCTTAGCTGAAGGGCCGCGGCGCAGAGGGCGCCGAGAGTCATGCCTCCTTCGTTAACATGGGCCCGAGTTACGGGCGCATACTCCAGCAGATCAGCCTTCGTGTAGGGGATAAACCGAGTCAGGTTATCTTTTCCCTGGTCGACTCGATGAAGCACGGCGGCAGCAGCGAGAAACTTGAACGTGCTGCACATCGGAAACCGCTCCTCCGCTCGGTGGCGGATTTGTCGGCCGCTGCCCGTATCCAGCGCCGCCACTCCTAACCGGCCGCCGGTCCGCGCCTCGACTTCCTTGAGTCGTTGTTCTCCGGGCTCTGCCGCATAACTCTGCGCGAGCGACAGGAGTACAAAGAACAGGAGCAGAAGTCGCGAACGAGGTGTCATCGAGTCGCTCCGCCTCAGGCTGGCGCCATCTCCGGCAGGCCGAGAAAGATCTCTTCCTTCGCGCGTTCCTCCGTGGTCTGGAGCGGCGCGAAACGCTCCGCGCGAAAGCCCCGCTCAATCCCATGGGCATTGAGCGGGCCTTTAATTTCGCAGAGATAGACCGCAACCTCTCCTTCGTCGCCAGTCAGGCCGATCCCCGGGACAATGTCGCGAATCGTATAAACGGAGCCTTCCTTGGGTAACTCACCGTAGAGTTTCTCGATCCCAAGCGGGAAACGGCCGTCAACACAAACCACCTTCTGATTCGGCAAGAACATCACGGGTTACTCGAGCCGCCGTTCGGGGTGCTGGAACCGCCGTTCGCAGGGTTACGATTTGGGAAAGGCGGAATCGGCGGCAGCTCGTATCCTTTTGTCTTCATCTCCGCCTGCACCTCCTGGATGCCGCGATCGAGTTGCTGGTCTTCACCCCGGAACTCCTTTGCCGGGTCGTTATCGACCACAATATCAGGATCAACTCCATGGCTCTCGATGATCCACCCCTTACCATCTTTCGAGTAAGGCGCAAACTCGGGTTTGAATAACTGGCCGCCATCAATCAACGGCAGCGGGTTGCGGATCCCGATAACTCCGCCCCAGGTGCGTTTGCCGATCAGTTTTCCAAGTCCCAAGGCCTTGAAGCGGAACGGGAAGATATCTCCATCTGAAGCGGAGAACTCATTGATCAGAGTGACCATCGGGCCAAGGAACGTTTGCGGCGGATTAGTCCTCGGGACACCATTCCGGAACATCTCGACCATAACGAGTGCGCGCCGCAGGCGCTCGATCACGAGTGGTGAAACAAAACCGCCGCCGTTGCCGCGCACATCGATGATCAAGCCTTTCTTGCGGATCTGTGGGAAGTAACGCTTGGTGAATTCATTCAAGCCGGGCTGACCCATGTCTGGAATATGAAGGTAACCAACCGTGCCACCGGTCTTTTTGCTGACGTAGTCGATATTGTGCTGGACCCAATCAAGGTAATAGAGCGGCGACTCATCCGCTGTGGGCACGACCGTGATATCACGCGCCCCCGCGTCTGACGGGGTCGAGTTCACGCGCAGGATCACCTGTTTGTCGGCCGTGCCGATGAGCGCATCATAGATATTCGGGAGCGTGGAAACCGGTATGCCGTTGACTGCGAGAATATAGTCACCTGGCTTGAGATTCAGACCAATCGCCGTGAGAGGAGACCGGGTCTCGTCGTTCCAGTTTTCACCCGGCAGGATCTTATCGATGCGATAGGCTTTGCTCGCCGGGTCGCGCGATAACTGCGCGCCGAGCAAGCCGAGCTTGATTCGCGGGGTCTCCGGTCGCTCGCCGCCTGCGACATAGGCGTGGCCGTTGTTCAGTTCACCGATCAGTTCGCCAATAAGATAGGTCAGGTCATTACGATGATTCACATAAGGGAGGAGGGCGGCGTATTTGTCGCGCATCGCCTTCCAATCAACCCCGTTCATGTCTGGGTTATAGAAGAAGTCGCGCATTTGTCGCCACGATTCATAGTAGATCTGCTTCCACTCGGCACGGCGATCCGCCATGAGATCGAGACCGTCGATCTTCATCTTGTGATCCTTGGTCTCGAGTTTGTCCTTTGGCAGGTCGATGACGAAGTAATCCTTGTCCTGCTTGAGGAGCATCTTCTTTCCATCGAAGCTGATCTGATAGCTATTCACGTCACCCAGCACCGTCTCCTTGCGGTCCTCGAGGCTGTAGGAGCAGAGATGCCATTTGACGTCGGCTGGGCCTTCCTCTTCGTCGCCCCCGCCTTTGTCGCCGACCGTGCGCCGGAGATAAAAGACCCGATCATCGACGAGGCGGAGATCCTTGTAATTCGCAGGGTCAATATCCAGGCCGACGATCCGCTTCTCGATTCCATCGGTATCTACCTTCACCGTGACCGGTTTTTTCTTTTCCTCTTTTTTGCCTTCCTTCTTTTCGCCTTCAGCCTTTTCCTTCTCCTTTTCCTTCTTGGTCGGCTTGCCTACTTCGTCGCTCCGGGGTGCGAGCGGGGATTCGGTTTCCTTCGAGAGCGTGACCAGATACGGCCGCTGCTGATCCACGTAGATGGCTTCAAATTCCTCCTCGCTAAAGGTCGGTTTGAAATCCCGGCTGGAAGAAAGCATCAGATACTTGCCGTCGTCGCTGAAGCTGACCCGGCCGGAGCTATACCAGTCTTCAGTCACGGGGAAGGTCTTCTTATTTCCGAGAGAGTAGAGATACACCCTTCCCTGGTCGTTATCTTCCGGCTGGGCCCAGGCGATCCACTGACTGTCAGGCGACCAGTCGTAGGATTCGATTTCGCCAAACTTGTCATGTGCCACTTCCGTGAGCGCCTTGCTCGCGACGTCGACATAACGGAGCCGTTGCATCCGGTCACTCCAGAGGAGCTTCTTACTGTCGGGCGACCAGATCGGCTGGTAGTAGTAAGTGTCGGCTGCCTTCGTTAGCTGCTGGGGTTGACCTTTACCGTCCTGCGAGCGGACATAGAGTTCGTTCTCGCCGGACTCGTCCGAGTTATAGGCGATCCATTTCCCATCGGGGGACCAGACGGCATCGCGTTCATGCGCGTTCGAAGTTCGGGTCAGGGCCCGCTCCGTTCCTTCCTTCGCCGGGACGGAGAAGAGATCGCCCCGTGCCACGACAATCGCGCGCTGGCCGTCGGGCGCGAGATTTACCGACTCGATGTGCTTCGAAGCGTCGAGAAACTGGGAACGACCGGAAGCGAAGTCTTCCTTGATGTTGATCGGGAGTGGAGTCGCCTGGCCGCCGGCGAGGTCATAGCGCCAGATATAGCCGGCCTGTTCGAAGACAATCGCGTCTTTTCCAATCGTCGGGAACTTAATGTCGAAATCCTTAAAGTGGGTAAGCTGTTTGGTCTCTTTCGTCCCGAGATCGATCGAGAACAGGTTCATCCGGTTATCGCGATCGGAGAGGAAGTAAATCTTATTATCGGGGCCCCACATCGGACAAATGTCCTGGGCCGGGTTGTTCGTCAGGTTCTCGGTCTGCTGAGTCTTGAAATCGTAAATCCAGACGTCGTCCGCCATGCCGCCGCGGTAATGCTTCCAGGTGCGGAACTCACGGAAGACGCGGTTGTAAGCGAACTTGGAGTCATCCGGTGAAAACGAGATAAAACCGCCGCGCGGCACCGGCAGCTGCTGTGGCAGGTCCGCATTAAGACCGACGGTCTCGAGGTCGCCGATGAAGGAATTAAAAGAAGTGCGGCGAGAGCGGAAGATGACGAGCGGCTTGGTATTCTCCCAGCCCATGACGATGTTGTTCGGACCCATCCGATCAGAGATGTCGTCGCGTGAGAGGGTCGCGGTCGTGGTCAGGCGCTTCGGTTCGCCTCCGTCGCCCGGCATGACATAGACCTCGGTGTTGCCATCGTATTGTGAGGTGAAGGCGAGCTGCCTGCCGTCGGGTGAGAAATGCGGGAATGAGCTGTAACCCGGGCCGCTCGTCAGGCGGCGCGCGGTGCCGCCGTTTTTCGAAACGGTGTAGAGCTCGCCGGCGTAACAGAAGACGATCTGGTCGCCGTTGGTGGTGGGAAAACGGAGCAGCCGGGTCGTGTTCGGCAGTTGTTGCTGGGCGAGCGTGCGCGGCGTCGTGAGGGCGAAACCGGCGAAGAGAGCGAGCAGGATAATCGTGCGACGAGAGAAGCGAACCCAATTCATAAAGTGGGGAGAAAGCTGCGTTTGAATTGGCCGGACGCAACCAGATGTTGTGCCGGGGCGATTTCGGGTCGCCCGTGATGCTGCGTTACGTTGACAACAAAAATCCGGGATGATAATGTCGCGCCAATTCGCGGCCCAGGTCGTTAGGCTGACGAAGGAACCTCTGCACTCGCTACTCGACAGTCAGGTTCTGGTTCTGAACCGCCTCTGGCAGGCGGTGAATGTCTGCTCCGCGCGTCGTGCTTTTGCCCTGCTCTACCAGGGTCACGCCGAGGTCGTCTGGGCGGATCAGGAGAACAACTTTGCGACCCACGACTTTGCCAGTTGGCGCGATTTTTCGGTCAACGCGCCCGCGGCCGAGCACGAGATGGTGAAGACGATCTCGTGGAAGATCCGGGTGCCGCGCGTCATTGTCCTGCTGCTCTTCGACCGGCTGCCGAAGAAGGAAGTGAAATTTACCCGGCACAACGTCTTCGAGCGCGACAACAACACCTGCCAGTACTGCGGCAAACTGTTCGAGCGGCAGGAACTGAATCTCGATCACGTCCTGCCGCGCGACAAAGGCGGGCTGACGACCTGGGAAAATGTGGTTTGCTCCTGCATCCCCTGCAACACCCGCAAGGGCAACCGCCTCCCGCACCAGGCTGGCATGCATTTGATCCGCAAACCGCGGCGTCCGAAATGGCGGCCGTTCGTCCACGTCACTTTCACGAGCCAGGCGCATGAGAGCTGGCGTCATTTTGTCGACCTGGCCTACTGGAACGTCGAGCTGAGCGACTAGGCAATTCAGGTCACAGAGCGCTTGTTTTTTTCGTCCTCAGCTAAGGCGAGAAAGCGCTCCACCCATTCCTCTGTCACCGCGTCGGCCTGCCGGACCGTGCGCGGAGGTCCGAGGGAAAACTTTCGTGGCGGGCGAACCCGGAGAAAATCGAGAACGCGCGTCACAGCGCCGGGATAATCCGCGCATAACTCTTCATAAGTGAGGGCGAGCGGTTCGATTCCATTACGATGGAAAAATTGCTTCCAGGTCTCCTCGGCGACTCGCGCCGACTCGAGGCAATGTTCGATCAGGGCGAAGTCGAACTTCATCTCGGTGGCGGGCTTGTCTGACCCCGGCACCCAGAGATTTGTCTGGATGGCCCGCGCTTTTGAGACGGCCTGGCGGAGTTTGTCCCGGCGGGTGAGCTGGATACAGCGCAGCCGTGGGAATACTCGCCCGAGGAGGTCGCCCTCGGCCATCTCCGGCGGGCCGAACTCTCCCGTCTCGCGCAACCGTTTGATGAAGGCAGGCAAATCCCAGCTCTCGATTCGAAATCCGAAGACCGAATTCGGCGTCGCCGCACCGATTACGATTCCGCGGACGTAGTCGGCAAATCGGGCCGGATTGAGGCCGAATCGAGTGGCATATCGCGCCGCGAGTTGTTCATTGAAGTACTGCAACGGCCGCCCGGCACGATGCGTGGCGCTCAGGGCCGCCGTCAGCAGGTGCGAGCCGGAGCGTGCCACCGCGCAAAGGGCATAGCAGTGCACCGGGTGAAAGAGCTGATGAAGCAAGCCAAGCATGCGATCCAAATTGGATTACTGGCTCGCCGAATAGGAAAAAAGCTCCGCAAATGCAAGACCTTGCAGCGATTTGGGGGCCAACGATTCCGGCTCGCACTCAGTAGGACCACCGTAAGCGCCGCTCCTGGTATTTCTGGCTGCGAGGAGCGCTTACCGTTCTTGCTTCGAGGAAAGTCGAACCTTCACACAGCCGGGCGAATCTTCGCGCGCGAAGCGATTTAATATGAAAAAAACGATTGTTTGCTCTTTGCTCGGCCTCTTTGCACTTCCAGTGCTGGAGGGAATTGCAGGCTCTCCCGCGGAGTTCAGCGTTCAACTCATCGGGACCTTTGATTATCCTGGGAGCGTCACTTCGACGCAACCGCAAAAGATAAGTGACAACAGAAATATCGTCGGCCTATTCATCGACTCGAGTGGCCTGTCGAGCGGGTTCGTTCGGTTCAAGAACGGCACCTTTACGCCACCGCTGGTTGACCCAAATGACACTTCTGGCACAACTCAGGGGCGCGGTATTAATCGTAACTATCAGATCTGTGGCGACTACGTGGATCCCAACACCGGGAGTTACCACGGATTCTTTAGCAAGGGCCTTGGCTTTCACGACTATCTCGTTCCGGGCTCGAGCTGGACGATCGCACTCGGACTAAACAACGCGGCGGACTTCTGCGGCTCGGATATCCCGAGCAGCGGTATCCAGTCAGGGTTTGTGAGTATTGGTGGAACTGTGACCGAGTTTACGGTGCCGGGATCAACCGCCACCCTCGCGTACCAGATCAATAGCTCGAACCAGACGGCAGGCTATTATCTCGATAGTGCGGGGGTCAGTCATGGATATTACCGGGATAGCGACGGCTCATTTGTCTTTCCGATCGATCCGGCGGGCTCGACCGGAACAATCGTCTTCGGCAACAATGACAGTAACTACATCGTGGGGAGATATCCGGACGTCTCCGGGGTCACGCATGGCTTTGTCTTTTTCCCGCCGAGCACCTATGTGACTTATGACTTTCCCGGCTCGACCTTTACTTCACTCAATGGGATCAACAGAAGCGGCATGATCGTCGGCCGCTATCTCGACCCCAGCAGTGGGATCGAGCACGGCTTCGTCGCGCGCCTCGTCAGCGCCTCGGACCAGAACACGGGTGGCAGCATCCCGCAGCGGCACTCAGCTACCGAAGGCCTGGGCCAGGTGGTCAAAGGCGTCTTCGAAGAGCCGGCTTTCTAGTTGTGAAAATCGTCTCCGCCTCCGGCTGCTGATGCCGGGGGCGGAGCCAATCGCCTCGCGAACGAACCGAGCGACTTTCCGGCGCCCACCGGGCATTCTGTTTCAGTCCGGCCGCGCTTTCGCCGCCGCTGCGGAGCGGCAAGGTTTGTGAAAGTATCGGGTTCCGGTCGCCGCCTGTAATAGTAACTCTTGCTCTTGCTCCACATCTCCTCGGCCGATCCACGAGCTGCCACAGCGCTAGCAAACCGGGGGTCGCGCTTTTGCAGTTGCTCTCAATGAGAGCGCGTAGCACGCGATGCATCTAAGCGCGACCGTGTACGGTTTCACTTTCGATGATTGAAAAACCACGATTCCAGACTAGCCTCGCTTCAATAGGTGTTGGCTAAGCTCCATCTGGTTAGGCGGCTGCAGCAAAAGTCATTATTCGGAGACAGAGCGATCGATGAGCAAAAGAAAACCAAAACGACCCGGCAAGCTTACGAACCACCTCCGATCTTCGTGGAGGGCTGGCGGTATCATCGCCTGCCGCATGTCGCGTTTGAGGTCGATGATATTGAAGATGCCATTGCTGGGTTCAAGGTTATTGATCCCATTACTTCGCCATCGGAAGGCGTTCGTTTAGCCATGATCGTAGATAACGGCGCGCCCATAGAGCTAATTGAATTTTCTGCGAAAAGAAGAGGAGTGGCGAAGAGCAAAAGGCGGGAGCGCGCAAGCAAAGGATGAGACCACTGATCGTGTCCAACCCCGCTGGGTCGCGAACCATTTTGCTCTGGCGAGCGCGAGCTGAGTTAGCTTGGGTTTCATGATCCTGGCTGCCGAGCAACAGTTCGTGGGTGAGATCGGGAGGGAACTGGCCTCGGTGAGCGCCTTTCTCGGTGGCTTTGCTGCCACCTTTGTCGGTATCTTGCTTCAGTCGCAAAGCGCGCGCCGATATGTTACCTGGGCATCAGGTGCGGCCGCAGTAGCTTCCGCCTCCTTCATCGTCGCTGTGATTGCCGGCACGCTCGTTGCGCTGGCCGAGAGCCCGAATGCGCCGAGCGGCTTTGCCGCGCCGCAATTTGTGCCGTGGGCCCGGCAGATTCTGCTGGTCTCCTTTGCAATCGGCATCTACGCGAATTTGCTCAGTCTCGCTTTAAGCGGCTGGATTCGCTCTCGTGCTTTAGGCATGGTGACGTCTCTGGTCGCGTTTTTGGCTGCCGCAATCATCTGGACCTTTGTGCGGCATTAAGCTGTTTTAGAATTAGCGAAACCATCGCACCGATCGCTGCAGCCGAACGACCGTTTTGTGTTTTCCCTCTGGTAATTCAACTTTTGTAGGATGAAACTCGCTCCGCTTTCGGCGGCGGATCCCGCAGGCGGAGCGAGTTGCGTTGCGAGCGCCGGAAACAGGCGGCAATTTTTCAAATGGACAACGGCGCGAGTTTGCGCAGGGTGAGTGCGCCGGCATGAATCGCGTTGCACAACCCGAACTCCGCCTCGCCAGGCGCATGGCGCGTCTGGGCACGGAGACGGCCTTCGAGGTTTTGGTGAAGGCGCGCGCGCTCGAGGCCAAGGGCCGCGACATCGTCCATCTTGAAATTGGCGAGCCGGATTTTGATACTCCGGCCAACATCATTGATGCAGCCTGTGACGCGCTCCACAAAGGCTTCACCCATTATGGGCCTTCCGCCGGGATGCCGCAGCTTCGCGAAACAATCGCGCAATACGTAAGCGAGACGCGCGGGATCGAGGTGAGCCCGGAAGAAGTGGTGGTCGTGCCGGGTGGCAAACCAATCATCTTCTTCACCATTCTCGCGCTCGCCGAAGAGGGCGACGAGATTATTTATCCCAACCCGGGGTTCCCGATTTACGAATCGATGATCAATTTTCTCGGTGCCACAGCGGTGCCGATCCGATTGCGCGAAGAAATGGATTTCCGGCTCGACCCCGCCGAGCTGGCAGGGCTGATCACCGACCGGACGAAGATGATCATCCTTAACTCGCCGCAAAACCCGACCGGCGGCGTGCTCACCGAGGATGATCTGAAGCAAATCGCGGCGGCGATCGGCGACCGCAACCTCATGGTCTTGACCGACGAAATTTACAGCCGGCTGATTTTTGAAGGTGAACATCATTCGATCATGTCACTCCCGGGGATGAAAGAGCGTTGTATCCTGCTCGATGGTTTCTCCAAGACTTATGCCATGACCGGCTGGCGAATGGGTTACGGAGTGATGCGGGCTGACCTCGCGACTCATGTCTCACGACTCATGACTAACTCTAACTCCTGTACTGCCAGCTTTACCCAGGTCGCCGGAGTCGAGGCGCTGCGTGGTCCGCAGAAGTCAGTCGAAGCAATGTGCGCCGAGTTTCAGAAGCGTCGCGACGTGATGGTCTCCGGGTTGAATAAGATCAAGGGTTTCTCCTGCCGTCTGCCCAAAGGGGCCTTCTATGTTTTTCCGAATATTCAGCAGACGGGCTGGCCATCGAAGAAGCTGGCCGATGCTCTGCTCGAGGGGGCCGGGGTCGCGGCGCTTTCCGGGACCGCGTTTGGCAGCTTTGGCGAAGGTTATTTGCGTTTCAGTGTCGCCAACTCGATCGAGAACATCGAGAAAGCGCTCGATCGCGTCAGTGGCTGGGTGACGGAAAACGTGCGGACTTAGCCGCGGGAATTTTCGACGCGGCCAGAGTCATATGGCTGAGGATACACACTACCGGATTTTCGCTACTTCCCAGATCGGTGACGCGGCAGAGAACCGTCTCCGCGAGCAGGGTTACGCGCTGGAGGTTTTTCAGGGCCCGGAAGCGCCGCCCAAGCCGCTCATCATCGAGAAGGTCAAAAGCGGGATTGCCGCTCTCATCACCACGCTGCGTGACCCAATCGACGCGGAGGTCTTTGAGGCGGGGAAAGATTCGCTCAAGGTGGTGGCCCAGATCGCAGTTGGCTTTGATAACATTAATCGGGCCGACGCCAATCGCTACCGCATCCCGTTTACTCACACCGCGGACGTGCTCACGGAAGCGACGGCTGAGTTTGCCTTTTTCATGATGGGAATGCTGGCGCGCAAGATGTATTCGAGTGAGCGCCTGGTGCGGGAACAGCACTGGCCCTCATGGCACCCGTTCCTGCCCTTTCTTGGCGATGAAGTTACAGGAAAAACCATTGCGATCATCGGCACCGGCCGGATCGGGCTGGCCATGATCAAGAAGTGTTCCGGGTTCGACATGAATATCCTTTGTTATGACCCGGCCTATCAGAATGAGAGTTACATTGCCGGGATCCAGGAGTTAATGGATTTCCGTCACGCCCGCGGCATCCAACAAGAGAGGACCTCGATTCGGTATGTCGAGTTTGAGGAGGCGCTGCGCGATGCCGATTACGTTAGCATTCACGTACCGCTCCTGCGCGAGGGAGAAAGCGACAAGCCCACCTATCATCTCTTTAACGAGAAAACCCTTCGGCTCATGAAACCGACAGCCTATCTCGTGAACAGCTCGCGCGGCCCGGTCGTAGATGAGCAGGCGCTCGCCCGGGCACTGAAGAAGGGCGTGATCGCCGGCGCGGCGCTCGATGTGTTCGAAAAAGAGCCGCTCCCGCCGGATTCGCCGCTGCTTGACCCCGAGATAGCCGATCGCACCCGGGTCTTCCATCATTTCGCCAGCGGGGCGCAAATCACCCGGCTCTCAGTCGATCCCAATAAAGGCATGGCCGGGCGGACGGCGCAGGCGGTCATTGACGTACTCGAGAGTAACTACGGCGGCGACCCTGCGAAGATGCCTTATGTCGTGAACAAGGAAGCTTTCCAGAGGTAGCGCCGCCGGTCTGCCCCAGCGCGCGCGGAACAAAAATTCCTCAAATGCTTGACAGCCCTGCCGGCGGTTTGAAACCATCTCTGCAATCTTCAATCGGAGGAATTACTTATGTCGTTACGCATCAATGATACCGTGCCGGATTTCACGGCGGAAACCACCCAGGGCCCGATTCGATTCCATGAGTGGATCGGCGACGGGTGGGCGATCCTGTTTTCGCATCCAAAAGACTTCACTCCCGTCTGCACAACCGAGCTGGGTTACATGGCCGGTCTGGAGCCGGAGTTTGCGAAGCGCAACTGCAAGATTATCGGGCTAAGTGTCGACCCGGTGAGTCAGCACGGGAAATGGGCCGGCGACATAGAAGAGACCCAGGGCCATCGCGTGAATTATCCCATGATCGGTGACCCGGAGTTGAAAATTGCCAAGCTCTTCGACATGCTCCCGGCCGAAGCGGGAGAGAGCTCCGAGGGCCGCACGCCAACGGATAACGCTACCGTGCGCACCGTCTTTGTCATTGGCCCGGATAAGAAAATCAAACTGATGCTGAGTTATCCGATGAGCACGGGACGCAACTTCGATGAAGTCTTACGCGTGCTCGATTCGCTCCAACTCACCACCCGCCACAAAGTCGCAACCCCGGTGAACTGGCGTCCCGGTGATAACGTCATCATTTCGACTGCGGTTTCCGATGAGGAAGCGAAGAAGCTTTACCCCGGCGGCTGGCAAACGCTCAAGCCATACATCCGGGTCGTCGCGCAACCGCAGTAGCTGGGCAGAGATTACTGCGGCAGGGCAAACGAATCTACGCTTCCGTTGACGGTGGTCGCATAGACACGTCCGCCCGCGACCGCGACCGGCGTTTCATTTGCGCCACCGAGGGCGAAGGTCGCGAGCGGGATGCAGCCGTCGCTACAACTGGTCGGATAGGCCAGGAGCACGCCCTGGGTGTAAAACAGATCAAGCGAACCGACATAGACGATGCCGTTCGCGATCGTCGGCTGGAACAAATCAAGTCCTGTAGGAGCTGAACTCCAGAGCGGGCGGCAGGTCATTTCCCCACACCCGGCAACGGCCAACGCCACCAAAGTACCATCTCCCGTTGTGACATAGGCGGTTCCGTCGGCGGTCGCGATCGCATGCGGCGTAGGTGTAACTGTGGCATTCCACACCCGCGTCCCGCTCGCCGCGTCAAGCGCGTAGATCGTACCCTGATAGTCACCAACCAGCACGATGTTACCGGCTACGGTCGGGGCTGCCGCGGGAGAGAACTTTGTCTTCGCAACCCAAAGAGGTGCGCAAGGTGTGGTGCAAGTCGCCGGGAAAGCATAAACCCCGAAGTCACCTGAGACGAACACGGTCTCGTTTGCGACTGCGGGGGCAAAGTTTAAAGGATCAGCAACGCCCGAAGGATTGACCTTTGCCGACCATAACTCTGCGCCGGTCATGGCGTCGAAGGCATAAACGCGCCCGTCATAACCTCCGATGTAAATCTTTCCATCCGATAAGGTGGGGGGTGAGTTTGTTCCCAGCGTGCCAATTGGCACCGCCCACGTTGGAGTGCAAGTGTCGACGCAATCGGTGGGAAAGGAATAAAGGTTGCCATCGAGTGAGGCGGTATAAACATGATCGAAAGTCACCGCCGGATCGGAAAACGTGCTCGTGCCATTAAAGACCCAGCGCGTCGCACCGGTGGCGGCATCGAACGCGGTGAAGGTCGTCTGCGCGTAAGCGGGAACATAAAGCACGCCCCGTCCAAGCGCCGGTCCACCGAGTGGGGCAATGCCGGTGCCGTTGCCTGTCATGAATTCCCATTGCAGCGACAGGTCGCCGACATTCGACTGGTTCAGTATCCGCTCGTTAGGGTTAAACAAGGTGTGACGAGGGTTAAACCCATACTGAGGCCAGCGACTGAGCCCTGCCTCGGGCAAGGCAAATCCGAGCATGGCGAACGCTGCGGCAAAGAAAAAGCCGGCGCAGAATCTTTTTCCGCCCGGATACATGAGATGATGATGCGGCCATGGAGCGACAGTGTCAATGGAAGCATGAGTCTGGCTCTGGTTGCGCCGGGCCTTGGCTGGTATCTGCGGGTCAGTTCCGGGTTCGGAGTCCTTTGCCCTCACTGCCGCGCTGCGCGCGTGCGTCTCTCCCACTGGGAGAGAGGAGCGTTGTAGCCGCTCGCTCTTGTAACTTATCCTTTCAGGGGAGAAGAGGGACGTTGTGGCCACTCGGTGATGTACGTTCCCGCACGCCGCGCGGAACCCCGGCGTAATGACCACGTCGGGGCAGCGGGGCGTTATGGTCGCTCGCCGGTGCACCTTCTCGCGTCAGGGCGGAGAAGTGTTATAGTTACTCGCCGGCGTAACTTCTCCACTGAGAAGAAAGGCGAGTGTCATAGCCGCTCGGCGAAGTACCTCCTCTCTCCCCCCGGGAGAGACGGACGCGGCAGCGCCAGTGAGGGCACAGCCTTACAAGCCGCACCCGTATCCCAAATCCAATGCGTCTCAAGAGGGATACGGCTTTTCGTAACGCCACATCAAGCGAAAGAAACGCACCGTGTCCCGGATGGGGTGGATGCTGCTCACTTCATCGGAGTAGATCGTGCTGATCGGCACCGAGGCGATGCGGA
>DAISXY010000003.1:0-60946 GCA_036825615.1 Chthoniobacterales bacterium
CCCACCCGTTCCCATTCCGAACACGGAAGTGAAACGCTGCAGCCCCGATGGTAGTGCATCTAAAGGTTGTGCGAGAGTAGGACGTTGCCAGGACTCATGCCCCGCTATTTGGAAACAAGTAGCGGGGCTTTTTCTTTTTGCCATCGCTCCGCGGGCGAGGCAAACTGAACCGCGGGAGGAAATACGTCATGCTTATCAAACAGAAGGTGGTCGACGCCATTAACGAACAAATCGGTTACGAGTTCAGCGCCTCGCTTCAGTATTACGCAATCGGCGCTTACTTCGCCGCCGAGGCGCTGCCGCAGTTATCGGGTCACTTCTTTAAGCAGGCGGAGGAAGAGACCGGTCACGCGATTCGGTTCATGAAATATGTCGTCGACGCCGGCGGCCGGGTCGTGATCCCTTCGGTCGCGGCGCCGGAGGCGAGCTTCGCCACGGCCGAAAAGGCCATCCAGCTCTCGCTCGACCAGGAGATCCATGTCACGCACCAGATCAACGCCCTCGTCGAGCTGGCCCGGAGCGAGAACGATTTCATCACGATCAATTTCCTTCAATGGTTCCTGACCGAACAGTTGGAAGAGGTTTCCTCGATGGATAACCTGCTCAAGATCGTGCAGCGGGCCGGCGATAATTTGCTCCAGGCTGATGAGTACCTCGCGAGAGTAGGTATCAAGACAATGCCGGAGCCACCGGCAGCGTAGGTGTTGGGCGCGGGCTAGGCCGGAGCCACTTAGCGGGATTTCGGCGGGGTCTGGGAAATTGGCGACGGGCTCGGCGTTGGCGTCGGCTTGGGAGCAGTCAGGTCAGTCCGGCTTTTCTGCAACTGATCAATCGTGAATTTTGAGATCAGGAAGACACGCCCTTCAAACTGCTTCGCCTCACTCAGCTTCTTTTCGATCGGCTCGGGAGTCGGAGTTTGCAGCGCTGACTTTTCCGCAGGGCTCGCGGTTGCCGTGGGCGTGGGCGTGGCAGAAGGTGGGTTACCCGTGACCGAGACAGTCATGGGGTAGTTATTCGCGTTTTCGCGCCCAACTTTAAGCACATAACTGAGCCCGTTTTCACACCTGACTGTAAACGTTCGAGGCTTATCGAGCCCGGTGGTCTCCGGTTTTGCGTCCGAGGACATGATGTCGACGAAACTGGAAATGTTGCCGGCGGCATTCGCAATCTGTTGCGCCTTGGTCTGATCGAGTTCTTCGCCCGGTGCGGGACGAGCGAGCTTCCACTCCGTGGAATTGGCCCGACGCTCGAGTTCCCAGTTCATGCTTGCATCCGGCCCGGCCGAAGCGATCGAGACCGGCTTCTCGATCTTGATAAACTCACGCGCCAGCCAGCGTTCGGGTTTGGCTTCGAGTTGCGCAAAGGAATTACTTACAAGACTGACCCGGTGTGACCCGTCTTCCGGCATGACATAACGCCCGGCCGGGAAACTCCTGCCCGCAAGCGATTGATTCGCCTCGCGCATATATTTCTTGCCGAAAAGGAGGGCGGCGAGGCGCTTGCCATGCTCGTCTCTAAACTCGACCAGCGTTCCGCCATTCCCTCCATTGCCGGGTTCGACCAGGTCGAGGCGGCCGAGCTGAGAAGGTCCGACCTTTACCTCCTGCACCGGTTTGAGTTCCCAGACATCGCGAATGAGTCTGCTGATCATCTCGAAGTTAGCTGGATAATCTGCCCGCTCCGCTACGACCCACTGACCGTTTTTCTTTAGCAGGTCCAACTTGGTTCCCGGCTCGGTTATAGTTACTCGTGAAACCTCATTAATCGGCAGAGTCACAACCCGCTCAGGCAGGTTCCCGGCGCTGCTCTGCCAGGAAGTGGTATGCCTCGCGAGGAGGAGCCAGGCGGCCGCTCCGAGGACCACGAGAAGAAAAATAAGGATTGCCAACTGGGTGCGCTTCATCCTGCGCGCATTCTTCTGCGTTTGAACAAAGCCAGCCCGAGACCGGAGAGCGCAACAACTGCGGGCATCAGGCCGATGTTGAGCCACTTGATCCGGGTCTCGAGTGAGTCGATGTCAGCCCGGAGCTGTTTGCGCACGGTCTTCAGTTGCGTTTTTACTTCCGCCTCCGTCTTTTGGAAATTGGCCAGCTCCTGTTGTTGTTCCGGCGAAAGGATGAAGCGCTGACCGCCTTCCTTGCCTTTCTGGAGCTCGTTCACTTTGCGTTGCGTCTCAGAAAGACTTTTCTCCAGCTCCTGAATCTTACTCCGGTAACTCGCTTCGGCATCGGCCTGGATCTTCTTCACGACCGTGAAAGGTCGTTCCCGGGAAGCGCGGCTTCGCACCGCGATGAGATTACTGTCGCCACTGAGTTGTTCCACGATGCCTTGAGCGAAGGCGAGGTTGCCGTTGGCCGGCATCATCCAGCTGGGACCAAAGGGGTTTTGCACCTTCCGCACCGCCAACTGATCCTCAACGATGTCGGAGTCACCGACGAGCACGACGGTTGTTTCCTTGCTGGATTCCTTCAAGACCGGGCCGGAGTCCTCTTTCTTTTCGGGCTTTTGTTCGTTAGGTTCCGGGGCTGATTTGGGTTTGCCTTCAGGAAAGGCTGTATGGAACTTTCCAGTCAGCCTTAAGGCAAGCGCCAACTCCTTCCCCGAAGGCTTGAACTCGGTCGCAATCGACTCACCCCCGTAGCGCGCCATCATGCCGTCAACCAATTCTGAGTTCGGCGATGTCTTCATCAGCACCGTCTCCTGTAAGCCTTTCGCCGGCTCGCCGGAAAAGTCGCCCGCCATTGCCATGACGAGGTTGTCGGCATCGGCCGTGACGATATCCTGATGGTTCATGGCTTTCTCAGTCAGGACGAGAATGGCCGGGGCGCGACCCTGGCGTGTGCGCGCGAGATAGTTCATGTCCGCGACCACCTTATCCTGGGTGAAGGAGAGTCCCCATGCCTTGAGCAGCTTGTCGAGGGTCGAGCGGCTCGGCGGTGCATTGAATCCTTCCCCGGCGGTTTCATCAAGGATTGCGAGCGGATCGAGAAAGCCAAGCAGCCGTCCCCCGCGGAGGAGAAACTGATCCATCGCGAACTGGGTCGCGTCGCTGATGGTCTTGGGATGGATCACAACCAGGACTTGGATGTCGTCGGGAATCTTGTCCGCGGTGATCTCGATCGGCTTGACGTTAAAGTCCTTTTGTAGCTCGCTGATAAAGGCCCACGGCTCCTGACCCTGTTGCCCCATTTGCATCATTGGCGCCGGCATGCCCATGACCGGCAATGAGCTCATGACTCCTACAGTAGGTTTGTTCGGAGTAGCGACCCGGGCGATGATACGCGAGATATCGTATTCGAGGAGACGTTCCCGGTCCGGGGCGAGGAAAGGGATTGCCTGCTTTTGGTCGAGCATGGTCGCACTCAGCCCGAGATAGACGCGCTCGCCATTGGTTAATTGCTGCCCTTCAATGCCATCGAGCCGGGCTGAATCTTCCGCGTCCGAGTCAGGTTCCGGGTCGAGGCGCTTGACCTCGATCATGCCCTTGGCCGCCTGCTGGTAAGCCGCTAGTAAGTCATCAACCCGCTGGGCGTAGGTCTTAAGCGTGACCGGCATGTCGGTGGCACGCTGCGAGACGTAGAAGCGCAGCTGAACCGGGGTGTCGAGTTTGGCGAGGATAGCGCGCGTCCCGGGCGAAAGGGTGTAAGCTTTTTCCTGGGTGAGATCCACCTGCTGCTTCACCTGCGCGGTGACGAAATTGAAAGCGACCAGAACGAGAAACATCACGAGCACGCCGGCCGCGGAAAAGAGATAGACGCTGAAGGACTTCTTTTTCATCGGGCAGGGCCTAGCCGGCGCGGTGACTGCGCAGGATGACGCTGGTGGTGAAGAGGCAGAACCCGATCACGGAGAAGAAGTAGATCAGGTCACGGGTATCGATTACGCCCTTGCGAATACTCTCGAAGTGAGTCATGACGCTAAAACCCGAGACCGCCTGGACAAACCATGGGTTAGCCCATTGCACCAGCAGGTTCGTGATCGGCGGATACCCGACGAGGACGAGAAAGAGGCAGATCACGACCGAGAGGATGAAACTTACCACCTGGTTACGGGTGAGGGCGGAAGTCATGGCTGCAATCGAGAGATAGGCTCCGGCGAGAAGAAAACTTCCGATGTAACCGGCCGCGATCACGCCGTTATCCGGGCGGCCGAGATAGTTGACCGTGATCACAACCGGAAACGTAAGGACGAGCGCGAGCGCCAGCACCAGCCAGGAAGCGAGATATTTCCCCACGATCGCCTGCCACGGGGTGATCGGCATGGTTAGGAGTAACTCCAACGTGCCGAGGCGGCGTTCCTCCGACCACATCCGCATCCCGACTGCCGGGACAAGAAAGAGATAGAGCCACGGCAGCCAGACAAAAAAGGAATCCAGGTTCGCTTCCCCCCGTTCGAAGAACCCGGCCACCATGAAAGTGAAGAACCCGGCGAGAAGCAGGAAGATGACAATGAAGACATAGGCGATGGGCGACGCAAAGTAACTTACCAGCTCGCGTTTCGTAATCGTCCCAATGTGGGCGAGCGCGCCGGAGGAACGCGACCGCGTGTCAGTCACCCGGTTTTCCTCAGTTCCAGTAGCGGTCAGGACAGCCTCACTCATGTTCTTTGTTTGGTGTCGGGGAGAGTAATGGTGCGAAAGACTTCGTCGAGGCGGCCCTCTTCGATGTGCAGTTCTTCGAGCGACCAATGCTCGCGTGCCGCCAGTTCGCCGATGGCACGCGCCAGATCCTGGGTTGCGCCCTTGTCCTTGGAAAAAATCCGCCAGCCCGCCGCCGCGCCATCGACTGCTATCACCCGGTCGGCCAGCGGAAGCTGCGTGAGCTTCTGTCTCGCCGCGTCGTCGCCGCGCGCCAGTCGTACCCGCACTGCCCCGGCGTGCTGCGAGCGCTGCTTCAATTCCGCCGGTGTCCCATTAGCGACGATTTGGCCGCGATCGATGATGATCGCGCGCGAGCAGACCGCCTCGACCTCCTCAAGGATGTGAGTCGAAAAAATGATCGCCTTCCGTTCCCCCATGCGCCGAATCAAAGTGCGAACCTCGTGCTTTTGGTTGGGATCCAATCCTTCGGTCGGTTCGTCCATGATCAGGACCTCGGGATCGTGAATGATCGATTGCGCGAAACAGGTGCGATGTTTGTAGCCCTTCGAGAGCGTCTCGACCGTCTGTTGCGCGACCGAATCGAGAAAGCACATCTCGATCACCCGATCGACCGCCGCCTTTTTTGCCGCGCCACGCAGGCCGCGGAGTTCGGCGACAAATTCAAGAAAACCGCGGACCGACATCTCGGCATAAGCGGGCGCGCTTTCCGGCAGGTAACCGATGAGCCGCCTGGCCTTCAGCGGCTCCTCCGTGACATCGAAACCGCCGACCGACACCGTTCCTTCGGTGGGCGGGATAAAGCCGGTGATCATCCGCATAGTGGTCGATTTGCCAGCTCCGTTCGGCCCGAGAAACCCGAGCACTTCACCCTTCTCGACCGTGAACGAGACCCCGTTCACGGCCTTCTTTGCTCCGAAATATTTCTTTAAATCCTGGACTCGAATCATGCTCGAACTGCCAGCCAATCCCGGCCGGGGAAAGGAACAGACAGCATGATTTGGCCGGCGTTCAACGAATTTTTTCATGACAAGAGAGGCGCCGCCGAGCCAAAGCGGGTGGGCCGATCAGACTGTCTGCGCCCGCCTTATCCTCGCGATCACTGCCAAAGGCAGCCGCGTGATTTTCCCTCCAAGCTTTCCAGCAGCAAGCGGAACATTCGTTTTTTGCGGTGCGCGGCGTCACGCGCAATATGAATGATGCGATCGCAGCATTCCTCCGGCCACAGCGGCGTGCTGGTCTTGTTCGGAGTCTTGTTTACGATCATTCTCGCCGGACTCGACAACACCATCGTAAGCACCGTGATGCCGGTGGCGTTGCCTGAGCTCGGCGGCGCGCACTTGTACGCCTGGACCTTCGCCGCCTACATGCTCGCCGCCGCGGTCTCGATGCCGATCTGGGGGCCGGGATCGGACCGCTGGGGACGCCGCCGCACTTATCTCGTCGGGATTGTCGCGTTCACGGTCGGGAGCGGACTTTGCGCGGTCGCGCGCACGATGATGGAGTTCATCGGCGCTCGCGCCATCCAGGGCATCGGCGCGGGCGCGGTGGCAACGCTTCCGTTTGTGCTGCTCGGGGTTGTTTATCCGCCGCACAAACGAGGCCGGGCGCTCGGCGCGGCCAGCAGCGCCTGGGCCGTCGCCAGTGTCGCCGGCCCGCTCCTCGGCACATTGATTGTGACGCATGTCTCATGGCGCTGGGCCTTCCTCATCAACGTGCCAATCGCCCTGGTGGCGGCTTTGCTTGTCATCGCCGGCATGCGCGAGAGCATCGGGCAAAGCGCCGGCCGCTTCGACTTCGCGGGTGCGCTCCTCTCCGGCGCCGGTGGCAGTTGCCTGATGTGGGCGTTTGTCGATCTCGGTGAGGGAAAAATCGGGCTGACCCAGGCCGTGCTCATTGCCGCGGGAATCATTCTGCTCGCCGTCTTCGTCTGGCATGAAGGGCGAACGCCGCATCCGATTTTGCCGCTGAGCTTCTTTCATCATACCGGCTACGCGTCGTCGATCTCTTCCTCATTCCTCGCCTTCTTTAGCGGCTTTGGCCTGAGCGCTTATCTGCCGCTCGCGACCAACGCCGCTTTTCACGAAAACCGTGCCATCGTCGGTCTGGTCGTGGGCACGTTCACGATCGGCTGGAGCACTTTGTCCTTCACCACCGGAAGACTGGTGCACCGGATCGGGGAACGGCTACCAAGTGTGATCGGCATTCTCGTCCACATCATTGGACTTCTCTTTTTCATGGTTGCCTTTGAGCGTGGACTTAGCTGGGTCATCGCCGCGTCGGTCGTTGCCGGCGCAGGGATGGGGTTTCTCTCGCCCGCGTTGACGGTAGTGGTCCAAAACAGCGTCCCGGTCGCGCAGATGGGGAGCGCTACGACCAGCCAGCAATTCATCCGCCAGGTCGGCGCCGCGCTCGGCATCAGCGCCTTCGTCCTGGCCGCAACGGTCGGCGGATTCCGCCTCGGCCTCTTGTTACTGATCGCGGTCAGCGCCGGAACCTTCGCCTGTGTGCTCGCCCTGCCAGCGCACAGTCTGCAGGGCGCGGGCGAATTTGATGCGAGCGGATAGTGAGGAGCTGCTAAGGTGGCTCCGTTCCGCTAGAGTGGAAAATGTCAAAATGTTCACGCCTGGACCCAACCTTCGCGAAGCTCTTATCTCTCATCTTTGACGCTCTAACATTTTGAAGTTTCACTCTTGGGATGAGTGATCCGCCAGAGGTGATATTGCGTGCTGTTGTTGACTCCGATCTTCCGATCTTCTTCGAGCACCAGCGCGACCCGGAAGGGGTGCGAATGGCGGCCTTTCCCTCGCGAGATCACGACGCTTTCATGAGACATTGGGCCAAGGTCCGCGGCGAGCCCGCAAACATCACTCGCACGATCCTGTGCGAGGGGCAGGTGGCTGGGAACATAGGAAGCTGGATCGCCGAGGATCGGCGGCTGGTCGGTTATTGGATCGGGCGCGAGTTCTGGGGCCGGGGCGTTGCCACAGCGGCGCTCGCGGCCTTGGCCGCCGAAGTCAAAGAGCGGCCACTCCATGCCTTTGTCGCCAGGCACAACCTTGCCTCGATCCGGGTGCTGGAGAAATGCGGCTTCGTTCCCTCTCCCGAACATGATCCCGGTAGCCCGGGTGAGGATGGCATTCACGAGGTCCTATACATCCTCTCGCGCTGAGGAGCACAATTACAATTCCAGCATCGGACGCGATCAAAGTTAACCTCTACCCACCCTCGGGTCTTAATTGGGATGGTATTGTTAACCCAATCTGAGTAAGACCGAGGCGAAACGAAAACCAGGGTCCTGCTTCTCAGTTTAGCTGCGTTCGCTTCGGGGCACGCCGCGGAAAAGCCGGTTGCGTTGCCCGAAGCGTTGCCGCGCCCCGACGCCACGGCCGGGCCGACGAAGATCTCGGTCGCGATTTGGCTTACCGACATTTCGAAGATCGACAGCGTCGGACAGACGTTCTCGGCCACGGTGGTGTTTTTTTGCGCTGGCACGATTCGCAACTCGCGCATGCGGAGTCGGGCGTGAAGCAATATCGGCTCGATGAGGTCTGGCATCCCGATTGGGTGATTGTGAATGAAACGGGCTCAAGCTCGCGCGCGTTGCCAGAGAAAGTGACCGTCACTTCCGATGGCACGGTGACTTATCATCAGCGCGTGGTCGGAACTTTTGCGCAAGTGCTCGACCTGCGTCATTTCCCGTTCGATCGCGATACGTTCCGGATCCATTTTGTCGTCGCGGGTTATCGGCCGGATGAGATCAAGTTTGTGCCGGAAGAGACTGCGATTGCGGCCGGTCTGAGCGGAGGCGCCGGGATCGCGCCGCAACTTTCGCTGCAGGATTGGCGCGTGCTTTCTCACACCACGCGGACCTTGCCCTATCACGTTGCGCCGGGGGTGGAGATCGCCGGCTATGCGTTTGAGTTTAACGCGGCGCGCAACGCGTGGCATTTCAACATCAAGGTTCTCATCCCGCTGCTCCTCATCGTCATGATGTCGTGGGCGGTCTTTTGGATCGAGCCGGCGGATAACGGTCCGCAATTCAGTATCGCGACCACCGCGATGCTCACGCTCATCGCCTATCGCTTCGCGCTCGATGTTGAAGTGCCGAAGCTGCCCTACATGACACGGCTCGATGCGTTTGTTCTCACGAGCACGTTTCTCGTTTTCCTCTCGCTGCTTGAAGTGTTAGTGACAACAAAGCTGGCGACAGCGAATCGTGTGGCGGTCGCGTTAAGGATTGACCGGTGCGCGCGCTGGCTCGTTCCCGCTGTTTTCATAGCCGCGAGCCTGGCTATCTTTCTCCGTCCCTAGGGGGAGATTCAGTTTCTTTATTTTGCCTCGGACGTTCCCAGGCGATGGCGGGACCGGTTTGTATGCTCGCGTCGCAAATCTGCTGGCAATTCGCCCGGGCTGATTTGATGCTTGCCGCCGATGGCTCAGGCCCTCACCCCGATGATGCAGCAATACCAGCGGCTCCGCGCCAGCGTGCCGTCGGATACACTCCTGCTCTTCCGGCTCGGTGATTTCTACGAGCTCTTCTTTGAAGACGCGAAAGCTGCCTCGGGGTTGCTCAATCTGGCCCTGACAAAGCGCAGCGGCGTTCCGATGTGCGGCATGCCCTACCACGCGGCGCAGAACTACATCGCCAAACTCATCACCGCCGGCCGCCGGGTCGCCATCTGTGATCAGACGAGCGAGCCGCAGCAGGGCAAGATCGTCACGCGCGACATCACCCAGATCATCAGCGCCGGCACGGTGAGCGATCTGGACCTTTTGGAATCCAAACGCGCGAATTACCTTGGGGCGGTTTTTTCCGAGGATGGCGCTTATGGGTTCGCCTATGCCGATCTGACGACCGGCGAGTTTCGGCTCATGCAGGTGCGCCATTCAAGCAACCTGCTTGACGAAATCGCGCGGGTCGCGCCGGCTGAGTTGCTCATCAGCGAGGAACAAACCGGTGAGTTCGCCCCGCTCGAGCACACGCTTGCCTACGATCATTACGCCTTCCTCCCCGAGAACGCGCGCTTCACGCTCTGCGAACATTTCCGCGTCAAATCGCTCGACGGCTTCGGCTGTTCCGAGCTGCCGCAGGCGATCGGCGCGGCGGGCGCGATCGTGCATTACCTCAAACACCAGCTCCGGAGAAAAATCGATCATCTCACCGGGTTGCGCTGCGACGCTCCGAACGATCACGTCCTGCTTGACGCCGCGACCCAGACCAACCTCGAGCTGGTCAGCTCCCGCGGCGCGCGCGATACGAGCCTGCTCGCGGCGCTCGATCGCACGATCACGCCCATGGGCGGGCGGCGTTTGCGGCAATGGATTCTCCAGCCGATCCGCGACTTGAACGAGCTGGAGTGCCGGCAGCAGTTCATCGCGGACCTGCTCCAGGAACCCGACCTGCTCGCGGCGTTGCGCGATGCGCTCAAGGGCATCCGCGATTTGGAACGAGCCGCCGGGCGTTTGAGCCAGGCTTCCGGGAATGCGCGCGATCTCGTTGCGCTCAAGAGTTCGCTCGAGCAAATCCCGGCGCTGAAAAGCGAACTGCAAAACCTGCTCGACCGGCTCGCCTTCGGCGCGAACCGGCCTAACGACTCGATGGAATTGCTCGCGCAGCGGATTCAAACCGAGCTGCGCGAAATGCCGGAGCTGGCGGCAAAGCTAGGCCGCGCGCTCCTCGATGGCCAACCGATCGCGCTCAAGGAAGGCGGGATTTTTCGGGATGGATTTGATCGGCAATTGGACGAGCTGCGCCAGGCTTCGCGCGACGGGAAAAGCTGGATCAGCCAATTGCAGGAGCGCGAAATCGCGCACACCGGGATCAAATCGCTCAAAGTCCGGTTCAATTCCGTCTTCGGCTATTTCATCGAAGTCACGAAAGCGAATCTCGCGAGCGTGCCGGCGCATTACACGCGCAAACAGACCACGGTCGGGGGCGAGCGTTTTATCACTCCGGAGTTAAAGGAGGTGGAGGCGAAGATCCTCGGCGCTGACGAGCGGGCGCGAAACCTGGAGTATCAGCTCTTTCAAAAGTTGCGCGAGGAGACGTTAGGCGAGCTGGGCCCGATCCAGGAGACCGCGAACGCAATCGCGACCCTCGATGTCATCTGTTCGCTCGCCGAGACAGCCCGGCTTTTCCATTACTGCCGGCCCCGGCTCGATGACTCTCTGCGTTTGCGGTTGAAGGATGCGCGTCATCCCGTGCTCGATCAAAACCTGGTCGAAGAAAAGTTTGTGCCTAACGACACCGACCTTGACGGCGAACAGCTTCGCCTCGCCATCATCACCGGCCCGAACATGGCCGGTAAATCCACCTACATCCGCCAGGTCGCGCTCATCGTGCTGATGGCGCAGATCGGCAGCTTCGTCCCGGCCGCGAGCGCGGAGATCGGACTGGTGGATCGCATTTTTACCCGGGTCGGCGCGAGCGACGATCTCTCCCGCGGGCAATCAACTTTCATGGTGGAAATGAACGAGACCGCCAACATCGTGAACAACGCGACCGAGCGCAGCCTCGTCATTCTCGACGAGATTGGCCGCGGGACTTCCACGTTCGACGGACTTTCGATCGCCTGGAGCGTGGCCGAGTTTCTCCACGACAAAATCAAGGCACGAACCTTGTTCGCGACCCATTATCACGAGCTAACGAAGCTCGCGAAAGAACGCAGCGGCGTTGCCAACTTCAACGTCGCGGTGCGGGAGTGGAACGAGCAGATCATTTTCCTGCGAAAGATCATTCCCGGCGGCGCCGACAAGAGTTACGGGATCCAGGTCGCGCGGCTCGCCGGGTTGCCGAAGGAAATCCTCGACCGGGCGAAAGACATTCTTTCGCACCTTGAGACACCCAACGGCGCCACCGAACCGAAACCGACTGAACGCCGCCCGCGCGCCCGCAAAAGCGCGCCGGCCTCGAAGCCACAGCTGGACTTGCTTTAACCGCGAAAAGTCTTGCCTTTGCCGCCAGTTCTTCGCACGCGGAAGTTTTCTGCTTTCCCGCGGAGGCACAAGTCACAGCGACCGCGACCGATTCCAATGGTAACACTTCGGAATTCTCGCCTGCTTTTACCCCCGACGAACGGGTGATCATCAGAGGGATTGGCCCTTCTGTTACTAACTTCGGCGTTCCGGCAATATTGGCTGATCC
This sequence comes from Chthoniobacterales bacterium, assembly GCA_036825615.1. Lineage (GTDB taxonomy): Bacteria > Verrucomicrobiota > Verrucomicrobiia > Chthoniobacterales > UBA10450 > JAICXG01. The sequence goes on from DAISXY010000003.1 coordinate 11,745, forward strand.
GGTCCTGACTTACACGACAGCACCGGGGCCACGATCATAAGCAATGATATATCACATCGACTGAGTCGCCCTCCGAGGATTCCGCCTCGGTCGAGCCGGCAAATCATTGCCTGACATCGGCGCGGCTGGTAATTTATGGAATCGTAACCCTCGATGGCGCTGAAGCATGAAAAGGATCTGAACGATCAGCTGCGCGGTTATTGGCTCAAGGCCGTGGCGGCGATCGAGCTGCGCAATTTTGGCTACGCCATCGAGCTCTTGCAGAATGTCCTGCGCCAGGAACCCGAATTCCTCACCGGGCGCCAGCTCTTGCGCCGCGCTGAGGTCACACGGCTAAAGTCCGAAAAGAAGGGCTTCTTCAGTCTGCCGACGGGCCCGCTTGCCCTCATGAAGGCGCAGCGTGAGTTGAAAAAGAACCCGCGCCGCACCATCGAACTAATCGAGAGACTGCTTGAGACTAATCCCTACAATCTTCAGGCCAACCTGCTCCTGAAAGAGGCGGCCGTGGCTGCCGAGTTTCCCGACCTTGCCATCTTCGCGATGGAGACCCTGCTCGAAGACGACCCGAAAAACCTCAAGGTGCTGCACGAACTAGGCCGGCTTTTTCACCAATACGACCGCCCCGAAAAAGCGGTCGAGGTTTACAATCGTATCACTGAAATTGACCCGCTCGATCTGACCGCAGTCAAGCTCGGCAAGGATGCTTCGGCGCGGGCCTCGATGCAAAAAGGGGGCTGGACCGAAGCCGAGAGTTATCGTGACCTGATCAAGGACAAGGAGGTCGCCGTTTCCCTTGAACAGGAAAACCGGATGCAACTAAGCGATGAAGCGATCGAGCAACAGATCGATGAAGTCTTTGCCCGGCACGAGGCCGAACCGCAGAACGTGGATCTGGCACGGCGGCTGGGCGCGCTGCACGACCAGAAGGACGATCTGGAAGGCGCGATCGCCTGGTACCAATATGCCGTTGACCTAACGAACAAAGCCGATCCCGGCCTGGTGCGGAAAGTTTCCGACCTGAAAACCCGGCGGCTCGAGGAGCAGATTCGGGCACACGAAAAATTTCTCGCCGAACACGAGGCCGGAGAGGCGGACTTCGCCGTCCGGGCCGTGCAGCTCGAGGAGGCGAAAAAGCAGCGGGCCGAGATCCTGATCGAGGATGCGCGCAAACGGCTCGATCGCAATCCGACCGATCTTCAGTTGCGCTTCGAGCTGGGTGAACGGCTCACTGACGCCGGGAAATACCGCGATGCGCTGCCGGAGTTACAGCGGGCCCGGCAAAACCCGAACGCGCGCCTGAAAGCGATGAATCTGCTCGGCCGTTGTTATCGCGAGCTGGGCATGCTCGATCTGGCAGCCAAGCAGCTCGAAGACGCCGTCCGCGAGCTGGTCGTAATGGATGCGACAAAAAAGGAGATCGTCTACAACCTTGGCCTGGTGTACGAGCAGGTGGGTCAGAGCGACAAATACATCGATGCGATGAAGAAAATCTATGAGGCCGACTATGGCTATCGCGACGTCGCCCACCGGGTTGAGAGTTCCTACAGATCGAGTGGCCGTAGTTAGCGTGACCGGTTCTCTTGTTGCCTACTCGCGAAAAATCACACGTCCAATCGACCCGGCTTTAGCGAAAAGCTATTGCCGGGTCCCCGGCGACCAACCAACGCAAGCTCAACAAGTCAACCTATGAAAAAGTATCTCAGTTTAGTCTCACGTCTGTCTGTCGTCGCGCTCGCCGCGACCAGCCTCAGCCTCCTCGCCAGCGCGCAGGCGGCTGATGAAACCAGCCCGAGTCCCGGCATGACGAGTTCCGCCGCGGGCGGCAAATCCAAGCTCAGCGCCACCGACAAGCGTTTCGTGAAGAAAGCTTACAAAGGTGGCCTCGAGGAAATCGAAAGCGGTAAGATGGCGAAGGAGAAGGCGCAGAATGATGCGACCAAAGACGTCGCCGATCGCATGGTGACCGATCACACCAAGGCGAACGAGCAACTCGAGAGCATCGCGAAAGAGGAGAACCTTGACCTCTCGAAGGTGACGGCCAAGCCGATGGAAATCTCAGGCAGTGACTTCGATAAGAAGTATCTCATGATGCTAAAGAAGGACCACGAGAAGACCATCGCCATGTTCGAAAAGGAAGCGAATGACACCGGGGCGAAGGAAGACAACGATGTGATCAAGTTCGCCAAGGACACGCTGCCGACGCTCAAGGAGCATCTCCAGATGGTCGAGGACGCGCTCAAAAAGGTGGAAAACAAGTAAGCGCAGCAGCGCAGTTTGAATTGGAAAAGCGGCGTCTTCTGAGACGCCGCTTTTTTTGCGCAACCCGACCCCACGATTCGGGCCGCGCAGTGTTTTGTTTCTGTCCCAAATGCCCAACTAACCGACTAATCGTAGCCCGATCGAACGGCTCGACCACAATAAGTCCTTCTCAAGACGGACGTTCTCCCTTAGTCGCCATGCCCGGCTAAAACCGGTTCGCGATCAGTGGCAGCCTGAGCGATTCTGCCCGATGCGCTGAGGCAGCACACGCCTGGGACTCATGAAATTTTTCAAATCGCTCATCCAAAAATTCACCGGTCGGCCCGTCGACTGGGACGAACTCGAGGAGATGCTCATTCGCAGCGACCTCGGTGTGCCGATGAGCCTGCGCATCGTCGAAGCGCTGCAAAAACGAGCCCAGGGCGAGAAGATTACCGCTGAGACTGTGGCTGAGGTGGCGCGCGACGAAATCCTGCGCGTCCTGCCGTTCCAACCGGCGCCGATCCGTCCGCTTCCGGCGAAGCCGAAAGCCATCCTGATCGTCGGCGTCAACGGCACCGGCAAGACCACCTCCACCGCCAAGCTCGCGCATTATTTCCAGCGCAACCGGCACAGCGTCCTGCTTTGCGCCGCGGATACTTTCCGCGCCGCCGCGATCGAGCAGCTGGCGATCTGGGCCGAGCGCCTCAAAGTCGACATCGTGCGCGGCCAGTACAACGCCGACCCGGCCGCGCTTTGCTACGAAGCCTGGCAATCGGCCGACCGGCGCGGGATCGAGTTCCTCCTCTGTGATACCGCCGGCCGCCTCCACACCAAAATGAATCTCATGGCCGAGCTGCAAAAAATTCAGCGCTCGTTAGGCAAACATGATTCGGAGGCGCCGCATGAACGTCTCCTTGTGGTGGACGCGACGACCGGCGGCAACGCCCTCGCCCAGGCGCGTGAATTCCACGCCGCCATCGCGCTGACCGGGCTCATCGTCACCAAGCTCGACGGCAGCGGCAAAGGCGGCATCGTGATCGCGATCCAAAACGAGCTCGGCATCCCGACCCGCTTCATCGGCACCGGTGAAAAGCTGGACGACTTCGCCGAGTTCAACAGCCGCGCCTTCGTCGATCAGTTGCTGTAAGAGCTCCGTCGAAGCGCGCTCGTTATCAAACAACAGGGCGCGCGCCCGTGAGGATTCGAACCTCAAACCTTCTGATCCGTAGTCAGATGCTCTATCCAGTTGAGCTACGGGCGCTGTTCCCTCCGGAGGGCAGTCAAAACTTTCGGTTCTACCTGTGAAGACCTCCTCCGTCTCTCCGCCGGCGGGCGGAGGCGGCGACACCTTAGCGCACTCTGTCGCGAGCGCAAACTGCCGAGGTCATGGGCGTATTGACACCGCAATCTTACCGCGAAGCCACAATGGAGGGAAGGCCGCGGCGTTCGCGACCAGCTCAATGAGCCGTTGCTGTCATGCGACAGTTGGACTTGCCATTTGATCTACGGAACCAGCATAGCCCTGTTTGGCCTGCTCGGCCGGGCCGGGGGCGGCTAACGCTGGATGAGAACGCATTGCTCTCGTCCTTTGGTTTGCGCTCACTTTCGCGCTTTCACCGCGAGCATCCCTGCATCTTCCTCCTTGGGAACGAGGAGCACCGCTGGAACCTTATCACACTCCTATGGCGACTCATTCAAAGTCGAATGTCGGACCAACTCGAGGAAGATGATGACTGTGCACGAGGTGGCGCAGGAACTTTACACTGACCTGACAAGCGTCTTTCTACCTAACGAGTATGGGACATGGCTGCTAAAGCACACCTGGGTTACGGCAGCGCGCCTGAGTTTGAGTTTTCAGAAATCAGTCAGACGGACGGAACTGGGACTGCGACCTGGAAGTGCGGGTGACGCCCAAGGACTTCGCCGGTGCGCCAAGTGTTGGCTAGAAACGCTTCCGCTTTGCGATGGCCGATCGTAGGACGCGCGGCTGGCCGCTAGCCGAGCCGATCGCGCGGGATATCATTGACGGGTGACTGTTTTTCTCGGCTGCGGGTTTGCCGCCAAGTATCTCGAGGGTGGCGGAAACTTTTCCGTGCCTTTGCAATGGATGCTAGGGCTGCGTCGGCTGCGGCAGGATGCGATCTGGCTCGAACATCTTGCCGCGACCGATGATCCGGCGCGGGATGCCGCCTGCATCGCTCATTTCCAGCGCCAGCTTCGCGCACACGGTTTGGCCGGGCGTTATTGTCTGCTCTACCAGGAAACGAAAGACCGCGAACACGACCTCGGCGCAATCCGCTGCATTGGAATTTCCAAGCGCGACCTTCGCGCCCGACTCGCTGCACCGAATGTCTTACTCAATCTATCCTACTCGATTCATCCGCCGTTTCTGTTGCAGTTCGAACGGCGGATTTTCTGCGATCTCGACCCGAGCGAAATCTTCTACTGGATGACGAAGCTCGACCTCGGGCAGCGAGATCACGATGAATTTTGGACGATCGGATTGAACGTTAACGGTCGCGATTGCCAGCTGCCCAAGTCGCCACTTCGCTGGCGCACTTTTTATCCGCTCGTCGACACGACCTTTTTCAAGCCGCGGCCGCTGCCGCGCGCGCCGAAGTTCACCACCATCGGGCAGTGGTACTGGGGTGGGAGAGTAGAGGTGGATGGCGAATTTCCCGATCTCTCGAAAAAGCAGGCTTTCGCTCCTTATCTTGATCTGCCGTCGCGCGTTCCGGAAGTGACGTGGGAGCTGGCGATGAATATCAACCGGGATGATCCCGAGTCGAAGCGCTTGCAAGGGCTGGGCTGGCACCTGGTTTCGCCGCATCAGGTCGCGCGCACGCCCGCGAGATATCGCCGCTATCTTGCTTCGGCCTCGGGTGAGTTCACCGCGATCAAGGGGGTCGATGTGCGCTGGCAGACGGGATGGATCAGTGATCGGGCGGCAGCTTTTCTCGCGCTCGGCCGGCCGGTGATCACCGAAGACACCGGCGCGGATAAATATCTACCGGCGCAGAGCGGGATGCTTTTTGTGCAAGGTGCAGAAGAGGCAGCGGACGCAGCCCGGCAGGTTTTGCGCGATGGGAAACGGCTTGGCCGCGAGGCGCGCGCCTGTGCCCGCGAGGTTTTCGATTCGGCAAAAAATCTCCGCCGAATTCTGGGGCTTTGATCGGTCGGAGCCGGGGTCGAAAAAGCGCTTCTATTCCCCATTGCAAAAGCAAAACCGGGTGTTACTCGTGTTGCCGTTATGGCCGATCTCATCAAAGCGGATGATCTGAAAAACCGCCTGAAAAAGATCCCAGAGTGGGAGCTGGAGAAGAAACATCTCGAGCGCACTTTTGAGTTCGACGATTTTTCCGAGGCGATCGATTTCGTGAACAGCGTCGCCGAGGTGGCCGAGGAAGAGGAACATCACCCCGACATTGATATTCGTTTTAACAAGGTGCGCCTGGTGCTCTCGACCCACAGCAAAGGCGGCCTGACCGATCTCGATTTCAACCTCGCGGAACGGATTGACACCCTCTCGGAGTAGCGTCCGTGCCGGCAAGTAAGGGCGAACCGCCGCCGCCGTCGTGGGGGCGGATGATTGTCGCCGCGGTTATTGTTGTGCTCGTTGTGCTGGCGGTCTGGTGGGTAATCGATTACCGGCAGCAGCCGCCTCCTCCGCCGCACAAAATCGGCGAGCGGGTGCCGTGAGCGAGGCGACTGCGGATACGGCTGGGAAGCCCCGTCATCTCGAGCGGAGCGAAGCGGAGTCGAGAGATCCCGTGGAACTACCTGAAGGCATGGCAGCCAGCTTCCCCCAGCGGCGGCTTTCCAGTCATCCCGCGGGATCCCTCGACTCCGCTTCGCTCCGCTCGGGATGACGCCTGAGATCGCGCGGATCAATTTCTCTCCCGCTGGGAGAGACGGACGCGCAGCGCCAGTGAGGGTTCAGACCCGCCCTTCATCCGCGTCGATGAACTGGAACATCGTCTCGATGTCGGCGCGATTTTCCAGTCCGCTCTCGCGCTTTCGCCGCTCGAGCGTGGGCGTGATCGAATCGTTCCAGCCGGCTTTGCGCATGAACTCATTCCAGACCTCGAGGTCGTCCTCCGAAGGTTGCCGGCCCCGCTCGTAGCACCATTGCAAAATCTGTTCGTCGGTCCCGCCCAGCTCGAGCACGCGGGCCTTCAGGTCCTCGTAATTGATGCCAAGAAAACGAACGCAGCGGCCGTCGAAACCTTTGCCGAGGTTCGGCACCCAGTCCGCCGGCAGCTCACCCCTGTCGTGGGCTCGAATCTTGTCGAGCATTCGGCCGAAATAAACCAGCCCGCTCACCTTCTCGGCGGGACTGCGCGCAGGAAACGGCTTGGTTGTCATGGCAGGAAGTTGCGTCTGCTTTGCCGCTTGTCCATGCCGCGCGGGTGAGGGATGGTCGCAAGGTGGACCGAATCGCAGGGATCGAGACCGAGTACGGCTGCCTCGTGAGCGGCGACGCGGCCCATCCGAACGGTGATGCCTGGCCGGTGCGGGTGAAAAATCATCTCTTCCGCAAGATGCGCGCGGGTGTCATCGACCTGCACTACCGCGATTATGAAGAACCGCCGGGCAACGGCGGATTTCTCCTCAATGGCGGCCGGATTTATCTCGACATGGGGCACCTCGAATACGCCTCGCCCGAGTGCCGGCAACTGCGCGACATCGTCGCCTACGATCTCGCCGGGGACCAACTGCTCCACGCCGCGCTCGCGTCGTTAGGCGCGACCGAGGCGGTCTCCTTCATCAAGAACAACATCGATCATCACACCGGCGCCACCTTTGGCTGCCACGAAAATTATCTCATGCGGAGGGAAGCGCAGTTTACGCCCGCGGCCCTCGGCGCGTTGCTCGCGTTTCTCGCCACGCGCCAGATTTTTACCGGCGCCGGCCGGGTCGGGCAGGCCAATCCCCTCGCCTTCGATTTCGAAGTGCCCACGAGCGAAGAGACGATCGAGTTTCAGCTCAGCCAGCGCGCCGATCACATCGTGAACGACATTTACCAATGGGTGCAGTTCAATCGCGCCATCATCAACGCGCGCGACGAGCCGCTGGCGGATTACCGCAAATATCGGCGGCTCCATTTGCTCATCGGGGACTCGAACATGAGCCCGTTCGCGAACGCGCTCAAGATTGGGACCACCGCCTGCATTCTTTCCCTGCTCGAGGCGGGCCTTTTGCCTAACGACCTCACGTTGCTCGATGCGGTGCAGGCGACGCGGGAGATTTCGCGTGATCCCTCGCAGCGCTGGATTATCGAGCTGGAGGATGGGCGGACGATCGGCGCGCTCGATGTCCAATGGCAGTTGCACGCGCTTGCCCGGCGCCACCTCGGCGGGCGCGACGAAGAAACCAACTGGTTGCTGGAAAGCTGGAGCTACACCCTCGATGCCTTGCAGAACAAACCCGAGGCGCTCCTCGGCGGGGTCGATTGGATCAGCAAACGCTGGTTGCTCGAGCAATTCATGACGGCGGAAAACCTTTCCTGGACCGATCCCTGGCTGCAAAGCCTCGACCTCGAATATCACAATGTGGATCCGGGCCGCGGTCTGTTCTTCGGGCTCAAACCGGCGAAGCGGATCGGAGAATGGAACAATCTCGTCCGGCAAAAGGAGGCGACCTTCGCGCCGCCCTCCGATACCCGGGCAAGTGGCCGGGCGCATGCGGTTGCGCTCTTTCGCCGGGAAAAGCGGCCGTATGTGATCAACTGGGATTCGATTGCATGCGAGAGCCATGATTTTCTCGTCATGGGCGATCCGTTTCGCACCTACGTCGAGGAAGTCGAACAGTTCGTTAGGCGGAAGTCGGTTTAGGCACAGGCAAGTTAGCCCACCGGCTGGAGCGCTTTCGCCCCGTCCAGGCAAGATGCCTGACTTCCGGCTCGACCTGCCGCTTGGTGCAGCGGAAATTCGGCGCTGTGCCGGAATCGAACACGCGCGTAAGCAACCCGCCGCCGAAACCGCTCCTGGTCTATGATGGCGCCTGTGAGTTCTGCAAACTCTGGGTCGTGCGCTGGCAGGAGGAAACCGGTGACGCGGTGGAGTATCAGCCGTTGCAGGAGGCAGCGGCGCGTTTTCCCGAGGTGCCGCGGGAAGAATTCGAGCAGGCCGTGAAATTGATCGAGCCGAAGGGCCGGGTTTGGAGCGGCGCGGCGGCGGTCTTTTATTCGTTAGGCATGGGCGGTCGCCCGCTCAATTACTGGAGTTACGATCATATCCCCGGGTTTGCCGCGGTTTCGGAGTTTGCTTATCGCTTCATTGCCGGGCATCGGCCGCTCGCGCATCGCCTTACCTGGCTGCTCTGGGGCAACGAGGTGCGTCGGCCGACCTACTTCGCCGCACGGCGCTGGTTCCTGCGCGCTCTCGGCGCCATTTACCTGATCGCTTTTCTCTCTTTTTGGGTGCAGGTGGATGGCCTTATCGGCGAACATGGTATTCTGCCGGTTGCCGATCTAATGCCGGCGGCTCGGACTCAGCTCGGATCAAGCGCGTGGCATGTCCTGCCGACGCTTTGCTGGTTGGATAGGAGTAATGCCTTCCTTCATTTCCTCTGCGCCGCGGGAACGGTAGTTTCAGTTCTGCTCATTCTCGGGGTGGTCCCGGTTCTCTGTCTGGTTTTGCTCTTTGCCGTCTATCTCTCGCTAACCGTAGCGGGACAGACCTTCTTCAGTTTCCAATGGGACATCCTTCTCCTCGAGACCGGTTTCCTCGCGATCTTTCTCGCGCCCTGGCAATGGTGGCCGCGCCGGCGCAGGCCACCGCCGCCATTCTCGCCGATCGCATTCTTTCTCCTCCAGTTTCTCCTTTTCAAACTCATGTTCATGTCCGGGGTGGTAAAGCTCACGAGCGGTGATCCCTCGTGGTGGAACCTGAGCGCGCTCGATTATCATTACTGGACTCAGCCGCTGCCCACGGTCCTGGGCTGGTGGGCAGATAAGTCGCCTGAGTGGCTGAAGCATTTCTCGGTCGCCGTGACCCTCGTTATCGAGATCGTCCTGCCGTTTTTCATCTGGGCACCCCGGCGCCTGCGCCTGCTCTGTTTCGCGCTGTTTGTCACTCTCCAAATCATTATCGGACTCACCGGTAACTACGCGTTTTTCAACCTGCTTACGATTGCGCTTTGCCTTCTCCTCTTAGATGACGCGGTCTGGCCCGGAGCGCATCGCCTAACGACTGTGCGAACCGCGCCGACTATACGCACCTGGTCAACGTGGCCGGCGGTTGCCGTGCTCGGGCTCACAACGCCCCTGAATGCCTTCCTGCTTTACAGCGCGTTTCAACCGGAGGGGAGATGGCCCGGCCCAATCGCGACCGTTTACGGCTGGGTCGAGCCGTTTCGAATCGTGAACGGCTATGGCCTTTTCCGGGTCATGACCAAGGACCGGCCCGAGATCATCATCGAAGGAAGTGAGGATGGGATCGAATGGAAGCCCTATATCTTTAAGTGGAAGCCCGGTCCGCTCGACCGCGCGCCGGCCTATGTCGAACCGCATCAGCCGCGACTTGATTGGCAGATGTGGTTCGCGGCGCTTGGTGATGTGCGGCAAAGCCCCTGGTTCTTCGCCCTTGTGCAGCGTTTGCTCGAGAACTCTCCGGATGTGACTCGGTTATTAGCGAATAATCCTTTCGCTGAGAAACCGCCACGCTATCTGCGGGCGGAGCTTTATCGCTATCGCTTTGTCACGATCACCGAGCACCGAAAGAGCGGAGCCTGGTGGAAAAGACAGGATCTACGCGAGTATCTGCCAGAGGTGTCGCTCCGCTAGAACTGCGGTCGCCTGGCAGCGGAAGGCATCGTGATTAATCTGACGCTGGATGGAGAAAGTAGATGGGCTGAAGGGAAGCGCGACAGCATGAGGACGCGCAGCTTCTTTTCCGAGCCGGAGCGGACGCAGGATTTGCGATCTCGCGCGCAGGAGCGATAACTCGATCTGGCGGTGGGAGGCGCGCCGTGCCAATTAGTAGAGCCATGGCTGAAACTCTCCGTTCCTTCATTGAGGTCGCACCCGACTCGGATTTTCCGATCCAGAATTTGCCTTATGGAATTTTCCGGCCTAACGACGGGCCGGCGCGCGCCGGGGTGGCGATCGGGGATCTGGTTCTCGATCTCGCGCTCCTCGAAGAGAACGGTTATTTCCGGGGCTTGAATTTTGGTCCGGCGCCGGTCTTTGCGCGTGATTCGCTCAACGCCTTCCTCGCCCTCGGCCGTCCGGTCTGGCGCAAAACTCGGGAGATCTTGCAGCACCTGCTCGCAGCCGACACCGCGAGCCTGCGGGACGATCGCAAAATGCGAGAGAGCGCGTTTTATCATCAAGCCGACGTGGCAATGCAATTACCGGCGCGGATCGGCGATTACACCGATTTCTATTCTTCCTACCATCATGCCTTCAATGTCGGGACGATGTTTCGCGGGCCAGAGAACGCGCTTATGCCCAATTGGAAATGGCTGCCGATTGCCTATCACGGCCGGGCCAGCTCGATCGTGGTGAGCGGGACGGAGGTGCGCCGGCCACATGGGCAAATCAAGCCACCCGATGCGGCCGCGCCGATCTTCAGCGCGACGCGGGCGCTCGATTTTGAGCTCGAGACCGCCTTCTTCATTGGTCCGCCTAACGAACTCGGCCGGCCCGTCGGGATCGCCGAGGCGCCCGATCACATTTTCGGGCTTGTCCTGATGAATGACTGGAGCGCGCGCGACATCCAGACCTGGGAATACCAGCCGCTCGGCCCCTTTCTCGCGAAGAATTTCTGCACCAGCATCTCGCCCTGGATCGTGAGTCTGGAGGCGCTCGAGCCTTTTCGGAAACTGCTCCCGGCGCAGGACCCGGAGCCACTCGAGTATCTCCGCGTGTCTAACGATTTCACCTTCGACATTCAACTCGAGGTGCAGTTGCAGAGCGCGAAGATGAAGGCGCCGGAAACCATCTCGCGAACCAATTTCCAGAACCTTTACTGGAGCATGTCGCAGCAGCTCGCTCACCACACCGTCGGCGGTTGCAACCTCCAGCCGGGTGACCTGCTCGCGAGCGGCACGATTAGCGGACCGGAAGAATCGAGCCGCGGCAGCATGCTCGAACTAACCTGGCGCGGGGCCAATCCGCTTCAGCTGCCGGGCGGGGAGACACGCAAGTGGCTCGAGGAGGGCGATCGGCTGACGATCCGCGGCTGGGCGCAGGGGGATGGCTATCGGGTCGGTTTCGGCGAAGTGACGGGCCGAATTATTGCATAAAAAATCCGCCAACTGGAAAATTTTCGCTTGCATGGCATCAAGCTTGCCTTCATAAACACCGCTTCAAGTGCTTAGACGAACGCCTTTTCTCACACTCGCCTGCATCGCCCTCTCCCTCGCCATTACGCGTGCCGACGGTCTCTCGAAAGACCAGACGCGTTTTGTTTACGTCGATCGCAACGGCAAAGTGCAGTCGAGCGAGATCATCTCGCATTACACCGCCAAGAAGCGCAACCTTTCCTTCCCGCATCTGGATCCGCGGCTAACCCGCGCGGCCACGATCGCGGAGGAACGTGCCCGGGCTCATTCCCACAGCCGTTGTTGGCGATATGTGAAGGAAGCTTTGCTCGCGGCTGGCGCGGTCGATTCCTATCCGCAAACGTCGTTGGCCAAGCAGGCGGCTGACGAATTGGTCCATCGCTACGGCTTTACCAGGCTGCCGGTGCGTGATCCGTATCAGGCGCCGGTTGGTTCGGTCCTGGTCTACGGTTCGCGTCGCGGGGCTGGACACGTTGAGATTCGCACTCAGCGCGGTTTTGTGAGCGACTTCCGGGCGTCGGAACCGTCGCACCGGCCCCTCATTGGGGTTTACGCGAAGGTCGATCCAGGCGCGGTCCGCCGCTAGACGCTTTCGTTTCCTTCGCCGCCCGCTCAAAACGGCGCGGGCGTTGCGACCAGAAACCAGCTCACCATCACGAGGCCGATCAGCAACTTGCCGATCATCGCGCCGAGGTTGCCTAACAATGCGCCCCAGCCCGCGCGTCCCGCCTCGAGCATTTTCTTGCCGCTGAGGAATTCCCCGGCGAGCGCGCCCAGCACCGGCCCGATGAGGAGCCCGGGCAGGCCGAAGAAAATGCCGACGATTGCACCGGCCACGGCTCCGAGCGTGCCCCAGCGACTCGCCCCAAAACGTCGCGCCCCAAACCAGCCGCCGAGGAAGTCGATCGCATACGAAATGAGCATGAGCAGCGTGAGCACAACCAGGCTCGGCCAGCCCAGTCCCTTCTCCGGGCCGAGCATGATCCGATGCACGATTGCGGCGGCGAGGATGATGGCCGTCCCAGGGAGGACCGGCAGCACTGTTCCGATGAGACCGATTGCCATTAGCACCAACGTTACTCCCCACCAGAAAAGCTCCACGGACCCATTGTAGCCGGGGGCGCCGACCCCGGCCACGCGATTCAACCTGCGCGCCCTCGTGCGCAGGCTACAACTTGACAACCCCGCGCCGCGCCCCGAGCCTGACCGCCCACAAGAACTTTGATTCCATGGCCAAGACCAAATCAGCCGCCAAGCGAGCCCGCCAAACTTCCCGTCGCACCCTGCGCAATCGCAGCGTCAAAAGTCATCTGCGTTCGCTGAGCAAACGCCAGACAGGCAGCGGCAGCGGCGACGACCAGCGCGCGCTCATCGCCGCGCTCGACAAGGCAGCCAAGCGCGGGACGATTCATCGCAACGTCGCCAATCGGCGCAAAGCCCGCTTGAACAAAGCGGCCGCGAAAACTTCCAGCTAAAGCATCCTCTTCCTCTTCCTCTACCTCTACCGCTACTCGGAAGGGTAAGAGAGCAGAGGAAGAGGAAGCGGAAGAGGAAGAGGAAGATTGGTCGTTGCCACTTCGCCCGGAACGGTTGAGTTTTTGCTTATGTTTGCAGCCATACTTTTGATCTTTGTCACGATCGTTTACCGCATCGCCACGGCCGTTGCCGTGCATGGCGGGGGGAGTGCCTGGCTGGCAAATTTCGCCCCGCTCGCCGCGATTGCGCTTTGCAGCGCGGTCTATTTCCCGCGCAGTTACAAATTCACCGTTCCTTTCGCCGCGCTTGTCGTTTCCGATCTCGCCCTGAATTGGTACTATGGCTTTCCGTTCTTTAACGCGATGGTCGTCGGCCATTATTTTGCCTTCGCGCTCGTCGGATTGATCGGGCTCGCGATCAGTCGCCGGCCCTCGCTCAAGACCGTTCTCCCGGCCTCGCTCGCCGGTTCAGTTCTCTTCTACGGAATTACTAACGCCTTTTCCTGGCTGACCGATCCGGGTTACGCCAAAACCTTCGCCGGCCTCCTCCAGGCGCTGACCGTCGGTTTGCCGCAATACAGCGCCACGCCCACCTGGATGTTCTTCCGCAACTCGCTCCTGAGCGATCTCGTTTTCACGGTGCTCTTCGTCGCCTGCATGAAAGTCAGCCGGCGCCAGGTCGTGATCTCCGCTCCCGCGGAGCGCGCTTTGCCTAACTAATCGCCATGCCTTCGACCGAGCAACGCGACGAGGTCGAGATGCTCGCGATGATGCTGTTGATTCGGCGTTTCGAAGAGCGCGCGAGCCAGCAATATCAGGCGCAGAAGATCGGCGGCTTTTGTCATCTCTACATCGGCCAGGAAGCGGTCGTGACCGGGGCGATCGCTGCCACCAGGCCGGACGATTACATCATCACCGCCTATCGCGATCACGCCCACGCTCTCGCACGCGGAACGAGCCCTGATGCCTGCATGGCCGAGCTTTTCGGGAAGGCGACCGGCTGCTCGCGCGGCCTCGGCGGTTCGATGCATTTCTTTGATAAGGAACGCCACATGTACGGCGGACACGCGATCGTCGGCGCGCACGTCCCACTCGGGGCCGGACTCGCCTTCGCGGCAAAGTATCGGAAGGAGGACCGCGTCACGCTCTGCTTCTTCGGCGACGGCGCGATCAACCAAGGCGCGTTTCATGAGGCGTTGAACCTGGCCGGGCTCTTCAAACTTCCGGTCATCTTCATCTGCGAGAACAACTACTTCGCCATGGGCACCTCGGTGAAACGCTCAACTTCCCTCGAGCAAATCGCCGATCGCGCCGAAGGCTACGACATGCCAAGCGAGATCATCGATGGGATGAACTTCCGCGAGGTGCGCGACAAGCTGAGCGAGATCGTCGCTTCGATTCGCAAGGATCCGCACCCCGCTTTCGTCGAGGCGCGCACCTACCGCTATCGCGGACACTCGATGTCTGACCCGGCAAGTTATCGGACCAAGGAAGAGCTGGAGAAATACCGGCTCGAGGATCCGATCATTCGACTGCGGGCTCAGCTCACGCGCGAGGGCAGCTTGACGAACGAACAATTCGACGCGCTCGACAAGAAGGCGAAAGAGACGGCGCTGGCGAGCGTGAAGTTTGCCGAGAAAAGTCCAGAGCCGCCGCTCGAGGATCTCCACGCCTATGTTTATGTCGACGATGGGATCGATCCACAACCAGTGCAGGCATCGCCGAAAGAGCGAAGCACGAAACCGGCGAAGCGCGTTGCGGTGGAAGCCAAGTCGCGTCAGACGGCTGGCACCGGGGCCTCACCCAATGGAGAAAGCGCGTGAGAGAAATCACCTATCGCCAGGCCCTGAATGAGGCGCTCGCGGAGGAGATCGAGCGCGATCCGAATGTTTTCCTCATGGGCGAAGAGGTCGCCGAATACAACGGCGCCTACAAGGTGAGCCAGGGGCTGCTCGATCGCTTCGGGCCCGAGCGCATTATCGACACCCCGATTAGCGAAAACGGGTTTGCCGGTCTCGGGATCGGGGCCGCCATGGCTGGGCTCCGGCCGATCATCGAGTTCATGACCTTCAGTTTTTCGTTCGTCGCCTTCGACCAGGTGGTGAACAACGCGCCCAACATGCTCACGATGTCCGGCGGCCAATTCAACATTCCGATCACCTTCCGCGGCCCGAACGGCCCCGCGCATCAGCTCGGCGCGACCCATTCGCACGCGACCGAATCGCTTTACGCCAACGTGCCCGGCCTCAAGGTCTGCACTCCCGCCACCCCGCGTGACGCCAAAGGGCTGCTCAAAACCGCGGTGCGCGACAACAACCCGGTGCTTGTGCTCGAGTGCGAACTTTTCTACAGCCACAAGGGCGAGATCGAAGACGAGAACGTGGAACTGCTGATTCCCTTGGGCGAAGCGGAGACGAAACGCGAAGGCAGCGATGTTACGATCCTCTGTTACGCGCAGACCGTGCCGATGGCTTTGAAAGCCGCGGAGGAACTCGCGGGCGACAAAATCAATGCCGAGGTGATCGATCTGCGCTCGATCAAGCCGCTTGATTGGCACGCGGTCTTCAACTCCGTGACGAAGACGCATCGCATTGTCATCGCCGAACAGGATCGTCCCTTCTGCGGCGTCGGAGCCGAGATTGCGTATCGGATTCAAAAGGAAATCTTCGACGAGCTCGACGCCCCGATCCTGCGCGTGTCGCAGGAAGACGTCCCGATGCCCTACAACGAGCGCCTTGAAAAAGCCGTCCTTCCGAGCGCGGAAAAAATTATCGCCGCCGTCAAACAGCTCGGCTAACTCGCTCATCACTTCCTTATGCCCGAAATCCAGATGCCCAAGTTGAGCGACACCATGACCGAGGGGACGCTTGTGAGTTGGAAAAAGAAAGTCGGCGACAAGGTAAGCTCGGGTGAAGTGCTGGCTGAGATCGAGACCGACAAGGCGACGATGGAATGGGAATCGACCGAAGACGGTATCCTGCAAAAAATTTACGTCGAAGAGGGCGGGAAGGTGAATGTGGGCGAGCCGATCGCGTTCATCGGCGAAGAAGGCGAGAAAGCAGAGGAAGAGGGAGCGGAAGAGGAAGAGCCGAAAGCGGAAACCGAGAAACCGGCTCCAGCTGAGGCGAAGGAAAAGGAGACGGCGCCGCCACAGCAAAAAGCGCCCGATAAGAAACCGCCCGCGAAAAAACCTGAGCCGGCCGTTGAAGAGAAACCGGAACCCGGCCGGGTGAAAGCCTCGCCTCTCGCGCGCAAGATTGCGGCCGAGAAAAACATTGACCTAACGACAATCCAAGGCACCGGTCCCGGCGGCCGGATTATCGAGAAAGATTTGGAGACGGCCCGCCCTCGGGCCGTGCCGCCAGCAACGCCCAAAGCTCCCGCTCCCGCTATCCCGGCGGGCGAAAGCGCCCGAATCAATCTCACCGGAATGCGCAAAATCATCGCCGAACGCCTCGGCCAAAGCCTCGGCCCGATTCCGCATTTCTATCTCAACATCGAAATTAACGCCGACCCGCTCATGCGCGTCCGGGCCGAATTGAAATCGGCCGGGGAGGAAGAAGAGGCGAGCAAGCTCACGATTAACGATTTCATCCTCAAGGCCGCGGTGATGGCCGCAATGCGCGAGCCGAAAGTCAACGCTTCCTTTGATGGCGATGCGATCGTGCAATACGGCGACATCAACCTCGGCGTCGCGGTCGCGCTCGATGAAGGTCTCGTCACGCCGGTCGTCAGGCAGGCGCAAAACAAATCGCTGCGCGAGATCAGCGCGACCGTCAAAGACCTGGCCTATCGCGCGCGGCACAAGCGGATGAAGCCGGAAGAATTCCAAGGCGGCACTCTTACCGTCTCCAACCTCGGCAACTACGGCATCGATTACTTCTCCGCTGTCATCAATCCGCCTCAGGCCATTATCCTCTCCATCGGCGCCATCGTCAGGCAGCCGGTCATCACCGACTCCGGCGCGATCGCCGCTGGTTACCGGATGAAGATCGGGATGAGTTGCGACCACCGGGTCGTCGATGGGGCTATTGGGGCCAACTACCTCAAAGCCCTGCGGCAAGTCCTGGAAAATCCTTCTTTGCTCTTCCTGTAGATCCCGCGCAAGGCGGCGCGGATTACGTCGCGGTTGGTCCGCCGCCCCCCGGGTTCTTCGCATTTCACTCTGGCGGGGGTGGCTGGTTTGAATTGCCAACTGCGGGCCGCCAAGGCCGCGCCCGCAAGCGGATCTGCGATTTGGGGATCCGAGTGGCGGGCGCGGAACAGAAATTGCGGTTCCATGACAAAAAAATGTCTTGGCATTAAATTTTGTCTATGAGACGATCAGTAATTCTTATAGACGAAACGCCCTCGGACGGTAAGTGGAGAAATGATGATGTCGCACACAATTGATCTACCCTCGAAGCTGATTGACTACCTGAATGAAACTCGGCCGGGAAGTCCCCCGGTCACCGACCCAGACCAGCCGCTGCAAATTGATTCCCTTGGGTTAATTCGTCTTATCGCTTTTCTGGAAAGCGAACTGCACATCCGGGTCGAGGACGAAGAGTTGCTCGTCGACAACTTTGCCACCCCCCGTGCGCTGGCCAATCTCATCAGGTCGAAGACCGCCGGTGAGAAACAGCCAGGAGAAGCAGCGGCCGCTTCGAGCCAGGACAGCAACAAGAAGGAGGTCTGAGACACGCGAGATGAACAGCAACGAGGTTATCATTATTGGTGGCGGTCCAGCCGGCTCGACATTGGGCTGTTATCTATCAAAGGCGGGAATCAAATGCACGATCTTCGAAGGGGCCAATCACCCCCGGCCACATGTCGGCGAATCGATGGTCATGTCTTCGGTGCGGGTCTTTGATGAAATCGGGTTCCTCCCGGTACTGGAACGGGAAGGGTTTCCAAAAAAATACGGCGCCTCCTGGCATCCCCCTGTTAGCAAGGGCCAGGCCGATATCTCTTTCAACGAATTTCCACAGGATGGAGTCACTCAGGACTACACCTACCACGTCGACCGGCAAAAGTTCGACTTATTGCTCCTAAAGCATGCCGAGAGCCTCGGGACCCGCGTCTATCAGGGCGTCCAGGTAAGCGAGGTCCTCTTCAACGAACAGAGTTATGCCAGTGGAGTGCGTCTGCGGATCGCCGGCCAGGATGTCGATGTTCCCGCGCGCATGGTCGTGGACGCGACCGGCCGCCACACGCTTCTTGGCAAACAACTTCGCGTGAAGAAGAACGACCCGATCTTCGATCAATTTGCCGTGCATGCGTGGTTTCGCGGGGTAGACAAGGCCGAGAACAAATCCTGCAACTACATTCATATCTATTTTCTCCCGGTCGAACGAGGCTGGGCCTGGCAAATCCCGATTACGGATGAGATCACTTCCATGGGAATTGTGGCGGAAAAGAAAGTGTTCCAATCCGAGCGGCTTGCGCCGGCGGAATACTTTGCCAAATACGTCGCTTCTAATCCAGATCTCTCTGCCGCCATGCGTAACGCTACCCGCGTTAACGAGTTTAAAATGGAGGGTGACTATAGCTACAAGATGGACACCTTCGCCGGTAACGGGTTTGTCCTGATTGGCGATGCCGCCCGCTTTGTCGACCCGATCTTCTCCTCTGGAGTGAGTGTGGCGCTCTACAGCGCGAAGTATTCGGCGGAACGGATCAAATACGCCTTTGAGAACAATGATTTTAGTGAAGCGGCCTTAAAACCGTATGAGAAGAAGCTGCGTGCCGGGACTGAGATCTGGTACGAGTTCATCCGGCTCTATTACAAACTCCTGCCGCTCTTCACGAAGTTCATCGAATCGAAAAAACATCGAATCGAAGTGCTGCGACTACTCCAGGGCGAAGTCTTCGACCGGAGCGAGGTGCCAGTGCTCGATGCGATGCGCAACTACATCAAGATGGTAGAAGAGACGCCGGGCCACGCCTTTGCCTCCATGCTCTCAGATATCCCAATCAGCTAGTAACCTTGCAAACTCCCGACTATTCCTGCTATGAACACAAAACACGATGTCATTGTCATCGGCGGCGGGCCGGCTGGTTCGACCGCCGCTACCTGGCTGGCGCGCTCCGGGCACGACGTTGCCCTCTTTGAGCGGGAAAAATTCCCCCGCGAGCATGTCGGCGAGTCACTCCTGCCGTTTTGTTATAGCCTCCTCGACGACCTGGGAGTTGTCCCGGAGTTAAAGCTTAACTTTGTCCGCAAACCCGGCGTGCGCTTCATTGATCGCGACGGCAAGATCTCTACCACCTGGTGCTTTGATCACGTCATCAAGGATGAAACCTATTTGTCGTTCCAGGTCATTCGTGGGGAATTTGATCATATTCTGCTCAAGAATGCAGCACGCAATGGCGCGCAGGTAAGAGAAGAGACGACGGTTGTCGAAGCAGATATCACCAGTGCGCCCGATCGCGTGACTGTCACAACCGTAAATGCGGCGGGTGAAAAGTCCGTGCACGAAGCGCGTTTCCTCATAGATGCGAGCGGCCGCGAGGCTTTTATCGGCGCAAGAAATAGTTGGCGGCAACCACGAGCCGAGCTGGACCGGACCGCTATCTGGTCGCACTGGGGAGATGTGGAGCTATGCGGCGGGCTCGAGGAAGGTCTTTCCATTATTATCTACATGGGCGAAGAACAGAAAGGATGGATCTGGGTCTTTCCGCTCGGAGAGCACCGCATTACCGCCGGCTTCGTCGCACAAAATTCCTATCTCCGGGAGCAGCAACGCAAGCTGAAAGATAACGGCTCAAAAGATTGGAAGAGTGACCTCTGCATGCAGGAGTTACTGCGGTCCGACTTTGTCCGGCGGCTGCTTAAGGGAAGCCGAATGCTGATCCCGATGCAGGTGAACGGTAACTACTCTTACGAGGTGAAAAATCATTATGGAACGAACTACGCCATGATCGGGGATGCGCGCGGCTTCATCGACCCGATCTTTTCGAGCGGCGTCTTTCTTTCCATTAAAAGTGCGTCGCTCGTGGTCCCGGCGATTCACAACTCTGTCTGCGATCCGGCGCGAGACGCAAGGGAAGAATTGAGCGATGCCTACCGCAAGATTACGGGCGCCTATAACTTTGTTCATCGCATGATCCGGCTCTTTTATAATCCGCATAGCCTTACCTGGGCGCAGGCCGGAGCTGATGGCGAGAGGCACAAGGACCACGAAAGCGCCATGGCCGCCGGGCACTACATGCTCTCGGGAGATTTTTTCGAGAACTACGACAAGTTTGATGGCTTCTTTAAAATTCTGGAGAGCCCCGAGCATTTTCGCCGCTACAAAAAGCTCGTGATCGATCGCGAAGATTTCGTGAAACCCTCCTGCAGCAGCCAATGGGAGGAAGTCTTCAAAGACATGATCCAGCGAGACGCCGAACGCAACGTCGAGTTAGCTGCCCTCTAACGCTTGGGAGCGAGAACAGCTATCGCTCGGTCTGCGCCTCCTCTAACTTTGTGCGAGGACGATGAACGACAAAACGGGGGAAGTTAGATTCCCCGCGGTTATCCAGTTAGTCAGACGAACTGCCACTAGTCATGGCAAAGAGCCGACCGGCATTCCTTGTCGAGGAGTGCGGCGGTTGATGGTCGGCTTTGTTTCCTCGGGCGCACCTTCCATTCTCGGGATATGACACGCGCCGCGCAGGCTTATCTGATCATCGTCAGCGTCGCTGCCCTCGGCATCTTTGCGATTCTGCGCGCCGGCAGCCGGATTGAGCCAGCGCACCCAGTCCCCGCGCGACCCGCGCTCAGCGCGCCTCTCGGCCAGCACACGGGCCAGGCGCTACCCGCAAACGATTTTTTATCCGCGGCGGGAGCAGCCCTTCAGCAGAACGCGACTAACAGCCTCAGCCGGCTGTTCCTTCAACTCCTCCTGATCATCGGTTTCGCCTCCGTGCTTGGTGCCGTATTTCAGCGCATTGGACAGCCGGCCGTTGTCGGTGAAATGATTGCCGGCATTTTCCTCGGACCTTCGCTCTTCGGACTGCTCACGCCGCGGGCATTTGCGTTTGTCTTCGCTCCGGCATCGCTGGAGCCGCTTCGGCTTCTCAGCCAGATCGGCGTCTGCCTTTTTCTCTTTGCGGTCGGAATGGAATTGGACCTGTCGCAGCTCAAAAAGCGCATCCAAACAGCTATAGTCGTTAGTCACTCAAGCATTGTGATTCCCTATCTCCTCGGCGTCGTCCTGGCTCTCTTCCTTTTCCAGCGCCTGGCCCAGCCGGGGGCAAGCTTTGCGGCCTTCGCTCTCTTCATGGGTATTAGCATGAGCATTACGGCATTTCCCGTGCTTGTCAGGATTCTCAAGGACCGCAATCTTTTTCACACTTCACTCGGCAGTACTGCCACCGCTTGTGCGGCGGTGGACGATGTCAGTGCCTGGACGATCCTGGCCTTTGTGGTCGCGATCGCGCGTGCCACCAGCATCGGCGCCGCCGCGGTCACCTTCGGTTGCGTGATTTTGTTCGTCGCTATTCTCGTCCTTGTCCTGCGCCCTGGTCTGCCCCGCTGGATTGGGCAGGCGGCGCTCGAACGGCCGCAGCCGGACAAGGTCACCCTCGCGATTGTGCTTGGCACCGTCCTCGCCTGCGCTTTCAGCACGGAACTGATTGGCATTCACGCGCTCTTTGGCGCCTTTGTCGCCGGGATAGTTATGCCTGCGACAAGCGGATTTCGCGAGAAACTGATCGTCCGGATTGAAAACATCAGCTCTGTCCTGCTCTTGCCGGTATTTTTTGCCTTCACCGGGTTGCGGACACAGGTCGGGTTACTCGGTGATGCTCGGGACTGGGCGATCTGTCTTGTCATCATCGGGGTGGCCACGCTAGGGAAGCTGGGTGGGAGCGCCCTGGCGGCGCGATTTACTGGAGTCGATATGCATTCTTCCCTGCAACTTGGCGCGCTCATGAACACCCGCGGCCTGATGGAACTGATTGCGCTTAATATCGGTTATGATCTCGGCATTCTCTCGCAACGCATTTTCACGATGCTGGTTATCATGGCGATCGTCACCACGGTCATGACCGGTCCGCTCTTAATCCTCTTCGGAAGGAAGGAGCGCATTGCTGCGGCACAACCGGAGCCGTTGAGGACCGGGTGAGGTCGGACTTAGACGCAGTTGCCGGTCACTCAAAGCGCGCCCGGTCTTAATTATCAGCCTGCTTTGTCCTTTCGTTCTCGCCCTGGCGGTCGATAATTGAAACCGGCCATGGATAACTCGGCTGATGAACATCCGGCGGAAGCGCTCTTGCGGACCTACAGCGCGGAAGGCGGGATCAACTACCTCGACGCGGCGGCGACCTTGCCATCGCGGCCGGCGATCGATGCGGCCTGCGTCGAGTTGCTGAGCCTGCTCTTTCCCGGGTTTCGTGGCGAACCGGTGGTGCACGCCGAAGATCTGGCTGATTTAACCCGGAGCCGGATTCGCTCACTGCATGCGCGCTTACATCCAGAGATGTGCAAGAGCCTGGCGCGGCGCGGAACGGCGGGCTCGGTCGCGACAGATGCGGATCGGATCCTGCGCCATTTTTTCGGGCAGCTCGCGCGCGTGCGCGAGATGCTCTGGGCGGACATCGATGCGGCTTACGAAGGTGATCCGGCGTCGAGCAGCTATGAGGAAATCATTCTGGCTTACCCCTCGCTCGAGACGATCGCGATCCAGCGACTCGCCCACATTCTTTACCAGGAAAAACTTCCGCTTATCCCGAGGATGATGACGGAATGGGCGCACAGCCGCACCGGGATTGACATTCACCCGGGGGCGCAAATCGGGTCCCATTTTTTTATCGATCACGGCACCGGGGTGGTGATCGGTGAGACCTGCGTGATCGGGAATCACGTGAAGCTTTATCATGGGGTGACACTCGGCGCGCGCAGTTTCCAGAAGGACGAACACGGTCACATTAAGAAGGGAGGGAAACGGCACCCGAACGTCGAGGATTACGTCACGATCTATCCGAACGCGACCATCCTTGGCGGTGAAACAACGGTGGGCGCGCGAAGCACGATCGGCGGCAACGTTTTCCTCATGCAAAGTGTGCCGCCCGATTCGTTAGTCTATTACGAGGAAAAACAGGTGCGGATCGTGTCGAAACGCGAACGTCCGGCCGCAGCCGGCAAAGAAGGTGGCGCGCTGTAGGGACGCCGCCCTGGCATCCTGAGCCGGCGCAGAGCGGCGAAGGACCCCGCAGCGGCAGCTCGTGCATACCGTCAGCCTCGACGCGTGCCCAGCGTACCAAGCTTCTCCGCATTGCATTGGTGGCGTCCCTCGCCGTCCTTCGGCGGCTCGGGATGACAGCGATTGCGAAACGGGTGCGCGCTCCGGCCTTTCGCGCGCGAGCAAAGCCGCTAGAGTCGCTGCGTTATGGCAGAACAAATTCTCACCGGCAAGACGGGCGTCATCTTCGGGGTGGCGAACAAACGCAGCATCGCCTGGGCGATCGCCAAGGCCTGGGCCGGAGCGGGTGCGCGCCTCATTTTCAATTACCAGGGCGAGCGCTTGAAAGAGAATGTGCAGGATCTCGTGAGCGAGTTTGGCAGCGACACGCCGCTCTACCCCTGTGATGTCTCGAAGGATGAAGAGATCGAGGCGTTTTTCGAAAAGGTTCGCGGGCAGACGCAACGGCTCGATCTGCTCCTGCACTCGGTTGCCTTCGCGCCGCGGGAAGCGCTCGAAGGCGATTTCGTCAGCACCTCGCGCGAGGCGTTTCGCGTCGCCCACGACATCAGCGCCTATTCGTTAGTCGCGCTCACGCGCGCGGCCGCGCCGCTGATGACCGAAGGGGGAAGTATTCTCGCGATGACTTACTTCGGCGCGGCAAAGGTCGTGCCGCATTACAACGTTATGGGAGTTGCGAAGGCGAGCCTGGAAGCCAGCGTGCGCTATCTCGCCTACGATCTCGGGCCGAAAAAAATTCGCGTGAATTGCATTTCCGCCGGTCCGGTGCAGACGCTCGCCGCCCGCGGGATCAGCGGATTTTCCTCAATGCTGAAGCATTACCAGGAGCGTGCGCCGTTGCACCGCAGTTGTGAGCCGGCCGAGCTCGGGCAGACTGGATTGTTTCTCGCCAGCGACGGCGCCGGCGCGATCACCGGGCAAGTGATTTACGTTGATGGCGGTTATCAGATCATGGGGATGTAGCCGGGGCGCGCTTCTGCCGGAACGCGGAACGAAAGATGGCCCCGATCCAGTACGGCGGATTAATCATGAAGATGAGGAGCAGCCATTGATTGTAGATGAATGTGAGCCGCATCGTGTAATCGAGCGAGATGTGAAAGCCGATCAGGGCGGCGCCGACGACTGCGGCCCAGGCGCGATTGATCAGCATCAGCGGAGAAGCCACCTCAAGCAGCAGGCCGATTGCGGCAATTAGCGCAACCAGCCAGCCGTGTCCGGCAGCGAAATGGGCGATCGTGAGTTGTTGGTTCAACTCGGTCTGATTGAGCGTGTCGTAAAAAGATTGATAGGCGGTCTTGGTGATATCCACACCAATCCAGTGCGCCTGCAACGGCCAGAGCCCTCGGGTTACAATCAGCTTCGTGATCCCCGCGACGAGATAGACGGCGACGATCGTTTGGAGCGACCACCAGATGGCGCGATCTTCCAAAAACGCCCGCTTTTCACCCTCACGTCGTCGCCAGAGTCCGTAAAGATGCGCCGCGGTTTGTGCCAGCAGGACCAGCGATACGATTTGGTAGGCATGCTGGATTGCACCCTGTGAATTGAGGATTGCATTCGCGGTTAGATTAACAAAGAGCGCGACCGGCAACGCGAGCCAGACCAACAGGCGCAACACGTAAGCGATCAATGCCGCCGCCAGCGCAATTCGCGTGATCGCGAAAACGCGCGGATCGAGCAGAAATTGGAGATCGAAAAGACGTGCGATTCCGTTAGGCGCGGGGATCCCGTGGACGATGAGTGCAGCCGGCGTCGCCCGCCAGACGATCCAGGCAAAGAGCACGCGCATGACGACGCGCTCGTAAGCAGCGAAATGCGGAACCGATTTTGTCGCAGTCATGGGTGCTGCGCGAGCGTGTGCCGGTCGAGAACGAGCGCGTTTCCTTCCTGCCGAATAAGCACGTGTTGCACTTTTACTCCCGGCAACAGCTTCTTCGCTTCGCTTTGGTGCGTCGCGAGTCCGTCGAGGTAGTGCAAAAGCGATTTCGCCGCCGCCTCCTCAGCCAGCGGGACCCGGGCGCGGCCGGCATTCTTGAAACGGTGAAGCTCCTCCCGCCATTGCCGGTCGAAAATTTTCTTTAAGGTCGAGCTCGAGAGCCCGAAACGCACGGTCGAGATCGGCTGCCCGGCCGCGTTGGTCAGATAAAGAAAATAAGTGTGGTTGCTGAAGGAGGAATACATCGGGAAATGCGAAAAGGGATAGTTCTCGCGCAGCACAAGACAGAGCAGGACCATGAGGAGCAGCCATTGGCAGCGTATCCTTTGCAGGCGACCGAGGAGCGGCCTGAGCCATCGCGCAAACTTCATCTCGCCTAACGACAAGCCGGACCGCTAACCGGGCGGCCAGCTGAGCGGGCGTTTGCCTAACAAATGCAGATGCAAGTGCGGCACAGTCTCGCCCGCGTCGGGTCCGCTGTTGATCACGACGCGGTAACCGCTCTCACTCAGACCGAGATCGCGGGCGAGTTGGCCCGCGGTCAGGAGCAGCTTGCCCAGGAGCGCCTGGTCCGACGCGTTCGCTTCCGCGAGCCGCGGGATGACGCGCTTTGGGACAATTAACACATGGACCGGGGCCTGCGGGTTGATGTCGTGAAAAGCGATCACTTCCTCGTCCTCGTAGACGATTCTGGCCGGGATTTCGTGCGCGGCGATTTTCTCGAAAATCGTCATCGGATCGAACAACTGAGTTCGGTCACGGTTGCGCCGCCGCAGATTTTTTCGCGGATGAAACAGGCCACTTCCTCGCGCAACGCGTCACAGCTGCGCGACCAGGCTTTGGCCCCGCGCAGATGTTTGATTGCCGGTTGTAACCCGGAAAAATGCAGATCGCGCGCGCCGGTGGTGAGAATCGCCTCGATCCGTTTCTCGAGCAGATCGAAAAACGCCAGCTCGTAACCGGCGCCGGCTGCTTCGGCGATTTCGTAAAGCGAAACCGAGATCGGCGGCGGCGCCGGTTTGAAGTGCGGCACGATTTCCTTGTAGCCGATCACTTTCAGAACATAGCGAACGGTCTGGTTGAGCTGACTGAAAGCCACGACCGACTCGTGGTTCCGCAGGCGGAGATAAAAGGCGATGCTCTCGGTGACATGCTCGGTCAGCCACCAGCTCGGGTAGCCGGCGCGATTCGCAGCCTGCGTGATCGCGTCGTGCAGCCAGGCGCGATTGAACTCGAAGAGTTGCCCCGATTCGGACCGGAGATACGGAAACTCTTCCTTAAACGCGACCATTACTCGTCAGTTCAGTGAACAACTCGGGTTGCTGCGCATTCGGTTTGATCCGGCGGCCCAGCGCCTGGATCTCATCGACAAATTGATCCACATCCTCGAAGTGCCGATGGACTGAGGCGTAGCGCAGATACGCGACCTCATCGAGCTCGCGCAGTTTCTCCAGCACCTTCTCGCCGATCGCGGTCGAGGTGACTTCGCGGCCGCCGGTTTGGATGTCGTGCACGATCTCGTCCACCATCTGTTCGAGGGCGCTGAGACTGATGGAACGTTTCTCGGCGGCTTTCGCGATGCTGTTGGCGAGCTTGCGGCGATCGAAGATTTCGTGCCGGCGATCGCGCTTGATGACCCGCAGATCGCTGCGCTCGATTTCTTCGTAGGTCGTAAAGCGGAAGCCGCAGGCGAGACAAACGCGCCGTCGCCGGATGCTGGAACTATCGCGCGACTGGCGAGAGTCGATGACTTTGTCATCGCGATTTCCGCACTTTGGGCAGCGCATGGTGTGGTTGACGAGAACCACCTCCACTACAAATGGTGGCGGGAGGAAGCGCAAGATTTTTTCGCCTTACGCGCGCAAAAAAATCCAGTCGCTTCTTCGCGCGCGCAAAGACTACCCGTTCATTTGGTGCTGTCATCCCGAGCGGAGTGCAGCGAAGCGGAACGAAGTCGAGGGATCCCGATGGGCTGCCGAAAAAATTTCTCCGCACGTCTCTTCGCAAATGGCGCGGGCTCTGGCAATCGTCGCCCTCACGGTAGCTCCACGGGATCCCCTCGGCTTCGCTCGGGATGACGAGAGGTCGTTATCGCGGCGGAAACTCGAACTCGGCTTTTTTCTTGTCCTCCGAGAGCGTGAGGTAAGCTTTGAAATTCGAGCCGCGCTTCGAGATGAAGCCTTCGATCAACTCCGTCTTACCCACTTGGACGAGACGCTCGACTTCCTCGGCGGAAATTTCTTTGCCGCACAGGTTGCGCTTCATTTGAAAAAGAACTTTTGGCGCGCCGTTCGACTGCGGCTGGGCGACGACGAAGGAATCGTCGGTCTGATAAAGATCGGCACGATGCAGTTTGCTTTCACCGAGTTTGACCGCCTTGCTCAGATCGATTGCGGGCTTTGCTTTGCGCGGCGCGCGCTTGCCATCCACGGTCGCGCCTTCGCGCGGTTTGCGCGGGGGGAATTCCCAGCTGATACGGCCGCCGTTTCGGACGAGATAAGCGTCGAATGGCCGGCCCTTTTTTGAGGTGAATTTTTCAATTAAATCGGTTTTACCCCGGGTCGCGAGCTGGATCGCCTGCTCGTGCGTGATCGGTTTCTGGCACATCACGCGACCGACCTTGAAGCTCTCCTTCCAGCCATCGCCCTCGCGCTCGCGCAGGACGTAATTGGTGGGAGCTTCGCAAAGTTGCGCGCCCGTTTTCGGGTCGGTCCAGAATGGGACGAGTGCGTTCACATCCACCTTCGTGCCAAAGTCGAGCTCGACTTTTTTCCGGCCGTGATTTTTTCCGTCGGCCACGATTTTCAGCTTCGAAGGGAAACGCTTTCCGCTCTTGGCGGAGACAAATCCGTCGAGCGGCCCGATCTCTCCATTCGCGACTAGCGCCCGCACTTCGTCCTCTTCCATTTTTCGGCCGCTGATGACCTTGTAAATGACGAGCGCGCCGTCCTGCGACTTATAGGTGCGCAGGGTTTCGACCATTGGCTTGTGATCGGTCGGTGCGATGATGTCGGTCTCGCGCGACGACTCTTCTTCTTCGAAACTTTTCGTGCGCGCGACAAGGCGTTTCGTCACGTCGACGATCTCGGACATGAACTCGCGACGCGGGAATTTGCCGTGCTCCATCTCGCGCAATTTGAATTCCCATTCGCCGGTCATGTCTGGTGTCGTCAGGCTGTCGGCGTGGACCGCGGAAAGGAACTGGAGGAGCGATTCCGCCTTGGTCGTCGGGACCAGTTCGCGCTGCTGGCGCTCGAGATATTTTTGATTGAGCAACCCGTCGATAATGTCGGCGCGCGTGGCCGGTGTGCCGAGGCCGCGCTCCTTCATCGCCTCGGCCAGTTCCTCATCCTCGACCATTCTGCCCGCGTGCTCCATCGCCGAGAGCAGGGTGGCTTCGGTGTAACGCGGTGGCGGCTTGGTCGCTTCCTCGTGCAGCTCGGCGGAAAGCGTTTTCGCCTGGTGATTGTCTTCGTTCGTTAGGGCGGGAAGCGCTTTCGACTCCGCCGAATCCTCCACCGTGGTGCGGCCGTAAACCGCCAGCCAGCCCGGCGCGGTCAGGACTTTGCCCTCGGTTTTGAAGTTGTGCTGGCCGGCGACCTTGCTCAGCCGGGTCGTGACATCGAACTCCGCCGCGGGGAAAAACGCCGCGACGAACCGGCGCGCGATCATGTCGTAAACCTTCGCTTCCATCTCGTCGAGGTGCTTTGGTTCAGTCCCCGTCGGGATAATGGCGAAGTGATCGGAGACCTGGGCGTTGTTGAAAATGCGCTTGTTCGGCCGGACCCAGCCGTTCTCGAGCACAGTCTGGCCGTGACGAGCTAGATCGCCGGAAAGTTTGCCTAACGTTTGTTTGCAGGTCGGGATGTAATCCTCGGGCAGGGCGCGCGAATCGGTCCGCGGATAGGTGATGACTTTGTGGCGCTCGTAAAGCGCCTGCGCAATCTGCAGGGTGCGCCGCGCGGAAAGGCTGAAGCGGTTGTTCACTTCACGCTGCAAGGTCGTGAGGTCGTAAAGCCGCGGCGCCGCCTGGGTGGAAGATTTTTTCTCCTCTGAAACCTGGGCCAACGGCTGCCCCTGGCAGGCGGCAAGGACTGTTTCGGCCGCCGCCTTGTCCCAAATCCGATCGGCGCGATCGTGCTCGTCCTTGTCGTTCCGGCGAAAATCGGGACGCTGATAAACTCCTTCGTAAGTGCCGCGGGCGATCTGGAATTTTGCGGTCACGCGCCAGTAATCGCGCGGCTGGAAATTGCGGATCTCCAACTCGCGATTGACCACGATCGCGAGAGTTGGCGTTTGCACTCGACCGACCGTCGCCACATTGCCGCCGCGCGAGCCGTAAAAGCGTTTCGTGATTGCGCGCGTGCCGTTGATCCCGATGAGCCAGTCGCTTTCACTCCGCGAACGGGCGGCGTCGGCGAGGCCGGCCATTTGTTCGCCGTCGCGGAGATGGCGGAACGCGTCGCGGATGCCTTCCGGCGTCATCGTCTGCATCCAGGCGCGTTTTACCGGGAGCTTGGATTTGGAGAGCTGGTACAGGTTTTGGAAAATCAGCTCGCCCTCGCGTCCGGCGTCGCAGGCATTCACGACCAGGTCGATATCCTTGCGGTGGAGAAGTTTCTTGAGCTGGTTGTAGCGCTCCTTGGAATCGGCGCTCGGCTTCAAACCAAACTTTTCCGGAATGATCGGCAGGGTCTCGAGCCGCCAGAAACCATATTTCTTCTTGTCGATGTCCTCGGGCATCTCGAGCTCGACAACGTGACCGATGGCCGAGGCGATGACGTACTGGTCGTTCTCGAAGTGGTCGCCTTTTTTGGGAACTTTCCCGAGGGCGCGCGCGAGGTCCTGGGCGACGCTGGGTTTCTCTGCGATGATGAGGGTCTTGGGCATGGAAGGGATGGGAACTAGACCGCGTTCGGATGGTTTGCAAGTCTCACTCGTGCTCATGCTCGTGCTCGTAATCGAAGAGCCAGATCGAGCACGAGCACGATTACAAGCAGGAGCACGAGGGGTGCCGTTGTCGCCGGGGTCGGTGACCCCGGCCGAGCGCAGAGACGGATGCCGTGAGTGCCGGGACGTCGATCGTACGCGCGGCTGGCCTTTAAAGGACGACCGGTTTACGTCCGCCCAGCCGGGGTCGCCGACCCCGGCTACAACGGTGTCATGAGAGTTTGACGAAATATTTACCGGGCAACTGCTTGACGAGGCGTTTTAATTCCAAGCGCAAGAGGACGGAGGAGACGGTGGCGCTCGGTAGATCACTCGACGAGGCGATCTCATCGATCGGAGTTTCCGTGGCGCGGATCGCGTCGTAAACGCGGCGCTCGTCCTCCGCCATTTCCGGCAACGGACGCGCCGCCGCTTCGGGCAGCTTCTGTTTTTCGGGAAGAAGGATTTCCAAATCATCGAGGATATCGCTCGCGTCCATGACCAGCTTCGCGCCCTGCTGGATGAGGCGGTTCGACCCGATCGCGCTCGGGGCGTTGATGTGCCCCGGAACCGCGTAAACCGAGCGACCCTGTTCGATCGCCTGCGATGCGGTGATAAGCGCGCCGCTGTTCACGCCCGCTTCGACTACCAGAATGCCGTGGCTCCAGCCGCTGATGATCCGGTTGCGCATCGGGAAGGTTTGGCGGTCGGGCTCGATTTCCATCGAGAACTCGGAAACGATCGCGCCGTTGCCGCTCCGGATTTTTTCCGCGAGGGCGGCGTTTTCCGGAGGATAAAGTTTCGTTAGGCCGGAGCCGATCACAGCGATGGTCCGGCCTTTGGCCGCGAGCGCGCCCTGGTGCGCGGCGGTGTCGATCCCGCGTGCCAGCCCGCTGATCACGGTGAGACCGGCGTAAGCGAGCTGATAAGAAAGTTTCTTCGCGCATTCCGCTCCATAATGGCTGGTGCGGCGGGAACCGATCACGGCGATCGCATGCTGATCGCGCTCCGTCAGTTCGCCCCAGACATAAAGCACAATCGGCGGCGAATGGATCTCGCGCAGTTGCCGCGGATACAAGGGCGACTGCGCCGTGATCACCTCCGCCCCGAACTCGCGAATGCGTTTCAGTTCCGCGGCGAGGTCAACCGTGCTCTCCCAATTTGCGATCTGCTCGGCGACCTCGGTTCCAATGCCATCAATCGCGCGCAGTTCGCTGCGCGTTGCCGAGAGAATCCGCTCCGGTGTTTGAAACACCTCCAGCAACCTGCGCAGCCGCACCGGCCCGATCGTCGGGAGCATGTTGAGTGCGATGCAGGCTTCGGTGCTGTTCATGGGTTGAGGTGCTCGTGGAGATGGTGGGCAAAAACTTCATAGATGATGGTGCGATGCTCAGCGAAGACACAACGAATGCGGCGGGGTCGAGGCGAAGCGGGATAGAAAAAAACCACTCGATACCGACCGACTCGAAGTCGATAAAATCCGTCAAGTTCCGCCTCTAAAGGACGGATATCGCCTTTTTCCTGGGCCAGGGAGCGCAACGCTTGTTTCAACGCGCGCCTCGGAGCAGGCGCGAGCGAACCAACGAAATCAAGAACTTGCTGTTCGAGCTCAACCTTCATCGAACGCGCCCAAGGCGGAAAGTGGGTAATATTTGCCCTCCCCCCGCCGCGCCCGACGAATCGCTTTCATCGCTTTTGGATTCGCAAGAATTTCCAGCGTCTCCGCAATCGCCGCCATTCGCTCGGCGGAAACCAGGTACGCAACCGCCTTTTCGTGGCGAGTGATCACGATCAACTCCTCGTGAGCTTTTCTCAACAGTGCCGGTAAGGCAGATTGCGCCTCAGTAACAGAATACGTAGATGGCATGAACAGAAACTGTAATGCAGCCGCCTCGGGAAGTCAGGCAAATTAACCCTGCCGCAGGTCTAAAACGGAATTTCGTCGTCGTCCGGCTCGGGTGGAGGAGTCGACTTGCGCGAGGGTGGGGCGGAGCTGGCGGAGCTGCCGCCGGTGTTTTCCTCCGCAGCGCCACCGGCGCCGGGGCGCGAGCCGAGCAGTTGCATGCCTTCGGCGACGACGCGCAATTTGCTCCGCTTTTGCCCGGATTGTTTGTCCTCCCAGGTGTCGAGCTGGAGCCGGCCTTCGATGAAAACCGGGCGTCCCTTTTTCAGGTATTCGCTCGCGATCTCCGCCGTGCGGCCCCAAAGGGTGACGTCGACGAAAGTCGTCTCTTCGCGTCTCTCGTTGTTCTCGCCGGAGAAATAGCGATTGATCGCCAGCCCAATCTCGGCCACGGCCGTTCCCTTGGGGGTGTAGCGAATCTCGGGGTCCCGGGTGAGATTCCCCATCAGCATGACTTTATTGAAATTGGCCATGCGGGAGTTGTAGCGGGTCTATTCCGCGGCCGCGACTTTCTTTTTCGATTCTTTTTTCTCCCGCAGCTTCTGGTAATGCTGCCGGTAAACCTCGGGATCGAGCTTGAACTTCGTTTGCAGTTTCTTGATCAGGTCGGGCTCGGCGTGGAAGATGAAATTGACGTAGTAACCGGCGTCGAGCTCGCCCGCGGCGTAGGAAAACTGCCGCCGATCCATTTTCTGGACCTGCTCTACCTGCGCGCCTTCCTTTTGAAACTCGGACTCGAGGCGATCCACAATGTCTTTGAGGTTGTCGTCCTTGCCCATTGTATTGAGGACAAGGAGCGCTTCGTAACGATTCTTCATTTTTCTTCTTCTTCGGGTTGTTGGTTGAACAGATTCATCGCAGCAATCAGGCCTTTGTCGATGGTGCACATCACCGCCTCGGCGGCGCGGCGGATCGTGGCATCGAGGAGCGGCTGTTCTTCTTCGAAAAATCGGCCGAGCACGTAGTCGGTCGCGCCCTGGACCGGCGCTGCGCCAATTCCGATTCGCAACCTTGGCACGCAGTCGGTTCCGAAATGTTCGAGGACCGATTCGAGGCCGTTGTGTCCGCCCGAGCTGCCTTGCTGCCGCAAACGCAACCGCCCTAACGGAAGCGCGAAATCGTCGAGCACCACCAGCACTTGCGGCGCGGCGATTTTGTAGAAATTGGCGACCGCCGCGACCGCTTCGCCGCTTCGGTTCATGAACGTCACCGGTTTCATCAAAATCACTTCACGCTTTGCCCAGCCGGCATTCCATTTCGCGGAAAACTCCCACGGCAACCGGGCATCGGCTGCGAGCCGATCGAGAACCATGAACCCGATATTGTGCCGGGTGCGCTGGTATTCGCGCCCCGGATTCCCGAGACCCGCGACCAACCGAATCGGCGCTTCGTTCACATCCGCTCCTTCGCAGGCGCGGAGTTACTTCTTGCCTTCCTTCGGCGCAGGGGCCGCGCCGGTCGGGGCAGCCGGCGTCGTTTCCGCGCCTTCCTTCTTCTCCGTGATCACTTCCGGCTCGGTCGCCGCCACTTCCGCGGCGGGCGCTTCCTCCACCACGGGAGCAAGGACGGAGAAAACGGTGAGATCAGCCGGGACGCGGGTCGTGACGCCTTCGGGCAAAGAGATTTCCCTGACGTGAATCGCGTCGCCGATATTGAGGTGTGAAACGTCGACCGTGATTACGTCGGGCAAATCCTTCGGCAGACATTCGATCTCGAGCGCGCGCAGACTCTGCTCGAGCAAACCGCCAAAAGTCTTGACTCCTTCCGCCGTCCCGGTCGGTTCGAGTGGCACTTCCGCCTCAATCATTTGGTCCATGGAAACGGCCTGGAAATCGACGTGCAGAATGTCGCCGCCAACCGGCGAATGCTGCACTTCCTGGACAAGGGCGAGCCGGCTCGGGCTCTCACCATCGATCTCCAGCTCGACGAGGATGTTTTCGCCCGAGGCGTGGCTGAGCATGAGAGAAATATCGCGCTTGGAAATCTGGAGCGGCTGCGCCTCCTGTTTCGCGCCGTAAATAATACCGGGCACCGCGCCCTGTTTTTTGATCTTGCGCACGGCGGCCCGGCCGATGCCGGTGCGCCGTGAAGCGGAAAGTTTAGCTTGTTTGGCCATAGTCGTGTGGTGCTATTTCGCGCCGTCGTCGATCCTGAAGAGCGAGGAAACGGATTCGTCTTTGTGAATCCGCTTGATGCCTTCCCCGAGCAGTTCAGAGACACAAAGCACCGTGATGGCGAAACCCTCCACGGTGCGAACGGGTGTGCTGTTGGTCGTAACTAATTCCTTAATCTCGGATTTTTGCAACCGCCCCACCGCGACGTCGGCAAGGACGCAATGAGCGACGCCGGCATAGATCTCGAGCGCGCCGTTTTTCTTCAGCAAACTGGCCGCCGAAGTAAGGGTGCCGGCGGTCTCGGTCAGATCATCAACCAGAACCACGTCGCAGCCTTCGACCTCGCCGATCAGATAAAGCGCCTCGGTGTCCGTCGGACTTTTGCGCTGTTTGGCGACGATTGCGAGGCTCGCGCCCAAGCCTTGCGCATAGGCACTCGCCATTTTCAACCCGCCCACGTCGGGCGAAACCACCACGGTCTTGCGCGTGAGCTTTTGCCGCAGGTAGGGGATCAGGACCGGCAGCGAATAGAGATGGTCGACCGGGATGTCGAAGAAGCCCTGCACCTGCTGGGCATGGAGGTCCATCGTCAGGACGCGATTGACGCCCGCCGCGCAAAGCAGATTCGCGACGAGCTTCGCTGTGATGGGCACCCGCGGCTTGTCTTTGCGGTCCTGCCGCGCGTAGCCGAAAAATGGAATCACGGCCGTGATCCGGTCGGCGCTCGCCCGCCGCGCGGCGTCTACCATGATGAGCAGCTCCATCAGGTGCTCGTTAACCGGCGGGCAGGTGGGCTGAACAATGAAAACGTCGCGGCCGCGAATGTTTTCCTCGATCCTGACGTAAGTCTCACCGTCGGGAAAGGAGCTGAGGGTCGCCTCGCCGAGAGGTATCCCGATGAAGTTGCAGATACGCCGGGCCAGGTCGGGATTGGCCGAGCCGGAGAAGACCTTGAGCTCAGGCTGAAGCGCAAACATTTCGCAGGGCCGCTACCTTAGGCGGGGCAGAGCGGGGTTGGCAAAGGAATTGTAGCGGGGGCGGTGATCCTATTGGAGCCGGCGCGCCCCCGCGCCGGGACAAGGGCGTCCCCGGCCCCAATGCCGCTCCACGGGATCCCTCGACTTCGCTCGGGATGACTACGCAAAGGAAGCCCGCAGTTTCTCCTTTTTCTCCTCGCAATCGGAATCCAACCTCCGCAACTCGGTCGCAAGTTGCTTCTCCAATTCCTCGGCCTCGTCCAATTTCCCGCTCATCTGCGCCTCGCGAATCTTGCCGCGCAGGAACAACTCCTTCTCCGCAATCTTCGCCTTGTATTGCGACTCGATCTCAGCGACCTGGGCCTTTTGTTCTTCCGATAACTTCAGGCTCGGCGCGTTTTTCTCGAGCCGCTCCATCGCAAGTTCGTAGGCTGATTTCATCTTCGGCTCCTTTCTGGTTTCGAGTCATCCTAGACAAAATCCGCCCGGTCCGCAGCCGATTAGTTGCGCGGGGTCAGGGAAGGGCACTGGCTTCTACTCGGCCGGACACTCGACCATGACAGGTGCGAAACAGCCGGCAGGATCCGTCAATGCGATCGTGGGCGGCCCCAGTCGTGCTTTCCTTGATCGACAACTTGGCGCGGTTGCCGCTGATCGGAATTACGAATGGCTCGCGATCCAAACTGATCGTGACGTTTTCGCCCGAGTGGCTCGTGTCGATAGAGTAAGCTGGGCCTGAAGACGATTGCCGCGTGAACCGGCCTTGCAACGCGCCTGGAAGTCACCGCTTACTCCCCAGTTCCTGTTCCAAATTTCAGTCCCATCTGCCGGCGCATATTTGATCAGGACATAATCAGCGTGATTCAAGCTTTGGTAGCCGGTGATGGCGACGAGCACGTGGCCATTAGGATCGAGCAGGATTTTCACCCGCCGATCTACTAAGATACCAAGGTAACGGCGTTGTAACTTTTGCTGTGCGGCGCCGCGCGGTCCGCCAAACCCTTGCGGCAGGCCGATCTATTTTTACATTCCGCTGCCACATGTCCCGCAAGATCCGACTCCTGAGCACCGATTTCGACGGGACGCTTGTCTCGCATGCAAGCGTCCCGGTTTTCGATCGCGATTGCATGGCACTCATCCACGAGCTTCAGCGCGAAGGCGCGCTCTGGGCGATTAACACCGGACGCTCCGTCCGCCTGCTCGAGGAAGGACTGGAAGACTTCGCCTTCCCGATCCAGCCCGATTTTATCCTAACGAGCGAACGCGATGTCTTCCGGCCGACTAACTCCGGCTGGGAACCTTTTGGCGATTGGAACCAGCGCTGCGCACAGGCTCACGCCGAACTCTACCAGTCCGCGTCGGCTGTCCTGGCCGAGGTCGTGGACTTTGTCACTCACGAAACCAGGGCGCGCGTTATTTACGAGACGGAGCAGCCGGCGGGAATCATCGCCAGCAGTGAAGAAGAAATGGACCGCGTGACCGAGTTCATTGACTGGGCGAAAGCCGGCGAATCGAAGTTTCACTACCAGCGCAACACAATTTACCTTCGGTTTTGCCACGCCGACTATCACAAAGGTGCCGCGCTGGAAGAACTCTCGCGCCTGACCGATATCGATCGCGAGGCGATTTTCGCCGCGGGCGACCATCACAATGATATCTCGATGCTGGACGGCCGCTACGCCGCTCTTCCTTGCTGTCCCGCTAATGCCATCGAGGCTGTGAAAGAAGCCGTGCGCAAGGCTGACGGTTTTGTGGCCGAAACCGAATTCGGCGCCGGCGTGCACGAGGCCCTGCGGTATTTCCTTTCCGACCGGCCGGCAAAGCTCTGAGACCTGCTATCTCCGTTACAAGATCAGAAGTGCCGTCGGTTCTTACAAGGTCGCGACGAAGAGTCCATTCTCAATCAGCACGGCTTCTAATTAGTGCCGGCGGACAGCTTCAGCCGGTCCTCCTTGGCCAGTAACTCGCCGAGCGGCGGCCAGGTGACCGTGCTATCCATATCGTGAAAGGCATGTAGATAGACAGCCAGTTTCTCCGCGGAGTACCTTGTCAGGAGATCGGTTACCACGCGGGACAACTCTTCCGGCGACGGAGATTCCGGCAGCTGCTCGACTGTGCCGTCGGGATCGTGCTTAATACCTAACGAATCAAGGAAATCACACAACATCGATTTCTCCGCCCCGAGGAGCCAGCTTTGCAGCATATGCGCCGCGAGGGTGTCGGCAGACTTGCGCCCGAGCGCGGCCTTGAGCCAGGCGTAGCGTTCAGCCGGCGGTTTTCGTTCGATGAAAACAGGCCGGAGCCTGCGTTGCGCAGCCAAAGTCTGCACCACCGTCTTGAAAACGGCAGTTTGTTCCTTCTGCACATAGCCAAGAATCTCACTCGCCAGAATCAGCGACATCCGATCAAACAATTCGTAAGATTTCATCAAGGTGACCGCCGCGCGGCTGCCGGGGCTGACTGGTCAGGTTGCAATGACGCCAGCTCGCACTCTCCCCGGAAGTGATTCAGAAGAGTTGCGGCTGCCGGTCATCATCCGGCTGTGGTTGACCAATGACGGAGCGGATCTTTTCCATCATTTCGTGAAAGTCATAGGGCTTTTGCACTGTATCGATGACTCCGGCGCGCAGCATTTCCGTCCGCAATTTTGGCTCGAGATAACCGCTCGCGACGATCGCGCGCACGCTCGGCTTGATCTCTTTCATGCGCAGAAAGACATCGCGTCCGCCGAGTCGGGGCAAGCCAAGATCGCATACCACCAGGCCGATCTCGTCGGCATGGGTTTCAAACATTTCCACGGCTTCGATCCCATCGCGCGCGGCCAGGACGCGATAACCGTCTGACTCGAGCATCATAACTCCGAGCTCGCGCAGTAACTCCTCATCCTCCACCAGCATAACCGTGCGCGCGGGCAGAGGTGCCCGGCTCTTCCCGCCATTGCGCTGCGCTTCGCTTTCCGTCGCTCCCGCTACCGGGAGATAGACAGTGAAAGTCGTGCCCCGCCCGGGCTCGCTTTCCACCTGGATAAAGCCGTGGTGGTTATTCACCACCCCATAGGCGACGGAAAGGCCGAGCCCGGTGCCCTTGCCTCGCTCCTTTGTCGTGTAAAACGGTTCAAAGATATGCGGCTTAACCTGTGGGCTAATCCCATCGCCCGTATCAATGACTCGGATGAAGACATAGCTCTCGGCATTTACTCCCCCAAAAGTCTCGCGTAGCTGATGACTGCTTGTTACTCCGGTAGCGAGGGCAATCGTTCCCTCGTGCGGGATTGCGTCGCGCGCATTCACACAGAGGTTAAGCAACACCTGCTGGATTTGCGCCCGATCGGCCTTAACCAGCGGCAGATTCGGTTCAAGTTGAAGAGCGAACCTGATTGTCTTGGGAAAGGTGGCCGAGAGCATTCGCTCCAGATCGGTCGCGACCAGATTGAGGTCGAGCGCGGCAAAACGGGCCTCGGTTTGCTGCGCTGAAGTAAGTAACTGCTGGACGAGAGTGGCTCCGCGCGCCACCGCGTCGCGAATGACCTTGATTGCCTCCGGCATACGTCCAGGATGTTTCTTCCAATCCTCCAGCCGGGTGGTATAGCCGAGGATGATGCCGAGAATGTTGTTGAAGTCATGCGCGATCCCGCCGGCCAGCGTGCCGAGGCCTTCCATTTTTTGGGCCTGGACGAGTTGCTCCTCGAGGCGCTTGCGTTTGGTGTCGTTAAAGAGATAGCCTTTGACTTCGACAAGGCGGCCGGCCTCATCGAAGCTGCCGTCGAACTTGGCCACGACATAAACCGCTTCCCCGTCGCGCTCGCGCATTTCCAGCTCCGGGCGGTGAATACTTTCGTTAGGCTGAAGGTTTGCGATCAGCTCGAGCCCCTCTTTTCTGGTATGCAGGAGTGAGAGAAAATTCGCCCGCTTCGCTTCCTCGACGGAATCGAACCCAAAGATGCGAGCGAAAGCCGGGTTGCAGGTTACGATCGAGCCGTCCGCTTTCATAATCAGGTTCCCGGTCAGGTCCTCATCGACGAAACTCCGATAGCGTTTTTCGCTCCGGCGCAGGGCTTCCTCCGCCCGTTTCCGCTCCGTCGCGTCGATGCTCAATTGGAGGAGGGGAGCATCCGGCTCTGCGCCTTCCAAGGTCCATCCAGTTGAGACGATGATCCGGCGCCCGTCTTTGCAGCTTTGCTCGATCTCGCCTTCCCAGTGTTGTTTTTCCTCCAGGATGCGCCTGACTTCAGCGAGCGTTTGTGGCGGGCCGGTGCGCAACAATTGGTGCACGTCGCGGCCGGCTGCTTCCTCGCGCGACCAGCCGAAAAGCCGCTCGGCGCCCCGGTTCCAGTAGGAAATGTTTCCGCTCGCGTCGGAAATAACGATGGCGTCATTCGCGAGGTCCAGGAGCTGAGCGTGGCGCAAAAGCTCGCGCCGCGCGTTCTCCAGATCGCGCTGCGTACCCGCCTCCTCGAGTGCGCGGCGCACCGCCAAGACGAGCCGCGGTAGTGAGACTTTCAGGATGCAGTCGGTCCCACCCGCGCGCATCACCGCATCGATGTCGGGTGGATCGTGTGAGAGGGCGACAAAGATGAAAGGAATGCCTGGCCGGGCCTCGCGGGCCCTTACAATCGCCTCGCCGGGACCATTCGTTAGGCAATTCGGATTGGCGAGAATAAGATCGACCGGCAGGCGGGCAATCCTTTGCAATAGTGCCGCCTCGCTCCGCACCCGGCTAATGGCGGCCTCGATTCCACCATTCTTCAGCTCGGCTGAGATCCGCGCTGTGTCGGCGTCATCGGTTTCAAGGTGAACGATCTGCAGCGAAGCCATCCTGAATCCAACGGAGCGGTTCCATCCCTCGCACATTCTGGCGCTGGTTGCCAGTCGCTTTCGCGCCACGGAGCGAGGCGTCAGGGTGCACAGTTTTTTCTCCACCTCGGAAGCGATCCAGCTACGCTCGGCCGATGCCAGAGAACCGGCCGGCCCGAGACACCACGCGATCGCCGTTCCTCGCCTATGCCGTGCCGATGCTGCTCTTCATTTTGCTCCTCGGGATGGGCGCGCTGCTGAAGCAGCCAGGAGGACCATTCTGGCGTTCGAGGCCGGAGTTTTGGATTTATCCGGTCCAGACTCTGCTTTGTGGGGGCGCGCTTTTTTTCTTCCGCCGCGTCTATTTATTTCAACCGCTGCGCCGGCCCTTCTTCGTCATCGCGATTGCGCTCGTCGTGTTGGTTCTCTGGATCGCGCCGCAACAATTTCTCGGCTTCCCTGCGCGCTACGACGGTTTTGATCCAACCCTCTTGGCCGGCTCACCCGCGCTTTATTTTGCGACGCTCGTGTTGCGGCTCCTCCGTCTCATTCTGGTCGTACCGATGCTGGAAGAAATTTTCTGGCGCGGGCTTTTGCTTCGTTACCTTGTCGCGGAAAATTTCGAAGCCGTTCCCTTCGGCACCTTCTCCTGGTTCTCGTTTACTGTTGTCACTCTGGGATTCGCCCTTTCCCACGCGCCGGCCGATTGGCCGGCAGCCTTGGTGGCCGGTGTGCTTTATAACCTGGTCGCCTACCGGACCCGCAGTCTCACTTCCTGCATCGCCGCCCATAGCCTGACGAACTTCGCCCTCGGCTGCTGGATCCTCTCGACCCGCCAGTGGGGTTTTTGGTAGGCCGAAACCCGCCCCACGGCACTCATTGTGCTCTCCGAACGTTTGGGATGCATTCGACCTTTATGCAAAAGCTCATCATCTGTATGACCGCAGCCTTCCTCGCAGCCTGCATCATTGAATGGGCGGTCGTCTTCGTCGAAGGGGCCGACCGCGCCCTCAATAGCGGCTACAAGCAGGACGAAAAGACACTCCTCGGTCCATAAGCTGAGCGGGGAAAGCCGTTGCCCGCGCGTGCCGCCCGGATAACCTCCTGCAAATGAGGATTGGCATCGCGCAGATCAACCCCACCGTCGGCGACCTGCGCGGCAATTTTGAAAAAATCCTCGCCGCCTATCGCCGCCTCGCTGCTCGCGGCGCCGAACTTGTCCTCGCGCCCGAACTGGCCACCACCGGCTACCCGCCGCAGGACCTGGTCTTTAAGTCCCGCTTCGTTCCACAGAATCTCGAAGCCCTGACTCATCTCCACGCCTGTGTCGGCGAAGTGCCGCTCCTGGTCGGTTACGTGGATAAGAATGAAGGCCGGGGTAAGCCTTTTTATAACGCCGCCGCCCTGCTCGAGCGCGGGGAGGCGATTCGCGAGAGTTATAAGACACTGCTCCCGACCTATGACGTTTTTGACGAGGATCGCTACTTTGAGCCGGGTTGCGGCGGGGAAATCTTCACCATCGCCGGTCGCCGGGTGGGTGTCACGATTTGCGAGGATATCTGGACCCAGGATTATCTCCCGCGGCCGCTTTACGAGATGGAACTGGTTCGCGGCCTCGTCGCCAAGGGCGCCGAGATTATCGTCAACCTCAGCGCCTCACCCTTCGCTCTGCGCAAGCTTGGAATCCGCCGCGAAATGGTCGCGGCCCAGGCCCGCGCCCACCGCTGCCCGATCATCTATTGCAATGTCGTCGGCGGCAATGACCAGCTGGTTTTCGACGGCAGCTCGATCGCATTCAATCGCGCCGGGGATCTCATCGCGCAGCTTCCCTCATTTGAAACGGCCGAGGCGATCGTGGAGACCGAATCAACCGCCGCGCTCCCGCTCACTCCGCCCGAAGCGATGGCCGAACTCTACGGCGCGCTCTCGTTAGGCGTACGCGACTATCTCGCGAAATGTGACTTCAAATCCGCCGTTCTCGGTTTAAGCGGCGGGATTGATTCCGCGGTCGTGGCGGCGATCGCCGCTGACTCGTTAGGTAGTGACAATGTCATCGGGGTCTCCATGCCCAGCCCTTACTCTTCCCGCGGGAGCATCGCGGACGCGCTCGCTCTCGCCCGTAATCTCGGTATCCGCTGTCTCGAAATTCCGATCAGCGATGCCTTCACCGCCTTCAAGGCGCAGTTCAAGGAAATCTTCGCCGGGCTGCCCGAGGACACGACGGAGGAAAACATGCAGTCACGCCTTCGCGGCATGATCCTGATGGCGCTTTCGAATAAGTTCGGTCATCTCCTTCTCACCACCGGTAACAAAAGTGAGCTGGCCGTTGGCTATTGCACGATCTACGGCGACATGGCCGGTGGCCTCGCCGTCATCAGCGATGTGCCGAAAACGCTCGTTTATGAGCTGGCCCGCTGGATCAACCGGAAGCGCGAAATCATCCCGCGCTCCACGATCGAGAAACCGCCCAGCGCCGAGCTCAAACCCGGACAAGTGGACCAGGACTCACTCCCGCCCTATGAGATTTTGGACGAAATCCTTCAGCTGTACGTCGAGGAAAACCTGAGCGGTCACGATATCATTGCCCGGGGGTTCAATGAAAAAACCGTGCGCTGGGTGCAACGGCGGGTTGATCTGAACGAATACAAGCGCGCCCAGGCCGCGCCCGGACTGAGAGTGACAAGCCGCGCTTTCGGGCTTGGCCGGCGCATGCCAATTGCGCAGCGCTACAGCGATGTAGCGCCCTTCACCGGCCTAAATTGTGATTCTTTGCCTAACGAGAATAGGACTTTCCCGAACTCGTCTCAGGGGTGATCCTGCCGCTTGTTTGTTTCGGGCCCGGCGCGCCTTCCAGCGTTTGCCGCAAGAAATCGAGCACTTCCACACTCACTCCCGGCCAGTTAGCAAAGGCATGGCGCTGGCTATTTGTGAAAACCTGTTGCTTGAAGTTGGTCAAGCCCACTTCCTTTAACTTGCGCACCAGATCTGTGAGCTGTTCCGGCGGCATCGATTCCTCATCCGATGCGATCAGGAACAAGGGCGAAACAGTTGCGTCGATGTAACTGATCGGCGACGCCTTTCGCAAATCGGCCTGACTCGAAGAGCCCACATAGTTTTCCACCGTCCGCCGGAAATGCGGGTCAGCAAGAGACTGTGGATCAGCCAAATCATAAGCGCCCGACATGCCGGCGGCGGCGTCGAGCCGGTCGTCACCCTTACTGCCGGTGGC
Organism: Chthoniobacterales bacterium; assembly: GCA_036825615.1. GTDB lineage: Bacteria > Verrucomicrobiota > Verrucomicrobiia > Chthoniobacterales > UBA10450 > JAICXG01. The sequence continues at coordinate 54,799 of DAISXY010000003.1, forward strand.
GGCGAGATAAACCGCATGGGTGGCGCCGGAGGAACCGCCGATCGCGCCGACCTTGTTGTTTCCACCAGGATACGCCCGCGCTGCCCGGACGGCTTTGCGCAGGTCATCTGTCTGCTCCGGAAAGCGCCCGCTCGATTTTTGGCCGGGCAATTTGCCATCCGGCGCCAGCCGATACTCGACCAGGAAGGCATTGAACCCTGCCGCCGCCAGCTCGCGCGCCGCGCGAAGGGCATTTGGGCTCGCCGGTATTCCGAAAAATCGGCCGCCGTAAATGATCAGCACGGCGGGGTGGGGGCCTTCACCCGAGGCAGCAAAGACGAGCCACTTTAGCGGTGTGCCATCATCGGCCGTCGCATAGACCTTGCCGTTGTGTTCGAGCTGATAACCGAGGCGATTCTCAGCGCCCTGTCCGTGCCTGCGCCCGCCGCGCTGCGCCTGCGTCGCAACCAGACCCAGGGCGAGAAACAAGGCGACAAATGGGATGGTTCTTTTCATGGCCGGCGTTTCGAAGGCTGCTTGCCAAAATGCATCACCAAAGATGACACGTGCGCGGAGCGGAACAACTCGCCGCGGCGACGGGAAAACGTGCACCGCTCAGGAATCGAACCTGAAACCCAGTGATTAAGAGTCACTTGCTCTGCCAATTGAGCTAGCGGTGCAACTGCCTTCCTTCCAGGTGAATGCTGATCGAACGCGAACTTTCATTCCGCCAAAATCGGTAGCAGAATTGGTAGCGTAAACTTCCGCGTTCTGTTAGCATTGAGCCCATGAAGGACCGAAAATTACGCATCCCCGTTCGTTGCACAACGCGGAAGTTTTTTCTGCATCCGCCGCCGCCGGGAAGGAATGATTGGCACGTCCGGTTCACCGCTCCTGCGATCAAGGGCGTTCGGCGCGTCGTCTTTCGCAGCACCGGAACAAAGGAGGTTGCTGCCGCCAAGCGCATCGGAGCTAAAATCATCGAGTCGTTCTGGAACGACGCCGGCCGCGGTGCGGAGGAGCTCCGACTCAGGCACGATAATGCGAAAATCGGCCAATTGATCGATCGCTACCGGCAGTCGGCAGCGCAACGACCCTCCACAATTCGAGGCAACATCCGTTCGCTGCGAATGATGGTGAAAACCATACATCCCGGCGATCCCGATGAGAAATCCACGTCCATTTTGACTGCGGAGCTGGTTCGCGAATTTGAGAAGCGCCAACTGGAAGCGACAAAGCGACAATCGACTCCGCAGAATCGCGCCGCGGCAATCCAGCGGGTTAGAACGTCTATCGCGAGCTACGTTCGGCAGGCCCGCTCGGTTGTGGCACTCCGAAAGATGAAATTTTACGAGGGCCTGAAGCTGCCAGATTTGTCCGGTTTCAGAGGGGAAGCGGTTGAGACGCCTCGCCGATCCCTGCCGCGCCGAATGGACATGCAAGCGCTAGCCGCGATGGAAGCAGCTGCTCCGGCCCTGGCCGAAGCCGATCCTGCGGTTTACGTCGCCCACGTTCTTTTTTCGCGACTGGGCCTTCGCAACATCGAAATCGTCAATGCGCGCACGCACTGGATCAGCGACGGCAGTATCGGAATCGTCGACCGCCCGGAGGAAAACTTTTTTCCGAAAGGAGCAGAGGGTTGGGTACCGATCGCTTCCGACGTCCTCGCGGAGGTTATGCGCTTCCAGCCGATGTGCACGGAAGGTTTTCTTGTTCCCGGCCGCACCGCAACCGAACGCCACGACGCGGTCTATCGACGGCACTCCAAATGGGTGTCGAAGTGGATCAAGGATCGCACCAAAACCAGTTACGAACTCCGACGATACGCCGGCTCCCGTTTACTCGACATGGGTGCGACAATCTTCGAAGTTCGGGATTTCCTGCGCCACCGAGACGTTCAAACAACCCAGACTTGGTACGCGTATCGTCTCCAAAACCGCCAACTCCGGACTATCGGAATGGCTGATCTTTTGCCGAACGGCACCCGGGCGCTGACAACAGGCCTGTTGCGAGCAGACCAATGAACATTCCCGCGGACGGCGACCATAACGTCGACGGTTTGAAGGAGAAATTACGCGGTCTGCTTCGTGATACAATTCCTCCTGATGTCGTGGAACGCGAAATCCTTGGCTTTCTCGAACAGAAATGCAGCAGACGGCTGACTCGGAATGAACTCGCGCGCCGGTTATCGCGATTCGTCGTCACAAAATGGGATCTTGGCAGCCGCAGAGATGCGTTGTGGTGCGAACTCATCGAATCGCACCCGCAGGAACTGAACCGAGTCGTCGATGCAGCCTTCACTACGCTTATCGGTCGATTTGGGGCGTATCTGGCCGCAAACAAACCGAAACCCATTCGTCGGCCGCGGGCTCTTACAGCAGATGAGAAGCGGGAAAATGCAAGAAGAGCGAAAGCTCGGTACGAACGCTTGCGCACGACTCGGAAGGTTGGGACTGGGTTGATCGAGCGCGAGTTCTCAAAGGCGCCCGAGGTAGTAAACCCGAACAACGGAGTTCCGTTGCGCTACGGCCTCGTAAACCTGCTGTTCGGCCAACTCGAAACAGATGGTCCTCCGGGTGGTCCTTGCCTGGACGACATCATGAACGGGGGCGAAGTGCAGATGAGGAAGGGGATGTATTCGCTCGAACAGCTTTTTGGTCGCAGCCGAAAACTGCTACCGGTCAAGCTCCCTCACCGGCGCCGTGGCCGACAGATCCTTTACGGATGGAGGGCAGTCCTGCGGTGCATGGATTTTCTCCTTTCAGAACAAAAAGGGCGGCACAAATGGCTTCCGGACTCAGTTTCTCGCGCGTACATCCTCAAAGCCATCTTGGAACGAGCCAAGCTGAAAGCGAAGCCCGAGATCACTTCGGAAATCGAGGCGCTGGTCAGTAAGTATAGTTCGTGATTCGGGAAAATAGCTGAAAATCGCAGCCCCGTCCCTGCTGCTGAACCGCCGCTGATTCGGGAACGGTCCTTTTCTCAGAAGCGCAGCCTTTTTTCCCCCTGTAAAACAAGGTTCGTAGCTCGCAGCACCGCGGTGAACCGGCGGGCGGTTGAGCGGGAAATAATGAACCTGCAGGGTAAATCGAGGGAGCAGTTAGAGGCGGCCTTGGCGACGAAGTCGCGAGCAGAGCTGCTCGACCTGATCTTCTCTTTGGTTACGGTTGAGCAGCTTTTCAAACCGGCAGAGATCGCCCGACGGTGCTGCCTCAATAAGCGGGCTGTTCTTCGCGATATTCGCGACGGCAAGTTCGGCGACTATTACTGCCGCGCTGAGAATTCGATCGCAGTGCCGGCGAGCGGCGTAAATGCATGGCGCCGCTCCTTTCTTGTTCCGGGGAAGCAGCCATGAGTTCTATAGACCCCGTTTTCGCCAGCAGTTGGGGCAGCTACACCCCGGCGCTCGAGCTATCACCCCCCAAAGCGAGTCAAATGCGTCACGACTGCCTCGCCCCAATGGCAGCTTGGCGGAATCCTATAGAGGCAACCGGCGTAAGGTGTGGCTCCGAAAGTAACGTCGGCCCACCAGTCCAGGAAGAATCCTGTAGACATACCTCCTCCAAGACTTCCACCGTTCATCCCCAGCTCCCTGAGATCGGTTTGTGCGGTGGAAAAAATCCCACAATAGGGACGCAGCGCCGGCGGGCTGCAGTCGCGCCGCCTGTGACGGAAAATCACCTGTTTCCGAAGCACCTCTCCTCTGGAGAAGCTGACAACGCTACCGAGTACGCTGACAGCGGTCCGGAAAGCCTCGACCGAAACGACTGCGGTTCGCCGATCTCATCGCAAACCAAGGCGTTCGAGTCGAGCGATGGGGGGCGGGGGGGTCCTGTGATAGCGCCGGCCCTGAAAATCGATTTCATCAAGCCGCTCAAAAAATTTTTCACAATAGGCCTTTCTGCACCTCCGCCCCGGCTTTGGATCCGCCTCGAGGACAATGCTGATGAGCATCAGGGTTAGTAGTCTGGTTTGGGAGTCCTCACGTCAGAAGTCGGGTAATCTGCTGGTGCTTCTCGCCATCGCTGATCACGCTGATGAACAAGGAGTGGCGTGGCCGGGGCTTGCCTTATTGGCGCGAAAAACGCGTCTCAGCGAACGGCACGTGCGGCGTTGTCTCAATGCTCTGGCCACTGCCGACGAATTGGACATTCTTCCAGACGCATCTCCAGCCGGAGGCCCCCTTTACCGAATCCGGATCGCTGATTTGCCGGCAAAAACCCGGACGGCGGCGCCGGAAAAAGGGACGCAGGTGTCCGCACCAGGGGACGCCGGTGTCATCCCTTCTATAAGAGAATCATCAAAGGAACCTTCAAAACAAACAGACTCACACCAGGATTCTGCTCCGTTCATTAAGATTCATTCAAGACCTGAGCTCGACGACGTCTTGCGGTTCGTTTCTCAAAAAAAAGATCTCGATGGCGCGGTCGCCGAGATTTGGTGGCATGAGTGCGAGGCCTGCGGATGGGTCGACTCGCATGCGAGGCCGATCGTGAACTGGCAATCGGCATTTGTGGCTTACTCAAGAAAGTGGGCGGTTAATGCCGTTACGCACAAATCGACTTTAGCCTCGAAACCGCGGGGGCGAGTTCCCCGACAGGCGTCCCCAACAACCTCCTCCAGTGTGAAGGAGGGTTTCTAGCATGGCCGGGATGATGTGGGACATACCTGATTACTACAACATGATGGAATTCACGTCCGGCAAGTGGATGCACATGACCGAGCAGGAGCAGGACACGGCAGTAAAAAACTTCACAGCGGCGGTCGCCCAGCGCAAGCTTGAGATGCGTCAGGAAATGCTTCGCACCGAATGGAACCGACTTTGTCCACCCCTTTACCGTGAGACCGATCCGGACCGGCTGCCGAATCTCGCAAAATTCAACGAAGTCCAAGAATGGCAGTTCGGCCCCGAGGGCCTGATCCTCATCGGCGCGAGTCGCCGCGGGAAAACGCGTGCGGTTTACGCCCTACTCCGGCGCCTTCATTTTGAAGAGAAACGAAAAGTACTCGTGTTTGGACCCAAGGATCTTCAATTGGCTAGAGCAAATGACTGGCGTGATCGGGAAGAAGACGCAGCCGACCTGACAACAAAGCTTCGACAAGCTGAGATCCTGTTCTTCGACGACTTGGACACCATCAAGTTCACGGAAGCAGTCGAGGGAACACTTTACGACACCCTGGAGCACCGGATGGCATTTGGGAAGCCGATGCTTATCACCTTGAACCAATGCGGAACGCAGTTGGCAATCCTCAAAACCGCTCCCGCCGTTCCTAACCGATCTGCTGCCCGCTTCCGCATGCAAAGCCAAGCGCGTTAACAAATGAGTACCGTGAATCTTCTCGTCGCCAGAATCGCGCCGCAGAGAATTCGACATTCCGCGAAATAGGGGGATCGATTCGACCCGTACTATCTTTCGATTGAGGAGGATGCTGATCCAAGGCAGCCATCGGGGAAAGTTGCCATCAAGCCCCATCGTGAATCGCCTGTACTCGTTGCCGATCGTTGCCGCGCAGCTAATAGCTGCGATCGCGCGAGATACCTGAAGCGGGAGGCATCTGGATGAGCAGCCGCTTTCGCGTGCCAAACTGCTTGCCACTGGAAGCTCATCCGGTTAAAACTTCGCCGTTTATGCCGGCCCCAGAGAAGGCGGATCAGAAATCAAATGCGACGGAAGCAGCTAGGATCCAGCGCTGCGGCGGACTTCGGATCCCTGCCAACGGCCAAGTCGTCCGGGTTCGAACACGTTCGCACCTCGTCGAAGAGGTGGAGGTTGCTGGAGCTGGAGCCACGATTGTTCGCTTGGCCTGTCTGGATGACGACGCGCAGGGATACCAAGCGGACGTCATTTGGGAGCTGGAGCTCGACCGGGAGATTCTCGACGAAAAAAGCTGGAGCACCTTGGGCAAGCGCGGTTTTGATGATCCACGCTTCTTCAGCGCCTACGTTCACACGCTGCGCTGGAACTGCGTCACCGCTACCGACCCGCGCCTCTTTCAATCACCGTTTCGCGCCGGCATCCGCCTAGATGCGTATCAGCTCGAGCCCCTGCGTAAGGCGCTGCTTTTGCCGCGCGTCAATTTGTTCATCGCGGACGACGTTGGGTTGGGCAAGACGATCGAAGCCGCGCTGATCATGAATCACCTGCTGCACACGCAGAAGATCGAGCGC
>DAISXY010000003.1:60956-286156 GCA_036825615.1 Chthoniobacterales bacterium
CGGGCTGATTGCCACAGAGCTTCTGCTCCGGCGTCGTGCCCGTGAGATCGTGGTGGCGTGCCCGCCGTCGATGCTTGGCCAGTGGAAGGATGAGCTGGAGACGCGATTTGGATTGTTGTTCGAGATCTTGGATCGCGCCTACGTCGAGCGCGTTCGTCAGGAACGCGGCTATGGAGTCAACGCGTGGGAGACCTACCCGCGCTTCTTGATCTCTCACAATCTCCTGATCGACGAAAGCTACGCCGGACCGCTCAGGGACTGGCTGGATAATCTTCGTCCGCGCTCCCTTTTCATTCTCGACGAAGCGCACCACGCGGCACCCGCGAGCGGTTCGCGTTATGCGATCGACTCGCGGTTTACCCGTGCGATCCGAGACTTGGCGTCTCGTTTTGAGCACCGCTTATTCCTCTCGGCGACACCGCACAACGGGCATTCCAACAGCTTCAGTGCGCTCCTGGAACTGCTCGATCCCCAACGGTTCACACGTGGCGTTAAGGTGGTGAAGAACAACTTGGAGGCGGTCATGGTCCGTCGCCTGAAGGAAGACATCCGTCAGCTTACGGGTGGATTTCCAGAGCGGAATGTTGTTCAGATCGACCTCGGTCCCGATGTGGTTTCAAACGATGCGCCGGAGATCGTTCTGTCGCGCTTATTGGAAGAATACCGGCAGGTGCGCGCCGCGCGGATGGCGGGTGCGACAAGGCGCAAACAAGCGCAAGCGGGGTTGCTAATCACGCACCTGCAGCAACGCCTGCTTTCGTCAATCGAGGCGTTCGCGCGCACACTTAATGTTCACCGCCGGACAATGGAGCGGTTGTGGGCGGAGGAGAGAAAGGAACATGTCAGTGCCGGAGAGAAGGCACCGGCGAATCTTGATCTACTCGCCCGTCCTGTTGATCGGGATGATGATCGCGCCGAGCTCGCCGAAGAGGAGCTGGAAGCGATCGAAGACACTCAGGTTGCTAGCGCGACGGAGTTTGCCTTCGAGAGCGCGACGGACGCCGAGCGCAATCGAGAACGCGCCCTTCTCGATCAGATGCACGAGATTGCGGAGGGTGCGAGGGGATTGCCCGACGCACGCGTCCGTTCGCTGATTCAGTGGATCGGCGAGAGAATGTGCGCAGGTGTTCGTGTTCCGGGCGAAGGCCGACCGGTTGAAGGTGCAAAGTGGGACGACCTCCGCGTTCTAATCTTCACCGAGTACGACGACACCAAGCGATACATCGTCGAGATGCTCAGGACCGCGATTGCCGGAACTCACCTGGCCGACCACCGCATCGAAGTCTTCCACGGGCCGACACCGCCGATGAAGCGCGAGGCGATCAAGCGCGCATTCAATCTCCCGCCTGCTGAGCATCCGGTCCGCATTCTTGTTGCGACCGATGCAGCGCGTGAAGGGCTAAACCTACAAGCCCACTGCTACAATCTCTTTCACATCGACGTTCCGTGGAATCCCAGCCGTCTCGAGCAACGGAATGGCCGCATCGACCGGAAGATGCAGCCGGCGAGTGCGGTCTTCTGTCATTATTTCGTTTACGTAGACCGCCCTGAAGATCGCGTTCTTCGTGCTCTAGTCCGGAAGACGGAAACCATCCGAAGGGAACTCGGTAGTCTTGCGGATATTCTCGAAGCGCGTCTCGCATCGACCCTGAATCACGGCATCGCGCACGATTCCGTCGGCCGTTTGGAACAGCAGATTGCCGACGAGGGCATCGACCCGGAGAAGCAGGCGATCACCGAAGAAGAGTTGGAAGTCACGCGCGAACGGCGCGATCAGCTGGAGCAGCAGATCGACACATTGCGCGGGCGAATCAACGAAGCCAAACGCTGGATCGGGCTGGAAAGTGATGAGTTGCGTGATGCGTTGTCCTGCTCGCTGGAGATCCTCGGGAGCGAAGCGCTGAAGCCGGTGGAATCAAACAACGGCGGCCCTCCGCGCTACATCTTCCCGAGTCTCGACACCAGACGTGGCGCGGACCCGACGTGGGCAGCAACACTAGATAGTCTGCGCGTTCCGCCGGACGAAGGAAAACGTGATCACGCGTGGCGAAAGGAATCTCCGATTCGTCCGGTTGTCTTTTCGGCCCCGGATGAAATCGACGATGACATCGTTCAACTCCATCTTTCCCATCGCGTCGTTCAGCGCCTGCTCGGCCGGTTCTCCGCGCAGGGTTTTGTGCATCACGATCTGTCCCGCGCTTGTTTGGCCCAAAGCGATGATGCCATTCCGCGCGTCGTCCTTCTTGGTCGCCTTTCCCTTTATGGAGCGGGCGCCGTTCGGCTCCACGATGAACTCCTCACCGTCACGGCCAAGTGGACGCCTCCGGCCAACCGTCACGATTCGCTGACACCGTATGCGCGCGAAGCCGAAGCGCGGACGTTAGAGCTGCTCGACGACGCGATGAAGGCAAACGCCAGCCGCTCGATCCCCGAACCTGTGGTCGAAAAGCTGAAGGCCGCGATCGAACGCGACATCACCGAGCTTCTCCCTCACTTGAATCATCGCGGCGAAGCTGCACGCATCGACGCTGAGAAGAGGCTGACGCAACGCGGCCGAGCAGAGTCCGAATCACTGAAAAAGATCCTCGAGGATCAGAAGCGGCGAGTTGCCGCGGAGTTGGGCAAGTCGCCTGATCTCCAGACCTATCTCAACCTCGGCGCTGGGCACGCGCCGGATGAAAGCGAGCGACGGCAGTATGAAGCCAATCGCCGGTATTGGGGCCGATGGCTGGCGAACGTTGACCAAGACATCAATACGGAGCCGTCGCGTATTCTCGATTTCTACAACGTGAACACGTCGCGCATCGAGCCGGTTGGTATCGCTTACCTTTGGCCAATCACTGGATGAGCCGCATGACATCTCCAGATCCTTTTGCGCGAACGGTTCGCCTGCGGATCAAAATCAGCGACGGACAGCTTCATCTCGCAGATGGATCGGCGTTACCTGCATTGGCGAAAGATACCGAAGCTGAATTAACACTGCCTGCGTTCGCAATTGTCGATGACGCGACACGTGCGCGCCTCACGGGCGAAATGAATGTTCGCTTTCTTCCAAAAGGCTTCACGCTCTACGCCAGGTTACAGCGCGAGAGAGTCCCAGCTGACCTAACGAAATCCGTTCAGCATTGGCGTCTTCGATCCGGTGTGCACGGCGGATTCGTCGCCTTTGAATTGCAGGACCTACTTTGGCTGACGTTGCGGCAAGGTAAGCCGGGGCAGCTACAGGACTGTCCAATCAACATTCCTTCTCTTAACACGACCGCTGCTAGCGTTAACGAAGGGTACACAAAAATCTCCGTCGCGTACGAACCAACGAGACGCTCGCACACCGGCAACGTCTTCCGTTGTGTCTACGCGGAAGGTGCCGGAGGAATACTGGAGCCGCTCGATAAGATCCGCGCTTCCATAGAGGCGAACCCACCTGCGCCGGAGGAGCCGCGACTGCTGTAGCGATGGCCGTCGATCCCGCAATTCGCTATCACCAGGCGTGGCTCGGCTACTTGCAGCCGGAAGGCCTCGTCGTCTCACCCGCCGCCCTGGTCGATTCGCAGGTGATGCTGCCTCGCGCTCCGATCCAGCTTCAGGAGCGGTTCATTCCTTTTGTTTCCGAAGTCGAGCACGATGGCCGTGGCACACTCGCCGCGCTCACGGATGTGCCGGCGTTCCTTACCGGTTTTCTCGAGTGGCCGCGCGATCTCCTGGTGGGCGCAACGAATGATTCGGCGATCCCTGACTCATTACGTGTTCCACTTCCAGAGTTCGGCGAAACACTCGAGCCAGGCTTCGCGTTTCAGCGGCCAAACGGGAACGTCTCCGATCCCGATTGGCTTTTGATCGGCAAGGTCCTGCCGATCGGCACTGATCTCGATGCGCGCAATACCGCCGACGAGCGCGCCTGGTCTGCCTCGGAGAGCCAGCGCTTTGAGCGCTTGATGCGCGACACCGGTATTACGATCGGCCTGCTCTTCAACGGCACGCATATCCGGCTCATCTACAAGCCGGTCGGCGAATCTGCCGGTACGCTCACGTTCCCAATCGGCGCGATGCGTGAAGTTTCGGGCCGGCCGATATTGGCCGCGTTTCATCTTCTCCTCGATCGCTATCGCCTCCTCGCCGCTCCTAATGAGGCGCGCCTGCCCGCGCTACTGAAGCGCAGCCGCGAATATCAGAGCCGGGTTTCCACCACGCTGGCGCGGCAGGTTCTCGAGTCTCTCTACGAGCTGCTGCGCGGGTTTGAAGCCGCGAACGAACATGCGCGCGGCGAACTGCTGCGCGATGCGCTTCACGATAAGCCGGACGACGTCTACTCGGGTCTTTTGACCGTTTTGCTGCGGCTCGTCTTCCTTCTGTTCGCCGAAGACCGCGGGCTCCTGCCGAGTTCCTCTGTTTATCTTCGGAACTATTCCGTCCACGGATTGTTCGAGCGTCTCCGCGTCGATAACGAACGGTATCCCGACACGATGGATCATCGCTACGGCGCGTGGGCACAGCTCCTCGCCCTCTTTCAGGCCGTGCACGATGGCTGTGGTCATCCGCAGATGAAGATGCCGGCGCGCAGCGGCTATCTTTTCGATCCGGCCCGTTTTCCTTTTCTTAATGGCGCCTCCCTCAGCGAGCGGCGGCTTCCGCTTGTCAGCGACGGAACCATCTACCGCGTTCTAGAAAAGCTCCTCATTTTGGAGGGTGAACGGTTGTCCTACCGGACGCTCGATGTCGAAGAGATCGGCAGCGTTTACCAGACGGTCATGGGCTTCAAACTCAAGATCGCCCGCGGCCAGATGATCGCGCTCTCGGGAAAGCGAAAGCACAAGAGTGAAGTCGCCGCGCCCGTTGCGATTGATCTCGATGAATTGCTCGCTGTCGAAGCGAAAGACCGCGGCAAATGGCTGAAGGAGCGCGCCGCGCATGAGATAACCGGCAATGCCGTCACGCTCCTTAAGCAAGCGGCGAAGATTGACGATCTTCTCATCGCGCTGGACAGACGCATCGCGCGCAACGCCACGCCGCACGTCATTCACGCCGGCGGACTCATCCTCCAGCCGACCGACGAACGTCGCAGGTCGGGCTCGCATTACACGCCGCGCGCGCTCACGGAGCCAATCGTTCGAAAGACGCTCGCCCCCGTTCTGCAGCGGCTTGGTGAGAATCCTACACCAAAACAGATCCTCGACCTGAAGGTGTGCGACATCGCGATGGGTTCCGGCGCCTTCCTCGTCGAAGCCTGCCGCCAGCTCGGTGACGCTTTGGTTAAAGCGTGGGGTGTGCACGGTGAACGTCCGCCCATTCCCGCCGATGAAGATGAGGTCCTGCTCGCCCGCCGCATCATCGCGCAACGCTGTTTGTATGGCGTCGATCGCAACGCGATGGCCACCGATCTCGCGAAGCTTTCCTTGTGGCTTGCGACTCTGGCGCGGGATCATCCCTTCACCTTCCTTGATCACGCATTTCGCACCGGTGACAGCCTGGTTGGCCTTTCGCGGAAACAAATCACCCGCTTTCACTGGGATGATAAAGCGCGCGCCGATCAGTTCGTCTTCGGGCAAAACGAACTCGAGAAAATCATCGGCCGCGTTTCTGCGTACCGCCGCGAGATCCTGGATGCTGGTGACTTCGCCCCGCCGGAGCTAAAGCGACAGAAGCTGACTGCCGCAGATGATGAACTGCAAAAGGTGCGTCGCGCGGGCGACCTCTGCATTCGCGCGTTCTTTGAGCGCAAGAATGCAAAAGCCCGCAATGCGGAGCGCGAAGAAGCGCTGGCCCGCTTCGGCGAAGTAATGTCGGAAGCACAACGCTTTAACTTCACGCCGCTCATGCAGCTTGATGCTGAAATCGCGCTTTTCCGTGGCGACAAACCGACCAGCGAAAAACCGATCACGCCGTTCCATTGGGATATTGAGTTCCCCGAAGTCTTCGACCGCGAGAACGGCGGCTTCGACGCCATCGTCGGCAACCCGCCTTATGCCGGTGTTGTTCAAGCAGGAATTGCGTTCGGCGACAGATACACAGATTTCCTACGCGATCGCTTTGCGCCCGCAGGAGGAAAGACTGACTTAATTGCATTCTTTTTCCGTCGAGCGTTCCAGCTCCTTCGAGAAAACGCTGCAGCGGGTCTAATCGCGACTAATACTGTGGCGCAGGGCGACACGCGTGAAAGCGGGCTGGCCCAAATATGCGACGCCGGCGGCGAGATATATGACGTGGACAAGCGGATCCGGTGGCCAGGTAGTGCGAGTGTCATCGTTACGAGGATTCTGTTCAGCAGAGGATGGTCTCCCCGGCCGAAGTTACTGAACGACCGACCGGTTGATCGTATTACAGCATTCCTGTTTCACAGCGGTGGTAATCATAATCCCAGCAAGCTCGTCTGCGTTTCAGCGATTTCATCGAAAGGGGTCGTACCATACGGAATGGGGTTTGTTTTCGATGATGGATCCGCAGAGAACGCGTCTATCGCTGAGATGCGCGATCTGCTAAAGCGAGAACCTCATTCAGAGGAATGTATCAAGCGATTCCTTGGAGGCGAGGACCTGAACTCGCTGCCAGACCTTACGCCAGAACGGTTCATCATCGACTTCGATGATCTCGATGAAGTCGCGGCCCGGAAATGGCGAGGCGCGATGGCAATTGTAGAACGAATGGTTAAGCCCGCACGAATGCGGCTTACTACTCAATCAGGAGCGGAAGGGCTAAAACGGTTTTGGTGGCGGTTCGCTTACCAAGCAAAGCAGTTGACCGAAGCGAAGCGCCATCTGTCTCGCGTGCTGGTCACGTCCCAAACGAGCAAGTACCGCGCTTTCGCATTCATTCCATCATCCTGGGTTGTAGATCAAAAGGTCGTCGGGTTCGCGCAAGAAAATTGGGAATTCTTCTGCGTCATGCAGGGTCGCATGCATGATGCGTGGTCAACTTTCTTTGGTTCGACAATGAAGGATGATCCGGTATACACGCCGAGCGACTGCTTCGACACGTTCCCGTTCCCCGCCGGGTGGCAGACGGACGCGGCGCTGGAGGCTGCGGGGCGCGAGTATTACGAGGTGCGGGCCGCGCTGATGGTGCGCCACAACGAGGGCCTCACCACCACCTATAACCGCTTCCACAATCCCGACGAAAGCGACCCGGACATCGTGCGTCTGCGCGAGTTGCACGCGCAGATGGACCGCGCGGTCCTCGCCGCCTACGGCTGGTCTGACATTCCCACCGCCTGCGAGTTCATCCCCGACTATTTCGATGAACCTGCCGAAGGCGGCGATCCCATTCCCAAAAGCATCCGCTATCGCTGGCCCGACGCTGTACGCGATGAAGTGCTCGCAAGACTTTTGAAATTGAATGCGGAGCGTGCCGAAGAGGAGAAGCTCGCCGGAGCGGCAGCTACTTCTTCCTCGAAAGCAACGACACGGAAGCGCAGCAGTAAGAAGCGATCCGCGCCGCCAACCGACACCACACACGCTGCGTTGTTCAGCTAATCAATGGCAAGCGCACTAAAATCACTGAGCGAGTTCTTCAACCGCCGAATTTACCGGATTCCCGATTATCAGCGCGGCTACGCTTGGGAACGAGCCCAGCTGGAAGACTTTTGGGATGACCTAAAACGGCTCAGTGATGACCGCTCTCACTACACCGGCCAGGTAACACTCGAAGAAGTCTCGCGAGAGCGGTGGAAGACATGGGATGAGGAGGAGCGGTGGCTGCTCAGCGATGGGTGGAAGCCATTCTATGTTGTGGATGGGCAGCAACGGCTGACAACCTCGATCATTCTGCTCAAAGCTATCCTCGATCGGCACAAAGGGAAATCGCCGCTAGGTACCGACAGCAAAGAGGAATTGACCGGTCGTTACCTTTATCGCCGGAACCGGGTTCTTACTTGCCCGATATTCGGCTACGAAAAAGACAATCCCAGCCACGAATTCTTTCGCGCCAGAATCCTCGGCGTCCCTTCAGCTAAGAGCGCTGATACAGAGACTAAGTACACAGCAAACCTCCAAAGCGCGTACGACTTCTTCAAGCGCAGGCTTGAGACTTTGAACAGCAAGGAGGTTCAGACGGTTTTCCAAAAGCTGACGAACCGGATTCGCTTCAATGAATACGAACTAGAAGACGACTTTGACGTGTTCGTGGCTTTCGAAACCATGAACAACCGCGGGAAGGATCTCTCGAAGCTCGAGCTGCTCAAGAACCGGTTGATCTATCTTTCCACTCTACTGCCGGTGGAAGGCGCACAGCAGAGACAGCTCCGGCAAAACATCACAAACGCATGGAAGACCGTGTACGAGTACCTCGGGAAGGACAGCGAGAGCCCGCTCGACGACGATCAATTCCTGCGAGCCCACTGGATACTCTTCTTCGACTACAGCCGCGCCGGGGCGGGTGAGTTTCACAACTTCCTGCTGAAAGATTTATTTACGACGCGATCTCTCGCCGCGGGAACCGTCACGCTGGAGTTGATCCAGGAGTATGTAACGAGCCTGCAACAAGCAGTGAAATGGTGGTGGGCGATTCACTTCCCGACCAAGGCGACAGTCTTACCGACGCCGATTCGCAAGGTTGTGGAGCGGCTCGGCCGGCTCGGTTACGGAGCATTCGAGCCGCTACTGATGGCAGCGTTGTTGCAAGGACCTGCGGACGAGGAAGTCGCCGAGTTGGTTCAGCAGGCAGAGCGTTTTGTGTTTCTAGCCGCACGACTTTCCGGCACGCGCAGTGACACCGGCAATTCTCATTTCTATCGACTGGCCGGAGACGTGTATCGGACGAGGACCAGTGTGCGCGCTGCTGCCGATTCGGTGCGCTGGTGGGCGAATAGCTACTTCAACGTCGGAAGAGCGATCGTCGAAATGGAGGAGCGCTTTTCGCAAGAAGGCGGGCAGGGTTTCTACAGCTGGCGGGAACTGCGTTTCTTCCTCTTCGAGTATGAGCAGCACCTGAAAGCGCGAGCACATTCCAGCGCCTCGAAACTAAACTGGGATGACCTTGTGGCGTCGAAGCGCGATCACGTCACCGTCGAGCACATCTATCCTCAAACGCCGATCGCTGGGGAGTGGCCGGAATTTGAGCGGCTGAACGCCGAGCAACAACACCGGTTGCGGCATTCGTTAGGCAATCTGCTGCCGCTTTCGCGCCCAAAGAACTCCGAACTTTCGAATCAAAGCTTCGCGCGCAAGAAGCGCGGTCAAAATGGACGCGGATATTCGAACGGCTCATTCAGCGAAGGGGAGATTGCCCAAGAGACGAGCTGGACGCCGAAGCACGTCGTGAAGCGTGGTCTCGCGATGCTGGAGTTCCTGGAAAGCAGATGGGGCGTGTCGCTGGGCGACAAAGAGACGAAACTCCGCCTGCTCGGTCTGGGTAACGTGGTGAACTGACGAAGATGAACTCGGTCGAAATTCACAGCGAAATAGACAGCGCGCTGAAGCTCGACGTCGCCGCGGCGGATGACAAGTACGCGTATAAAAACGAGCTACTACGGGACGCCGCATCGCGTTGCTACGCGACCGCTTTCATTGTCGCGACTGACGCGGGAATCGAGCAGCGCAGCAATCCGGCGGACACGGAAGAGCTGGATTTTCGCGATGATTCAGGCGGCGCCCGCACTTCCGGCCGTGGGCGGGCAATGCTGCTGGAGCGCGGGCAGCATTAGATTCGTCTAAGCGAAATGGCTCGAAATCAAAAATCACTCGTCATCCACCGCATCCCCCTGGTCGCATTCGGCTCCGCGACCTCATGTCCAACTGTTCTCTATTACGCTGACGGAGCAGACCCGTTGATCGGTGAAGCGGCATACGAACGCGCCGAGCGCGATAAGCACATCTCTCGCATCAACCACGACTTCAAAGTGGCGCTCGGCAGCGGCGCGGCGCGGAGCGAGGCAGCGGAAAGTTTTCCCTGCGCAGACGGACAGGCTCGTGGAGCAGCGAAGCTCACGGTTGACTTCCTACAGCAATGCTTGGAAAGGGCGTCGCACGCTCTGCGCGATGCCGGCGTAAGTGAAAGCGCTCACGTCATCGTGGCTGAGCCGGTAAGCGTGCATTCTGAAGAGCTGAGTGATTGGCTCCCGCACTACCGCGCAAGGCTGCGCGAGCTACTCGAAAAGCGGCGCATGCACGGCGCCGAGAATGTGTATTTCGGCGAGATCGAGTTTCTGCCGGAACCGTTAGCGGTTTTCAACTACTATCGCTACGGGTACAGGCACGCCGAGTTGACTGGGAAAGAAAAATACTGCGTGCTCGTGCTCGACGTCGGTGGCGGCACTTCAGATTGCTCCGTGGTCGAGACGACGAAGGAAGGAGAAATCAGTCAAACGGGCCGAAACTCGAAGCCGTTTGGTTCTTCGTCCGAGCCGGTCGGTGGTTACTTCATCAACCACCATCTAGCTGCGCACGCCTTACTCAGCAATGCGCCGACGCAGGCGGAGCAGCGGCATCTTCGTGCAACTCTGAAAAAGTGCCTGCAGGTTATGCAGGGGCGCGCGCGCTATCGGGACCTGACGGAGAATGAGACTGCGTTCTTTAACAACTACCAGGTGGCCATCTATCACGTTGAAAAGGCAAAGCGACAGTTAACAGCAGCGATAAACCTCGATCCCCGTGGTTGGACGAGAGATGAGCCGCCAGCAGGAGAGGAGTGGGTTGATCTGCCGGTTGATCCCTACGCGGTCGAACCGGAATGGCAGCAGGTTCCCATAGCTACAAGCACGTTTCAGCAGGTGTTTCTCTCCGAAGTATGGAATCCGCACCTGAAGCCGCTCATACAACGCACGGTCGAGAATGCACGCCTGGCGCTCGAAGGTAAGCCGATCAACCGGGTTATTCTTTCCGGCGGAACGGCGAATATCGGCTGGATCGGAGCTTGGATCCGTCGAGACAACCCGGAACTGCAAGGCGCAATCCTTGTAGACATCAAGGAGGACTACCAGGAGGTGGTGGCAAAAGGCCTCGCCATCGAGTGCAGCCGGCGGTTCTTCTCGCCGGATCACACGAGCGATTTCGAAATGGTCACCTACAACCCGTTGTCATTGGCGTTGGGTGCTGGCGGTGTCGATCCTACGCCCGTCGCGCTAAAGCCAATCGGCACATCGTCGTTACCGGCAATTCAATCAGAGCCCGGCGTAATGATTCCGGCCGCAACAGACGTGCGGGTGCTGGAAGGAAAACGACTGGAGTGGAAAGTGGTCTCCCCGCTATCTGCTCCCAAGCACATCCGGTTCTACTTTCATGCCTCGCCGCCCGAAGGTCTCGAGACGGATCCGGAGCGAACCGAGAGCCGGCTTAATTTCGAGCAATCCGAGCTGCATGCACCGAGTGCTGCGAAGTTCGACAGACAGTTGAAGGTCGAGCTGGAGATGCACGCCGACGGAACAGTGACGCCCAAGTTCATTTTTCGTGAAGGGCAACATGCGACCGCGCATGATGTGGCCAAAGGCCGTCCATTTTATATGGATATGACGAGCTCGCGAACGGAGCTGAAGACCGCGACCAAAGCTTATCTGGGGCTTGACTTCGGTTCGAGCAATACAGCGCTGGCGTTTGTTTCGGCGGCAGCGATTTCCCAATACCAGCACGATGCTGAAGACCCTTCATGGCTGGAATTAAGTGATCTGGAACAGCACCTTCCGGCGCCGATGGCATTGCCATTGGCTTGCTACATCGCTGAAAGTGGTGACGCCCTGAAACGCGCCAAACGCGCCAGGCAATTTGTCGAGACAACACTTTCGTTGCTGCTCATCGCATTGTGTGGAGACGAGGAGAAGCGCGCGCGCAAAGGCACGCACGCGGGGCGCCACGGGGTCATGAAGAAGTTCAAGCAAGAGAAAGTGTCTGCCGGCCCGATATGGCACTGCGTGAAGGAGTACGTCAGCGCATTGAGTGGTCATGCCAGTTTCACGAGGGGCCTTTTGACGTTGAAGGAGGGACCTGTTCATGAAGGTGTGAATCGGGCAGTGTCAGATGTCGCCCAATGCAAGCACGACAAGGTCGACGAGCAGGCTGTAGACTGGAATCGGCCGTTGTTACAGCTTGGCAACCTTGCTCGTCAGGTTTTCGAACGTGCGGAATTTGGCTTCTTCCAAGAAAGCAAGCTCAGAGCGGGCAAGGTTCACGCGAGCTTTCGCCGGCTGCACGGGCAAGGCGTCGGGAGCGCGCCACGTGCACTGGTTCTTGACCAAACACCCGAAGACGGACAGGCATTTCTTCTTGATGGGGATTCTTTGCTCGCCATTCCGCTCTTTCCTTGGGTTCTGCTTTCGGATGCGGAGGACTCCCAACGCAGGAAGTTCCTCTTTTTTGACGGTGTCGAAGCAAGAGGATCATCCGGCTTCTCATACCGGTGCCCCGGTGAGCCGCATGTCGTCAGCGTTAAGCCGGACGGAACGGAAACGCTCGATGCGTATGCCGGGATGGCTGCTGAGCTGCTGGACGGCAAATTTCCAGGCGCACTGATTAATGTTCTCGAGATTAGCGGCTGACGGTCGCGAGCAGGCGGAAGATCCGATAATCAGTTGGGTTGTATAAAAGCATGACGTCGGTCGAGATTCGGAGCGAAGTAACGGAGGCGTTGAAGCTCGATCTCATCGGGCCGGATAACGAACACGCTTTCGCGAACGAGCTGCTGCGCGAAGCGCCGTCTCGTTGGTACTTGAGCGGGTTCCTCGTTCCAACCGATGCGCCGATCGAGCAACGGAGCGATCCAACCGACACGGAAGAGCTGGACTTTGCGAACGATGCGGGTGGCACTGATGATGCGTCGCCGCCAGATCGCGCCGCGGCTCGGCGCAGTCTGCTTCCATCCTCGATGGGTGTGAGCGTGCTCGTTCCGCCGTCAGTCAAAGAGCTCCGGGTGATCGTGGAATGGGGCGATTATCGCTACGAAGGCGGGGCGAAAACCGATGAACCGCCGGATCATGAGACAGTCGTTGTCGGCGCGGTCGCTGACGCCGGCCTTCTAGAAGCAGAGACAGTCGGGGAGGGGGAAGGCAGCTACGGCAGCCTAACGAAAGGAAAGCGCGGCTATCGCCGAACACCGCGCTCGGAAGCGGTGGCAATCACTTTGCCCGAGCCGGGCGCGAAAGCTCTTCCCGTCGATGTACCGAGCGGCGGCGGGTTGCTCGTGAGTGCAACCGTCCGGTCGGTCACGAGCGGCGCGCGTCTGCCCGCGGGCACGCGCTCGGTCTCGCTCTTTCTCGTTAACAAACGGCCCGCCGATCCGGAGCGTCGATACAAGGCATTTGCGTTCCAGGCGCGGCTCATCGTGAGCGCGCCCGAGCCGTTCGTGGCGCGACCGGACCTGCGCGGCTGGTCGTCGGACGAGGGCTGCGACGACTGGGATGATTGTGTCGCCGACCTGCAATATCGCGACGTCTACGAATACGCGGTCGGCCATGGAGTCTCGGCCGAAGCGGTGATGGCCGACGCCGGCCAGTGCTTCGAAGTGCACACAGTCTGGATGCCTTCCGCTGAAGTGGAGCGGATCGCGCCCGCGCATCTCGAAGGTGTCGAGCTGCGGATGGAACAGCTCGCGCAACTCAAAGATGCGGCGGAAGCGAAGACGAAGCTGCTCCCGATTGTCACGCAATACCGCGTGTGGATCGCAGATCAGCGCGGCCGTTATCCCGACTTGGACGCGCAGCGGAAGCAAACGGCAGACACGCTCTTGAGCGAAGCAGAGGAAGCGGCACGCCGGATAGAGGCCGGCATTGATTTGCTGGCTGACGACAAGGTGCTGGAGTCTTTCCGCATCGCCAATCGGGCCATGGCCGCCGCCGCGCGCAGCCGCGAGGCGATCGGAAAGCAAACGACGCGGGATCAAGTCGATGCCCCTCAGTGGCGCCTATTCCAGCTCGCCTTCATTCTCATGACGCTGCGCAGCATTGCGAACCCGCTGCATGTCGAACGCGAACTGGTGGACTTGCTCTTCTTTCCGACCGGCGGCGGGAAAACGGAGGCATATCTCGGGCTGGCCGCGTTCACGATGGTGCACCGGCGGCTCACGCATAGCGGCGCGATTCGTTCAGCGGGCATGAGCGTGCTCATGCGCTACACTTTGCGGCTGCTCACGCTCGATCAGCTTGGCCGTGCAGCCGCGCTTCTCTGTGCGCTCGAGCTCGAACGCGAGAAGAACCGCGAGCAACTCGGGCAATGGCCATTCGAGATCGGTCTCTGGGTCGGTTCCGCGGCGACGCCGAATCGAATGGGCCACGAAGGCTATGATGGCCCCGGCGCTGACAACACCGCATATCGCAAAACGCGACGTTTCATGCAGAACGATCGCAACAACGCGGCGCCGATCCCGATCGAGAATTGTCCGTGGTGCGGCACCAAATTTACCGGGCAGTCCTTCCGCCTGGTGCCGAACGCCAGGCAGCCGCGCGACCTGTGCGTGCATTGCGTAAATCATCAGTGCGATTTCAGCGGTGATCGTGCGCTTCCGATTGTGGGCGTCGATGAGCCGATATACCGGCGGCTCCCTGCTTTCATCATCGCCACCGTTGATAAATTCGCGAGCCTGCCGTGGATCGGGCAGACGGGAACCTTGTTCGGCTTGGTGGATCGGTTTGACGCAGAAGGATTTTACGGGCCGGCGGATCCGAATCGCGGCACACCGCTTGGCGGCAACTTGCCGGGCCCGGACCTCATCATCCAAGACGAGCTACACCTGATCTCTGGGCCGCTCGGAACCATCGCGGGAATTTACGAGACGGTGATCGACGAGCTCGCCAGCCGGCAAAATGGGGATGCCAAAATCCGCGCGAAGATTATTGCGAGCACCGCAACCGTGCGCCGCGCCGATACGCAGATTCGAGCCTTGTTCGAACGCGGCCAAGTGGCGGTTTTTCCGCCGCCTGGTCCGGACCGCCGTGATTCATTCTTTGCGAAGACGCAGCTATCGAACATGGCGCCAGCTCGGCTGTATGTGGGACTCGCCGCTCAAGGCCGCAGTTTGAAAGTGTTGCTGCTTCGGTCGTGTCTCGCGCTTTTAAGCGCGCCGCAAACCGCGTGGCAGCGGGAAGGCGGAAAGAACAACAAGCAAAACCCCGCCGATCCTTACATGACATTGCTCGGCTATTTCAACAGCCTGCGCGAGCTCGGCGGTAGCCGGCGAATTATCGAGGATGAAGTGCGAACGCGGGTGGCGCAATATCGTCGTCGGCGGCGAGTGGAGCCGGCGGAGGAGCTCTTCAGCGATCGCACAATTCAATACGATGTGCTCGAGCTGACTTCGCGCGTCTCAACGGGCGAAGTAGCGGCCAACAAACGCCGTCTCGCTCAGCCTTTCTACGAAGGCGATCACGTCGATGTTGCGCTCGCGACAAACATGATTTCGGTCGGGCTCGATATTTTGCGCCTCGGGCTCATGGTGGTGCTCGGGCAACCGAAAACGAGCGCCGAGTACATCCAGGCAACGAGCCGCGTCGGACGCGATGCGGACAAGCCGGGGCTCGTCGTCACGCTCCTCAATATTCACAAGCCGCGCGACCGCTCCCACTACGAACGTTTCGCGAGCTATCACGCCACCTTCTATCGCGCGGTAGAAGCGATGAGCGTGACGCCCTTCTCGCCGCGTGCGCTGGATCGCGCGTTGGCCGCAGCGTTGGTTGCGCTCTCGCGCCAAGGCAACACGAGCATGACTCCGCCAGCCGGTGCGATGGAGATCATCTCATTGCGCAATGCGCTGACGAATTTCGCCATTCGCTTCGCCGACCGCGCCAGTAACCATAAGAACATGAATGCGGAGGAGCGGCAGGCGTTACGCGATCGCGTGCTGCACCGCTGCACGAGCCTGCTCGATGATTGGCTGAACATCGCGACCGAGTTCCAGCAAACGAACACGCGTTTGCAATACCAGGTGGAGATCGGGGCAGCGAAGCGCTTGCTTTATGAGCCGTTGAACCCTGAGCTGGCTGACCTCCCGCCGATCCGCCGTCGCTTTCGCGCGAACCGCTCGATGCGCGATGTCGAACCGGCAGTCGATCTCGTAGTCAAGAACCTGAACGACTGGGAATGAATAAGGACCAGATCCGGGCGAGCCAGCTCATCACCACGTTCGGCCCGGGCGCGATGGTTGATTTGCCGAACGCTTCGATCATTGTCGCGGGCCTCGACCAGTGGACTTATGACGCCGCACACATCCCGACCATCAACGAAGATCGGTTGACGGCGAAGATCTGCCACACGCTGGGGCGTAACACTGTGATGTTGCGGCATCCACCTCCCGCAAACGACATGCCGCAAGGGCCGCATCCGGGGATTACTGGCTGGCGTTTTCCCGAGTGGTTCATCGTTCAGGACACTGTCATCGTAAAAGGCGGAATCCGTCGCCGACGACTCGTCCATCTGAACAGCCTCGATCGCGGTAAATACCGTGATGAGGACAACAGGAGACACAGCGTCGTCCCAGTCCGTTTCGTCCGTGCGTGCAAGCGAGGGCACATCGGCGACATCGACTGGAAGGCGTTTGTGCATGGCTCACATGCAACCTGCGTCCGCAACCTGTGGATTGAGGAACGCGGCACGAGTGGCGACCTCGATGAGATTTGGATCGTCTGTGAGTGTGGCGCGGAGCGCGTGATGAGCCAGGCTGCGCGTCAGGAGTTGATGGCACTCGGTCATTGCAATGGCTCACGCCCGTGGCTCGGAAAAGGAACACGGGAACAATGTGGCCAGCCAAATCGGTTGCTTATTCGCAGCGCGAGCAATGCCTACTTCCCGCAGGTCATGTCCGTTATTTCGATTCCCGACGCACGCACGCCAGTGGATGAGATCGTGCGATCGGCGTGGGACGCTGGGCTCTCCATCGTGAGCTCGCGCGAGATGCTGACAACTGTGCGGCAGATTCCGAACGTCGCTGCAATGCTGGCCGGCCTGGATGACGACGCCGTTTGGGATGCCATTCAACGCGTGCGTGCCGGATCCAACAATGCCGATCGTCCAGTTAAGGAAGTAGAGTTCGATGCGCTCGCAGTCGCTGCGGAAGAACTCGGCTCCGACGTGCCGCACGGGGACTTCTTCGCGCGTCGCTTACCGAAGACGGTGTGGCAGGCGGATTGGATGAGTTCTATCGAGCGGGTTGTGCTGGTGCATCGGCTTCGCGAAGTCGTCGCGCTGCTTGGCTTCACACGCTTTGAAGCAGCGGGACCCGACATTCAAGGGGAGCTCGAACTCGATGTGCAGCGAGCGCCGCTCGCAATCGACACCACGTGGTTGCCGGCCATCGAAAATCTTGGCGAAGGCATCTTCCTCCTGTTCAACAACAGTGCCATCGCCGAATGGCTCGCCCGCTCTGAAGTTCAATTGCGCGGACGGCAATTGGCTGCGGGTTTCGCCCTTTGGCAGCGTGAGCACAACGCGAGCAAGCGGCTGTTCCCGGGGATGCCGTTCTACATGCTGCACTCGTTAGCGCACCTGCTCATCACCGCAATTTCATTGGAGTGCGGCTATCCAGCGTCATCGCTGCGAGAGCGCATCTACGCAGCGCCGGAAAGGTATGGCATATTGATTTACACTGGCTCCTCTGATGCGGAAGGTACGCTAGGCGGGCTCGTCGAAGCTGGACGTGAAATTCGGAAGCACATGCGCCGTGCCCTCGATCTCGTCATCCTATGCGCCAACGATCCGGTCTGCGCGCATCACACTCCCGGCGAACACGATCACCAGCCGTTGTTAGGCAGCGCGTGTCACGGGTGCTTGCTCATTGCTGAAACCTCCTGCGAACAGCACAACGATTTTCTCGATCGCAGCTGTGTTGTACCAACAGTTGAAGCGGGTGGCACGGCGTTCTTCAGCTCACCCGCGTGAACGACAGCCCACTACACGCACTGTCGGAGACAACGCTTCGTTCGCTCTCCCATTCTTTCAGAGAAGGCGGCCTCGCGCACGGGCTACAACGCCGCGCGATCGAGCAACTAACTGGAAGTGCATCTTCTTTGGTCCTGCTATACCTTGAACAACTTGTCGCCGCCGGGATGCAACCGGTGCACGTCGCTCATCTTATCGACGTTATCCTCGTCGAGCGTCACCGTTCACCAGACCTCGCCCTCCTGTTCGATCTCGTGTTGTCCGGGCCCGAAGTAGAAGGGGTGCCTACAGCCGACACAGCGGCCGTCTTGAGTGCACTCATCGGCGAAGCGAACGAGAAGGTTTTGTTGGTGGGATACGCAGTTCATAATGGGAAGAAGCTATTCAAGGCACTGGCCAAACGCATGACCGCTATTCCTGCCCTCCGCGTCATCTTCTGCCTGAATATCGCCAGGAGCTACGGCGATACTTCTCTCGAAACAGAAATCATACGCCGTTACATCAGCGACTTCCGAGAGAAGCATTGGCCCGTCCAGAAGCTACCAGAAATTTACTACGATCCTCGCGCGCTCGCGATGGCACCTACCGACCGCGCAAGTCTCCACGCTAAGTGCGTCATCATCGACAGCAAAGTCGCTCTCATCACTTCGGCCAATTTTACAGAGGCGGCCCAGAGCAAGAACATCGAAGTCGGCGTGGTTGTTCGCTACGAGCCGTGTGTTCGCCGCCTTACTGACTATTTCGCAGCTCTCATTAGCGGAAAGTTGCTCCGGTATCTGCCGAGAGGCACATGATGCTAATTGGGGTTGTTCAGAGTAGACATGCGAAATCGCCGGGCTTTACGCGTGATTGTTTGAAATCGTAACCTTCAGGTGTCCGGCCGTAATGTGGGTTCGCAACTCCGCAGTTGATCTCCAGGCGATCAGCTCAAACAACAGCGTCTTTTGAACCTTAATTGAATTCACATCGTTTTCGGTAGCGACCACCGAACCTGCCTCGGAACGAGCAAGTGCGGGGGGAACATTGTGAGAAGCGAGAAAAGCAACGAGTTGCTATTCTCATTCGAAAGTGCCGATCGGGAGCGCGCGCAAATCGCGCCTTTTGGTCTCATGTTGATCCAGCAAATCAGGCGCGGCTGCGAGGAATCGGTCGCACAGCAACCCGCCGACACCGAATTCTTGATAGCACTCGTAGATCGCTTCGAGCTGAATGCCGTGATGTGGCACGGACAACTGCCGCGACTGATCAGTCCTGAGGTGCCGCGGGACTACAGCTTTAAGCCCTTATAGGCTAGTCGTCCGTCGACTTGCTTGTATAAGTGCTTGGCTTTTCCACGGCCTGAAAATCATCTGATTTTGGCTTTACGTATTGTTTCCGCACGACAGTGCGATCCACGTAGACTGGGTACGGATCGGGTTGGACGCACGCAGTAACAAAAAGCAGAGGAGCAAGGGCTAAAGCAAGTGTTTTCACGGCGGCTGAATTATTCATTGTTAGGTTTGGATCTGACGAGGAGAGGAAATCCAGGAAAAGGAGATCGTCTACGGCGTAGGACTTGCCTCGGCCGCAGTAGATGCAGTTGAGCCGGAGGGCGGGCCTGCCGCCGCCGACACCGGTCGTTCGACCCCGCGACGGCCAACCAGGACAGCATAAGCGGCCAAGCCGTTGGCCCGCGCGATGTGGACGTAGGCCTCGACAGTGCCACTATAGCTGGAGCGAAATTGAACACCGGCGTGGCGGTCATCGCGACGGTCATCAAGAATCAGTCCCCCGACCTCATCATAAACGTAAAGGTCGATGTCTTTCGCTGCCCGATCTCCTCCAATCAGAATGACATAGTCTAAACCTTTGCTGACCGGAATGAGCACGCGCACGGTATATCCAACGCTCCCTAACCCGCTGGTGTTAGTCGGAGACAATGCAAAGCTCTTTTGGATATATCGAAAAGCCATCTTATAGGCGTCGTCTTCGGCCTGAGCCGGATCGGCCTGACATAGGAGAGGATGCATAAGCAAACCTGCGAGGGTAACTGCAATTAGTCGGTTTGATTTCATGATCTCAATTGTCTTCGCTGCTTACGTGTTAGTTGGGTTTATGGTGTGGCCTGAACGGCGCTCTTCACCACCTCGGTGGACAACATTTTCAATTGCGCGACGTTCTCTTTGGAAATGCTGCCATCCAAGGGGATGGTCAGGATTTTTTGCATTTTAGGAAGCACGTTTAGCATGGTCTTAACCGTAGCGTTCTTCTTCACGTCCGGCGGCATTTGTTGGACCTTTTCATTGAGCGCCTTCACCAACAGCGGTTCGCGGAGGATGTTGGAGGCAGGTTTGGTATAGTGATTCTCGATAATCGTTGTGGTGTAGCGTGCGCCTTGCATCCAACCGCAGACGACAAGCAGATTGCCCCTGATCGGGTTGTCTTTATCCGCTATTTTTTGCATAATGTCCTGTTGAAGAAAGCCGAGTTCCATGAAAACCTTCAGCCACTCGTTGTTATTTGCCGCCGCCCGCGCCGCCCTCGCACGAGTTAGTTCGGAGTCCTTAACTCCCATCTTCTGAGCCAGCTTTTCGATGTCCGCCGCACATTTGTTCAGCAACTCGGCGTCGGAAGCCTTGACCGCCATGACGCCGTCAGCAATCCGGACGCCCAGGACCATAGGAATAGCGACATCTTTGTCGGTAAAGGCATCTGGGTCGATCTCTACCGCGACCTGACGGAAGGTCTTGCGCCAGTCGACCTTCGTTCCGGAAAGGACTTGATCGAGGGCAAGAAACTTGTCGAATGGACTCGGCATACCGAGGCCGCCATCCTTAGCGCTTTTTGGATCGAACGGGACCTTCTTCTCCCGAGAGTTATCCTGCGCTTGAACAATGGACACGAGGTAAATCAGTGCGATGAATACACCAGCTCCCAGCAGTTTCGGCGGCCACTTCAGGCCTAGAAAGATCTGAAACATGGTCGGCGTTTTATCATCCCAGTGGGAACCGCAACAAGAGAATTTTTCAAAATTTTTCTGACTGCAGGGTCATAATTTTTCTGGACGCTCCGACCGCCTCTCGTAAACTGATTTGCCGTGATCGAAGCGGCTCAAGTCCAATCCCGGAATCGGCATCTCCGATGCTTGGGATTGCTTGGAGTTTCTGCGGCCACTTTGATAGTTTTGGGGTGCAGCGATCGATCCCAAGAGCTTGAAAATCGCGTCGTTGATTTGAAAAAAAGGATCGAACAGTTGGAAAGCCAACTGAGCGCAGCGGAGCAGAAGAACGAGCAGGGAAGCTCATCTACCCAATCGACGAACTCGACAGCGGTTCCTACCAAGGAAACTCTGGAATCGAGCTACGAAACTTCCTGTAAGAAACTTAAGGATGACATCGTGGCCAAGCTGAAGGGGTTTCGAATCGAAAATTACACAACCCATAGCGTGCAGATGCCAGATAGCCTTTACCCGTTCGCCTCGGAAATTTCTCTTTCGGTTCGGTCGGATGATGGGAAGGCCTACCAGATGGACTTGCCCGTTAAGGCAAACTACGCAGGGGAATGGGTCTTTCCCGATGCGGATGAAATTGTTACAAGGATAAATTCGGCGAAGAAGATCGCTCCGGTCACCGAACAGGAGGCGACGCGGAGCAATGCTTCACCCCCTCAAAATTTTGATCATAATCGCCCCCCAATCATGAATGCGGACGGCACCGTTACCATACAATGGGGTGACTCCGAGAAATCAAATGCGCGGAGTCGGCGGTCCCCTGATTCAGCTTCAAAAGACCGTTTAGATGAGTCGAGGGAGAGTCGGCCCGAACCAGGTTCCGGCACCGAAGCGCCTTCGAGGACCAAATCGCCGGTCATGCCGGTCGATCGGGACGTACATATCCAATTTAGTCCGCCGCCAAAATGATAGGAATGCTTCGGATCATTGATGGCCCAGGAGAGAGAGAAGTCGAACTCCCGCGCGGTTATCTGCGGATCGGCGGTAATGGTGACGATTCCATTCAAATCGATGGGGAATCTGCGCCGACTGCAATTGGTTTCGAATGGAATATGCGGCGTGCAACCTGGGTCGCGCAATGCGCCGCCGCGTTGACCTGTCCCGTAGCTATTAACGGCCGCTTAATCGAGCCCGGGGAACAATTCCCGCTCGCACACTTGGACACGCTGGAATTGCCTGGCGTTCTTATTCAGTTCAACCGGCTTCTTGCCGAGCCAATGCGCGGCGGACGACCAGTTGGCCATATCCGACTTTCCGGCAACCCGCTGGTTATCGGTCGAGCCGAGCCGGGTTCGCCGACCGACCCGAATCGCTTGGATCTGGATTCGGAGGAAAACTCTATCTCACGCGTGCATGCCACGATCGAGGCTGAAGGGAAAGATTTCGTTCTTACCGATCACAGCCGAGTCGGAATGGAACTCAATGGAATCGCCTTCACGCGGGAGCGCCTGGTTTTCGGCGATCGATTTAGTATTTCCGGATATATTTTTGAATTCACTGGCGACGCCATTCGCTGGATCCAACCGGAAGTATCCGGTTCGATTCGTGCTCGTGGCCTGACAGTCCGGGCCGGAGGGCGTGCTATCCTCGATAATGTATCGTTGGATATTGCCGCGGGCGAGTTTATTGGTGTCCTTGGTGGGTCCGGCCAAGGAAAATCGACCCTGCTTAACGCCTTATGCGGCATTAACCCACCCAGCTCCGGTCAAATAAGTATCGGCGGAATTCCATTGTCAGACCGAGGACGCTTGCGCGAGATTGGCATTGGCTATGTCCCACAAGATGACATCGTCCATAAGGAGTTGACTGTAACAGATGCAATCACCTACAGCGCCCGGCTACGATTGAAGCTGCCTGCCTACCAGGTTCAAGCGCTCGTCGCTCGCGTTGTCAGTCGATTGGGACTGGCCGAACACACAGCAAAACGAGTTGCTGATTTATCCGGGGGTCAGCGCAAACGCGTCAGCATTGCGATCGAATTGCTTGCTAAGCCGAGTGTGCTGTTCCTAGATGAACCTTCCTCCGGCCTTGATCCCGCGATGGAAGAATCCCTCATGACGCTGTTGCAGTCCTTGACCCTGACAAAACTGACCGTGATCTGCACGACGCATGTCCTGCAGAAAGCATATCTGTTTGATCGCATCCTTTTCCTGCAAGGCGGTAAATTAGTCTTTGCCGGCAATACGGACGAGGCTCGACAGCACTTCCTTCATGATGCCAACGACGAAGTAAACCTTGCGCAAAGCTCGCCGATCGAGCGGATTTACGGATTGCTGGCGAACTCGGATAAGGGCGCTTCAGAATGGGAGCACGAATTCCAGTCTTCGGCTTTTGCCAATCGAGCCTTTCCACCATTACCGCGGGAAGCCGTTAATAAATTCGACGAAGTAACCTCGCAGACACTTAGAGTCGGCCCTGTAAAGACGTTTCTGCTGCTAACCGCGCGTCAATGGAGGATTCTGTGTTCTGAAAGACTAAACCTGGCATTCATCCTCGCACAGCCTCTGCTTATTGGATTTCTCGTTAGCTGGGTGGCGGAGGAGTCGGCTATGCGGATGTTTCTTTGCATCGTCGCCACGATGTGGTTTGGGTGCAGCAACGGCGCGCAGCAGATCGTGGGTGAGCTTCCGATCTTTAGACGCGAGCGAATCTGCGGCCTCGGGATCAACTCCTACATCTTGAGTAAGTTTGGATTCTTATCGGCAGTCTCGCTAAGCCAGGCGGTGATTCTCTTTTTTACGACCCTTCTTTTCGCCGGGATTTTCCATCCCGATAAGATCGACCGGCAAAATGTAATGAAAGACATAGCGGCCCGGCTGACGGCTCCAGCTCCGCCAGACGAATCGAAGCAGCCGTCGATGAGTTTTGAAGCAGTTGCGCAAGACGCCCCGACGACTTCCTCTTCCGCCGCCAACAGTGCAGTCGAGGATCAAAAACCAGCGCAACCTAGCCGGTGGACAGTGATGTCTCTTTTTTCACTCTCGCGATTTTTCCATTTGACCCAGAACATCATAGACTCCGGAAGGCGCCCACTCATGCAGGAGGACGGATCGCCGATTCTCGATATCCGAGGGCACGAAATCACAATGCCGGGATTGCCGGTGTCGGAAGTGCTATCCGTGACGCTGGGGTTACGCTTTCTCGCGATCGCGGCCGCCGCCCTCGTGAGCGTCAGCATTGGCGTCGCAATTTCGTCTCTGGTCAAAAACACGACTCAAGCGGTGCTTTGGGTGCCATTAGTCTTGATCCCACAGATCTTGTTCGGAGGCATCGTCGTAAGCGTTCCGGACATGACCAAATCCGTATTCGTGTTCAGTCATGCGATGCCGAGTTTTGCAGCGCAGCGCATCATGGATGTTGCGACCCTTTATGGATTGTTGACCCCGTCTCTGACGAATCGGACCAAGAAACCGTTGTTCCTCACTTCGCGGGGCGAGAAAGAGAATGTCGAATGGGAAGCTGACGGCCACTCATTCTCACAGTCCTACGACAAACTCTCGCCGGTGAACGTGTCCTGGCAAAATCTTGCCGTCATCGCCGATCGACTCGGCCAGCACAAAGAAGTGGGCGACCGCAGCGATGACGGCTTTCGTATTTTCTATCGAGACACAGTGGAATCACGGCGGGACGTGAGATTCTCCAAAGGTACGATTTTTTCTTCCCTCGTTCCGGTTCAAATTTCGACGATCACCCTGTGCAGCTGGATCGCCTTCTGTTATGGGACTATTTTGTTTGCTTTGACGGCGAAACAAACTGGGAAGTAAGTCAGGGTTCCGGTCGGCCAGCTTTCATCACTTTGCTTCCGCGGTTGGCGGCAGGCCTTCGCCGTCCCAAACCTCGTTTTTTGGGCCGTAAACTCTTGCGTCCGTTATCGAAAGAATTCCTGCTGGCGTACCCTTGTCGTCGGCAAAGATTTCGACTTGACGCTGAGTGACTCCCTTTCCATAGGTCCGTTCCCCTCGAGTTTCTGCGGACACGCTTCTGTTGCTGACCAGAGCGGCAATGACCAATTCGGCGGCACTGGCGGTAAAGCGATCCTGAAGGATCACGAGTTTCAGCGGGTGATAGGGAGTCTTGTTTGTCGAAATCAATTTCTCCTGACCATTTACCGTCTCCAGTTTGCCGATGAGGGTATCAGCCGGAAGAAACAGTGAAGCAAAATTAACCGCCGCGTCCACGGTTCCACCTGGACAACCACGCAGGTCGAGGGTCAAGTTTTCTCCAGATCGCTGCGATCGCAGCAGCGTGCGAAGATCTTCCACTGCCCGGTTGGTAATTTCACCATGGCAGGCCACGTGCATTCCCGATGCAGTATGCTCAACTACGAGCGGTGACGTAGTCATCCTTTCACGAATGACCTTCATTATCTCGACGGTGTTATCGGCGTGCTGCACCTTGACTTCCACATTCGTTCCTTCTTTGCCCAGGCAGGCGGCAAAGACCTCCACTTTCGACATTCCTTTGACGGAGCTGCCGTTCACCTCCAGAAGATAATCGCCACTGACGATCCCCGCCCGCTCCGCAGGACCGTCGGGGAATGGATTCAGAAGAAATCCCTCGCCCGCGCGTTCGAACAACGCGGTTCCAATTCCGACATAGTTAAACCTACCAGCTTCATTGATTCTGTTCCACAGGTCGAAATCGTCGTAGTCGGAATAGCGATCGATTGATCGGCAGTAATCTCGGATCGATCGTGCTACCAGCGTCTTAATCGGGATATGGAGGTTGTCCTCGAGCGTGCGGATCGCGCCAACGTAGGCAGCCATGGCTTCGTCTATCGATCCGGTCATCTTCCCGGGGAAATATTGCGCGTTACCAGGACCAAGCTCCTTCGCGAGAGCGATCAGAGCGCCCGACACGACTTCCTCAGCCTTCGGCTTGTAAATGCATTTCGAAACGATGTTTTCCTTGGCCGCTTGAAAGATGCCCCAAGCGGATTGCCGCTCCTCCTTCGTGCTCGCGGTGGCTAAACCCGCAAGAGCGGAAGAGAGCAGGCCGAAAGCTAAGACGGTCCGCAAACGCCACGAAAGCCGATTCGTTATTAAGCTGATGATAGCCGTTCGGACGAATACCTGCTGACAGCCCGAAATGCAATTACTGACCTTCGTCCAGCTGTTGCTCTTTCTTTTGATTGCTGCTCTCCACCCGCGAAGTGTCGGAATTGATGTTGTTAAGCGTCTGTTGCCGCTGATCGAGTCGCTGCTGCGCCTTTGCCGGGCTCCAGAAGATTCCGCCCTTCGTCGGATCGCCGGTTGTTTCGCAGCTGCTGAGAGCAGCTCCCGTTATGGCGATGCTCGCTACCAAGAGAGACGGTTTCATTCGCTTCGTTGCCTTTCGCATTTGGTGAACTCGGTTACAGATTGACTTGCTTTTGCAGCGCGGCTAGGCGCGAAAGATTCTTCGACATGTTGGCGTTCGTCTGTTTGAGTTCACCAAGCTCGTTTTGGTAAGCCCCATACTTCCCCGACGCCTGAGCATCTTTGTCACCCGTGACGTTGCTTTGGGCGGCAATATATTTGTTCACCTGCTGCTGCTCGTCGCTTGCCTGTTTCTGCAAGCCCGTAATCTCAGTCCGGATTTGACCAAGAGCCGCCTTGTCACGCGATGCGATGGCGTTCTTGCTCCGCGCTTCAAGCGCGGCGATCTTCTTCGTCAGTGAGTTGTTATAGGCATATGCCCGCTGGTTGGCCTTCTTTGCGCTGGCGATGCAATCATCGAGCCACGCTTCGGCGTTGGCATATTTCGCCTTTTGCATAGCGACATTGGTCCCGTAGGCGAATCCAATTGCGCCTCCAGCGATTCCGCCGGCAATAGCTCCTCTGGCCGCACCCTCAGCTCCGCCGGTAGCATAGCCAAGCAGAGCCCCGAGAGCCGCGCCCCCGATTGCTCCGAGCGCGGTTCCTTGGGCTTGGGTCTGTTGCGCATCCGGCGTTGATGCACAACCGGAGATTAAGGCGATTACGGTAATGAGCGAAACGACTTTGGTGAATGGACTGATCTTTTTCATAATTCCAGGCAGGTTCTCTTTCGTTTGAATTACGGTGAGGCGGCCCTTTTTCCAGAAAGCGCGATTCCAGGCAAACTCTTTTTCCAAAATTCTGCCACGCAAAGGAAAGCCTTTCGGCCAGCCACCCTCTCATCGATCATTAGCCGGCGGTTTCTCAATTGCGTTCGCGTGGGCGCGAGTATTCCGCGTTCGGTTTACGAGCGCGATCATTACCCATTTTTCAGTCGCAGTTCGCAACTGCGGAGCGAGACCAAGTGCAGGTACACTTTGGGCAGCGACGCTTCCGATTTGCCCGAACATCGCGGATGTTTAGAAGGTTGGAACATCACTCTCCACCGGCCGCATTAATAAATGTATCCAGCGAGCTGTTTAATTCGCCGCCAAAGCCTTGCCATCTCTGGCCACTCGAATCCAGTAGCAACCATCCCAGGTTAGAAGGTGCATTCTTCCAAGCGTCGATGACTTGATCAGAGGCAAGCCAAGTTGTGAAATTCCCAATAGCTTGGCCCGTAAAATCTGTTTTCAGATACCCCTTGGTCGAAAAATTCGAAGCAAGATTAAGCGCAACTGCCGTCGATGAATCAAATCCTTCCTTGAGAGAAGTAACCGCTTGATCTGGATTAGCGATGGCATACTTAAGATTGTCGCCGATGTTCGAATACGCATTTGCGATTTGAGCCGGAGTGTACCCCCGATCAGCGAGCTCATCCGACGCCGCGCTAAAGACATCGTGTGCTTGGCTAGCTGTATTATGAACAGTATTATAAAACGCCTCGGCCTGTGCAGCGGTTTCACCTGCTCGCTGCACGCCGTTGTTGGTTAAGTAGTCGACAAGAGAATTCCCAAAAACATACTTCTGAGTAGCGTGTTCGACTGCATCTTCCGCCGCACGATTTACAACATTGGCAGCCAGTCCGTAAACAGCATCAGGTGAGATGCCCGTCGTGTATGGCGCACTTGGCGGGCTGGTGCTGCCGAGATTGGCAACGTACCCCTGCGAGGGGATCATTAGCGCCATTGAGGATGGAGTCGACCTAGGCCCGTCGGCCACGGCAACCTGCGAGGGATCATTGTAGCTCCGTTGCGGGGCTTGAATCTGCGACGGTCCATTATAGGTCTGTTGTGGCACATAGGTCTGCGATGGCCCACTGTAGGTCTGTTGCGGCACGTAGGTCTGCGATGGCCCATTGTACGTCTGTTGTGGCACGTAGGTCTGTGATGGACCGTTGTAGGTCTGCTGCGGCACGTACATCTGCATCGGTCCATTGTAGGTCTGTCGAGGCGCGTAGGTTTGCGATGGCTCATTGTAGCCCTGTTGCGGCAGGTAGCCTTGCGGCGGGCCATGATAGGTTTGTTGCGGCACGTCGCTCTGAGACGGTCCGTTATAGGTCTGTTGCGGCACGTACGTCTGGGACGAAACGACCGGGGTCATCCGCGAGGGCTTTAGACCGCCTGGATTTGCCACATAGTCCTGCGACGGAACCACCGGTGTCACCGACGAAAATGGCGCACCATTTGCGGCGGTGACGAGCATTACCCCACTGTGCGGGTCAGCCAGGCCAACAATTTTTGATTCGGCTTCATTGGCCGAGCTCGCCTGAATTGTGGCCAGTCGTCCCGACTTGTCGACATATTGATAGACAGACAGTGAGCCGGGGTTACTTGGCGAAGATTGGCTCGATGTGATAGCAGCGGCTGGCGCTGAACCAGAATTGCTGCCGTCGGATGGAGCCGGCGGCGGCGGGGCATTGGTCCAAACGGGCTGAGAGGACGCTTGCATGCTGTTCGACGGCTCCGTATTGACACTGGCAGTGCTCGGGCCGGTCACGAGCAGCACACCGCTATGTGGATCGGCCAGGCCGACAATTTTTGATTGGGCTTCGCTTGCTGAACTCGCCTGGATGGTGGCCAGGCTCCCGGATCTATCCACATACTGATAGGTCGATAGCGTCGGGAAATTGTTTGGCGCGGCTTGGCTGGATGTCATTGTGCTACTGATGGTGGCCGGGCCAGGGTTGCTGCTGCTCGGGGGTGCCGAGGTGGGATTCGTTACCGGCGGTGATAGAGTGACGTTCCATATGACGTTGTTGTCCGGCCGGACGGTGTCGGGCGGCCTTACTGCGACACTCGTTGTAACATGCTGAGAGGACGGCTGAATATTGGATGGCGAAATGGTATTGCCACCCGTGTTTGGGCTGGTCGCGAGCATTACGCCGCTGTGTGGGTCGGCTAGCCCGACGATTTTTGATTGGGCTTCGCTTGCTGAACTCGCTTGGATCGTGGCCAGGCTCCCGGATTTATCAACATACTGATAGGTCGATAACGTCGCGGAGTTCGGTGGCGCGGCTTGGTTTGGGACCGACGCAGTGGCGCTAGACGCTAAGCCAGTGTTGCTGCCGGTGGCCGCTGCGGACGTGGAATCCCTTGGAGATTGTGCCGTTGGCAGGCTCGCTGTCACAGCATTGCTCCGCGGCGGCGTATTTTGGGGAGTAACGGGTGAATTGGATATGACGGGGTTACCCGGATAAACTGGGTTGGTGGCCTGACTCACCGGCACACTCGTGGCTACAGTGTTGGTCGGAAATACCGTGTTTGCGGTCGTGATCACCGATTGAGAAGGCGATTGCGTCGTGCCTTGCCAAATCGAATTGCTGTTTGTACCGCTTGGGCTAGTGACAAGCATCACACCACTATGTGGGTCGGCTAATCCAATGATCTTTGCTTCAGCTTCAGTAGCTGAGCTGGCCTGAATAGTGGCCAGGTTCCCAGACTTGTCGACATACTGGTACGTGAACATCGTACCAGAAACCGTTTGAGGAGCTTGGATTGTCGCTGTCTCAGCATGAATTGATGTCGAAACCGATTTGATGCTGCTGCCGGAGCCGGCACGCGAAAATGTTTGCACAGGCTGGGTTTTTGCGGATCCCGTCGGGAACACCGGCTTGAGGATTGTGGCGGGCGCGTTGGCATTGGCAGTGTCATTGGGCACGAACGTCTTGGATGGCGCGGATGCATTTTGCGGAGGAGAACCAGAGCCTGACCTTTGGGTCGAGGAGTTGTTGCGGGAGAAGGGGTTCCGCCGTACGTCGCTTGTGTTCGGGCTGGACACACTGCGCGTCACATTACCGCTCCTCGAAACATGATCTTTGTGCGGCACGCTAGGATTCCGTGGCGTGTAGGCATTCCGCGGCGTGTACGTAGCGCGCGGCTGATAAGTTTTGTGCGGAGCATTATGATTGCGCGGCACGTAGGTGTCGCGTGGCACATACGCGTTGCGGGGCTCGTAGTTTTTGGGTGGCGCGTAAGTGTTGCGTGGCGCGGAGGTACTCCGCGGAGGGTTCGCGTTCTGTGGCGCATTGTTACCAGCTGCCGGTGCCGGAGTTGATTTCGGGCTGGAGAAGGCGGTGGAAACAACGATCACGAACACGGACATTACCGTCCAATGTTTCATATGAGCCGAGGGTGAGGAACCTCGGGGAAGATTGCAACAAAAAATTCAACAAAGATGGTAGCGGCAATCTACAAAGCATAGTTGAGCGGGTTGTATTTCTGCATAACTAATAATAACTGGGTGCTTGCTGTCAGTTCGTCTGACAATTGCGGCGCGCCAGAGCCGGTGGATGGAACTGACTTTACGGGGCACCTGCGCACATGGCTGCGTCGAGCAAGCGTACCCTCGGCTGTAAAATAGATTGCCCAGAGCTTCGGAGCCGTGGTATGAAGCCATTCGGGACGGTGGAAGGGTCAAATACAACGACAACGTCGAAGAGACCTGAGGAAGAGCGATTCAACCTCGGTAATTTTCAGCTGATGCGGGACGACGATGGATCCCCATTAATGATCGGGAAGGGAACATTTGGCCGCACCTATAAAGCGCGGCACCGGTTCCTAGACACGGTCGTTGCGTTAAAAGTGATTAACGAGCGTTACGCATCCGACCCAGTGATTCGGCATCGCTTCCTGGCGGAAGGCAAAGCCGTCGCGCGACTATCGCATCCGCACATAGCGCGCATCTACGACTTCGGCGAATCAGGGGGCGCGTTGTATTACGCGATGGAATTTTGTTCTGGTGGGAATCTCGCGGATTACACGCTGAAGCATGGAGCCTTTGATGTTCCACTTTTGATCAATGTCGCCATGCAGGTTGCTGGTGCGCTGGATTGTGCGCATCAGGCCGGTTTCGTGCATCGCGACATTAAGCCCTCTAACATCATGTCGACGGTTTCCAATCCGCCGCTCTGCACGAAATTGATCGATTTCGGGTTGGTGCATGCAACCGGGCCCGAAGGAGTGCCGAAGCTCGGAGAGGAGGAGTCAGAAGGACGCTTCATTGGCACGCCGCTTTTTGCTAGTCCGGAGCAACTCCGCGAAGAGGCGGTGGACGCACGCAGCGACCTGTTTTCATTAGGGGTGACGCTTTGGTATCTTGCTGCAGGAGGTGCTCCAGAGAAGGGATCTTCAGCCGAGATTGCGGCGAGTCGACTAAACCCAGAGAGCTATGCGACTAAGTTGCCCCGAAACCTGCCAGAACCTTTGCGGTTGCTCCTGGCAGAATTGCTGGAGAAAGACCCGAGCCGGAGGATCAGTTCTGTAAGGCAAGCCCTCGCTGGCCTAAGGCAATGCGCCGAATCGCTGGGACTAGAGACGGCTGCCGAATTTCGGGCTGCTCCTCCTGAAATCGGCGACACCGGAATCCCCGCGCTGTCGCGCCAGGTCGAAGAAACTCCGCCGGCCGAGTTGGAAGTTCATTCCGGTCCGATCGAGTCGGAGTTCACGCACCTTGTGCGCCTTACCGAGGCAAACACCGGCACCTATTATTCGGCCGAGTCCGTTGCAAGTCCGGTGGCTGCGGCCGCAGAGACTGCTGTGATCCTGCATGTCAACCAACCGCGGTTATCCGCTAGCGATCTGCTGATAAAGAAAATGTGCGCGAACATTGGCAGCATTCGAGGCCTTAGGCTGGCCACAGTTATACGTCCGGACTCCTTTCGGCAGTACACCAACGGCACAGTTGTCGTAATGAATCAGCCCGGTGCAAATCTCCTAACCGCGCTAAGAGCCCAGGGAATCGTGGCTTTGTCCCAGGCGAGGACACTTTTGGAGGGAGTGGCAAGTGCGGCTGATCAAATGCAGAGTGCTGGCCTGCCAGGCGTTGATCTCCGGCCAGCCTCGATTTTTCTCGACTATCCGGAATCCTCGGCAAGCGGCCCCCGCAATATCGCTGATGCGAGACCAAGACTTCTGCCGTCCTTTCTGCGCCTGCAGGAGACGGCCGAAGTCTCTGAGTCTGGTGACGCCCCTGACGCCAGTTCCACGATGACTGCCGACTCATTCGCGGAGGCCGATCGTGAGTCAGACCCGTGCAGACAGTTTGCCGCTTTGATCTACCGGATTGCCTCCGGACGTAATTGCCATGCCGCGGCATGGCTTTCACCTCAGGCCTTCATTGTAGTGCCCGGCCTGTCGGAGCGCGCAAATCGGCTTCTTTCGCTCGTCATTGCTCGCCAAGCCACCTGCGGCTCATGCGAAGAACTGTTGCGAGAGCTAATTGGATTAGAGGGGATATCCGGCGGAATGACTCGTTCGAGGATCAGTACGGATTCCTCAAAAGTAGTGTTGACGGCCACTCGCTCGGCGCCACGCATAGAGCCGACGCATTCGACCGTGCGACAACTGGGTACCGGAACTGTGGCGAGCTCAGTTGCTCGATCCGCTTTTGCGACAACGCCAGGACGCGCTGCCAGAGAAGCTCCCGCACAACCCGTAGCAACAAGAGTGCGCCCAAAGGTTTCCCTTTGGTTTTTCGTCGCCGTTGCAGCCGTCCTCCTGGTCCTAGCCTCCACGTTTTTTTGGAGGTCCGGTTTACAGAAGCAAAGATCGCAGAATCTGCCGGATAGTTTTGCGATTCGATTACAAGATGATCCTGAAATTCAGCCCGCATTCACAATCGCGAACACCCCTGTGAGCGCCACACAAGCCGCCGGTGAATGGATCCTGCCCTTAAACGGCATTCACGCGAAGCTGCCGATTGTGGTGAGGGTCGAAGCATTTGGATACGATCCGAACGAATTTGCGATCCACAGCGCTGATGAACTTTTCAAAGGCATCCAATTGTCAATGAACCGATCCAGAGGGAAAATCGCTTTCGTCGGCATTCCGCCTGAGTACACCCAGGCATCGTGCCTGATGAGAGAGGCGCTGCCAGAGGACAAGGGCCATGTAGATGTCCCGAAATATCCGACCGGATACGAGCTACACGGGGATGCTACGGCGCCCCTCGATCTGCCTACAGGTATTTATCTCGTCAACCTGAAAGGCAAATCAGCTCCGCAGCGGTGGCCAATTATCGCGACTGTGAGGCCACACGTTGATATTTCGGTGAGGCTCCCACCGGCGGTAGAAGGTCGCTACATCGGAACTCTTTCATCGAGCAGTCTCCTGAGATTGGAAATTAAGGCAACGGTTCAGGGCCACCCCGGTTCTTGGATCCAGCAAGGAAGTGAGCGACAGACATTGGTTGAGGGGCGGTTGAATCCTGCTGAACAAACCTTTGTCGCCCGCGCTCTCGCTTCGACTGCAGATGGCGTCAACCTGCATGAGCGCGTCCTTAAAATGCGGCCGGCTGGTTCAGATTCTTACGACGTTTTCGCAGCGAGTGCAGATGGATCAGAGGTTCCGAGTTTCGCTTTGCTGGGAACAGTGCGAAAGGTTGTTGACTCCGCCGCTACGGATCGGTGACAGCGTCGCTAACCAGATTTGATCCACCTCAATTTGTAAGGCATTGGAATCGACGCTGAAGTAGGAAGTTACCGAACCGGTTGACCAATCCTGCTCCTCGCTTAGCTCTCAAATTCTCCTCTCAGAGACACCAGTCTCTTGTCAACGTCGCCGTTGGTCATGGCTAAACCCCAAAAAACTGCTCGTTTTCACTTTGCTGTTATTTCGTAAATCTTATGGTCTTCAGGATCGACATGAACTCGGCTCTAAGCGTTGGCATTAAATCACTCGGCGCCTCGAAAATAAACTGTGCCCCCACGTTCCGCTCTGCGTCGAGCGCATGTAGGATAACAACGGCATGGGCCTCGGAATTGGGCGTAGTGAGATGTCCTTCGTATCCGATGGCCGACTGAATATCAGTAAAACCGTTCTCGCTCGTGAAAACATGGTCGACTTGGAAAGATAGCGTCAGCCGCTTTGCAATCGAATACTCAACCGGGGTTTTAATGGACGTGTGCTCAAACACTGCCGAAAGAGTGGGATAGAGTTTACCGACTTTCTTCGCGTAGGTGCGAACTGTCATACCACGAACTTCCTGTGCCTGAACCAGGCTCCAGTCCTTCGGGAGTGCCAAGCTACAATGCCATTCCCCGAACTCAACCGAATGCATCTGCTGAGCGGAGAAGGCGACTGACGAGAAGAGTGCGGTGATTATAACCAGAATCGCGGTTGGTTTTATCATCATGTCAAGTTTCCGGATGTAAACCGCCTGAGCGCTCCGCGCAGTAACTCGCTCATTTGAGGAGTTCTCCCCAGAGCGGGTCGGCGAGTTGCAGGGCCGGATCATCCAACTCACTGCGGTTAAATGTTTCATATTGCGAGCTCACATCTGACCAGCGGCATACATTCATCTTCACATGATCACCGGGTCGTAGTTTAGCGGCCTCTGTCCAAGAGTTGTGGCGCATGCTCCAGAGATATATTACCGCCTCGTTCGCGGAAAAATTAGATTGAGCTACAGTGGTGATATTTACTAGGTGAATGCACATGATATGATCCGGATAGGGGACGCTTCCCGGTGACGGCACCGTAGAGACGGATTCCACATCTCCAGAGACGGTTGTGTGCTCTCGGGTCAATGGCGAGAAGGGCCGAACCGGTGAATCGTGTTGGGCTTGCAGGTGTATAAGCTTCCAGTTGCCAAAGCTCAGTTCACGTGCCGCGAACTCCCAAATCACGATCTTCTTGCCCGCCAAACGGTCGCGGCCGCGTGCCAACTCGTGCGCTAACATTTCCCTGGTCGCGAAAGCACCGTCGCTGTTCCGCACGATCCGATCGACGGTTGCCTGACCAAGTGCCAAGCTCAGGTGTTCGGGGAGCCCCGCGTTGTCGCCCCAACCCATTTTGCCAAAAGAATAGATATTGGAAAAGCTGTCGCCGAGGAGGAGAATTTCCGGAGCGCTGCCGGACTTCCCTGTAGCGTAGGCAACTTGGTGGATTTGAACCGTCTCTGGGAGGAACAATTGATGGTTTGGAGGAAGCTTGAGCATCGCAGCGATGTCACCAACGTTACTGACTACTTGCTCCTGAACTCTTTGGTTCTGAGATTTGCGGTTGAATCCTGGGCCAAGATATTGGGCAAGACGATTCGCCACAAACTCCATCGTTTCGGGCCGCCAGTGTGTATCGCCTCGCAGATAGAGGTCATGTCGGTCGGCCGCGCTTTTCCTGCGCGCCAACTCTGGCCCGATATCAAAGACTCGAATCTTAGCTAGCGATAATCGTCGTTTAAACTCTTCAAAGGACGTGTTTTGGAGCGCGGTTTCGAAGCTGCGGCCGCAGAAAGCCCCTGTTTCAATAGATGGCTTGACTGGCACGGGCATGACAACAAGGTCAATTCCTCGATTGCGAAGCTGGCTTCCAAAGTCGACGATCGCCCTCACAGGATCGGCTTGCACTGCCTCTCGTCGCAGCCGGTAGGCGAGCTGTCGTTCGTCCAAGAATGGTTTGCACGTAAGATAATCGACATCGGGCCTGTAAAACAGCCACCCGCCAGATCCGAAATATACCTGCTCGTTTCCTGCTCGGCCGTAACTTAAGGCCAGTTGAGCCCAAGGGAGCAACCGCCTTGAGATGACTGAGTCGCCTTCGAGTGACTTTTCAATCCCAAGTGTGTCGCGAATCCTCGGCACTGCCAGAAACGTTTTGAAGTTGAAGAACTCCGCGAGTGGCAGCGTATGCGACAGCAGCCGAACCGAAGGGGACAGTTGCCGCGAACTCGCTCCGACCTGCAGCCTAAGTTTGTTGCCAAGTTGCAGCACCGGCACAGCCGCGATGGTCAGAAAGAATACTACTATGATGACCGGGCGGATTCCGCGTCCGAAGCGGCTGCTCTTTAGCGCAAGCTCCGCTTCCGTTTCGCGTGATATCCGGCGGTGCGTTTCTGGTGTCGGTTCGGCATAGCTGGGAAGTGAATGATCCGGCGCGGGTGGAAAGCTTTCTCGTGCGTCTCGTCGGCTGCTCATCACCGCTAAAAGATGAAGTAGATGAATGGGTTGTACTCCTGAGTGATCAGCACTGCCAAAGCTAGCCAACCGAGGCCGAAACATGCAATGGTCTTGCCGAGCCCCATCGATTGTGTCCAGTCCCACGTCTGGACACCAAGCCATGTCACAGCCGCTGCGATCCCAAAAGAGAGAACGTAATAAGGCTTCCAGATGATGCCAGAGACTATAGCTGAACTCATCGCCGGCTGAGAAAGACCGAACATGGCTTCGAGGTAGTGAATGGCATCAGCTAGAGAGGAAGCTCGAAAAAATACCCAGCCAAGGAGCACAATCACGAAGGTCAGGAAAATCCTTATCGGCCGCGGCAAACAATGGTAAAGGCTTTCCCGACCCTGGCTGCGTTCGAAGGCGAGCATCCCGCCGTGCAGCCCTCCCCAAATGACGAAATTCCACGAGGCACCATGCCAGAGACCGCCCAGCAGCATCGTGATGATGAGGTTCCAGTAGGTGCGAGCAATCCCGCAGCGGTTTCCACCCAGCGGGATGTAGAGGTATTCACGCAGCCAGGTGGATAGGGATATGTGCCACCTTCGCCAAAAATCGGTAATCGACTCAGCACGATATGGGGCGTCAAAATTCTTCGCAAAGACGAACCCAAACATGAGACCAAGCCCAATCGCCATATCCGAATAGCCGCTAAAATCGAAATAGATTTGAAAAGAGTAGGCCAGAGATCCAAACCAGGCATCGACAGCTTGGAGTGAGACCGCATTAAACGCCGTGTCGGCAATCTTGCCGCACGGATTGGCCACGAGCACCTTCTTACCAAGCCCAAGCAAGAAAAACGCAATGCCTCTGGCAATGCGATCGGAAGAGAGAATGCGTTCCTTTAACTGCTCTGCGAGGAAAGAAAATTTGAGAATGGGGCCGGCGACAAGGTGCGGAAACATCGAAACGAAGCACGAAAAGTTCAGAAAGTTCGCCATTGCTTCGGCTTCCCCCCGAAATACGTCAATTGTATAACTGAGTGCCTGAAAGGTGTAGAAACTGATGCCAAGTGGCAAAACGACCCGAAACGCAATGTCCCACTGCAAGTGAGGTATTCCGAGTGCGCGTGCCACTCCGTTGTAGCTCTCGATTCCAAAGTTAAAATACTTGAAGAACCCTAAAACCGTAAGGTTTGAGATGATGGAGAAGGTTAGGGCCGCCTTCTGGCGCTGGGATCGGGGCGCGGGCGGCAACGCCGTGATTGGGCTCCCGCGTTCGCGCCATATATTCCACGAATTGCGAGCGATCACGAGGCTCATAAGCCAGTCGAGAAAGGTGGTGCCGAACATGAGTGGTACAAAACGTGGTTCAGCCCAGCCGTAGAAGACGTAGCCGGTGACAATAAGCCACGCGTTTCTCCAGCTTTGTCGCGTCCGCCAAAGCGAGTAGTAAAGGGCTAATGTTATTGGGAGGAAATAAAAAATGAACAGCTGCGAACTAAAGACCATCCTGGGAGTAGAGATTTTTGTTGCCGATGCCGTGCATTGTAGTAAAACCGTATCGCCTCTGGGTAGACTTTTTTAGAAAAAAATGAAAGATCTGTTTCTCCCGGCGCTACTGTCGGTCGCGATTGCTCAATCTTGCAATGCGGCGTCGCCAAACGCGGGGGCGGCGGTGCGCCCGGGCGAGGCTTCCAATGTCGTCGCTGCTCTTGCCGAGCGGGCGGCGAAGCGCGGAGACGCAACCGTAACGGGAACAAATGGCTGGCTCTTCCTTTCGGCGGAGTTACGGTTCCTTACTGCGGGTAAGTTTTGGGGGCCCGAGGCATCCAAAGTAAGCCGAAGTCGCAAGCCGCAATGGGCGGATCCTCTAACGGCCATCATCGATTTCAATGATCAGTTGGGCAGAAAAGGTATAACGCTACTCGTTGTGCCTGTGCCGCCGAAAACCGCAATTTATCCGGAGCAGTTGGCTCCCGATACTACACAAATATCGGATTTAACGCTGGCGCTCGCGAGCTTCTACCAAGAGCTACAGTCGAAGAACGTCAAAGTGATAGATTTGACCCCGTTGTTTCTGGCCCACAAGTCGGACGGTCCGAACGCCCTTTTTTGCCGGACCGATTCCCACTGGTCCGGCTACGGCTGTGTCATTGCCGCGCAAGCCATCGCCGCCGCGGTGCGACAGCAGCCCGGAACAACAGTTGGTGGGAAGCGATATGAAGGTGAATGGAAGCAGGTCACGATTGACGGCGACCTGCGGACGCTTTCGCCCGAGGCGGTAACAATCGGCATGGAAAAAATTGCGGTTCGGCAAATTGCCGAGCATGGGACTGGCCGGCAGGTTCAGTCCGATCCAAATAGCGAACTTGTTCTGCTCGGTGACAGCCATACGCTGGTCTTTCATGATTTTCTGGCGAAAGACGCCGGCTTGGCAGATCAACTGGCGTTTGAATTGGGAATTGCGCCCGAACTGATTGGAACCCGAGGCTCCGGGGCGACGGCGGTTCGCCTCACTTTCTACCGGCGTACCCTGAACGACCCGAACTATCTAAAGAAAAAGAGAGTTGTCGTTTGGTGCTTTGCGGCGCGCGAGTTTACTGAGTCCGAACAAGGCTGGGTGCCAGAACCGATTTCGCCGCCGGGCTAGATGCGAATCAGCGGGATCGAGCCGAAGCTCTTCACGAGGTGGATCAGAGCAACTCTCATTACGATTGTTGCCCTTGGTCCTTGGATTTGCGACACCGCCTGTGCGGCCGACGCTCAAGTCGCCGATCGGGGCAATGGACAGCGATTCCGAGTTCTGATTCTGGGAGATTCGCTGGG
Organism: Chthoniobacterales bacterium; assembly: GCA_036825615.1. GTDB lineage: Bacteria > Verrucomicrobiota > Verrucomicrobiia > Chthoniobacterales > UBA10450 > JAICXG01. The sequence continues at coordinate 99,770 of DAISXY010000003.1, forward strand.
ACTTTGTGGGTTTTGCGAATACCTCGACCGCGCATTGCGCAAGGATCCGCGGATCGAGGCGGTCTTTACCTACATGGCATGCGGAACCACTCCGCTTAGCTGGCTCAGGTATCCCCCGTACGCGCACATAAAGACCCGGTGTGGCTTCTGGAGTATAGAGTCCGTCGCGGGTTCCGATCACCCCAGGGAAATCCAAGACACTTATGGGATGCGACGGCACTATTCCCCCGCCGCGCATCTTGTTCCCAAGCTTGACGATCTGCTATCAACCTGCAATCCCGACCTGCTCGTTATGCAAACCGGAACGAATCTGTTTGACCTCTTTAGCGGGAGAAAATCGGTTAACCCCGAGCGGGATGGCAATTCCCTGAAAGGCTTCTTCGCTCCCTTCCTCAAGCGTGCCACAGCTACCGACTCGCCTATTCGGAGAATATATTGGGTCGCCTCGCCGACTTCGGGCCGGGTTTCGCAGGAGATTCAGGATTTTGTCTTCGTAAAAACGAAGACAAATGTGGGCACCGTCGCCACCGTAATCGACAGCCGCACGCTCGTCTCCTATCCCTACAGTCATATGGAACCGGATCATGAACACTTTATGGGATCCGACATGAAGAAATGGGCAGATGGCGTCTTCTCCATCATCACGACTGATCTCGACAATGGGTCGATTGCCAACGCAGCTCCTTTGAGCAAAATCTCTCCCGTTGCCGAGAATCCGGTCCAAACCGCTGCGGAAAAAACGCCTGAATCTCGGCCGGTCGAGGATGTCATCGTGAATGCGCAACTCATTTCCAAGTCACGACCAATCCCGTTGCGGCAACTTTTGCCCTATCAAGAGCTTTTGGTAGCCTACGTCTACAAGGTTCGGCATGTCGTGGCCGGACATTATTCGCAGCAGGAAATCTTAGTCATGCATCCGGCTTATATCAGTCTGCAGCGACAGTGGCTCGGAGATCTCAAAGTTGGCGAGACCTACCGTTTTCATTTGCGGCCGCTCCAAGGGACGCCCTGGGAAACGAGCAAATCCAAGGACGATTTGGAGCGGATCGATTTGCAGCCGTACATCCGCGTGCAAGATGAAGCAAAATACCCGAACGGGGACCGTTGATCGATGGCTCGTCGACCTCTGATTCTTCTTCTTAAGCTTTGCGTGCTTGGCCTGATCTCCACCAAAGCGCACGGCCAGGTTGCAGCGGCTCGCGCCATCGCCGGACAGACCCGCTCCTCGCCAAAGATCCTTCTTATCGGGGATTCGCTAACCGTTGGTCCCTTTGGAGCTGAGTGGCACGATCTGCTGGTGCGTACATACGGTCACCGAAGTGTGGCGGTCTACGGTTCCTGTGGTTCGTCTCCCGAGCATTGGCTGGGAGGTCAACCACGGTTTATCAGCCATTGTGGTTATCGCGAACAGACGCCTCAGACGGAGCGCGTTTTTGAAAATGGCGGCCACCGGCGGCCCCCTCCAATCGCAACCCCCGACCTGCATGAGATTGTTCGTCGCTTTCGTCCCACGGTCGTAATTGTTCAGTTAGGGACCAACTGGATGGACGACTTGGTAAACGGCCTGAAAGACAAGGAGCCGGAATATCGCTCGATTCTTGACCGCTTCATACAGGCGGTGCGAAGCGAGCCGGAGGTTAGTAGAGTCATCTGGATCATGCCGCCGGATTCATCCCGGTTCTCTGTTCATACGCAAAAGATCGTCCAAAAGCTGATCTTGGATGCCGCCGATCGATATCGCTTTACCACCGTCAATTCCAGAGCTGTTACACGCTACGTGCCGGGGAAGACGGGCGATGACGGAGTGCACTACAATCTTGCAGCAGGCACAGAATGGGCGGATCGGATTTGGAGACTATTGCGGCCGCGGTAAGCTGCGTTTCGCAGCTAATGGAGCAATCAGCCGGCCGCACCCTACTAACGGGTGCCGTTATAGCGCCTTTTTCCGTAGCGTATTCCACAGCTGAGCCTGTTTTTCCCTCGTGCTGGCGAGGTTAAGAGTCACTTGCTCTGCCAATTGAGCTAGCGGTGCTTCTCAGCGCCTCGCCGGATCACCGGACGGGGAGCGAGATACTACATAAGCAGGCGTGTTTCACAACGGCGAAGTTTTGCCAGCTTCGACTACGCACGCGCATAGTCGACAGCTAGATCTCTTCCTCGTCCTCTTCGACTTCTTTGCCTAACAATTCCGGGAAGAGCGGCTGCGGATTGCTCGGGAGTTCCTCGACATCGCGCAGTTTGCGCGTGATTGCACGCGAGCGCACCGCGACCTTGTCCATGTCGTGGGTGGCCTGTTCGAGTTTCTTTTTTACCGTGTCGAGCATGTCGCCGAATTTCCCAAACTCGGTTTTGACCGCAGCGAGTAGATGCCAGACTTCGCTCGAGCGCCGCTGGATCGCGAGGGTGCGGAAGCCCATTTGCAAACTGTTGAGCAAGGCGGCGAGGGTGGTTGGTCCGGCGAAGACGACCTTGCATTCGCGCTGCACCTGTTCGACCAGACCGAGCCGGCGGATCGCTTCGGCGTAAAGTCCTTCGGTGGGTAAAAACATGAGCGCGAAATCGGTCGTGCGCGGAGGGTTGATGTATTTGGCGCAAATGTCTCTGGCGCTTTTGCGCAGTTGCGTTTCGAGATTTTTCGTCGCCTCTTCGGTCGCGATCGGATCGGCGGTTTCCTGGGCGGCGAGGAGGCGTTGATAATCTTCCACAGGAAACTTGGCATCGATCGGCAGCCAGACCGGCGCGCCGTTCTCGTCGCCCGGGAGCTTGATCGCGAAATCGACCATCTCGGCGCCGCCCTCGCGTGTCTTGACATTGCGCGAAAACTGGTCGGGAGTTAGCAGTTGTTCGAGCAACGAGCCGAGCTGCACTTCGCCCCAGCCGCCGCGGGTTTTCACATTGGTGAGCACGCGCTGCAATCCGCCGACGTCGCTTGCCAGCTGCTGCATTGCCCCGAGCCCCTGATGCACCCGCTCAAGCCGATCGCTGACCAGCTTGAAGGACTCACCCAGCCGCTTTTCCAGGGTGCCCTGCAATTTTTCGTCAACGGTGGCGCGCATTTTTTCGATCTGCTGGGCGTTGTCTTGCTGGAGTTGTTTCAGGCGCAGGTCGACCACGGCACGCAGGCTTTCGAGGCGGGCTTCGTTCGATTCGGTTAACTTGCCGGTCTGGGCGGAAACGCTTTCGAGCTGGGTTTTCAGAATGTTGCCGATGTCGGCGATTGAACGCAGATTGCTTTCGCCTAACGAACGTAACGATTCGCTCAGCTCCTCCCGCTGGGCTTTGGCGGCGCGGGCTGCTTCCTCGCGGATACGGGCTGTTTCCTCGCGCAGCATCCGTTCCTCACGTTCCTGAGCGCGGTCGAGGGATTCGAAGCGCTGCAGGAGTTCACGTCGGCGGCCGAGAAGAAAAAAAGCGCCGGCGAGCAGCGCGCCAATGATCAGCCCTGCGAGTGCGTAAATTATGAAGAGGGGATTCACGTCTTGCGATTAACAGCGGCGGGCCGGAGTTTCAAGAGACGGACCGTTCGCGCGCGGTGTCGCCTCGGGAGCGCGTCGCAAATTTTGTCATCCCGAGCCGGCGAAGCGCGGCGAGGGACCTCGCAACTGCAATGAGGACTTTCCTGCTGCTAAAATCCGCACCACTTGCCAAAACCGCGCCCGTCATTGCGGAACGTTTCAAGTTCCATCGGAGGGGTCCCTCGCCGCGCTTCGCCGGCTCGGGATGACAAATGAAGGAAGCGGCTCGGGATGACAAATGAAGGAAGCGGCTCGGGATGACAGAAGGATGGCAGCGGCCTAAAAGGAGAGCTTCACTCCGCCGTAAGCCGCGCGGCCGAGCGCGGGAAAGCCAAACACTTCCGCGTAATGCTCGTTCGTTAGGTTATCGATCCGCCCGTAAATTCTCAGGTGTGGATTGATCACGTACTCGGCGGCGAAGTTGGCAAAGGAATAATCTTCGATGTCGAAGTTCGGCCCGCCGAAATTTAGTTCCTCGCGTGCATTAACCCATTTTGCTTCCAAAGTCGTGCGCAGTTTCCTGAACCAGAGATAAGAACCGGAGAGATAGAATTCGTTGCGCGGCCGTCGGGGCAAACGCGCGCCCAGTAACTGCGTGATATCGGCTGAGCCGGTATTGACGGCGTCGAGATAGGTATAACTCGCGGCAAACGCCAGCGCGGTGACCGGCCGCAATTCGATTTCCGCTTCGACGCCCTGAGTCCGGGCCGACCCGAGGTTAAGCGTGTCGAACAAGCCGTTGAAGCCGATCAGGTTTGAGAGGTCGTTGTGGAAATAGGTCGCGGCGATTCGCGTCCGGCCCTCCCACAAGCGTTGTTCGACCCCAACTTCCCAGCCAAGATCTTTCTCCGGTTCAAGGGCGAAGTTATTACCGAAGATCTTGTCCTGCGGGCTGGGTGGACTGAACCCGGTGGCAACGCTCGCATGCACGGTGGTGTCGGTAGCCGCGATCCGGTAGCTGCCCGCGACGCGATAAGTCCAGATGCCGCCGAACTGGTTGAAATGATCGTAGCGCCCGCCCGCGACCAGATTCAATTCCGGCAGCGGCTGCAAACTGGCCTGGAGGTAAACCGCATGCTCCTCGGTGTGGTCACTGATGAAGGTTGGCTGGGCCCCAAAGTCCTGGGAGACAAACGGCCGCTCCTGTCCCGCGTTGATGTGACTGAAGAAGAAGCCGGAGGTGAGGGTGAGCCATTTCGTCGGGCGAAAGTTGTCCTGGTAATCGATCGTCAGGCGGGTGAAGAGCGCGCGGGTCGGGCCGACGAAACCGTCCTGGTTTGGGTCGTTGAGCTGTCGTTCCTCATCATACGCCAGGATCAGCTTGTGCTCCCACTTGTCGTTAGGCTTCCAATCCAGATGCGGCGCGATCAGCCAGCGTTCGGTGAGGAAATTGTCGAGCGGTCTGGGATCGAAAATCGTGTTTGGGTTCCCGGTGTCGGCGAGGGAGTAACTGAAGAGGCTGCTGATGCGGAGCGAGTCGTCGGGCGACCAGCCGACGTTGCCGAGGAAATTCCAGAGCCGGTACTGATTGTTAGGCCGGGCATTGTCGGTCTCGAAACGGGAACCGCCTAACGAATAATCGAATTGCCCGATCCGGCCCGAGGTTTCAATTTCAGCGCGATAAGTTCCGTAACTCCCGCCTTCGGCCGAGATGTTTGTTTCCGGCGTTTCGCCACCTTCTTTGGTGAAAAATTGAATCACTCCGGCGAGAGCGCGCGGGCCGTAGATCGTGCTCTGCGGGCCGCGCACGACTTCGACCCGCGCGATGTTGTCGAGGGTGAGATCAGCGAAGTTGAATGCGCCCTGCAAGCCCTGGTTGATCGGGACACCATCGATCAGCACCTGGGTGTGTTCGCTTCGCAGTCCGCGAGTGAAAACGGAAGTGAGCTGGCCGGCGGTGCCGGTTTGCACAACCGACAGTCCGGGCACCTCGCGCAACGCATCCGCCGCGCGCTGATCCTGATGAATCTCAAAGTCGTCGTCGGTCAGGACGGTCACGCTCGCCGGCGCGTCTTCCTCGGCGACTGGCAATCGCGTCGCGCTGACAACAATTTCCTGAGTCTCCGGCGGCGTGACGGCATCCTGCGCGCGTGCCAGGCTTGACGAAAGAAAAGGCAAAAAAAGCGCGAGGCAGGTTGCTGGGTAGCGCACCCGCCGTGTGTGCCGGCGACAGTGTTTCACCGTCGCGGACTTTTCTTTGCGTTCGGTTCGGCCAGGGAAAGTTCGTCGCGGTGCGAGACCGCGACGAGCACTCGGGACGAGTGCGCTCCCCAGCCGAACTGCGATTGCGCCGACGTGTGATTTAAACATGTGCCAACCTCCCAAAGTTGTGAGAGGCGGACTCGTCACTTGCGCGGCGCTTTCGTCTCTCATTCTTCTTTTTGCGAAGAAGTTTTTTCGCGCCCTGTCGCTGGTGGAATGGCGGTCATAGACCGCGCTACAGCGACACGCCGCGAATGAGGTGAAGCGGGCGAATATTCTGGCTCCTGGTTTGCGGCCCCGAAAAATTTTCGGGACACACCTTCTCCCCGCCTTCACCGTCCGTCACCGCACTCGCGGCCGAACGATTGGCTTACCGGGAAGTCGTCTCCAGTTACAGCAGCGCAACTGCTCCCGATTCACACGGGATTTCTCGCGCTCGCTTCACGTTTTCAAACTCGCAAAGAACCAGGCGCAGACTTAGCCGAAGCAATACGGAGCGAGCAAGAAAATTTCGTCATCCCGAGCGCAATCGAGGGATCCCGCGGAAGCACCGGGACCCGTCGCTGCCGGCGATCGGGAAACTTTCAGCAAAAGTTTTTCGTTTTCTCGAAAGTTCCACCGCGTGACTTTGGGTCCGGGAGCGGCCCGAGGGCGGGCCGGCTCCAAATCCCGGGCGGGCGACTTCGGCTGCGAGCAGCGGGCTTCCGCTCAAGATGACGAAATGCTTGCGCTACCGGACTAACGATCTTTAGGTTCTCGCGCTTGAAATCATCCAGCTATCTTGTGACCGGCGGCGCCGGTTTTATTGGCTCCAATCTCACGCTCGCAATCCAGGAAGCGCGACCCGATGCGCGGCTCACAGTGGTCGACGATTTCCGCTCCGGCGATTTCAAGAATCTCCTCGGTTACCGCGGAGATTTGGTCGCGGCCGACCTGGCGCGACTGGATTGGCGCGAGCAATTCGGCGGCGAGAAATTCGACGCGATCTTTCATCTCGCCTCGATCACCGACACCACCCTGCACGAGCAATTCCCGCAGGTGCACGATAACGTGGAGAGTTTTCGTCGCTTGCTTCGGTTCGCGCAGACCGCTCGCACCCGCGTTATCTATGCCTCCTCTGCCGCTACCTACGGCGCTGTCAGCGGGATGAGCCGCGAAGACGACGCCGCGGCGCCGGCCAACGTTTACGCCTTCTCCAAGGTCATCATGGACAATCTCGCCCGCCGCGCGGTTCAGGATGATCCGGAGTGGAAGATTATCGGGCTGCGTTACTTCAATGTTTACGGTCCGCGCGAGGCCCATAAAGGGACGCCGGCGAGCATGGTCCTGCACCTTTCCCGGCAAATGAAGGCGGGAAAAAAGCCGCGCATTTTCAAGTACGGCGAGCAGAAGCGCGACTTTGTTTACGTGAAGGACGTTGTGCGCGGAACCCTCCAGGCTTTGCAGGCAAAGGAGAGCGGCATCTTCAATCTCGGCTCGGGCCAGGCGCGCTCGTTCAACGAGCTGATCGCGGTTCTCAACCGGTCGTTAGGCACGAACTTCGAGCCGGAGTATTTCGATAATCCCCATGCGCATTACCAAAACCATACCGAGGCCGACCTGACGAAGGCGCGCGAGTCGTTAGGCTACGTGCCGCAGTTTTCCCTCGAAGCGGGGGTGGCGGATTACATGCGCTGGCTTTATCCCTAGCCCGCCGCTCGCACGCTAACAGCGAGAAATTTCCAGAATGCCGTGGGTTGGCTGGGACTCGAACCCAGAACCAACCCCGAAAGGTTTCGGGGCTGCTCTTCAAGAGCTGTGAGCTGATTGAAGGAGAAAGATGGCGACGTGCGGGTTCTTTTTTCGCTTGAGCTGCTGCTCGAGAGCGCGGGCGGCGGTGATCGAGTTGACCTCGCGACTGGCAACTAACTCGATTTCGCCGCCGAGGCGGCGCGTCGTATGATTGCTTCCGCGGCGATGCTCCTCGAGGCGGCGTGGGAGATCATCGGTCGAACCGATATAATGCCGGCCGGACGCACCGCGCAGAATGTAAACCCAAGCCATTGCTCAAAGTGGGTTGGCTGGGACTCGAACCCAGAACCAACCCCGAAAGCTTTCGGGGCTGCTCTTCAAGAGCTGTGAGCTGACTGAAGGAGAAAGATGGCGACGTGCGGGTTCTTTTTTCGCTTGAGCTGCTGCTCGAGAGCACGGGCGGTGTTGATCGATCCAACTTCGCGGCTCGCAACCAACTCAATGTCTCTGCCGAGGCGGCGGGTGGTGTGGTTACTGCCGCGACGATGTTCATCGAGGCGGCGTGCCAGGTTTTCGGTCGACCCGATGTAATGTCGGCCGGAAGCTCCGCGGAGAATGTAAACCCAGGCCATTGCTCAAAGTGGGCTGGCTGGGACTCGAACCCAGAACCAACGCCTTAAAAGGGCGCTGCTCTACCATTGAGCTACCAACCCGCAGAGCACACCTCTACGCAGCGCTTTCGTCCCACGCAACCAACCCCGAAGGCTTTCGGGGCTGCTCTACCATTGAGCTACCAACCCCGCAGGGGACATCTCTACGCAGCGCTTTCCTCGAGCGCAACCAACCCCGAAGGCTTTCGGGGCTGCTCTACCATTGAGCTACCAACCCGCAGGCACACCTCTACGCAGCGCTTTCTTCGGGCGCAACCAACCCCGAAGGCTTTCGGGGCTGCTCTACCATTGAGCTACCAACCCGCAGGGGACATCTCTACGCAGCGCTTTCCTCGGGCGCAACCAGCTCGATGCGTGGTGCGGTTTGCGGCGACCAGGGATTGATGCGGTGATCGGAAGCGAGGATCGCGTCCATCCGTTGTTGGATCAATTTGAGAAAACCTGCGACGTCGAAGCGATGGCGCGCGGGCGCGTAGGGCGCGAGGTTTTTCTCGGCCAGCCGAAACAAACGCACCGCCGGATAGAGCCGGCGGCCATCCTTCGGATGCGTCGGGCGCTGGTAATGCTTCTGCAAGTGGACAAAGCCGCCGGCCGCCTGGATCAAGCCCTTGAAATAGTTCGCGTCCTCCGATTTCGTGCGCAGCCATAAATGCTCAAGCACGTCGTGCGCTTCGTAGTAGCGCTGCTCGTTCCAGCAAATGAAGAATCCGCGGTAGCAGGGATGATCGGCGATTTCGTGGGGAGCGGTCTCGCCCGTGCCGCCGCTCAGCTCCTCGAGGAGCCGGGAAATTCTTTGGCCTTTGTTCACGGAAAGCTTAATCTCGTTTCGGCGGAGATGACCGGCAACCGAGCACGCATTCTTTTCCGAGGCCGGGCTCGTGCGCACAGAGCCGGGGACGACGGATGACGGCGGCCGGACTGACGATTCTGCTTTGTGCGATCGTTTTTCTGATTGTCTGCTCGGCACTCTTTTCGGGTCTCGAGACAGGGCTCTTCGTGCTTAAGAGTCACCAGATCCAGCGGCTCGAGGCGCAGCATCCTTCTCTCTCCGATTTCCTGCGCAACTTCCGCGAGAATCCGCGCCGTGTCCTCAACGTCCTCCTCCTTGGCGACACGATGGTGAACGTGCCGCTCGTCGTTTTGTGTCTCGTTCTGATCTGGGAAGGGCCGCTTGTTACGCACGTGCCGGTGTGGGTCGCGGCCCTGGCGATTTTCGCGGTCGTGGTCTTGCTTTGCGATCTGATCCCCAAGCTGCTCGCCCTCTCTACCGCCTACCGCATCTCGGCCCTCGGAGTCTTTACCCTCAAAGTCATGATGCCGCTGCTCGACCGGGTTGGGCAATTCCTGGAAAACTCGAGCAACGCGATCCTCGATCGGCTCACCCCCGCAAAGTTGCGCGTCCGGCCGCGCCTCAGCGACGAGGAACTGGAGACGCTCGTCGAGATGGGCGAGGCGGAAGGAACGCTGCACGAAGCCGAGGGTGAGATGATTCAGGAAATCATCAAACTCGGCGACAAGACGGCGAAAGATTGCATGACTCCGCGGGTCGACACCTTCGCGATCCCGGACGATTTGCCTAACGAGGAGGCGATCGTCCGCTGCAAACAGCAGCGACACCGCCGCGTCCCGGTTTATGCGGATACACCGGACCAGATTCTCGGGATCGTCGATGTGAAACAGTTCCTCCTCGATCACTCGCAGCATTACACCGAGACTCTCATCGCGCCCTCCTACGTCCCGGAAACCATGCCGGCCTTGAAATTGTTACGCCGCTTTCTCTCCATGCCGCAGGGGATGGCAATCGTGGTAGATGAGTTCGGCGGGACGGAAGGGATCATCACGCTCGATGATATTATCGAGGAGATAATCAGCGACGCCGCCCCTCTGGGCGATGCCGAGCTTTACATTGAGCCGCTCGATGAATGCCGCTTCCTCGTCAGCGGCAATGCCCGGCTCGATGATCTGACCGAGCATCTCGGGTTCGAGATCGCGGCCGATGGGATCGACACGATCGGCGGCTATCTTTTTAACCGGCTCGGTTATTTGCCTAATCCCGGAGCGATCATCGAGATTCCGCACCTTGCGATCACCGTCCGGCGAGTGAGCCGGAAACGAATCGAAGAATTGCTGCTCGAGAAAACCGGCGCGGGCGGGGAAACCGGGCCTGATGAGGGCGAACCGACCGCCACATGATCAGTTGGCTCATCATTTTCTGCGCCTGGATCAGCTCCTTTATTTTCGCCGGGATCGAGGCCGGGTTGCTTTCGCTCGATCCGGTGCGGTTGCGCTACCAGGTCAAGCTGCGTAATCGCTCTGCCATTCTTCTGGATCCCCTGCTGAGACAACCGGAGCGGCTCCTCGCCACCATCCTGCTCGTGACAAACGCGGCCGACATCACGGGGCTGCTTTTGCTGACCCGGCGCCTGGTGCGGTTGTTAGGCACGCCCGGCTACCCGGTGGCGTTGCTTGTCGCCGTGCCGATTTACCTGTTTCTGCTTGGCGTTCTGCCGAAGTCGCTCTTCCGCCGCTTTCCCTATCGTGCGCTCGCCGCCTTTGCCGGAATGCTCGTGATGACCTCGCGGCTGCTCTGGCCCATCCTTGAAATTGGCGCGCAACTCGGTCACCTCCTCGTCCGTCGAAGCAAAGCGCCGCCGCGATTGTTCGCCGCGCGCGAAGACCTGAAACAGCTCGCGGTCGAAAGCGAACGCCAGGGCGCGCTGACCGCGGCGGAGCGCGCCATGATTCACAACGTGGTCGATTTTCGCATGGTCAAAGTGGCCGACGTGATGATCCCATTGTCGAAAGTTGTCTCGGTCAAACCCGACATGCGCATTCCGCAGGTCCTGCAGTTAAGTGCGCGGACCGGGATGGATCGGTTGCCGGTGATCGCAAAGAAAAACGCGCTCGGCCTTGTCACGATCCTCGACATCCTGCTCGATCGCGACCCGCCGCGCGACCTGCGCCATTACACGCGCCGGATTATTTCCGCGGCTGAGAATGAATCGGCTTACCGCATCATCCGGCGGCTACGCGCCGCGCGTCACACTCTGGCGGCGGTGAAAGGGACACGCGGCCGCCTCACCGGAATCGTCACGATCGAGGATCTCATCCGACGGCTTGTGCAGAGCGCCTGATCGCGAGGCGGCGATCGTCAGTATCCCGGCGCGAGATATTGGAAAGCGACGACCCGACCCCTTTCGAAGGAAACGGTCTTAACCGGATACTGAATGGTCGGCGGAAAGGGATAATAGAACGGATCCCAAAACGGATCGTAGTAAGCGGCAAAGACCCGATGACCATGTCGACGGCCGACAAATGCGACCCGGCCGGCAAATCCCCAGCCGCCGTACCAGCCGGGACCGTAGTAGGGTCCATAGGCCGCCGTGCTCGCGGTGTAAACCCAGGTCTCCGTCGGCGTGTTGCGCATCATGCCGGTGGCCTTTTGCTGCGGTTCACCCCAGGCCATGTAGACCGCCTGCTGGGACATGCCCGCATTAATTTTACCCTGCCTGACGAGAGCCTGTTGCTCGGAGGAAAGCCGGCTGAACGCCTCCTGGTTGGCGTTGATGCGCGATGACACCGTGCTGCAGCCGGTGAAAAATAGCGCGCCAGTTGCGATGCTCGCGAATAGCGCCCACGAAAACAAATGACGCTTCATAAAGCAAAGTTAGGCCCGCGCGTTGCGCGGTCAAACGCGCGCGGCTGCGGACGCGCGACCTAAAAGTAACAGGATGGAAAGGTCCGAGGTTTAAGCGAAGCCGCGTGAATCGTGAATCGTGAAAGTGAAGTGAACAATGAATGATCACATCGTGAGGCTGTTGCGTCCTGAAGCGTTAAGATCCTGAATCGTGGCGCCGCGCCCATCCTCTCCCTAAGGGAGGGACGGACGCGCGAAGCGCGCCGGTGAGGGTCACCAATTGGGTTGATGACTTTGCCCTCAAGTTGCTTCGCAAATCGCCTCGCGTTAGCCTCGGCCATGGAGGATCGCTTTGGGCATCGCATCTCGTATTTGCGAGTCTCGATCACCGACCGCTGCAACGAGCGTTGCACCTATTGCATGCCCCAGGAGTTGCAGGAATGGCTCCCGCGCGAAGACATTCTCAGTTTCGAGGAAACGCTCCGCCTCATCCGCATCGCGACTGAATTGGGCGTGAGCAAAATCCGAATCACCGGTGGCGAACCGCTCACCCGGCGCGATGTCATTCAGTTTTTTCGCGCCTTGCCTCGCCTAACGAACGTGCGCGACCTTGGCCTTTCGACCAACGGCACCCTGCTCGCGCGCGAAGTCGAGCCCGGGCTGACGATGGCGCAGGCGGTGCGCGACTCCGGTTTCAATTCGGTCAACATTTCGCTCGATACCCTCGAGCGCGAGGAGTATGCACGCATCACAGGCCGCGATCTTTTGCCCGATGTCCTCGCCGGGATCGAGGCGGCGCGCGCGGCCGGCTTTCCCCAGATCAAGCTCAATTGCGTCCTGATGCGCGGTCGCAACGAATCGGGCCTGACGAGTCTGGTCGAGTTTGCCGGGGAACGAAATCTTCTCCTCCGCTTCATCGAGTTAATGCCGGTGAGCACGAGAGAGGTGCTCGACGACCATAATTTTTTCCCGGTCGCCGAAGCAAAGCGCACGATCGAAGCGCAGTACGGCGCGCTCATTGCGCAACCGCAATTCCGGACCAACGGGCCTGCCACCTACTACCAACTCGCCGGGCGCGAGCAACGGATCGGCTTCATCGGCGCCATGACCAACCTGCATTTCTGCGAGAGCTGCAACAAGCTCCGGCTCACCTGCGATGGGAAACTGAGGCCGTGTCTTGGGAGTTATCTCGAGTTTGACATTATGCAACCGCTTCGCGCCGGGGCGAGCGATGAGGAGTTGCGCCGCTTTTTTCTCGAAGTGGTCGAACGCAAACCCGAGCAGCACGATTTTCGCACCACGTATCAGCCGGGGCGAAAAATGGTCGCCATCGGTGGCTAGGGAATGGCGCGGCTGAGTCACATCGCCAGCGACGGCAGCGCGAAGATGGTTGATGTCTCGGCCAAAGGTCTCAGTCATCGCGAAGCCGCCGCGCAGGGGCGCATCGTTCTGCAACCGGCAACCCTCGAATTGATCGCGGCGGATCGGATCGCAAAGGGAAACGTTTTCGCGACCGCGCGGATTGCGGGCATTCAGGCGGCGAAACAAACGGCGCAATTGATCCCGCTTTGCCACCCGTTGGGTTTGAGCCACGTCGAGATTGGCCTAACGACTGGCGACAAATTCGTCGAGGCGACTTGCATTGCGCGCACGACCGCGCAGACAGGAGTGGAAATGGAAGCGCTCACGGGAGTCGCGGTCGCCCTGCTTACGATCTACGACATGTGCAAGGCCGTGGATAAGCAGATGGAGATCGGCGAGATCAAACTGCTTCGGAAAACGAAAACCCCGGTGAATAAACGCGTGTCATCCCGAGCGAAGTGAAGCGAAGCGGAACGAAATCGAGGGATCCCGTGGAATTACCGTAAAGTTATGCTGCAATTTTCGCGTCACTGCTCAGGACACCCGGTAGCTGGATTTCTCGAAAGCTTTTCACGTTCGAGGGCTGCTCGGCGCGTCACGGGATCCTTCGGCTCCGCTGCGCTTCGCTCAGGATGACCATTAGCGTTGGCATCATCACCGTTTCCGACCGCGCCAGTCGCGGCGAATACGACGATCTCGGCGGCCCGGCGCTGAAGGAGGTCGCGCTCAAAAATGGCTGGAACGTGCTCGCGGAAGCGATCGTGCCGGACGAAATCGAACCGTTACAGGACGCGATCCGTTCCTTCAGTGCGCAAGGCTGCGGCCTCATCCTCACGACCGGTGGAACCGGGATCGCGCCGCGCGATATCACGCCCGAAGCCATTCGCGGATTGATGCGCGTCGAGCTGCCTGGCTTCGGCGAAGTGATGCGCGCCGAATCGATGAAGATCACGCCCAATGCCATCCTTTCGCGCAACCTCGCCGCGGTCGTCGGCTCCTCGCTTGTCATCGCCTTGCCGGGCAAACCGAGCGGCGCGGTCGAGTGTCTCAGCTTTGTTGCGGGCGCGGTCCCGCACGGCGTCGCGCTTGCCCAGCGTCTGCCGACTTCTTGTTAGGCGGCGATGGAATTTTCTTGAATCCGATGCATGCCGAGGCTGCATCTCAACAAGGAACCGCATTATGAAAAACAGAATTTTCCTCGCCGCCCTTTGCCTTTTGCTCCTTTGCTTCGCCGGATGCGACGAATGGCGCGGCATCCGCGGGAATGGTCACATCATCACCCAGCAGCGTCCGGTTTCCGCCTTCACCCGGATCAAGGCAGGCGGGTTTTACCGGCTGCAATGGCAACCGGGCGCGCCCTCCTGTAGCCTGACGACGGACGAAAATCTGCTTTCCCACATCAAGACTACGATGGAAGGCGACGTCCTTCGGATCGAGCTGGAAGATTCGGTCGCGCCGACGCATGGAATCAAAGTCGCGCTCACGAGCCCATCATTAACCGGCGCCGATCTCGGTGGCGCGGCCGAGATGGAAGCGACGCAGCTGAGCGGAGGAACCTTTGCCCTTCAGACCGGCGGTGCGACCAAGGTAACGCTCGCGGGCAAGGTAAACCGGTTGCTCGCTGATCTCACCGGCGCGAGCAAGTTGCAGGCATCGGATCTGGCGGCCAACGACGTTGAGCTTTCCGTGACCGGCGCCGGGAAGGCGACGGTAAACGCGACCGATCTCTTGAAGGCCGCGATTACCGGCGCGGGCGAAGTCCGCTACAGCGGCAACCCGAAATCGGTCGAGAAACACATCACCGGCGCCGGCAAGATCGCGCCGGTCGATTGAGCAAAGTTGTCATCCCGAGCGCAGTCGAGGGATCCCGTGGAGTAACCGGGCGGTATCGCCGCAGAATGTCGTTGGCGCGATTCAGAGTGATTCCACGGGGTCCTTGCCCGAACGCTTTCGAGGCTGCGCTCCGCTCAGTATGACCGCGGGACGGCGGATGGTTGACGCTCCTCGTCCCTCGGCCGAAAAATTCGCTCCGGGCGCGGCCATGAATCCACCTGTCTTTCCTGTTTTCGGCCCCGCCCACCTGATTGTTATCGCCGTCATCATTCTTCTTCCGATTGGACTCGGGACGACGGTGCGCCTAACGAACTCGCGCTGGCTCGATCACGCCGTCGCGATCGGCTTCTCGCTCCTTCTCCTCACCAATTATCTCGGTTACGCCGTTTATCTCTGGCGGGAAGGTCTCCTCTATTGGAAACAGGCGCTGCCGTTTCAGCTTTGCGACTGGGCGATGTTCACGATCATTGTCGCGCTGCTCACGGGCTGGCGCGGCTGGACCGAGGTCTCCTATTTCTGGGGAATCGGCGGAACCTTTCAGGCCATCCTCACGCCCAATCTCCAGGCGACCTTTCCCGATATCCGTGTCATCAGCTTCTTTCTCGCCCACGGCGGGATTGTCGCCGGGGTGATTTATCTGCTCGTGGCGCGCCGCTTTCGCCCCACCCTCGGCTCGGTCTGGCGAACGCTCGCGTGGTCGGAGCTTTACCTTGTGATAACGCTGATCGTGGATCAGCTGACGGGCGTGAACTACGGCTTTCTCCTGCACAAGCCCGTCGTGCCCTCGATCCTCGATCTCCTCTCGGACACGCGCTGGCTTTACATCCTCGAGTTGAACGGGCTGGCGCTGATCTTTTTCGCGGTCCTGTACGCGCCCTGGGCGGTCGTTAGGCGCGGAAGGCGGGTCCTGGCGAGCGAGTCGCCGCGTCGTGAGCTGTAGCCGGGGGCGTTGACCCCGGCATTCCGGCCCCTTGCATTGCCGGGGTCATCGCCCCCGGCTACAAGGTGGTGCTGGCAGTGCGTTAGAAACCTTCCCGCTCCGGCAACATGTCGCGAGTAAATTTTGCCGTCGCGACTCGCTCTGGCGGCTCCATCGCAGCCGGGGGCGGCGGTTCGGCCAGCTCTGCTTCGAGCAAAGCTTTGCGCGCTTCGGCCGCGAGCATTTCCCGGATCTCGCGGCGGGGCGGCAGCGCTCCGTTTGGATCGAAGAGGTCGCCGATTTCGTAGGCTCGGAATGTTTCCGCGCTCACCATCTGTCGCCGGACGTGGTTTTGCTCGTCGCGCACTTCGAGTTTGAAAATGCCGGCCGCGCCATCCGCGCTGCAAACCATGCTGGGCCGGAAAATTTTCCCGACCACGACCCCGCGCGGAGTCCAGCGATCAAATACGGAAGCATGCATGCCGGCGCACAGACAAAGGAGCGCGCCTAACGGGAGAAGGCTTTTGCGAAACATAAATTTTCGCCTCCTGCTGCAAGTTCCGCGCCTGACCTGCGGAAATTTTCACGCCGAACCCGCGGAAAGCGAAAAATTCCTGCGCACGAAAAACTTGCCTACCGACACACGCGCGCACACTCTGGCGCACGAAGCAGATGCAAAGTTAAACCGGAGGAAAGCTATGTTGTGGACCATATTCGTGATTCTGTTGGTGCTCTGGCTCCTGGGATTGGTGAGCGGCTACACGTTAGGCGGCTTCATCTACATCCTGCTCGTCCTGGCCATCATCGTCCTGATCATTAATCTCGTCTCGGGACGGCGCGGCTTATAACCCGAGCCAGGAAGCGCGCGACTAACTCCGCATGAAACCAGCTGGGATTATCGGCGTCATCCTCATTGTCGTCGGCATCGTCGCCCTGGCCTACGGTGGGTTTACCTGGAAGGAGCACAAGAAGGATGTGGACATCGGTCCGGTGCAGATCGGCCATACGGAAGAACACGGTGTGGCGTTTCCGCCAATTCTCGGCGGGCTTTGCATCGCCGGTGGGATTGTGCTCGTAATCGTCGGCAGCCGGAAATAGCGGCCCTCTTAAACGGTCATCCTGAGCGAAGCGCAGCCCCGAAAGCGTTCGGGGAAGGATCCCGCGGAGAGCTTTAAATCCTGCCAGCAAAGATCGCGGCGAACCGCTCCAGTAAATTCGCGGGATCCGTCGACTTCGCTCGGGATGACGGAAATCAGATGTGAATCGCGTGGCCGAACGCCTGGCCCGCGGCTTCGTGTACCGACTCGCTCAGCGTCGGGTGAGCGTGAATCGTCGCCTCAATCTCCTCATAGGTCGCCTCCAGGGTCATCGCGATGCCAAGCTCGGCGATCATTTCCGTCGCTTCCGGGCCGATGATGTGAGCGCCAAGAATTTCTCCGTGCGGCTCGGCAATGATGAGCTTCACAAAACCTTCCGTCTCGCCGATCGCGCGCGCTTTGCCGCTGGCGCTAAAGGGAAATTTTCCCACGCGGAATTTCCGGCCCGCTTCTTTCGCCGCCCGTTCCGTTAGGCCAATGCTTGCGACCTGCGGCTGGCAATAGGTGCAGCCCGGGAAAATCGTGATCTTGCGCGGCTCCGCCTCACCGAACATTCCTTCCACCGCCTCGATTGCCTCCCAGCTCGCGACATGCGCCAGCCAGGGCGGACCAATGACATCGCCGGCAGCAAAAATTCCTTTTGCGCTCGTTTCGTAGCGCTCGTCCGTCGCGACGTAGCCGCGGTCGGTTAATTTGAGCTTCAGCTTTCCGCCGGGAAGCAGCGGCACAACCCCGATCGCGACCAGGCAAACATCGGCTTCGAGGGTATGGCTCGATTTCCCCTCGAGCGCGACCCGCACACCTTTCGCGGTTGTCTCCGTCTTCGTCGTCTTTGTTCCGGTCAGAATTTTGATCCCTTGTTTCGTTAGGGCTTTTTCCAGCGTCTGCGAAACCTCGGTATCCTCGACCGGGAGGACGTTAGGCATCATCTCGATCAGGGTGACCTGCGTTCCAAAGGCGTTGTAGAAATAGGCGAACTCGACCCCGATCGCGCCCGCCCCGATAATGATCATTCGTTTCGGTTGCGGCTCGAGAATCATGGCCTCGCGGCTGCCGATCACGGTCGTGCCGTTGAATGGCAAACCGGGCAACTCGCGCGAAACGACCCCGGTGGAAATCAGAATCTGATCCGCGCTGTGGGTTTCCCTTTTCCCGTCGTTCAGCTTCACCTGCACCTCACCCGGTTTGTCGAGCGAAGCTTCGCCTAGAATGTAAGCGACCTTGTTTTTGCGGAAAAGGAATTCGACCCCGGCGGCGTTCTTGTCCGAGACATCGCGGGAGCGCCTGATCACCTTGCCCCAGTCATAGGAAAGACCCTCGACCTTAAATCCAAAATCCCCGGCCCGATGTTTCATGAGGTGAAACAGCTCGGCATTGCGCAGAAGCGATTTGGTTGGGATGCAGCCCCAGTTGAGACAAGTGCCGCCGGCGCGTTCCTTTTCCACACAGGCGACCTTTTTCCCGAGCTGCGCCGCGCGAATCGCCCCCACATAACCGGCCGGCCCGCCTCCGATGACGATGAGATCGTATTTCATCCCACCGCAATCTAGCCAATGGGTGAGCACTGGCGAATCACCGGCCGCGATGCCAGTCTCTTTTTCACTCGAGCAGCCGGCTCGGCGAAGTGTGAGAACCTAACGAACTTCCGCTCCCGCGAAGGGCAGCGCGACGATTTCGACCTCGACGGACAGATTATCCTCCGCGCGGGCGAGCAAATGGTTGCCACGCGCGTTGTGACCGCGCTTCACGAAGCCGAGCGCAATCTCCTTTCCCAGCCGCTCGCTCCGGGTCGCGCTCGTGAGCCAGCCCACTTCGCGCGCCGGGTCGCTGAGCGTTTGCAGCTTCATGCCCGCGGCGAGC
Source organism: Chthoniobacterales bacterium (assembly GCA_036825615.1). Lineage (GTDB taxonomy): Bacteria > Verrucomicrobiota > Verrucomicrobiia > Chthoniobacterales > UBA10450 > JAICXG01. Next base: position 118,597 of record DAISXY010000003.1, read on the forward strand.
GCAGGACCGGCTGAAACCAACCCGCAGAGTCGCTTGTTCGTCTGGCCTGACATTTTCATCCGCGAAATAACTTCCTGCCCGATGTAACAGCCCTTGGCGTAATCAATCGCCTCGCTTTCGAGGTTTGCTTCCACTGGAATGATCTCGTTCGTCAGCTCGCGGCCCCAGCGCGGGATGCCCTGTTCGATGCGCAATTGTTCCATGCATTCGGCATCGCAGAGGCGATAACGACCTTCGAGTAACTCGCGCACAGGCCCATGTTGCTCCGCCGGCACAACCAGGTCCCAGCCGGCAAGGCCGAAGCGTGCGGCCTCTCGCCACTTTTCCTCGTTAGGCAAGCTCGGCCCGGTCTCACTCGTGACGTGAAACAGCGAAAACCGCTCGGTCACATCCTCGAGCGTGACGTCGTCGGCGATAATGTAGCGCTCGAGCCGCTGCGGAAGCGCTTCACGCAATTCGGGCTCGGCGTCGAGGAACAATCCCCCCGGGCTGGCGCTGATGAAAACCAATCCATCCATCCTGCCTTTTGCATTCACAACACAGGCGGGGAGCGAGAGATCGGGGCTCACCTTGCGCACATCGTTCGTGACCTGGCCGTTGAGGAAACGAACCCGGTCGCTGCCGGTGAGGAGAATTTTCGTCCGGTCGGAGAGATCGAAAAGCAGCATCAGAAATCGCGCTTCCCGCGTCCGGAGAAAAGTCGCCTCAGCCACCCGCGAGAACCACCCGAGAGATTCACCGGTTCAGTCTCTTTTGCCTCCGTGGCTCTTGCCTTCGCTTCGTCGGTTTCACCTCCCGAACTTATCGCCTTTTCATCGGCTCCTTCTGAAGGCTGCGGCGCGGCCGCGGCCGACTCTATTGTCTCCGACTCTTTTGGCTGCGGAAGCTCATCCGGTGTGGATTCACTCGCGACAGGCTCTGGAGATTTTAGTGCGACCATCATCGCTTCGGGCATTTGGCGTTCCTCGGCCTCCGGCGCTTCCTTTTTCGCCCCGATCGTGTCGAGAGATTTCGGTTCCTGCGATTTTGGTTCCTCGAGATTGACCTCCTCTGACTGTAACTCCTCGACTGTCACTTCAGCGGCTGGCACTCCCTCAAGCCGCGGGACTTCGAACCCGGTTTCGACCGGCTTTTCCTCTGCCGGCTCGGGCTCCTCTGCCTTCGCTTCCTCGGGCTCCGGCTCTTCTCCCCTGGCTTCGACCGCTTGCTCAACACCTGGTTTTTCGGCTTCGCGGGCTTCGATCAGTTCCAGTTCCTCCAGCGTCGCCTCTTCAGCTTTTACCTCGACTGGTTTCGCTTCTTCCCCTTTGGGTTCTTCCGGCTTCAACACCTCCGCCTCTTTTTCAGCAGGTGCGGGTTTCTCGATTGCGATCGGTTTCTCTGGCTCGACCTTTGCCCCGAAAGCTGGTTTTGCAGGCACAAACGGCCTCGCCGAAACCGGGAAATACTTCTGCGCCACCGACGCGTAATCGGCCTCGCCGCGCCCTTGCTTCATCTCCGCGAGCAAGACATCGCTCGCCACTTCCGTCATCGGCAATTCGAGCCCAAACTGCCGGCCCAGCTTCGCCGCGATCCGCACATCCTTGAGCATGTGCTTGACCGAAAAGTGCGGCTCAAACTCGCCCTGCAACATCATCGGCACCTTCATCTCGAGCGTGGTCGAGTTGCTCGCGTTGCTCTTCATCGCCCGGGTAAAAGTTTCGCCCGAAATTCCCGCCTGCCGCACGATCGCGAGCGCTTCCGCCGCAATCTGCGCGTTCGCTGCCGTCACGATGTTGGTCGCGACCTTGATGATCGACGCGCTCCCGATCTCGCCGATCGGAATAATTTCCTTGCTCGTCAGCTCGAGCGTCGGGCGCGCCGCCTTCAGCGCCATCTCATCGCCGCCGATGTAATAAACGAGCTGGCCATTTTCCGCCGCCACTTTGCTCCCGGTGAAAGGCGCTTCGAGAAAACGCGCCCCGCGCCGTTCCACCAGCCGGGCCGCCTCGCGCATGCTCTCGGGCGCGACCGTGCAATGCGCCGTGATGATGTGCTGGGCGTCCAGCGCCGGTACGAGCAGCTGCACGATCTCGAGCAGGGCCGCGTCATCCGCGACGAAGATCTGGATGAAATGGCACAGCTCGGCGACTTCGGCTGGCGAGCCAACAAAGTTCGGCTCCAGCCGCGGGGTGCGATTCCAGACGAACACCTGAAAGCCGCGCTTACGCAACACCGCCGCGATCCGCGCTCCGATGATGCCGAGACCGATGACGCCGAGGTTCTTGGATTTGGAACGTGCCATGTTTTGGGATCACTGAAGAAAACGTAAGTCCGGCCATTTGTCACCCACGGGCTCTTGGAGGAGAACTTCCAGGATCTCGGCGACCACTCATCGCTCCGTTTGCGGTTTGGCCCCGACATGGGCAGCTCACTTGACAACCGCCCCCTCGCTTCCGCTAGGATGGTGGCTCTCGAAATCCTGCAACCCATCTTCGGGCACCATGGATATGAATCTCAAAGCCCTAACTCTTGCCGCAACCTTTATCGCTGCACTTCAGGTCGCGCCCATAACTTCTGCCGGCATCTTCCTTACCGGCAGAAACTACCCCAGTGGTGAGTTCCCGGTCGCGGCGGCGGTGCAGGATTTCAATAATGACGGTATCCTCGATATCGTCAGCGCGAACGAGAACGACAAGAATGTGAGTGTCTTTCTCGGAAACCCGAACGGCACCTTTGGCGTCGCCAACACCTTTTCGGTCGGCGCCGGCGCGATCGAGGTGGCGAGCGCGGACCTGAACCGGGATGGCAAGGCGGACCTTGTCGTTACCGATGGGATTAAGTCCGCCTATGTGGCGCTTGGAAATGGCGATGGCACCTTTGGCCCCTCGACTAAGATCGCGCTCGACACCGACCCAATCGGGATTGCGATTGGCGACCTCAACGGCGACGGCATTCTTGACCTCGCGATCGCTATCTTCGGCCCGATCAACAGCTCGCATGGGCAAGTCGCGATCCTCCTCGGGACTGGCGACGGCACCTTCGCCTCGCCTGTGTTCTACGAACTGAACACGCAAAAGGGTAACCGGTTGGTCGCGACGGACCTGAACAATGATGGGAAACTGGATCTCGCTGTCGCGCTCCAGCATTTTTCCAGCGCGAAAAACGGACTCGCTGTCCTGCTCGGCAACGGCGATGGCACCTTCCAACCGGCCATCAGCTCCCTTCAAGGGGATACGACCGATGTTGCGGCGGCGGACTTTAATGGGGACGGCAACACGGACCTGGCCCTGACGATCTTGTTTACCGGCACAGTCGAAGTGGTACTCGGGAATGGTGACGGCACCTTTCAACCGCCGACGGTCTATTCGGCGGGAGGATCATCAGGCACAGTCAGCGCAGCGGATTTGAACGGAGACAGTATACCCGATCTGGTCATTGGGGGCGCGCATACGCCGGTCTTACTCGGCGACGGCAGCGGCGGCTTCGGGCCGCCGATCATTTATGCAATCGGCGAGGCTTTTGCCCGGGTGGGGGACTTCAACCGCGATGGCGCAGCCGACATTGTCGCGCGCGGTAGCTTTTCAGAAATCTGCGTCGGTTTCGGGCGCGGCGATGGTTCTTTTAAGGCGCCGCTTGCTTTCCCAGTCGGCATCCGGGTGGATGACTTTGATTCCGGCGATTTCAACGGCGACGGCCTGATTGATATTGTGGTGGGGCGACTGGAATCGAGCAATCAGTTACAGCTCTTACTCGGGACCGGCGACGGCGGACTTGTCGAGGGGAGCGCCTGTGCAGACTTTACTGCCGAGTTTATCAAGGCGGCCGATCTGAACCGCGATGGCAACCTCGATCTCGTCGTCGAAACCTTCGATGGCTTTGGCTTCTACACGATTCTCGGCAACGGCGACGGTACTTTCCAGCCGGCTCTGTTCACCGCCGTCCGCGGGCTTTCCTTCGATCTGGTCCCGACGGTGGATGATTTCAATAACGATGGCTTGCCCGATGTCGCGCTTTCCAACACTTCGCTGGATAAATTGATGATCTTTCTCGGCGTCGGTGACGGCACTTTCCAGGCGCCCATAAGCTCGCCCACCGGCAACAACCCAGAGTCACTCGTCACAGGCGACTTCAACGGTGATGGAAATAAAGACGTGATTGTCTCGAGTTTTTCCGATAGCACGGTCGGGATCTATCTCGGGAACGGTGATGGGACCTTTCAACCCCCTCTCACGATCTCATCATCCGATGCCCTTTTCTCTGCCCCGGGCGACTTTAACCGGGATGGTAAACTCGACTTCGTCCTCGCTGGAGATGGACTCAAGGTTTTCCTCGGCAACGGCGATGGCACCTTTCAACCGGCGCAACAGATTGACCCCGAATTGTCAGACACCGAACAGGTAAGTGTGGCCGACATCGACGGCGACGGCAGGCTCGACATCGCAGCGTCCTCTGATTCCCAGGGTATCGTCGTCCTGCGCGGCAAAGGCGATGGCACCTTTCGGCCGGCGAAAGCTTTCCCCACTGGGAGTGATTTCTCGCAGGAGTTCGTGCTCGCGGACCTGAACGGCGACCAGCTTCCTGAAGTCGTCGTGGGCAACGCTTTCGATGCCCTCACCGTCCTGCTCAACACCGCAGGGCGGCGCAGATAACATCGCACGGAAAATCCCGCGCCCTCTGCCGCCGCTTCGGTCGTGGCCCCAAATTTGGAGACGGCCCGCCCCCGGGCCGCCCCGCCGTGAAACCTGCCCCGAATTTGGAGACGGTCCGCCCCCGGGCCGCTCCGCCTTTCTTCTTTTCCCCTCGCCAGCTTTCCCTCACTCCCATCCACTCGATCAGGCGCCGACCAAAGCCCGTCTGACCCAACCCTCCGGCTTCCACATAGCCACCCGCATCGCTCTGTTTTTTTGTTTGCTGACGCGCCCTCTTTTTGCGATTTACGCACCGATGCCTGACCAGACTGTTCCCATCCCGGCAACCCCAAAACTGCTCGATCGCGTCCGCTGGCACTTGCGAGTCAAGCGCTACAGCATTCGGACCGAACAGGCTTATGTCGATTGGATCCGGCGCTACATTCTTTTTCATGGTAAACGCCATCCTGATAAGTTAGACGAAGCGCAGATTAGCGCCTTTCTCAATCCTGGCAATCAACCGCCGGATCGCTGCTTGACCCAAAATCAAGCGCTCAGTGCCTTGCTATTTCTTTACCAGCAGGTGCTCGATCGCAAACTGGACTTCATCGACAGCGTGCGGGTGCAGCGGCCGTCGCGTCTTCCCGTGGTCTTAACGCGCGCAGAAGCCCGTGCCGTTCTTGCGCACATCGATGGCGTCTACCGGCTCGTGGCTCACCTGCTTTACCGAAGCGGCCTGCGCCTCCTGGAAGCCTTGCGCCTGAGGGTGAAAGATATCGACTTTGGCTATAGCCAGGTCACGGTGCGTGAAGGCAAAGGTGGGCGCGAACGAGTAACTCTACTTCCGCAGCGACTCAAGGCGCCATTGCGCGCCCACCTCGCCCGCATTCGCGAGCTCCACCGGCAGGACCTGGCGCGCGGTCACGGCGCCGTCTTCCTTCCTGACGCGCTGGAGCGCAAATATCCGGGCGCGGCCCGCTCCTGGCCCTGGCAATATGTGTTCCCAGCTGCCACTCTCTCTGTCGATCCGCGCAGCGGCGAAACGCGCCGGCATCATCTGGGGGAAAAGAACATGCAGAACGCAGTCAAGCTCGCAGTGCGGGCTGCCGGCTTAACCAAACCGGCCAGTTGTCACACCTTCCGGGCACAGCTTTGCCACTCACTTGTCGGAAAGCGGCTACGACATTCGCACCGTCCAGGAGCTGCTCGGGCATTCACCCGGTGAGATAACAGTGTGAATAAGCCGCCTTACCGCTATGTTTACGTGATGCGCTCGCAAACTGATAGCCACCTTTACGTCGGCTTTACCACCAACTTGCCGACTCGGTTGAAAGAGCACAACGCGGGAGCGGTCCCTTCAACTCGCCAGCGAAGGCCTTTCGAGCTGATCTACGGGGAAGGCTGCTTAGACCATGCCGACGCTACCGCACGGGAAAAGTATCTGAAGAGCTCCTGGGGAAAGCGTTACATCAAAAATCGCTTACGGTATTATCTCACCGGGTAAAGATGTCGCCACGACCATGATTTACACCGTGTTTTGAACACGCCCGGCCTTGCCATTCGCAGCCCAATCGATTAGAAACGAACGAAAACAATGTTGCCCCTTCCCGTGATAGACGAAAAAATGTTCTCCTTTAAAGACGAACTTTCGTCTAATTTTCGTTAGGCCTATGAAACGCTTCATCATCCTCGCATTGATAGCTGTCAGCGGAACCATCCTGGGGAATGCGTCGCCTGCCCGCCCGATAGCGATCCTGCCTTTTGCCACCCTCGGCGCGGATGAGGGCACCAAATCGTTCGCGGCGGGGCTCGAACAGGGGATCATCACGCGACTGACTCAGCAGCACGTGAGTTCCACGGTGGGCGGAGACATACGATCGTGAGATTACCGATGTGCTCGCGTTAGAAAGCGAGATTGCCGCCAAGGTGGCGACGGCGGTTGCAGGCAAAAAGACCTAACCCCTATGAAGGGTGTCAAGAGTGGGTTGGTGAGCAGTTGATTTGGTTACATGGTTAGTTTGGGTTGAGGGTGGCGAGTTAGCTCTTCTGGAACGCTTCCGCTTGCGAAGACTCGCCGGCGGGTTTGGCCGCGAGCTGATACTCCTATCCGCGCGTGTGCTGGCTTGGTTTGGCTGACAGCGCAATGTGACTTATTTCGTCTCGGGACAAGCGGAACAGAGTGGGCGCGGTTCAATCTAAAGCGACGGTGCGAGCTGCGAAAGAGGCTTGCTCAGACCAGGTTAGGTTACGAACACACGCCACGTTCCAAAGTGTTAGAGTTCCTTTTCTTGTCGTTCCAGGCGATTTTTTACTGGGTATTTGGCGGCTTTTGCAAGGGAGAGTTGGAGTTTGTGAGCGCAAACGAGGGCCGCTCCCGATGCGTAGCTTTCGTGTAACTACAACCCGAATGGAGCAGCGACGCGCGCTCTCGCCAGCGGTCGCTGATCTTGTGTCTCGTTAGGCGGCTTCGCGTTATGACTACTCCCGCCCTTAGCTACGCAGACCTTGACCCGATTCTCTCACCGTGGGTCGCTCGCCATCGCCTTCATCCATACACCGATTGCAAAGGCGAGGAGGTGCGCATTGTCGCAGTCGGTGATGATGCCGGCGACAGTTACCACATTTACGCCCGTCGAGATGAAAGTGCAGCGAACCGAGGTGTTGGTCCGTGATTTTCGCTCAGCTTTAGCAACTCGACGAAATCGCGTTTGCTGGTAAATCCCAGGTTGAAGCGTTTTCTTGGCAGGTTTTGCGCTGGAGCAGGACATGGCAGGCGTCGCGATCGGCGGGAGCCACGGTCAGGACTCGCACGTCAGGGCGCGTTCGCGCTCGAGCAGGGTCGGATGCGAGTAGTGAAAACCGCTGTAGAGCGGGTGGGGCGTGAGATTACTCAGGTTCTTTTCGCTTAGCTTGCGCAAGGCTTGAATGAGTGACTGCGCCTCGCCCATGATGGTGCGCGCGAAGGCGTCTGCCTCGTATTCGAATTGTCGCGACCAGATGTGAGTTAGCGGACTGAACCAGAAGGTTATCGTCCCCGCCAGTAACCCAAAGAGCAGCATCGCCGGGGTAACGTTGGCCGCGGCAAAGCCGGCGTAATACTCAAAGCCAAAGGCGCGATAGAACCATTCCTGGCGGGCCAGCCAGGCAATGACGGCGAAGGCCAGAAAGACGCCCCCGATGGAGACGACAAGTAACTTAATGACGTGGCGCTTTTTGTAATGACCTATCTCATGCGCGAGGACCGATTCGAGTTCCGCCTCGGTAAGCTGGGTGACCAGGGTGTCGAAGAGGACGATTTTGCGAAAACGTCCAAAGCCGGTGAAGAAAGCATTGGAATGACGCGAGCGCTTGCTCCCGTCCATGACCTCGATGTTGCGGGTAGGAAAATCGGTTCGCTGCGCGAGGGCATGGAGCCGGTCACGCAAGGTTCCCTGCGGGAGTGGGGTGAATTTGTTGAAAAGGGGCATGATCAGCGCCGGGGCGATGAGGAGGAGGAGCAATTGAACGGCGATCACAGCTGCGGCCGCCCAGAGCCACCAACTCGCGCCGGTCCACTCGATCACTTGCAAGATTAGTGCGAGCAGCGGATAGCCGAGCAAAAGGGCGAGGAGCAAACCTTTCACGCGATCGAGCAACCACGTCTTCGTGGTGATGGTGTTGAAGCCGAATCGTTCTTCGAGTTTGAATTGGGCGTACCAGGCGAAGGGCAATTCAAGCATGCTCCCGCAAACACCGACCGCGAAGAGAAACCCGGCCATGGCCCAGATGGAGGTGCCGAAGCCTGCACTGAATCTTGCGAACGCCCACGGTAATATGCCGCTGAAAAGCACTGCGATGAGCATCCCGGCCTCGAAAAGGTCGACGACATTCCCGAAGCGGCCTTTGGCCAGGGTGTAATCAGCTGAACGGCGATAGGTCGCCTCATCAATGATTCCGCGAAATGCCGGGGGCAGTTCCTGCGCGTGCGCCTGCACGTGGCGTTGGTTCAGCCGGCGCAGCCACAGCTCGGCAGCTGTGCGCGCAAGGATCAGAAGCAAAGCAAGGACGGCGAAAAGCGGCGCGGATGACATCGAGAAGAAGGTAAAAAGGCGAAAGCAGAAGCCGCAACCCGCAACTAACGACGGGCTTCGCGAAGTCGAGAAAGCTAAAACCAAGCCCTGCCGAGCTCGAACTTGAGAACGAGCCGTTAGGCTCTATACTCCTCGCATGCCGAAAGAAGCGCAGATCGTGACTGAAGGGACCGTGACCCAGGTGTTGCCGGGCACGATGTTCCGGGTCGATCTCGCCGGGCAGCGCAACGTCCTCGCCCATATCTCGGGCAAAATGCGCAAACATTTCATCCGCATCGTTCCCGGCGACAAGGTCGAGGTCGAGCTGTCGCCCTACGATTTGACCAAGGCGCGGATCATTTTTCGCGAGAAGTAAACCCGGATGGCTCCCGAGAAGCCGGGGCGGAAAAATCGTAAGCGCAAGGCTTCCTCCAGTTCCGTTTCTCCAATGAAGAGGTCTTCCCCGGCGTCGGCTCGGAGCAGCCGGCCGGAAAAAGCACATTCAGGAGAGGAAAAAATTATGGCTGACGAAAACCAATCACCACAAGGCGGCGCGGCCGTTCCGCCCGAGAGCGAAGAAAAAGTGCGCAGCAGCGGCGAGCATGTGCGCCGGGCGGCGGACGACCTTCGCTCCGCAGCCGGAGCCGTGGCGGAGGAGTACCGCGGCCGGGCCGAGGAAGTGTGGCAGGACGCGAGCAATCGGGTCCGCAGTTTTCAAGAAGATACCGAGCAATATGTGCGTGATAACCCGACCAAGGCGATCTTCACCGCGCTCGGGATTGGGTTTGTTCTTGGATTGATTTTCCGGCGCTAGGGAAGTCGCGCGATGGCCCGGCCCTATCCAGCGCGCAACCCCGTCGGTTATCGCGGGCTGAGCGAGAATCTGACTGCCTTTGCCAAGGCGCTGGCGGAATTCGTCCAGGTTCGACTCCAGCTCGCGGCGCAGGATTCGAAAAAAGCGACGGTCCGAATGATGGTAGCGGTCGCCGGCGTGATCGCGGCCGGGGTGTGCGGGTGGTTCGGTTACATGACCTTGCTCGTGTTTGCGATCGTCGGGATCGCGCATCTGCTCGGGATCTGGTGGATCTGGACTGCGCTCGCCGCGGCCCTGCTGCATTTCATCATCGCGCTCTTCGGGCTGGTTCTCGCCCGCGCCCAACTCAAGGCCCCATTCTTCAGTGAGACCCGGAGCGTTTTGCGGGAGGACTCGAAATGGCTGACAAATCACAGCAACCGCTGAGCGGGGTAAAGTTGCGCGAGAAGGTGGAGCAATCGCGCCACGAGCTCGCACGCGACGCGGAAGGCTTGCAATATGAGCTCAATTTCAAGCGCAAACTCAGACGCGCTTTTCGACACAATACCGCGCTTTGGATCGGCTCGGCCCTTGCCATAGGTCTGCTTTTGGCGCTGATGCGGGCGCGGACGAAGAAGGTTTACGTTGGCGCGAGCGGGAAAAAGGTGCGCCCGCCGCCGAAGAGTTTACTCGAATCGGGCGCCTTGCTCGGGCTGGTAAAACTCGGGATGACGATCGTGCAACCGATGGTGGTCAGTCACTTTGCCAAGAAAGGCGCGAAAAAAGGGGACCGGCAGGGCCGAAGTCCCTCCAATTCGTAGCGGGATTTCAATTTACCTCAGGAAAGCGGCTGCCTATCCTCTGAGGCTTCCGCATGCTTGCCGACCGCACCCGAGTTACCTCCGCAACACCAGCCCCGAGTCACGTTGACGATTACCTCGCGATCGGACAACAGGCGGGCGCCTCCGATATTCACCTCGGGGTCAACGCGCCACCGATCTGGCGACTTTACGGAAAGCTTCAGCCGATCTGGCCCGACGCTCCGAGATTAAGCGCGCAAGATACCGCCGCGCTTGCTGCCGGATTTCTCAACGAAGCGCAACAGGCGCAGCTGGCGGAGCGCGGCGATGTGGATTTCGCCTATGCGAACAGCTTCGGGCGCTTCCGCACGAGCGTTGTCAGGCAACGGCTCGGCACCGAGATCGTTTTCCGCATCGTCAATACCGCGGTGCGGACGATGGACGAGCTCGGCCTGCCCGAAAGTCTGAAGCTGCTGACTCGCTTTCATAATGGGCTTGTCCTTGTAACCGGACCGGTCGGGAGCGGTAAATCGACCACGCTCGCCGCGCTCGTCGAACAGGTAAACCTTGAGCGACGGGAACATATCATTACCCTGGAAGACCCGATTGAGTACGTGCTGGAGCCGAAGGGTTGTCACATCACCCAGCGCGAAGTGCACACCCATACCCTCTCCTTTGGCGCGGCGCTGCGCGGCGCGCTACGGGAAGACCCCGATGTGATCATGGTAGGTGAGATGCGCGACTTGGAAACCATTTCCCTCGCGATCACCGCCTCGGAAACGGGCCACCTCGTCCTGGGTACTCTGCATACGAGCAATGCTTCACGCACGCTCGACCGGCTCCTCGATGTCTTTCCCGCTGATCAACGGGACCAGATCCGGGTGATGGTAAGTGAGTCACTCCGCGGTGTCATCAGCCAACAGCTCATCCCGCGGGTCGACGGCAAAGGGCGCGCTCTTGCGCTCGAGATCCTGACTAACACACCCGCAGTCGCCAACGTCATTCGTGAGTCCCGCACTTTCATGCTGCCGGGAATTATCCAGACCGGGCGCAAACAAGGTATGCGCCTGATGGATGACTCACTCAAACAACTCTACGACCAGGGAGTCATCAGCGCCGAGGAGGCAGTCAGCCGCGCCGAACAGAAATCGGCGATGCGACAGTATGCGGCCGAGGTAGGACGCACAACCAGCGCATGAATAGTCAGGTCTAAAATGACGAAATAGCGAATGCTTAGTCCTAACCTTCCGAACTCGTCGGCGCTCATTAATTCGTCATTCGGAATTCGTAATTCGGCATTCTAACCATGCCGTATATAGATCAGTTTTTTAAGAGGTTGGTCAGCGAGGGTGCGTCCGATCTTCATATCGGCGAAGGCCAGCCGCCGAAGATTCGCAAGCACGGCGATATTGCTCCGATCCGCGAGGAGCCGGTGACCCGGGCAGAAGCGGCCATGATGCTGCGTGAGATTTGCGGCGAGAAAGGCTGGTCCATTTTCGAGGAACGGGGAGACCTTGACTTCGCTTACGAGATGGACGCTGATTCGCGTTTCCGTTGTAACCTGCTCAAGCAAACGCACGGTTATGGCGCGGTGTTTAGACTTATCCCGACCCGTATCGCCACGCTCGAGGAGTTAGGAATTCCGCCGGTCGCGAAACTGTTCGGCGACCTTCGCGGCGGACTGGTGTTGGTCACCGGGCCGACTGGTTCGGGTAAGTCAACCACGCTCGCCGCCTTGATTGACTACGTGAACAACAGTTATGCCCGGCACATTGTCACAATCGAGGAGCCGATCGAGTTTGTCCATTCGAACAAACAGAGCATCATTACTCAGCGGGAGGTGCCGGAACACTCCAGCACTTTTCCAGCCGGCTTGAAAGCAGCGTTACGAGAGGATGCGGACATTGTCCTTGTCGGTGAGATGCGGGACTTGGAAACCATCTCACTTGCGCTTACCGCCGCGGAAACCGGTCTGCTAGTTTTTGGTACCCTGCACACAAATAACTCCCGCAAGACAATTGACCGGATGATTGATGTCTTTCCCGCCGACAAACAGCCCCAGGCGCGGACCATGCTGGCTAACTCTCTGCGGGGCGTGCTTGCCCAGTTACTCCTAAAACGCGCCGACGGCAGCGGACGGATCGCAGTCAACGAGATCCTGATCTCGAGCCCCGCCGTGGCTTCCATCATCCGCGAGGGCGCGACGCAGAAACTCCAGGACGTGATTGTGAGTGGCAAAGGGCAGGGGATGCAATTCATGGATGACGCGATCTGGGCTTTGCTTCAGCGGGGAATCATTTCGCCGCACGAAGCTTTTATGAAGGCGATTGATAAGAACCTTTTCAAGAAGTTCCTTCGGCCGGACGAAGCCGGCCTGGCTTACTCCGCCGGCGCCGCCCCCGATGACGAGCAGCGCCCGCCAGGAGATTTTGTGAAACCGAGAACGCGCCGCCGCTAAGACATCAACGGAGGTATGGCAGAGTAAGAACGGACGCACAGTCACTCCTGCTTTTCATCGCTCGCGGTGCTTTTTCGTTTGGCGACCGCCTGGCGCAGCAGATATTCGATCTGTCCGTTAACGCTCCGTAACTCATCGGCGGCCCATTTCTCCAGCTCCTTCCATAACTCGGGAGGGAGCCGAAGGAGGAATGGTTTGCGCGCGCCCGCCATTCGCTCAGGTGTAAAGGGTTCCGGTGTTCACGACGGGTGAGACTTCACTCTCCCCGCAAAGGACCACGAGCAGATTGCTCACCATCGCCGCTTTGCGTTCCTCATCCATCGCCACCACCGCCTTGCTGGAAAGCTCCTTCAGAGCCATGTCCACCATGCTGACTGCGCCTTCGACGATTTTCATCCGCGCCGCGATGACTGCTTCTGCCTGCTGGCGGCGCAACATTGCCTGCGCGATCTCGGGCGCGTAAGCGAGATGAGTCAGCCGCGCTTCGTCAACTGTGACGCCGGCCTTGGCGAGGCGCGCCTGCAATTCTGCCTGGAGACCCTGTGCCACTTCATCCGCGCTCCCGCGCAGCGTCGGCTCGTCATCTTCGCTCTGGTCGTAGGCGTAGAGACTCGCGATGTGACGAATCGCCGACTCGCTCTGGATTTGCACATAGCTCTCGAAATTGTCGACATCGAAGACCGCCCGGGCCGTGTCCTCGACCCGCCAGACGATCACGGCCGCGATCTCGACCGGGTTGCCGCGCTTGTCGTTTACCTTCAGTTTGTCGCTGTTAAAATTGCGCGCCCGAAGCGAGAGCTTCGTGCTCGGACCGGTGATCGGCGCCGCGCCTTTTTGCCCGAGGCGGATCCCGATGTCGCCGCTGCGGGTGCGAGAGTAGAACGGATTGGCCCAGAAAAAACCGCTCTGCCGGACCGTGCCGCGATAACTGCCGAAGAGGATAAGAACCCGGGCCTCGTTAGGCTGAAGGGTGAAATGACCGCAGAAGGAAATGATTGCGACCAGCTCCATCAGACCGCCGAGAGCGACGAGCCAGAGGGAGCGCTCGAAGGGCCCGGCGAAGCCGAGTTCGTAGACGAGGAGCGCGATCCCGCCGAAGAGGAGGGCGACATTTACCAAAAGCATGAACCAGCCGTTCCATGCGCTGCGATGAAGTTCATGAGTAGCAGGTTGAGTAGTGGCGTTCATATGTTGTCTCTGATATTTATGTGATATCATATTGATATAGCAGGCGTCAACTGATTTCGCCTCAAGCGGGAAACCGGTTATCGTTCCTTTTTCGATTCTTTCTTCCAGTGAAACCAACCAGCGGACTTCACCACATCACCGCCATCGCCGGCCCGGCGCAGGAGAATCTGAATTTCTACTCGGGCGTGCTTGGGATGCGGTTGGTGAAGAAAAGCGTGAACCAGGATGATCCGGGCACTTATCACCTCTTCTATGCCGATGCGGAGGGTCACCCCGGGACCGACATCACCTTTTTTCCCTGGGCCGATCTGGCGCCGAGCCGGCACGGTCATGGCTTGAGCACAGAGGTGTCGCTCGCGGTTGCGCCGGGCAGTCTCGATTTCTGGAGCGGGCGACTGGCGCGATCTGGCGCCGAGATCCTGGCACTTGAAACGCGGTTTGGACAGCGGGCGCTTCCGCTCGCTGATCCCCACGGTCTGCGGCTCGCGCTCGTGGAAAGCGAGAGTTCGTTAGGCAGACCGTTTACCCCCTGGGCGCGGAGTCCGATTCCGGTCGAGCGGCAGATACGCGGATTGGAAAGCGCGCGGATGCTGGAGCGCAATCTCGACGAGACGGTTTCTTTTCTGGTCGAGGCGCTTGGTTTTCAACCGATCGGTGAGGAGAACGGCTGGCAACGGTTTGGGGTTGCCGACGGGATCTCGGGTCAATACGTCGACCTGCGGGGGGCACCCGATGCTCCTCGCGGCGCCTGGGGCACCGGCAGCGTGCATCATCTCGCCTGGCGGGTGAACGACGACGCCCATCAGCTCGAGACCCGCGAGCGCGTGCTGCGCGGCGGCGCGCATCCGACGCCGGTGATCGATCGCTTCTGGTTCAAGTCGGTTTACTTTCGCGAGCCGGGCGGGGTGCTCTTTGAGCTCGCGACTGACGGTCCCGGTTTCCACGTTGACGAAAAGATGGAGTCGTTAGGCGAATCGCTCGTCCTCCCGCCCTGGCTGGAGCCGAACCGCGAGGCGATCGAAAAAGTGCTGCCCAGTCTGACCATGCCGGACGAAGTTGCGGCCTGAAATGATCGCGGAAGCCAATCGACTGGATTTCATCCGCGAGGCTCAGCCCGCCGAGGGACTCTTCGCGGACAAGGACTGGCTCGCGACTCCGGAGCCGTTCGTGATCGACCGGAAACAGCAGAGCGATCTGGAGCGACTCGGGCATCAGCTTTTCGTTTTTCAGCGCGCCTGCAATCAGCTTTATCAGCAGAGTGTCAAAGGCAGGCAACCATCCTGGGTTGCGTGCTATCTCGATCTCCAGAAACCACCGGAGCTGATCGAGTTTTCGCGCCGGAAGCAAATTCGGGAAGCCTTGCCGCGGGTTATCCGGCCCGATCTCATTCTCACCAACGACGGATGGACCATTGCCGAGGTCGATTCCGTGCCGGGCGGCATCGGCCTCACCGGCTGGCTCGACCAAACTTACGCCGCGCTCGGCGAAGAGGTCATCGGTGGGCGGGATGGCATGCTCGACGGCTTCGCGACCGTGCTGCCGAACGGCGGCGACATTGTGATTTCGCAGGAATCGGCCACGTACCGGCCCGAGATGGAGTGGCTCGTCAGGCAGCTCAACGCGCGGTTTCCGGAGCGTTCCTGGCAGGTTGTCCCGGCGGAAAATTATCTGCCGCGGAAAGGGCGCGATGTTTACCGTTTCTTCGAGCTCTTCGATCTGCCTAACATTCCCGGAATCGATGCGCTGATGAGCGCCGCCGCAGCCGGCGACCTGACGATCACCCCGCCCTTCAAACCTTTCCTGGAGGAGAAAATGTGGTTCGCCTTTTTCTGGCTCCAGCCGTTGCGCGAATTCTGGCGCCGCGAGCTGGGCGACAAATATTTTCGCCAGCTTCAGCGGATGATCCCCTACACCTGGATTCTCGATCCGACGCCGTTGCCCCAACACGCGGTCATACCCCGGCTCGAGATCCAGAATTGGCACGAAGCGGCCAGGTTCAGCCAGAAAGAGCGCGATCTTTTGCTCAAGGTGAGCGGATTCTCTCCGCTCGGCTGGGGGAGTCGCGGGGTGTCGTTAGGCGCGGACCTGCCGCACGCGGAATGGGAGCGGCGCATCCACCACGCGCTCGCCAATTTCGAACAGGAACCGGTGATCTTGCAGCAGTTTCACAAGGGCCGGCTCTTCGATCATCCCTATTGGGAACGGGAAACCGGCGAGCTGAAAATGATGCGCGGCCGGGTGCGGTTGACGCCCTACTACTTCGTCGAACCCGACCACGTGAGGTTGCGTGGTGCGCTGGCGACGGTTTGTCCGCCGGACAAGAAGCTGCTCCACGGAATGAGCGACGCCATCCTGGCGCCGAGCCGGTTTGCCTGAGCACCCGTCGCCGCTAAAGCCGAAGTCCGCGCGGGATCAAAACGCGATCGAGCAGATCGAACAATCCCTGGACGAGCAGCGCGAGCAGGGCGGCCGGAATTGCCCCTTCCAGAATGGTGGCGTTGTCGTTCAGATTCAGTCCGCTCAGGATCGGTTCGCCCAAACCGCCCGCGCCGATGAGCGCGGCGAGCGTGGCGGTGCCGATGTTGATCACCGCGCTCGTTTTGATGCCGGCGAGGATCGTCCGGGAAGCGAGCGGGAGATAAATTTTTCGCAGGCGTGCGGCTGGTTCAAGCCCGAGGGCAATTGCCGAATCACGCAAAGCCGGCGGGATGTCCTGCAAGCCGGTCGCGGTGTTTCGGACAATCGGGAGCAGACCGTAGAGAAAAAGTGCCACGATCGCGGTTGTCGCGCTGATCCCGAGAAACGGCAGCGGAACGAGCAGAGCGAGCAGCGCGAGCGAAGGAATGGTTTGAATCATTCCGACGATTGAGAGGATGCCATGTCCGAGGGCCCCGCCCCGGCTGGCCGCGATCCCAAGCGGGAGCCCAATCGCGATCGAGAGCAGAAGCGAGATGCCCGCCAGTTCCAAGTGACGGCTGATCCAGCGCGCCAGGTTGCGCGGCAGGTCGCGTCGCGCGGCAGCGTCGTTAGGCGCGGAATCGAACAGGAGCGAGGCGGCGTAGGCATAGTTTTTCGTTTTCTCGGCGGCGGCGTTGAGAGCGGTCATCTTCGCTTCGTCGATCGTCCCGAAATGGTTCAAGGCCGAAACGGCGCGGGGATCGAGCGTAAGACGGTAGAGATAGACCGCCTTGTATTCGGGGAAAAAATGCAGGTCGTCGCGCAGCACCACGAGATCATTCTCCGCAATTTTTGCGTCGGTTGAGTAGGCGTCTTTCAGGTCGATCTGGCCCTTGGCGAGCGCGGCGTAGCCGAGGGCATGATCGATTCCGAGAACCTCAGGCATTGTTAGGCCGTAGCGTGTCGCAAGCGGCCGCCAGCCATCCTGGCGATCGAGAAATTCATGGGTCAGGCCGACTTTCAGATTCGGATGCTGTTTCAGGTCGCTAATGGTTTTGACTCCGAGTTTCGCGGCTTCCGCCCGTCGCATAACGAGGGCATAGGTGTTGTTGAAACCGAGGTCGGCTGACATCCCGACCCCGAATCGCTTCAACGCGTCGCGCATTTCGTCGGCCGACAGTGGGTCTTTCGATTTCAGGATCTCTTCGCCAATCGTGCCGGTGTATTCGGGGTAAAGATCGATCTGGCCGCTGCTCAGGGCCTGCCAGAGAATGATCGTGCCGCCCATTCCCGGACGTTCCTCGACCTGAAATCCGGCGCGCTCGAGAACCGTTTTCGCGATTTCGCCGAGGACATAAGATTCGGTGAATTTCTTGGAGCCGATGACGATCGGCGCGGCAGATAATGAGGCGGCGCTGGCGGCGATAAAGAGCGTCGTTAGGCAAAATACTCTAAAAAGAAGGGGCCTCGGACGGTCATCCTGAGCGCAGTCGAAGGATCCCGTGGCGAAAGCTTCAAGTCCACTTCCGCGGGATCCCTCGACTTCGCGTTGCTCCGCTCGGGATGACATTTCTGGCACGCTTTTAAAAGCTGGCGGCCCGTTGCGCGCGCAGAAATTCGGAAACGAATTCAGTGGCAGGATGGTCGCGCAGTTCGGTAACGGCGCCGCGTTGAACGATGCGTCCCTCATTCATGAGGATGATTTCATCCGCGAGATAGGCGGCTTCCGCCATGTCGTGGGTGACCAAAACGACACTTTGTTGGAGGCGCGTGAAAATTTCCTTCAGATCCTTCTGCAAAGCTGACCTAACGAGCGGGTCGAGCGCGCCGAGCGGTTCATCGAGCAGGAGCAATTCGGGGGAAAGCATGAGCGCGCGCATGAGACTGACCCGCTGGCGCTGGCCGCCCGAGAGTTCCGCCGGATAGCGGTCGAGGGCGCCCAGCGGGAATTGGGACAAGGCGCAAAGTTCCTCGAGACGCGGATTCGTCTCCGACTCTGGCCGGCCGAGATGACGTGCCATGAGCAAGACGTTGGCGCGCGCGGTGAGGTGAGGAAAAAGGCCGCCTTCCTGAATGACGTAGCCGATCCGGCGCCGGATTTGCGCTGCGTTCTCCTCCGTTATGGCAGTGCCATCGAATGTAATCGTGCCCGCGTCGGGTTCGAGCAGTCGAATGATGAGGCGCAGCAGAGTGGACTTGCCGCAACCGCTCGGGCCGATCAGCGCGGTCGTGAGGCCACGTTTCAGCGAGAGATCGGTCGGATGGAGCGCGACGGCGCTATTGAAGCTTTTGCTTACGCTCTTGAATTCGACCACTGCGTCCATGCGCCAAGCGGCAGTTGTAGCCGGGGGCGCTGACCCCGGCAACCGGTTGTCGTTCCTGGCCGGGGTCAACACCCCCGGCTACGAGGTCGTGAAGTGGAAGACGGCGAAGAATTTCTTCTCGTCGGTCCAAAGGCGCGGCGGGAGGAACCCGGCGGAGGCGGCAAGAGCGGTAAAGCCTTCGATGGTGTGTTTGTAGGAAAACTCCGTGATGATTTTTTCGCCATCGCCGAAGTGGAATTCCCGGTCGCCGAGCCGGACGATCTGTTCGCCGACGCTCAGGAGATGCATCTCGATGCGCGAAGCCTTCTTGTTGTAGATCGCGCGATGGCGCCAGCGCGCGAGGTCGAAATCGGCATCGAGTTCGCGGTTCGCCCTAACGAGCATGTTGAGGTTGAACTGCGCGGTGACCCCGGCGCGATCGTTGTAGGCCGCTTCCAAAGTGTGGCGCGGTTTTTGGAGGTCGACGCCTATGATTAACCCGCCGCTGTGTCCGCAGAGACGAGCCACACGTTTGAGGAAATCCCGCGCCACGTCCGGCTCCATGTTGCCGATGGTCGAGCCCGGAAAAAAGACCGCAATGTGCTCGGGATCGCGCGTCGGCGTGGGCAGCTCGATTGATTGCAGGTAATCAGCGCAGACCGGCAAGACTTCCAGCGCCGGCATTTCGCGCGCGAGCGCTTCGGCCGATTCGGTCAGGCGCTGCTTTGAAATATCGACCGGCACGTAGGCGATCGGGTTTTGCAAATGTTCGAGCAACATCCGGGTCTTGATTCCCGCGCCGGTGCCAAAGCCGACAATCTCCGCATTCTCGCCGATCGATGCCGCCATTTCCGGCATGTAGCGCCGCAGGATTTCGGTTTCCGTGCGGGTGACGTAATACTCAGGCAGTTCGCAGATTTCCTGGAAAAGATCCGAGCCGCGTTCGTCGTAGAAAAACTTGCTCGGGAGGGTGCGTGGCGAACTGGAAAGCCCGGCGAGGGCCTGCTCGAGAAAATCGGATCGCGCCGGCTCGAGATCGAGCAGCGCCACCCCCGAGGGCTCGCGGTTCATGTCAGATCGCGGGCGAGCCGAATGCCAGTGAACTGCCAGCGCTTTTCCGGCTGGAAGAAATTGCGGTAGGTGAGGCGAGCATGGCTGCGCGAGGTGGCGCAGGAAGCGCCGCGCAGGACCATCTGGTTGCTCATGAACTTGCCGTTGTATTCGCCGAGCGCACCGGGTCCGGCGTGGTAGCCGGGGTAGGGGAGATAAGCGCTGCGGGTCCATTGCCAGACGTCGCCATACATCTGCGACAGCTTCTCGTTAGGCGCCGCGCTCACGGGCGCAGGATGGAAACGACCGCCGTCGACAAAATTGCCTTCAACCGCGACCGCCTGCGCGGCCCGTTCCCATTCAAACTCGGTCGGCAACCGCGCCCCTTTCCAGTTGGCAAATGCATCCGCCTCGAAATGGCTGATGTGGGTGACCGGCTCGGATTCATCGACCGGGCGCATTCCAGCGAGAGTGAAATTCCACCAGTGGCCCTCGCGCTTTTCCCAATAGAGCGGCGCTTCCCAACGTTGCTCGTTCAGGGTCATCCAGCCTAACGACAACCAAAACTCCGGCCGCCGATAACCGTCGTCTTCCATGAACTCGAGGTACTCGCCGTTCGTCACCGGCTGGTTCGCGAGCGCGAACGCCGGAACCAGTGCGCGATGGCGCGGACCTTCGTTGTCGTAGCTGAAACCGGAGCCGTCGTGACCGATTTCAAGGATCGTCTCGTCGAACTCAAGAAATCTTGCGGGCGGGATCTGGTGTTGTGCGATCGGTTCTTCACGCGGCCGGTAAATCGGGTGCAGCGGATTCTGCGCAAAGACATGCTTGATGTCGGTGACAAGCAACTCCTGGTGCTGTTGTTCATGATGGAGACCGATGGTGAACACCGGTTCGATCTCGCCCAGCAATTCCGTGTCGGCCCCTTCGAGCAACTCCTCGATGTGTTGATCGACGGAGCGGCGGAATCGAAACGTCTCGGCGAGAGTCGGGCGCGAAATCAACCCGCGCAGATCGCGCCGGTGCATGCTGCCCGCGGCGTTGTAATAGGAATTAAAAAGGTAGGCGTACTCCGGGATCTCCGGTCGGTATTCCGGCATCCAGACCTTGAGAATGAAAGTCTCGAAGAACCAGCTCGTATGGGCGAGATGCCACTTTGTCGGACTGACATCGGGCATTGATTGCACGACGCAATCTTCCGGTTGGAGGGTCTCGCAGAGATGCTCGGTGAACCCGCGCACTTCGCGATAACGCCGCCGCAAGCGATCGGCCGGCGAACGATCCTGATCGCGCAGCGCAGTTGGCGGCGCGACTTCGAGGCCGGCTTTCATCGTTCCTCGCGTTCTTCTTCGAGTTCCTCGCGGCGGGCTTCGAGCATTTGATCGTGCGCGGCTTCGCGAATTCCGTCGCTCACCAGCTCCTCGCCGAGGGTTTCCTCTTCGTCGAAGCCATTCCTGGGAGCGCGATGGCCGGAAGCGCCGGCGATATCGTCCCGCTCCGAGACTTCTTCGCCGATTTTTTCACTTACCTCCGGCGGATATTCCGCCTCCTCACCGAGGAGTTCCTTTTTCGCCTGGTTCCAGTCGGCCTCGGTGAACTCGTCGGGATTGCGCTCATCGATCATCGCGATCTCGCGCGCTCGTTTTTCCACCAGGTCGGGGGAGGGAACGCCCAGTCCGTTCCCGTGAAGGTCAATTTTTCCGTGCGGTGAGTGGGGCTGGTCATTCATAACTCATCATACGCATGCTCGACTTCGAACGCTCGCCTCGGCCCGGGACCGCGGGCAACTTGCGGTTCAGAAGTTGTTCCTCGTCTTGACCGCAACTGTCGCGTGCTTTTAGCCGGAAGGAAAATCGAAAATTCCCGCGCGAGAGGCGGTACTCGCACCCGCCAGGCCGCGATCCGGAAGGAGGCCCTGAACGCGAACTCAGCTCAGTTTACGATGTGCAGATTGCTCGGCGGCTCCGGCGTGCCATAAACGTTCGCCTTCAGCTTCAGCCGTTCGGCCGCAATCACTGGCTGAGATATATCGAGGTAAAGATCGTCGTCGTAAACTTCCACATATTTTCCACCGAGAGTGACTCCGCGTTCCAAGGCGTCCTGGAGCGGGATTGGCGCGGGCGGCAGAGGATCTGGATCCGGGTCGAGGTAAAGCCGGGCGGCATCGCTGGCGCGGCAAACCATCTGGAAGCCCTTGGGGAAAGGAAGTGGCGGATCGGGTGGATCATGTGGAGGAACGCTGGCATAAAGGGCCGCGACCATTGTTCCAAACCTCCCGGGATACTGGCCCAGGCCCCAGTTCTTCACGGTCAGCTGGTCTTCGGTTCCCTGCTCGGTGGGAAAAGGATTGGCCAGGGTGATAATCACTGGAGTTGTAACAAAGGCGTCCATGAATGTCGCGATGATCGCCTCCGCCGCCGGAACATATGCCGCGCTGCTGTCGGTGTAACTGGTAGTCAAGCCGCTATAGCCAGGCGGAGGATTTTGGGCGAGCGCATTAACCGCCGCATCATCTTCCAATGTCTTCACAAAATACATCGGCGAGGATTGCATGAAGCCGCCGAGCACGATGTATGAGACGGCCGGATTCCCGTCATAGCGCGCAGCGAAGGCGGCCACAAATTTCTGCCACTTGGCCTGATAGGCCGTGTCCCAGGGGAGAGGCTGATCCCCGACCGATTCTCCAGTCTCGGGATCAATTTCGAGCATGTGATAACGGTAAACAGCCGGTGCGCTGGTGTAGACCCAGTCTGGCGTCATAAGCCCGGCCGCCAGGCTGATTCCCATCTTTTTGCCGGCTGCGGCCGCGATCGCGATCTGGCGGTCCAACTGATCCCACTTGTATTCCGACTCGCTCGTCGGTTGGATCGACTTCCATCTGGCGTGATAGCGGAATCCGTCCACGTTTGGATTATCCAAGAGCGGATTGCCGGTCAGATCGACCGGCTTGCCATTACTACCGAAAACCAATGCATAAATGCCGCTCGGTTCAGGTTTGGTGGCGCCGAAGCCGGTCGCGGCGAGCAGGGTCGCGATTGTGACAAGAGTTTTGGTGAGAGACGTGAAGCGGCCGGCGGGGCTGTGCATTGTAATTATGGAAATTACAGCACGTCGCGTTCCCACTCGCGCTCCAACCAACCGCCTGCCGGATCGCCCGGTTGGCTGGGTGTGCCCGGTCAGTGCAACGCCATGCAACCGCTGCAACGAGCGCGAGGCGGGGGCGGGAATCGAACCCGCGAATAGAGGTTTTGCAGACCTCGACCTTACCACTTGGCTACCCCGCCGCCTGAGCGAGTCGGAGCCTAGGCGCGCGCTCCAGAAGTGTCAACGCGACGGTGCGGTTGCGCGCTACGCCATCGGCTGGCACGGTGAACCGCTCTTCTCCATGACTCGCTCTTCCGCTGAACTCTTCGCCCGCGCCCGCGAACGTATTCCCGGCGGAGTCAATTCTCCGGTGCGCGCCTTTCGCGGGCTCGGGCGCGATCCCTTTTTTGTCGAGCGCGCAAGCGGGGCGAACATCTGGGACGTCGAGGGAAAGCAATACATCGATTACGTCGGCACGTGGGGTCCGGCGATTCTTGGGCATGCGCCGCTTGTCGTGATCGAAGCGATCCGCGAGGCGGCCGCTCGAGGCGTGAGTTTCGGCATTCCCAATCCCTTCGAAGTAGAAATGGCGGAACTCATCTGCCGCTGGGTGCCTTCGATCGAAAAGGTGCGGATGGTGAACAGCGGGACCGAGGCGACGATGTCTTGCCTGCGCCTGGCGCGCGGTTTTACCGGGCGAAAAAAGATCATCAAATTCGAGGGCTGCTATCACGGGCATGTCGACGCCCTGCTCGTGAACGCCGGCAGCGGCGCCCTGACTCATGGGCAACCCGACAGCGCGGGCGTGCCTAACGAGTTCGCTGAGCTGACGATTGCTCTTCCCTTCAACAATCTCGAGGCGGTGGGTGAAACATTTCGCGAAAACCGGGGCGAGATCGCGGCCGTTATCCTTGAACCAATCCCGGCTAATGCCGGCCTCTATTTCCCGCAACCAGGTTTCCTCACCGGCTTGCGTGCGCTCTGCGACGAGCACAGCGCGCTCCTTATTTTCGATGAAGTCATGACCGGCTTTCGCGTCGCGCGCGGAGGGGCGCAGGAACTCTACGCAATCACGCCTGACCTTACCGCGCTTGGCAAAGTGATCGGTGGCGGCCTGCCGGTCGGCGCCTTTGGCGGCCGCGCCGAAATCATGGACCGGCTCTCACCGCTCGGTCCGGTTTACCAGGCGGGCACCTTGTCGGGAAACCCGCTTGCGATGGCTGCGGGCCTGGCGCAATTACGCGAGCTGGAGCGGATCGACGGATGGAAATTACTCGAGGATCTCGGGGCCCAGCTCGAGACCCTCGTTAGGCGGGTGTTAGACAATCGCAACCTGCCGGCGACCTTCCATCGCATCGGCTCGATGTTCTGCCTCTTTTTCACACCGGGCCCGGTTACCGATTTGGCGAGCGCAAAGCGGAGCGACAAGGAGAAGTTCGCCCGCTTCTTCATCGAATGCCTCGATGCCGGCATTTACTTCGCTCCCTCACAGTTCGAGACCGGCTTTATTTCGACCGCCCATCAGCCCGCGCAAATCGCCCGCACCGCGGAAGTCATCGAGCACGCGCTGACCAGGCTTTTCCGTTAGGCAAGCGTCCGCAAAAGCTTTGCGTCGCCCCGCGCCCTGCACTAGGAGAAACTCCTTGTGAGCGACCGGCCGCGGATCAGCGTCAGAGCAAAATTCTTCTTCGAGGGAGACAGAAGATTCTTTGTCAAAGGCGCCACCTACGGACCATTCAAGCCCGATCAGAACGGCGACTATCTCGGTACTCCGGAGCAAGCCCGGCGCGACCTTGCTCAAATGCGCGCGCTTGGGATCAACCTCGTCCGCATCTATCATCTCCCGCCGCGCTGGTTTCTCGATTGTTGCCTCGAAGCGGGCGTGCGCGTGCTCATCACCTTGCCCTGGGCGAAGCATGTCGAGTTTCTCGTTAGGCGGAAATCGCGCCGCGAAATCGTCCGCTCCGTCCGTGCCGCCATTGCCACCCACGCCGGGCACCCGGCAATTTTCGGCTATCTCGTCGGGAATGAAATTCCGACAACGATGGTGCGCTGGCTCGGCGTGCGGCGGGTGACCGAGTTTGTCGAGAACCTGATCCGGATTGGGCGCGAGACCGATCCGAACGTCCTCTTCTCCTACGCGAGTTATCCGCCGACCGAGTATCTCCTCCCGCAGAACGTCGATTTCTGCTGCTTCAACGTTTATCTGCACGACCAGAACGACTTCGAGAAATACCTTCTCCGCTTGCAAAACCTGGCCGAGGAAAAGCCGCTCATGCTGGGCGAATTCGGGATGGATACGATTCGCCACAGCGAGGAGGAACAGGCGCACATGCTCAGCTGGCACGTCGACAGCGTCGTCCGCTGCGGGTTGGCCGGAACGATCTTCTTTGCCTGGACGGATGAATGGTACACGGGCGAAACGGAAATCACCGACTGGGATTTCGGCCTCGTCCGGCGTGATCGTTCCCCGAAGAAATCGTTCTTCGCCCTCCAGAAAAAACTTGGCCAGGACGATGCTTCCGTCCCGCATCGCGATCTGCCGCGGACGCCCTTTGTCTCGGTCATTGTCTGTTCCTACAATGGCGCAAAAACGCTTGCCGCCTGCCTTGAGTCGTTAGGCAAAATCAACTATCCCGCTTACGAAGCGATCCTGGTTGACGACGGCTCGACCGATAACACGCCTGAGATCGCTGCCCGTTTTCCGCACGTCCGTTACATCCGGCAGGATAACCACGGCCTCAGCTATGCCCGTAACACCGGCGCGGCCGCCGCCAAAGGCGAAGTCCTGGCCTACACCGACTCCGACTGCATGGCCGATCCCGATTGGTTGTATTATCTCATCGGCACCCTCGTGAGTGGCGATTATGCCGGCGTGGGCGGGCCGAACATTTCACCTCCGGCGGAGAACTGGGTCCAGGCCTGTGTTGCCGCCGCGCCCGGCGGGCCGAGTCATGTCCTGCTTACCGACACGGTCGCGGAGCACATCCCCGGTTGTAACATGGCCTTTTATCGTTGGGCTTTCGATACGATCGGCGGTTTCGACATTGAATATCGCAAAGCCGGCGATGACGTTGATTTCTGCTGGCGCCTGCAACAGGCCGGGCACGTCATCGCCTTCAGCCCGACCGCGATCGTCTGGCATCATCGCCGTTTCACCCTGCGCGCCTTTCGCAAACAACAGGCCGGCTATGGCGAAGCCGAATCGATGTTGCGCTTCAAACACCTGATCTTTTTCGGCCCGACTGGCACGGCAAAATGGCGCGGCCAAATCTACGGTTCGCCCCGCTTCAGCTGGTTCATCAACCGGCCGATCATCTATCACGGAATCTTCGGCGAAGGCTTTTTCCAATCGATCTACCCCACGCCGCAGTCGGAAATCGCCAATTACCTCAGCAGCATCGAGTGGTTCGCCCTCACGATCTTCCTTTTTGGGCTCGGGATTTTTCTCCCGGTGCTGCGGATTGTGCCTTATTTGATGCTCGGCGGCACGCTTTGCGTCGCGCTCTCCTACATGCTTCGGGCGCGGATCGAACCGAAGTTTGACACCGCGGCGGCGCGGTTGCTTGTCATGTTGCTTGCCTTCACCCAGCCGCTCGTCCGCGGCTGGAACCGCTACTTTACCTGGCTCGAATTCAAGCGCACCCCGCGCGGTGTCCTCCGCACCCACGAGCGCGCGGCCGGGCGCAAACTCGGGAGCGGCAACCTGCGCCGGCGGGTCTATTGGAGCGAAAACGGCATCGAAAGAAACGCCCTTCTTAAATCCATCTTCGACCTGCTCGAGGAAGAAGGCTGGAGTTATTCCGCCGACACCGGCTGGAAGGAATGGGACATCCAGATCTACGGTAATTTCTTCTGGAGCGTCCTTCTCCAAACCGTGACCGAATATCATGGCGGACCAAAATGCCTAACGAGAGTAAGACTGCGCTATCGCTTTGTCACCACCACGATCATTGTCAACCTGCTCTTTCTCGCCTTTATCATTTATCGCGCTCTGAGCGGAAGTGGACCCGACCTGGTCGTCCTCATCCCCTACGGGTTGTTCCTGCTCCTGCTCATGACTCGCGCCCGGCGCTTGAAGCGACGCGTCGCCGAAGTCATCGATCGCGCTGCTTTCCGCCTTGGCCTTGCGCGCATGACTAAGAGGCAAGCCGTCTAACAGCGATCGCAGCCGTACGGAATGAAATGAAGTGAGCGCCGAACGCTATCCCGCGCAGAGCGACGATGCACCGCGCCCGGGCGATTATAGACCGCCGCTCCAGCTGCTCGCGCGGGTTGCGATTGCGCTTCTCGCCGAGGTCGTTCTTCTCGTTTTGCTCTGGCGTTTCGACGACTGGCGTTACGCCGGCACGCCCGTGAAATTTGTCGAGACCGCCGTACTCTGCGGAATCGCCTATTTCGCGGCCGCATCGGCTTTCGCGCAGTGGCCGCTCGGGCGCTGGACCATAACCCTCTTCTGGAGCGTGACGATTCTCCTCCGCATTCTCGCGCTGCCGCTCGAGCCGGGTGATGACTTCTGGCGTTATCAGTGGGAAGGGAAAATCCAGAACGCGGGATTCAACCCCTACGTTCTTACGCCTAACGACGAGCGGCTCGCCGCGCTCCGGACGCAATATCCTCATTGGAGCCAGATCAATCACAAAGACTACAGCGCGATCTACCCGCCAGGCATCGAGCTGATCTTTCGCGGGCTGGAGTCTGTCTCCGCCGGGCCGCTGATTTACAAACTGCTCTTCGCCGCCGCTGACCTGGGCGCAATCGCAATTCTGCTCCGCCTCATCGGCGGCCGCCTTCGATATCAAGATGCGGTCTGGTATGCCTGGAATCCGCTCGTGATTTACAGCTTTGCCGGCGCGGCCCATTTCGACAGTCTCATGATCCTGCCAATGCTGGCCGGCATTTTCTGCTTCGTTCGCAGCCAGGCCGCGAGCGAGAGCAAAGAGCAAACCGGCTGGGCGATCGGGGGAGCAGCGGCGATGGGCGCGGCGATCTCGATCAAGCTCGTGCCGGTGCTCCTCTTGCCCGCTTGTCTTTTCGCGCTCGGGAAACGTGCCTGGACCCTCGCGTTCAGTCTATGGATTCCGGCGCTCCTCAGCCTTCCCTTCGGCGTTCCGCGCGTCCCGATCTGGAAATCGCTGGGCCAGTTCATCTACGTCGCGCGGGTGAACGATGCCTTCTGGTGGCTGATCGAGGACACCTTCTGGCCAAATCGGCACCAGAAGAACTACAGCTATAACCTCATCATTATTCTCGCGGTCGTGTTCGTGGCGCTAATCTTTATGCGCAACTGGCGGCGTGGAGTCTTTTGGTCGTTAGGCACAGCCTTGATCTTAAGTCCGGTCCTGCATCCCTGGTATGTCACCTGGATTTTGCCCTTCGCCGCCTGGCGCCGGGTTGACGCCTGGCAGGTGCTTTCGGTCACGATTTTCGCCTACTACCTCTTTTGGGAAGAACGGCTCTTTGCTTTGCCCTGGCACTCCGAGCCCTGGCTGCGCGCCTTCATTTTCCTGCCCCCGATCGTGGCTGCACTCTTCGCCTTGCGGCGCAGCCCGCCCGTTGTAGCCGGGGTCGGTGACCGCGGACGGGCGCAGGAATGACTTTCAAGTTCTTTGGCCGACAGCGTTCGTACGCACGAACTCGAAGCATCGTTTCCATCCCCGCAACCGCTCGGCCGGGGTCACCGCCCCCGGCTACAATGACAACGCGTCCATGCGGCGCGAGTCATCTGAGGATCGGCGCCTCGACTCGCATCTAGTCGTTCATCTGGAGATGGACGGAACGAAGCGGTCCCCCGTTTCCTTTTAGCGGTTCTCCACCAAACGTGTCGCCGGCGCCTTCGTTTCCAATCGGGCGTTCACCTTCTGGATTTGCGCCGCCTGTTCTCTCAATGCCGCCTTGAGTTGCGCGATCTCCTTGCCCTGCTCCTCTACCTTCCTGTGCTCCTTGAGAAATTCATTCAGCAACATGGCGTTGACCGCTTCGTAGCGCACCGTGTAAGGCTTGCCCGAGTCATCATTCGCCACCAGGTCGGGATCGACTTTCGCTACTTCCTCCGCCACTAAGCCAAATTGCGGCGTCCCTTTCCGGGTCTAACTCTTTCTTGTAACGGAAAGTCACTGGTTTAAGGGAAAGGATCGCTGCGCTCGCCTCCTTCATCGGCTCGATCGCTTCCTTGTAGCGGGCCGAAGAAGTCGTTACTCCAAGCTGGCCTTTGCTGTTGACCATGACCGCCACCCCGTTCGACACCGTTGTGCCGCTAATTCCAGCGACAAAGGTTTTCCTTTGCGTCCCCACCGTGCCGAGCCGGATAATGCTGTTGTCCTTGGAGTTTCCTTGATTGCCAATCTCGATGTTGTTGGCTCCATTGGTCACCTTTTGGCCCGCCTGCGCCCCAATAGCGACGTTGTTATTGCCGGCGAACTTCAAACCTGCGAATTGACCTATGGCGACATTGGAGCTTCCATTTGCCATATTCATCGCCCCGTCACCCACTGCGACGTTCTCATTGCCATTCGAAAAGGCCATCGCAGTCGGGCCGATCGCGACATTGTATTGACCCTGAGTTCCCAGGGACATTGCGCCAGGCCCGACGGCGACATTATCGAACGGCGTTGTATGCGCCTGGAGCGCCTCTTCGCCAACGGCCACATTGAGGCTGCCCGTCGTATTCGCAATTAGCGCGTTGCCTCCGACTGCTATGTTACAAGAGCCGGTGGTGTTATCATAAAGAGGCTGAAACCCGAGAGCGACGTTTTCATCGCCCGTAGTGTTGCTGTGCAAGGCGAAACTACCTAGGGCGGTATTAAAAACCCCTCCGCTTGTCACACTATAGAGCGCCTGAAATCCGATACCTGTATTATCTGTTCCGGGGCTGTCATTAAAGAGTGCATCCTGCCCGAGCGCAGTCACATCATTGGGATACCATCCACCAGGCGGCGGCTGGACCGCAAACGCGGTGAGCGGTGATACAGCAGAGAAAACAGCCAGCCCGGTAGCCATCCGCGCTGCGATCAAGGTAGGGCAACCGCGCACAAAAGCACAATCCAACAGAGTTATCAGGTTCATTTGATTCCTTCTAATTCTCAGCAAACGTAGCATCAACAGCAGCCGTGGTGTCTTAATCATGCAAGTATTGTTTAAAAAAAGCGATCACCCGGTCTTTCACCCTGAGGCCCTGGTCGGGCGAAGTGTCGTGAGTGAAATCAGGCCAGAGTGAAAAGGCGTGGTCGTCGTTTTCCTCCGGCGGGACCGACCACATATGATAATAATCGGCCGGAGGAGCAGGGCTGGCGTGGCTCGATCCCTTGCGGGTTTTTAGCATATTCAGTCGAGTTGGCCAGTGGTTGACGCCGTGTCTGCGGCTAACGGTGTGACCACACGCTCTTTTGCGCGGCGATCGAACAATTCTGCGCTGTTAAGCTCCCCAACATCTGTAGTCCCGCCAACCGCCAGTACCTGACCGTTGCGAAGCAAGCTAGCCCTGTGCAACACCCGTGGCTGAATCATGTCAACTGTTGCTACCCATCTTGCTTGGGCGGGACGATAGACTTCTGTGCTGGCGAGGATGCCACTCGCATTGACACCGCCGCTGACCAGTATCTCTCCCGAGCGGAGGAGAGTAGCAGTGTGGTTACCGCGCGGATCGCGAAGGGAGCCGGTTTGAGTCCAGCTGCCATCAAGCGGGTTGTAGATTTCGCTTGTGGCGAGGGAATCGCCTAACGGACCGAATCCTCCGGTTACCAACACCGTGTGGTCCCGGAGCAGGGTTGCCGTGTGCTCGGCACGAGCGTCTGCAAGACTCGCCGTCGATACCCAGGTTTCGCTCGCCACATCGTATATCTCGGCATCCGCGATCGTTCCGCCAAAGATCCCACCTGTTCCTCCGGTGACTAGAACTTGATTGCCTCCGGCAAGCAATGTCGCGGTATGGCTATCTCTGGCTGTGTTCAGGTTGCCGGTGAAATGCCATGTTCCAGTGGCGGGATTATAGAGTTCGGCAGTGTTTAGCTGTCCGCTCTCTCCTTGTCCGCCGGCGACGAGCACGCTGCCATTAGACAACAAAGTGGCGCTATGCAAATACCGAGCCTGAGTAAGTCGGTGCGCGGGGCTCCAAGTACCGGCCACAGGGTCGTACAACTCCGCGCTCGCGAGAATGCGGTGTATCTGGAGATTCAATCCTCCGGTGACCAGCACCTTTCCGTTCGGAAGCAGCGTGGCGGTGTGATAATAACGTGCGGTGGCAAGATTTCCTGCGCCTGTCCACGTTCCGCTCGCTGGACTGTAAAGTTCGGCTGAGGCCAGGGCCATCGCCGCACCACCGTCACCGCCCACGACAAGCACACTGTCACTAGCCAGCAATGTCTGTGTATGCTTGGAACGCTCAATTTGCATACTGCCTGTAAACATCCATTGACCGCGGGTTGGGAATACTGGAAGGGCGAGAGCGTCCGACTGCGCATCGGCCGACAGGGCAAACGCGAGGGCGAGGATAAGTCCGAATAAGTGCCGTAAAGCTTGGCTAGCACCGCCTGGGTGAGTTTTCATGCATGTAAAATAAGGCCGCCGGAGTGCGGCGGAAGGTCAGCCTAGCAAAGTGCTTGACACCCGGTCAAGTTTTCCCCGGGACAACGCCGCTGCCAGTAATTGTGCGGTCACGTGGGCAGCGATCTCGTCTCCAAGGCGTCGATCTGCGCGCCGAAATCGTCCGGAACCGGCGCTTCGAAGAACATGGCATCCTTGCTCCGGGGGTGCGTGAACCCGAGCTTCCAGGCATGCAACATCTGGCGCGGGGCCGTCCCTTTCCTGCCGTAAACCGCGTCGCCAATGACGGGATGGCCGAGGTGATGCAGGTGCACCCGAATCTGGTGCGTGCGGCCGCTGTGCAGGACGCACTCCAGAAGGCTGATCTCGCCTAACGACTGTAAGACTCGATACTCGGTCTTCGCCGGCCGCCCACGCCGGGGGTCAACCTGCATCTTTTTGCGGTGCACAGGATGACGTCCGATTGCCGCCTCGATGACTCCGCGCGGCCGTTTCGGCGTTCCGGAAACAAGGGCGAGGTAAATCTTTGTCACTTCGCGTCCAGCAAACTGGCGCGCCAGTTCCAGATGCGCGGCGTCGTTCTTCGCCACGACCAGACAACCGCTCGTCTCCTTGTCGAGCCGGTGCACAATGCCGGGCCGTCGCTTTCCGCCAATGCCGGAGAGTTTTGGGCAATGATGAAGCAAGGCGTTTACCAGGGTGTGAGCCTGATTTCCCGCACCGGGATGAACGACGAGGCCGGCTGGCTTGTTGATCACAAGCAGATCGTCGTCCTCAAAGAGGAGATCGAGGGGAATGTCTTCGGCCTCGGTCGCGATTTCCGCCGGCTGCGGAATCGTTAGCCTAACGACATCGCCACGGTGCACGACCTCTCTCGCGCGCACGGTTTTGCCCTCCAGCTGCACTTCGCCCGCGCGAATGAGCGCCTGGAGCCGGGAGCGGGACAACTCGGGCAAAACCGCCGCGAGATAGCGATCGAGACGCCAGCCGGCGTACTCGCCCGTCACGACCACTTCACGGGTGCCAGCGACCATGGAAGAAAGCGTCTCATGCAGAGCGGGGCGCGTCCAAAGGCAGCGGCGGCTGGTGGCGGGATTGTTAGGGAGGGCGCTTTCGCACAGACCACTGGCGCATCTCCTGCTCCCTCCAGAGCCATGCGCGTGCTCGCATTGCTTCTTTGCTTGCCGTCTTCCGTCCGATTGGAGCCGGCGCGCCCTCGCGCCGCCCGCCGAGTGCTCGCATTGCTTTGTGCCGTAACGTTCTCCGCCCTGGCCCTGGCCGCGCCGCAGCCGCTCTCGAACAAGGAGATTGCACTCATGTTGCGCTCCGGGTTTTCCAGCGAAACGGTGCTGGCGGAAATCGCGAGCCGCGGCCTGCTGGAATCGCTCGACCCGGCAACAAAGAAATCGCTCGTCGATTTCGGAGCGAGCGCGGAATTGGTTCGCGCACTCGAGGAAGGGCGATTCCGGGTCGATCCGGCCGCGGCACAACGCGCGCGGGAACATGCCGCGCAGGATTCCAAAGAGCGGGAAGCGCAGGCCGAACAGTCATTTCGCAGTGCGACAGAGATTCTGCACCAGCAGCAGGCGCGCGCGAGCGCGGCCGCCTCGACCGGCGAACCGCTTCTCCACGGTTTGCGCGACAAGCTCGTCCTCTGCCGCGACGGGGGAACAAGCCGCCCCGATGATGCCAGGCTGGAGGGAAAGAAACTGATCGCGCTTTATTTCTCCGCGCACTGGTGCGCGCCTTGTCGCAAGTTCACTCCGCAACTGGTCGACTACTATAATCAGGTCGAGCCGCAGCACCCCGAGTTCGAGATCGTCTTCGTCAGCTGCGATCGCTCGCGCTTTAATTGGGAAACTTATATGCGGGAAACCAGCATGCCCTGGCTGGCGATCGATTACGATCGGCTCGGCGACCTCGGTCCGCTGCGGCAGATCGGCGGGAGCGGGATTCCCTCATTGGTCCTGCTCGATTCCGCCGGGCATGTTCTTTCCAGCAGTTTCGACGGGGAAAACTATCTCGGTCCGCAAAAGGTGATCGCGGATCTCGAGAAAATTTTCGCCAACTCATCCCTGGCCCGGCTGCCCTGAGGAATCCAAAGTTTGCCCATAGCCGGCAACAAAGTCGCGCCGGAAGCGGTCGAACTCACCGCGCTCAATCGCCCGCCGCGCTTGCTTCATCAGCTCGAGATAAAAATGCAGGTTGTGCAGGGTGATCAGGCGCAGCCCGAGAATTTCCTCCGCCTTGACGAGGTGGCGGATGTAACCGCGAGTGAACTCGCGACACGCCGGACAGGCACAGGCTTCTTCGATAGGTGCCTTGTCGAGGGTGAACTCGGCATTCTTTAGGTTGAGCGTGCCTGACGACGTAAGGGCGGTGCCGTTGCGCGCGAGGCGGGTCGGAAGCACGCAATCGAACAGGTCAACTCCGCGCGCGATCAGCTCGAGCATTTGCGGCGGAGTTCCGAGGCCCATGCAATAGCGCGGCTTGTCCTCGGGTAAAAACGGCTCGCTATTTTCCACCGCGGCCATCATCTCCGGCTCCGGTTCGCCGACGCTCACGCCCCCGATCGCATAACCATCGAAGCCGATCGCGACGGTGGCTTCCGCGGCTTGCCGGCGAAGATCGGGGAAGGTCGCGCCTTGAACAATCCCGAACACAAGCTGCTCGTCGTCCCGAGCGGAGGCGGCAGCCGAAGTCGAGCGATCCCGTGGTGATGCTTCAAGGTTCTTCCACGGGATCCCTCGACTACGCTCGGGGTGACGTTTGCAGCGCTCCGCCCAGCGGATCGTGAGCGCGAGGCTGCGCGCGGCGTAATCGTGCGTGCAGGGCCAGGGCGGGCATTCATCCAGCACCATCGCGATGTCGCTGCCTAACGACGCCTGGATTTCCATCGCGATCTCCGGCGAGATAAAGGTGGGCGCGCCATCGACATGATTTTGAAAATGGACGCCCTCCTCCGTGATTTTGCGGATCTTGGCGAGAGAGAAAATCTGGTAACCGCCGCTATCGGTCAGGATCGGCCCGTTCCAATTCATGAATCGGTGCAGCCGGCCGAAATGCCGGATCACCGCGATTCCCGGCCTAACGAAAAGGTGATAGGTGTTCCCGAGAATGATCTGCGCCTCGAGCTCGCGCAGCTCGCGCGGGCTGACCGCCTTCACCGTCCCCTGCGTTCCGACGGGCATGAAAGCGGGCGTCTCGACCAGGCCGTGGGCAGTGGTCAGGCGGCCGCGACGGGCTCTGGACTTCGGCGCGGCCGCGAGCAATTCAAACATCGCCGCTATGTTCCCGCGCTCGAGCGGTTGCGCAAAACGTTCTTCGCTTCGGACTGAAGGAGGAAAATGTAGTTGCCACACCCGCAATTGTTTTTATATTGCGCGCTCTCCGTATCAGGTGCGTGAGACAGTGAGCACGGCTTGAGCGGTTTTTTTGTCGCCCGAAACGTCACCGTTTCGCGACCGGTTTGTACTGAAATGCCAACGATTAATCAGCTCATTCGCAAGGGACGAAAAAAGGTCTCGGTGAAATCAAAATCACCGGCGCTGAAGAATTGTCCGCAACGGCGCGGGGTCTGCACTCAGGTCATGACGCGGACGCCGAAGAAGCCGAATTCTGCCCTGCGCAAGGTGGCGAAGGTCCGCCTGACGAATGGGCAGGAAGTGATCGCCTACATTCCCGGCGAAGGCCACAACCTCCAGGAGCACTCGATCGTGCTGGTGCGCGGCGGCCGGGTGAAAGATTTGCCCGGCGTCCGGTATCACATCGTCCGCGGTACCCTCGATTCGTTAGGCGTGGACGGCCGCCGCCGCAGCCGTTCAAAATACGGCGCGAAACGGCCGAAAGGCGGCGAAGGAGCCGGCAAGAAGAAATAACCTGACGATTCACCATTTAACGATTCAACGCTTTAACGATCTCCATGTCTCGTCGTCGCAAAGTTTATAAGAAAGAGGACAAGGTCGACCCGCGTTACGGCAGCGTCGCGGTCGCGCGGCTGATCTCCACCGTGATGAAGCGGGGCAAGAAATCGCTCGCCGAGCGCATCGTCTACACCGCGATCGAGAAGTCGCGTGAAGGTTCCGACGCGGTTGATCCGCTCGAGGTCGTGAACAAGGCGCTCGAAAACGTGCGTCCGCGGCTGGAAGTGAAGTCACGCCGGGTCGGTGGCGCGACCTATCAGGTGCCGATGGAAGTTACCGCTTCCCGCCAGGTCTCGCTCGCGATGCGCTGGATTGTGACCTATGCTGATAACCGTCGCGGCATGCCGATGGCCGATGCCCTCGCCCACGAATTGCGCGACGCGGCCAACGGTCAGGGCAACGCGATCAAGAAACGCGACGACACCCACAAGATGGCGCAGGCCAACCGGGCCTTCGCTCATTTCCGCTGGTAAAAAATTTTTCATTCAATGGCTACTGCAATGTTAGAAAAACCTGCGACGGCGAAGAATCCGAACTCGCCCAACCGCAAGTTCCCGCTCGAAAGAACGCGGAACATCGGGATCGCTGCGCACATCGATGCCGGCAAGACCACCATCACCGAGCGCGTCCTCTTTTACACCGGGATGATCCACAAGATGGGTGAGGTGCACGAGGGCACCACCGTGACCGATTGGATGGAACAGGAACGCGAGCGCGGCATTACTATCACCTCCGCCGCCACGACCTGCTCCTGGTCGCAGAAAAAGGAAGAAGGCGTCTACAAGATTTTCGAAGGGATCAAACAACGGATCAACATCATCGACACTCCCGGCCACGTCGATTTCACGGCCGAGGTCGAGCGTTCGCTCCGCGTCCTCGATGGTGCGATCGCGGTTTTCGACGGCGTCGCCGGGGTGCAGCCGCAATCAGAAACCGTCTGGCGGCAGGCGACGAAATACAACGTCCCGCGCCTCGCCTTCATCAACAAAATGGACCGAGTCGGGGCCGATTTCGCAGCCGCGATCGAGAGCATCCACAACAAGCTCGGCGCCAATGCCTGGCCGGTTCTGCTCCCGCTAGGCAAAGAAGATCAGCTTCGCGGGCAGCTCGATGTCATCAACAAAAAGGCGATCATCTATTCCGAGAACGACGAGCTCGGTTCGACCTATGAAGTGACGGAAGTGCCTAACGAGTATAAGGAAACGGTCGAGCAGGCTTACGCCGATCTCATCGAGCACGTTTCCAACATCGACGACGACCTGGCCGAAGTCATCATTCACGACCAGCCGATCACACCCGAGCTCCTGAAAGCGGCGATCCGCCGGCAAACCATCGCGAACAAGTTTGTTCCGGTCATTGGCGGCTCGGCCCTGCAGAACATCGGCGTGCAGTATCTCATCGACGCGGTGGTCGATTATCTCCCCAGCCCGCTCGAAATCCCGCCCGCCAGAGGTCAGAATCCGGATACGGGCGAACCGATCGAGGCTCCGACCGACGACAACGGCGATTTCTGCTCCCTCGCCTTCAAACTGTGGAGCGATCCCTTCGTCGGGAAGCTGGTTTTCTTCCGCGTCTACTCCGGCACCCTCTCCAAGGGTGACACGGTTTACAATCCGCGCACGAGCAAGCGCGAACGCATCTCCCGTTTGATCCAGATCCAGGCCGACAAGCGCGAAGACATTGAGACCTGTTACGCCGGGGACATCGCGGCAATCGTTGGGATCAAGAACATCACCACCGGCGACACACTTTGTGACGAGGATCATCCGATCCTGCTCGAGCCGCCTTCGTTTCCCGATCCGGTCATCTCGATGGCGATCGAACCGAAGACCAAACTCGACCAGGAAAAAATGGCGACCGCGCTCCAGCGCCTGGCCGAGGAAGATCCGACCTTCCGGGTTTACACACACGAAGACACTGGCCAGACAATCATCGCCGGGATGGGCGAGCTGCATCTCGATATCATTCGTGATCGCATGTTCCGCGAATTCAAGGTCGACGCGAACGCGGGCAAACCGCAGATCGCTTATCGCGAGACCATCACTACTCCGGCCGACGGTGAAGGTAAGTTGATCAAGCAGTCAGGCGGTCGTGGGCAGTACGGTCACGTTATTATCAAGGCTCATCCTAACGAGCGCGGCAAAGGCATCACGGTCGAGAACAAGGTCGTCGGTGGAACCATTCCCAAGGACTATATCCCGGCGGTGAAGAAGGGGATCGAAGAAGCGATGATCAATGGCGTGGTCGGCGGTTACCCGGTGATCGACGCGCACATCGATATCGTGGATGGCTCTTATCACGAAGTCGACTCGAACGAGCTCGCCTTTAAGCTGGCCGCGATTTTTGCGGTTAAGGACGCTTTCAAGAAGGCCAAGCCGATCCTGCTCGAGCCGATCATGAAGGTCGAAAACATAACGCCGGAAGAATTCCAGGGTGATATCATTGGCGACCTCAATCGCCGCCGCGCCAAGATCAACACGATCGAAGCGCGTGGTAACCTTACGATCGTGCACGCGGAGGTGCCGCTGGCGGAAATGTTCGGTTACGCGACCGCGATCCGATCCCTTTCCAAGGGCCGCTCGAGTTACTCGATGGAGCCCTCGCATTTCGAACCGGTGCCGCCGAACCTCGTGAGCGCGATCCTCGACCAAAAGGAGACGAAGTAAGATGGCCGACGCGCAACGCATCCGGATTCGTCTCAAGGCGTTCGATCATCGCATGCTCGACCAGAGCGCGGTCGATATCGTTGAGACCGCCAAGCGCACCGGCGCGCGGGTCGCGGGCCCGATCCCGCTCCCGACACTAATTGAAAAATTTACCGTCAATCGCTCCCCGCACGTTGACAAAAAATCGATGGACCAGTTTGAAATCCGCACCCACAAGCGTTTGCTCGACATCATCGAGCCGACCGCGAAAACGGTGGATGAGTTAAAGAAACTTAACCTTCCCGCGGGTGTAGATATCACAATCAAGATTTAGCCTATGTCATTCTGAGCGAAGCGCAGCGAAGTCGAAGAATCCCGATGCGAAGCCGAAAAGGTAACTCCGCGGGATCGATCAACTGCGCTCGGGATGAGGACCTGAGAAATGAGCGTCGGACTTTTAGGAAAGAAGATTGGCATGACCAGCGTCTACGACGCCAACGGTCGAATGCGCCCGGTGACCGTAATCGCAGCCGGCGATAACGTCCTGGTTCGGAGAGTTACGGCCGAAAACGATGGTTACTCCGCGGCCAAGGTCGGTTTCGACACACAAAAGGAATCGCGCGTTTCGAGAGCGCTGCTGGGCGAGTTCAAGAAAGCCGGGGTTGAGCCAAAGAAATTCGTGCACGAGTTCCGTCTCGATGGCGATCTAGCCGAGGGCGAAGTCAATCTCAGCGTGACACAATTTCAGCCGGGCGACTTTGTCGATGTGATTGGGCGTTCGAAGGGCAAAGGCTTTCAGGGCGTTATGAGGAAGCATAACTTTGCCGGCCAGGGCGCGGCCCACGGTTCCAAGACTCACCGCCGCAACGGTGCGATCGGGAATCGTTCCACGCCGGGTCGGATCTGGAAGAACATGGGCATGCCAGGTCATCTCGGCGACGAGCGTGTGACCGTGCAGAACTTGCAGGTCCTGCAGGTGCGCGAGGCCGAGCAGGTTATTCTCATAAGTGGCGCGGTCCCGGGCGCGAACGGGAGCTATGTCATCGTTCGGCCGGCGGTCAAACACCCGGAAAGAGTGCTCGCGGCCCACGCCGAGCATAAAAAGCACGACCAAACCGAGGCCGCGAAGAAGCCGGCGATAACTGTTCGATAAGATATGGCGGCAAAAGTTTTAACCGCAGAGGCAGCCAAGGAGGCGAAGATCGCGCTGATCGAAAATGGGCGCGGCACGCAGGCGCTGCATGAGACCGTGGTGGCGATGCGGGCGGCGCGCCGCTCGGGTTCCGCTAACACTAAGACCAAGGCGGAAGTGAATCTTTCCGGAGCCAAGCCCTGGCGGCAGAAAGGCACGGGCCGGGCCCGGGCCGGCTATAAGTCGTCGCCGGTCTGGCGCGGTGGCGGTGTCGTTTTTGGGCCCAAGCCGCGGGATTACTCGAAGAAGGTGTCAAAGAATGTTCGGCGACTCGCTTTTTGCAAAGCGCTGAGCGAGCGAATTCACGCGGGCGACGTCCTGACGGTTGACAACTTCAGTGTGAAGGAAGCAAAGACCAAAGCGTTCGTTAGTCTGGTCAAGGGGCACACCGAAGCGAAAAAGGTGCTGCTCATTTCCGATTCCTTTGAGGAAAAGTTCTATCGCTTAGCCCGGAACGTGAAACCGGTCCTGCTCGCCACGGCCGCTGACGTCAACGCGGAGCAGTTGCTCGCGTTCGACAAGATTATCGTGACCGAGAAAGGGCTCGAACAATTGGCTGAAAGGACGACCCGATGAACGAGCCCTGGGATTTGATTCAAACCGCTTCGTTAACCGAGAAGGCCTCCCTCCTGAGTGAGAAGCAGAACAAGTATGTCTTCCGCGTCAGCCCGCGCGCGAACAAGATTCAGATCAAGCAGGCGGTCGAACAGCTCTTTAAGAAGAAGGTGGTGGACGTGAACACCTGCAATTACGCGGGCAAAAAGAAACGGGAACGCCGCGCTGACTTCGGCCGCAAAGCGCATTGGAAGAAAGCGATCGTGACGCTCGCGGAAGGCGAGAAGATCGACCTGGTGTAACTTATGCCTTTACGAACCTTTCGACCTTTAACTCCAAGTTTGCGCTTCAAGGCTCTGCCGGCTTTTTTGCAGGTTACAAAGAAGGAATCCGCGCCGGTCAAAAGCCTGACCGAGCCCAAAAAAAAGACCGGAGGCCGGAATAACCGGGGGCGTCTTACTTCCCGGCACATCGGCGGCGGTCACAAGCAGAAATATCGCAAGATCGATTTCAAGCGCCGCAAGCGTGGCGTCGCGGCCGAGGTCCTGGCGATCGAGTACGACCCGAACCGGACGGCCCGGATCGCACTTTTGAAATACGCCGACGGCGAACTGAGTTATATCCTTGCTCCTAATGGTCTAACCGTCGGCGCTCAGGTTATCGCAGGCGACGATGCACCACCGAATCTGGGCAATGCGTTGCCCTTGAGCGCGATTCCGTTAGGCACGAACATCCATAACATCGAGATAATGCCGGGCCGCGGTGGTCAGATCGCACGCAGCGCGGGCCAGCAGGCGACACTTAACAACCGGGAAGGTGATTATGCCCTGGTTAAGATGCCCTCGGGTGAGATCCGCCGGATTCACGCCCGCGCCTATGCCACAGTTGGGCAGGTGGGAAACGTGGATCACATTATCGTCTCCAGCGGCAAAGCGGGCCGGACCCGTTGGCTGGGACGGCGGCCGCATGTCCGCGGCATGGTGATGAATCCGATCGATCACCCGATGGGTGGCGGCCAGGGCAAGTCGAAAGGTGGCGGCGGCCGTCATCACCCGATGAGTCCCTGGGGTCAGTTAGCGAAAGGATTCAAGACCCGGCACAAGCACAAGGGGAGTGACCGATTTATTTTGGAGCGAAGAAAACCGAAGAAGAAAAAATCCTAGGCTGGTTCTCCAGGCCATGACTTTGAAGCGCGTATGGGCAGATCATTAAAGAAAGGACCGTTCGTCGAGCCGCACTTGCTCGAGAAGATTGACAAGATGAATACCTCGGGAGCGAAGAAGCCGATCAAGACCTGGTCGCGCCGCTCGATGGTGACCCCGGACTTTGTCGGTCACACCTTCCTTGTCCATAATGGCAAAATTTTTCAATCCGTCTTTGTGACCGAAAACATGGTCGGCCACAAACTCGGTGAGTTTTCACCTACTCGTGTCTTTAGAAAGCACGGATCGCACACCGCGAAGGTGACGAAGTGATGTGAATTTTCGATTTTCGATTTGCGATCGCCGATTGCCGCAAATGGCAGTCGTGGGTCACGGATCGATGATCGCGATGTTAGTGACTGCGTTGGCCGGCGGAACGCTGCTGGCGCAGGCAAATAGTTCTTTGTCAGATCCAAATTTTGAAGCCGCAGAGGCGAAAGTGACGGCCGATTCGTTACTTTCGCAGAATGAGCTGCTGCGCAAACAATTGTCGCTCGAGCATGAAACAGAGAAGACCCTGACCGACAGTCTGGTGGTCTCGAATGCCGAGGCGGAGTTGTTTCGGCGCAAGTATTCCGAGCTGCAGAACCGGATCGATACGCTTGGGGTCGAGTCGGTGAGTAAGGACCGCGCGAAGCTGGAGCAGCGTCTCTTGAAAGCAGTGAGCGACCTTCAGCTCACGAGTCAGCAGATGGAGAAATACCGCGAGCAGTTACTCAGGCTCACCGAGACTATGCTGCGTTACGTGAAGACGACACAGCAGGCCGATCCGGAGGCGCGGGCGGAAGTCGAGGCGCAGTTGCGGGCGACGAACAAGTTACTCGAGAGCGATGCTGAGTCGCGGCTTAGCGATCAAGCCGCTCCTGGTTTGATGGACGGAAAGGTCCTGAGCGTTAAGGAGGAGTGGTCGCTGGTGGTGGGGGACCTGGGCGCGCGCCAAGGAGTCAAGATCGGGATGCCATTACGGGTCGTCCGGGCCGGGAAAACGGTCGCGACCCTGCGGGTAGTGGACGTGCGGGAGAAGATCAGCGGCGCGGTGATTGAGAAGTTGGATTCAGACAAAATAAAAATAAAGGTCGGCGATCGTCTGCAGGCAGATGCGCGCCGCGATGTAAGTGTGAGATAGGAGGATCGAGAAACGAGAATCGTGGGTCGGGGAAACCGAGTTACGATTCTCGATTCCGAATTACAAAAGAAAATGCAAGTTAGCTCGACATATCGTTACGCGAAGATTTCCGCCTTTAAAGCGCGCGAAGTCACTCGTGCCATTCAGGGGCTGCCGGTCTCGGCGGCGCTGGACCTGGTAGCGTTCAGTCCGAAGAAAGCCGCCGCTCTTGTGAGTAAGACACTCAAGAGTGCGGTCGCGAACGCGGAGAATAATGCCAACCTGAAGGTGGATGGCCTGGTTGTGAAGGAAGCGGTCGTCGGGGAAGGTCCGACAATGCGCCGGATGATGACCCGCGCCCGCGGCAGCGGCAGTACGATCCGCAAACGCAGCAGTCACATCCGGATCGTTTTGACCGACGAGATCGAAATCAAGCGGCGCGAGAAGGCGAAGAGAAAAGGCGCGACGAAGAAGAGCGCGCGCGGGAAAGCGAAAGCGGTCAAGGAAAAGACTAACGAACCGGCGCGCGCGGAAGCCGCCGAAGAGAAAGCAGAAAGCTAAGTCATGGGACAAAAAGTTAATCCAATTGGGTTTCGGCTCTCAGTCAACCGCGACTGGCGCTCGCGCTGGTATGCGTCGCCGGAAGAGATGCCGGCGTTCTTGCACAACGACCTCCAGATTCGCGAATATGTGAAGAGGAAGCTCCAGTTCGCGGCGGTTTCGAAGATCATCATCGAGCGTGCCTGGAATAGCATCCGGGTCACGATTCACACCGCGCGACCTGGCATCGTGATCGGCCGCAAAGGCGCCGAGATCGAGAAGATGACGGAAGAAATTTCGCGAATGGCGGAAGGGAAACAGGTCAAGATTGACATCCAGGAAATCAAGACGCCGGAGTTAGACGCGCAGTTAGTGGCGGAAAACGTCGCGCTCCAGATTGAGCGCCGGATAGCTTATCGCCGCGCCATGAAAAAGGCGGTGCAAATCGCGATGGACTTTGGTGCGCAGGGAATTCGTTTGCGCAGCTCCGGTCGTTTGAATGGGGCGGAGATTTCGCGCTCGGAATGGTATCGCGAAGGGAAGGTGCCGCTGCATACCTTGCGCACTCCCATCGACTACGGCTTCGCCGAAGCGAACACGGTTTACGGCAAGATCGGAGTGAAGTGCTGGATTTGTAAGAAGGAGGAAGCGCCCGAAGCGCCGAGTACCCCGGCCGGGGCGCCAGAGCCGGCCGCGTCTGCCTAACGAGTTTAAGAAGGAGAGATTGCCATGCCATTGATGCCGCAACGAGTGAAGTATCGCAAGACCCAGCGGGGGAGCCGCAAGGGGACTGCTTCACGCAATCTTCGGATTGATTTTGGCGAGTTCGGCTTGCAAACGCTCGAGCGCGCCTGGATCACCAACACCCAGATCGAGGCCGCCCGCGTCGCGCTCACCCGCAACATGAAGCGCAAAGGCAAGCTCTGGATCCGGATTTTCCCGGATAAGTCCGTCACGTCGCGCCCACCGGAAACCCGGATGGGCAAGGGCAAGGGCCAGCCGGAATACTGGGTCGCGACGGTGCGCCCGGGTAATATCTTGTTTGAGATCGACGGCGTCCCGGAATCGGTCGCGCGCGAATCGCTCCGGCTCGCCGCGGACAAGCTGCCGGTGCGGACCAAGTTCCTCAGCCGCCACCGCGTCGCGGTCTAGTGACTAACGAGCCATGAAATTCAAAGAACTAAAGGAAATGAGCACGGACGAGTTGCTGACGAGAAAGCGCGACCTGCGCCAGGAGACGCTGCATCTTCGTCTGCAACAACAGAGCGGTCAGCTCGAACAGCCGAGCCGTTTACGTCTGCTCCGCCGCGATGTGGCGCGGCTTGAGACTCTGCTCACACAGCGCAACAAGGAAGCCGCGACCGCGAAGAAGTAAGAACTGATGGACGAACCGACGACAGAGCAAGCCCAGACAAACGAATCAAGCCGCGGCACGCGCAAGACGCGAGTTGGCGAAGTGATTTCGAACGGGATGAACAAGACGATTGTGGTGCGGACGGTCAACCGGGTCCCGCACCGCAAATTCGGCAAGATCGTGAAGCAGGAAAAGAAATTTTATGCCCACGATGAGGAGAACAAGGCCAGGGTGGGCGACAAGGTGCGGATCATGGAAACGCGACCGCTGAGCAAGCTAAAGCGCTGGCGACTGGTCGAAGTGGTGTCCGCCTAACGAGCAAAGGAGAAGTTTATGGTCCAGATCAGATCGAG
The DNA here is from genome assembly GCA_036825615.1 of Chthoniobacterales bacterium. Classification (GTDB taxonomy): domain Bacteria; phylum Verrucomicrobiota; class Verrucomicrobiia; order Chthoniobacterales; family UBA10450; genus JAICXG01. The sequence goes on from DAISXY010000003.1 coordinate 162,739, forward strand.
ATTGGATGTGGCCGATAACAGCGGCGCGCGGATGGCGACGATGATTGGCGTGATCGGCAAGGGCACGGCTCAGTTCGCGCAGATCGGCGACATCATCACCGCGAACGTGAAGGAAGCGAGCGCGACCGGGGCGGTGAAGAAAGGGGATGTGGTGCGCGCCGTCCTCGTCCGGACGAAGCAGCCGATCCGCCGCGACGACGGTTCTCTTCTCCGTTTCGACAACAACGCGATCGTGATTATCGACAAGGATCTGAACCCGCGCGGGACCCGCATTTTTGGGCCGGTGGCGCGGGAGCTGCGGGAGCGCAATTTCATGAAGATCGTTTCCCTGGCCCCGGAAGTGTTATGAATCGAATCAAGCATCACGTTAAGAAAGGCGACCAGATCGAAGTGATCGCGGGGAACTACCGCGGCTCGACCGGCAAGATTTTGCAGGTGCTGCCAAAGAAGAACCGGGTCCTGATTGAAGGGGTGCGGATAATCAAGAAGCACCTGCGCAAATCGCAGGATAATCCTTCGGGAAAAATCGCGGAACGCGAGGGTCCGATCCACATTTCAAATGTGAAGCTGGTCGAGAGCGCGAAGGAGACGAAGAAGAAGACCCGGACGAAAAAGGAGAAGCAGGCGGAATAACGCCTAACGAGAAATGGAGAACGAATTTTATCGCGAATACCAGGAGCGCGTTATCCCGGCGCTGCGGGAGCGCCATGGTTACAAGAACCTGCTTCAGGTTCCGAAGCTGGAGAAGGTGGTGCTCAATACCTCGGTCGGCTCCCATTCGGATGTGAAGCAGGCGCTGGAAGACGCCAAGCTCGAGCTGGCGCTGATCACGGGCCAGCGGGCGGCGGAGACGCGGGCGAAAAAAAGCATCTCGAATTTTAAACTGCGCAAATCCCAGGTGATTGGCGCGAAGGTCACGCTGCGGGGGGAACGCATGTATGAGTTCATGGAGCGTCTGATCAAGGCCGCGCTCCCGCGGATCCGCGATTTTCGCGGGGTTTCTCCGAAGGGTTTTGACGGGCACGGGAACTACACCCTCGGGGTTTCCGACCAATCGATTTTTCCCGAGGTCGAGCTCGACAAAATCAAGCGCAACATTGGTTTTGATGTTACAATCGTGACCACCGCGCGGACCGATGATGAGGCCAAATCGCTCCTGAGCGAAATGGGCATGCCCTTCACCGACCGGGCCCGAAAACCCGCCCCGGGTGCGCCCGAAGGCGGACCGGTGGCGGAAGCCGCCTAACGAGAAAATGAGTACAGTTACTGATCCTATTTCCGACCTTCTCGCCCGTGTGCGCAACAGCGTGCAGGCGCAGCAGCTCGAGATGTTTGTTCCCTACTCCAGGATCAAAAGTGACATTGTCCGGATCCTGAAGGAGGAGGGCTATATCAGCGATTTCGAGCTCGATACCACGGCGGCACATCCGCGAATCAAAATTACCCACAAGCTTTCGAATCGCGCGAGTGCGATCACGGGACTGAAGCGGGTCAGCCGGCCGGGGTTGCGTCGCTATGTCGGCGCGGATGAGATTCCGCGCGTTCTCGGCGGGATGGGAACGGCGATTCTCTCGACCTCGCGCGGGGTCATGTCTGGACGTGAAGCCAAGAAACAGAAGGTGGGAGGAGAGTTACTGGCGTTTGTCTGGTAATTTTATTTAAGCGCCTACAGGAGGCACAAGCATGTCACGAATTGGAAACAAGCCGGTCGAGATTCCGGACAAGGTCAAGGTCAACGTTGACCAGGCCGGAAAGGTCGCGGTCGAAGGCCCGAAAGGGAAGCTGAACTGGACCTTGCCGAAGGGAATCAAGGCGAATGTGTCGGATAAGGGAGTGTCGCTAGCTCGCAACGCCGAGACCCGGAGCGTGAAAGCGCTGCATGGCCTCTCGCGCGCTCTCATCAACAACATGGTGCTGGGAGTGAGTAAGGGCTTCACGAAGAGTCTTGAGATCGAAGGAGTGGGTTTCAAAGCCGCCGTCCAGGGAAAGAATCTTAATCTCAGCCTCGGTTTTTCACACCCCGTCCTTTTCCCCATCCCGCCGGAAGTGAAGATCACAGTGACCGATAACACCAAAATCGCGATCGAAGGCGTGGACAAGAAGCTCGTCGGCCAGGTCGCGGCCGACATTCGCCGTTATTACCCGCCCGAGCCGTACAAGGGCAAAGGCGTTCGCTATACCGGCGAACAGATTCGGCGCAAGGAAGGCAAAACGGTCCAATAACGAGTTATGGCTACACGCAATCGCAAAACTATCCGCGGCCGCATCCATCGCCGGATTCGGCGGAAGGTTTCCGGCACGGCGGAACGGCCGCGCCTCGCGGTTTATTTTTCAGGGAAACACGTTTACGCGCAGGTGATCGATGACGAGGCGGGCCGGACGCTGGTCTCCGCCGGCACGACCGAGAAAGAATTCAAAAGCAAGCACGCGGCAAACCGCGCCACGGCCGAGAAGGTCGGGAAATTGATCGCGGAGCGTTCGCTCGGGAAAAAGATAGAAAAGGCGGTTTTCGATCGTGGTGGATTCCTTTATCACGGCAAAGTGAAAGCGCTCGCGGACGCGGCGCGTGAAGGCGGGCTCAAACTTTAAACTCATGGCATACGCAGGAAATACAGGCGGCAGACGAAGCGACTCGCGCACAACCGACCGGACACCTCCGGCCCGAGGCGACACGACCGAGAAGGTGGTGTTCATCAACCGTTGCGCCAAGGTGGTGAAGGGCGGCCGGCGCTTTAGCTTCAGCGCGCTGATTGTGGCGGGCGATCACGACGGCAGTGTCGGGTGCGGATTTGGCAAGGCGAATGAAGTCGCCGAAGCGATCCGGAAAGCTTCGGAAGCGGCGCGCAAATCGATGGAGAAGATGTCGCTGCACGAAAATACGATTCCGCATGAAGCGGTGGGCGAGTTTGGCGGCGGCCGGGTGCTCCTGCGACCGGCGTCGCCGGGCACGGGCGTGATTGCCGGTGGCGGCGTGCGCGCGGTCGTCGAGGCGGTTGGGATTCGCGATGTGCTTGCGAAGTCGTTAGGCTCGAGCAATCACGCCAATGTCGTGAAGGCGACGATCGAGGCATTGCGTTCTTTGCGGCGACGGGATGAAATTTTGAAGGCGCGCGGCATCCGGACGAGCGTGCCTAACAATGACGGCGGGGAGGCGCAGGCAACGCAGTCATGATCCGGTTGCATAATCTCAAGCCGCGCCCCGGCGCGAGGCATCGCGTCAAGCGCCTTGGCATCGGCGAAAGCTCCGGTCACGGGAAAACCAGCGGCAAGGGGCACAAGGGCCAGAAGGCGCGCTCCGGCGGCAGCATCCGGCTCGGTTTCGAAGGCGGGCAGATGCCGCTGATTCGGCGCTTACCGAAGCGCGGGTTTAACAACGCGGCTTTCCGAAAGGAATACGCGATCGTGAACCTCGACGATCTGAATGAGTTCGAGGCCGGCGCAACCGTTAACGAACAGGCGCTACGCGAATCGAAACATATTCGCGGTAATTTCGCCGGGATAAAGATTCTTGGACGCGGCGAGTTGAAGCACGGGCTCACGATTGAGGCTGACAAGGTGAGCGAGTCGGCGCGGGAGAAAATCGAGAAGGCAGGCGGAACGGTGACGTTGCGGGAAGGCAAGGCTCAACCTGCAGCGGAGCGGCCGGGGCCAACGCCCCCGGCTACAACTGAGGCGGCGCCGGCTGAGAAGCCGGCGAAGAAGATCGCTGCGAAGAAAACGGCGGCGAAGAAAAAGAAGAAGTCAGCTGAGTAAGCAGCGACGCAATTAGCGGATGGTTTCGGCTTTTCTTAACTCGGTCAAAATCCCGGAGCTGCGCCGTCGGATTTTGTTCACGCTCGCGGTCATCGTGATCGTGCGGCTTGGCGCGGCGATCACCACGCCCGGGGTTAATCCGGCGGTCTTGCAGGATTGGTTCCATACTTCCTCACAGAGCGCCGGCGGCGGGGTAGCGGCGCTCTTCAATTTGTTCAGCGGCGGAGCGCTCGAGAACTGCGCCGTCTTTTCGTTAGGCATCATGCCTTACATCAGCGCCTCGATCATGCTCCAGTTGCTCACGGCGGTGATCCCGTCACTCAACCGCATGTCGCGCGAAGATGGCGGGCGGCAGAAAATCATGCAGTACACCCGTTACGCCACGGTCGTGCTCTGCATTTTCCAAGGCTATCTCCTAGCGATTTCCTTCCAGCATCCCGAATCGTATCACACCATGCTGCCCGGGATTACGGAAACGACGACGCGGCTCGGGATCCCGCTGGTGGAAAACCTGGGCTGGTCGTTCCGCCTGATCACGGTGATCACGCTCACTACCGGGACCTTGTTCCTGATGTGGTTAGGCGATCAGATCACCGATCGGGGAATTGGCAACGGCATTTCCCTCATCATTACGATCGGGATCGTGGCGCGCCTGCCGGCGGCGCTGGCGCAGGCATGGAAAACGTTTGTGCCTTCGGCTACGACTGGCGCGGCGCAGGTTAACCCGGCGATTCTTGTCCTGATGGTCGCGTTTCTCTTCATCGTGATCGCGGCGGTGATTGCGGTGACGCAGGGCGTGCGCAAGATCACGGTGCAGTATGCCAAGCGGGTGGTGGGGCGGAAGGTCTACGGCGGCCAGTCACAATATATGCCGCTCAAGGTGAACTACGCCGGGGTCATGCCGATTATTTTTGCCTGGGCTTTGCTCCTCTTCCCGACCACGATTGTCGGGCTCGCGTTTAAAAACAGCCGCACCGCCAAGATCATCGCCGATAGCCTTTCCAACGGCTGGATGCATTATGTTTTTCTTGCAGTGATGATTTTCTTCTTCAGCTATTTCTGGGTCGCGACCCAGTTTCAGCCGGCGCAGATCGCAGACGACCTGAAGAAGTACGGCGGCTACATCCCGGGGGTGCGTCCGGGCAAACCGACGGCGGACTTTCTTGATTTCACGATGACGCGCCTGACTTTTGCGGGGGCAATCTTTCTCACCCTGATTGCGGTTCTGCCGAGCCTGCTCAGTCAGGGCTTGCATGTGCCCGTCATCACCTCGCAGTTTTTTGGCGGCACCAGTCTGCTTATTATCGTCGGCGTGATTCTCGACACGATGCGACAGGTGGAGACGCACCTGATCCAGCGTCATTATGACGGCTTCCTGCGCAAGGGACGGATCCGTGGGCGCGCGTTCGATCGTGCGGCCTACAATCGGGGCGAGGCGGCGCAGCAGGGGACACTGATGTGGCTCTACGTTGGGATCGCCGTGCTCGTGATTGGCGGGGTGGCAATTTTCCTCTACGGGCGCTAGGTGAAAAGCCACATCGTTCTTCTCGGTGCGCCCGGTTCCGGCAAGGGGACCCAGGCGGAGATGATCACAAGGCATTTTGCGATTCCGGTCACATCGACGGGAACAATCCTGCGCCGGGAGCGTGATCTCGAGACCGCGCTTGGACTTGAAGCGGACGAGATCTCAAAGCAGGGCGGGCTCGTGCCGGACGATATCATTGTCCGGCTGATCGAGGACTGGCTGAATCTGCATGGCCAGAACGGCTTTGTCTTCGATGGTTTCCCGCGAACCGTTGGGCAGGCACAACGATTGAATCAGATTCTGGCAAAAAAAAATAAAACCCTCGATCTCGCGCTCTGGTTGGATGTATCGGAAAAGACGGTGCGTGATCGCATCGCTGGCCGGTTGCAATGCCGGCGCTGCGGTTTCACCACCAGCCTGACGAGCGCATGTTTTGCCGAGCGTTCGGTTTGTCCTTACTGCGACGGGCCGCTCATTCGCCGCGAAGACGATGATGCGAGTGTGCTGCAAACCCGGCTGGCGGAATTCAAGTCCAAGACCGAGCCGCTCCTTTCCTTTTACGAAAAAGACGCAGCCCTGCATCGGATTGACGGCAATCGCGATCGCGAGTCGGTCTTTGCCGACATCGCCGCCCTGATCGAGGACAAAAAATGATTCCGATCAAGTCGGCGCGGGAGATCGAGAAAATGCGGATCGCCTGTCGCACGGCGAGTGATGTGCTCGAGCGCGTGAGCGACATGATTCGTCCCGGCGTGACGACAAAGGAGATTGATCAGGCCGCGGCCGACCTGATGGCGGAAGCGGGGGTGCGGAGCGCGTTTCTCGGTTATCGCCTGGGCCATCGCGTTTTCCCGGGCAACATCTGCATTTCGATCAACGATGAAATTGTGCACGGCATCGGCAGTCAGCGCCGCATCCAGTACGGCGACATCGTCAAGCTTGATATCGGCGTGGTCGAGGATGGCTGGGTTGGTGACACGGCGGCGACGGTGCCGGTGGGGATGATCGATGAGCGGATTGAGCGGCTCCTCGCGGTCACACAGAGCGCGCTGCAACTCGCGATCGAGCAGGCCAACGCCGGGCAGCGGCTCGGGGACATCTGCTTTGCGATCGAAGAAGAAGCACGGCGCAACCAGTTCAGCGTGGTGCGCGAGTTCGTCGGCCATGGCGTCGGCCGGAAGCTGCATGAGGAGCCGCAGGTGCCAAACTATGGCCGGCGCGGAAGTGGGCCGCGGCTGAAGCCGGGGATGACGCTCGCGATCGAACCGATGATTAATCTGGGCGGGCCGGCCGTGCGCCTGCTCGACGATGGTTGGACGGTTTGCACGGCCGATGGTTTGCCCTCGGCCCATTTCGAACACACCGTGCTCATCACCAAAGCCGAACCCGAAATCCTGACATGGCGCGCAAAGACGCAATTGAGGTAGAGGGCACTGTGGTCGAGTTGCTCCCGAACACGATGTTCCGGGTCGAGTTGGCGAACGGGCATCGGGTCCTCGCCCATATCTCCGGCAAAATGCGGATGCACTTCATTCGCATCTTGCCAGGCGACAAAGTTATGCTAGAGATTTCACCCTACGATTTGTCGAAAGGGCGAATCACTTTTCGCCATCGCTAGCGCGGAGAAAAGGCTCCGCGTTTTTCGTCTCGTAAAGCCATGAAAGTGCGACCGTCAGTAAAAAGACTCTGTGAAGCGTGCCGAATTGTGAAGCGCAAGAACGTGGTGCGTGTGATCTGCAGCAAGAACCCGCGTCACAAACAAAGACAGGGATAACAGAAAGCGGAAAGCTGAAAGCAGAAAGCTGAAATAGATATGCCGAGATTATTGGGAGTGGAGATTCCAGCCGAGAAGCGCATTGAAGCGTCGCTGACTTACATTTACGGCGTCGGGCCGACGACCGCGAAACGTGTCCTCGAACAAACCAACATCGACCCGAACACGCGGGCGAAAGACCTGAGCCCGCAGCAGATCAACGAGATCGTTCACACGATCACAAACAACAAAATTCCAATCGAAGGCGATCTTCGACGTGAAGTGCAGGCCAATCTCAAGCGCCTCCAGGCGATCAATTGTTATCGCGGGATTCGGCATCGCCGCGGCTTACCCGTGCGCGGCCAGCGCACTTCCACCAACGCCCGCACCCGCAAAGGTCCGCGCAAGACCGTCGGCGTCATTCGCAATAAAGAGGCAAAAGCAGGGAAGGTTTAACCTAACGACGAACGATGGCAGAAGAACCCGAAAACCAAACGCCAGCGGAAGTGCCCGCGACTGAAGCACCCGCGGCGCAAGCGAACACGCCGGAGGAGCAGCCAAAATCCGCCGGCCAAACCACCGCGCCCCCGAGCGAAGCACCCGCGACTGCTGAACCCGCGCCGGTCAAATCCGCGGCGAAAAAAGGCGCGAAAAAAAGCTCGAAGAAAGCTGCGCCTGCAGGCGCAGCGCCCGCAGCTGAAGCGCCCAAGGAAAATCTCTCGCTCGATCCGAACGAGATCGAGAAGCCGAAAATCATCAAGGCGAAAGGAAGCAAGAACGTGCATTCCGGTTACGCGCACGTGCTTTCCACTTTTAATAACACGATCGTCACGATTACCGATTTGCAGGGCAACGTGATCGGCTGGTCGAGCGCCGGTAAAGTTGGCTTCAAAGGCTCGCGCAAAAGCACCGCCTATGCTGCGCAGATGGTCGCGCAGGACGCCTCGCGCCAGGCAATGGGCCACGGCCTCAAGGAGGTCGAAGTTCTCGTCAAAGGTCCCGGCGCGGGACGCGAGTCCGCGGTCCGCGCGCTCCAGGCCGTCGGGCTTGATCTCACCATCATTCGCGACGTCACGCCTGTCCCCCACAATGGCTGCCGTCCACCAAAACAACGTCGCGTCTGAGCGCTTCACGATTCCACGATTCTCGATTCACGCTATCCAATGGCCAGATACACCGGACCCAAAACGAAAATCTCCCGGCGCTACGGCGTGCCGCTTTTCGGGAGCACCAAAGCACTCGAGCGAAAAAACTACCCGCCGGGCATGCACGGACCCAAGGGCTCGCGCCGGAAGCAATCCGACTACGCGATTGCGCTGGGAGAAAAGCAGAAGCTGCGCTTCCAGTACGGTCTAATGGAAAAACAGTTTCGCCGCATTTTTGAAGTCGCGCTGAAAAGGCGCGGTGTGACCGGCGAAACCCTGCTGCAACTGCTAGAGACCCGGCTTGACAACGTCATCTTTCGTCTCGGTCTCGCGAACACGCGCGCAGCTGCGCGCCAGCTCGTTTCTCACGGACACGTGCAGGTCAACGGCAAGAACGTCAACATTTCCTCCTTCAACCTGAGAGCGGGCGATGAGGTCGCGATCAAAGATCGCCCGAAATCGCGCCAGCTCGCCCTCCGCAACCTCGAGCTGACCCAGATCGCGCCGGTGCCGGATTGGCTGACGGTGGATCGCGACGCGCTCAAGGGCAAAGTCGCGCACATCCCCTCGCGCGAAGAGATGCAGCCGATCGTGAACGAACAGCTCATCGTCGAGTTGTATTCGCGATAGGGCGAGTTCGGGTCTGTAGCGGGTGTCTGCGGTGGCCGAACCGTCCGTGTTGCAGAGCCGCTACAGGGTTTCCAAGAGCGCAAGGGCTTTGTCGTAGCTGCCCCGCGCGAGGTAATGGCCGAGCCGCGCGTCAATTGGCTGAGGAAGCGACTTGGCGAGAGTGTCGATTCGTTCTGAGACGGCCTGCAAGCGGGCAAGGTGACGCTCGGGATCGCGCCGGCTCGCTTCATCTCCGATGATGCGAAGACGTTCTCGGAGGGCGGAGGCGAGTTCGGCTTCAGCTGAGTTCATTCTCGAAAAGTTAAGCTTGAATCGGCTGTTGTTTTCTCGCAAGCCTCCGGAATGGCTGGAACTGAAATGAAACGCGTCCTGATCGTGGACGATGACCCTGCGATTCTCCGCATCATTCGCGAGACGTTGCAGAATTTTTTGCACTGGGAGGTCGATAGCTCGCCCAAACCGGAGTACGCTTTCGAGCTGGCGCTGAAAAAGAATTACGACCTGATGATCTTCGATTTTTCAATGCCGATGATCGACGGGACGTTACTTTTTCTGCTCATTTCAAAGGCTTATGAGAACGCCACGCCTGCGCGACGGATGCCACCGCTGCTGCTGGTTTCGGGCCAGGGCCAGGACGACCGTGCCCAGGAGTTGCTGAAGGAGGCGCGGGTGGCGGGATTCCTGCCGAAGCCCTTCACGATTAATCGCCTCCTCGAGAAGGTGCGCGCCTGTGTCCCCGAGACGTCGGCGGCGGCCTGACGCTGATCAGCCGCGGCGGCTCGCCTGCTCTTCCAGCTGGCGGCGCGCTTCCAGCCAATCGTCGGAGGAAGTGCCCGGCCGACCTTCGCGCATCCGCTCTTGCGAAATGAAGTAGGCGCGAATCCGGATTTCGGCGTCCGAGATTTCGATCGCCGCAGCCGCTTCTCTTGGCGCGATTGCCCTGGTCTTGCGCGGCGCCGAAGCTTTGCGCGGAGTGGAGCCGCGCGGCTTGGGAACCGATTTCGATTTTGGGCTTTTCGTCGAGGAAGCTTTTGGTCGCGTGGATTTGGCGGCGGGTTTTGCTGCCCCATCGCCATTTTGGGGAGTGGGAATTGGTTCGGCCGGAGCGCTCAGAGGCGCCGCCGCTTCCTTCGATTTTTTTGAACTTTTCGCCATTTACTTTTCCTCTGCCTCGGCAAGCCTGTACGCGCAGGAAAAAGCGGCGCAAGCAGAAATCGGCACCTATCCGCAGATCAGTCGCAGTATGAGGCATTTTCTTTTTCGCTGGGCAATCACCACGATCGCCGTGCTCGTCGCGGCCGGGGTGATTCACGGGATCCGTTATGATAGCCTGACGTCGCTGGTCGGAGCGGCGCTCCTGCTCGGGATTCTGAATGCCTTCCTCCGTCCCATTCTTCTCCTGCTCGCGGCGCCGCTTATCATCCTCACGCTTGGCCTCTTCATCTTCGTCGTGAACGCGCTTATGCTTCTGCTCGTAAAGGACATCGTGCCTGGATTTCAAGTCGACAGTTTCGGGAGCGCCTTTTGGGGGGCGATTCTGATCAGCCTTGTCAGCTGGCTGCTCAGTGCATTCTTCCGCGGCAGTGATGGGCGCGTTTACCCCATCACTCATCACACTGGGATGAAACGAGTGCAGGGGCGCGTGGTCGGAAGCAGCAAACCGGGCGAATAAACTCCGATCCCGGGGCAAGGCGGCGGTGCATGGTCAGCGCCGGTTGAAAAAGCCCACGCCTAACGACTGCATTGCCCTCATCGGCAGGGCACTTTGGACACTGGCAACAGGGCTGGTCTGGTTCCTGCTTTTACCTCTCCCGCAGTCCGAACACCGCTTTTGCCATAACCATGATCTCGAAACTCCGAAATTCATTCTGCTGCGGGTTGGCTCTCCTGCTCGCCGCCAGCTCGATTTGTTTTGCGCAGGAGGCGGAAACGATCGCCGGCAAGTCTGCGCAAACGCCGGCAGCGGCTCCCGCGCTGCCCGCGCAGGGGGCCAAGCCAGCTCCGATCACTCTTGTGCAGGGCGCGCCCGCATCCAAGCCCACGATGGTGGTGCAGGCGCGCACCAACCCGCCCGCAGCCAGCGCCCCCGTCCCCGGGAGCACGCCATCAGCCCCGGGCATCGCCCCTACTTCCGTGATCGAAGGAGGCGGGCCGGGCGTACGCGAATTTCAGGGCGACGATGTCGGTCAGGTGCTGCGCCTGCTCGCCCGCCAGGCGAAAATCAATCTGGTGGTGAGCGATGCCGTCAATGGCACCGTCACGATGCGGCTTGAAGATGTCACCGCACTCCAGGCCATCGCCATCATCGTCAAGGCAAGGGGTCTGGTGATGGATAAGATCGACGACGTCTATTACATCAAGACCGCCGCCGAACGGACCGCCGAGCCGACCGAGAGCGGGAGTTACCAATTCAGCTACGCCCGCGCGAAGGAGGTCGCTCCCTTGGTCGCGACCCAGCTCGCGAGCAAGGAACCGCCCCAGATCGACGAACGCACCAATACGATCTTCTTTCGCGAGACCCGCAGTAATATCGACAATGTTCGCAAGATGCTGGCGCAAATCGATCGACCCACCAAGCAGGTCATGATCGAGGCCCGCCTCGTCGAGGTCACCGCAAATCCGAAGCAGAGCTACGGCATCAACTGGGCAGGCGTGGTCGGCAGTTCCACCACTCCCCAGACCTTCAAGTATGCCGGCAGCAACCCGGAGACTGCGCCCTCCTTTGTCACTGATTCGACCGGTGTGCCACATGAGGTGCCCGGCCAGCCGGCGCAGGGGAAATTTGACCCCACCACCGGCAAGCTTCTCGGGACCGACTTCTTTCTCGACAACAGTCTCAAGGCGATCGCGGGTCAGTTTGCGATTCTCTCGGTCCCGCAGATGTCGGCTACGGTGCGGCTGCTGAACGAAGATCAGGATGCAGAATTTCTCGCCAATCCTCGCGTCGTCACGGCCGACAACATGGAAGCTACAATCAAGATCGTGCGCAACCAGCCGGTGCCGCAGCTAAATTTCAACGAGCAGACTGCCACCGCGGTCTTTGGCGGCTTCCAGGACAAGATCTTCGGCAACACCCTGGTCGTCAGGCCATCGGTCAACAAGGATGATTTCATCACCCTGAGCGTGAAGCCGGAGATCAGTAACAAGGTCTTTGATCAACCGTTCACCTTCGCCGGCGCCACCGTTACCAGCCCGGTGATTGATACCCGATCGCTGCAGTCAAATGTCCTGATCAAGAGTGGCGATACCCTCGCGATCGGCGGATTGCTTCAGGACGAAGTGAGCAAAGGCCGCACGAAAGTCCCGGTGCTCGGCGATTTGCCGATCCTCGGCTACCTCTTTCAGGAACACCTCAACGCCCGCACCAAGCGCAACCTGCTTGTTTTCGTCACGCCGACAATTATCGACCAACGCTACGGCACTGGGCTCGAGGATCAGGTCTCCGGCTTGCACCACAGCGAGGAGGACTTTGCCGATCCGAATGGCTGGCGCAACAATGCCCGCGGTGCCGTTCGCCTCGTGCCAACCTCGAACCGCGAGATCGCGAGCGATTATCCCAAGCCGGGCATCGCCCCGCCGCCGGCGAAAATGCGTTTCATGAGCACGGCCAAGGAGCGCGAGGAGTAGAAACGAATTCTTTGTGGGTTGAAACGGGGCGGACCTTCACTCCTTGGGTCCGCCTCGATTCTTTTGCGGCCTGCTTTTAGTTGCGTCCTCGCCCTCTGCTGTGCATGATTAGCCGCCCAACTTTCCCCGTAAGGAACGCAGATTGTTCATGAGAATTTCGCTTATCCCTGCCACGCTTCGCTCCGTCGCGGAAAAGATCGAACGCAACGAGCGCATCAGCGACGAGGACGCGCTCACTCTCTATCGCTCCAACGATCTCAATGCCCTCGGCGCGATGGCGAGCGCGGTGCGCGAGCGCAAGAACGGCAAGATCGCGACCTACATTCTTAATCGCTACATCAACTATTCCAACATCTGCATTCTCTCCTGCCAGTTCTGCGCGTTTGCGGCGAAGAAAAGCGATGCCCACGCCTTCGAGCATTCGATTGATGAAATCACCGCTGCCGTGCAGGAGGCCCTCGCGAGCGGGATCACGGAAGTCCACATGGTGGGTGGATTGCATCCATCGTTAGGCAAAGAGTGGTATCTCGACTTGCTCCGCCGCTTGCGCGCCCTCGATCCGCGGCTCCAGATCAAGTCTTTCACTGCGATCGAGATCCGGCACCTCGCCCGCCGAATTTTCAAAAAGCCGATTCCCGAGACGCTCGCCATCCTGCGCGAGGCCGGGTTGAATTCACTCACCGGCGGCGGAGCGGAAATCTTTGATCCCGAGATCCGCGATCAGCTGTGCCGGGGAAAAGAAACTGCGGCCGAGTGGCTCGATGTCCATCGTATCTGGCACAACATGGGTGGACGCAGCACCTGCACGATGCTCTATGGCCACATCGAGACCGACGAGCAGCGGGTGGATCATTTGCGCCAGTTGCGCGAGCTGCAGGACGAGACGCAGGGCTTTACCGGCTTTATTCCGTTCGCTTTTGAACCGGCGACGACGATTCTGGCGCACATCCCGCGCGCGACCGCCTTCGAGCAACTGCGCAATCTCGCGGTCAGCCGCATTTACCTCGATAACATCGAGCACATCACGGCCTATTGGGTCAGCCTCGGCCTTCCGCTCTCACAGGTCGCGCTAGCTTACGGCGTGGACGATCTGCATGGCACGATCATGCGGGAAAAAATCTTCCACATGGCGGGGGCAAGAACGCCCGAGGAACAGACGCGCGAGACGCTCGAGCACGCGATCCGTCAGGCCGGCCGGATCCCGGTGCAGCGCGACAGCTACTACAATCATCTCACACGACCGAACGGCGATCATTCGGTCGGGGCGTCGGGCGAACTCGTCTGCGCCTGAAGGTGCCGGGCCCGGTTCGACTCGGCTGCGTCAAGTATCTCAACGCCCGCCCGCTCATTCACGGCTGGGAGGGTGAAGTGGTCTTCGATCATCCGTCCGCGCTCTGCCGTCAGCTCGCCGCTGGGGAACTCGACGCTGCGCTGGTCTCGAGTTTCGAGTATTTGCGCAACCCGATCTACTCGGTGGTCGATGGAGTAGCGATCGCTTCCGACGGCCCGGTTTATAGCGTCGTCGTTGTCCATCGCGGCGCCTTCGAAGAAGTAAGCGAGATCGTGATCGATCCGGCTTCGGAAACCTCAGTTAACCTGCTCCGCTGTTTGTTAGGCGAACGCGCTTTCGGGACGAAGTTGATATCCGACGGAGAAATTGACCATACCCGTGGTCGCCTCTTGATCGGTGACCAGGCGATTCGGTTCCGCCAGACAGCCGAACCAGATTGCCGCTTTTTCGATCTCGGCGCCGCCTGGAGGGAAATGACCACTCTGCCCTTCGTTTACGCGCTTTGGCTCATCCGCCCCGATTTCCTCGCCAAGGCGGAAATCGCAGCGGCGTTGCGCTCGTTAGGCAAAAACAATTGCAGGAATCTCGAGCCAATCATCGCCGCCGAGCCGGAACCGAGTCGCGCCTTTTGCGAATATTATTTTCGCGACTGTTTGCGCTTCTCCTTCGAAGAAAGAGAGAAGGAGGGTTTCCGCCGTTTCGCCGAATTATGCGCTCGCCACCGATTGCTTCCAGAACTTCCGCCCCCGCCCGAGCTGGTGTGAGCCAGCGCCACGGCGACCTGCGCATCGGCATCTCGGGCTGGAATTACAAAGGCTGGCGCGGCGTTTTTTATCCGCCGAAACATCCGCAAAAGCGGGAGCTGCAATTCGCCAGTCACGCGCTGAACACGATCGAGATCAACGGCACCTTCTATTCGCTGCAACAGCCGAGCAGTTTTCAAAGATGGTATGCGGAAACGCCGGACGACTTCATCTTCGCGCTCAAAGGCGCGCGCTTCATCACCCACATGAAAAAACTGCGCGATGTCCAGCGGCCGCTCGCCAATTTCTTCGCTTCCGGACCGCTTTGTTTGCGGGAAAAACTCGGACCGATCCTCTGGCAGTTCCCGCCTAACTTTGGCTGGAACGAAGCGCGCTTCCGCGATTTCTTCGCGCTGCTTCCGCGCACCACCAGCGAGGCGGCCCAGCTCGCCCGGCTGCATGACGAAAAATTGAAATGCCGCGGCTGGTTCGAGATCGATCTCTCCCGCCCGCTCCGTTACGCGCTCGAGATTCGGCACCCGAGTTTTCTTGTTCCAGAATTTTTCGCTTTCCTGCGCGAGCAAAAGGCGGCTTTCGTGCTCGCCGACAGCGCGGGGAAATGGCCCTATGCGGAGGAAGTCACGACTGATTTCGTCTATATCCGCCTGCATGGCGACACTCAGCTCTACGTCAGCGGCTACAGCGACAGCGCGCTCGCCTGGTGGGCGGAGCGGATTCGACGCTGGCGGCGCGGACGCGACGTTTTTGTCTATTTTGATAATGATGCCAAAGTTCACGCGCCCTTCGACGCTCAGCGGCTGGCCCGCATTCTCGCCTGACGAGTCGACATGATGAGACGTTCCCCGCGCTGGATTCTTCCGCCTAACGACTCGGCGGCGCTTCCTTTCTCCGAGGGGATGTGCGGCCTGCCCGCGATTGCTCGCCTCCTGCGACGAAAGGGAATCGCGACCGACGAGGCCGCGCTCGCCTTTCTCCGGCCGCGGCTGAGCCATCTCGGCGACCCGTTTGCTCTCCCGAACATGCAAGCCGCGGTCGAGCGCATCCTGCGCGCAATCGCCGCGCGCGAGCGGATCGTGCTTTACGGCGATTACGATGTCGACGGAGTCACCTCGCTTGCGCTTCTGCATGAGATGCTTTCTGCCTACGACGCGACGCCCGCGCTCTTCTTGCCTCTACGGATGGAGGAAGGCTACGGCCTCAGTCGCGACGGGATCGAGCGCTGCTGGCAGGCGCATCAGCCGCAGCTTCTCATCGCGGTCGACTGCGGCACCTCTTCCTGCATGGAAGTGGCGGAGATCTGTGCGCGCGGCGCGGATGTGATCGTGCTCGATCATCACGAGCCGAAAGGTTCGCCCCCGGAGTGCGTCGCGGTCGTAAACCCAAAGGCGAGTGGGTCACCCATGAGTTATCTCTGCAGCGTTGGGATTGCGTTTAAACTCTGTCATGCGCTCCTTAAGGCGCGCCCGCTGCCGGAGTTCGACCTGCGACGCCGCCTCGACCTGGTCGCGCTCGGTACGGTCGCGGACATCGTGCCGCTCGAAGCCGAAAACCGGATCCTGGTTCATCATGGCGCGCGCGAGCTCGCGAAATGCCGATTGTTAGGCTTGGGCCAACTACTGGAAGTTTGCGCGGTCCGGCCACCGATTCTTTCCGAGCACATCGGGTTTCGACTCGGCCCGCGCTTGAACGCGGCCGGTCGCCTAACGACTGCGGAAAAAGCCCTCCGCCTTTTGCTGACGAAGGACCGGGCCGAAGCCGCCGCGCTCGCGGCCGAGCTCGATGCGCAAAATCGGGAGCGCCAGGAAGTGGAGCGGCTGATTTGCGAAGAGGCGGAAAAGAAAATCGTCGCGGAAAATCTGGCCGATGCGCCAGCGATCGTCCTCGGCGAGCGCGGCTGGCACCCCGGCGTGCTCGGGATCGTCGCCTCGCGCCTTTCCAAAAATTATCATCGGCCAACCATCATCGTCGGATTTGATGATGAGCGCGTCGGCAAAGGCAGCGGTCGCAGCATTCCCGGGTTGTCGCTCGTCGCGGCGCTCGGCAGTTGCGCCGAGCTGCTCGACAAATTTGGCGGCCACGAGATGGCGGCCGGCCTGACGATTCGCCAGGAAAATTTCCCGCGCTTCGTCGAGAGCTTTCGAGAAACCTGCCGGGCCATGCTCGGCGAGACCAAGCTCGAGCCATGCCTCCATCTCGATCACGAGCTGACCCTGCGCGACTTCAACTGGGATCTCCTGCGCTGGCATGATTTGCTGCAGCCGTTTGGACAGGGCAACCCGCAGCCGCTGTTTCTTGCCCGCGCGGTCGAGCCCGCGGCGCCCCCGATGGTCTTGAAGGAAAAACATCTTGTCCTCCGGCTCCGGCAGGATGGCCGCTATCAACGCGCGATATTCTTTGGTGGCGCTGAAGCGCCTTTGCCCGACCCGCCATGGGACATTGCCTTCCGCATCGGCTCGGAGGAATACGACGGCCAGATCCACTTGCAGATGCAGGTGGAAGCGCTGCGCAGCACCGAATCATTGTAACGAAGAGGAGCATGGCCAGCGCCGGAACACAGGCATTCCTGCCTGTGCGGCCAGCGGGCGTCTCGCCCGCTGTATCTGGCGCACAAGGGCGGGCGCCTTCGGCACAATGTTCGGCGCGAGGCCGCACCGAACTACAGGCCAGCGGCCTGTGCTCCCCAAAAGATGCAAGCCAAGCTGCTGCCCGCTTCCGCGCCACGCTCGCGACTGGAGTTGGACGGCGATAGATTGCGCCGAGATGCCATTGCACCCGGCGAGTTTGTTAGGCGAAGTCGACTGGATTCCCCGTCCCCGCCTCACGCAACTGCACCGGCTCGGGATTGAAACGATCGGCCAACTACTCGCCCATTATCCGCGGCGTTATGAGGACCGGCGCGAGTTCGCCCGGTTTCCGCGCGAGGAAAGCGAGCAGCCGATCTGTCTCTGCGGCGAAGTGACAAAGACGCGGCTCCTGCGCTTCGGTCGCGGCAAGAAAATCTTCGAGGCGACCTTGCAGGAACTCGACGCACACGCCCTCAGCCAGCCGCTCACGCTCCGCTGGTTCAATTTGCATTACGTGCAGAGAATGATCCTCACCGGGCAGCGGTTGGTCGTCTTCGGGAAACCGCGTCTCCGCGGCACGCGCATCTGCATGGAGCATCCGGAGTTTGAAGTAATTGAAAACGATGAGGAAATCTCGATCCATTTTCGCCGGATCGCCCCGATTTACCCGGCCACTGAAGGGCTTTCGCAGCGGGTCCTGCGCGGTTTGATCTACCGCTTGCTGGAGGAATGTGAGCTTGCCGGCCTAACGAATCTGCTGCCAAAGAAGCTCGCCGCCGGCGCGCGCGACGACGCCTGGCGCGAGATCCATTTTCCCACTTCCGACGAAGCCCTCGCGCAGGCGCGGGAGAGCCTCGTTCTGCTGGAATTTTTCGCGATGCAGATCTTGATCTCGGCTCGCCGGGTCCGAGCCCGGGCGCGAACGGGCGCGGCGCACTGCGGGCCGGGCGAATTACTCGAGCGCTTTCTCGCCGCGCTGCCGTTTCCCCTAACGAATGCGCAGAAGCGCGTGATCGCGGAACTGCGCCGGGATTTAGGCGCGACATTTCCGATGAATCGCCTCCTCCAGGGCGACGTCGGCTCCGGCAAAACCGTGGTCGCGATCGCGGCCATGCTGCTGGCGATTGAGTCCGGCACCCAGGCCGCGCTCATGGCTCCGACCCAAATCCTGGCCGAACAGCATTACGAAGTGCTGCGAAGGTGGCTGGAACCGCTGGGCGTGCGCGTCGCGCTCCGCACGGCCGCGCGCAAGGAAGAGAGCGGTCCGTTACCTTTGTGGGCGCATTCGGAACCTCTGGGGAGCACAGGCCGCTGGCCTGTCGCGTCCGGTGGCTCGCCGGACGCAACGAACGTCGCGTACGGCAGGCGTTTCCTTCCACATTTCGAACGTCCCTGGGCCAAATATGCGATCACCTTTGCGACCAGAACGAAACGCCAGCTCTCTCCGGCAGCGCGCGCGGTCGTGCTCGATTGCGTTCTTCACTGGCGAACCCGCCGCTACGACTTGTTTGCCGCGTGCGTCATGCCGGATCACGTCCACTTACTCTTGGAACCTGCGATAAGAAAAACCGGACCCAAGGACGAAGCGATCTTCTATTCCCTGACGGAGATTCTGCACACAATCAAGTCTTTCACCGCGCACGCGATCAATCGAATCGAGAAAACAAAGGGGCCGGTGTGGGAGCAGGAATGGTTTGACAGGCTGATTCGGTCCGAACGCGACTTGCAGGAAAAATTTCAATACATCACGCGCAATCCCTGGGATGCAGGGGTCGCTGTGGCGAATGGCGATTATCCGTGGGTTTGGTGGCCGGAGCGTACGATCGAGGCGGACGCTGCGCGTCATTTCTTCCCGGCGGGCCGCCGGGAAGAACAGGCCAGCGGCCTGTGCTCCCCAGAACCAGAGATCTTCGTCGGCACGCATGCTCTGCTCTTCGAGCCTGAAGGCTTGCAAAATCCCGGGCTGGTCGTGATCGATGAGCAGCACAAATTTGGCGTCGCACAGCGCGGGCGACTAACGAGTCGCGAGCCGGCTCCGGATGTCCTCGTCATGACCGCGACCCCGATTCCGCGCACTCTTACGATGAGCCTCTACGGCGATCTCGATGTCTCGACCATTGACGAGATGCCGCCGGGACGGGGAAAAATTATCACGGCGGCGCGCGCGGAGGAAAAACTGCCGGATGTGCTCGCCTTTCTCCGCCGCGAGCTCGAGGCGGGACGGCAGCTTTACATCATCTATCCGCTGATCGAGGAGAGCGACAAAATTGCGGCGAAAGCGGCGACGGCCGAGTTTGAGAAATGGCGCGAGCGCTTGCAACCGTTCGCTTGCGAATTGCTTCACGGACGCATTCCCGCCCCGGAGAAACAGGCGACGATGGAGCGGTTCCGCCGTGGCCTAACGACAGCCTTGATCAGCACGACCGTGATCGAGGTCGGCGTCGATGTCCCGAACGCAACCGTCATGTTGATCGAAAACGCCGAGCGTTTCGGGCTCGCGCAACTCCATCAACTGCGAGGCCGGATCGGACGCGGCGAGCACAAGTCGTATTGCATTTTGCTCCAGTCCGATCCTTCCCCGGAGACGATCGCGAAACTCAGCGTTCTCGAAAAAACGAGCAACGGTTTCGAGGTTGCCGAGGCCGATTGGAACTTGCGCGGTCCGGGCGACCTCCTCGGCACCGCGCAGAGCGGCCTGCCCGCGCTCAAGCTCGGCAATTTGCTTTCCGACGCCAAGTTAATGCAGCGCGCCCGAGCCGCGGCGATCGAAATATTGGAGGCGGACCCGCTCTTGCAGAAGCCGGAGAATCAACGTTTCCAGCCGTTGGTTGTCGAACAAGAGGGTCAGAGCTTTGCCCACGTTAGTTGATGAAAAACCTCCTTAAGTTTCTTTTATTGGTCCTGGTATTGAGCGCCGGCGTTTCGCTCCTTTACGATTACCAACTGCATCGCGGCCGGCTCAGTTTCTCCGCGCCAACGCGCCCCGAAAAGTACACGCTCGCGGAGAAGCCGCCGATTGGACCGAAGGAGATCGCCAGCCTCAGCTCGCTAAGTAACGAGCGCCGCAAACTGGTGGCGAGTGTCATTCCGTCGGTCGTCAGCATCAAGACTACGAAACGCATTCCGCGGCCCTACGGTCTCGACCCATTCGATTTTTTCCGCGGCAACATGCGGCCCTATCGCGGCGATGAATCCCTGATTCAAAATTCACTTGGCTCGGGCGTGATTGTGACCAAGGAGGGCCACATCATCACCAATAACCACGTGGTGGATCAGGTTGACGAAATCGAAGTGCAGTTGAGCGATGGCCGCACGCGCAAGGCGCGCCTCATCGGGGCCGATGCCGGGCTGGATCTGGCGGTTTTGAAAATCGACGAACCGGGGGTGCAACCGCTCAAGCTCGGTGATTCCGACGCCATGCAGGCCGGCGATTTTGTCCTCGCGGTCGGCAACCCGTTCGGCTTCGACGAGACGGTGACCGAGGGGATCATCAGCTCAAAAGGCCGGCCGAATCGGATTGATGGCTTCGGCGATTACTTGCAGACCGACGCGGCGATCAATCCCGGAAACAGCGGCGGACCTTTGATCAATTTGGAGGGCGAAGTCATTGGGATTAACACCGCCATCGTGTCGCGCAGCGGAACCTCCTCGGGCATCGGTTTCGCGATCCCGTCGAACACGGTAAAGATGGCGCTCGAAAGTCTGCTGAAAAAGGGACGGATCATTCGCGGCTATCTCGGGATTGAAACGACCGGTCTTGTCCCGGGTCAACCGGCATCCCGTAATGACTCGGGGGTTCCAGTTGTCGCGGTGATGCCAAACTCTCCCGCTGCCGAGGCCAAGATTCAGCGCGGCGATGTCATCGAAAAATTTGATGGGCACGAAGTTCACAACATTGCGGAGCTGCGGCGGCTCGTTTCGCAGACTGACCTCGACAAGGAAGTCCACGTCGAGGTGAAAAGGAACGACAAACAACTCACCCTCTCGACCAAGCTCAAGGAACAGCCGCCCAATTATCAGCTCGCCCGCTCCTTTCCCCCGGACGGACAGGGCCAACCGGCGCCTGACGAACCGGACGCCGATCAGCCGGACCAATCAGCGAACGGCGGTGTGCTTGATTCGATCGAGGTCCGCGACCTGACACCCCAGCTCGCGCAGCGCCTCGGTGTTCCTTCGAATGTCCGCGGAGTGGTTGTGACGCAAGTCGGGTCGGACATCGGCGGCGGCCAACTGCGGGCGGGCGATGTGATTGAGGCGATCAATCAGGAGCCGATTAGTTCCGTGCAGGATTACGAGCAGGCGATTCAGTCACTCGATCCGGATCAGCCCCAGGTCCTCTCAGTTTGCCGCCGCCGCACGCGGTCGTTTGTCGTGATTCAGCCTCACTGACAGCTCCAGCTGCGGGTCGGCGGCGAGACTGCGTCTGGGTGTGACTTTACGCGCAAGGCGGGCGCGAGTTTCGATTAAGTGAATAACAGTTGGCGCTCCCCAGTCCAACGCTGCAACACCGAATGATGAAACGTATTCTACTAACTCTGGCATTGGTCAGTCTGCTGCTCCCCCTTGCGCCCCGCGCGCAGTCAGCAACTGAGGTATCACTCGACTTCTTTTACGATAATCTCTCGCCTTACGGCAGCTGGTATGACATTGCCGGCTATGGCTATTGTTTTCAGCCCGGCGTGGCTGTGAGTAGCTCTGACTGGCGTCCTTATTCCGATGGCTACTGGGCTTATACGGATGCCGGCTGGACCTGGGTCTCGTATGAAGACTTTGGCTGGGCGACCTATCACTACGGACGCTGGGCCCGCCTGAGTGACTATGGCTGGGTCTGGGTGCCGGGCTATGAATGGGGACCGGCCTGGGTTTCATGGCGCACCGGCGGTGATTATGTCGGCTGGGCCCCTTTGCCGCCGGAAGCTCCAGCGGTCTACGAGGGGCGAGTCATCGGCGGACACGTTGACCTCGAATTCAATATCGGTCCGGTCTACTACAACTTCATTGACGTGCGTTACATCGGGGAGCCGGTCTTGCGCCAATACATTTTGCCGCCAGCGCGCAATGTTACGATCATCAATCGAACCGTTAACGTAACTAACATTACCTACAATAACTCGGTCGTGAATGTCTACGGGCCTGACTACGCCCGCATCAATCAATACTCCGCTCGGCCGGTGCAACGTCTAACTCTCCGTCGCGAAACAAATGTGACTAACGTCGGTCAGGGCGGGAGACATGGTAACTTCAACCGGGTAAGTGGAAACGAGCTAACTGTGGTCGCCCCCGCCGTGCAGAAGACCAGCGGGAAGGTCGCGCCGAAGCAGGTGAAGGCGAAGGTCGAGAAACCGAAAATCGAGCATGGCTGGCAGGGAGTATCGAATCGCCAACAACTTCAGGCGGAGATGAAGAAGGAAAACCGCAATAACATTCCGCCGCCAAATGTTCAGCCGGAGCGCGGACGTAAAGGCGAGCAGGCCGGTTCGGCCCAGCCTGGCCAGCAAAACCAGGCTGCGCGCACGAATGAGCAACCACCGCAACGCGCCGAGAGTGCGCCGCAGGCGCAGGAACAACGGCCCGGGCGCGAGGAGCGTGCGCAGGAACGCGAGCAGCAGGACGCCCGGCCGGCAGAACGCACGGAGGCGAACACTTCGGGCCAGCAGACAGAGGAGCGAGCTGGAGCGCAGGGCGCGCAAAATCGTCCGCAACAAAAGAGCGAGCGTGAGGCAAGGCAGGCGCGGGAGCAGCGAGACAGGGCTAATCAGGAGCGTGCTCAACAAACTCAGGAGCGGGAAAAAGCGCGCGCCCAGCAGGCCGAACAGAACCGCCAGGACCAGGCTCGCGGACGCGCCGAATCCCAGAGAGCGCAGGAGAGGCAACGTGCGGAACAACAGAGTCGGCAGAGCGACCAGGCGCAGCGTCAGCGCGACCAAATGCAGCGTCAGCGGCAAGAGGCGCAGCAACGCCGCACTGAGGCCGCCCGGGCGCAGAGCGAACAAGCGCAACGGCAGCGCGAGCAAACGCAGCAGCGCCAGCGTCAGCAACCGCAGCAGCGCCAGGCCGAACCGCCTCGCGCTCGCGCGCCGCAGGAGGCGCGGCGTCCGCGTCCACAGGAGAGCGAACGCAAACAAGGCGCGGAACAGGGCCGCGCGGGGCAACCGCAGAAAAAGAAGAAAAAACAGCAGAACGAGGAGCAGCCTCAGCCCTAACGAGAATAAGAGTTCGGAAAGAGCGGCCCCGGAGGCGATATCCGGGGCCGTTTCCTTTCAGAGTAACTCCGCGATCTGGACTGCGTTGAGGGCGGCGCCTTTCAGCAACTGATCGCCCGAGACCCAGAGACTGAGGCCGTTCTCGAGCGCGCAATCGATCCGCAACCTTCCCGCCTGACAGTTATCTTTCCCCGCAGCCTCGAGCGGCATCGGATAGCGATTGCCCGCCGGCTCATCGATCAAGTCGAGTCCGGGCGCCTTGGCGAGGGCGTCGCGCGCGGCATCGAGCGAGACCGGTCGCTCAAATTCCGCGGTTAGCGCGACCGAGTGCGCCCGATACACCGGCACCCGCACGCAGGTGATCGAAGCCTGGAAGTGCGGCAGGTGCATCATTTTGCGGCCTTCATTTTGCAGTTTCATTTCCTCTTTGGTGTAACCGCTCTCGAGGAAGGAATCGACGTGCGGCAAGGCGTTGAACGCGATCGTGTGCGGATAGACTTCCGCCACCGCCTCACCGCCACGAGCGAGCGCTTCGCATTGCCGGCGCAGCTCCTCGATCGCGCGGGCGCCGCTCCCGGAGACCGCCTGATAACTGGCGCCAAATACCCGCCGCAAACCGAAGACGCGATGCAATGGATAGAGCGCCATCAGCGCCACCGCAGTCGTGCAATTTGGGTTCGCAATGATGCCGCGATGCTGCCGCGCATCTTCGGGATTGATCTCGGGGATAACCAACGGAACCGTGTCCTCCATTCGAAAGGCGGAGGAGTTATCAACCACGACCGCGCCCGCATCGCGCGCGATGGGCGCGAACTCTTTCGCGATCCCGGATCCAGCGCTGAAAAATGCCAGGTCGATTCCGGCGAAGGAGTCCTTCGTTACCGCCGCAACCGGGAATTCGCGTCCGCGGAATTGCAGCTTCTTTCCGTTCGAGCGTGAGGAGGCGAGCAGGCGCAAATCCGCCACCGGGAAATCGCGTCGCTCCATGACCCGAAGCAGTTCGAGGCCGACGGCGCCGGTCGCGCCCACGATTGCGACATGATACGGTTTTCCCACGCGAGCGCATTGTAGGGCTCGCCCTTGGAGATGCAAACCAGCGAACCGCTTATCCGGATTTCGATTGCTGACCAACGTCTCGATCTTCTCGCCGGAGATGAAGTGGTGGCGAGTTATCCGGTGTCGACGTCGCGTTTCGGCCTGGGATCGGAGGAAGGAAGTTTCAAGACTCCGCTCGGTCGCTTTCGGATCGGGGAAAAGATCGGGGCTGAGATGCCGCTGGGAACCATTTTCCGCGCTCGGGTTGCACTCGCTCCCAACGACCCTTTGCCCGAGACCGAGGACTGGATCACGACGCGCATCCTTTGGCTCGAGGGGCTTGAAGAGGAGAACGCCAACACCCGCGACCGTTTCATTTACATCCACGGCACGAGGCACGAGCACGATATCGGACGCCCCGCGAGCCACGGTTGCGTGCGGATGCGCAACGCCGATATCGCCGATCTCTTCGACCGCGTAGAGGTTGGAACCGAGGTTCGTATCGAGGCCTAAAAAATCGACCTAGAAAAAAAGCCCGAGAAATTCGTTGCGCGGGCTGGCTTCCCCGCCTAAACAGTCGGCAGCAACCTGCGAGGGAAGGAGGCGAGTGTTAAAGAATGAAATTCGTTA
Source organism: Chthoniobacterales bacterium (assembly GCA_036825615.1). Lineage (GTDB taxonomy): Bacteria > Verrucomicrobiota > Verrucomicrobiia > Chthoniobacterales > UBA10450 > JAICXG01. The sequence goes on from DAISXY010000003.1 coordinate 187,659, forward strand.
AAGTGATCATGATCATTGCCGTGGCCGCCGGCGCCCTGAGTCTGGGAGCTTGCGCGCAGAAAAAGGAGTCGATGGCAACGCAGTCGACCGCGACCACCGGTTACTCGAAGTAGTCTCCTGCCGGCGGTACGCCTCCGACCGGATATTTCAACCCTAAGAGGCCAGACCGTGGGTTACGGTCTGGCCTTTTGCTTTCCTTTTTCTACCGGCTGAATCGTCGCGAGGGTGGAATTCTTGGGCGCTTCTCGTACTGTTCGCCCTCATGCTCCGGCTCAACGGACATTCGTTATCACTCGAGGAAATTGCCCGCGTCGCGCTCGAACACGAGCCAGTCGAGATCGCGCCGGAAGCGCATTCCCGCGTCGAAGCTTCGCGGCATGTGATCGAGACCATCGTCGCACGCGGCGAGGTCATCTACGGCGTCAGCACCGGGTTCGGCAAACTTTCCGATGTTCATATTCCTCCCGACAAGCTGGAGCAGCTTCAGGTGAACCTGGTTCGCAGTCATGCCTGCGGGGTCGGACAACCGCTCTCCGAAGCGGAGGTCCGCGCCATGATTTTGCTGCGGGCAAATGTGCTCACCCTCGGTTTCAGTGGGATTCGTTTTGAAGTAATCCAACTGCTCACCGAAATGTTGAACCGGCGCGTCTGGCCGGTTATTCCCGAGAAAGGGTCGGTTGGCGCGAGCGGTGATCTCGCGCCTCTCGCGCATCTCGCGTTATCGTTGCTCGGGGAAGGGGAAGGTTATTTCGAAGCTGAACGCGTCTCTGCCGGTGAGGCCTTGAGACGGGCCGGGCTTAAACCAACCGATCTCCGGGCGAAAGAAGGCCTCGCGCTGCTCAACGGCACCCAGGCCATGCACGCGGTCGGCGGCCTCGCGCTCTGGCGCGCGCAGCGTCTCGTGCGGGTCGCCGATGTCGCCGGCGCGATGACGCTCGAAGCGTTGAAGGGTACGCCGGTCGCGTTCGACGAACGGATTCACCAGGCGCGGCCGCATCCGGGTCAGAACGCGGTCGCAGCTCATTTGCGCGCTCTCTTGCGGGAAAGTGAGATCCGCGCGTCCCATGAGCAGGGGGATCCTCGCGTGCAGGATGCCTATAGCTTGCGTTGCATGCCGCAGGTCCACGGGGCGGTGCGAGGCGCGCTTGCCCATTGCGCGGAGATCCTGACGATCGAGTCCGGCTCCGCGACTGATAATCCGCTCGTTTTTATCGATAACGGCGACGTGCTTTCAGGAGGCAACTTCCACGGCGCCCCGCTCGCGCTTGGGCTTGATTACGCGGCGATCGCACTGACCGATCTGATGAGCATCAGCGAGCGCCGGATCGAGCGGCTCACGAACCCGGACACAAACGAAGGCTTGCCCGCTTTTCTCGCCCAGCATCCTGGGATGCAATCCGGTTTCATGATTCCGCACGTCGTGGCGGTCGCGCTCCTGAACGAAGCCAAAGTGCTCGCTCATCCCGCGAGCGTTGATAACCTGCCGACTTCCGCGGGGAAGGAAGATCACGTCTCGATGGGAATGACCGCCGCGCTCAAGTTGCGCACGATTGTCGAAAACGCCGAGCACCTGTTTGCCATCGAACTGCTTGCGGCCGCCGAAGGGCTGGAATTTCGCCGGCCCCTCAGAGCCGGAGTCGGAGTCGAAAGCGGCTTCGCGCAATTGCGCAAGATCGCGCCCCGCCTGGAGCAAGATCGCGTGCTCGCGCCCGATATCGAAAGGATTGCCGAAGCGATTCGCGCCGGCTGTTGGGATGTTGAAGACGAATTATAAAACGCACAGGACGCAGAGCGCGCAAAGATTTTGTGTTCTCTGCGGCCTCTGCGCCCTCTGCGTTTATCTTAAAGACCTACCGCTATGACCCAAAAGAGAACGATCCGCGCCCCGCGCGGCAAAGAGATCAGCTGCAAAGGTTGGCACCAGGAAGCCGCCCTCCGCATGCTAATGAACAACCTCGACCCGGAGGTGGCCGAAAAACCCGAAAGCCTGATCGTTTACGGCGGGACCGGCCGGGCCGCGCGCAGTTGGGAAGCCTTCGACGCGATCGTGCGCTCGCTTCGCGAATTGGAGAACAACGAGACGCTGCTCGTGCAATCGGGCAAACCGGTCGGCGTTTTCCGTACTCACGACGAAGCGCCGCGCGTGCTCATCGCCAATTCCAATCTTGTCGGACATTGGTCCAATTACCCGGAATTCAACCGGCTCGAAAAACTTGGTCTGACCATGTACGGGCAAATGACCGCCGGCTCCTGGATCTACATCGCGAGCCAGGGGATCGTGCAGGGCACCTTCGAAACGTTCGCGGCCGCAGGCGTGAAACATTTTGGTGGTTCGCTCGAGGGCAGGTTGCTCGTCACCGGCGGTCTCGGCGGAATGGGCGGTGCGCAACCGCTCGCCGCGACCATGAACGGCGCGCGTTGCCTTGGGATCGAGGTCGACCCGGCGCGAATCGAGAAGCGGCTGGCAAGTGGTTATTGCGACAAGATCGCGTATTCGCTCGACGAGGCGCTCGAGCTTCTGGAGACGACAAGCGCGATTTCCGTCGGCCTCGTCGGCAACTGCGCCGACGTTCTGCCCGAGATGGTTCGGCGTGGGATTGTGCCCGACGTTTTGACCGACCAGACGAGCGCGCATGACGCCCTCAACGGCTACGTGCCTAACGGAATGTCGCTCGAAAAGGCACTCGAACTTCGAGCCGACAACCCGGACGAGTACGTGAAGCGCTCGATGGCGGCGATGGCGCAGCACGTCGAGGCCATGCTCGCCTTGCAAAAGAAAGGCGCGGTCACGTTTGACTACGGGAACAACATCCGCACCCAGGCGAAGAAGGCCGGCTGCGAGAACGCTTTCGATATTCCGGGGTTCGTTCCCGAGTACATCCGTCCGCTCTTCTGCGAAGGGAAAGGCCCGTTCCGCTGGGTTGCGCTCAGCGGCGACCCGAAAGACATCGCGCGCACCGACCAGCTCGCGCTCGAGCTTTTCCCAAAAAACCAAATCCTCTCGCGTTGGATGAAGCTGGCGAAGGAACGGATCCATTTCCAAGGCCTGCCCGCGCGTATTTGCTGGCTCGGTTACGGCGAGCGGGCTGAATTCGGTGTTGCCATGAACGAACTCGTCAGGCGAGGCGAAATTTCCGCCCCAATCGTGATCGGCCGTGATCATCTCGACACCGGCTCGGTCGCGTCACCTTTCCGCGAAACCGAGGGCATGATCGATGGCAGCGACGCGATCGCGGACTGGCCGTTGCTCAACGCGCTTGTCAACACCGCTGCCGGCGCGTCCTGGATCTCGATCCACAACGGCGGCGGCGTCGGCATCGGCTACTCGCAGCACGCCGGCATGGTGGTGGTCGCCGACGGCACCGACAACGCGAAGTGTCGCCTCGAGCGCGTCCTGACGAGCGATCCCGGCATGGGCATCATCCGCCACGCCGACGCCGGCTATTCCAAGGCGATCGAGTTCGCAGAGTCACACGACATCACGTTGCCGATGGCGCCGCAGGTGCGCGACTACCTGATTTGAAAACCGTGCGACGAACAGGCTGATCGGGGTAAAGCAAGCCGCCGGCTGGTTAGGCGGGCGCGGCGCGATGTGCTAATGGTGAGCCGATTCCTATGCCGAAGCTGATCGAATGCGTCCCAAACTTTTCCGAAGGCCGCGACCCGGAGGTGATCAAGCAGATCACGGATGCAATCGAGAGCGCGGAAGGCGTTTCGCTGCTCGATGTGGATCCTGGGGCGAGCACCAATCGCACGGTCGTGACCTTTGTCGGATCGCCGGAAGCCGTCGTGGAAGGGGCCTTTTGCGGAATTCAAAAAGCGGCGGAGCTGATTGACATGCGCAAGCACACCGGGGCGCATCCGCGGATGGGCGCGACCGATGTTTGCCCGTTCATTCCGGTCAGCGATGTCAGCTGGGAGGAAGCGATCGCGTGCGCAAGGTCGTTAGGTAAACGCGTCGGCGAGGAGCTGAAGATTCCGGTTTATCTTTACGAACGCGCCGCGAGCAGTCCCGAGCGCTCGAATCTGTCGGTGCTTCGGGCGGGTGAGTACGAAGGTTTTTTCGAGAAGATCAAACAGCCGCAGTGGAAACCGGATTTCGGCCCGGCAGTCTTCGACGAGCGCTCGGGCGCGACCGTGATCGGGGCGCGCGATTTTCTCGTCGCTTACAACGTTAACCTGAACACGAAGTCCGTCCGGCGGGCGAACTCGGTCGCGTTCGATGTGCGTGAAGCGGGTCGATTCAAAACTGAGGATGGCTCGCCTGGCGGCAAAAAGGTGCTCGATGAGAAAGGCGAACCGGTCCGCATTCCCGGGATGCTGAAGCACGTCAAGGGCATCGGCTGGTATGTGGAGGAGTACGGGATTGCCCAGGTTTCGATGAACCTAACGAACATAAGTGAGACTCCGTTGCATGCCGCCTTTGACGCCTGCTGCAAGTCGGCCGAGCAACGCGGGCTGCGCGTCACCGGCTCCGAAGTGGTGGGCATGTTGCCAAAGAAATGTTTGATCGATGCCGGACGTTTTTTCCTCCGGCAGCAGAACTGGTCGGAAGGCGCGTCGGCGGAAGAGCTGATCGAGCTCGCGATTCGCTCGATGGGGCTAAGTGAACTGAAGCCGTTCGATCCCAGGGAAAAGGTGATCGAGTACCGAATCGAAAAGCCAGCCGGGAAATCACTCGTGAGGCTAAATCTCCGCCAGTTTTGCAACGAGACCCTGAGTGATTCGCCCGCCCCGGGGGGCGGCTCGGTCGCGGCCCTGATGGGGGCGCTCGGGGCATCGTTAGGCGGAATGGTCGCGAATCTTTCCGCCGGGAAGCGCGGCTGGGATGAGAAGCTGGAGTTCTTCAGCGACTGGGCGGTGAAAGCGCAACAGCTCAAAGATGAGCTGCTTTTTCTCGTCGATGAAGACACCGCAGCCTTCAACAGAGTGATGGCGGCTTTCGGCCTGCCGAAAGAATCGGCGGAAGAGAAAGCCGCGCGCACAAAGGCAATCCAGGCCGCCAATCAGTACGCCGCGGAAATTCCGCTTCGGGTGATGGAAACGGCGAGCCGTTCCTACGAACTGCTCAGAGAGATGGCGGAGAAAGGCAATCCGGCTTCGATTTCGGACGTCGGGGTCGGCCTGCTCGCGACCCGGGCCTGCATTGAAGGCGCGGCCATGAACGTCCGGATCAATCTCGCGGGTTTGAAGGACGAAAACGTGAAGGCGAATTTGCAGGGCCGGATGAGCCGGTTGAGCGCCGACTCGGAAGCGCGCTACCACGCCGCGCAGGAGATCGTGACCGGCAAGTTGTAGCCCGATTGGCGGGTAGCGCACTCGTCCCGTGTGCTGGTCGCGCTGTTCCAGCGCGGCGAACTTTCGCAAAGCCTCCAATTCTTCGAACGCTCCAAGCTTTAGGAAAAGTTCGTCGCGGCAGGATGCCGCGACCAGCACTCGGGACGAGTGCGCTACCCGGGCATGTGCATCAGCGCACGTTGGCGCGACGAAACTGCTTTTCCGGGGAGCGCAGGCCGCTGGCCTGTCCCGCGAGGCGGCTCGCCTCGCGGCGGACGTAGGGCGGAAGATGGAATGTCCTTCTCAACATCGAGCGCACAAGAGCGGGCGCCCTCGGCGCACTCGTTCGGCGCGAGCCGCACCGAACAACAGGCCAGCGGCCTGTGCTCCCCAGAGTTGCAGCCATTCCCATTCGATCGCTCGACGTCGCCATCTCGTGGCGGCAGATTCGAGCGCGTGAAACCGATTGTCATCTTGCACGCCAGGCAGCTTGTTACGCTGGCGGGACCAGCCAAGCCGCGGGTTGGAGGAGAATTATCTGAGCTGGGAATCATTGAAGATGCCGGAATGTTTATCCGCGACGGCATCATCGCCGCCGTAGGCCCGTCCAACGCGATTGCCGAACAACTGCCTAACGACGGCGAAGTCATTGATGCGACTGGCAAGGTCGTGCTGCCCGGTTTCGTTGACGCGCATGCGCATCCGGTTTTCGGCGGAAACCGAGTAGAGGAGTTCGAGATGCGGTCCCGCGGCGCGAGCTATGAAGAAATCGCCGCGTGCGGCGGCGGGATTCGCTCGACGGTGCGGCTGACCCGGGCGGCGAGCGAAGAGGAGTTGCTCGAGCAGGCGCAGCAGCGCGCACGGCAAATTCTCCGCTGCGGCACGACCACGATGGAAGCGAAATCGGGCTATGGCCTAACGACTAACGATGAGTTGAAAATGCTCCGCGTGATTCGGCGCCTGAATGAAACCACGCCGATCGAGTTTGTTCCGACCTTTCTCGGCGCGCATGCGGTGCCGGAAGAGTTTGATGGACGCATCGCTGACTACGTCGCGCTCGTGACTAACGAAATGATCTCAGAGGTCGCGAACCAAAGACTGGCCGAATACTGCGACATCTTTTGCGAGAATGGTTACTTCGATCCCGCCGCGGCGCGGCGAGTTCTCGGCGCGGGGAAAGCGGCGGGACTCAAGCTGCGCATGCACGCCGATCAATTGACGAACTCGGGCGGGGCATCGCTTGCGGCCGAACTTGGCGCGGTTACGGCAGATCATCTCGAGCAAACGGAAGCGGAGGGGATCGCCGCGATGAAAGCGGCTGGAGTGCAACCGGTCCTCCTCCCCGGTTCGGTTTACGCTCTTGGGAAAACGCGTTACCCCAAGGCGCGCGAGATGATCGAGGCGGGGCTCGCGGTTGTGCTCGCAACCGATTTCAATCCGGGTTCTTCGCCCACCCCCTCAATCCCGATGGTGCTCTCGCTCGCTGCCACTCAGATGAAAATGACGCCTGCCGAAGGCATAACCGCGGCGACGATCAACGCGGCGTATAGCCTCGGACGCGGTGACAAGATCGGATCGCTCGAAGCGGGCAAACTCGCCAACTTCTGCATCTTCGATTGCGCTGATTATCGAGAAATTGCCTATTGGTTCGGCTTTTCCCAGGTCGAGTCGGTCTACGTCAAAGGGCAGCCTGTTTTGTAGGCGTTACGCGGGGTGAAGCCCGGCATGACGCTGCGATCGCAATTCTCCTTGCTTGCCAGGTCGGGCGCTCTTTAGCATCGCCTGCTAGCCGGAGGTCCTTCATGGCAAATCTCATTGTGTCTGGTTCTGTTTCCCTCGCGAGCGGCGACTATCGGATCGCGGGCGTGTCGGTGCAGGCAAGCTTGTGCGAGGAGGATCAGGAAGCGGTTTCGACTGGCAACTCCCACCGGATGGAGCTTGGTCGCGGCCACACCGACGCGGATGGAAAGTTCACCATTGCCAGCGACCCGAATGATCCGCGGATTTCGCGCTGGGTCTGCGCGCTGCGCAATTGCGCCGAGTTCAAGTTCGAACTCACGCTGCTTGATCGCGATGGATCAGTCCTGCGTCGAAGCGGCCCCTTCTCCTGGCGTGACAATCACTCCTTTGCCCTGACGTTGCGCGAATCACACTACCGGCTCACAGCCGAGGATTTGGCAGAGGCCGGCCGGCGCACGTTCGAGTCCCAGACGGTGCGCATGGACCAGGTGGCGTGCGAACTCACGACGCTTTCGCCCCGTGGGATTTTTCGCGATTGGACGGTGGCGCGGCGGATCGCACTGCTCGACAAATTGGAACAGGCATTTCTCGATCCCAACCAAGCCTTTGCCGGCGCCGGCGTGCCACTTCGTTTTCATACGCTGACGAATGAGCCTGAGTTGGCGGCGCTGCGCGCTCAGCTCAGCCACATGCAGCGTCCTGATTTGACCGAGGCGCTCGCACCGGCTGTTGAGCGCGCGCGGGCGGCAGACAACCTTCTCCTCACCGGCTCGTATCTGGATACGAAATCGCTCCGCCGAGGCGACATCGTTGGCGCGGTTAATCGTCTCCTCGATCCGGGAATCCGGTTCGCTGACGAGCTGGCCAATCTGTTTCCCTGGTTCAAGTCGCCGCTCACCGGTTACCGGGATTATCTGCGCGATCGTTGGGTCGACGATCAGCGCATCGTGCACCAGTTGGGCGGGGGCGATGTCGCGGTCGCATCGCGCGCGGTCTTGTACGCGCGTCTGAAGAACCGTTTTCACCAGGAGTTCGAAACCCACGACACGACCACGCAGCCCGCGAATCGGATCCTCATCTCGATCCTGACCGCAATCCTGACCGCACCAACCGGCAGCACCTACGGCTTCGGGCTCGCGGCAGCCGCGATCCCGGCCCAGGGCGAGATGAGCGACCGCGATTATCTCGACACCCTCATCGCGCTTAGTGGCGAATCCCGTGCCGAACTGGAGAAGCGTTACCGGCTGAACCTCAGTCGCTCAGACCTCGAGCCAGGCAATCCCGTCCAGCAAAACATCGACACGCTTCAGCGCCTCTTCACCGACAGCTATCAGAGTGTTGACGATCCGTTTCCCGCCACGCCCGACCGGATCGCTAACACGCCCGAGCTGCTCATTATAAAGTTCCCGGCCGAAGCAGCGGGGCCCTTTTTCCTGGAATACGAAGAGTGGCTTGCGCGCGAGGAGGCGTTTTATCCGGAAAACTTTTTCGATCCGCGTGCGACCTACCACTGGACCCTGCTCGAGCGACTGCAGAAGACGCATGACATACTCTGGGCCAACTCCATGCCGGTCGGGGCCTTTTTGGATTTGGGCAAAGGCGACAAGGCGAAGTTCGATCCCACCTCCGGCAGTTACGATCACAAAGCGGCCAAGTGGCAATGGGTGCGCAATCATGTCGAGCTGTGGGAATTCATTAGCGACGCAAACAACACCGCTGCTTCTCTCAACTACGCCTTCGCCGAGCAGAAATATCTCACCGCGCTCGATTGGGTGAGGCAGCTTCGCGAGTTCGCGCTCAAGTCTGACGCCACCTGGCAATACGATCCCGCCAGCTTCGTCAAGGCGCAGAAGAACACCGACGTCAGCACGATCGAAAAGCTCGGCGTTGATTCGGGCAGTGCTCGGCTCGGCTTTGAGGGAATGTACTGGCGGTTCTTCGGCCAGCATTGGGACTCGGACATCCAGGCGCCGCTCAGCGACTTATTACCCGGCAATACCGAGATCACCGATCACTGGTGGGGAAATCCGGATTTCGACTGGCCGGGAAATCGCCGCGAGCTGCGTTATCTCCTCGATTATCTGCTCTACCGCTATCTGCCGGCCTGTCTCTCGGAAGTGCAGCTCGCGATTGGGAAATATGCCGATGCCGTCCGGCAACTGATCGGGCCGGCGCACTTCAACATCTTCGCGGCAGATCCGAAAGCAGACGTGTTTCCCGTCACGACTGAGGCGGGCTTTTTCTATCATTTCACAAACGGACCGCTGCCGTATGCGACCTCGTCGGATCGCTCGCAAATACCAGCTCCGCTTCCGGTCACGGCCGTGCCGAGCAACCGGGCCGAGATTGGCTATTTCAAGCTCAAGCTGGGCAACGCGGTCCTCGAATGGGCCGACGCACTCTATCGGAGCAATCAGCCCGACAGCATCATGCGGGCGCGCGAGCTTTATAAGGGCGTGCTCTTCTTGCACGGCGACGACCCGGCAATCACCCCGACCTGGCCACAGCGCGGTTGGCACCCGCTGCCGCTGCCGTTTCCTTTTATCAAGACGAAGCGCAATCCCGCGATAGAGAGCCAATCAAACCGCGCCCGCCTTGGGTTTACGCAGATCAATGCCGGACTGAATTACTACGGCGCATCACCGACGCTGGTGCCGCCGGTGCGCTATCGCGTCTTGAAAGAAGCCGCGGATCGTTTTGCCGCCGGGGCGCGCGGGGCGCAGAGCGATTTTCTCAATTACATGCAGCAGATCGACACCTTGACGGTGAACGAGATGCAGGCGCGCACAATGGTGGCGAAAGCGAATGCGGCGATCGCGATCGCGCAGGAGCAACAAAAGATCGCGGAATTCAACGTCGGCGAGGCGCAGAAGCAGGTTGATGCGATCAACGCGCAGATCGCGGCGAAGAAAGCCGAGATCGCGAAGAAGGATGATTTTTTCGAGCAACTCAAAGATTTCGCCGGCGGGATGAAGGACTCGGTCATGAACCTGGGCGAGATGGCATTCAAAGGCGAAGGCGACGCCGCGCCCGCGAGTGCGACCCAGCTTTCCACCGGCGACATTCTCAGCCTCGGCGCCAAGGTCGGCACTGCCAGCAACATGCTCGGCGCGGGTACGCAGGCGCTGGGCGGAGCCGCGGGCGTGGCCGGGCCGTTCGGAGCCTTTTTGTATGCGGGCGTGAGCTCGATGCAATCAATGGCGGACGCGGTCGCAAAGCGCGCCGGCGATCTCGCGCAACTGCAAAACGTCGCGCTGCCCGCGGCCAAGGCGCTGGTCGATGTGAAGAAGCGCGATGTCACGATCGCGCAACTTTCGCAGGCCATCGCACAGGCGGATGCGAAGCTCGGCTCAGACCTGCTCGTCTATTACGCGCAGCGTTTCGCCAACCGCGCCTTTCTCGTTTCAATGGCTGAGTTCTCGAATCGCCTCATGCGGCGCTACCTCGATCTCGCCGGCCGCACGGCCTGGCTGGCGGAGCGCGCGCTCGCTTTTGAACAGGACCGCGATCTCAGCATCATCGCGTTCGACTATTTTCCGCGCGCGCAGCTCGGGGTTTCTGGTGCCGACCTGCTCCAGTTGCATCTCGCCGAATTGGAAGCCGCCCGAATTCAAGGCCTCACGCAAACCATTCCGGTGAAGCAAACGATCAGTCTCGCGCGCGAGTTCCCGATTTCGTTCGGCCAATTGAAAAAGACCGGCGCGTGTACCTTCGCGACGAGCGAGACGCCGCTGCGTCTGGTCTATCCCGGCGTTTACGGTTATCGCGTGCGCAACATCACCATCGCCGCGACCTATGCTTCCGCGATCCAGCCGCACCGGGGATTGCTCTCGAATCAGGGAGTCTCGCTTGTGACCCGCGACCAGAGCGGCTCCGCGCACACGCTCGTGCGCTATCCGGATGCGCTCCCGGTCTCGGAGTTTCGAATGCGCGACGATATGTGGGTGTTTGATCTTCCCGATGAAACGCTGCTGCCATTTGAAGGAAGCGGGATCGAGACGGTGTGGGAACTTGCTCTGTCAAAAATCGGAAACGCGAACGGCTTCGAGACACTAACCGACGTGCTCATCACCTTTGATATGCGTGCGAGCTACTCCGCGTTTCTGCAAAAGGAACAGATCGCGGCCCTGCCCGCTTCCGCGAATCGCTCGCTCCTCATTTCCGCAAACGCGAACAATCCCGGTGCGCTCGCGCATTTCCGTGCGCACGGCGGGAAGGTGAAGCTTGCCTTCGATGTGGCGAAAGCGGCGCGCAACTCGAACGAGACAACGCGAACGACGTTGAATTTCGTTCTCATCGCGGTCGGAGCGCAAGATCCGCCGTTCAGCGCGAAGTTCACGTCCGTCACACCGCCGAATACCGTCGCGATCAGCTTCGAGAAGGGCGTCGCGCTCTCGAACGCCGGCGTCCTCTCGGATGGAAACGGCGGCGTGCCTCTGCCGCTCAACGGCTTTGTGGGGCTGAATGCTGATCAGGTCTTCACCCTCGAGATCGACACGGCGGCGAATCCAGGGATCGATTTCAAAAATCTCCGCGAGATCATGCTCCTGATCGAATACGAAGCCAGCTTCTAGGACGCCGCGCTACGCCCGCACCGGCGATTATCCCAATCGCGGCGGTTGGTTTGCGCAGCCCCGCGCGCGCCGCTAGCGTGAATCGTTCATGAAGGTCGAAGTCGAAACGCAACCGCATTGTGTCGCCACACTGAAGATCGAGCTGCCGCCGTCGGAAGTTTCGAAGGAATGGGACGCGATCGCGGACAGCTTTGCCGCGCATGCGCGCATTCCAGGTTATCGCCCAGGCAAAGCGCCGAAGCGGGTGATCGAAGCCAAGTTTCGCAAGGACATTCAGGATGAGCTGACAAAAAAGCTCGTGTCGAAGAGCTACCACCAGGCGATCGAGCAGGAGAATTTGCGCGTCGTTTCCCTGACGAATCTGGAAGATGTCGAGTTTGGCGAAGATCGCTCGATGCGCTTTCGCGCCACGGTCGTGACCGCGCCGGAGTTTGAGCTGCCGGAGTACAAAGGCATTCCGCTCCAGTTGCCCGATACGAAGGTGACCGAGGCGGAAATCGAGGCCGCGGTCGAGCGCCTGCGCGAGCAATCGGCCGACTTTGTCGACGTGCCGGAGCGCGGATTGGAGATGGAAGATTTCGCGGTGCTTGATTTTGCCGGCGCGGTCGAGGGCAAACCGATCGCGGAGCTGGCGCCGAACGCGAGCCGCAATTTGCAGGGGGGAAAAAAATTCTGGCTCCGGCTTGCGCCGGACAATTTCCTGCCGGGTTTTGCCGAACAATTGCTCGGCCTCAAGCCTAACGAATCGCGGAAAGTGACGGTCGAGTTCCCGGGCGAGTTCCCGGTTCCAGAGCTGGCGGGCAAGACCGCCGAGTACGACGTTATGCTGCACGAAATCAAACAGCGCGTCCTGCCTGCGATTGACGATGCCTTTGCCGGAAAATGGATGCCGGGAAAAAATGTCGCCGAGTTGCGCGAGCGGCTCGAGCACCAGATCGAGCATGAAAAGGAACACGAACGGCAGCGGGCACAAGAAGCGCAGATTGTCCGCTATCTGCTCGAGCGGACGCAGTTCGAGCTGCCGCCGAACCTTTTAAAATCGGAAACCCGCAGCACCCTCGCCGAGCTGGTGCAACGCAACCGCGAACGCGGGGTTCCCGACGAAATGATGAAAGACAAGGAACAGGAGCTGATCCAGGCCGCGGGCGGATTGGCGACGCACCGGCTCAAGACGAATTTCATTCTTCATCGCATTGCCGAGCAGGAAAAAATTCGCGTCACCCGCGAGGATCTCGACGAGCGCATTCGCCACGAGGCGATGCATCGCAACCTGACGCCGGAAAAAATGCACGAGGAGATTGAGAAAAACGGCGCGATGGAGGGTCTAATCGAGCAGGTGCTTCTGGCCAAGACGATTGATTTCCTCGGGTCGAATGCTACCATCGAGGGCGCGCCTGCGGCCTCCGTTCCCACCGAGCCTAACGAATGAAAATGACAGAAAATCGCGACACCAATCTATCTCAATCCGTCCTCGTTCCGATGGTCGTGGAACAGACCGGGCGAGGGGAACGCAGCTACGATATTTACTCGCGCCTGCTGAAGGACCGGATCGTTTTCATCGGCACGCCGATTGACGATCACATTGCCAATCTCGTCATCGCCCAGCTGCTTTTCCTGCAAATGGAAGATGGGAAAAAGGACATCAATCTTTACATCAATTCGCCCGGCGGTTCGGTCACGGCCGGTCTCGCGATTTACGATACGATGCAGTTTCTCACCTGCGACGTCACGACCTACTGCCTCGGGATGGCGGCGAGCATGGGCGCGGTCCTGCTCGCGGCCGGAACCAAGGGCAAGCGTTACGCGCTTCCGAATTCCGACATCATGATCCACCAGGTCTCGGGTGGCGCTCAAGGGCAGGCGAGCGATGTCGAGCGCACGGTCGAATACATGTTCAAGCTGAAGAAGCGGCTCATCCACATCCTTTCCCAGCACACCGGCAAGTCCGAAGAACAGGTGCAGCGCGATTCCGACCGGGATTATTACATGAGCGCGCTCGAAGCGAAGGCTTACGGGTTGGTGGACGAGGTTATCAAGTCGCGCAAGGAGGCGAAATTACTTGATGGCGACGGGGCGAAGGCAGCCCTGAACGATCGCGCGACCGCGGTCGCGGAGGCGGCCCTGCCCCAGAAACTCGGGGAATAGGACCTGCTTTAGAGGGGAGACCATGGCGCGCGCCTCGAACCTCACGATGTGCAGCTTCTGCGGCAAGAGCCACGCAGAGGTGCGCAAGCTCATCGCCGGTCCCGGCGTTTATATCTGCGACAGTTGCATCAACGTCTGCAAAAGCATCCTCGACAAGGAGCTGAACGAGGACGCGCGGCGGCAATCGTCTGCCATGCGCGTGCCGAAGCCCGCCGAAATCCGGCGTTCCCTCGACCAGTATGTCGTCGGGCAGGAGATCGCGAAAAAGACGCTTTCGGTCGCGGTGCACAATCATTTCAAGCGCGTGCTGCAAACCGCTCCACCGGCAGACACCTCGGCGGCATTTCAGCCTGATCCTTTCGCGGATGTCGAGATCGAGAAGAGCAACATCCTGCTCATCGGCCCAACCGGGTCCGGTAAGACGCTCCTCGCCAAAACGCTGGCGAAAATTCTCGACGTTCCGTTTTGTATCGCCGATGCGACCACACTGACCGAAGCCGGCTACGTTGGCGAGGACGTGGAAAATATTATCCTGCGCCTCCTGCAAAACGCTGATTACGACGTGAAGCGGGCCGAGATCGGGATCGTTTACATCGACGAGATCGACAAGATCGGACGCAAGACCGACAACGTCTCGATCACGCGCGACGTTTCCGGCGAAGGCGTGCAGCAAGCGCTCCTGAAAATTCTCGAAGGCAGCACCTGCAATGTTCCGCCGCAGGGTGGCCGCAAACATCCGCACCAGGAATACATCCAGGTCAACACCGAGAAGATCCTGTTCATCTGCGGCGGCGCCTTTGTTGGCTTGGAGAAAATTGTCCAGAAACGGCTCGGTAATCGGGTCATGGGCTTCGGCAGTCCGACCCTCGAAGCAGAGGACGTGATGCGGCGTGAAGCCGTCCGTCAGGTCGAGCCGGAGGATCTGCTCGCCTTTGGCATGATCCCGGAATTCATCGGCCGGCTCCCGGTCGTGAGCGCGCTCGACGCGCTGACCGAGGAAGAGATGGTGATGATTCTGACCGAGACGAAAAACGCGATGATCAAGCAGTACACCAAGCTCTTCGCGATGGAAGACGTCCGGCTGACCGTGACCAAGGATGCATTGCGCGCGCTCGCCGCCCAGGCCGTGACCAAAGGCACGGGCGCGCGGGCGCTTCGTTCCATGCTCGAGCGGATCATGCTCGACATCATGTATGAAGTGCCGAGCCGGGAAGACGTCGCCGAAGTCACGATCAATCGCGCCGTGGTCGAAGGCAAAAAGCTCCCGCTGATTCGCAAGAAACAGGACAAGGACGCGGCCTGAGCTAACGCTGGCGGGATGAGTTCGAGTATGGCTTCAACACCATCCCCGCGAATCACTCACATTTCCTGGGGGCGCATGCAGATCGAGGGCCTCGGTTCCGGGCGCGATTTCAAGCTTTATCCCGGTGGCGGCCGCGCCTGGGATTGGAAAGAGACGAACACGCATCACGTCCCCGGAATCCAGCCGGCCGACGTTGAAGAGTTGTTAGCCAAGGGCAGCACGGTTGTTGTCCTCAGCCGCGGTATGCAGCTGGCCTTGCAAACAGCAGACGAGACGATCGACCTTCTCAAAATTCGCGGCGTGCCATTTCACATCGAGGAGACCAAGGCGGCGGTCGCGCTTTACAATCAATTGGCAGAAACGGGAGCGCAGGTGGGCGGCCTCTTTCATTCCACCTGCTGAGTTTGGTGTTGCGAACCGCGCGCCTGCTGCTTGGCAGCCGGACATCGGCCGGATATCTTTGCGGATGGCTACGGAAATTGACGCAATTAACGCCCAAGACTTGCGCGCCCGGGTAGGCGAACTGCGGAGGTTTCTTTGACCTGCCAAAGCTCCAATCCCGTCTCAACGAACTTGAAGCGCGGATGGCTTCGGCCGATTTCTGGTCGAACCGCGAGCGCGCCCAGGGCGAAGTCGAGGAAGTCTCACGGCTGCGCGGGCTGATCAATCCGCTGCGCGGGTTGGAGCGCGAGGTGGAGGATTTCGAAGCCCTGCAGGAACTCGCCGGCGAAGAGACAAACGACGCCGCCCGGCACAAAGCCGAGGAGGAAGTTGCGAGCGAATACGCCCGCATCGTCAGGCAACTGGAGGAGTTCGAGCTGCGGCAATTTCTTTCCGGCGAAAACGATCGCGCCAATGCCTTCCTCACCATCCATTCCGGCGCCGGCGGAACGGAGTCGTGCGACTGGGCGGACATGCTGCTGCGGATGTATCAGCGTTGGATCGAGCGGAGCGGTTACAGCTCCCAGACAATCGATATTCAACAGGGCGAAGAGGTCGGCATTAAGTCGGTCACGCTGCTCGTGAGCGGCGAGTACGCCTACGGGCATTTGCAGACTGAGCGCGGAGTGCATCGCCTGGTGCGCATCTCGCCCTTTGACGCGAACAAGCGACGGCACACCTCATTTGCGAGCGTCGATGTCGTGCCTGAGATCGCTGATTCCGCGCCGATGGAAATCAATCCGGCCGATATCGAGATCGATACCTTCCGGTCCGGCGGCAAAGGCGGCCAGAACGTCAACAAGGTGGAAACAGCGGTGCGACTCGTGCACAGGCCGACCGGGATCGTCGTTGCCTGCCAGGCGGAACGAAGCCAGGGCCGCAATCGCGATCTGGCGATGAAGATGTTGAAAGCCAGGCTCTACGAGCTCGAGCAGGATAAAAAGCGCGCGGAAATGGATCGCCAGTACGGCGAGAAAGGCGACATCGCATGGGGCAGCCAGATTCGCTCCTATGTTTTCCAGCCTTACCAGATGGTGAAGGACCACCGCACCGGCGCCGAGACCAGCAACGTTCAGGCGGTGATGGACGGGGACATCGACCTCTTCATTGAAGCGAAGTTGCGCGGCCAGAAAGCGGCCAAGGCCGAGAGCGCGGAGAACGACGCCTGATTGACAGCTGCAAGATCGACTCTGGCGCCGAAAGCGGATAAAAGTTCGCGCGGTGAAACGGCTCCTGCTCAAGGGTACGATCGCGATCACAAACCTGGTGGTTGTTTTGATCGCGTGGATCGCGGCGGCGCGCTCTCTTGCGCAACCTTGTTACGAGAGCTGGGCCAGCGGGTTCATGACTCGCACCGGCACGACCGGCCTGATTCAGGTCGCGATTCGGCCATGAATTCGCAACTCGTTAGTCAGGAACGCGCCTATGAGCCGACCGCCCGCCGGCCGATCGCGAAAATCTTTCGCCGAACCGCGCGCGGCGCGACCGCACTTTGCCTCCGCCTCGGCATCTCGGCCAATGCCATCTCCTGTTTTTCGATCTTCGCCGCAGCGGCTGCCGCGGTCTGTTTTGTCGGATCGACGAGGCAATCGTGGCTGCTGCTGGTTGCGCCGTTTCTCTGCCTGGTGCGGCTCTGGTGCAACATGCTCGATGGCATGGTGGCGCTCGCCGCCGGCAGCGCGAGCCGGCGCGGGGAAATCCTGAACGAACTGCCGGATCGGATTTCTGATGTCGTGATCTTCGTCGGCGCGGCGCACAGCGGCTGGATGCATCCACTGCTCGGCTACTGGGCCGCTATCCTCTCGTTAGGTACTGCCTATGTTGGCACGCTTGGGCAGGCGGTCGGAGGGCAACGAGAGTTTGGCGGGATCATGTCCAAGCCATGGCGGATGGTGACGCTGGGTGTCGGAGCGTGGCTCACGTTTTTCTTCCCGCGAATCCCGTGGCTCGATCTCGCCTGCTGGCTTGTGATTGCCGGTTGTCTCGAGACAATCGCGGTTCGGCTCAGCCGGATCGTGCGTTCGTTAGGCTAATGTCGCCGACTTCCGCGCTGCACAATCCGATTTTTCTTCATTACATTGCGATCGTCGCGACTCTGCTGCTGATCGCAGGCGCGGTGCTGGCGCTGCTCCAGTGTCTGTTCCGGGTCGAACTTGGGAGCGTCTGGAAAACCTGGCAGTCCTGGCTTTGGATGGCGCCACTGGCGGCCCTCGCGATTTCTGCCGGGCGCGCGGTTTTCATTTGCAGCGTGGCGGCGCTCGCGCTTCTCGGTTTTCGCGAATTCGCTCGCGCTTCCGCCTTGAAGAACAAGCCGGCGCTGAAGCTGGCGGTCTCGGCTGGGATCATTGGAATCGGCATCGCTGCAATCGTGAACGCCGGATTCGCCGGCGCATCGCTGGGGGCGATCGTGCTCATTTCGCTGGTCGCGACTGTAGCCGGGGGCGTTGACCCCGGCTCGAAGCAACGCGCTGGATCTGCCGGGGTCAGCGCCCCTGGCTACAACACCGATGCTTTCGCTTCAGCGATGGTCGCTTTCGTTTTCTTCGGCACGATGTTTGGCCAGCTCGCGTTTCTCGCCAATTCGCGAAACGCCTACGGCTATCTCTGTTTCCTTCTCTTCGCGACCGAGACCAGCGATGTCGCGGCTTTCGTTTTCGGACGCACGCTTGGCCGTCATCCGCTACAGCCGGCGATCAGCCCGCGCAAAACCGTGGAGGGATCGTTAGGCGCGCTCTTCGTTGCGCTCGCTCTGCCCTGGCTTTTGCGCTTTTCATTTCCAAACTTCAGCGCGCTTCAGCTGGTGCTCACCGGATTGGTCGTCGGGCTCGGCGGGCAACTGGGCGATCTCACTTTTAGCCTGCTTAAACGCGGTCGCGGATTGAAGGACTGGGGCGACGCCATCCCCGGTCACGGCGGCGTTCTCGACCGGATCGATAGTCTGATTTTTGTCGCGCCGCTGTTCACCCTCTTGACCGCCTATTATGATCAGGGCCGATGATCAAGGCGGCCAATCTCGCAGCGCTGGCCCTTGAGCGGCGCGCGGTTGACCGGCTGCGCCGGTTCCCGCGCGACCCGGGCTTGATCGTTTACAGCTTTCGCGAATCGATCTCGCTTTTGATTCGCGGCTTGCTCCGGCTTTACCTGCGCTTCGAAATCATCGGCGCGGAGAATTTGCCGGTCGAAAAATCATTCGTGCTCGTCGCCAATCACAGCAGCCATCTCGACGCGCTATGCCTGCTCGCGGCCTTGCCGCTCCGCCAGTTGCACCGCGCGTTCCCGGTGGCGGCGGAGGATTATTTTTTTCGGCGGCTGCCGCGGACCTGGTTCGCGGCGGTGGTGATGAATGCGCTGCCGTTCGGACGCGAGCTGCGCGTGCGCGAAAGCCTCTCGGTCTGCGCGCAGTTGCTGGCTGAGCCCGGCACTGTGCTCATCATTTTTCCAGAGGGAACCCGGAGCCGCTCGGGCGAATTGCAACCATTCAAGCCCGGGATCGGTGCGCTCGTCGCGGGGCGGGATGTCGAAGTGTTGCCCTGCCGGCTGGAGGGAACCTTTCGCGCCTGGCCAAAAGGACGACGCTTCCCGCGGCCGCGCAAAGTCCGGCTGAGGATCGGCGCGCCGCGCAACTTTGCCGCGCGCGGCGCGGAGAAGAACGAGATCGCGTCCGAACTGCGGAGGGCGATCGCGCAACTGGGGGAGAGCGATGGAAGCGATTGAGCGAAGGATGGTGAGCTGGGATGGAACGGAGTTGTTCTACCGGGCCTGGTTGCCTAACGAATCGAAAACGGAACGGGCGCTCCTTCTTTTCCATCGTGGACACGAACATTCCGGTCGCTGGCAGGAAACGGTCGATTCGTTAGGCCTGAGCAAGGTCGCGATCTTTGCCTGGGATGCGCGCGGCCACGGCCGCTCGGCCGGTGCGCGGGGCGCGGCGCGGGAGTTGAGCGACGTGATCAAGGATGTGGACGTGTTCGTTAGGCATATTCGCAATCAGTATGCGATTCCGTGCGAGAACATGATTCTCCTCGCCCATAGCCTGGCGGCGGTGACGGTGAGCGCCTGGGTGCACGATTATGCGCCGCCGATCCGCGGGCTCATCCTGGCGACTGCGGCTTTCGCGGTGAAGCTGTACGTGCCGCTCGCCATTCCCGCCTTGCGCTTGCAACAGAAAGCAATCGGCGGGGGTCAGGTGAAGAGCTTCGTGCGGAGAAGCATGCTGACGCGCGATCCGGTCGAAGCGGCCCGGTACGAAAAAGACCCGCTGATTTTTCGCGAGATCGCGATCAATCTTCTGCTCGATCTGCACGATACGGCGCGACGGCTAGTGGCGGACGCTGGTGCCATCCGGGTTCCAACGCTGATGCTCGCGGCGGGCCGCGATTATGTCGTGAAGCTGGAAGCGCAGCGGGAATTCTTCAACCGGCTCTCCTCGCCGGTAAAACAGATGCACGTTTTTCCGGCGATGTATCACGCGATTTTTCATGAGACGGATCGCGCGCTTGTGATCGAGCGGGTGCGCGAGTTTGTCGAGGAGCGGTTCGCCCAACCGCGGCTCAACGGCTCGCTCCGTCACGCCGATCGCTACGGGCACACCTGGGAGGAATATGAGCGCTTGAAACTGCGAGGCGGCCCGCAGTTTCTGGTCGCGAAGGCGGGCGTAAAGCTGGCGGGACGCTTGAGCAAAGGGATCGAAATTGGCTGGTCTCGCGGGTTCGATTCAGGGATGTCGCTCGATTACGTTTACGAAAATATTCCGCAGGGAAAATCGCGCCTCGGAGAGCTGATTGATGCGAATTACCTGAACAGCATCGGCTGGCGCGGCATCCGCCAGCGAAAGATCAATCTGGAAAAGGCCTTGCGCAGGGCAATTGAAGAAACCCATGCGGCAGGCCGCAACGTCCACATCGTGGACATCGCCGCCGGGACCGGCCGTTACGTGCTCGAGACAATTCGAGCACTGCCGCAAATTCCGGTTCGCGCGCTGCTGCGCGACGAGGCGCAAATCAATGTCGAGATCGCAGCGCGAGATGCGCGAGAGGCCGGACTCGAGAACGTCGTGGCAGAAGTTGGCGATGCCTTTGATTCTGCTTCGCTGGCCGCGCTTCGTCCGCGCGCCACGATTGGAATTGTTTCCGGGCTCTACGAGCTGTTCCCGTCGAACGATCGCGTCCTGGAATCGTTAGGCGGATTAGCCCGCGCGATCGAGCCGGGCGGTTACCTGATTTATACCAACCAGCCGTGGCATCCGCAGCTGGAGTTCATCGCTCGCGTCCTGCGCAACCGCGAGGGTAAACCCTGGATCATGCGCCGGCGCACCACCGCCGAGATCGATGAGCTGGTGCAGAGCGCCGGCTTCGAAAAATTGCGGATGGAAATCGATCGCTGGGGAATGTTCACGGTCGCAGTCGCGCGGCGGAGGTCGAGCTGAAAACCGAGCGCTCCGCCTGGTTGCGGGCCGGCGCTGCCTCGGCCGGTCTGTCCCTGCTTTTTCTTCTCGTTTACGGCGGCTGCATGTGGGCGACGGCGCGGCGAACGGACGTGGGCGTGTTCTATTTCGAATGGGAACGCAACCTGCCGTTCGTGCCGTTTTTCATCCTGCCCTACCTTTCCATCGACCTGTTTTTCATCGCCGCCCCTTTTCTCTTGCCGGACGCCACGGCGCTCACCCTTTTCGTCCGACGGGTCGCGCTCTCGACCGGCGTCGCCGGATTATTTTTTCTATTCCTGCCGCTGCGATTTGCTTTCCCTCGGCCAGCGGTGAGCGGGTGGATCGGCGCGCTCTTCGATTGGTTCCGCGCGCTCGATGCGCCGGTGAACCTCTTCCCCTCCTTGCATGCCGCGCTCTGTCTGATCCTGGTCGATGTGTATGCGCGCTATCTCCGCGGCTTCACCCGCGCAGTGGTGTTGTTGTGGTTCGGTTTGATCGCGCTCTCCCCGCTCTTCACGCATCAACATCATGTGATCGACATCCTCGGAGGCGGCGCACTTGCAGTTGCGTGTTTTCTTGTCGTCCGGCCAAAATTTCTCCTCGTCTCGCGCCAGGCGGCAGGCGCATGATCCGCCGGCGCACACATGAACTACCACGACCTGCTCCAGCTTTATTTCGAGCGTTCCACTGCGATGCAGAACTACTGGAACCTCTACGTCGTCATCGTCGGCGGAGTTCTCGCCTTCTCCTCTTTGCGCAAACATCCGGCCGCGATCACGACCCTGCTCGTCTGCCTGCTCTTCGCGCTTTTCGCGTATGAAAATCTCGGCGCGCTGGAGGATTGCACAGCGCAGCGGTTCGCGGTGCTGAATGCGATCCGGCAATTCGAAGCGAACGAAGCGGCCGGGCCGAATCCAAAGCCGCTGCGCGACGTTCTCGAACCGACGCTAAACCCTGCCTCTTGGAGAAGCGTCAAACGGACCCACGTGACGAGCGACGTACTCACGATTCTCGCGCTTGTGGCGATGGAATTGCGCCGGCGCCGGCTTGCGGAAAAACCGGCCGCAGCTGCCTGAAGCAACCTCCGGCGAACCAGCCCGGCCTGACTCTTGCTTATTGCTTTTAAGGCAAGATGAAGACCGATTTGAGAATTCTGGCGGTCGAAGATGAGACCGCCGTGGCCCAATTTCTCGCACTCGTGCTCTGCGGCCCGCGTTGCAAAGTGACGACCGCCGGCGACGGGCGCGAAGCGCTCGCGAAAATCGAAGCGGCCCCGCACCCCTTTGACATCGTGATCACCGACCACAAAATGCCGAACATGACCGGACTCGAGTTCGTGCGTGAGCTGCGGACGCGCGGTTTTGAAGGCAAGATCGCGGTCCTTTCGGCCCACCTGACGGAGCCGAACGTCCGCGCCTATCAGGAACTCCAGGTCGACCTGATGCTGGCCAAGCCGTTCGACATTGATGAGCTGCGGCATGCGGTGGACGTCCTGGCGGCTGATGTGCTGGTTCTTGCCGGACGCAACTGAGCGGAGGGCGGCGGCACGGGGCATGCTTTTGCCATAGCACGAGCTTTTTGAACCATGAGCGCGCCGCTGAAAATTCTGGCTGTCGATGACGAGCCGGCGATTGCGCAATCGATGCGGTTCATCTTCCCCGGCCCGCTTTTCCAACTGGCGAGCGTCCTCGACGGCGAAGCGGCGCTGACGAAAATGGAGAGCGAACCGGAGCCGTTCGACGTCATCATCACCGATAACAACATGCCGGGCGTGACCGGCGTGGAGCTGGTGCGTCTCCTGCGCGAGAGAAAATTTCCTGGCAAGATCATGGTGCTCTCGGCCCACCTCTCGACCGAACTCCGCGCTGCTTATGACCAACTGGCAGTCGATGCCATGGTCGACAAGCCCTTTAGCGTCCAGACGCTGCGGTCCAAGATCCAGCAACTCGCCGCCTAACGACTCGGCGAAGGCGACGGCCGGGCAGCTGCGGTCGGCGGAGAGAGTTCCTTCTCGATTCGGCCCAACAAATCGGCTGTCGCGGAATCGGTTGCTGCGCTCTCCGCCTTTTGCAAAAGATCCCGCGCGGCTTGTTTGTCGCCCTGCCCGCGGAGGATGTCGGCTTCTTCAAGAACGGTGCGCAACATGTCCGCCGGTTCCGAGTAAGCGGAGCGCGCCTCGCGCAGACAGCTCATTCCGGCGGCGAGCTTTCCCGCCTCCTTTTGGATCAACCCGAGGTCCTCGAGCATCGGCGCGTTCCCGGCGCGCGAGGCGGCGGCGCGCGCTTTCGTCAGGTACGCCTCCGGTTTGAGCCTGGCATTTCGGAGCGCGAAATCGTGATACATCTGCCAGTCGTCAGGCTTACGGTTTTTTGGCGTCGGATTGATCTGGAGCCAGTTCGCGTAGGGCCGGTAAAGCGGATCGCCCACGGCCACATTCATCCACGACAGCATCGGGGTCGCCATCCAGGCGCTTTCCGCGAAGGTGAAGCCGTGGAGGAGCCGGTCGTTAAAAATATCGAGGTGCGTTGTCAGTTCGAGATACGGTTCGTAAACATTGCCTAACGAGGCCGTCGCGCCCTTGCCCAGGAGCGGCCCGACCCAGTTCGCCGTCGCCGAACGGACGGTGCTGGCGCTGAAGGAGTGGATATGTACCGCGATCGCGCCGGGTCGAAAGATAAAATCCGGGTCGCGGAACGGGCCGGCCATTCCTCCCGCGTACCAACCGTAGTAGAGGGCGCAGTCGTTCATCGGAAAACCGGAGGGGAAGGTCGCGGAGTGCGTGTCGTAGACCACCGGGATCCCGGCACGACGCAGATCTTTCACCACGCGGCGCAGCCATTCGTCCCCATTGGCCATTCCGCCTGAAGCGTGATCGCCCCCGTCCACGTAGGCGCGACCACGGAGGCCGCTCTTTTCGGTCGCAACCGCGTCGGTAATCATTTGCCTGACGACGGCCTCGCTTGGTCCATCGAGCCGCGAAACGAGAAGGAGCGGCGCGTCGCTCAACTCAGCGATGGGGCGAAAATTTTGGAAATAAGGATTACGCACGCCGCCGGAAATCTGACGCGAGAAAAGGCCGAACACTGTCAGTTCGGAGTCGACCGAAGCGGCATTCTGGCTGCCGGCGGGATTTTTCTGTGGCTCGTCCCCGGTATAGCTGGCGGCCGGGCGAATCTTGAGCGGGATGCCGCGGATGAGAGCGACGAAATGAATCTGGCTTGAGCGCACGGCCGGCGGCTCGGTTTTCTCCCCGCGCAAAGTCCACCACTCGCGTTCGGCAAAGGCTTTGCGCAAAGGCTCGGCAATTGTGTCGTCGTAATCCGCCCGGCTGATTTCCTCCTCGGTTGGACATTCCAGGCCGACGAGATGGTCAGTCGGAATCTGTCGCGCCTTGGCGTAGAAATAGGCGAGCGCGATCGAATCGGCGGCGTTGCGGTTGTAGACCACGACCGTGGCTTGGGCGAGATCGTCGGGGCTCTGGGCGCGAGAAGGAAGTTTGCCTAACGAGAGGAGAACGACGAAACCGAGGAGGAGCCGGTTCATGTAAAATCGACCTTTAATCCATCATAGGCGATCCCGACTCCGGCTGGCAGATCACGCTCCGCGCTTTGGGGCAGTTCGTGGCACATATGAGTGAAAAGAGTGCGGCCGGCGTGAACGCGCTCCGCCACTTCGAGCGCCTGGGCGACGCTGAGATGGGTGGGATGCGGTTTTTCCCGGAGCGCATCGATCACGAGCAACTCGACCTGCTCAATTTTGCGTCCGATTTCATCCGGGACCGCGCTGCAATCGCTCAAATAGGCGAGGAGCTTGCGGCCGTCGCGGGAGAAAAGATAACCGTAAGTCTCGGCGCTGCCGTGCGGCACGGGCAGCGGAGTGATGCTGGTATTGCCTAAGGAAAAGGTGCCGGAGATGATGTGCGGCTCCGGTTTCAGATAGCCGGGCCAGGGATTCGGATTCTGAAAGGCAAACTGATAAACCCGTTCGAGATCGGCCATGGTTTCGGCCGAGGCGTAGACCGGCATGCGGCCGCGCCGGGCGAGCGCGAAGCGGCGCAGGTCATCGAACCCCATCACATGGTCGGTGTGCGAATGGGTCATGAGGACAGCGTCGACTTGCCAGATGTTTTCCCGCAGACATTGGGTGCGAAAATCGGTCCCGGTGTCGACGACGTAATTGCCCTCCGGCGTCTCGAGGAAAATCGACGCCCGGGTGCGGTTGTCACGCGGATCGGGTGAACGGCAGACAGCGCAATCGCAGCAGATCATCGGCACGCCGACCGAGGTGCCGGTGCCGAGAAAGGTGAGACGGAGGACTGTAGCCGGGGGCGCTGACCCCGACCCCCTTTCGGGCGTGGGTTGAGAGTTTTTGGTTGAAAGTTGAGAGTCGGCCTTCAGAGAATCCATCTCTCAACTCTCAACCCGCAACTCTCAACTCCGGTCTTGCTCAGCCTCCTTCGCATCAAAAATCTCGCCCTGGTTGAAAACCTCGAGTGGGAGCTTGCCCCCGGGTTTACCGCGATCACGGGCGAGACCGGCGCGGGCAAATCGATCATCATCGGTGCGCTCCAGTTATTGTTAGGCGAACGGGCCGACAAGTCGCTCATTCGCACCGGCGCGGAAGCCTGCACGGTCGAGGCGATTTTTGCGGCGGCAGATTTTTCCGAGCTGAACCGCTTCCTCGAGGCATCGGGGATTGAACCGGTGGAAAGCGAGCTGATCGTGAAGCGCAGCTTTTCGTTAGGCGGGAGCAGCCGGCAGTTCGTCAACGGTTCGCCGACCACGCTCGCGCTCTTGAAAAAACTCGGCGACGAATTGGTTGATCTGCACGGGCCGCACGATCACCAGTCGCTGCTTTCGCCGGAGCGCCAATTGGAATTGCTCGATCGTTTCGCGGATGCGGAAGCACCGTTGCAGGAATACCAGCGCACCTTCCGCAACTGGCGGGCGCTGCTCGAGGAACAGGCGACCTTGAGCACAGCGGAAGCGGCGCGCGAGCAGGAGATTGATCTTTTGCGCCACCAGGTGAACGAAATCGAGGCGGCAAAGTTGCAGCCCGATGAGGAGGAAGAAATTCTCGGGCGCTACAAACTGGCGAGCAACAGCCAACGTTTGATTGAGCTGGCAACAGCAGTGTCGCGCCAGCTTTCGGAAATCGACAATGCCGTCCTCAATCAGCTCGCGGAAACGCAGCGCCTCCTGCGTGAGCTGGAAAAAATCGATCCGAATCTCGCCGAAACTTCCGCTGCGCATGCGGCCGCCGTGGTCGAGCTGAGCGAGATTGCGCGGACGCTCGATCGTTATGCCGAAAAACTCGATCTCGACCCGGAACAACTGGCGCAGCTCGAGCAACGCGTCACGTTAATCGAAACCCTCAAGCGCAAATACGGCGCAAGCGCTGCGGAGGTGATCGCCTTTGGGGAACGGGCCGCCGAGCGGTTGCGCAAAATCGAAGGGCGCGACGCGGAACTGGAACGGCTGGCGCGGGAAATCTCCGAGGCGAAGCAGGCGCTCGATCGCACCGCCGCCGCGCTGCGCAAGAAACGCACAGCGACGGCGCCAAAACTGAGCCGCAACATCCGGCAACAGCTCCTAGACCTCGGTTTCCGCCAATCGGAATTTGAAGTGAGCATTTCACCTGACGACGAGCCGCGGCTGTGCGGGACGGAAACGGTCGAGCTGCTCTTTTCGCCCAACCCGGGCGAGCCGTTGAAACCTTTGCGCGCGATCGCGTCGAGTGGCGAAATTTCTCGGCTCATGCTCGCGATCAAGTCCTCCCTCGCGCTCCAGGACGCCATCCCGCTCCTGGTTTTCGACGAGATCGACGCCAATGTCGGCGGCGAAATCGCCAACGCGGTCGGAACGAAAATGCGCGCTTTGGCGGAGAAGCACCAGGTGCTTTGCATCACCCACCTGCCGCAGGTGGCGGCGGCCGCAACCAGCCATTTTATGGTGACAAAGGAGGTCGCACGGGGACGGACATTTTCCGAGCTCCACGAGGTGAAAGGCAAGGCGCGCCAGGCAGAGATCGCGCGCATGTTAGGCGGGAAGACGGAATCCGCATTAAAACACGCGGCGAGTCTGCTCGGGACGTGATTCGCAGGTTCTGGCCTAACTTTTCCCTCGCCATCGCGACCCGCGATTCTCTATCGTCCGTTTTTCCGAAATGATTCAACGCGATTATCTCATCATTGGCAGTGGCATCGGGGGGAGCAGCGTCTGCGAAGGGATTCGGCAGTACGACAAAAAAGGCAGCGTAACGCTGGTTGGAGGCGAAACTTTTTACCCCTACAAACGGTGGGTGCTCTCGAAGGATTTCCTGCGGGAGAAAACGCCCGCGATCAAGAAGCTGGCCTGCCTCGACGAGCGCTGGTACGAGGCGCATAAGATCGAAACGCGCTTTGGCACGATTGTGACCCAGTTCAATATCGATCGGCGGCTGGCCGTGCTCGGCAACGGCGAGACGATTGAGTTTAAGAAAGCCTGCCTTGCCATGGGAAGCCGGCCGGTCCGCCCCGCGGTCGCCGGCATCGGGCTGGGCAACGTGATTTATCTGCGCACGATCCGTGACGCGCTCGCGCTGCGGGAAATGGCGCAGTCGGAAAAGACGATCGTGATCGTGGGTGGCGGTCTGCTGGCCTGCGAAGTCGCGGCCAGCCTGCGCCAGACGAAGCTGAAGATTGCGATGATGCATCGGCATCAGACCCTCCTGAATCGCTATCTTGATGCCGAGACCGCGGTGTGGGTGACGGAACAATTTGGCAAGCACGGGG
Source organism: Chthoniobacterales bacterium (assembly GCA_036825615.1). Taxonomy (GTDB): domain Bacteria; phylum Verrucomicrobiota; class Verrucomicrobiia; order Chthoniobacterales; family UBA10450; genus JAICXG01. The sequence goes on from DAISXY010000003.1 coordinate 215,336, forward strand.
TCACACTTCTACTTGGTTCGAGCCTCAATGGTTTCGAAGGCAAAACGGTTTTGCGCAACATCCAGACCAAGAGCGGCGAGCGGGTTGCGGCGGGCGTGGCGGTGGTCGCCTGCGGCTCGGAACCAAATCTCGACATTGTGCGCAACACTCCGCTCTCCGGTCCGCACGGCTCGCCGGTTTCGGATTATCTCGAGACGGAAGAGAAAGGAATCTACGCGGTGGGCGACGTCGCTTTTTACCCGGATCGCCTCATGGGAGGGATGCGGCGGCAGACCCACTGGGAAAATGCGCGTGAACAGGGCCTCATCGTGGGTGCAAATATTACGGGCAAGAAGCGTCAGCGTTACGAGCAGATTCCGTATTTCTGGACCGAGATGTTCGATCTGAAATTCGATTTCATCGGCGACTTCGTTCACCCGCCGACCCGGGTGCAACTGACCGGGTCATATAACAAGGCGCGCTTCGCTCTGCGCTACTTCCAGGGCGACAGGTTGCGTGGGATCGTGCTCTGCCGGCACAACGCGAGCGAAGTGGAATCGGCGAGGAAGGAATTGCGCGAAGCGCTCGGGAAGTAGCGGTGCCGCGGTCGTCCCAATCGTCCTGGTAATGCGGCGCGACGAAGTCCCCCAGAGCCCAAGGACAATTGTCCCCGCCGCTTCCGCATAGCACCAGCTACGAAAGATCGGCTCCACGGCACGAAACGTGCGGATATTTGGCTCACGTTGTCACGCACTTTTGCTCCATGTTTGATCACGATGATTTGAAATGGCTCGCCGCCCACGCAACAGAGTTGAATAGTCTGCTCCAGCAGGTGGGCCGTTACTCGGAGGAAGTTCGCCGGCACAAGGCGGAGCCGCGCTACCTCGATCTTCTGAACGAGCGGGTCGAGCTCGCCTCGCGCAAGTCGCAGGAACTTTTCGACCGGGTGACCGGCGGAATCCTAAACCTCGCCGGCATCGCCTCGCCGGTCAGTTCCGTTACCGTGAACCGTCTGGCTCCGGCCGCTCCTCCAGCGCACACTGATCTGCTCGTGAGAATTCCGGTCGGCGAGATCAAGCCGACCACCGATCGGCGCGACGAGCGGAGCCGGCCCGAGATTCGTAATCCGCAAGGCGACCACGAGCTGATCCTGCTCGTGGACGATGATGCGGACCTGCTCGAGAGCACGAGCGCAATTCTGGAATTCGAGGATTACCGCATCGTGACCGCCGCGACCGGCCCGGAAGCATTGCGAATCTATCGCCTGATGGGGAAGGAAATCGCGCTCGTCATCCTCGATTACTTTCTTCCGGTGATGGACGGCGACGCCGTTTTCGATGAATTGAAGGCGATCGATCCCGAAGTGCGAGTCGTCCTGAGCAGCGGGTTCAGCGAGCAGGCGCAACTCGGCAACATGCTCGCGTGCGGTCTGCGCGGGTTCATTCCCAAGCCTTACACGCACGAAAAGCTGATCGAGCAGATTCGGCTCGTGCTCGACACCTGAAAATGGGTGCAAAACCGCGATCTCATCCCAGTGACCCAATCCGCCCGCTGGCATCAATTTAGCTTCTCGCAAGCAGACCTGCATGGCTCGAATTGATGCATTTTTCAAACTGATGGCGGAGGAGAAGGCGTCCGACCTTCATCTCTCGACCAACAACCCGCCCATCCTGCGCATCAACGGTGACCTCGTGCGGGTCGACTATCCGCCGCTCCAGAATGACGACCTCAAGGCGATGGTCTACGAAATCGCGCCCGAGCCAAAGATTAAAATTTTCGAGGAAACCTATGACGTCGATTTCGGCTATGAAATCCCCGGCGTCGCCCGTTACCGGGCCAATTTCTTCCAGCAGAAGTACGGCATCTCGGCCGTTTTCCGCCTCATTCCGACCAAAGTGATGACCGTAGACGAACTGGGCCTGCCGCCGGTCCTGAAAAAATTCGCGCTGCTGAAGAAAGGACTTGTGCTGGTTACCGGCCCGACCGGTTCGGGCAAATCGAGCACGCTGGCGGCAATGATGGATTACGCCAACCTCCACCGCCACGACCACATCATTACGGTCGAGGACCCGATCGAGTTCGTGCACCGAAGCCAGAATTGCCTCGTTCAGCATCGCGAAGTGGGCGCGCACACCCGTTCCTTTGCCAGCGCCCTCCGGGGTGCCCTGCGCGAGGATCCCGACATCCTGCTCGTGGGCGAATTGCGCGACCTCGAGACAATCGAGCTCGCTCTCACTGCCGCCGCCACCGGTCACCTCGTCTTTGGCACTCTGCACACTTCGAGCGCGGCCAAGGCCGTCGATCGCATTATCGATGTTTTCCCGACCGACCAGCAAAACCAGATTCGCACCACCCTGGCCGAATCGCTTAAGGGTGTGGTCGCGCAAAACCTTTTCAAGCGCATTGACAAACCGGGCCGGGTCGCCGCGCTCGAAGTCCTGGTGGTCGATGTCGCGATCGCGAATCTCATCCGCGAGGGCAAAACCCACCAGATTGCAGGCATGATTCAGGTTGGAAAAAAGAAAGGCAACCAACCCTTTGACGATGCCATCATGGATCACCTCCGCCAGATGCGGATCTCGCCCGAGGAAGCCTATGAAAAAGCGGCTGACAAAAAGAAGTTCCGCTCCTTCCTCAAGACGCCGCCGGCCGAAGACTTTGAAGAGTAAACGATGAGAGCACCCGATCTGGACCGCATCCTTTCAGTGATGTTGCGCACCTATGACGGCGTCTCCGATCTAAACTTCACCGTCGGGCATCCGCTCCAGGTCGAAGATTTCGGCGAGCTCAAGCCGGTCTACATCGACCCGCCGATCGAGCGGCTCACCCCGTACCAGACGGAACGTCTCGCCCTTACCCTGATGCAGGGCGACCGGCGCCTGATGCACGATTTTGCCCTCGCAGGCTCGTGCGACTTCGGCTATTCGCTTAATGACGAGGCGCGATTCCGGGTCAACGTCTTTCGCCAACAGGGCAATTTCGCCGTCGTCATGCGTAAGCTCGAGGCGGCTGTGCCCTCGATCCGCTCGCTCAATCTTCCGCCGATCTTCGAAAAGATGGCGCAGGAGAAAAATGGGCTCATTCTCGTCACCGGCGCCACCGGCAGCGGTAAGACGACAACTCTCGCCGCGCTCCTCAACGAAGTGAATGAGAAGCAATCGGTCCACGTCGTCACGCTCGAGGATCCGATCGAATTCATTCACGCCCCGCGTCGCGCCACCTTTAACCAGCGTGAGCTTGGCTCCGATTTCGAAAGCTATCCCGGTGGTTTGCGGGCCGCGCTCCGGCAGGCGCCGAAGATCATTCTCGTGGGTGAAATGCGCGACCGCGCCACGGTCGAGATCGCGCTCATGGCGGCCGATACCGGTCACCTCGTCGTCAGCACCCTGCACACGATCGACGCCGGCCAATCCATGAACCGCATTCTCGGCCTCTTCACGCTGGGCGAGGAAAAGCAGCTCCGCCTCCGCCTCGCCGACAGCATCCGCTACATCGTCAGCCAGCGCCTCGCGCCGAAAGTGGGCGGCGGCCGGCAACTTTTGGTTGAGATCATGGGTCATAATCTCCGCACCCGCGAGGCGATCGCGCTCGGGGAAAACGAAGCGCGCAGCTTTTACGACATCATCGAGGCCAGCTCATCATTCGGCTGGTGCACCTTTGATCAATCGATCCTGCGCGAATTCGAGGCCGGCCATATCACGGAGGAAACCGCCCGCCTTTTTGCCTCGAACAAACGCCGCGTCATGCGCGCGATCGATGACATCCAGAAAGCCCGTGGGATTGAGAACAACGAGGTAACCGATCTCCGGCTCGATCTCCCCGTCAACGCTTTTCGTTAGGCGAAAAATGAACAACCAGACGGGAAACGAATTTTTCGATCTCGACGATACCACCGCCCTTGTCTGCGTCGATCCGGTTCAGTATCAAAAATTAATTGTGCCGCAGTTGACCGAGCTTGGGTACAAGGTTCACCTCGGCCTCTTCGAGGAAGACGTCCTGCTCAAGCTCGCGACCTACAACTACAACGTCGTCGTGGTTTACGAGAACTTTAAGGGCAGCAGCGCGGATCAGAACCCGATCCTGCGCGAGCTGGTCCGACGCCGCGGAGTGTTGCGGCGCGAACATTTTGTTGTCCTCCTGAGTCATCACGGGCCGACGAATGAGGCCATGATCGCTTTCACCCGCAGCGTTGACCTGATCGTCAACATCGCGGACCTGGCAAATTTCAAGCCCGTCCTGCGTCGCAGCGTCGCGCAATATCACGATCTCTATCTGCCCTTTCGCGAGACTCTGCGCGCGGTGCAAGCGGCGCGACGATAGGGTCGTCTCTCCTCAAGCGTCGCTTTTTTCTTCCCGGGGAGCCTGGGACGCGGTCTCGGCATCACGGCAGGCGCGGCACGGGCTCTCCAAACGGCCGATTCTGCAATTTCTTTTTTTCCAGACGCTGGTTGCGGGAACTTGTTAGCGCGTGGTAATTCTTCCCGCGCACCAGATGAGGTTCGTTCAATGGGTTCGTTTTACCTGGGACTTGGATACGCTGCCTGCTCTGACGGCGGCTCTCCCGGAGCATTACCACATTGCGCCCGTTTCGCGCGCTGACGAGAACGAAGTCCGTGCGGTGCTCGCCCGCTGCTTCGCGCACGACACTTCATGGGGCGGCGCTATTCATGAGGTGAAGGCGATGCTTGAAGGCTGGCTCGAGCAAACCTTTGCCCCCGAGGGCAGCAATTTGTGCCTCGCGCTCCGCCACGGCGCGCGCATCATTGGTGCCTCGATCGTTGTCCCCGATCCGCTGGCGGAAGATCATCTCGCTCCCGGCCCTTGTGTGCAAATGGAGTACCGCAACCGCGGCCTTGGCACCGCACTTCTGGCCGAGGCGTTGCGCCAGCTCCAGGCCGCCGGCGTGCCGCGCGCGGTCGCGCTCGCGCGTCGCGACGGACCAGTGGCGCGCTTTCTTTACCCGAAGTTCAACGGTACGGTGATCGCGGGCACGAGTCCGCTACTCGCCGCCTGATCGTTCGCGAGCTTCCTCTGTTGCCATCCCGAGCCGCCGTGGACGAGCAAAATCCGCCTAACGAATAATGCCGCGCTCGCTCGTTTCGATGAACTCGACAATTGCCTCGACTTCGGCGTTTCCGCTGAATCGCGTGCGCAACTCCTCCAGCGCCTGCCCGGTATTCAGTTTGCCGCGATAAATGAGCCGGAACGCTTCCTTGATCGGCTTGATCTTCTCCGGCGGAAAGCCGGCCCGCTCGAGCCCGACCTGGTTAATCCCGCGCACTTCCGCCGGGTTGCCATCGGCGATCATGAAGGGCGGCACATCCTGCACAATTTTGGAGCAGCCGCCGGTGATCGCGAAGCGGCCGATCCGGCAAAACTGATGCACCGCCGTGAGCCCGCCGATGACGGCGTGATCGTCCACGCGGACATGGCCGGCGAGGGTGCCGTTGTTCGAGAACACCACCGCGTCACCGACCGTGCAGTCGTGGCCGATGTGCGAATAGGCGAGAAAATTTCCGCGACTCCCGACGCGGGTCTTTCCGTTGCCGGCCGTGCTGCGGTTGATCGTGACAAATTCGCGAAACGTGTTCTCGTCGCCAATTTCGAGAAAGGTTGGCTCGCCTTTGTATTTCAGGTCCTGGGTCTGCTGGCCGATCGAGCAGTAAGCGTAAAACCTGTTCCCGCGCCCGGCCTTCAGCGGGCCGCAGAGGGTGACATGATGTTGGAGCCAGCAGTTTTCGCCTAACGACACCTGCGGGCCGATGATGCAGTAAGGGCCGACGACGGTGCCCGGAGCAAGTTGCGCCGCCGGGTCAACGATCGCCGTCGGATGAAGCTCCAGGCCCGACATCAGGTGAAATTCCGAATGACGAATGACCAATGACGAATGAATGACCAATGACGAATGACAAAGACTGCAAGCGCGTGCATTGGGGCTTCGTCATTCGTCATTGGGAATTCGTCATTTCCTCTCATTGATCGAGAAAGGTAAACATCAGCTCGCCCTCCGAAACGACGGCGTCGTTCACGACGCACTTGCACATCGCCTTCGCCAGTTTGTTCCCGCGCGACTTCGTTAGCTCGGCGTGAATGAAGAGCGTGTCGCCGGGGAAAACCGGTTTGCGAAATTTCACCCCGTCGGCGCTCATGAAATAACCCACCCGGCTCGCGCTCTTGCTCAGACGCATCATCAGCACGCTCGCCACCTGTGCCATCGCTTCGACCTGCAATACGCCCGGCATCACCGGATGGCCGGGGAAATGCCCTTGGAAAAACGGCTCGTTGATCGTGACCGACTTGATCCCGACGATCTTGGTCTCGCCTTCGAAGGAGAGAATCCGGTCCACCATCAGGAAGGGATAGCGATGGGGGAGAATGTTCATCACCTCGTTGATGTCGAGGCCGCCTTCGCCCGCGGGAAAATTGCGCTGCGGCAACATCGCCATCGTCCGCTCATGGGCTTTAGCCAGCGCACGGGCGAGATCGGTATTGATCGCGTGACCCGGTTTCACCGCGACCACGTGCCCGCGAATCGCGCGTCCGAAAAGCGCGAGGTCGCCGATGATGTCGAGGATTTTGTGGCGGACGAACTCGTCCGGAAAGCGCAACGGCTCCTTGCTCAGAACCGCCTCGCCGCGGACCACGATTGCGTTCTCCAGGCTCCCGCCCTTGATCAGGTTTTTCTCCATCAACGGCTGGACATCCTCGTAGTAAACAAACGTGCGAGCCGGCGCGATCTCGCGCTCGTAAATCGCCGGTGTCACGGCGGTGGAAAAAAACTGCGTGAACTTGTTCTCCGGTCCGGCCTGCGTGCAGGAGATGCGAAACTCATCGTCTGGCAAAGCGATCAGGAGCGACCCGGTCTTGCTTTCGATCGAGATCGGCTCGCGCACATGAAAGAGCGGACGCGGCGCTTCCTGGCCAACGATCCCGGATTTGCGGATCGCCTCGACATAAGCGAGCGCGCTGCCGTCGCTGATCGGGGGCTCGTTCGCATCCATCTCGACGAGGGCGTTGTCGACTCCGAGCGCGCAAAGGGCCGAAAGCACATGCTCGACGGTGTGCACGCGCATTGAGCCTTCGCCGATGGTGGTTGCGCGCTCGACCGTTTTCACATTTCCAATCGTGGCGTCCACCGTCGGTTCGTCCTGCAGATCGGTGCGCTTGAATTTGATCCCGTGATCAACGGGCGCCGGCTGCATCTTGAGTGAGACCTTTGCGCCGGTGTGAAGCGCGGTGCCGCTGAGGGAAGCGGTTTTGGCAAGGGTGTGCTGGAACTCGGCGGCGGCAGCCATGGGCGCTTACCTAACAGAAAGTCGCGCCGCTCGCCAGTGCATCCGGGCTGCGCGCCGCGGCGACGGCCCACATCAGGGACTGGATCGCCGTACCCGGGTCGCGCGCCGCACGGGCGCGGGCGTCGCTTCTTTCTCGGGCGGATACTTCTTCGTGCTCGGCCATATGAGGCGCCAGGGCTGCGTGCGCAGGGTGGCGGTGAGATCTTTGGTGTTCCGCAGCGTTTCTCTCAGGTCCGGCCCGAGACTCGCGAGGGCCGCTTTCAACTTTTCGGAAGCATCGCGGAAATTCGAAAGGGTCACGGCGATGTTGTCGTTCCTCGTCAGCTGATTACTCAGATCTTCAATGTGGGCGAGCGACTTCGAAAGGTCGCTCTCGGGGCTAGTAATCTGATTCAGATGCTCGGTGAAAATTCTGAACTGGATCAGACCCAGGGTAAGCGGCGAATCCGGATCAGTGATCTTGCTCAGGTTCGCGGCGGTGTTCTGCAATTCCTTCATCGTCGCCGTCGCCTCACTCGCCACCGGCTGGATGATCCCGATCAAGCGGACAACGGCTTCGGAGAAATCAGGGACGCGATTGCCGATGAAGACCTGTCCGGCCTCGGCCCGGTTGGCATGATCGTTTCCGCCGGAAATATCGATCGCGGTCTCACCGAGCAGGCCGAGTGTCATGAGCCGGACGTTCGAGTTTTTGTAGATGAGGGCGCGGCGATCCACCTCGATATCGATCCGCACCTCGAGCCGGGGGAGCGAAGGCGCGGCGCCGTTCGGCCCGGGTGAGGTCGTCGCGGTGCCAAGGTTGCCCGCGGCTTCGATCGCGTGCGCTGCTTCCTCGCGTGAAACGGGCGAGCTCAGATCCTTCACCTGCCCGATCTTGCGCCCGGCGAGCAGGACCGGCGCGCCCAGTTTGATCCCGGCCGCGTTGTCGAAGTAGAGCCGGTAAATCACCAGCGGCTGGAAAAGTCCCGGCGCGCCGAGCAGGATCAGGATGAAGGCAAGGACCGCGACCGTGCCGAGCACGAGCAGGCCGGTCATCATTTCACTTCGTCGCAACTGCATCTTTGCTTCCTTCCAGGATTGGGCCTTCGGTGCTGCCGCTCAGGAACTGCTGCACCACCGGATCACTTGAATTCTTAAACTCGTTAGGGGCGCCGTCGGCAATCACTTTTCCCTGGTAGAGCATAGCCATTCGTGTGCCGATGCGAAACGCGCTGTCCATTTCGTGGGTCACAATCACCGAGGTCACCTTCGAGCCCTCCGTCAGGCTGATGATCAGCTCGTCAATGACCGAGCTGATCACCGGGTCGAGCCCGGCGGAAGGCTCGTCGAAGAGAATCAGCTCCGGTTCCATCACAAGCGCGCGCGCCAGGCTCACCCGCTTGCGCATGCCGCCGCTTAATTCCGAGGGCATCTGCTCCTTCGACTCGAGCATCCCCACCAGCTCGAGCTTTTCGTCCACGATCTTGTCGATCTCCGCGCGCGACTTGCGGGTCAATTCCTCCAGCGGCAGAGCGACATTGTCGCGCACATTCCGGGAACTGAGGAGAGCGGAATATTGATAGACCATCCCGATCCGCGCCCGCACCTGTTCGAGTTTGCGCCGGCGCAGCCGCGAGATCTCGAATTGTTTGAAAAAAATCTGCCCGGCGGTCGGCTGGAGGATGCCCAGGATCAGGCGCAGGATCGTGCTTTTGCCGCTTCCGCTCTGGCCCATGATGACGAGCCGGTCGAGCGGTTCGACCTGGAGCGAAACGCCGTCGAGCACCCGTTTCTCCGGAAATTCGAGCACCACATCGCGCAGCTCGACGACGTAATTCGGCCGCTCGCTCACGGATAAAAAACCACGTAGACAATGTTATAGAGCGTGTCGAACCCGATCACAGTCGTGATTGCCGTCACCACGCTCGAAGTCGTCGACACCCCCACGCCGGCCGCACCGCCCCGCACTGTCAGCCCGCGATAGCAGGCGATCGCCCCGATCAACAATCCGAACATGAAGCTTTTCAGCACCCCGGTGACGAGGTCGCGAATGAGCAAGGCATGCAGCACCAGGTCCTGGAAATAAACGAAGGCGATATTGAAGTAGGCCCGGCAGATCAGCGCGCTCGCTCCGATCGCCGCAATGCTCGAGATCACGCTCAGGCAAGGCATGAGAAAAAAGAGCGCGAGAATGCGCGGCGCGACCAGGTAACGCAGCGGGCCGATTCCCATCGCCTCGATCGCTTCCACTTCCTCCGACACCTGCATGGTTCCAAGCTCAGCCGTGAAGGAAGCGCCAATCCGGGCCGCCAGCATGATCCCGGTGAGGAGCGGTCCGAGTTCACGGGTAAAAGCAATCGCGACCAGCCCCGGCACGAGCCGCTCGGTCCCGAACCGTTCCAGTTGGTAGCCGGTGAGCAGCGCCATCGTGAGTCCGAGAAAAAACGAGACGAGCGCGACCAGGGGCACCGAATCCACCCCGGCGCGCTGACTATGCCGAAAGAAGCTCGCGGCGCGAAAGGGGACGCGGCCGCGCCGCACCCGGTCGAGTGTCTCCGTGGTGGTATCGATGAGGAACCAAAACATGCTCCCCACCTCCACGAGCAAAGCGCGGCTTTTTTCGCCGACCCCGGCGAGAACGTTTCCCGGTGTGCGGACAATTGTTCCTGCGCCCGTTTGGATAACGGAATGATTGCCGGCCATCTGCGGGGCAAATTGCCCCAGATAGCGCCAGCGGCAAGCAATGTCACCGGCGCTCGCCGTCTCGACGCCGCCGCTCTGAGCGTTCTCCGCAATCGCAGCTACCGCACTTTCCGCAGCCAAGCGCGTGCAGCGGCGAAAGCTGCTTACTCAGTTACGGGGTCGGCACTACACTCCAGCGGCGGCCGTCCCAATGCTCGAAAGCCAGGTCGGTGTTATCCGCATCGATAACACAGAATTGCTGAAGAAAGCTTTGAAATGTTCATACCTGTGAATCGCCCTGTCTCGGCAGGCGAGGCGCGCCGCCGGTAAGACTAGTTTGTAACAATTTGGTTGGGAACTGGCGCGCCCATTCACTCACCGCAAAATGGCTCATAGACTGACGAATGCCTCTAAAACCCCCGGCCAAGCCCGGTTGACCGCCCGACCTGCTCACGGTAGCCTTTATTCCAATGATTAATGTGACCGATCGCGCTGTCGATCACCTTCGCGCCCTCCTCGCTGAACAACCTTCCGCCGCTGGAAAAGGCTTGCGCTTGCAGGTGAGCAAAGGCGGTTGCTCCGGTATGCACTATGAGATGACGCTCGACCAGCGCCACGAAGGCGACGCGATCATCGAACGAGATGAGGTTGCGTTTTTTGTTGATCCCGAAAGCGCCGATTTCCTCCGCGATGCCACCCTCGATTACGAAAGTGGCCTCACTGCCGCCGGCTTTCGCATTGTGAACCCGAACGCCGCCCGGACCTGCGGTTGCGGCACGTCCTTCGAGCCCGCCCGCCCGGCCTGACGACCTCGCGCAATGCACGACTGGCGGCGGCCCGACATGGAACCGGATCTCTTTCGCTTCGATGATCGCCCGGGCTACGAACGCAAGCGCACCAACTACTTCCTGTGGACGGTCGCGATCCTTCTTCTTTGCGGGGCCGCGATGGCCGCATGGCTCGGTAGTTTCTATATCATTGGTCAGCCGGAGCGGCCGGAGAGTTATCGGATCCTGCAAAAGCTGCACAAGATCGAGCCCCCAAAACGCTTCGCCCTTACCGCTGCGCCCGCCGGTGAGTTTCTGACTCCGAAACAGCTCTATGACCGCTACTCGACGATGGGACCGGTGGCGCTGGCGCGAAAGGATGCGGAACTGACTCGCAATTTCATCCGTAACTTCCAGCACGTCGACGGGCTCGTGACTTATGTCGTCGGCCGTTTCAACATCATGGGCGCGCGCGAGCTAACTCCTGATGATATCTTTACGACTGGGGCGGTCGCTCTCACCCGGGCGGTGGATCAGCCGGAGTTACTGATGGAGCATCTTTTCACAACCGCGAACGACCACGACGCCAAGTTACTCGTCGAGCGCCTCGTCATGGGCATGGATGTGCGCCTCGAGCGCAGTCATGACTTATCGGCGGTGATTCACGCCGAGCGGTTACCGGACGGCCGGGTGCAAGTCACCGCCATTCCATTACTCTACGGCAGTTATACCATGACCCGCGGGACCGGCACCTTCAGTCTAGAACCGCCCGCGGAGTTAAATCTCGCCGCCGGCTGGCCGCTTTTTAAAACCGACAAGCGCCGGACGGTCGAAGCCCGATACGACACTTATCGTTCTCATCTCGCCCCGGCCACGAGCACGCTGCCGATGCTCGGGCTCGCCCGTTCGAAAGCCGAGATCCCGCCGGAGGACGCGCTGGTGCGCGTGGAACCGGCTATGCCACTGGAAGAGGAAACCACGCCGCCACCACTCGGCGCCCACGGTGGCAAGACAGTCGCTTCGAAGCGAACTCACGAGAGTGATACGACAGTTGCCTTTGCTTCGCCCGCCCGAATTCGACGCGCGCAGCCAGTGACGGACGACGCAACTGCGCCTAACGAATCTAACTCTAGCCCGGAGGCCACCCCCCGGGTCTTGCGCGCGTTACCGGTTACCGGTGGTTCGCCCGCGGTCGCGCTTACCTCGACCACGGGCGCCACCTGGAAGACTTTCGCGCCTGGCGAAGCTCCGGCCGGCCGGGTGGTGGATGCCTCCGGCCTGCGCGAGGTGGCGAATAATGGCACCCGTGGCGAACGGCTTTATCTCAAGGGACAATTCGTGGTGAATTTTGCCGACGCGAATCGCGCCGTTTTACGTCCGACCGGCGCCCAGGCTGCGGATTCAGGGGGCCTTGGTCGCAATGTGCGCGTGATTGTCGATTATCCGGCCGGCGCCGCCTTGCCCGAGCCGGGCAGCACTTTGAATCGCGATATCACGCGCCCGTACGAGATTACCGAGGTGCGCCGGCAAAGCGATGGGCAGCTTAACGTCTTCGTGCGCGAGATTATCAAGTGATGGCGCCTGCCGGGGTCACCGCCGCCGGCTACAGTTAGACTTAGCGCAGGATTACCACGCCGTTGCGAATCTCGGCGGTGCTCACATTATATTTCGAGGCGGCTTGCAGGGCGTAGCCAAGGGCCGAATGCCCGCGGAAACCCATCGTGAGAATGTTTGAGGGCATCGGATAGCCGTTCGCCTCGATCCGTGAAACCTGAAGTGCGCTAATCGGGGTCGGACCATTCGTCATAATGACAAAGCTGCCGTTGAAATAACCTTTTGGCGCACCGGGTACCTTATTGGTTGGAATACTCAGTTGGACGTGGGCGCTGTTCCCGCTCAGACTAACGAACGCGTGGCCGCGCGATTTCGGATTGGCCGCGATGAGCCCGTTGATGTCCGCGGCGCTGAGGGTGAGTTCCCGTTCCGGCGTCGCGGTTGGGCTCGCCGGCGTGGGCGTTTCTCCCGGCTGGGGCGAAGAGGAGGGTGTCGGTGTCCGCGCCGGCGGGGTCGATTCAAACTGGTCGATCCGTTCTTGCAGTTGCGAGACTTGTTCCTCCGGGAGCGGTTGCACCGGGAGCGGCTTTGGCGTTTTCGAAACCACACTGTGCGTGACAAAGAGATAACTCCCGAGGACAAACAAGAGCACGAGCAGCACGCCGGCCGCGGCGCCAAAGAGACAGCCTTTGCCAACGCAGCCGAGCCCCTCCTGTTTCGGCGGCGGTTCGATCCAGCTTGGTTTGGTGGAATCCATCGCCATTTCTCAGGTCGACGTCGCCAGGCTGGTCTGCGCCGCGACCAGCTTTTCGTAAAGGGTCTGCAATCCTTCTGAGAGCAAGCGGGTGCGGCCAAGGATTGGCATGAAATTCGTATCCCCGTTCCAGCGCGGCACGATGTGGAGATGGAGGTGATCAGTGACGCCGGCGCCGGCGGCGGTGCCGAGATTAAGCCCGATGTTAAATCCCTGCGCCTTCATCGTGGCCTGGAGCAGGCGCTGCGCGTGCACCGCCAGGGCCCAGAACTCGACGATTTCCTCCTCGCCTAACGAGGCCAGCTCGGCCGTCTTACGATAGGGCACAACCATGAGATGGCCGACGGCATAGGGATAGCGGTTCATCATGAGAAAACTGCTCTTGCGCCGGGTGATGACAAGATGGGCCGCGTCGTCGCTCGCCCGTGCCGCCTCGGAAAGGAAATTCGGGTTGCGATTTTCCAGCTCGAAATATTCCACCCGCCACGGACACCAGAGGGCTTCGATTTCGGCTTTGGGAAAATCCATCTCGTCGTTAGGCAAAAAGCCTGAGGAAGCCTAACGGCTGCGGCAAAAACTGTCGAGCGCCGGTTTCAACGGGGCAACGCGCGCACGAAGAGGGAATACTGCGGCAGCGCCGCCGTTTTCGCGGAGAGAAGCTGTAACTGCGCCCCGGGCAACAATGCCAGCCAGGGCCGCGCGGGCTCGTTCCGTACGACCAAAGCGTCGAGCTGGCCGCCGCGCCACTGCGCAATCGCCTCGTCCGGTGCAAGAAAATGATCGCGCCGCAGATACAACAGCATTCCTTCTTCGCGCCCGCCGACCACCGCGTAACGCCAGTTGCTCACCTCCGCCTGCGCACGCACCTGCGCCGAAAAGCGTACCAGCGCGTCGTCGCCCGCGTGGTAAGCGGAGCCGATTTTCCAGGCGGCGTATCCGCTCGTGAAAAGAGCGGCGAAAATAAGCGCGTAACCAAGCCACGGACGGACCTGGCGCTGCCAGCGCTCAACGCGAAACGCCGCCGCGACCTGCGCGCCTAACAACAGGCAGAACGGCGGCACGACTGGAAAAATCCGGTCCACCCGTTTCGATGGAATGATCGACATCAAAATCAATCCGCCGACGCTCCAGCAGACGAGCCAGACCGTGTCCGGCTGCATCCGGAGCGAGAGTTGTTCGCGACGGCGCCAGAAAAAAACCGCGAGACCAATGACGAGCAAACTCCAGGGCGCGAATTTGTGGAGCAGATGCGGGAAATAAAAATAGATCGGCTGCGGTTTGTGGATCGTCTCGGTAAAGCGGCCGGCAAATTCACGCACCACCACGCTTTCGTAAAAGCCCGGTTGGGTCGCGATTCCTCCCCAGGCCCAGAAAAGAAAAATCGCGAGCGAAAAAATCCACGGCCACCAGCCGCTCCAGGCGCTCGGCGCGATGCCTTTGCGGCGGCGGAGAATTTCGTAGGCGACCAGGCCCGGCAGAATGAAGGCATAAATGATCGGCCCCTTGATCAGCATCGCGCCCGTGAGAAGGAAAAAGGCGATCACGCGATCCTGCGTCGCCCATTTTTCGGTCTTCCGAATTTTCCACCAGATCTGGGCCCCGATGAGGTAGCTCATGAGTGCGAGGGGCATGTCGGTGCGGACGAGCGTCGCCAGGCGGGGCGCGAGCAGGTTGAGCCCGAAAGCGCTCATTGCGATGAGGCCGGCGGCGCGGCCATAGGCGGTGGTCGTGTCGCGTGTAATCAGCCAGAGGAGGAGAAAGGCTGCGCCTAACGACGGCAAACGCCAGGCGCCTTCCCACCAGCGGGTGATCTCAAAGATGGCGGCTGAAATCCAGCCGACGAGCGGCGGTTTGGTCGCGACGCTGTCGTTAGGCGTATGCTGGTAGAGCCAGTGTCCCTGCCGCACCATCTCGAAGGAGGTGTAGGCCTGCTTCGCCTGGTCGTAATCGTCGAGCCTCCAGGGCAGATTGGTAATGAGAAACAGCACGAGAATGAGAGCGATAATCGCTGGTCGCAAAAATGGCCTCGCCATCAGTTCGGGCATGGCGGGAGAGTGAACGGCTGAGGCGGCGAAGGCAACCATCGAGGAGGGGGTTGCGACCTCGCAAGTTGTCATCCCGAGCCGGCGAAGCGCGGCGAGGGACCGCGCCAACGGAGTTTGCACCCGCTCTCTTCTCCTGCGCGCAAATTGCAACTGTGAGGTCCTTCGCCGTCCTGCGGCGGCTCGGGATGACAGAAAGAGGAGCGGCGGCGGCTACATCACGTTCGGAGTTGGAAAAGCAGAAGCTTTCCGCCATTCTCCCGTCGTGAACGAACAGGAAAACCCGTGGATCCAGATCGCGCCCGGAATCAAACGGCGCACGATCGCGAGCGGCGCAACCATGTACCAGATGCGCGCGGAACTCGAGGCCGGCAGCCGGTTGCCCGAACACAGCCATGCGCAGGAGCAGATCGCGCACGTCATCAGCGGTCGGATGAGAATGTTTGTCGCCGGCGTGGCTCACGAGCTCACGGCCGGCGACGCGGTTTATCTCGCGAGCAATGTTCCTCACGGCGTGGAAACAATTGAGGACACCACCGTCATCGACACCTTCAGCCCGCCGCGCGACGATTATCTCGCGCTCGACCAACAGGCGCGGCGCGCTGGTTGAATGCGCGCCGTCGGCATCATCCCGGCGCGCTGGGGCTCGACCCGTTTCCCGGGCAAACCGCTCCATCTCATCGCGGGCAAACCGTTGCTTCAGCATGTCTGGGAAGGTTGCCGGCGTGCCCAAGCGCTCGAGTCGGTCATCATCGCAACCGACGACATGCGGATCGCGGAAGCTGCCTTTGACTGGGGCGCGGAAGTCAGCCTAACGAGCGCGAAACACGCCAGCGGCACCGACCGGGTCGCGGAAGTGGCGGCAAAGCTGCGCGGCGTTTGTCATGTTCTCAACATCCAGGGCGACGAGCCGTTGATTGAACCGGCGCTGATCAACCGGCTCGTCCGGCAAATGCAGCGCAATCCGAAGATCGAGATGATCACCGCGGTTCATCCCTTCGAAAATCCAGCGGACGCGCAATCGCCGCACCAGGTGAAAGCGGTGCTCGATCGGCAAAACCGCGCGCTCTATTTCTCGCGCGCGGCGATTCCGTTCTACTCTGTCGTGGGAGGCGGTGATTCCGGCAGGAGGAGCGATCCCGCAGGTGCGAGCGGCCGGGGTCAACGCCCCCGGCTACAACGCACTGAACCCATGTATTTCCGTCATCAGGGCATTTACGGTTACCGGCGCGAGCTGCTTTTGCGCTTCGTTCGCTGGCGCCGGACGCCACTCGAGAAAGCCGAAGCGCTCGAGCAATTGCGCGCGCTGGAGAATGGCGTAAACATTTACGTGCTCGTCACCGAAAGCGGCTCGCCCGGCGTGGATACGCCGGCGGACGCCGCGGCGATCGAGAAAAGGTTGCTCGAAGCCGCGGGAGGAACGGGCCACCCTTCTCCTTTTTCTCGATGAAATACATTTTTGTCACTGGCGGTGTAGTCAGCTCGTTAGGCAAAGGCCTGGCCGCGGCTTCGTTAGGCACGCTCCTCGAGCTGCGCGGCCTGCGCGTCCTGCTCCAGAAGTTCGATCCGTATCTGAACGTTGATCCGGGAACGATGAACCCATTTCAGCACGGCGAAGTTTATGTCCTCGATGACGGGGCCGAGACCGATCTCGACCTCGGTCATTACGAGCGTTTCACCAATTGCGTTTTATCTCGAAACAACAACCTAACGAGCGGTCAGGTCTACGAGACCGTCATCAACAAGGAGCGACGCGGCGATTATCTCGGCAAAACCGTGCAGGTGATTCCGCATGTCACCGATGAAATCAAGGCGCGCATCCGCCAGGTCGCGGACCCGGAAAAGGTTGACATCGTCATCACCGAAATCGGCGGCACGGTGGGCGACATTGAAGGCTTGCCTTTCCTCGAAGCGATCCGGCAATTCATCCTCGAAGTCGGCACGCAGAACGTGGTCGACATGCACGTCACGCTCATCCCTTACATCCGCGCCGCCGGAGAATTGAAGACCAAGCCGACGCAGCAGAGCATCGCGAAGCTGCGCGAAATCGGTCTCCAGCCGCAGGTCTTGATTTGCCGGACCGAGCGCCCGCTCGATCTCGAGGTGCGGCAAAAGCTCTCGCTTTTCGGCAACGTCCCGGTCAACGCGGTGATCGAAGCGCGCGATGTCCCGCACACGATTTACGAGATGCCCCTCATGCTGCACGAGGAAGGGCTCGATCAACTCGTGTGCGATCTCCTGCGGATCGACGCGCCGCCCCCCGACCTGAGCGACTGGCGCAAGTTCGTTAGTCGCGTCGTTAACCCGAAGAAACAGGTCAAGATCGCGGTCGTCGGCAAATACATTGATCTCCAGGACGCCTACAAAAGCATTTACGAATCGCTCACCCACGCGGCCGCGAGCCACGATTGCGGGATCGACCTGCGCTTGATCGACGCCGAGTCGCTCGAAAACGGAGTCGACGGTCAGCTGAACGATGTCGCTGGCATCCTCATTCCCGGTGGGTTCGGTGAGCGTGGGGTGGAAGGGAAAATCCGCGCCGCGCAATTCGCGCGCGAAAACAATGTGCCCTTTCTCGGGCTTTGTCTCGGGATGCAGGTGGCGACGATCGAGTTCGCGCGAAACGTCTGCGGGATCAAAGCCGCCAACAGCAGCGAGTTCGACCAGGAGTCATCGGAGCCGGTCATCTGTTTGCTCGACGACCAGCGCAAAGTGCAAAAGAAAGGCGGCAGCATGCGCCTCGGCACCTGGCCGACGAAAATCGTGCCCGGCACGCTCGCGGAAAAAATTTACAAACACGACCAGGTGCTGGAGCGGCATCGGCATCGCTACGAGTTCAACATGAAATATCGCGAGCAGATGGAGGGCAAAGGTTTCGTTATCAGCGGCACCTCGCCCGATGGTTCGCTGGCTGAGTTGATCGAGCTAAAAGGCCACCCCTTTTTCCTCGCCTGCCAGTATCATCCCGAATTCCAGAGCAAACCAAACCGGCCGCACCCGCTCTTCAGCGGCTTCATTCGCGCCTGCCTCGCGCACCAGGGCTAGCGACTCGTCATCCCGAGCGGAGCGCAGCGGAGTCGAGGGATTCCGTGAAATAACCGAGAACCGTCGATGCTGGACCTCAGCTTCGCTCGGGAAGACCGTGGATAGTTAGTGGGCGGCGCGGCGAAGACGATCCATGATCGCTACGCCCAGGCCCTCTTCGGGCAGCGCTTCGGCAACGATGCGATCCAAACCGGCGTGATCCAATTCGCGGAGCTGACGGAAAAGGTTGGCCGCTGCTTCGCGCAGATTGCCGGTCGTGCTCAGCCGGCGCGACTCGACGAAGGTTTCGGAAAAAGGTTTGTCGGTCCAGAGCAGGGCGCCGTAGCGTTGGCCGCGCGGGACGGAGACGGAGGTAATATCCTCCACCAAGAGCAGGCGCGTGGCCGGACGATAGTGTGATGGCAACTGGCCCGGTGACTCCGTTTTGCCTGACGATGCGCTCCGGACTTCGCCGAAGGGCGCCAACTCTTCGCGCGTGATCGGCCCGGCGCGCAAAACTTCCATCACCCCGTCGCGCAACGCGATCACGGTGGATTCGATCCCATGCTGCGTCTGACCGCCATCGACAATAAGCGGAATCCGGCCCGATAATTCCTGCGCGACATCCGCCGCCGAGGTTGGGCTCAGGCGCCCGAAGCGATTGGCGCTCGGCGCGGCCAGCGGTTTTCCGAATTGGCCGATTACTTCGGCGAAGATCGGATGCGCGCTCATTCGCACCGCCACAGTCGTCAGGCCTGCGGTCACGATCTCGGGAACGATCTGCGTTTTAGGCATCACCAATGTGAGCGGGCCAGGCCAGAAATGCTCAAGCAGTTGATCGACTAACGAGCGCATATTCTCCTCAATCAGCGCGACGCGCTCCAGCCATGGGCGACTCGGGAGATGCACAATGAGCGGATCAAAATGCGGCCGCTCCTTGGTCTCGAAAATTTTCACTACTGCTTTGTCGGAGAGCGCGTCCGCGGCGAGCCCGTAAACCGTCTCGGTCGGCAGCGCCACGACTTCCCCGGCGCGTAGTAGCTCGATCGCGCGTGCCACAGCCCGGGCGCGCTCGTTAGGCTTGCCGGCCGGCGCCACTTCCGTTTTCATCGGTCGTTCAATTTCTCCCGCGCACGGAGGGCATTCGCCGCCGCCTGCTCCACCGTTTCAGCAATCGCCGTCAGGTGTCCCATTTTGCGTCGGGGCCGCGGCTGACGTTTCCCGTAAAGATGCAGGTGCACATTCGGCTCGGCCAGGGCCGCGGCCCAGTTCGGTTCGCCGTCGGTCCAGAGGTCTCCGAGCAAATTAACCATCGCGCTCGGCCGCAGCAGCTCGGTCCTGCCTAACGACAGCCCAGAGATGGCGCGCACATGCTGCTCGAACTGGCTCGTGGCGCAGCCCTCGATCGTCCAATGCCCGGAGTTGTGCGGCCGCGGCGCGAGTTCGTTGATCAGGATTTCGCCGTCGCTTTTGACAAACATCTCAACCGCGAGCAGCCCGACGAGGTCGAGCCGGAGCGCGACCGCGCAAGCCAGTTCGGACGCTGCTTTCGCCACCCCTTCCTCGATGCGGGCGGGCGCGAGGGTGAGATCGAGAATGTGATCGCGATGGATGTTTTCGCAGACGGGAAAGACGGCGGCCGACTCGTTAGGCGCGCGCGCCACGATCACAGAGATTTCCTTTTCAAACTCGATCACTTTTTCGAGCACGCAGACTTCGTCTTCTCGTCCGCCCCAGAGCGTCTCCAAGTCAGCCCCGGGGTCGATCCGTTGCTGGCCTTTGCCGTCGTAACCAAAGGCGCCGCCCTTGAGAATCGCGGGCAGACCGATCGCTTTCACGGCATTCTTCAGATCAGCCAGGCGCGCGACTTTGCGAAAAGGCGCAACCGGGAAACCGCCGCGGGCAAGAAATTCCTTTTCGCGCAGCCGGTTCTGCGCAATCAGCAGGATCTCGCCGCGCGGCCTGACGATCTTGTCCGCCGACGCCCATTCGATCGTCGCCTGCGGAATGTTCTCGAATTCGAACGTGAGCAGATCGATCTCGCGCGCAAATTGCCGCACCGCCGTCTCGTCGGCATAACTGGCGGCGGTCGCGCGATCAGAAAATTGCGCCGCTGGTCCGTCCTTGTCCGGCGAAAAGGTGTGGACGCGATAACCCATCCGCCGGGCCGCGACCGCGAACATGCGGCCGAGCTGCCCGCCGCCCATCACGCCGATTGTCGTCCCGGGGAGCAGCGGCTTGCGCGCGGTCATGGCAGCTTTTGCGCGAGCACGGTTTTGGTTTGGCGTTGCCGGAATTTCTCGACCGCGCTGCGAACTTTCGCATCGTGCAGGCCGACGATGCTGGCCGCGAGCAGGGCGGCGTTTTTTGCTCCCGCCGTTCCAATAGCAAGCGTGCCGACGGCGACCCCGGCCGGCATTTGCGCAATCGAAAGGAGCGAATCGAGTCCCTTGAGCGCGCGCGATTCGACCGGAACCCCGAGCACCGGCAGCCACGTCTGGGCGGCGATCATCCCCGGGAGATGAGCCGCGCCGCCCGCCCCGGCGACGATCACCTGGACACCGCGATCGGCGGCGCGGCGCGCAAACTTCGCCATCAGGTCGGGCGTGCGATGGGCCGAGACGATCCGATGTTCGTTAGGCACGCCCAGCTTTCCGAGCAGCTCGACGCAATGCTGCATCGTCTCCCAATCCGACGCGCTTCCCATGACGACGCTAACGAGCGGAGCGGTTTTCTTTGCCATAAGAGCCGGGAATCATCCGTCCCCTTGGAGCGGGAAAATTGCAACGGCTTTTCTCCGGGAAGACGGCGACTCTTCGCGTTTGGTTTGGAGACGGCCCGGCCTCGCGCCGTGGCAACCCGCGGCCCGGGGGCGGGCCGGCTCCAAGCCTCGGTAGTTTTCGTAGACCGCAATAGGGCAACGTGCTATCAAGGCGCACACGTTAGGCAGGCGTCTTCATGAGTGAGCAGATAAGCGACAACGTTTTCAGCGGCTCGGTGCCGAAACTCTACGAAAAATATCTCGTGCCCCTGGTCTTCGCTCCCTATGCCCCTGATTTGGTGAAGCGGCTGAACTCGCATGGACTCGATCGCGTCCTCGAGGTCGCCGCCGGCACCGGCGTGGTCACGCGAGCGCTCGACGCCACGCTGCCGGCAAATGTCGAAATCGTCGCGACCGATTTGAATGAGGGAATGATCGAAGAGGCGCAATCCATCGGCACCGGGCGGGCCGTGAAATGGCAGCAGGCCGATGCGCTGGCGCTGCCGTTCCCTGACGAATCGTTCGATGCCGTGGTCTGCCAGTTCGGCGTCATGTTTTTCGCGGATAAGACAAAGGCATTTGCCGAGATCCGTCGCGTCCTTCGGCCCGGCGGGGTCTTTCTTTTCAATGTCTGGGACAAGATCGAGGAGAACGATTTTCCCTATACAGTGACGAGCGCAATTGCCTCGCTTTTTCCCGATAACCCGCCGCGGTTTCACGCCCGCGTGCCGCACGGATATCATTCGCCCGAGACGATCGAGCGCGACCTCGCCGCGGCCGGATTCACGAACAAACCGCAAATCGAAGTCGTAACGAAAGTGAGCCAGGCGAGGGCGCCGCGCGTTCCGGCCATGGCTTATTGCCAGGGCACGCCGCTGCGCAACGAGATCGAAGAGCGCGACGCGATGCTGCTGAGCGACGCGACTTCAGTCGCCGCGAAGGCACTGGCGGAGAAGTTCGGCACCGCAAACATTGCGGGAAAAATCCAGGCGCTCGTGGTTAGCGTCCGGAAGTAAGTCAGCTTCTACTTGCCGTCGGAGTGTTGCTGATTCGCGAGCAGGTCCTGGGCTTCCTGCAAACTCTGGCAGACGGCGATTTGCACCTGCGGCCCGTAGTGGAAGTAGGACATGATACCAAGCCCGATGTCGCGCTCGGGCCGTGGGATCACTCGAACGACAGCGTGCACCCCGCGATCGCGACAGAGCTGCATGATGCGCTTGATCTGTGGGGCGCAATCCAGATCCATCGATTTCAATTCGCTCAGGTCGACGAGCACGCGAAAGCCAGCACTTAGATTCGCCAGGGCCGCTTCCACATCGGTCGCACACTGCACCACGCTCGCCGAGGTGACCGCGCCGGAGTAACGAATCACAAGGAGGTTCTCCTCCGGTTTTGTTTCGATCGCGTAAGTGCGCGTTTCGAGTTCCGGGAGCCTGCTAATGGGCTGCCAGGTTTGGCAGTTGTCCACGGAGAGGAAGTCCGCAGAGGAAAAGAAATTGGAACGGAGCTCGCGCTCCAATTCTTCGAGCGAATAGGGCCCATAACGCTGGCCTTTTTTCGAGACGTAGATCTGCACCGCGCATTCTAATTTAGCAAAGACGATCCCGTTTGCTATTTGCAAACCGGTCGGCTACAACCGCGGCTGACAGCCTGATGAAGGATCTCACCCAAGGCTCGGTGATTGCGCATCTGCTGCACATGGCGGCGTTTCTCGCCGTCAGCATGCTGGTGCAGACGCTTTACCTTTTGGCTGATCTCTACTGGGTGGGTCACCTCGGCAAAGAAGCGATCGCGGCCGTCGGCGTGGCCGGAAATCTCACGATGGTGGTGCTGGCTCTCACCCAAACTCTCGGTGTAGGAACAACCGCCCTGATCGCACAGGCGGCGGGACGCAAAGAGCAGCGGGAGGCGGAGCGCTTTTTCAACCAATCGCTCGTCATGTCGCTCTGTGTCGGCGCCCTGTTCGGGCTCGCCGGCTTTCTCTCGCGCGATATCTATTGTGAGTCGCTCACCGCCGATAGGGTCACGGCAGAGTTGGCAAAGAGTTATATTAACTGGTTTGTCCCGGCAATGGCACTGCAATTCCCGCTTGTAACTCTCAGCTCAGCCTTGCGCGCGACCGGAATCATCAAGCCAGCGGTGGGATTGCAGGTCCTGAGTGTCGTCCTCAACATCATCCTCGCGCCCTTGTTTATCTTCGGGATTGGTCCATGGCCGCGGATGGGAGTGATGGGTGCGGCCCTCGCTACCTTTCTTTCCATTCTCGCAGCCAATGTTTTGATGGTGCTTTATTTCGAAAGGAAATACGAGTATCTGCGCTTCCATCCGCGAGAATGGGGCCCGCGGATGAAGGCATGGTGGGCGATGCTCAAGGTCGGGCTCCCGGCTGGGGCGGAGTTCGCTCTCCTTTCGGTCTACGCCTTTGTCGTTTACGCGATTATCCGGCAGTTCGGGGCGGCGGCCCAGGCCGGCTTCGGCGTCGGCATGCGCGTGATGCAGGCGATGTTTCTGCCGGTGGTGGCGCTGAGCTTCGCGGTCTCACCGGTGGTCGGACAAAACTACGGTGGGCGCCATGCCGAGCGCGTGCGGCACTCCGTCTTTGCCGCGATCGGGCTCGCCTCCGCACTTATGGGCATGCTAACACTGGTGGCGCGTTTGTTTGCTCCGATCTTCATTCGCGCCTTCTCGCGCGACCCCCAGGTCATCGCCTTCGGAAGCGAATATCTCTCAATTGTCTCGCTGAATTTCCTGGCCTCCGGAATTGCTTTCAGTTGCTCGAGTGTGTTCCAGGGATTGGGCAACACGCTGCCGCCGCTACTTAGCACCGGGTCGCGTTTACTGTTATTTGCCGTGCCGGCGGTGCTGGTTTCGCGGACGCCTGGATTTCACATCCGCCAGGTCTGGTATTTGTCGGTTGCCTCGCAGGTCGTGCAGGCCTGCTTCATTCTTCTGCTGCTGCGGCGCGAACTGGGACTGAAGCTGAAGTTTGAGGAGGTGCCGATCGCCGGCCCGGCGGAAGCATGAGGCATCAGCAGCGTCAGGGTCAGGGGCGGGCAGTAGCCGGACGGCAGGCTGTTTAGGATCCCGAGACCAGCTCGAGGGCGGGAATGCGACCTGCTCTATAATTTCTATAATAGAGCTGGAACGGGTCAGACAAAAGCAATCCTATGCACTTGATTCGTAATCTTATTCTTGCTGCCTGTTGCTGTTCCTCCCTCGGAGCTTTGCCGGTCGTTCTGGGCGAGCCGGAGCCTTCCCCAAGTCCTCATGAAGAGCCCAGTGCCACTCCGCACGAGGAGCCCTCCGCCACACCGAATCAGGAACCGGGTGACGACCACGAGGGAGACGATGGCGGCGATCACGAGGGCGGTGATGATAACGGAGGAGATGTCGAGCATGGCGGCCTGAGTCTCCATGGTCTGTATGAAGGAGCGACCGCCGCTGGTGCCTTGGCGGTGTTTTATGTCGAATCCAATACCCACGTGCAGATCAACATCCTCGATACCACCGGACAGGAAGTGGACTTTGCGGAAGGTGCGCTGAACGACGGTGCGTTTACCTTTACCCTCACCAATGGTCAGTCAATCGCCGGTTCGGCGAATGAGAACTCGATCGCGGTAACTCTTGGCGACGAGATGTTCACGGCCGAGCATGTGGAAACATTCGGCGCCACTGCGGTCAGCGGCCGCTATGTCGGTGTCGTGCAAAGTGTGACTCCGGGCACCACGGTGATGTTCATCATCGACGCGCAGAACAATATTGTCATGGTCGAGAACGCGCTTGGGACACGCAGCGGCGGTTACGGAACGGTCACACCTCCGGCGGCTGGCTCGACGACCTACTCCTTCACACTCGAGCATTTCATAGGCAGCAGCACACCGATCACCGGCACTTTCACGATCGTGGATGGTGTTTTTAGCGGGAGCTTCGCGACCAGCAACGGCACTTTCACCGTTACTTCCTTCAAACAATCGCTCGCCAACCGCATGGCTAATATCTCGACCCGGGGCCTGGTTGGACCCGGGCAGGGGCAATTGATTGGCGGCTTTATCATTACCGGCGGGCCGAAGCAGGTGATCATTCGCGCGCTGGGTCCCTCACTGGCCGCAGCCGGTGTGTCACCGGCCGCTGCGGATCCGTCGTTGCAGTTGTTCGCCGGTCCGACCCTGCTCGCGACGAACGATGACTGGGCCAGTAACGCGAACGTCGCCCAGATCACCGCCAGCGGGTTGGCGCCGCAAAATGGAAAGGAAGCCGCCTTGCTCGTGCGCCTCGAGCCGGGCCAATACACAACCGTCGTAAGTAACAACGACAGCTCGACCGCGGTTGCGCTCGTCGAAGTTTACGAGATGGGCTCGGATTAACAGCTCAGGATTAAGAGCCAGGCTCGGGGCGCGGAGAAAGCGCTAGCTGAAAAGCATCGAGGGTTTCTCGAATTGCGGGAGTTTGACCATTCGCTCGAATCTTAGTCCAAGCTTTTCGAGGATCCTGATCGAAGTAGCATTGGCTGGGGAAGTAACTCCTATGATCCGCGGCAAACCGAGAGTTCTACGTCCGTAAGTCATGACCGCGGCCGCCGCCTCATAGGCGTAGCCATTACCACTGTGGCGGGTAAGAATTGCGTAACCGACATCCGGATCATCGAGCACCTCGCGCTTGATCAGTCCACAGATGCCCACGGGTACGCCGCTCTCCTTTGACTCCAGGAGATAGAAACCAAACCGATAGCGCGTGTAACTCGGCAGAATTTTCTCGCTCATCCAGCGTTCCGCATCGGCGGTCGTGCGGAGGCCGCGGTCGGCGACATTCTGGATGAAGGCCGGCTCGGTCATGAGCTCGAGCAGAAACGGGGCATCGGCCAGCGTCATCTCGCGCAGTCGCAGTCGATCAGTTTCGAGGACCATGGTGGAAACGCGAGAACGGGACGGAAACAGCAAAGCCGATTGCGCGTCCGCCCGTTTTCGCGATCGGTATACTTATGAACGAAAATATCAAAGGCAAAGACCTGACCAAGGAACCGCCCCGAAGCCCGAACGTGCTCGTTGGCGGCTACGTCATTCTCGGGCGCACGCTCGACAAATGCCGCGCCCTCCTCTGGGGCAACATCGGCGAATACCATTTCGATTGTCCGCTCGATAACCAGCTCTTCGGCTGGAAACGTGTCGTCGGCGCGGACTTCAAATCGGAAGTGGAGAAAGGCGCAACGGACGAGGAGATGGCGCGCTGGCTCGATTCTCACGGCCGGCAAAAGAGCGAGGCCGAAAAGGAGCAATGGAACGAGGAGAGGCGAAGAGACAGCTTCTACAATGACCCCGAAAAGAGAGACTTCTTCGTCGAGGAAACGCGCAAGCTCGGATTAAATCCCGAGACGACTACAGTCTTCGAGTGGCTCGAGGCGGACGACCGGGCGAGTTATCCGCGGATGGTAGCGTGATCGACACGGCTTGATGCCTGTCCCGCTATCTTTGCGGGAACGATTACCCAGCCGGGAGGCCGAACCTCCCGGCCAGGAGTGATGTTCATCGCAGTAGTTATCGGCTGGTCTACTTCTGCGCGGTCGCGTCGCGCAGATTGCGAATCTTATCATGCGCGGCCTTCACTTCCGTGGATTGCCGGCTGACGAGATCGCGGATCGGCGCCGGCAGATCCTCCTCCAGCGCATCCTTGTAGGCGGAGACGGCCGCATCTTCGCCCCGTTCCGCTTCCGCGAGGATGGCATGGCGATCGCGACTGGTCACCGCGCTTTTGATGTTGATCCAGGCCCGATGCATCGCGCCGGTCGCGCTGCTGGAATCTTCCGGGTCGGGTTCACCAAGCTTGACGACTTCACTCTGCAATTCGCCGGCAAACCGGGAACGCTGGAGCGCGAAACTATCGAACACGGTCTTCAGTTGCGGATCATCCACCCCATTGGCGGATTGTCTGAAACCTTCCTGCCCATCCTTCAATGTTTCGATGAGGTTATTGAGAGTTGAAATGATTTCTTTTTGCTGGCTCATGTCCGTAATTCGAATTGAACCTCGCCGGCGCGTCCCTCATCAGGGCGAAAATCGTGCAGCTTGCGCCGCGCTGTTCGAGAGCGACCCGATCTCGCTCTGCGCACCGGGCCGCTCGCCTGCGCAAATCCGTTTCTAAAGTGACAGATCTGTTCGACCTGCGTGACGATGGGAATTTCTCTTAAACCACAGCACCTGAAACGGTACCAGCAGATCGCGCGCATCTTCATCAAGTACGGCCGGTCTGATCTTGCAAAAACGACCGGCTTGAGTGAAGCCCTCGCGGCCGAACAGCAGGTCCCGCCGGAGGAGCGCGCGAAAGCCGACGAGCTCGCCCATGACCTGGAAGAGCTAGGGCCGACGTTCGTCAAGGTCGGCCAGCTCCTCTCCACCCGGGTTGAGCTGCTCCCGCCCGCCTATCTCGATGCGCTCGCGCGCTTGCAAGACCGGGTCG
The DNA here is from genome assembly GCA_036825615.1 of Chthoniobacterales bacterium. GTDB lineage: Bacteria > Verrucomicrobiota > Verrucomicrobiia > Chthoniobacterales > UBA10450 > JAICXG01. The sequence continues at coordinate 242,623 of DAISXY010000003.1, forward strand.
AGCCTTTCAGTTTCGCCGAGGTCGAGAAAATCGTCACCGAAGAACTCGGAGTGCGGCTTTCGAAAGCCTTTGCTGAATTTGAAGATCAGCCGATGGCGGCGGCGTCGTTAGGCCAGGTTCATCATGCGCGTTTGCGTGACGGCCGCGCGGTGGCGGTGAAAGTGCAGCGGCCGCAGATTCGGGAGCGGATGGTGGAGGACTTCGAAGCTCTGGGAGACATCGCTGAGTTTCTGGATAGTCACACTGAGCTGGGCCAGCGCTACGAGTTCTGTCAGCTCCTTGAGCAATTTCGCCGCAGCCTTTTACAGGAACTGGATTACCGGCAGGAAGCAAGCAATCTCAGCACCCTCCGGACAGAACTGCGCGATTTCCCGCGCCTCGTCATACCCGCGCCGATTGTCGATTACTGCACCTCGCGCGTCCTCACGATGGAATTCGTACCGGGAAAGAAAATCACCGACCTAAGCCCATTGGCGCGGACTGAGCTCGACGGCGCGGCACTCGCCGAGGAAATGTTCCGCGCCTATCTCGAGCAAATCCTGGTTCACGGTTTCTTTCACGCCGACCCACATCCTGGCAACGTCTTTGTTACTCCCGATCGCCGCATCGCCTTGCTCGATCTCGGGATGGTCGGGCGAATCACACCCCGGTTGCAGGAGAACCTGCTCCAGTTACTGCTCGCGATTGCTGAAGGTCACGGCGAGGAAGCAGCCAGCATTGCGATTAAGATCGGCGAGCCAAAACCTGATTTCGAGAGCAAGGAATTTACTCGCCGGATCAGCGCGATCGTGGTCACGCAAAGGTCGGCAACCGTCGAACAGATGGAAGTCGGCCGGCTCGTTCTCCAAGTCACGCAAACCTGCGCGGAAAGCGGGATCCGGGTTCCGGCAGAGTTATCCATGTTAGGCAAAACCTTGCTCAACCTTGATCAGGTCGGTCGCGCCCTTGCCCCGGAGTTCGACCCGAACGCTTCCATCCGCCGTAATGCCGCCGAGGTCATGCAGCAGCGACTCATGCGTTCTCTTTCGCCCGGAAATCTCTTCAGTGGCATCCTGGAGTTAAAGGATCTGCTCGCGCGGCTGCCCGCGCGCCTTAACCGCATCATCGAGGCGATCGCGAACAACGACCTAAAAGTGAGCGTCGACGCGATTGACGAGCGCACCTTGATTGAAGGTTTCCAGAAGGTCGCCAACCGTATTACGATGGGCCTTGTCCTCGCCGCCCTCATCGTCGGCGCCGCCATGCTCATGCGGGTAAAAACCAGCTTTGAGATTTGGGGTTACCCGGGCGTAGCGATCATTCTTTTCCTCGCTGCCGCCGCCGGGGGGATAGCCCTGCTCGTCAACATCCTCTTTTACGACAAGTCACGCCGAGAGTAGGGAAGGCTCGCTTCCGGTGCGTTCTGGCATAAGCTTCCCCCGATGGCAGACGTGCAGCACGAGCGACTGGAGATCGGGCATGTTCTTTTCCTCGATATCGTCGGTTACTCCAGGCTGCTCATCGAAGAGCAAAAGGAGCTGCTGCGCCGGCTGACAGAGATAGTCCTTTCAACCGAGCAGGTGCGGGAGGTTGAGAACGAGCAACTGATTCGTTTGCCCACTGGCGACGGCATGGCACTCGTTTTCCGCAACAGCGCCGAGGAGCCGGCGCGATGCGCGCTTGAAATTGCCCGCGCGCTCAAGGCGGATACGACTCTCCTCCTACGGATGGGTATCCACAGCGGCCCGGTAAGCGAAGTCATCGATGTCAATGGCCGGACCAACATCGCTGGGCCGGGCATCAACATGGCACAGCGGGTGATGGATTGCGGTGACGCTGGACACATCCTTCTCTCCGCTCGCGTCGCGGATGACCTGGAGCAATTCACGCGCTGGAAGCCGCACATTCACGAGCTAGGCGAATGCGAGGTGAAACACGGCGCCCGAATTCGTGTCGCTAACCTCTACACCGAGGAAGCGGGTAACTCTGCCTTGCCGCGAAAGTTTCGAAACGCGCGACGGCAACACGGTGCGCGAGCGATCGGTGTAACCCTCCTCGTTCTTATCCTTGCGGCGGGAGCGGCGATTCTCTTTCACCGATCCTCGATTGAAGATGCAGCCGGAGCTGAAAAAAGCATCGCGGTGCTGCCGTTCGCAAACCTGAGTGAAGAGAAAGCCAATGCCTACTTCGCGGCCGGGGTGCAGGATGAGATCCTGACCCGGCTGGCGAACTTGCCGCAGTTAAAAGTCATCGCCCGCACTTCGACGGAGAAATACGAGAGTCATCCCGAGGACCTGCGCAAGGTAGGAGCGGAATTGGGCGTGGCCCATCTCCTAGAAGGCAGCGTGCAAAAACTGGGTAAGGCTGTGCACGTCAATGTGCAGTTGATTAAAGCGAGCAACGCCGCTCATGTCTGGGCCCAGAGTTATGATCGTACCCTGGAAGATGTCTTCGCCGTGCAGGGCGAAGTTGCGCAGACAGTGGCGAATGCGCTCAAAATTGCGCTTTTGCCGGATGAGATAGAGAGACTGAAAGCCTTGCCGACGCGAAACCCGGATGCACACGACGCGTACCTGCGGGGGGAATATGCTTTTCAAGAGGCGCGCAAGAACCCGGGCGATTACCAGAGCGCGTTCGAGCCTGCGATCGCCGCCTTCCAGGAGGCGGTCACGGCGGATCCCAACTTTGCCCTCGCCTATGCCCACCTCGCCTATGCCGAATTGATAAAGGAAGAGTGGGCGCACCTCGACGGGCGGACGACGCACAAGCCGGAGTTACTTGTAAGTGCGAAACAGAACATTGACCGCGCTCTCCAGCTCGCACCTGACCTGCCGATGGCACACCTCGCGCTTGGGCGCTGGCACCTGGCCGCGCTGCAAGACCGTGCCGCCGCAGTGAGAGAATACCGGCGCGCCCTGGAACTCGACCCGAACCTTTCCGAAGCGACGGCCAAGATTGCCTCAACTCTGCTTACTCAAGGTCGAAGCGAGGAAGCGATTGAGTTATACCTCAAGGCACTGAAATCCGACCCGCGTAACATTCAGTTGTTACGCAACCTTGGGATCGCTTACACCATGCGCCGGGAATACAAAAAGGCCCGGGAGATAGATACGCGCATTGTCGCAATGGACCAGGTAAATGAAACCGATACTTCGAACCTTTGCTACGATATTGTCCAGAGTACAGGTGACCTTGCGGCAGCGCGGGCGGTTCTCGAGAACCTAAAGGCGCATTTGCCGGCAGGAAAAGCCAACGGCGCCCGCATCACCACGACAGAGTTGGCGCTTCTGACTTACAGTCGCGATTTCGCCGCCGCGCGAAGTTACGCCGAACAGATCCCGATCGAGAATTGGGAAACCGATTGGGCCCGCCCGATCGTCCTCGGTGACCTGGCCCGTCACCTCGGCGAGGAGGAGACCGCACGGGCCTCTTACCAGAATGCACGCGTCCTCCTCCTGAGCGCACTGGCAAAGACGCCAGATGAGCCTCAGCTACATGCCGACCTCGCCTCGGTGAACGCCTCGCTCGGGCTCGGGGACGAGGCCTTGCAGGAAGCGCGGCGGGCGATCGAACTGGAGCCGGTGGCGAGGAGCGCACGGGCCGGGATGGCGTGGCTGGTGAACCTGGCGGCTGTGGAAGCGAAGCTTGGAAGAACTAACGACGCTATACAAGGGATCGAGCAGTTACTGATGATGCCTAATTCCGGAGACGCCATCTCGCCCTGGCAGCTAAAACTGGATCCAGCCTGGGACCCGTTGCGGAAGGATTCGCGTTTCCAGGAGTTACTCGACAGATATCTGCCGGAAGAGTGAGCCGAAGGTTTTGTGATTGCTCCTCGCGACAGTCATAACTCAGGACGCAAGGGAGGATAGTCGCGCGCGGAGCTCGCTACTTCTTCTCGAAGAGCGGCAGCCAGTCCTTGTAGCCTTTAGCTTCCATTTCCTCTTTCGGGATGAAATGAAGCGCGGCCGATTGGATTGAGTAACGCCGGCCGGTGGGCGATTTCGGGTCGGCAAAAACATGGCCGAGATGCGCGTCGCTGCGCTTTGCCCGCACTTCGATGCGTTTCATGTCCTGCGAATTATCAGGCTTCTCGATCAAGAGATCGTTCGAGATCGGCTTGCTAAAGGCGGGAATGCCGAGACCGCTGTCGTATTTGTCGAGCGATGAGAAAAGCGGCCGGCCATCAATGACATCAACGTAAATTCCGGCGCGCTCGTTGTTCCAGAACTCGTTCTGGAAGGGCGTCTGGCTGCCGTTTTGCCGCACGACAAAATACTCCACCGGTTTCAGACGCCTTTGCAGGACAGCGTCGGTCGGGATCGGCCGGTTTGGATCAAAGCCATGGGTCTGGCGCTTCTCTTTTTGCGAGAGGACGAGAAAGTAGATCGCCCCCGCAGTGAGGAGTACAGCCACGGCAATGCCGACATAAGAGCTGACGGTGGATTTTTCTTCGCTGGTTATTCGGCCGGCGTACATTGGATTGGATCCGCTAAGGTTCGGCTCTGGTTTATCGAAAATCCGGTTTCGGGGTCAAACCAAATTATGAATTTGGGTATCCGGCGCCCCCGGGCCAATGGCCTGCATGCGCAATTCTCCCGACTGGCGCCTTAATCTCGCGCGATCTAGAAATGCGAAGAACTGGTCCGGCGCCGGCGATCGGCCGAGCGAACCGTCGCCATGATCGAATCACGGGAGGTAATCAAACTGACGATGACAAAAATGAAGAAAACCACGAGCAAAGGCAATCCACCAGACTCGGTCCCGAAAGATTTCCTGGAGCAACTCGGCGAGATGCACACCGGGGAGCGGGAATTGACGATTGCGCTGCCGTTGATGGTGAAAGCGGCGAAATCGAAGGACCTGAAAGACGTGCTCAAGATTCATCTCAGCCAGACGAAAGGTCACGTGAAGGCGCTCGAGGCGGTGGCGAAAAACCTCAACGTCACGTTGCCGATGAAAGGATGTAAAGGGATCACGCAACTTGTCGGCGAAGGCGTGCGGGTGATCGGGAAGCGGCTGATCACCGCCAACCAGGACCCGGAGTTAATTTCCGTCGGGCGCAAGATTGAAGATTTTGAGATCGACGCCTACGAGTCACTGGTGGCGACTGCCCGGCGCGAAGGTTACACGCACGAGACGGCGCTGCTTACCTCGACCTTGAACCAGGAGAAAATGGCGAGCGAGTTATTGGCTGGACTCGCCGCCGGCAAAGGGCCGCTGAGGAAATTAGTGGAAAAGACATCCCTGAAGAAAGCCGGGGCGCGCCAGTAGAACCGGCCCGTCCCGCTGTTGAGCGGATTCGGCGCTGCCGCTGCCGGAGCAGCCGGCACAGTTCGCGCCGCGCCGTTGCCAACCTCTAGGCTGCCGCGCAAAGGTGGCGCGGCTGACGATCCTGCACCTTGGGCAGGGCACTGCGCACAATCTGCGGGCGCCGCGCCATGGCCGGCTTGAGCAGGAAAACGTTTACGAAAAGAGCGAATCGTGCCGGGATCACGCTGGTTACCTTGGCGGTGCTGGCAAAAACGGGAGTCTTAATCATGCCGCCCTAAAAAGCACCCCGCATGCCCATCGGCGCGAAGAGACATCGACTAACCAATTTTGACCTCAGACTCGCACGCGGCCCCTTGCATTAGCCCGCATCGGATTTTTCCGGAGGCGATCGGCGGGAAAAAACCTGCCGAAACATCGGGTTCCCCGCGGAGTCGGCGAGACGCATATCTGCCTAACGAGAAACGAATCCTTTGTGGATATGAAGATACTGGCAGAGATCGGATTGACAGGACTCTGTCTCATTTTCTGGGCCGTGGCTCTCCCAGTTGCTGGTCTGTTTGAAATGAGTCTGAAGATTGTCAATCAAGTCGAAGGCGGCTTGTCGAATCACTTCGTGCCTGCGTCCCGGTAAGGCAGCTGCGCGAGCTAAGAATGCTCGTTCTTTTCCCCCGCATTCCGGCTTGACGGAAAACGCCCGCTCGACAGATGGTCGCTTTGTGATCGCTGAAGATGTTATCAACTTCACCCGAACTCGGCAGGCAATTGTCATCCGCCCAAGCGAAGGAAAAATCCTGCGGACTTTCGGGTATGGGCCTGCCCCGAGAGTGCCGCGGCCGGACCTGGGGCGTAACGAAACTGTTACGAAGCGAGACTTTCACAATCGCAGCCGATCCGGTCCTTTCCAAGTGTAACTCAGTTCGTATCCTAACGAGAAAAAGATAATTATGAAAGCAATGATCCCTTGCCTGTTGATCTACAGCCTCTCTCTTCTCCTTGGCCTGGTCGGCTGTTCGAATATGCCCGCCTCGAGTTCGAGCACGACCAACACGACGACGAGAGAGGAAAGCGTCAGCCACAGTTACGGCGGCGGCTACGGTCACGGATACTAACTCGTCCAGCCGGAGACAGCGTCTGTTGGGAATGCTCCGGCCCTTCATGAGCTTGGCGCTGGTTGCGTCGCGGCGTTTCGCGATGAAGTTCTGGCGCATGAAACAAAGACTCATGTGTCGGCGGCGCTTCGTCGGCCTCGGTGCCGGTGGGGTCGCGGCGGTGCTGACCGGCAGGGCGGTTCGTGGCCACGCCGCGTCACCCACGGCAATGGCTGAGAACTCCGTTTTTAGGATCGGCGGCGATCTCGAAGTCCGGCGCCTTGGGTTCGGCGCGATGCGCATCACCGGGGAGGGCATCTGGGGCTGGCCGAAGGACCGGGAGGAAGCAAAGAAGGTTCTCCGGCGCGCGGTCCAGCTCGGAGTCAACCTGATTGACACAGCTGATGCCTATGGTCCCGAAACCAGTGAGTTACTCATCGCGGAAGCGCTTTATCCTTATCCGAAAGAGCTCGTGATCGCGACCAAGGGCGGCCTCACCCGGCCCGGCCCCGGGGCGTGGGTTCCGAATGGCCGGCCCGATTATCTCAAGAAATGTGTCGAAGGCAGTCTCAAGCGCCTGCGGCTGGAACGGATTGATCTTTACCAGTTGCACCGGGTCGATCCCAAGGTGCCGATGGAAGAGTCGTTAGGCGCGATCAAGGAAATGCGCGACGCGGGTAAGATTCGCCACGTCGGGTTGTCGGAGGTGGGGCCGCGGGAGATCGTGCGCGCCCGAAAGGTCCTGCCGATCGCGACCGTGCAGAACCGCTATAACCTTAGTGACCGCGAATGGGAGAACGCTCTGGAGTATTGCGAAAAGGAAGAGCTTGGCTTTATGCCATGGCGCCCGATCGGGGGCGGCGGAGGCTCATTAGACACTCGTGCAGTGGAGAAGGTGGCCAAGGCTCATGGGGTGACTGTGTATCAGGTAGGGCTTGCCTGGCTGCTTGCGCGCGCACCGGTTATGCTTCCAATTCCCGGCACCTCATCGCTCGCCCACCTGGAAGAGAACATGGCCGCAGCCAGGCTGAGACTTAGCCCCGAAGAAATGGAACAACTTTCCAAAAGCTGACCGAGTCTATCAATTCAGCGCAGTCTGCATAACTGGAGCCGGCGCGCCCTCGCGCCGTCTCCTAGCTCGCTCCGGCTACCTCTCTGGCTGCGCGGCGTAGGCAACAAACGCTAGTAAACTACAATGTAATCCGGATCCCCTTCGCAGATCACCCGTTGCACGAAAGTAAAGCCGGCGACATCCACCGCCACCCAGCAACCATCCACAAACACAAAGTAGGTGTTGCCGATCAAACGAAAATGGTTCGCTCCATAGCGTTTGATGAAGAACTCCTTCGGATGCCGCCCGAGCGTGAACACCTCGCGGTGACGCGACTTGAACTCTTCCTTGTTCACGGTCGTGCGGGTCTTGCTCGAACGTGTCTCACTCTTCCTTACCTCCGGGTTACGACCTTCAGCTTTGGTTTTACCTCGCATCGCCGCGCCGGTTTCTGCTTTGGCCGGCGGCCTGGCAGCCTCATGCCCAGGGCGCGCTTTTTTCTTTTTCGCTGCTGCCTTCTCCTGCTTTTCCTTCTGGCCCTGAGCTGGATTCTGCTGCTGGTCCGGCGCCTGTCCGAGCGCCATCAGCGGCAACGCCATGGTTGCTATCAATATCGCAATTATCCTCACAATTCCTCCTTTTTAAGCCTACGATTCGTATCTTCCTCGCCTTTTGGCCTTTCCGGCCACTTGCTCTATTCCGGGTTCGGCAAGCAAGCTGGACTTCGCGCCGGCAATGATTGTTGTCGGCGCACCCGCAAGCAGCAGATCTTAATATTCAGATCGTGTCACGGGAATGGTCATCCTCCTTTGTGACGGCTCAATGCGCACGAGCCGGGAAAGGAGAAAATTCGCTTGACTCGTTGCGACGCCGTTTTGGTATGTTGAGTCAGACACCCTGCTGCATTTAACCAGGAATGCAGTGAACACTCAGCTAACTCAACGCATGAAACCATCCTTTTCCGGCCGGTCGAGTTGGTATCCGGTTAATTGTATCGTTTCACAGATCTCAGCGCTGTTCCTTTGCTCGTTAGGCTTCGTGCTTCTGCTCGTCCAGCCTTGCACGGGTGCGGAATGGCAGGAGACCGGCTCCCTCCTCACGCCGCGCTACTTGCATACAGCTACGTTGCTGAAGAATGGAAGCGTGCTCGTGGTGGGCGGGGCCAATAGTGCTGCTCTCAGCCTTTCTAGCGCCGAAATCTACGATCCGGCAAAGGGCGCCTGGCAAACGACGGCGAGCATGGCGAACGAACGCTTCGAACACACGGCAACACGTCTAAATGACGGAAGAGTGCTCGCGATCGGCGGGTATGACTTTGACGCCGGCCATGATGTTGGCACGGCCGAACTCTACGACCCACGAACGAGGAGTTGGACGGCTACGGGCTCTCTGCTGACGCCGCGTTTTTTCCATGTTGCGACGTTACTTCGCAACGGCAAGGTGCTGATTGCAGGAGGCCATCACCTCTTCGACCAGCTCGCCAGTGCCGAGCTTTATGATCCGGCCACCGGCACTTGGTCGACGACCGGCAGTATGACTACCGTACGTGACTTTGGTCATACCGGAACCTTGTTGCCCAATCGCAAGGTGCTGGTGGCCGGCGGCTATAACGGCAGTTATCTTGCGAGCGCGGAACTTTATGACCCGGCTGCCGGAACCTGGTCTGCTACAGGCAGCTTGAGCGAGGGCCGATATGGGCATACAGCGACCTTGCTCTCGAGCGGGAAGGTGCTCGTGGCGGGCGGTTACACACTTAGAGGTCGAACCGGGACCGCCGAACTCTATGACCCCGTAACCGGCACATGGTCTAACACCGGCAATCTTTTCGTCGAACGTTATGAGCATACCGCAACGTTGTTGCTCGATGGTACGGTGCTTGGCGCGGGCGGGATCACGGACAACCTGCTTTTTCTGAAAAGTGCCGAGTCCTACGACCCGGCGACCGGTAATTGGTCCATTGTCGCCCGGCTCAACACTGGACGCTTCTATCACACCGCGACGCGGCTGCGCGATGGAACACTGCTCGTGGCAGGTGGCAACACTCCTAAAGGCGCTATCTCGAGCGCGGAGCTTTATGTCTCGGACGTTCGCAAATAGTTGAGAGATTCGGTCTCACGCGATGCCACGGTTCTGACGCGAGGGCGAAGGTGCCAGGCGCGGCGCTGAGACAGCGGACGCTCGCGGACGTTCGAGACCGGGCCGGGATCAGCGATCCGGCTACAAGGCTCGCAGCATGCGTCCATTTGGGGAGCGAAAAGCGAAAGACCAACGATGAAACGTAGCTTGCTGATTCTCTCGGTTTGCGCGGTTGGGCTGAGCACTGCGCAGGCGTTCACGGAGCAGGAAATTGTCAATGCGGATGCCGAAATCATTCGCGAGTTCCGCCGCATGCCGGAGCAGAGTATTCCCGCGACAGTCCTGAGCCACGCCCGCGGGCTCGCCATTCTCAAGGTCTTGAAGGTGGGGTTCGGAGTCAGCGGCAAAGGCGGCGAGGGCGTGGTGGTGGCGCGAACCGGCCATGGCTGGTCGGGTCCATCGTTTATCGGGACCGGCGGCGCCGGCGTTGGCTTTCAGATCGGGGCGGAAGTAACCGACTTTGTTTTCGTGCTCAATAATGAGGATGCAGTCCGGGCTTTCTCGCACGGCGGAAATGTGAAGATCGGCGCGGATGCCAGTGCCGCGGCTGGACCGGTCGGGCGTCATGCCGAGGCGGATGTGATGCCGGTGGCGGCGATTTATACCTACAGCCGAAGCAAAGGCTTGTTTGCAGGCGTTTCGTTGCAAGGAGCAGTCATCGTGACCCAGGATGATGCGAATCATCGTTACTATGGGCGGGCGGTGACTCCGGCGCAGATTCTGAGCGGGAAGGTTTCACCGCCGGCCGGCGCGGCCCGATTGATCTCAGCTCTGGGCCGGTAGCTCTGGCACCTTGCGCAGTGAGTAATCAGTGAGTTTCGGACTGGCTGCCGTTCTATCCTGACCTTTCTCTGCGCCGGCAGTCGGAGAAGAGAGTCGCTTTTCCGAAGAATCGCGCGAGTCAAAATGAGCGCCTTGCTGCTTCCTTAAGTCACAACGAAAGTTCGCGAGGGTGAGATACGGTCGGCGGCACTCGTGTATGAGTGCGCTACCCGGAGGCGGCCGTATCATAAGCTCTGGAATTATGATCGCGCGATGAAACGCCCCGTCGCCCGAGGGAAGCTCTTCGGCCGCTGGCGCAACATCCCTGCCTGGGCGCGCGACCTGGCCCGGGCGGGTTACGTGGGCAAAGCGCTCGTCTATGGCTTGCTCGGTAGCTTCGCTCTCTCTGACGCGATCGCGCGGACTCACTCTCATGCGGGAGCTACGGAAACGATGCATCTCCTACGGGCTTATCTCCCGGGCACGGTCACACTCGCGCTCCTCGCGGCCGGTACTTGCTGTTACGGGATCCATCGCGCGGTCGAATCCGTGCTCGGTCCGGTAAGAACCGACTCACATTTGATGGAAGTGTTCCATCGGCTCGGGCGGTTCGGGGGCGGTTTGGCCTATCTCGGACTGACGGTGCTGGCGCTCGAATTTGTTTTCTCACGCCATCGTTCGAGTCAATCTCACACCGTGAGCCTCGCAGCCCGGGTAATGCGGCTTCCGCTCGGCAATTCGATTCTTGTTATAATCGGAGCAATCCTGACCGGGATTGGAATCAAATATTCCTATGACGCACTGAGCACGCGTTACCGGCGCAGCTTCGAGCTAGGCCACGCCACTCGCGCGCTCGAGATCGCGGCCGAGCTGGTGGCAGCGTTTGGGATTTGCGCCCGCGCGCTCTTTTTTCTCCTGTGCGGGGGATTAGTTATTCATTCTGGGATTGCTTCCGATCCTTCGACGGCGCGCGGGATGCAAGGCGTGGTAGGCATGGTTCAAAAGCTTCCCTTCGGGGACTGGCTTTTTGCCCTCCTCGCCTGCGGCTTTATTTCCTACGGCCTCTTCTGCATCGTGCGCGCGATCTGGGGCAAGTATCCCTCGGATACGGGAGTCTGAGCCTAACCATTGTCATCGAAGTGCGTGAGACGAGTGGCGCGAGCGTGCCGCTCGCGCGATTAGTTCCCGGTGCGCGTCGTGGTCATCAATACCGGGACCGAGATCCTGCTCGGCGACGTCCTCAACACGCACTTGAGCTTCATTGCCCAGGAAATTTTTTCGCTCGGCCTGCGGGTCGAACGGCAACTGGCGGTGCCCGACGGCGTCGTCATTCGGGAGGCGCTCGTGGAAAATTTCCCGGGCGCGGAAATCATCTTCGTAACCGGCGGGCTCGGGCCGACCACCGACGACGTCACGCGTGAGATCACCGCGGAATTGCTCGGGCTTGATTTGGTCGCGGACCCGGCGCTCGAAGCCAGCATCACTGAACGCCTGACGAGCCGCGCGATCCGGCTGACCGACCGCATTCTCCGCCAGGCGATGGTCCCGCGGGGAGCGGAGATTTTGCCTAACGACAATGGAAGCGCCTCCGGGCTTTATCTTGCGGCTGGAATCAATCCGGCGATCGCCTCGCCCCATTTGTTTCTCCTCCCGGGGCCGCCTCGCGAGCTGCAACCGATGTTTCTCGATTTTGTTCTCCCGCGCCTCGAGCGAATCGTCCGGCGCGAGCAGGAAATCCGCTATCGCAATTATCGGATCGTCGGGATGGGCGAATCGCACGTCGAGGAAGCGGTCGGGCGGCAACTCCTCGCGATCGGCGGGCTCGAGCTCGGCTACTGCGCGCACATGGGCGAGGTTGATCTGCGCGTGATCGGCTCGAGCGCGGTGCTGGAGGAAGCGGACGTGATCGTGAGGGCGAAGCTGGAGAAGTTCATCTTCACAACCGAGCGCGAGACGCTGGAGAGCGTCCTCGTTAGGCAGTTGACCGCGCGCAAGCTCACCCTCGCGCTGGCGGAGTCCTGCACCGGCGGGTTCCTCGCCCACCGCCTCACGAATGTGCCGGGAGCGTCCAGAGTTTTTCTCGCCGGGTATGTCACCTATTCGAACGAAGCGAAAACGGCCGCACTCGGGGTCGAGCCGGAGCTGATCGCGACTCACGGCGCGGTGAGCGAGCCGGTGGCGCGCGCCATGGCTGAAGGCGCGCGGGAAAAATCGGGCGCCGATCTTGCCCTTGCCACGACCGGGATTGCCGGCCCGGGCGGCGGCACCCCGGAAAAACCAGTCGGAACGGCCTTCATCGCGCTCGCGGGCGGCGGCGGCACGCTCGTTAGGCATCTTTTCTTCCCGACCGATCGCGAGACCTTTAAACAGCTCGCGACCCAGATGGCGCTCAACCTTTTGCGAGAGCGTTTGAGTGAAGTCGCAGCCTAATCCGCCACCACTACTGGGGTGCCGATTTTCACTTTGTTGTAAAACATCTCCGCCGCCTGCGACGGCATCCGGATGCAACCATGCGAGGCCGGATAGCCGGGCAAAATCCCGACATGCATCCCGACGCCTTCGTCGGTCAGGCGCATGAACCATTTCATCGGCGCGCCGACGTAGTGCGTTCCGCTTGGCGCCGAATCGATCCGCGAACTGATCCCGGCCCGCACCACCCGGCCCTGGCCATCGACGAAATCGCCATAGACGCTCGAGCGATGGTCCTTGTCCTTCTCGAGGACATGAAAGCTGCCCTGCGGGGTGGGGCGGGCGCGTTTGCCCGAGGAAATGGGAGAGTCGATTACGACCTCATCTCCCAACATCAAGTAGGCGCGCTGTTTCGAAAGCGAGACCCGGACATGCGAATTGTCCGGCGTCAACTGTTCGAGCAAGCGCGGTGAGACGTTGATCGGTTCCTGGGCGTGAATCAGTTGGGTCGCTTTTTTCATCGGCGGGCGGAGACGCGGGGCCGGGGTGGGGCGTGAGTTCAGAAATTGGGCGCGCAGCACACCGCCCGCGAAGAGCAGGAGCGCGAGGACGGCAATGCTTTTGTAAAATCGGGCAGTCACAAACGGCAGAATAGTCCGACACCCATGGTAGCCGGACGGATGCCAAAATGGAGAATTCGCCCGCCGCTGGCAACGTGGAAATTGCGGCGGCGCAGGCAAACCGCCGATTGGTTTGGGCGACGCTGATTCAGAGACTTTGCCTAACGAATCCTATTCCCGATAAGTAGCGATCCGGCTCAGCCAGCCTGGGAGCCATCGGTTTTCGTTTCGTTGCGGGGGCGAATTTTTCACCCGCTCGCGCAGCACCCGCGCAGCTGAGGCGGCGAAATCGTCCGCCGCTCGCGCTCCCGTGGATTCGCGCGGCATGCCTTCCAGGACCTGAAGCAATCCCCAGCCGCGCCCGCGATAGCGCTCGCTCGGGAGCACGCCTTCGCCCTTGAAATTAACATAATCAACCAAGGCGTAGACTCCCTCCGGCGTGCTTGCCACTCGCTCGAATTGTTGGCGGACACGGGGTCGTTCCGCGACCGGCGCGGCGGCGAGCATTTTCGGCAGCGCTTCCTGCAGACGCTCGAGCAAAAAATCCGCCTGGAGATCAATCGTATCGGCGAGAAACCTTCGCAGCTCTTGCATTCGTCTGGTTGATTTGGCGGCGAGAAACTCCGCCCGTGAATTCCATGGGCATGCGCGGCTCTTTTGTCCGAGCAAGAGCTCGGGCAATTTCGCGCCGCGGCCGGCGGCGTAATTGACGAACTTGGGAAAGCTCTCTTCGAAAGGGCCGCGCTGGCCGGCCGGGTACCAGATGAAGTGTCCAATCCCGAGTGAGGCGAAGTTTTCCCCTGCGTTCCAGGAAGTGAGTCCGGCAACCGTGCCGTCACATTCGTTCTGCCAGACTTTGCGACCGATCCGCATCGCCTGGGCGTGCGAGAGGACGATGCGCGCGCTTGCGGTCAAAGCAGAGCAGACGAAAAGAAGCAGCGCGCAGGCACACGTCCAGGCCCTCATTTGACCCGTGGCTCGGATTTGCGCGGACCGGCTTGACGCGAGCCTCATCCCCGTTGATGGGTTCTGCTCACCGGGCCGGGTGCCGGCGCGGGATTCATTGTCGTTAGTCATTCTTATGAAAAGTTTTCCTGTCATCGTTCTCACTTCCGTTGCGCTCGCGCCACTCGCCTTTTCCGCCCAGAGCGCGAAGACTGCCGCCGGCGCCACGGCCAAGCCGACGCCCATGGCGGTTGCCAGTCCCAGCCCGAGCCCGACGCCTGACGTTCCGATCGGGCCGCTGAAAAATCAGCGAGACAAGGTCAGCTATGCAATCGGGCTCGACATCGGCTCGACGATGAAGCGGCAGTTGATCGACGTGGACGAAAAGCTTTTGAGCCAGGGCGTTCATGACGGGATGACCGGGGCCACGCCGATCCTGAATGAGGAACAGGTGCGTCAAGTCATGAGCACGTTCCAAAAAGAGATGATGGAAAAACAGGCCACGGTCCGGAAAAAGGAAGGCGATAAGAATGCGGCTGAAGGGAAGAAATTCCTCGAGGAGAACAAGAAGAAGCCCGGCATCAAGACGACGGCGAGCGGTCTGGAATATCAGGTGATCGCCGAAGGCAGCGGCACCTCGCCAAAGGAAACCGACACCGTCGAGGTGAATTATCGCGGCACCTTGATCAACGGGACCGAGTTTGATAGCTCCTATAAGCGGGGCAAGCCGGCGAAGTTTCCGGTCAACCGTGTTATCAAGGGTTGGACCGAAGGTCTCCAGCTGATGAAGCCGGGGGCGAAGTACAAATTCTATATCCCACCGGATCTCGCCTACGGAGAACGCGGTGCCGGTAACGAGATCGGGCCGGAATCGACCTTGATTTTCGACGTCGAGCTGCTTGGAGTGACTCCGGGCGCGTCGCCACAACCTGGCACCTCACCAATGATGCCGCCCAAACCGGGGGGGGCATCAAAGACTGCTTCGCCTTCGCCGTCGCCGAAAAACTAGGCGCTTGTCGCCATAGCCGCGCGGTCGTGCTCGCCGCTTTGCTGTGCGAAGCGCGGGTGAGCGATTGCTACAGCGAATCGGCATGGGGCTCGGCGAGGGTCGCGGCGGGCAGAGTGAAGAAGATCGTGCCGAAGAGGCTCCAAGCCAGGCCGATCGCGCAGGCGATGCCAAGACCGCTCAGGGTCGGGTTGGTAGCCAGGCCTAACGAACCAAAGCCGGCAATCGCCGTCAGACCAGCAAGCAGGACCGGCTTCAGCACGCCCGCGACGTCATGCTCGATTGCGCGGGCTTTTTGCCAGACCAGCAGGACATAAATCCCGTAGTCCACCCCAATCGCAAGAACGAGGCGAAAAGCGAGGACGTTGAGGAGGTTGAGCGGGAGATGAGCCAGCTTCATGGTCGCAATCATCGCCCCAATGGCAAAGGCGAGAGTCAGGATCTGGATGAGCCAGAGTCGCCAGTCACGATAAAGGACGGCCAGGAGCGAGGCGTCGAAGAACGCCATCAGCGTGCTGATAAGGATAAGTTGCCGGTGTGACCACGGGATCAAGTCAGTAAGGGTAAAGCTCCAGCCAGATAGAGTCATTGGGACGTTAGTCACAGGAAGGCTATGCTCGAGCATGAGCTTTTGCGCGTGGGTCTCAACCGGGTGATTGGTGGTGGCGAAGCCGACCGTGAGAAGCGGGTCATGGGCAAAGTAGCGATCGACCAGGAACCACCAGCTCGATGAGGGCGGCAGCTCGCGCCGCCACTCGGGAATCGGGATCGCGCCGCGGCTGACGGCTTGGAGTTGATCGAGCAGGCGAAAGCCGGCAGCGAAGCTCTCCCGGCTGAAACCTTCGCGCGCGATCGCTTGCGCAAGGGAGCTGCGCGCGGCCGCGAAGTCGATCACGGAGAGCTGGCGACGGTTTTGTTCCATTTGTTTTGGGGAGAGAGCAAGAGCGGCCGGGGTGGAAAAGTTTTTGATTTTTCCCGCCTGCTGCACTTCGCGCCAATGGGCTTCCACCTTTTGCCACCAGTCGTGCAACTTTTCCGCGTCAGGCGCGCGAATAATCCCGAGGACCGGCTCCCAGCGCACCGGCATTTTCGACATGATCGCGGCAAGGGCGCGCGCGGCTTCGCTTGATTTCGGTTCCATCGAATGCGCACTCGCGTCGAAGATGAGCGGGAGTTGCGGGAGAAGGGCAATCGCGAAAAGGGCGAGCAGGAGCGGGATGGTGAGCGCAAGAATGAGACGCGGCGTGCGCAGCGTCCGCCGGACATATTGCCTAACGAGTGTAAGGACCCAGTCACTCTTCTGCGGCTTCGCGCTCGCGCGCGTGAAGAGGAAGAAGACGCTCGTCATGCAAACGGCGGCAACGGAAATCCCGATTGCGATCAGGACCCCGAGCTGGGTGAAGCCGGCTGACTCGGCCAAAAGCAGGGCGAGAAAACCAACCGCAGTCGTGAGCGCGCCGAAAAAAATCGCGCGACCAAGTTTTGCGACCGCTTCTTCAATGGCGGCGGCGTGTTCGGCGCCTTCGTCCCGCGCCTGTTGGTAGCGGCCGAAAATCAGAATCGCGAAATCGACTCCGAGGCCGATGAGGATCGCGCACATTCCAATCGTTACCATGTTGAGCTCGCCGAAAATGAGGAGGCCGGCGGCGAGCGCGACGAGACAGCAAAGGAGCAGAGAGAAACCCATCCCGATGAGCGGCAGCCAGCGGTGAAAACCGAGCAAGAAAAGCGCGCCGACCAGCGCGATTGACCCGAGCAGAGTAACGACGATGTCGTGCCGCATACTGCGCGAGATTTCGGCGACATAGGCGCTGCGGCCGGTGACAAGAATTTGCAGCCGCCGCGTGCCCTCCCAGCCGGCGCCGGCCGAGGCGCGGAAGGCATCCACCTTGTCCATCAGCTTCTGGCAATCGAACGCGCCGATGCCCGGCTGGTTCGTGACCGCGAGGACGAGGTGCATGGTGCGATCGGGGGAGACGAGCGGTTGATCTTCTTCGAGCGAGGCATTGGCGGCGAACGGTTTCAGCGCCGGCGCGACAATGCCTAACGGATCGAGCTGCAGCTCCAGTTCGGGTCGCGGGGATCCGGCCGCGATTTCCTGGTGCAAACGCGCGAGCCGGGCGGCCATCTTGTCGGGCTGGAGGAGGGCAATCGCATCGCGGAATGCCTCAGGATTGAGATTGAGCAAGAGCGGAACCGCGATCCGTTGCAGATCCGGGATGGCCTCCGGTGATTCCATCGGCGAACCGCTCAGCACGCGGGTGGACCACGGTTGTTCGCGCAGGCGTTGCGTGAAGACGGGAGTGAATTCATCGAGCGCGTCGACATCTTCAGGGTCGGCGAGGAGCGCAAACGTCAGCTCGCGCGTTTGCGCAAATTCGTTGTTGTAAATCTTCAGTCCGCGGACCGATTCGAACTTGGCCGGGAGGAGATTGAGCACCTCCGTGTCGAGACGGAGATGGGTCAGCAGGATAAGAACGCTGATCGCGCCGACCAATAGCACTCCGAGCCAGACCAGTCCCGGATGTCGAGTGACGGCGCGGGCGACAAATTTCGAATACGACATCGGCAGGATCCTTCGCTCAGAAGACAAAGCTGAACGATTCGGGGCCGATGGTTTCGTGAATCAGCGGGTCGTTAGGCGCGCGCATCAGGAGACCGCGGAGCGAAGCCCAGCCGCGGAGACGCTGTGGCGCTTCGTTAGGCGGCCCCGACCACGAACCGCGGGCGAGAGGACCGCTCACCCGCACAAACTGGTTATCCTGGCGCACGGTGAGCAGCGTCACGCCCGGGCCTTTGCTGAAAATCAGCTCGAAATCCCCCGCCTGCGAGTAGCGGACGATGACTTCGCCGATAAGCGAAGTTTTCGGGCCGCGATATTGCAATTGCCCGACCCGCGATTGCCATTGCGGTGTGGGGGTGGCGAGCTGGTGGCGATAGCCGGCACAGCTCGTCAGGCAAAGGAGCGCGGTGCAAAGGAGCGTGGCGGGGCGAGCGCGGAAATCCATGCTCGTTAGGCGGCGGGCCGCAGCGGCTCGAGGGCGGCTTGCTGTTTCGGTGGGACGAGAGTGCGCCGGGGGCAAAGCGGGAAGTAACGTTGCAGCCAGACGATGAAATAGAAGGCGGCCATCCGCCAGCGGATGGCAAAACTGCCACTGATATTTCCGCCGAGGACTGCATTCACCGCTGGCGGGATTTGCAGGATGTCCTGCGGGTAAAGAAAGACTTCGATGAATTCTTTCGAATACCACGCGTCGACGAAGCGCAGATAGCCATCCATCACCCGGCGCAGGAGTCGCTCGTAACCGGCGAAGAGCCGTGGGGCCTTGCGCGGATGATCGAGCACGATGTTGAGAATGTCGGCGGCCGCTTCGCCGCCGAGCAGGGCAAGAAAAACGCCGCTGCTGAAGACGGGGTCAATAAAGCCGGCGGCATCACCGGCCAGGATCCAGCGCTCGCCGGTTAGTCTCTTCAGGCGGTAAGAAAAATCGGCGCTCGCGTAGGCCGGGGTGACGCGGCGGGCGCGGGTCATGCGGCGGGCGAGGAACGGCTGTTCGGCCAGGGATTGCTCGAGGAATTCTTCGGGGGATTTTTTGGCCGCGCGATAGAGGTCGGTGTCGAGGACGACGCCGATGCTGGAACGATCGTTAGGTAAAGGGACCCACCAAAACCAGCGGTCGGCCGCGCGCACCTGGCGGGTGAGACTGGCGTCGCGGCCTTCCTCCAGGTCGACTCCTTCGTAGTGGGCGAAGATCGAGATCTTGCGCAGGTGCGGATAGGTCTCCCGCAGTTTGAAATGATTGCCGATAACGGAATGCCGGCCGCTCGCGTCAATCACATAGCGCGCGGCAATTTTTTCCTGAGCGCCTGTTCTAGTCTGTAGCTGCAGCTCGACGCGGTCGGGGAGAAATTCGATTTCCCTGACCAGCGTTTGCTCGCGCACTTCGGCGCCATTTTCCGCCGCGTGATCGAGCAGCACCTCGTCAAATTGGGCCCGCGGCACCTGATAGGAGTATTCGGTTTGCGAGCGGCAGCCGTCCTTGAAATAGAATTTCACTCCTTCCTCGGAGCAGGCGCTGGTCATTTCCCCGCCATATTTTTTCAGGAACCCCGCGCGCTCGAATTTCTCGTGCACGCCGAGGCGGGTGAAGGTCTTCATGCTGACCGGGAGAAGCGATTCGCCGATGTGGAAGCGAGGAAATTTTTCCCGCTCGCACACGACGACGCGGCGTCCGGCGCGTGCGAGCAAAGTCGCGGCAGAACTGCCGGCGGGGCCGCCGCCAATAATGGCCACATCGTAGAGCGCTTCCGGCATGAGCCGACAAGGTAGCAAACTCGCGCCGGAAGCAAACGCCTAACGATCATTCGGCGCGGCCGAAATGGGCCGCGCCGAGGGGGAGGCTATTGGTTGGAAATCGTCGCGGTTGTGCCGTCGATCTTCTGAAGGTTGATCGTAAACTTCTCCGCGTAAGTCGCGGCCCGATCCTGCAACATGCTGATCGCGACCGCTTCGCCGAGCTGGACCGAGGAGGCGGTGTCGCTGCGCCAGTGGATTCCGGCGTGGATGCCATGACCAAAGGAGATGTTGTTGGCGAGCTTGTTCAGTTCGCCCGCGACCGTCAACTGGCCGGCGTCCCCTCCGGTGTAAGGCTCGAGCGCGAGCCCATCGTTCGTCGGCACGACCGGGTTTGGGATGACGAAGTTTCCGTCGAAGAAGAACTTCAGCACCGTGATGCAGGCCCCCGCCACTGTCCCGTGACCGGTGGGATAGGCGGGATGGGTCGGCGAACCTTCGGGAAACGCCTGCGACAGGAAGTAATCGCCATACTTGCTGAAGCTCGCCTGGACGGCCTGAGAGTTGAGGACGTTTTCATGCAGATGGACATCGAGCGTGTTGCCATTGCCAGTGAGAATCTGGCGCGCGATCGCTCCACCCGACTCCGGCCGGTGGCGCAAATGAATCCACCATTTCTGGTACCAGACGTTGTTCAGAGCGAGGCGGGCGGCGGTCGCGAGCGTGGCGGCGATGTCCGGGCCCGCAAAAGTGCCGAAGCCGTTTTGCTTCGTCGCGCCGACATAGGGATCGCCAGGGTTGGCGGGCGCGCCGATTGTGCCGAGCACGAGCATAGCCGTGAAATAAGCCTGAAAGAGCACATCGACATGGGTGAACGCGCAGAAGCCGCGGCCATCGTGCAGGTAACGCAATTGTGGATCAAACTGGAGGGAAACGCCGGTATCAATCCCGTTTTGGACCTGCTGAAAAGTGACCGGGTCGGTCATGAAATCGATCCCCGACGTCACGGCGACCATTTGCTGGCTCATCGGCTGAACCCCCATGAAGGTGGGTTGAAGTGCAAATTGCGAGATATACGGCCCGACGGTGTCGCCAGGGTAAGTCCCTCGGAAGAGCAGGTCCGGTGTGACCCGTCCCGAGCTGTCTCGTGGCCCGGCGTAGGTTCGTTCCCTGGTTAGTTCCGCCGCCGCCTGCGCTGCGATCGGATGCGAGGCGTAATCGGTGAAGGCCACATCCCGCAGCAACGAACCCCAATACATCTCGATCAATTCCGTTCCGTAGGCTTCGCTCGCGGCGGCCGGTGCTGGAGGCACGACAATCTGAGTGATCTGATTCGCCGGCGAAGGGGCATTGCCAAATTGCGAGCCGTCGGTGCCCTCGAGCGGAAAGGCACGGCCGCCAAGGGGACCGTTTTGCGTCCGTGGCCCGCCGGTGATGACCTGCTCGAACGCCTCGAGCGTGCCGGTGTTGATGGCTTTTCGGAAGCTGCGAAAAGCCTGCAGGTTTACCAGCCCGATGCCATCTTGCAGAATCCCCTTGCTGTAAGTGCCCGATTTGTCGGCATAACGTTCCTCGTCGCCGTTGGTCGTGTGCGGCGGCACCGGGATCGCGCGCTCGGCTCTGGCGGCGGCGACCCGCAGTTGAAACGACTGCTGCACCCGCGGATCGGACGAGCCAGCAAGCTGTCCGTCGAGAAGTGATTGAGCTGAGCTTTGCGGGATCTTACCCAGAACGGCGCCACCGGCGAGAGCGGCGCTGACCTGACTGATGAATTTCCGGCGACTTGGCCGTGTGTTGCTGTGTGACTGGGCGGAACGAGACGATGCAGTGTTCTCGTTGTCCATTATGTGTTGAGTGAAGTGAGTTGTAAGTGTGAGCGATGGTTTTATCGGAAATTGTGATAAGTGGTCAATGCCGCTTTTGAAAAAATCTTTTATTCCCGTGCTGGAGGCCTCGGTTGACAGCCGCGTCGCGCCGGTTCATGAAGCCGTACCCCCGGCGAAGCGATGAAATTGATCGATCGATTTATCGGCCGCGAGCTGATCGTGAATGTGCTTTTTGCGATCGCGGTTCTCAGCCTCGTGCTCGTGGTCGGCAATATTTTTCGCAAGCTCCTTCCCCTGCTCGTGAACCACGACGTGCCGTTGCAGTTTCTCGTCACTTTTGTCGCTTACGTGCTGCCGTTTTCGCTCATCTTTACCATCCCCTGGGGATTGCTGACCGCCATTCTCCTCGTCTTCGGCCGGCTCTCGGCGGATAACGAATTGATCGCGCTCCGGGCAAATGGCGTGAGCGTCACCCGGGTCTGCGTTCCGCTCGCTTTGCTCGCGCTCGTGTGCACGGCGATTTGCCTCTGGCTCAATGTCTCGGTCGCACCGGCGGCCCAGGAAAAATTACGCAGCAGCATTTTCGATCTCGCGACGCAAAACCCGATCGCACTCTTCGGCGGCGACCAGGTGATCGACCAATTCCCCGGCCGCAAGATCTACGTCGGGAAAAAAGAGGGCAACAAGCTGGAGAACATCATCGTTTTCCAAATGGACGATCATGACCTCCCGGTGCGCGTGACCTATGCTCGGACCGGCAAGCTCGAGACCGACCTCCCGGAGAAGCGGCTCCTTTTGCACCTCTACGATGCGCGCTACCAGGAGCGGGACGCAAAGAATCCCTACGATTTGCGCAAAGTCCGCGACGGGATCAGCCTCGAGGAGGGCACGCTCCCGATCAGCTTGGAAGAACTCTACGAAAAGGAAAAGAAACGGCCGAGTCGCTCGGCCCTCTCCCTCTCGCAATTACTGGAGCAGCTGAAATCCGGGCCGCGTCGGGAACGGAGCGCGACCCGCACCGAGCTGAACAAGCGCTTCTCTTTTCCATTTTCCTGCCTCGCCTTTTCCCTCATTGGGGTGCCGCTCGGCGTCACCACCCACCGGCGGGAGACCTCAGTCGGTTTTGCCACGGGTTTGATCGTGGCCGTTTTCTATTTTCTCTTCATCATCATCGCCGACACGATGCGAGCGAACGCGAAGATTCACCCGGAGCTGCTGGTTTGGTTTCCCAACCTGCTCTTTATCGTCATTGGAGCGATTCTTTTCCGGCGCCTGAGCAAACAATAGGGCTCGGCGTTTCCAGCATCGGCAACATTCACGACCTGGCGTTCGACGAGAACCTCGGCGGAGACCGGGTTATTCTCCTGCACGTCGCCCGCTCGCGGCCTCAAAGAGCTGAAGTGCGGCCGTCGCTCCCAAACAGCGCGCTTACTCGCAGCCTCGAGTCAACCGCGATCTGGATATCACGCAGTTTGACCTCACCCAGCGGGAGGGCGACGAGCGAGTATTTGCGCTTGTTGAACCGTTCGAGGTAGGGCCCAAGAAAGCCACAGGCGAGCGTGCCGAGCGTGCCTTCCCCGAGGCATTCCAAGCCGGAAACCTCGGCATTCATCTGTTCGTCAATTTCGAGTCTGCCGCTGAGTCGCAGCTCGGTATTGAGGAAAAGCTTGCGCGCGCGGACCCGCGCCTGGAGGGCAAGCGTGCGTGCAGTTTCGGCGCGCACTTGCAGGCGCAAATCCTCGAGCATAACTCCGTGTTTTGCGGCGGCCGCGGTCGCGCCTGAACGAACCAGTGCCTGGAGATCAGCAACGGGAAGCGAGATGTCGATCTTGCCCTCGGCGGCTTCCTGGAGAAGCAAGAGCACGTTGCCGTTGTGATCGCGGCTTTCGGCGATTCGGGCATCACGAGCGACGCAGGAGAGGTCGATCGCCGCCCGTTGCACTCGCACTGCCTGGCCATTGATCTCAAGGTGTTTGACCCGCAACCCCGGCTCGAGAGTTCCGTTCCGCTGGGGAAGCGGCGGGGGAGCATCGACGGCGACGGCATTGTCGAGCGATATGCGAATCGCAGCCAGCTCAGGGTAATTGGCGTCCTCGACCGTGACCGCTCGCGGGAATGGCGGTTGGAGGATGGAACGCAAGCCTTCCTCGAGCGCGTCCCGAAGTGCGTCCGCGCTCCGGGGCAGGAACCTGGTTCTGAGTGGAAACATAGTGCAGTAATATTGTTGAGCGCCGAAATCGCCCCGTTTTTCAGGGGCCAAGGTAAAACGTAAGCGCAAATCGTGCCGGAGAAAATTGGTTGCGCAAGGGCCGTTTCCCGCTAATTTCCGCGTTCCCTATGGCGAAAAAGTCGTGGATCAATCGCAATGAGCGCAAGCGCAAGACGGTGCAGAAGTACGCCGCCCTGCGCGCCGAGCTCAAGGCGAAAAAGGATTACGTTGGGCTCACGCAATTGCCGCGCGACGCCAGCCCGACCCGCGTCGTTAATCGCTGCCAGGTGACCGGCCGCCGTCGCGCCTTCATTCGCCGGTTCAAGATTTCCCGCCTCGCCTTTCGCGAGCTTGCTTCCGCCGGCCTCATTCCCGGCGTGACCAAGTCGAGCTGGTAGCTCGCTCGCGGCGGGTTTCGGGCGCACATCGCGTCCGCCTCCATGAATTTGCCCTTCTCATTTTTCGCTTTCCCATCCGTGGCGGAAGCGGCCGCGGAAAATTGGGATTCGCCTGGCCTGGCAGCCGGGAAGCTCGTCGCGATTGGCGCGCTCGTCTTCCTTAACGCCTTTTTTGTCGCGGCCGAATTTGCCCTCGTGAAAATCCGGATGAGCCAGCTCGAAGCGCTGGCCGAGGAAGGTAATACCCGGGCCGCCAGGGCACAGAAGGTGGCGGGTGATCTCGACGCTTACCTTTCCGCCTGCCAGCTCGGGATCACCCTGGCCAGCCTCGGCCTCGGCTGGGTGGGGGAACCATTCCTCGCGAAATTATTGCAGCCGCTCTTCCATCTTCTTGGAATCACCTCCGCTGCCGTCATCACTTCGGTTTCCTTCTTTCTCGCTTTCTCGATCATCACCTTCCTCCACATCGTGCTCGGGGAGCAGGCGCCGAAGATTCTCGCGATCCGCAAACCGCTTCCCGCCACCCTCCTGGTGAGCGGGCCCCTTCGGTTTTTTTACGCTCTCTTCAAGCCCGTCATCTGGCTTCTGAACGCCTGCTCAAACTGGGTCCTGCGTCATATCTTTCGCACTGAGCCGGTGCAGGAGGGCGAGCTGGTCCACAGCGAAGAGGAGCTGCGCCTGATTCTCGACCAAAGCGAGCGCTCCGATGAAGTCTCGGAACTGGGCCGGGACATTCTCGTGAACGCGCTCGACATGCGCCGGCGGGTCGTGCGCGACATCATGACCCCGCGCGGCGAGGTGGTTTATCTCGACGTCGAGGAGAGCTTCGAGGACAACATCAAGAAGGCGATCGAATCGCGCCACACCCGTTTCCCGCTCTGTCGCGGCCATCTCGACAACACCATTGGCCTTATCCACATCAAGGAGCTGCTCCCGCTCATGCGCGACCCGGCACCGGACCTGATGAAGATCAAGCGCGAACTGATCCCGGTGCCGGAAATGATGTCCCTCGAGAAGCTGCTCAATCTCTTTCTCGTCAGGCACGCCCATCTCGCGATGGTCGTCGACGAATACGGCGGCACGGTCGGGATGGTGACAATGGAGAACATCCTCGAGGAATTGGTCGGCGATATCCAGGACGAGTTCGACATGGAAAAAGCGGAGTTTCGCCGCATCAATGAAGACGAGTTCGTCGTCGCGGGCGGGCTCGGGCTCTACGAACTCCGCGACCTGGCCGAGATCGAGCTGGAGAACGCCGACGTGAGCACGATCGGTGGCTACGTCACGCAGTTGTTAGGCCATTTACCGAAGCAGGGCGAGCAGGTGCCGATCGAGGGTTACTGCGTCACGGTCACCCAGACCGACGGCCGCCGGGTGGACCAGCTCCATTTCAAACGAATCGACCGCGACGGCGATCGCCCGGCCGCGGAAACGTCCGCCGCGGCCTGAGCGCCGTAGGAGAAGGTACTGCTTCTCGCTTGGGGAAAGGGTAGGGCGAAATCCTCGCTCGAATCTTTTCCAGTCGAGTGCGCAGTGAGGGAACAAGCAGGACTTTTGCCGAGGCGACCCCTTACTTCCGATTCATCGCTTGCCGGCTACTAGAACTTGCCGAAATCGGCCACCACATTGATCGAGCCCGCGGTTGGTTTTGCGTTGTAGTAAGCGGGCGTGAAGTTGGAATGACGCACCCCTTCATCGAGCAATGATCCAAGGCCGCTGGCTCTCGGATTTTCCGAAATCCCCGAGGTCCTGGTCACTTTCCCCTGCGGATCCACCTCCACGACCACTTCCGCACGGCCAGCGACCAGAATTCCCTTGGTCAGATTGCTGATCTCCTTCTCGAGCGCGTGGCGCAAGCCACCGATCAATTGCGGTTGAATGTAGTTCACCAGCTTGCTCACACGTTCCCGTTCGTGAGTCGCGAGTGAGACAACGATCACTTCCTGGTTGTTCTCATGCAGAAAAAGGACCGTGCCGCCGAGATAAACCCGCACCGGTTTGCCGTTCACCGTCGCGGGGGCAAAGCGTCCCCAGTCGAGCGCGGTCCGCACCGCTTCCTTGAACGGCTCGCTTTTGGCGACGAGGGCATGGACTGTTTCCACCGCGCCGGTCTCGGTCAGGTCGCAATAGAACTGCACCGCGGCATCCTCTTTCGACACTTCAGGATCTTTCGGGAAATGAAGGTAGGCGGCGATGGAATCGGGCATTTTCTGGTCGACCACGGCGGGCGTGATCGGTCCCGTGATCGGAGGCCTGACCGGTACTTGTTGCATGGTTTGGCCGGGTTTTGGCGAGGAAGTGGGAGAAGCTGCCGGGGCGGGTTTGGCAGGCTTGCGTTCGCAAGCGGAGGTGAGCGTGAGCAGGCAGCAGCCGCCGATCAGGGCCAGTCGGCGGGCGGAGAGATTTTCCATCATCGAAAGGCTGGACGTAACCTCAGGCACCCAGTTTGTGCAAGTGAGCGCATCGGTGCCCCGTTTGACAAAAAAAGCACTACCCAAGCGCGCCAACCGGCCCGACACTTCTCTTCTATGGCATACGAACTACCGAAATTACCCTACCCCAATGATGCGCTGGAACCGCATATCGATGCGAAGACGATGGAGATTCACCACGATAAACATCACGCCGCGTATGTCTCCAACGTAAACAAGGCGATCGAAGGCCAGGCCGGCCTCGGCGGCAAATCGATCGAAGATCTCATCAGCAACCTTAACGCCGTCCCGGAGACAATCCGCACCGCGGTGCGCAACAACGGCGGCGGCCATGCCAATCATTCTTTCTTCTGGCAAATCATGGGCCCCAACGGCGGCGGCGCGCCGAAAGGCAAACTGGCCGACGACATTAAGTCCAGCTTTGGCAGCTTCGATGCCTTCAAGGAAAAATTCGCCGCCGCCGGCGCGGGCCGTTTCGGCAGCGGCTGGGCCTGGCTGGTGAAAAAACCGGGCGGCGGCTTGGAAATCTGCTCGACCGCCAACCAGGACAGCCCGCTCATGGGCAAGGCGATCGCCGGTTGCGAAGGCACTCCAGTCCTCGGCGTCGATGTCTGGGAGCACGCCTATTACTTGAAATACCAGAACCGCCGGCCCGAGTATCTCAGCGCTTGGTGGAACACGATCAATTGGGACGAAGTCGCCCGCCGCTACGAAAAGTAGCCCGAAGGCGGAGCGAAGCGATTTCTGGGCGCGCCGGGTCGGTAATCACGGCGCGCCCTTTTTTTCTTGCGCGCGCCCTCCGGCCCATGTCGGTATCTTGGATGCGAGATGAGAAATTTTCTCGGCGCGCTTCTGCTCTTTGCGATTTGCGTTTCCCTGCCGGCTCCGGCGCGGGCCCAGGCTGCCTTTGGCGGGGTCGATCTTCTTTACCCGGAGCTGGCCCATCCCGAAGAGGACGCGCGGGCCGCGATCAAAAAGGGCGACCTGCGCTTTGTCGCGATCGATCGCTACGGCAAAGACACCCCGGGCGTGAACCGATATCCGCAATTCAAACGCCGCTACGGCACCCGCTTCGTGAAACAACCCTTCCGCATCATCGCCACTCCTTCGCAGAATTTCAGCTTCCGCATTCGCGCCCGCGCTTACGCCGAGACCTACAACGCCATCCTCCTGCGCCACCTCCTCACCCGCACGCGCTAACTCAGCTTTTGAGCCGCCCCTTTCCTGAAACCATTGGAGCCGGCCCCGCCCTCGGGCCGCGCTTCACGAGTTCGCTAATTCGCCAGCGAGTTAGACAACCGGGCGCATGACCTTGACACGTTCTGGTGCGACTTGCCCAAATCGCTGGCGAGTTGCGCAACTTTTATGTCGCCTTATCCAAGGAAACGGCTCGCGCAGCCAGGTTTGCCGTGGCCTTGGCTGAGACAAGCGAAAACTTGTCCGAGATTTCCCGCGACTTGGCCAACTCGCCTACGACCTGGCCAATTCGTGCGGAGCTTTCCAACTACCGCGCCTTTAAATGGAGCGGATCGAGCCGGGCAAGGACGCGTTGGTTTCGGGCCGTCGCCATTAAGCCGATCGGGCAAGGTCCGTGGCGCAAGTTTTCTACTTTCATGGCTTGTCATTTCGTCAGCGATTGTTGGCCCCCGTTGCCGCACAGCCTGGCCGATTTCACTGAGGTTCTGAGTTTCTGCAAGTCCATCGCAAGCGCATCAATTTGATCTTGATGGCGCTCGACCGCTGATCCTACTTTCTCCACCCTTTGGTGTTCTTTGAGAAACTCATTGAGCAGCATCGCGTTCACCGCTTCGTAGCGCACGGTGAAAGGCTTGCCTTCGTCATCAGTGACGATCAAGTCAGGATTCACCTTCGCAACTTCTTCTGCAATTAACCCAAACTGCGGCGTGGCTTTCGGATCCAGTTCCTTCTTGTAGCGGAAAGTAACAGGCTTCAGCCCATATATAACTTCACTCGTCTGAGCCATCGGTTTGATCGCTTCCTTGAAGCGCGCGGAAGAAGCGCTCACCCCCAGTTGGCCATCGGGAGTGATGCCGACGGCCACGGCTGTGCCTTGTGTAAGTGGTGTCTCCCTAATCCCGGCAACATAAGTCCCGGCAATGTCTGAGAAAAACGAATCTCCAATCCGCATCGTGCCGCGATCATTTGTGAACCCAACGCTGCCGATCAGAATGTTGTGATCGTCGGCCAGGCCGTGGGCCTCAAACCCGATGACGATATTATCGTTGGCGTCGAACAGGTCGTTCTGCGCGTCGGCGCCGAGCACGACATTACGGCTGCTGCCGAAAGTGCCACTGAGTGAGTCTCCTCCTACCGCCACATTCGAAGTTCCGGTGAAGTTGAGATAACCGGCTTCCCAGCCGACCGCGGTGTTGTCATTGCCCATATTCGACAGCATGCTGGCGATACCAATCGCGGTGTTATCAGACGCGGTGTTGCCCTGCGAGTAAGGTGCCATCGAGACATTGTGGCTGCCCGTGACATTGTTGCTTTGGGTATGCCAGCCGACCGCGGTATTTTCCTGGCCCGTGGTGTCATTTTGAAGTGCATTAAAACCCACTGCCGTGTTCGCGCTGCCGCTGGGTTGCAAAAGTGCATCATCTCCCAGAACGGTGTTTCCATTCGTTAAGCAGCCTTCCTGGCAAGTCGCGCGCGCTTGCGGCGCGAGCACGAAGATTGCGCAAGTGAAAAGCGCAAACGGCGGATGAATCCTATTCGTTAGTGTTGTCATCGGCTTAGTCTCCCGTTGTGATCATTACTGGCCGACGGTTTGCCGCGCAGGCTTACTTACTTCAAGCTCCGCGCTCATCTCCTGAAGTCCGGAGGTGAGAGTTTCAATTTGCTTCTCTTGTCGAGCGACAGTGGCCTGTAACTCCTGAACTTTTTGATGCTCCTTGAGAAACTCGTTCAGTAGCATTGTGTTCACTTCGTCGTAGCGAACAGTAAAGGGCTTGTCGCTTTTGTCGGAAACGACGAGGTCCGGATTTACCTTCGCTACTTCCTCCGCCACGAGTCCGAACTGCGGCGCTCCTTTCGGGTCAAGCTCTTTCTTGTAGCGAAAGGTGACCGGCTTAAGATCGAGAATCGCTTTGCTCGCCTCGGCCATTGGTTTGATCGCTTCCTTGAACCGCGCCGAGGAAGCTCGCACCCCCAGTTGCCCATCGGGCGTGATCCCAACGGCTACGGCCGTGCCCTTGACCAGCGGGGCGTCTTTGATCCCGGCGATGTAAGTCTTGGTGTGTGTGCCCTCCGTTCCGATCCGAATCGTATCCGACTCGTCACTCACTCCGGGGTTGCCGATGGCAATGTTATTATCCCCAGTAATGGCTTCTCCGGCCTGAAAGCCGATCGCGATGTTATAGCTCCCGTTTTCGTTTTTGGAAAGCGCCTCCTGACCGACCGCGACATTGTCGATTCCCCTGAGATTTGCATAAAGCGCCGAACGACCGACCGCCACATTCGAGTAACCTGTTGTGTTAAGGGAGAGAGCTTCAGAACCGACGGCGGTGTTCAAGCCGCCGCTCGTTGCGACGAGGGTCCGATAACCAAGTGCGGTATTAGCTCCTGAATTACCACTTTGCATCGCGTAGGCGCCCATCGCGACATTGCTAAAGCCAGTGGTGTTGTTAGCCAGCGCGTTCCAACCGACGGCGGTGTTTTCCCAGCCCGTGGTGTTAGCGGAGAGCGCCTCAAAGCCAACGCCAGTGTTATGATAGCCAGTCGTGAGCTTGACGAGCGCGTCTTCACCCAAGGCGGTGTTTTCGTTCGCAAGGCAGTCTTCCTGACACGTCGCTCGCGCTGGGGGCGAAAAGGCAAAACAAGCGATTGCAATTTGTAGCAAAGCGAGCCGCAATCGCGTGCGATTGATCGAATGAATTAGCCGGAGAGCGTTTCGTTTCATAAGCGCCGAGCGTTGCAAAAGGTAGTCCTTTTGTCGAGCACATTGCCTGATACGGCTCGAATCCGCACGGAGATAGACAGATGGCTCCAATGTTGTAGCCGGGGGCGCCGACCCCGGCCGGAAGTCGGGCGTCCTGCCGGATCTGCCCGACGGCGCTTCCAGCCCGTCGCTTGGTCGCGTAAGCAGGACGCTCGCGCTGCCCTGCTCTGACGAGAGCGAGTAAGCGCCGCCAAGCGCAAAATTCGTCCAGCATTTCGCAAGAAATGAGAAGCAAGCGCACCACGTCTTGTGCAAACTGGTCGACAAATAAAAGCCGGAAATGCTATTCTTTGCCCGCGGTTCAACTCCCGCGGGTTCGCCAGCCCAAGAAAGTCATAAGTCTATGAAAACGATCACAAACTCCCGGAAATTGGCTCGCCTCCACCCGCTCTGTCTCACGATCGCTACTGCTGCCATAATAACTATTGGCATTTTACCCGTGACTGGACGCGCGGCCAGCGGCACCTGGCTTTTGAACCCGATTAACGGGGATTGGAACACGGGTAGTAACTGGTCTTCCGGCACTCCCCCCAATGGGCCGTTTGATACGGCTACGTTCGGAGTGTCAAATCAAACAGAGGTATCGTTATCGGCATCGGTTGGTATTTTCGAAGTTGCGTTCAGCAACGGTGCAAATAACTATAGCATCAAGTGCTCTCCGGGAATCTTTCTTAGTTTAGGTTCAGGCGTCAGGAACGAGTCTGGAACCTTGCAATCCTTTGTGGCGACAGTCGATAATGCTGGCAATCACGGGCTCTTCGCTATCAATGAAAGCTCGAGCCTGGGCGAACTGACAGCCTTTACTAATGAAGGTGCGATTGTAAGTGGTGCCGCCGGGGGCGATCTTCAGTTTATCGATTCGCCGCATGCCGGGAGTGCGACTTTGGTCAACGAAGGTGGCGCGGTTGGCGGAGCAAGTGGTGGGACGATTGAGTTTTTCAACTCCGCGAGTGCAGACAACGCCACGATCACGAACCAAGCCGGAGAGGTCGCGGGTGCGCTCGGCGGGATGACGCAGTTCTGGTTCGTCTCGCGCGCTGCTACCTCGACCATCACCTCCGAGGGAGGCTCAGTTACTGACGCGGCTGGTGGAGTTACCCTGTTTCGGGATAACTCCAGTGCGGGCAACGCCACCCTGATTGCCAACGGGGGGAGTAACGGCGGCGGAGGCGGCTCGATTCAATTCCAAGGAAAGGCTGGCGGCGCCACCGCCCGGATCGAAGTCTTTGGCAATGGCAATCTCGACCTGACTCTGCACAATCCGGGGATTATCACGATTGGCTCACTCGAAGGTGACGGGCAGGTTTTGCTCGGCAGTCATAGTCTGAGCATTGGTGCGAACAATCTGAGCACGGTATTTTCCGGAGTCATTCAGGACAATGGCGGACTCACCAAGACCGGCAGCGGGACACTGACGCTGAGCGGAGCTAATGTTTACACCGGCGGAACGAGTGTAACTTCCGGAGCTTTGAAGGTGGCAAACAGAACTGGCTCGGCCACCGGGACAGGGACCGTGAGCGTGAATGCCGGGACCCTGGGCGGGCGAGGGATCATCGCGGGACCGACCACCATCGGCACCGGGAGCGGAGCAGGGGCATTCCTGGAGCCGAGCGTGGGAGCGCGGCAGCCGGCGACGACGACGATCCAAAGCCTGCTCACCTTCAAAGCCGACGGGAGTTACACCTATAAGCTTAACACAAAGAAAGCCAGAGCCGACGAGGTGGTGGCGAACGGAATCACAATCGAGAGCGGAGCGCAGTTTAACTTCAGCGCGATCGGGAACAAGCGGCTCCCGCTCGGGAGCGTCTTTGTTGCGCTCAGCAACACGAGCGCGAGTCCGATCAGCGGCACCTTTGCCAACCTGGCCGATGGTTCCACCCTGACCGCCGGGAAGAACAAGTATCAGGCCAGTTACGCCGGCGGCGATGGGAATGATCTCACCCTCACGGTCGTCCCGTGAAGCTCGGTGATGGCCCGTCCAGCCTGCGCTGTGGGTGACTTCGTTGCAGGGGTAGGCGTTAGCACAGGGTTGATTGTGTATCTTCGCATAGAAAGTGGGCGGCCCGGGGGCGGGCCGGCCCCAAAGTATGACTCGGCCCGGGGACGGGTGGCCCCAAAAGAGGGCGGCTCTCGGGCGGGTTTCCGCTATTTACAGAACCGCCGTTTCAGTTTCTTCCATGACCTGCGGAGGCTTCGGTCTGCCGTAAAGAACGGCAAATAAGACTCCGGCGACGACGAGCACGATCCCAAGCACTGTCTCGAGCGAATAGTGTTCGCCGAAAAGAGTTACTCCGAAGACAAGCGCGTAGATGAGTCCGATGTAGTTAAGGACCGCCACACTCGCGACTCGCTCGGCCTGGAGTGATTTCGTCAGGCAAACCTGCCCCTTCTGAGTCAAAACACCGCACATGAGGAGAGAAAACCATTCCCATGGCAGAGGCGTTCTCCAGTCGAACAAGCTAACGACAAGCCCGGCGGCAATCCCGACCAATTGGAAATGGAGCACGACGACGATTGCTTCTTCCCGTTCGCGCAAGCGACGGACAAGGTTATAAGCCATCCCCGAAGAGACTGCCGAAGCGATCCCGATCAGGAGATAGAAGGTGGATACCCGTGAGTCGAAGCCTTTGATTACAAAGACGCCGGCAAAGGCGATCGCATAGAAGAACCATTGGCGCGGGCGCACATATTCGTGGAGAACAAAGACGCCGATAAGTGCGGTAAAAATCGGCGAGAGATACTGGATCGTGACCGCGGTCGCGAGCGGCATCCGTTGCAGAGTGAGGAAGAAGGTGTAAAGCGCAAGCGTCCCGAAGCTGCCGCGCGCAATCAGCAGCGTGCGATTGCTGCCCTGCCAATCCATCCCTCGGCGCGCGACCTCAAACGCGCAGAGCAAGCCCGAGACAAGACAACGAAAGAAGACAATCTCCATCGCCGGGATGCGATCGAGCTGTTTCACGAACACGTTCATGACTGCAAAGGCGAAGGTGGCGAGCAGCATGTTCCCAATCCCGCGGCTGAGCGGAAGAGAAATTGCGCGGCGTCCGGTGCGAGCCTCGCGATGCATCTGCAAATGCTCAACGGTGGTGAAGGCCGTGACAAGACTGCGCTTGCATGCCTCGGCGGCCGATTACCTGTAGCGGGAAAAGAGCGGCGCGTGGTTGCACTCAGCCATATTGCTGGACACAATCAGTTCTCGAGCTGGGATGAACCGAGTCCTAACTATTGTGCGAATAGCTTCAACAAAGGTTCTAAACCTTTTTCTCCTCGCAGCCAGCCTTCTGCTCATCATCTTATCGGCGATGGCCGAGGAGAAGGATGCTAATCTGAGTCCGCGCCAGTTGGTGCAACGGGCCGAGCAGCGTGTCGCGCGCGGCGACCTGGCCGGAGCCGATGAGGATATCTCGCAGGCGCTGAAAGCGGATCCGTCGTACCTGCCAGCCTACGCCGGGCGCGGCACCCTGCGCGCGAGCCGTGGCCAGTTCGATGAAGCCATTGCCGACTTTTCGCGCCTGATCGCGGCGCAACCCAAGGTGGCCGCGGGTTATGTCGCGCGGGGAGGTGCGCGTCAGGCGAAACAAGATTTCCAGGGTGCGCTGGCGGATTACACGCAGGCCATCGCGCTGGGGCAAAATGATGCTCCGGTTTATCGTTCCCGGGCCGTGACCCGCTACTTCATGGGCGATCTCGCTGGCGCGATTGAAGATTGCCAGCAGGCGCTTAAACGCGATCCGCGCGATCTCCAGACTCTCTGTCAGCTGGCGCAATATCTCGGCGACCAGGGCGAGGTGGCGGAGACGATTGACACCTGTGACAAGGCGATCGCGATCGCCCCGAATGCGAGCCGGCCTTATGCCTTGCGCGGGTTACTATCCGATTGGATCGGCGATCTGACTGCGGCATTGCGGGATGAAGATCGCGCCATCGAACTAAGTCCAAACGACGCCACCGCCTGGGAATATCGGGCAGGGATTCGTCAGCGGAAAGGGGATCTCGACGGCGCTTATGCCGACGCTAACAAAGCCATCGCCCTTAATGGAGAAAGCACCAATGCCTATTACATCCTCGGTTTGGTCTCGGACAAAAAAGGTTTGTCCGCCGGCGCGGAGGCGAACTTCAGCCAGGCAATTGCGCGCAATCCGCGTTTTGCTTCCGCTTTGATTGAACGGGGCCGTCTTCGTACAATCAAGGGCGACACCGCGGGGGGATTACAGGATCTCGATCGCGCGATCGAGCTGGCGCCGCGCAACGCGCTCGCCTGGGAAAATCGGGGCTTCTGTCGTTTTGTCCGGAAGGAATTCGATGCCGCAATTGCGGACTCGAAAAAGGCGATCGAACTGGATCCGCGGGACGCGAGCGCGTGGAACACGCTCGGCTTGGTGGCTGGCAGTCGCGGCGCACTTGCGGAAGCGAACGCTAACTATGGGAAAGCGATCGCGGTTAACCCGGCCTATTCCAAGGCTTGGTACAATCGCGCCCGACTGCGCGAGCAATCGAGAGACTTCACCGGCGCGCTGAAAGATTATGATCAGGCGATCGCGATCGATCCGGGGGTAGGCCAGTATTACATCGATCGCGGTATGACCCGGATCCTGGCTGATCGTGTGGACGAGGCGGAAAAGGACGCTCGTCAGGCCTTAGCCCTCGATCCGGACAATCCGCTCGCTCCATTTCTCCTCGGCGTGAGCCTCGAAGCTGCCGGGAAAAACAGCGAAGCGCGGCAGGTTTACGATCAAGCGATCGAGAAGCCATCGCCGAGCGACAAGGTGTTTGTCGCGCGCGCCCGGCTGCGGGAAATTGATGGCGACCGGAAAGGAGCGATCGAGGACCTGGACAAGGCGATCGCGATCGCGCCGACCGCTGACAGCTATGCCCGGCGTGGTCTGATGAAACAACGCGGCGGGATGAACAAGGAAGCGCAGGCCGATTTTCGGCGCGCGCTCGAGCTTGACCCGCATTGCAGAGCGGCGCGCGAGAATCTCGACCCGCGCTTTGGTGAACCCTAGCCAGCGAGCCATTGGCCGCGCCGGAGTTTCAGTAATAAACTCGAGCCTGGCCTGGGGAGACTTAGCCGCCGGTGCTAAAGGTTATCTTGCGCGCATTCGACGAGTGGTAGCACTCAGGCTTGCCGCCTGAGTAGCTGGTCATTCATCCGGGTCGGACAGCGAGCTTTGGTTGACGGTTGCTGATTAAGCCGAGTGTTGTCCGCGATGTTTCCGCCGCCTTGCCCAGATCACGCGGCCAGCTTGACGTGCTTCTTTGCGGAGTTATTTTGTCGGCCTAGTCCGTTGTGGATTGGAGTGGGAGCCAGTGTCCCACTCTTTTTTGTCTGCGGAGAGGAAAGTTATGAACGCCGAATTCATCGCCATGCTCGATTACCTGGAGCGGGAACGCGGGATCAAACGCGAAGTCCTGATCGAGGCGGTCTCGAATGCCCTCCTTTCGGCCTCGAAGAAAAGTGTCGGCGCCTCGCGCGATCTGCGCATCGATATCGATCCGAAGAGCGGTGAAATCCGTGCCCTCGCCAACCTCCTGGTGGTGGAAAAGGTGACCAATCCGCAGGATGAGATTTCCCTCGAGAAGGCCCGAAAAATTAAGGCCGACGCCCAGATCGGCGAAGCCGTGGAAGTAGAAGTAACCCCGAAGAATTTTGGCCGGATCGCCGCGCAGACCGCGAAACAGGCGATGATGCAGCGCATCCGGCAGGTCGAGAAGGAGATGATCTACGACGAGTTCAAGGATCGCGCGGGCGAGATCGTAAGCGGGACGGTGCGGCGATTCGATCGCTCGGATGTGATCCTCGACCTGGGGAAATTTGAAGCGGTCATGCCGCAGCGCGAGCGTGTCGTGGTCGAGGATTATAATGTCGGCGACCGGCTCCGGGCCTATGTCGTCGCGGTCGAGAACGGCGCGCGCGGTCCGGAAATTATCGTGTCGCGCAGTCATCCGAATTTTGTTCGCCGGCTCTTCGAGCTGGAGGTAAGCGAGATTGCGGATGGCACGGTCGAGATTCGCGGGATCGCGCGCGAGGCGGGTTATCGCACAAAGATCGCGGTCTTTAGCGATAATCCGAAGGTCGATCCGGTCGGCGCCTGTGTCGGGATGCGCGGTTCGCGAGTGAAAAACATCGTGCGCGAACTGAACAACGAGAAAGTCGACATCATTCGCTGGAGCTCCGATCCGAAGGAATTTGTCCTCGAAGCGCTGAAACCCGCGAAGGTGAAAAACCTGGTTTTCGATGTGGAGAAAAAGGTCGCGACGATCTCGGTCGACGAAGACCAGCTCTCGCTCGCGATCGGCAAGAAAGGCCAGAACGCGCGCCTGACCAGCCGGCTGACCGGCTGGGAGATTAACATTGAGAAGGAAGCCCCGAGCACGAGCGCGGTCGAACAAAAGGTCGCGCAGGCCGCGCAAAGCCTTGCCGGTTCGCTCCCGATCACCGAAGAACAGGCGATGACGCTGGTGAAAATGGGCTTTACCAATTTGGAAGGTTTACGCGACGCCGAATTATCCGACCTTGTCGAGATCCTCGGCGTGGACGAAGAGAAAGCGCGCGAGATTTACGACGCGGTCCATCGCGACGAACCGGTTTCTCCCTGAAATGGCCATGACACGCAGACGCTCACGGCCATGAGCACAAGAGTTTTTAGGAATGGCAACAAAAGCGACGACGAAATCGACGGCGGGAAAAACGACCGCCCGCAAGGCAGCGGCGAAAACCAGCGCCGCTAAGCCGCCGTCGCGTACACGTCCCGCAGCAGCCAAGCCCGTCGCCAAGACAAAAACAACCAAGAGCGTCGAGAAAGTCGAGCCGGTCGCCAAGGATGGTGCAATTTCCACCTCGGCCAAGGCAAAAGCAGCTGAGCGGGTGACTTCGCCGCCCAGCCAGGCGGTCCCAGCTCCGGTCAAACCGGCCGAGCCGCCCAAGAAGGTGGAAGCGCCAAAATCGAGAACGGCTTTCGCACCAATTACTGCGAAGAGGCCACTCGCCCCTGCCGCCAAACCTGCACCACCAGCTCCTCCATCTCCGCCGCCGGCGGCTGCGCCGAAACCGGTGATCGAAAGTGTGTCACTGATCGAACCGCACGCGCCGAAGCCAAAACGCGCTCCCGGCGATGAAACCAAGCGCGCCATTCTCCCGCCCATCTCGCGTATCCGCACGCCTGCGGCCGCCCCCGAGCCGGCAAAAGTGGAGCCGCCGCCACCGGCCCCTGCACCTCCAGCCGCCGAGGAGGAAGCTGCGGAGACGGAGGACGGCCGCAAGATCATTCATATCAAGCCGCCGATCATTGTGAAGGACCTCGCGACCCAGCTCGGGTTGAAAAATTTCCACCTCATCAAGGAGCTGATGGATGACTACAATATTTTTGCGAACCCAAACCTGACGGTCGAGCCGGAGGTGGCGACCAAGATTTGCGAGAAGCACGGCTTCGTTTTCGAGATGGAACGGCGCGAAAAAGGCGCCGGGGTGCACAAAGCGGTTGAAGTGGTCGCGCCTCCTCCGCCGCCGGTCATCGAGAAGGAAGAGGAACTCAAGGTCCGGCCGCCGGTTATCACTTTCATGGGTCACGTCGACCACGGGAAGACCTCGCTCATGGACGCGATTCGCAAGACACGCGTTGCGGCGGGCGAAGCGGGTGGAATCACCCAGCACATCGGCGCGTACACGGTCGATTACAAGGGAACCAAGATCACCTTTCTCGATACCCCGGGGCACGCTGCTTTCACCGCGATGCGGGCGCGGGGCGCGAATGTGACTGACATCGTGGTGCTGGTGGTCGCAGCCGACGACGGCCTGATGCCGCAAACCATCGAGGCGATCAACCACGCCAAGGCCGCGCCCCAGGTGAAGATCATGGTGGCGATTAACAAGATCGATTTACCCTCGGCGAACCTTGATCGAGTGAAACAGCAACTCCAGGAACACGGCCTCACACCGGAAGATTGGGGCGGGGAAACCATCACCGTTCCCACCTCGGCGACGAAAGGGACCGGAATTGACCAATTGCTCGAAAACATGGCCGTGCAGGCCGAAGTGATGGAATTGAAAGCCTCGCCTACGGCCCGGCCGCGCGGGGTTGTCATCGAGGCGCAGGTCGAGCCTGGTCGCGGACCGACCGCGACCGTGATTGTGCAAATGGGCACGCTCAAGGTGGGCGAGCCCTTCATCTGCGGCGATTACGCCGGGAAAGTGAAATCGCTCATCGATGATCAGGGGAAAATGATCAAATCGGCTGGTCCTTCCATGCCGGTGAAGGTGCTCGGTTTTACCGGGTTGCCCGATGCGGGGGACGAATTTCTCGTCATGGAATCGGAGAAATCGGCCAAGCTTTTGAGCGAAGAACGGCTCACGGCGAAGCGGAACGAAAAACTGAGCATGCCGCAGCGCGCCACGCTCGAGAGTCTGCTCCAGGCGGCCGATGGGAAAAAGGTTTTGCGCCTGGTCTTGAAATGCGACACCCAGGGTTCGCTCGAAGCCATCGCAGGGTCGTTAGGCCAGATCGAGAGCAAAAAGGTCGACCTCGAGATCATCCATTCCGGAGTCGGCCCGATCTCCGAGTCGGACATCCTGCTCGCGAGCGCCTCGAACGCGGTCGTGATCGGCTTCAACATCAAGGTCGAGAGCAACGCGGTCGGCGCGGCCAAGCGCGAAGTGGTGCAGGTCAAGCTTTACAGCATCATCTATGAGCTGATCGATCAGATTAAGGAGGCGATGGCGGGCCTGCTCGAGCCGGAGCATCGCGAGACCGTCATCGGCCACGCCGAAGTGAAACAGGTTTTCCAACTCAGTCGCGGCATCGTCGCCGGCTGCCTTGTGACCGACGGGCGGATCGCTCGCACAGCGCGGGCCCGGGTTTTGCGCCGGCGCCAGCCGGTCTACGATGGAGGAATTTCCACCCTCCGCCGTTTCCAGGACGACGTGAAGGAGGTGCGCAGCGGGCTCGAGTGCGGCATCAAGCTCGGCGACTTCAGCGAATATCAGGTCGGTGACGTCATCGAATGCTACCAGCTCGAACAGGTGCCGCAGAAGCTGTGATCGGAGAATTGTGAATCGAGATTCGTGAAGCGGCATCCGATCCGCCGATGGAACGATTCTCGAATCTCGCTCGAACGAACGATATGAAACACCGACTCCTGCGCGTTAACGAACTCCTCAAACGAGAGCTGAGCGCGCTCCTCGTCCGCGAGATGGACTTCGCGGACTTGCTCGTGACCGTGAACCAGGTCGACGTCACGCCCGATCTCAAATCGGCTCATGTTTACGTCAGCGTTTTGGGCGGCAACGGCCACACCAATGTGATTGCAGAGTTGGAAGAGGCGCGCGCCATGCTCCAGCACGATCTCGCCAAACATGTGATTTTGAAATACACCCCGCACCTGATTTTTCACCTCGACGATTCGATTGAGCGTGGCTCGCGTGTCCTCGAGATCCTGCAGGAAATCGAACCACCGCCCAGCGACGAGACCAAGAAATGAACACGACCATCGCCGCACCAGGCCCGGAAGCCGCCCTTGCCGCGCCTCGCCTAACGAACGCCAGCTTCGCCGAAATCGCCGCGGCGCTGCGCCAGCATCAGACTTTCGCCGTCATCAGCCACGTCCGGCCGGACGGCGACGCGCTTGGGAGCCAGATCGCGATGGGCCTGGCGCTGCAAAAAATGGGCAAGCAGGTGAAGGTCTGGAATGAGGAAGGTTTGCTCGAGAAATTCTCCTTCCTTCCGGGCGGCGCGATCGTGGAGTTCCCGCCTAACGAAAAGCAGGACTTCGATGTCGTGCTCGCGCTCGATACCGCGACCCGGCAGCGCCTCGGCACGCCCCTCGATTCGTTAGGTAATACCAAGCTTTGGATTAACATCGATCATCATGGGAGCAATCCCCGCTACGGCGATCTTGTGCACATCGATCCGAGCGCGCCGGCCACCGGCCAGATCTTGTTCGAGCTGCTCCAGAGTCAGGATTTGCCGCTCGACGAAGTGATCGCGGAAAACCTTTTCGCCGCCATTTCCACCGACACCGGCTCTTTCCAATATCCAAACACCACCGCGCGCACCTTTGAAATCGCGGCCGACATTCTCCGCTGCGGAATCAATGTCGGGAAGCTGAGCCAGCAACTTTACGAGAGTTATCCTCGGCGCCGGATCGAACTCCTGCGAGTCCTGCTTGACCGGATGCGTTTCGATGCCGGAGGGAAGGTGGCGAGCTTCAGCCTGCCGCTCGCGACCGCAAACGAGCTCGGCGTGATTCCGGAAGACAACGAAGGCTTGATCGATCACCTCCGTGCCACCCGCGGTGTCATCATCGCGATCTTTTTTGAAGAACTCGCCGACGGCAAGGTCCGGGTCAGCATGCGCTCGAAAGACGAACGGGCGGATGTGTGCGCAATTTGTTTGAGCTTCAAAGGCGGGGGTCACAAGCTCGCCGCGGGAGCCCGCGTGCCCGGCAGCCTGGAGGAAGTGGAGGAGAA
This sequence comes from Chthoniobacterales bacterium, assembly GCA_036825615.1. GTDB lineage: Bacteria > Verrucomicrobiota > Verrucomicrobiia > Chthoniobacterales > UBA10450 > JAICXG01. The sequence goes on from DAISXY010000003.1 coordinate 283,475, forward strand.
AGTGATCGCGGCGGCGGTGGAGTCCGCCGCCTCAGTGTGAGGCCCTAACGAATGGTCATCCCGAGCGAAGCGCAGTGGAGTCGAGGGATCCAGCGGAAGGGCCCGGTGGCGACGAGGCGGTATGGTGATTCGCCGGGATCCCTCGACTCCGCTAAGGCTTCGCTCGGGACGACATGAGTGTTTCCGCCACACCCGACGGCGTCCTCCTGGTCGACAAAGCCGCCGGCATGACTTCCCACGACGTCGTCGCGCTGGTCCGGCGCCAGCTCCAGATCAAGAAGATTGGCCATTGCGGCACTCTCGATCCGATCGCGACCGGCCTGCTCATTCTCACGATTGGTCGCGGGACCAAGATCCAGGACCTGCTCATGAGCGAGGACAAGGAGTACTCCGGCACGATGTCGTTAGGCAAAATCACCGACACCCAGGACAGTGCCGGCGAGCTGATCGAGGAACGGCCGGTGCCGGAACTCGACGAGGCCAAGGTGCGAGCCGCGTTCGATAAATTCCGCGGCGATTTTTATCAGATGCCGCCGATGGTTTCGGCGATCAAGCAGGGAGGCGTGCCACTTTACAAACTGGCGCGGCAGGGCAAAACGGTCGAGCGCGAGCCGCGCCTCGTGCACGTTTATCGTTATACGATTGATCGGATCGCGTCGCCGGAAATCGATTTCACCGTCCTGTGCAGCAAAGGATTTTATGTGCGCACTTATGCGCATGATATCGGCGAAGCGCTCGGCTGCGGCGCTCACCTCAAGGAACTGCGACGCACGCGCTCGGGGCGCTTTGATCTCAGCCGGGCGGTGACGGTCGAGGAGATCAAGAACCTGGCGCCGGCCGATTTGCTCGGGAAGATTCTCAGCCTGCCGGAAGTTTCGCGCATGCGCGGAGCGTGAGGAAAATGGCGAATGTCGAATGACGAATGACGAAGGAATCACCAATGACGAAGCAAGGCAGCCTTCGCTCTTGGTAATTCGTCATTGATTAGTCATTCGTCATTGGTCATTCGTCATTTAGCCTGTTGAAAATCCTCCGATCCATCCCTGAGTTAGCCGAAATTCCCGGGCCGGTCTTTCTCGCCATTGGCGTTTTCGATGGTGTGCACCGCGGACACCAGGCCGTCATCGGCACCGCGGTCCGCGACGCAGCCGCAGTAGGCGGGACGTCGGTCGTGGTCACGTTCGATCCGCACCCGGCGAAAATCCTTCGGCCTAACGAAAGTCCGCGGCTCCTCACTGCTACCCAGCACAAGATCGTCCTCATTCGCGAGCTGGGCGTTTCCCATCTCCTGCTCTTGAAATTCGACCGCGCGTTTGCCTCGACCGCGCCGGAGGATTTCGTCAGGCAACTGGCTTCGGCGGCGCGGCCGCTGCGCGAAATTTGTGTCGGCCAGGAATGGTCATTCGGGAAGAACCGGGCTGGTAATCTCGAGCTGCTGAAAAAGCTTGGCGCGAAATGGAATTTCAACGTCGTAGGAGTCGAGCCGGTCACGGTCGCGGGAAAGATCATCAGCAGCACCGCGATCCGGCGTGCCGTCGAACTGGGCGATTTCGCGAGCGCGCGCGAGATGCTGGGTCGCGATTACACCATCCTCGGCACGGTCGAGGAAGGCCAGCACCTTGGCCGGAGTCTCGGATTTCCGACCGCGAACCTGAGCGCGCACAGCGAACAGTTTCCGCCCAATGGTGTCTACGCGGCAGAGGGCTCGCTCGGCGGAAAAGTTTATCGCGGCGTGGTTAACCTTGGCGTCCGTCCAACCGTCAGTGCCGACTCGCCCCAGCGTGTGCTCGAGTTTCACCTCTTCGATTTCGAGCGCGATCTTTATGGGGAAGAGGTGGAGTTGAAATTCCTTCGTTATCTCCGGCCGGAAAAGAAGTTCGAAAACCTGGCCGGGTTGCGCGACCAGATCTCGCGTGATGTTGCCGCGGCGCGCGAAATCTTCGGGAGCTGATCGGTCACGCCGGAGCGGAGCCGTAGGAAGTCGTAGCATCCGCAGAGCTGACGGCAACTGTGAGAGATGGATTCCAAGGCTCGCACAGCGCGCTTGGCCACGATGGCGCGATCCTGTGGTTGCGGGGAGCAATGATCGCGCTTGTGGAACTTCCCGCCGCGCGTGAATACGAAGCCCAGCTCAAGGCCAGCAAGGAACAAAAAGCGCGGGAGTCGGTGCCAAAGTTTTAGCAGCGGGATACCGGACTCAGCTCTATAATTCGGTTATCGCTCCATATAGGCTTCTAAGACCCTTTGATGCACCGCACCGAGGAACTGGACACGTGTTTTGCGAGCCATTGCGACCGGAGCCCAATCGGCCGCCAGCAGCAGCGGTAGGAGGGAAATTATAGAGCTGACCCCGGACTGCTTACGCAGTCGCAATAGGACCGCTCGGTCCGAATCGATAGTGCTTCAGCCGCATCACATCGTGCATCTGATCGAGGAGTTTTTTCCTTGCGAGGAGCGGGCCCAGGTTCTAGAACGGGATTCATGAACCCCGTTTTTATCGCCCCGCTTCCCTTGAAGCAAGCCTGGATTAGACCGGAAAATCCCGCAAAAAAAGGCGGGATTTTCCGACCGAATACTCGTTAGGTCTATGAAGCGCAGCCTGATACTGAGAGGTCTAGCACTCGAGGTCGCGCCGCTCTTCGGGGCACTACTGATTCTCAATGTCGCGCCGGCGCTCGGCGC
>DAISXY010000004.1:0-232149 GCA_036825615.1 Chthoniobacterales bacterium
TGTTGACCAATGACGCACCGAGACAGGTGGTGAGATTGACGCGCTGCACTTCGCCGCCGCTCAAGGTCCGGGTGGAACGATCGAGGGTGAGATAACCGACTCCAACTTCGCAAAGATAATTGAGCCGGCTTGCGATCTCGCCGCGCAGCATTGCGGCCGCGGAGTCGTTAGGCGGAATCGTCAGGCTGGCGAGGAAGTCGCGCGCCTGAGAGACCGGGAGGGCGCCGAACTCGGGCAGGGTGAAAGCGATTCCATCCTGCCTGACGAGGCGGTAATTCAAGGTCTCGGGTTGAAATCTTCCGCCGTTGCAGCTGGGGCAGGTGGTGTAAGCGCGGTAGCGGCTGAGCAAGACCCGGACATGCATTTTGTAGGTCTTGCTCTCGAGCCAGCGAAAGAACCCGCGGACGCCGTACCAACGATCGCTCTCGTAATCGTCCTCGGTGTAGCTTTCGCCGCGCTCGCGCGCGGCCGCGACTGACTTCTCCCCGTTGAGGACGAAATCCTGGTCCGCCTTCGGCAATTCCTCGAACGGGCAGTTGACGTCGATCTCCTCCCGCGCGCAGGCGCGCATCAGGTCCTTTTGCGATTCGCCCATCTCCTCGCCGCGGAAAACACGGACCGCGCCCTGGGCGATCGACAGGGCGCGATCGGGAATGGCGCGATTGAGATCGATCGCAATCGTGCGGCCGAAGCCGCGGCACTCGGGGCAGGCGCCTAACGGATTGTTAGAGCTGAAGAGACCCGGTGTGGGCGGGCGAATGTCGACGTCGCAATGCGCGCAGTGCCAGCCAGTGGAGAAGGGGCATTCGTGAAGGGTGGATCGTGAATCGTGAATCGGCGGCAAGGCGATGACGTTGATCTTGCCTTTGCCGAAACGGAGCGCGGTTTCGAGCGATTCGATGAGCCGGGCGCGGTTTTCTTCCGAAATCGTGAGCCGGTCCTGGATAACCTGGACGCGCGCGCCGAGGCGAAGGTTTTTCGGCGCGGCATCGACGCGGATGATTTCGCCATTGAGCCAGATCCGGAGATAGCCTTGCTGCTGGAGGAATTGGAAGAATTCGTCGGGCGCGGTTTTTGGCGGGACTGCGATCCAAAAGGTAATCAGAACTTCATCCCGTGCGGAGCGCAGCGGAGTCGAGGAATCCGGCGACGGCAGCGAGGGAGTTTCGACTCCGCGGTTTAAGGATTTTTCGCGGGATCCTTCGACTGCGTTCCGCTCCGCTGCACTCCGCTCAGGATGACGGGAGCCTGAGGAGTCGTTAGGGCGAAACTGCGCCAGGACTTCGTCCGCGATTGATTTCGCGGTTTCGGGGCGAATCTCGCGGCCGCAACTTGGGCAAAAGGCGCGCGCCACCCGCGGCATCAACAATTTCAGATAATCGTTGATCTCGGTCATGGTGCCGACGGTGGAGCGCGAGCTTTTTACCGGGTTGGATTGCTCGATCGCGATCGCCGGCGGGATGCCGCGGATCTCATCCACCCGTGGCTTGTCCATGCGCTCGAGAAATTGCCGGGTGTATGGGCTGAAGGTCTCGACGTAACGGCGCTGGCCTTCGGCGTAAATGGTTTCGAAGGCGAGGCTCGATTTGCCGCTGCCGCTCGGGCCGGTGACGACCGTCAATTTCCCCAGCGGGAGATCCAAATCGAAGCCCTTGAGATTGTTCTGGCGGGCGCCGCGAATTTCGACGCAAGGTTCGGCTGGCGGGTGGCGGCGCAAGGGCGCGCCGGCTCCAAGCGGCGCGACAACGCACGGTTTTTTGCCGTTGATGGAAGCCACTGACGATAATCGTTGCGCCGACCGGAAAGCGCAAACGACATGTTCAGATGAACTGGAGGTATTCGATCCGCTGGAGAAGGGTCGGCGAGCTTAGGTGGCGACCAGCTGGCGCAGGTTGCGCACGATTCGTGGCAGGATTTCGAGCACCTTGTCCAGCTCCGGCTCGGTGTTAAAGCGGCCGAAAGAAAATCGCATGCTGCTGCGCGCCCGCTCGCTGGAGAAATGCATCGCGCGCAGGACATGGGAAGGCTGGACCGCGCCCGTGGTGCAGGACGAGCCTAACGAACAGCAAATTCCTGCCTGATCGAGCTTGAGCAGGATGGCCTGCGCGTCCACGCCGGTGAAAGCAAGATTCGAGGTGTTAGGCAGGCGCGCGTTTGGATCGCCGTTGACCTGCACGTCTTCCAGCTCGGCGAGCAGGGTCTTTTCAAACCGGTCGCGCAAGGCGAGGACGCGCGTGTTTTCCTCCTCGAGCGTTTCGACAGCCAGCTCGGCGGCTTTTCCGAGTCCGACGATCGAAGCGACGTTGTCGGTTCCGGCCCGCCGGCCGTTCTCCTGCGGCCCGCCGACGATGAGCGGCTGAAAGCGCGCCTTGCGGTTGACGTAAAGCGCGCCGACGCCTTTGGGCGCATGCAATTTGTGACCGGAGAGAGAGAGGAAATGAATGGGCAAATCAGCGAGATCGATCGCCATTTTCCCGACTGCCTGGACCGCGTCGGTGTGAAAGAAGACGCCGCGGGCGCGGCAGATCTCGGCCACTTTTTTGACCGGGTAAATGACGCCGATTTCGTTGTTCGCCCACATCACGGAAACAATTGCCGTATCGGGGCGGATTGCGGCTTCGATTTCCTCGACGTCTACGCGCCCCTGCTCATCGACCGGCACGACCGTGACCTGACAGCCGCGCCTAACGACGGCTTCGCAATAATTGAGGACCGCGTTGTGCTCGACCGCAGTGGTGACGACATGGCGCCGATCAGGCGACATCTGGAGGGCGGAATGAATCGCGGCGTTGTCCGATTCCGTGCCGCAACTGGTGAAGACGATTTCGTTAGGCTGACACCCGAGCATGGCCGCGACGCGCTCGCGCGCGAGATTGGTGGCTTCTTTGACCTGCGCGCCAAAGCGGTGCGAGCCCGACGGGTTGCCATAGCGCGAAGTGAGGAAAGGCATCATCTCCTCGAGGACCGCGGGATCAATCCGGGTGCTGGAGTTGTTATCGAGGTAAATCACTTCGGCTTCGGTCGACATCGCTTGCTTCATTCTTCGGGCCGCGGTTCGGCGCCTGGATGTTGCGCTTTGCGGCGGGTCCAGCGGAAGTATAAATTTCGCAGATAAATCGGCAACGGCAGCGCGGTCTGGAGGACGCCGACGGAATCGTGGCGGTAGATCGCGAAATAACTCAGGGTGAGGATCGAGCCGAGCGCGCTGCATTCCCAAAATCCGAACGGAATCACGCTCTTTCGCGCCCGCTCCGAAGCGATCCATTGAATGAGGAACCGGAGGCCGAAAATGATGCTGCCGGTGAGCCCGACGATCTTCCAGGGATTGAGGGTGATGTGGAAAAACTCGGTTGCGGCAAGCAGTTCAGGAACGTGCATAACGGGCAACGGTTGGTTAGAACCGGGCTCGGCGACAGCTTTTTTTCCGCGCGACAGCCGTCATCCCGAGCGCAGCCGAGCGATCCGTGGAGTGACCGTGAACCCTGGGGTCGGAGCAGATCGCGTGGCACGCGCAAGGTACGCTCCGCGGGATCCTTCGACTTCGCTCAGAATGACACGGCTCGGCGGCGGCTGTTCAATCGCGCAAAAGCTCGTTAGACTTGCCGCCGATGGATCCAATCTGGGATTTGGCGAGTCCGCATTTGCGCGAGCTTGCAGTCTACGAGCCAGGTAAGCCGATCGAAGAGACCGCGCGCGAACTCGGTTTGCATCCGGAGGAGATCATCAAGCTCGCCTCGAACGAGAATCCGCTCGGACCCTCGGACAAGGTCCGGGCAGCGATCGAAGCGGCGGCTGCGGAAGCAAATTTTTATCCCGACGGCGGGGCTTACTCTCTGCGTCGCGTGATCGCCGAGAGCCTGGAACTCGCGCCGGAGAACATCATTTTTGGAAACGGCTCGAACGAGGTGATTGAATTTGTCGGCCATGCTTTTCTTCATTCGGGCGCGGAAATCGTGACTTCGCAAAATGCGTTCGTCGCTTATCGCCTGGTCGCGGGGCTGTTCGGGGCAAAAGTGATCGCCGTTCCCGACCGGGATTACCGCTTCGACCTCGAGGCGATGGCCGAGGCCATCACGCCCCGCACCCGCGCGGTCTTCGTCGCGAATCCAAACAACCCGACTGGCACGCTCGTTGGGCAGGAGACGATCGGCCATTTCATGCACCGCGTTCCTGAGGAGGTGGTGGTCGTGTTTGACGAAGCCTATTACGAATACCTCGACCAGCCGCCCGACACGCTCCGGTTCGTCAGGCAAGAGCGGAACGTCGTGGTCCTGCGCACCTTCTCAAAAATTCACGGCCTCGCGGGCGCACGACTCGGTTATGGGATGGCGCGGCCGGAGTTGATCCGGGTTCTGCAAAAGACGCGCCAACCGTTCAACGTGAATGGCCTGGTGCAGGCTGGAGCGCTCCCGGCGCTGGGTGATTTGGAGCATCAGCGCATGACGAAAAAACTGACCGATGAAGGCCGCGCCTACTTCGAGAATGAATTTCGCAAGATGAGATTAACCTTCGTTCCCAGTGTCGCGAATTTCGTTCTCGTGAAGGTGGGCGACGGCAGGACGGTTTTTGAAAAGATGTTGCGCAAAGGTGTGATCGTGCGCCCGATGAATGGCTACCCACTCCCGGAGTGGGTGCGGATTTCCGTGGGCACGAAAGAACAAAACCAGCGCTGCATTGCGGCCCTCGCGACAGTGCTGCGAGCATGATCGCCGGCGAGACCACCGCGACGATCGCCGCGGTCGCGACGCCGCCGGGGGAAGGCGCGATCGCCATCGTCAGGCTTTCGGGGCCGCACGCGATCGCAGTGGCCGACGCTGTTTTTCGCGGGAAGAAAAAACTGTCCGCGATGGAATCACACCGGCAACAGTTCGGCGCGATTGTGGAAGACGACCGCGTCATCGATGAGGCGCTGGTGGCGGTTCATCGCGCGCCTCAGAGTTACACCGGCGAAGACGTGGTCGAGATCAGTTGCCATGGCGGAGTGCTGGTGACGGCGCGGGTGTATGAGGCGTGTCTCCATGCCGGGGCGCGCGCGGCGCGGGCGGGAGAATTTACTGAACGAGCCTTTCTTAACGGCAAACTCGATCTGACCCAGGCGGAAGCAGTGATCGATTTGATCCGAGCGCAAACCGATCTGGCCCTGCGCTCGGCCGCAGAACAGCTCGAAGGCCGCCTCGGCGAAAAGATTTCGCAATTGCGCGAGGAGTTGATCGCCCTTGTCGCCAACCTCGAGGCCTACATCGACTTTCCCGAGGAAGATATTGAGCCCGATGTCGGAGCGGCCTTTCTCGCCCGGCTCGATGCAATTCGCGACCAGATCAAAGCACTGCTCGCGACCGCCGAGCAGGGGCGAATCTTTCGCGAAGGGGTGCGGGTCGTAATCTACGGGGCAACGAACGCCGGGAAATCGAGCCTGCTAAATCGGCTCCTCGGTTTTCCCCGCGCGATCGTGAGCGCAATGCCCGGCACCACCCGCGACACGCTCGAGGAAATGATTAACCTGCGCGGGATCGCGCTGCGGCTCACCGACACAGCCGGATTGCGCGAAGGTGAAATGGACGCGGTTGAGAACGAAGGGATCGCGCGGACGGAGCGTTCGCTGGCAAACGCCGATCTCTTATTGCACCTGGTCGACGCCAGTGCGCCCGCGCCGCCGCACTTTCAAACCCGTTCGGATGATCTGCGTGAACTGCTTCTTCTGAACAAAAGCGACCTGCCTGAGCACCCCGACTGGCGTGAGATCGATGCGCTTCGAATCTGCTGCATCTCGGAAGATGGTTTGCGCGGATTGGAGGAGAAAATCCTGGGACGAGTGAGCGCACAACGGTGGGATGTGCCGAGTGCGGTCGCGATCAATGCTCGGCATCGCGATTGCCTGCGGCGCGCCCTCGCAGCCGTGGAGGCTGCGCGGAACGGGCTCGAGCAAAATCTGCCGCCGGAATTGGTCGCGGTCGACCTGCGCGCGGCACTCGGAGCCGTCGGCGAAGTAATCGGGCATGCGAACATGGAAGAGATTCTCGACGCACTGTTTGCCACTTTCTGCATCGGGAAATGACTCACGGGAGGAGTGCTTACTACGAGAGGTTCGTCAGGCCAATTCTCTTCCGGCTTGACCCGGAGACGGCGCATCATCTCACCCTTCGTCTCCTGGCTGCAGCACCGTTTATCCCCGGCGGGCTCGCACTCTTGCGTTCCTTTGCGCCGCCGCCCCGACCACGCTCCGTCTTCGGGCTGCATTTCCGCAACCCCGTCGGGCTGGCTGCGGGATTTGATAAGAATGGCGTCGCGATTCCCGCCTTGGAAGCGCTGGGCTTCGGGTTCGTCGAGATCGGGACCGTAACCGCGCAACCGCAGCCCGGAAATCCGCGGCCGCGAATCTTTCGCTATCCAAACAAGCAGGCGATCGTGAACCGGCTCGGGTTTAACAACGATGGCGCGGACGCGGTAGCGGATCGCCTCCGGCGACTACGCAGTAGCCGTTTCCGACCTTCGATCCCGATCGGAATCAACATCGGCAAGAGCAAGATCACTCCACTGGAAAGAGCGCCAGAGGATTATGTCTATTCGTTTCGCCGCCTTCAGGAGTGGGCCGATTACATCGCGCTCAACATCAGCTCACCAAACACGCCCGGCTTGCGGCTGCTTCAGGAAGAGCGCGCACTTGTGGAACTCCTCCGTGCCATCAGAGCCGAAAATGCGCAGCTGCCTTCTCCAAAACCGATCTTGCTCAAGCTCGCGCCTGACTTAAGCGATAACGCTTGGGCGCGCCTCGCCGGCATCTGCGAAGAATTCGCTCTCGCCGGCATCATTGCCACGAACACGACCTTGGACCACAGCGGGCTAAAGCCTGAAGCCGATGAAGCCGGAGGCTTGAGCGGGGAACCGTTGCGAGCGCGTTCGACCAGAGCAATCGAGCTCCTGCGCCGCAGCACCCAGCTGCCGATCATTGGCGGCGGCGGGATCAGCGGGCGGGAGTCCGCGGAGGAAAAGCTCCGTGTCGGGGCGAATTTGGTCCAGGTCTACACGGGACTGATCTATCGCGGTCCAGGTCTGCTGCGCGTGATCGCAGCGTAGGCGATCAGGAGCCGCAAGGGGCAGGAAATACGGAGGGAAGCGGCATGGTGTCTGCTTATAATTATTATAATCAGTCTAAATCCCATGATTCGCCATGCCCGGGCTCTTCTCTTTTTCCTCCTATTCTTCGCCCTAACTTCGCACGCCCTCCTCGCCGGCAGCATCTCTCTCGCCTGGGACCCCAATTCGGAAAACGACATCAAGGGCTACAAAATCCTCTACGGCACCTCGAGCGGTAATTACACGGTCACGCTTGACGTGGGGAATGTCACCACCACCACGGTCGATGGATTGACCGACGGGACCATCTACTACTTCGTCGCCAAAGCCTACAACACCTCCAACCTGGAAAGTCTGCCCTCAGCGGAAGTGTCAGGAACTCCCAGTGCGGGAACCCCAACACCCACTCCAAGTCCGACCCCGACTCCAACTCCAACTCCAACTCCAACTCCAACACCGACTCCCACTCCCACTCCCACTCCAACACCGACTCCAACCCCAACTCCAACACCGACTCCGACTCCCACTCCAACACCGACTCCCACTCCAACACCGACTCCGACTCCCACTCCAACTGCGACCCCGACACCAACCCCAACTCCGACCCCGACACCAACACCAACTCCGACACCAACACCAACTCCAACACCAACACCAACTCCAACACCAACTCCAACTCCGACTCCAACCCCAACTCCGACACCGACGCCCACTCCAACACCGACTCCAACTCCAACTCCAACACCGACTCCAACTCCGACTCCGACTCCAACACCGACTCAAACACCGACCCCGACGCCCACTCCAACACCGACTCCAACTCCAACTCCGACCCCAACTCCGACACCGACTCCAACTCCAACGCCAACACCGACTCCAACTCCGACACCAACTCCAAGACCAACTCCGACTCCGACACCGACACCGACGCCCACTCCGACTCCGACTCCAACGCCAACCCCAACCCCAACGCCAAAACCGACGCCAACAGTGACTCCGACTCCGACGCCATCGGATATCACAATCACCAAGACCGCCGATGCCTCCAGCGTCCTTGCCGGATCGCCGATCGGCTTCACTGTTACGCTACGTAACAACAGTCATAAAACAGCCACGGCCATGACCGTCAGCGACAGCTTGCCCGGCGGCCCAGGAATAGACTGGTCGATTGATTCCAGCGCGTCCGATTCAAATTGGTCGATCACTGGAGCGCCGCCCAATCAGAGCTTGGTCTACAAGCCGAACGCCTTACCAGGTGATGAGACCAGAACCGTCCATGTCGTGAGCAACACCGACAGCAGCAGCTGCGGCACTTACGACAACACGGCCAGTTTTACGTGCAGCTCTGGCTCAGGTTCCGACTCGGCATCGGAGACGGTCGACTGCCCAACTCCCACTCCGACCGCAACGCCGACACCTGAACCAAGCCCAACGCCAAGCCCAACACCGAGCCCGACACCGACGCCGAGCCCGACCGCGACTCCGACGCCCACACCCACTCCGATGCCGCCGGGCGGAGGCGGCAATCACGATGATCCGCAGCAAAAACTGCTCAACGTTTCAACGCGGGTTCGCGTTTACAAAGACAACAGTGTCATGATTGGTGGTTTCATCATTAGCGGCCAAAGCCAGAAGCAGATCGTCCTGCGCGCCATCGGCCCTTCGCTTATCCCCTTGGGAGTGGAGGGAGCCCTGAAGGATCCAATCCTCGACGTTTACGACTCCAGCGGAACGGTCATTGCCGAGAACGACGATTGGACCTCACTTCCGCCGGATAGTATCCCGAGCGGGTTTGCCCCGACCGATCCGAAAGAATCGCTCATCGTCGAGACGCTACCGGCCGGCGGTTATACTGCGGTCCTGCGCGGAACCGACGGTTCCTCGGGTGTGGCGCTGGTTGAACTTTATGACCTCGATCCCAATCAATCGACGATTGTCAATCTCTCGACTCGCGGCCAGGTCGGAACCGGCGATGATGTGCTCATCGGCGGCTTCATCATTTCGGGTGAAAATCCGACCCGGGTGATGCTGCGCGCAATCGGTCCGGAGCTGCTCCCGTACGGAATCACGAACGCCCTGCTCGATCCCGTGCTCGAGCTGCATGGGCCCGACGGCTCCATTATCTACCAGAACGACAACTGGCGCAGTGACCAGGAGCAACAGATCCTCGACACCACACTCGCCCCGCTCGACGACCGGGAGTCCGCGATCGTAGCGACGCTCCCGCCGGCCAAATACACCGCCATCGTTCGTGGCGCGAACGGAAGCAGCGGCGTCGCATTGGTCGAGCTCTACAATCTCGAACCGGCCCCGTAGTTACCCCGCCAAATCCGCTTCGACAGAGTCAAACGCGGGCAGCCTCTTTTAGCGGACGGCGCGATTTGGTAGTGCCATTCGCAAAGTCCCGATGCTTTTCCGCAGCTCAGCGCCCAAATCTATTCTGCTCGGGTTGATTGTCGCGGCGGTGCAGATTGCCGTCGTAGTTAGTTTCTGCGCCGGCGAAAGCCCGCTCAGCGGACGCTATTTCGCTCTCGTCCAGCACGACAGTTACTGGTTCGCGAACATCATCAATCGCGGCTACGGCACGACGGTTCCGCCGGTCGATCACAAGGAGATGGAAATCTCGAACGTCGCCTTTTTCCCGGCTTATCCGCTTCTCGCCCGCGGAGTAAAAGCTGTGACCGGGCTAGACGCGTATCAGTCGCTCCTGGTGGTGGCGGCAGCGGCGACCTGGGGTTTCTGGAGCTACTTCTTTCTCTTCTGCGCGCGCTGGAAGCTGGGCCTCGAGCTGCAACTCTTCGGCGCGCTCGCGATCGCGGTCCATCCGGCGGCGTTTTATCTCGTCGCCGGCTATTCCGAATCGCTGTTTCTCATGATGGTGACCGGATTCATCTACTGGAGTACGAAGGCCGGCGGCGGCGCCACAGCCATGGCAATCGCGCACGGTCTGGTCATGTGCGCCACGCGAATCGTCGGGCTACCATGCGCCTTCTTTCCCCTCCTCTATGTTCTGATTCGAGCCCAGCCTAACGACAATTGGCGAGGACTCATTGCCCGCTCGCGTCGCCCGGCGCTGATCACCGCATGCGCAATCCTCGGCGGCGTCGCCTTTTTCGCTTACTGCCAGATCCGCTGGGGCCGCTGGGATCTGTACATGCTCACCCAGGAAGCCGGCTGGGGGATCGAGCCCGATTATCTCGCGGTGTTCGATCCCGCGAATTATCGTTTTGCGCTCCCGCCGGTCGGTGACACGACGCTCGTGAGCCAGTTTACGAGTGCACTCGCCGGTCTTCTTTTTCTGCTCGTAGCTGCGCTCGAACTTCTCTTCGGGCTGGTGCGCGGCCGCACCGGCTGGCGCGAACGGCTCGGGTTCTATTTCGCGGCCGCTGTCATTTATTACTTCTCGCTCGCCGGGGTCGCCTCGGTCGAAATGGAAAGCATGCTGCGCTACGACCTCTGTGTGCATGCGCTGATTGTTCTTGGATTGCTCCATTTTCTCCACCAGTTGCGATTCTCATCAGTGCCGGCCCGGGCCGTCGCGATGGCGGTTGCTTCGCTCGCCTGCGCGGCCGGGCTCGCTCTGCAAGGATTTTATGTCTGGAACTTTTCGCAGGGAAACTGGGTCGCCTGAAGAGGCAATCACGACCACGGTCGCGATCATCGGCGCCGGCCCGGCCGGACTGACGGCCGGTTATCTGCTGGCCAAGAATGGCGTCGCGGCCGTCGTACTGGAGGCCGATCCGACGTATGTCGGCGGGATTTCGCGCACGGCCCGTTACAAGGGGTTTCGCTTCGACATCGGCGGTCATCGTTTCTTCTCGAAATCCCGCGCGGTGGAAGATTTCTGGAACGAAATTTTGCCCCAGGACATGCTCGAGCGGCCCCGTTCCTCGCGCATCTATTACCGGAAAAAATTCTTCGCCTACCCGCTCAAACCGTTCGAAGCCTTGCTCAAGCTCGGCCCGGTTTGCTCCTTCCTTTGCCTCCTCTCCTGGGCGCGCGCGCGACTCTTTCCGGTGCGCGACCCGGCCAATTTCGCCGAATGGGTGAGCAACCAATTCGGCCGCCGGCTCTTCCAGATTTTTTTCAAGAGCTACACCGAGAAAGTCTGGGGCATGAGCTGCGAGGAAATCTCCGCCGACTGGGCGAAACAGCGGATCAAAGGTCTCTCGTTAGGCAGCGCTCTCCGCCACGCCTTGCTCCCGGCGCGGGCGCGCTCCCCGGTTATCCGGACACTGATTCACTCCTTCCGTTATCCGCGGAAAGGGCCGGGGATGATGTGGGAAGCGACCGCCGCGCGAATGCAATCGTTAGGCGGCGACATCCGGATGGGCTGCAAAGTGTGCCGCTGCCACTACGACGCCACGACGGAGAGCTGGATCGTGCAATTTCGCGATCCGAGCGGCGAGGTGCAGCAAATTCGGGCGCAGCATGTGATTTCCTCCGCGCCTTTGCGGGAACTGGTACGCGGGCTGACTCCGTCGGTCTCGCCGCGCGTCATCGAAGCGGCCGAGCAATTGAAGTATCGCGATTTTCTCACCGTCATGCTGATCGTGCGCGCCCGGGACGCCTTTCCCGACAATTGGATCTACATCCATGATCCTTCCGTGAAGGTCGGCCGGATTCAGAACTTCCGCTCCTGGTCTCCGGAGATGGTGCCCGAGGCGGACAAAGCCTGCTACGGCCTGGAGTATTTCTGCTTCGAGCACGACGGCCTCTGGGAAACTTCCGATGCAGACCTAATCGCACTTGGCCAACGCGAACTGGAGCAGATCGGTCTCGCCCGCGCCGCTCAGGTGATCGACGGCTGCGTCGTTAGGCAAAAGAAAGCCTATCCGGTTTACGACGAAGATTACGCCCGCAACGTAGCTGCGATTCGGGCGGAGTTGGAGCAGCGTTACCCGAACCTCCACCTCGTCGGGCGCAATGGGATGCACAAATACAACAACCAGGATCACGCCATGATGACCGCGATGCTCTGTGTCGAAAACATTCTCGCGGGAGAAAAACTCTACGACCTTTGGCAGGTCAACGGCGACGCCGAGTATCACGAGACCGTTGCCCCGACGGCAGAGCAGAGCGGTGCGGCAATCCGCCTCGTTCCGATGCGCGCCTCGCCGGTCGCGCCGGTTACTGGCTAGGCGCAAATCAGCGCCGCCAGAAACATCAGGCGGCCGGGCGGCGGAGACGAACGCGCAATTGCGCGAGCCGCACGCGCACTGCCTGGCAGCGCTTCAGTTCCCGGATTACCTCTGGCGCGATCGTCTCCGCGACAGGAGCGGCCGGTTTCAGGCATGCTTCGGTAAACTCGTTCGCGGCAGCGGCGCGGCGGAGGTTCAGCTCGGTCGTGTTCTCTTCCGCGCCGCGCAGGATGAGGTTGCGCGCGGCGAGAAAAGCCTGGAGTTCCTCGGCTGAATAAGCGGGGCCATGCGAGCTTGGAAATTCAGTCGTTAGGCGGTTGGATTTTTTGTTTGATCGACGGATCGGGAGAGTTGCTTCCATGCCTGTTTTTCAAAGCAGGTCCTGTGCTCGACTTCAGCGAGAGTGAAACCACCTGTCCGAGAAGGTCGGAAGGCGATCTCAAAACCGAAACCCCGGAATCCCGGAGGCGAAACAACAGACGATTTCGCAGCGGATGGGCCCAAAAACCTAAGCGACTGCGTTCTAGCTAATTAACGCGTTTCACACTTCCCTGGCACAGCCGTTGCATACGAGCGCACCCGAATGCGACTCGCCGTTCTGGTTTTTTTCTGCCTCCTTCCGGCCGCGAGCGCGGAAGAGCTGGTCGGGCGCTGGGAAGGTTTCCTGCAACTTCCCGCTCGCACCTACGATCTCATTCTCGATCTCGACCATGCGAACGGCAAAGACTGGGTTGGCTCGGTGATTATTCCCGGTCTCGGGATCAAGGGTGCGGCGCTTGACCAGATCACGGTTGCCGGATCGCAGGTCTCTTTCGCTCTCGCTCATGCGCTGTCTTCGCCGCGCGTCGAATCGCCAAAGTTCGAGGCGCGACTCAACCGCGGCGGCGAGCTCAACGGACAATTTCTCCAGGCCGGTCACACCGCGCCGTTCACCTTGCGAAAAACCGGATCGCCGCAGGTCGAGCTTGCGCCGAAGAGCAGCGCGATCGGCAACGAATGGGCTGGCGAATGGCAAGGCGATTACGAGATGAATGGCTATCCGCGCCATGTCACCCTCACTCTAAGCGCGCATGGAAATGAGCCCGCGACCGCGCACCTGGTCGTGGTCGGTAAACGGACAACGGACGCGCCGGTCGATCTCGTGACTGTGGAAGATAATTTTCTCACGGTTCAGTCGCGCGAGATCGGAATCACGTTTGAAGGCCGCCTCGACAAAGGCGCCGGCCAAATTCGCGGCAGCTGGACCCTTGGCCCGTTCGAGCTCCCGCTGCTCCTCAAGCGAACCGCCACCTCGCAATGAAGATTTCGTTTCCACTCGCGCTCGCTATTTGCCTAACGAGTCTAAGTTGCCTGGCGCAATCGATGTTTCGCGGCGGTCCCGCGCATGCCGGCGTCTATTCCGGTCCGGCGCCGCGGCAGTTTCATCGGGTGAAATGGAAATTCCCCACCGGCGACCGGATTGTTTCATCGCCGGTCGTGAGCGATGGCGTGATCTATTTCGGCGGCGACGATGGGAACATCTACGCGGTGGAGGCAACGAGCGGGCGCCAACGATGGAAACGCGCCACCGGCGGCCCCGCTCCCTCAACTCCCGCAGTTCTTGATGGAACTCTCTACGCCGTCAGCTACGACGGAAAACTCTATGCGCTAAATGCACGCACGGGCGCGGTCCGCTGGAAATTTTCCACCGGAGGCGAGCGGCGTTTCGAGGCGAAAGGGCTTCACGGCCTCCAGCCGAGAAATCAGACGATCGCCGATCCATTTGATGTCTTTCTCTCCAGTCCCGTCGTCGCTGAGGGTGCGGTCTACTTCGGCAGCGGCGACGGGAACCTTTATGCGGTCGATACGACTTCAGGCGAGTTGCGTTGGAAATTTGCGACCGGCGATGTTGTTCACACCTCGCCCGCCTATTCGGATGGCGTGCTCTTCTTCGGAAGCTGGGACAGTTATTTCTACGCCGTTGATGCGAAGAGCGGGAAGGAAAAGTGGCGCTTCCACGGCGGCGAGGATCCGCTGGTTCACAACCAGGTCGGGTTCCAATCTTCGCCCGCGGTCGTTGACGGCGTCGTCTACACCGGTTGTCGAGACGCACAGCTCTATGCCCTCGATGCCGCGACCGGAAAGCAGAAGTGGCATTTCGACAATGCCTTTAGCTGGGTCATCACCTCGCCCGCGGTTACGGATGGGAAAATTTATTTCGCGACCTCGGATTCGAGCCTGTATCACGTCGTCGAAGCCGCGACGGGCAAGCCGATCCTGAAACAACAGGATAAGTCCTTCATGTTTTCTTCCCCGGCCATTGCAGGCGATGTCGTGTTCATCGGCGTGCTCAACGGCACCTTGCAGGCGCGCGACCGGCAGAGCGGCGAATTGCTTTGGAGCTTCCAAACCGAGAAGTCGAAACAAAACAAAGAGTGGGTGCTGACGGCCGATCGGGCGCTGAACGAACCGCTCCTGTATCACTCCGCCTGGCGAGAAAACCCGATCGTCGCGGCCGACCGGCAGTTTTCAATCGGCGCGATCTTCTCTTCGCCGCTCGTCCACGATGGCGTCGTTTATTTCGGCGCAACCGACGGCTACCTCTATGCGCTCGAATAAATACCTGAATCCAACCCGCTCCCCGGCCGCATCTCACTTTCAGACGACGGCGCTACGTTTGTGCTCACCAAGTTTTCGGGAATGCCAATTTCAACCTGAGTAACTGCCATGTTTTTTGAATCGTTCTTTCAAGATCTCCGCGTTGGTCTGCGCATGCTCATCAAGGACAAAACTTTTTTTGTTCTCGCGGTCGCCGTGCTCGCGCTCGGGATTTGCGGAGTGACAACCCAGTTCACGATGGTCAACGCCATCATGCTCCGCGGTTTTTCCTTTCCCCATCCCGAGCAACTGATGAGTGTCGGTCTGATCGATCCGCAGGCCTCGGATCAGAACAACAATTTCGGCAACGGCAACATTCCCTCCGCGCAAGATTACGAGGATTTGCGCGCCGGGCAGAAGTCGTTCGCTCTGATGGCGGCTTATCTCAGCGGATCGACGATCAATGTTTCCTACAAGAAAACTCCGCAGCGCTACACCGGCGGTTATGTGACGGAAGATTTTTTCAAGATCGTCGACGTGAAACCGGTCCTTGGTCGCGACTTCACCGCCGAAGACAACAAGCCGGGCGCCGAGAAGGTCACGATCCTTGGGAACGAAATCTGGAAGCGCGACTTCAACGGCGATCCGCGCGTAATCGGCCAGGCGATCCGGATCAACGGCAAAGCCGCCACCATCATCGGAGTAATGCCGTCCAATTTTAAGTTCCCAACCAACGAGGAACTCTGGGTCCCGCTTTACAATGAATTCCCGCTCAAGCCGCGCGGCGATCCGGCCGGGATTGGTCCGCAAATTTTGGGGCGGCTCAAGCCCGATATCAGCCAGGACCAGGCGAATGCGGAATTCATCGGTCTCGCGAAACGGATCGCGCGAGACAATCCGAAGACGAACAAGCAGTTCACCTCGGCGAGCGTGCAACCGCTGCTGAAATCATTCACCGGTCCGCAGCTGCGCCAGATCATGGTCGCGATGCTCGGCGCGGTCGTCGTCGTGCTCCTGATTGCCTGCGTCAATGTCATGAACATGCAGTTCGGGCGTGCCGCTTTGCGGGCGAGGGAAGTGGCGATCCGGGGCGCACTGGGAGCGACCCGGTGGCGCATCGTCAGGCAAATGCTCACGGAGAGTTTCCTCATCGCGCTCTTCGGAGCCGTCGCCGGCGTGGCCCTGGCGTATTGGGCGGTTGACCTGATCGCGCAGATTACGAGCACGCCGCAATTCCAGTTGCCCTATTGGATCCGGTTTACGATTGACGGCAAAGTCCTCGGCTTCACCCTCGGCGCGGTCCTGCTCGCGACCCTCGTTTCGGGCTTCGTTCCGGCGCTGCTGGCTGCGCGTGGGAACACCGCCGAGATGATGAAAGAAGGCGGTCGCGGGAACAGCAGCCGCCTCGTCAATGTCATCACCCGCATCCTCGTCGTCGGCCAGATCGCGATGACCGCCGCGCTCCTCATCGCTTCCGCCCTGCAAATCCGGTCGATTCGTAATCAGGTCAAACTGGATTACGGCTACGACGAGAGCGGTGTTTACGCCGCTCGCATGGGTTTGTTCGAAGCCGTTTATCCGACGGATGATTCGCGGCGGGAATTCTTCAAGCGCGCCGTCCGCACCCTGCGCGCCAATCCGGCCTTTGCCAAAGCGGCGATGACTGATCGCTTCCGCATGACCTTCGCCAACTTCGGACAATACGAAGTAGACGGCAGAACCTACGCGACCGATCGCGATCGGCCGCGCGGGAACTCCGAAGCCGTCTCCGACGGCTATTTTGAAACGCTTGGTCTAAAGATTCTCGAGGGGCGCGACTTCACTCTCGAAGACAGCGACGCGAAACAACCGGTGGCGATCGTGAACCAAAGCTTTGCGCGCAAATATTGGGGCAATCAAAGCCCGCTCGGTCATCAGGTCCGGCTCTTCAATCCGGCCCAGCCGCAGCCGTGGCGCACGATCGTCGGCGTTGTGCCGGACACTTTGATGCAGGGACCGTTCAACCGCGAAGCCGATAGCAGCGGCTTTTATGTCCCATTGTTAGGCGCGAGCCCGGCCCCGCAATTCTGCACGATTGTAGTGCGGCCGCATCCGGGGCAATCGGCTGACACGCTCGGTCCCGCTCTGAGCAGGGCGGTGGCGCAGATCGACTCTGACCTGCCGATCTATTTTCCGGGCACGCCGGCGCGTTCGCACTCCGAGTTCCTCAGCGGACCGCGGCTCGTGGCGCAACTCTTCAGCATCTTTGGGATCGTCGCTTTTCTCCTCTCCGCGGTCGGTCTCTACGGGGTGATGAGTTTCTCCGTCAACCAACGCACCCAGGAATTCGGAATCCGGATGGCACTCGGCGCCGATACCGCACGCATCTTCAAAATGGTGATGCAACAGGGCGCCTGGCAGTTGTTCATCGGGCTCGCGCTCGGGATCGGCTTTGCGGCGCTATTCCTCGGCGTCCTCGCCGCCGCTGCCCTGCAAAACATTTTGTTCAAGGTGAACGCGCTCGATCCCTTCATCTATTTCTCGGTCGCCGCGCTTCTCACCGCCGTCGCCGCCGCCTCCTGTTTCGTCCCGGCGCGGCGCGCCACGCGCGTGAACCCGATGGTCGCCCTGCGCGCAGAGTGACAGCGCGGCTTTTCGTTTGCACCTGCGCGCAGGTCAACGAAAGAAGCTGATCGTGAAGATCGCTGCCGCTCAAATCGCCTGCACCCTCGGCGACGTCGCAGCCAACCTGCGGAAGATGCGCGAGTTTGCCGCCGGCGCGAAAGAGGCGGGCGCGGCCCTCATCCTCTTTCCAGAAATGGCGGATACCGGCTACGCCATGGAAGTGATTCGCGCGACCGCGACCTCATGGGAGACCGGCGCGGTGCCGGAGCTGAAAGCAATCGCGCGCGAGCTTTCGCTCTCGATTGTGAGCGGCGTTTCCGAGCGCGAAGCCGACAAAATCTACAACACCCAGGTCGTGATCGGGCCCGAAGGCGAGATTCTGGCCAAGTATCGCAAGACGCACCTCTTCGCCCTGATCGGGGAAGACCAGACCTGTGCCGCGGGCGAGTGCCTAACGAGTATAGGTCTCGGTTCTTTCGTCGCCGGACTGTCGATCTGTTATGATCTGCGCTTCCCCGAGATCTACCGCGCCCTTGCTGTTGATCGCGGCGTCAATCTTTTCCTTAATTCCTCTGCCTGGCCTTTCCCGCGCTTCGAACACCTGCGCGTGCTCGCGACCGCGCGAGCGATCGAAAACCAGAGTTATCTCATCCTCGCCAATCGGGTTGGCCGCGATAGCGGCGCGCCCTTTTGCGGGTCATCCGCAATCATTGACCCTTACGGTGTCACGATCGCGGCCGCTTCGGCCGACCGCGAAGAACTGCTCGTCGCGGAGGTCTCGCCGGCCGTGGTTAAGAGCGTGCGCGAAAAGATGCCCGTCTTTGCAGATCGGCGTCCGCAATTGTATGCGAATCCCTTCAAACGGCAAAATCGGGCCGGGGTTTGATGTTACCTTGAGCAGTAACGGCGGCTCCCCGGGTCCACTTAATCGACTGGCCGCGCTGCCGCGATGCTCGGTGAGCGCACCGGCTGGTTCGATTACGGGTCGTGACCAGGTTCGCGCAACGCCCGGCGATCACCGATGCGTTTGGTGAGACCGAGCCGATCGAGATATTCCAGGAGCGGCACCATGACGCGTCGCGTGCTTCCGGTTGCCTGCCGGAGCTCGCTGACCGTCGCGCTTTTTCCACCGTGCAACCGTCGCGCCACCGCCTCCTTGAGCTGAGCGAGCGCCTCGGCGCTCATGACCAAATCTTCGCTCAGCGCGATCACTTCTCCGTTTTGGGACAGAAACCGGAGCGCCTGCTGGCCCGTGATATCGCACTCCAGCTCGCGGCGGGACGGCGGATCAAACCGCCGCGCCCGCAATTGTGCGCGAATCCGAGCGCCCGCGTCGCAAAGGTGCGCCGGCAGCGATGGCTGGAAATCAGCGCGGCGCAGCGCACTCCCGTACTGCTCGTAACCGTCGTGCACCAGCGCGGCCACCAGAGCAGCAAAGACATCGGGATGGAGATCAAGCGTCTCTCGGAGCCGATTCAGATCGAGGCCCGGTTGTTCGGGGTGCTGAGTGTGTTCGGCATTGATCAATCCCGCCGCCGATTTGCGCAGTGATTTCCACCAGTCCGCATCGGCCGCGATCTTTGCGTCCAGAAAGATCTGACTGCTGCAATGCAATTGCTGCAACGCGCTCGCAATCTCTTCAGCGGAAAAGGGCGTGTTCGGCAGCAACTCACTTCGAAAGACAAACCGGTCTCGTTCCAGCTGAGTGCGGAGCAAAACGAGAATGTCGTCGGATGCGACCGCTCGCTGCTCGAGCAAAGCGCGCTGCTTGCTCGAGTGAAACTTCACCCTCTCGGCGCTCGCGTCGAGCACGACTCCGCCAGCGATGGTGAGCCGTTCCGATGAATCGCGCAGAATGAAGCGATCGTTCTCAAAGACGCAGACCGGGTCCGCCAGCCGGAGACGCGCGATCGCGCTTTCGTTAGGCAAGAGTTCGTCGCGGCTGTGCAACTGCACCCGCGCGCTCGAGCGCATGCTGCCAAAATGAAAGTTGAGCACGGCGCCATTGCGCAGCGCGCGCGTGCCCACCGCCAGTCGAGAGGAACGGCTGAGCAGAACATCGAGGACGCGAGTGCAGGCAGCCGGGTTCCGCGTCGTGCCGACGATCGAGCCGCGCGCGACCTCTTCTGCGCGCAGGTCGGCGAGATTGAGCGCGAGTCGCCGCCGCGGTCGCGCAACCTCGAGCGGCTGGCTATGACTCTGGAGAGCGCGGATTCTTGCAACAAGGTTTTGCGGTTGGACCAAAACATTTTCGCCGCGGGAGAAGGTCCCTCCGCTCAGACTGCCGGTCACCACCGTGCCGCTGCCGCGCACCGTGAAAACTCGGTCGACAAAAAGGCGCGGCTTGCCGGAATCGCGCGGCGGCGGCAGTCGAGCGAATTCCTGAGCCAGTGCGCTCCGCAATTTGTCCATCCCGCTCTTGTTCTGAATGGAAGTCGGCACGATCGGTGCAGCCGCGAATGGGGAGTTCTGCAACTGCCTCTGAATTTCTGTGACGCGGCTTTCAACACCGCCGAAATCGGCTTTCGTCAGAGCAACGACGGCGCGTCTCAATCCGAGATAGGTGAGGATTTGCAGGTGCTCTTCGGTCTGCGGCATCCAGCCGTCGTCGGCCGCGACCACGAGCAAGGCGAGATCGATCGCGCCGACGCCCGCGATCATGTTGCGGATAAAATCTTCGTGCCCGGGAACGTCGATTACGCCGATCGAAAAACCGGGCAACTCGAGATGGGCGAAGCCGAGCTCGATCGTGATGCCGCGCTCTTTTTCTTCCGGCAAACGGTCCGTGTCAGTGCCAGTAAGCGCCTGGACGAGCGCGGTCTTGCCGTGATCGACATGACCCGCGGTCGCGAGGATGAAATGGTTTACGCCGGACTCGTTAGGCATCTTCTCACTCTCTGGGCGACAACCTCATCCTGCTCGGGAAATATGGTCCGGAGATCGAGGCGAAATCGCTCGCGCACGATGTAACCAATCACCGGCGGAGTAGAGCTGCGCAGACGCGCGGCGATTTGGGCTGGCGCGAGCGATTCGCAATGGAGCTCGAGCGCAATCGATGGAATGACCGAGCGAGGCAGGGTTCCACCGCCCATCTCGCCGCTTGTCTCGACGAGCTGAACTCGCAGCGCCTCCGTGGCCAGCTCCCTAACGAGCAGCTGCCCGCGCGCCCGCAGCTCATCGAGTGAAATCTGCAGGAAGTGGACCGCCGGGATTTCCCGCCAATCCTGCCGCAGATGAGCATCGATTGTCGCCTGGAGCGCGGCGAAAACGAGCTTGTCGCAGCGCAAGGCGCGAAAGAGCGGTTCACGTTTCAAGGCAGGGATGACTGTTTTCTTCCCCGCGATAATCCCGGCCTGCGGTCCGCCGAAAAGTTTGTCCCCGCTGAAGCAGACGAGCGTCGCGCCTTTCTTCAGCGTCTCCGCCGGTGTCGGCTCCGATTGTGTGATCGGCAGTGCCCTGGCGGGAACAACCGCGCCGCTGCCGAGATCGACGACGAACGGGATGCGACGGGCACGCGCCAATTTCGCAATCTGGTCGTTAGGCGGAGCGTCGGCAAAACCGCTCATAAAGAAATTGCTCTGGTGCACACGCAGGATGAGCCCGGTCTCTGGACTGATCGCGCCGGCGTAATCATCGAGCGTCGTCTTGTTCGTCGCGCCGATCTCGCGCAGCCGCGCGCCACTCGCGGCGATGATCTCGGCGATGCGAAATCCGCCCCCGATCTGCACCAGCTCGCCGCGCGAGATGATGACTTCGGGTTTGGTTTTAGTAAAGTGCCTAACGATGAGGACGAGGGCGGCAGCGCAGTTGTTGACCACGGTGGCGGCTTCGCTCTGGCAAAGGAGCGCAAGCGCCGATTCGAGCGCGGCGCCGCGCCGGCCGCGGCTGCCGGTAGCGAGGTCGTATTCGAGATTATTGTAGTTGGCGGCGATCTCACTTACCTCGCGCACCGCTGCTGGGCCGAGCGGGGCGCGCCCAAAGTTGGTGTGCAAAATGATGCCGGTGCCGTTGATGATCGGCTGGAGGCGGGCTTGCGTGAGCTGCGCGATTCGTGCCTGTAGCTCGGAGACGATTTCGCCGAACCCGGGAACTGCATCGCGTGCGCGGAGTTCGGCGAGATGCTCCCTAACGAGTCGGGTGACAAACGGCCGCGGCAGCTCAAGATCGCCGAGCACCTCGAGCAATTTCCCAACCGCAGGAATGGCCCGGCGCGTCATCTGGGTAGCGCCCCGAATGCTTTGGGGGCTGGTCGCGCTGTTCCAGCGCGACGGACTTTTGCTGAGCTCCGATTGCGGTCAGAACTTGTCACCGCAAAGGAAAGTTCGCGACGGCGGGACGCCGTCGCCAGCCCTCGAGACGAGTGCGCTACCCAGAGAGGCCGCGACCGCTTCACGGTAGTTTGATAACGATCAGCCGTTTGTGGCGCGGCGTCATTCTTCCGATGAGAGCATGAGCGGGAGTTCGTCGCTTTTTGAGCACACCGATCACGGTCTCGAGTTTTCGCGGCGGGATCGCAAGCAGTAATCCGCCGCTCGTTTGGGCATCAGTCAGCAGCAGTTTCAGCTTCGCCGGCATTTGGCCCCAATCGGCTACGGCAGAAGCGGTTTTCAAGTTCTGCTTTGTGCCACCCGGAATGCAGTCCTTGTCAATCAAATCGAAGATCTCAGCACTGATTGCCGGCACTTCGCTCGCATCGATTTCGGCGCTCACGCCGCTCGCCCGGCACATCGAAGCGAGATGACCGAGTAACCCAAATCCCGTGATATCGGTCGCCGCCCTAACGAGACCTTTCTCGGCCAGCTCGGCGCCGATAGTGTTCACCTGGGACATTAAGCTGATAACCTTGGTACCAAGTTTCCGGCTCGTTAGGCCGCGCTTGATCCCGGTGGTGATGATGCCGGTGCCGAGCGGCTTCGTGAGCACGAGCAGATCGCCCGGTTTCGCGCTCGCGTTCGTCAGCATTTTTTTCGGCGAAACGAGCCCGGTCACCGCGAGCCCGTAGATTGGCTCAGGGTTGCGGATGGTGTGTCCGCCGATGATGGCGCAACCGACTACGCGTGCTTTCTCAAGTCCACCGCGCAGGATCGTGGCGATGGTTTTCGGCGGGACCAGTTCTTCAGGCACGCCCATAATGTTGAGCGCGCAAAGCGGCCGGCCGCCCATCGCGAAGATATCGGAAAGGGCGTTGGCGGCCGCGATCTGGCCGTAGGCGAACGGGTCGTCCACAATCGGGGTGAAGAAGTCGGTTGTTTGCACGAGGGCGCGGTCGCGGTTGAGGCGAAAAACTCCAGCGTCATCGGCCGTGGCGGAGCCGACGAGGACGTTGCGATTCCGATACTGCGGTAGCTGACGCAAAACTTGCGCCAGGGCCTGTTGGCTCAGCTTGGAAGCTCAGCCGGCGCAGGATGAGAGCGAGGTCAGCTTGCGGAGCTGTTCACGCGACATCACGACCACCTCCTTTCTGCCATTCGGAAAGGAACGAATCAGGAAGGCAGGAAAGCAGGAAAGATGCGGAAAGCTGCAGGAGAAGAAAATCCCGTTTCCTTATTTCCTGCTTTCCTGATTCAGACTTTTTTGAAAGCAGGCGGAGAGGATAGGAATCGAACCTACCCCGGCCCGCAGAACGGGCCGACAACGGTTTTGAAGACCGCGCGGGCCACCAGGCGCCGTTCACTCTCCGGGAAACAAAGAAATCGCTGAGGAAAGCAGGAAAGCAGGAAGGACAATAAAAAAAAGGCTTATGAGATTGCGCGCGAGCACAGATCGAATCACGACAAGAAAAAACCCCGTCCTTTTTCCTGCTTTCCTGCGTTCCTAAGCGATCCTCAAGCCTTCGCTTTTTTAATTTGCCTGACGACTTCGTCGAAGTCGGGCCATTCGCCGGTCTCGAGCTTGGAGTGGAGCTTTTTACCATTGGCGGTGACTTCGAAGGCGCCGCCGCCCGATGGGACAAGGGTGAGCGACGCGATCCGGTCGCGGAGGTCGAGTATCTTGGTCGCCAAACTGACGGCCTTCGGGGTGTAGTTTCAAACCACGCAATACTCGATCCGGACTTCGGTTTTCATCGCTCGCTCCTTTCTCTTGACGAGCGTAGCGGGAAGAGAAGCAGGGTCAAGTTGGAGCAGCGCGGCCTTACGCCGCTGGGTGTGACATTCCCCGGCGGCCCGAGTGCGAGTCGGCTCCGAGCGACCGATTAGGCGGCGGCGGCGTTTTGGGCCCGCTTGCGGGCGGTGGCGTCGAGGATGCGTTTGCGGAGGCGCAAGGACTTAGGGGTGGCTTCGACGTATTCGTCGGCGTCGATGTATTCGATCGCTCGCTCCAGGCTCATTTTCAGCGGCGCTTCGAGCTGAATGCCTTTGCCTTCGCCCTGGCTGCGCATGTTCGTCAGATGTTTCGCTTTGCAGGGATTGACCGGGAGATCTTCGGGGCGGGCGTTCTCGCCCACGATCATGCCGGCATAAATTTCCTCCTGCGGCCCGATGAAAAGTTTGCCCCGCTCCTGGATGTTGTTGAGCGCGTAGGCGGTGCTGATGCCGCCTTCCATCGAGACCATGACGCCCCGGTTCCGGCCCTCGATTTCGCCGCGATAGGAGACGTATTCGCGGAAAAGATGGCTCATGATTCCCTCGCCCCGGGTCAGGTTCACAAGATCCGTCTCGAAACCAATCAGGCCGCGCGTGGGGATGATCGCTTCGACTGAGACGCGGTTGGCGTGGTGATCCATCGCTGTGACTTCGCC
The DNA here is from genome assembly GCA_036825615.1 of Chthoniobacterales bacterium. Classification (GTDB taxonomy): domain Bacteria; phylum Verrucomicrobiota; class Verrucomicrobiia; order Chthoniobacterales; family UBA10450; genus JAICXG01. The sequence goes on from DAISXY010000004.1 coordinate 24,136, forward strand.
TTTGCGGCCGGCGATGTCCTGCAACACGTCGCCCAGGTTATCGTTAGGCACCTCGACGTAGAGGTTCTCCATCGGCTCGAGCAGGTTGCCGTTTTCATCCCGGTGAAAAATGACCTCCGGACGCGAGACCATCACTTCGTAACCTTCGCGGCGCATTTGCTCGACCAGGATGGCAATCTGCATTTCGCCACGGGCGTTGATCTCGAAAGCGCCCGCCGTTTCGGTGTCGCTCACCTGGATGGAAACGTTGCCGCGCGTTTCCCGGATGAGGCGCTCGCGAATGTGGCGGGCCGTGACGAACTTGCCTTCCCGCCCGGCAAAGGGGGAATCGTTGACGAGGATGCGCATCCGGATGGTAGGCGGATCGATGTCGACGAATTGAAGCGGCGCGCGTTCCTCGCGATCGGTGAGCGTTTCGCCGATGTAGACTTCCTCAAAGCCAGTGAGACCGACGATCTCTCCGGCGTTGGCGTGTTCGGTCTCGACCTGTTGCAGGCCGTGGTAGGTGAAAAGGGCGGTGACAGTGCCGCGTTCACGTCGACCGTCGCGATGGATGCAAACGATCGAATCGCCTTTCGCGACCCGCCCGCTCACGATCCGCCCGAGCGCGATCCGGCCGAGGTAATCGCTGTAGTCGAGGTTTGAGACGAGCATCTGGAAATAGGTCTCGGTGGCAGGCGGCGGAGGCGGGACGTGGCGCACGATCGCTTCGAAGAGCGGGGTCATGTCCTCGCTATCCTCGTGCAGCTCGCGCATCGCGAAACCGTTTTTCGCGCTCGCATAGATAATGGGAAAATCGAGTTGCTCGTCGTTTGCCTTCAGCTCGACAAAAAGGTCGAAGACCATGTCGAGCACCTGGTGCGGGCGGGCGTTCTCACGATCGATCTTGTTGATGACCACGATCGGCTTGGCCTTGTTCTCGAGCGCTTTCTTGAGCACAAACCGGGTCTGCGCCTGCGGACCGTCGTGCGCATCCACGACGAGCAAGACGCCATCAACCATCTTCATGATGCGCTCGACTTCGCCGCCAAAATCGGCATGGCCCGGCGTGTCGACAATGTTGATGCGGTAGCCGTTCCAATTGAAGGCGGCGTTCTTGGCCCGGATCGTGATTCCCTTCTCCCGTTCCAAGTCCATCGAGTCCATGACCCGTTCCTCGACCTTCTGATTGGAACGGAAGGTGCCCGACTGGCGCAGGAGTTGATCGACAAGCGTGGTCTTGCCGTGATCAACGTGCGCGATGATGGCGATGTTGCGGATCTTGTCCATGAGACATGCTCGGGGGAGGGCCGGGGTCAGCGCCCCCGGCTACAACGGGGTGCAGAATATGGATGCACCGGGGTGAAGCGTCAACCGCCCGAAAAGCAAACGGCAGGCCATTGCTGGCCTGCCGTTGCATTGCTGATCCGTAACTCGGTTATTTCGGAGCGTGGCGCACCGCGGCCTCCGCGTTGATGAAGCCGAAACCATCGGTTGGGCTGTAGCCGTTCCCGACACGGTTTTTGATCACGCCGCTGAAGGTAGCGCCGGTGGAGGTTGTGCCACTGAAGGTCATGCCCTTGCTCGTGGCTGTTCCGTCGGGCAAGAGCAGTTCGCCACCGAAGAGGTCGGCCTGAGTGAAGGAGGTCGAGGTAGCTCCTCCGTCCGGCCCGATGCCATTGGTGACCTGACGATTGTGCTGCGGGCCGTGACCGACGGTGAATCGCACCGTCTTGCCATCGGTGAAGCTATCGTTGGCAAAGTTCAGAGCCATGGTCCACCACTGACCGGCGACTGAAGGCAGCGGGGCCTGATTGCTGAAGGAGGCACTGATATCTCCGGCACTTACATCTGAGTCACCGACCGTGAACGCCTTCGTATTCGGCTGCCAGACGATACCGGGATAGACGTTGCTGAAATAGGTGTTGTTGAGATCAAGACCGTTGTTACCACCGGTGGTGTTGCCCGCCGTCGCGGCCGTTCCTTCGGGGTTGAAGGTGATGCTGGTGACGGCACCCGGCCCCTTGTAAGTGAGGGTGAGGTGATTGACGTTATTCACGCCGGAACTCGGGTTAAGACCCAGGTCAGTCTCGGCCGTAAATATCACGACGCCGCCATCGGTTGTCTGGGCGCGTCCGAACGCATGGTTCGGATCCAGGTCGTGCGAGTAGGTCGAGTTGTGCAGGATGGTCATCATGTCACTCGGAGTTACACTGCCCGGACCGCCATAGGCCTCGAGGACAAGCGCTGCGATAGCGCCGGCATGCGGCGAGGCCGCGCTCGTGCCGTAGAAATTCGGCTTGGTATCGAGGTCTCCAACATCATCGCCTCCAAAGAAGGAGTTATTAGCCCCATCGGCCGCGGCGACGCCGGGCTGGAGACGCACTTCCGGAGTGCTAAGGCGGTTGCCCATGTTATCAAAGTAAACCGTGGCCGGACCAGGCGAGGTGAAGTATTCCGGAATGCTCATCCGGAAAACGCTGTAGGCCGCGACGCCGTTGCAGCCGTTCGCCATCGCATGCCCCTTGGTGTTCGGAGTGTTGACGGTGAAGTATTCCGCCGGGCCGATACCGGAAAGGCCATTGCCGCGGATAATCCAGCGGATGTGGGTGGCCGGCTGCGGCGCAGTCGGGATACTCGAGCGGGCGATCACGTACTGGACCTTGGTTTCGCCCGATTTCGGAGCGGTGACACCGAACTCGAACGGAATGTTGGTCGCGTAGTTATTAGTCGTAAGCGAGCTTGATGAGAGATAGTTACCTTCCAGGTCAAACACCAGAAGGTTAAAATCAGTCGTCAGCTGCGGGTTAAAACCATTGTAAACGTTGACGGTGAAGGCACCCATGGTGCCGCCGAAGCTATCTACGATGATCGTGTAGGCACCAGTCACAGGAGGATAAAGGTTAATGGTCTCATCCGTGCCGGTATCCTGATGATCGACAATGATGACTCCGTTCGGGTCCTTGATCGTCACGATGGCATCGAACGAGCTGCCTTCTTCAGCAGTCACGGTGATAACATAGTTCTGACCAGCGGTGAGAGAGGGGGTGGTGAAAGTCAATTCCATGTTCGTGTAAACCGCGTGGGCCGTGTAGATCGGGTTGGGATCGAAGTTCAAAATCTGATTATAAGGATCGTCCCACTGGAAGTTGGTTGCCGGTTCACCTGAGGCGAGAACGTTGACCGTTTGGGCGATATCCTGCTGGCCCGGATTGGGGTTGAAGTTGTGGAACCCGCCTTGGTAAAGCTCGGTTGGAACCCCATCGAGCTTGATGTTTGTGCCATCGAGCGCGCCGGGGCCATTAGGAACAAAGCGAAAGTCTGAGTCATAGTCATAGGTGCCGATGTCATTGCCGGCGGAGGAGAAATAACTTACTCCGGCATTAAAGACATCGTTCACCGCCTGGCTAATGAGACCATCTTCAAAGAAAGGTTCGTCGCTATAACCGACATCATCGCAAATGACATCAGCCTTGAAGCCTTTCTGGATGTCGGGCGGATATTCGAAACCGGGCAGGGCGGCGAGGGCGCGAATGTTGTTGGCGAAGTTGACTTCGCCGCCGTTCGCAGTGGCAAAGCCAAGTCGCGCTTTGGGCGCCATCTTGTAACCGATCTGGGTCATGGCACGCCCTTCATCGGTCCCGGGAAGATCCTGCAGGATCACGACTTCCTGGCTGTTGATCGGGTTGCCGGGGCCGGGAAGATCAAAGTTACTAACATCGGTCGAGGTGTTGCCAATGCTATCGGAGATGAAACCAATACTGATCCCGGAACCCTCGTAGTCATGTCGGGCCGAAGGGTTATAGAACTTATTAATCTGATCCACCCGATGCTGGTACACCCCCTGGTCATCAACCGTGCCGAGCAGAGGAAGCGTGGCGCCAACCTGAATACCGCCGCCAGCCGGGGGACGATTTAGCTCCGGTTTCAGACCGAGCCTGACTGAGCGCACCTCGCGCATGTTACCAAGAGCCGGGACATCATCGAGCGAGATATATCCTTCTACGACACCGACACCACGATAGGTCTTATCCAGCGCGGTAAGAGTGAAGGAGGCGAAACGCTTCTGCAGAATCGCAGCGAGCTGTTCTGCATTCACCGCCTTGCTCCTGGGATGAATGTCGACCAGGAAACGGCCGGTGCCTTCTTCCTGGATGCCGAATTGCGCGTAGTTGGCCGCGCGCTGTGTTGCATAACCATCGTAGAGGGTAGATGGCGCGAGACCTTTGGCAGCCTGATCCTTTTGGATCTGATTGCTTTCAACCAGCGCGTCGAGGCCGCCGGCGAGGTTCTGTGGGATTGGCCTCGCTTGAAGAGAAGCGGCCGCGAAGGCAAGGCAAAGCAGCGCGGTCGTGAAGGCAAAGCGCCTTCGGCTGAGGATTGGAGTCATGCTTTTTTCTATTTTGGAGTTGATGTGGCCCGATGCCATAGGCACGGGGATGAAGGGCGACGAGTATGACAAATTTGTCATGCACGCTGCAAGCGAAATCTCGCCAATTACCTCCCTTGCTTTCCGAGCAAGCCCCCAGAGGTCGGGAGCAGGCTTAAAGCGAAGCCGCTTTTCGTCTGTCGCACTCCCTGAGCATAGCCGTGTTCTTCCGCCTCGTTAGGCAACCGCGTGACCTGGCTCGGGCGAAAAAAGCGTATTGGGGCAGGTTTGTCGAGGATTTTTCTCGCGACTTCGAGAAAAATCGCCTGGCCCGCTGTTAAACGATCGCTTCAGCCGGCTCCGACCGGGCGCTCTCTACTGGCGGGTCGACCCATTTGCCGTGCTCGCGAATCAGGTCCTTAAGACGATCGACCGCCTCGGCTTCGGGGATATTGAATTTCACCGCGGTCTTGCCGACGTAAAGGTTCACCTTGCCCGGCGCGCCGCCGACGTAACCGAAATCGGCATCGGCCATTTCGCCCGGCCCATTCACGATACAACCCATGATGGCAAGCTTGACGCCCTTGAGATGGGCGGTGGCAGCTTTGATTTTCGCGGTCGTGGTCTGGAGATTGAACAAGGTGCGGCCGCACGAGGGACAGGCGACGTAATCGGTCTTGAAAATGCGGGTGCCGGCGGCCTGGAGGATGTTGTAGGACAAACGCATCGCCTGTCCCGGGGCTTCTTCGCCGCACACGAGGATAGCATCGCCGATCCCGTCGCAGAGTAGCGCGCCGATGTTGGTGGAGGCGGTAAGGAGGTTGCGCAGGAAATCAGAATGCCCCGTCATCCCGAGCGAAGTCGAGGGATCCCGCTGGGTTTCCTGAACGGCAACGCCACGGGATTCCTCGACTTCGTTGCGCTTAGCTCCACTGCGCTCGGAATGACGGAAAACGTCCTTTAACAAAATCGGATGACGCGGCTCGAGTTTCGCCGCGAGGAGCCGATAGGCAGTGATGACTGGGAGATCGACGGCGTCGCGCACCGCAACCAGTTGCGGAGTCGTTCGGCTATTTAGATGCGCAAGTTCTTCGTCGTTGCAGGGGTCGATTTCCACCACCGCGGAGTTTTCATAAATGAACTCCGGTTTGTAATCCCCCATCCGCTCGATCTTGTGCGCGATTTTCTCGAAGTTGTTTCGGCGAATTGCAACCCGAACGAGTTCATCGCCGCCAAGCGCGATTGCGCTGCCGGCATCAACACCTCCGGCTCCAAGCGTTTTGCTCGGGCGGCGCTGATAAGAAAACGGGTCCCAGCTGTAGCGGCGGTCTGTGACCGCCGGCATCTGTGCTCGCTCCGCGTTCCGGCGGTCACAGACCGCCGCTACAAGTGCTTTTGCGACCGGGATCTCGTGAACGCTGTCTTCAGTCAAAGAAACGCGAATCGTGTCGCCAATGCCATCGTGGAGGAGCGAACCGATCCCGATCGCGCTTTTGATCCGGCCGTCCTCACCTTCACCCGCCTCGGTCACGCCGAGATGGAGCGGGTAATTCCAATCCGACCCTTCTTCCTCAAGCCGCGCAACGAGCAAGCGATAGGCTGCGATCATCACTTTCGGGTTGCTCGCCTTCATGGAGAAAAGGAAATCGTGGTAGCCGAGGTCGCGGGCGATGCGGGCAAACTCGAGCGCGCTTTCCACCATCCCGAGCGGCGTGTCGCCGTAGCGGTTCATGATCCGGTCGCTGAGCGAGCCGTGATTGGTCCCGATGCGCATCGCGATCCCGCGCTCCTGGCAAAGCCTGACGAGCGGCGTAAAACGTTGGCGGATCCGCTCCAGCTCGGCCGCGTACTGCTCGTCGGTGTATTCGACGATCTTGAACTTTTTTGAGTCGGCGTAGTTGCCGGGATTGATCCGGACCTTGTCGACCCACTTGGCCGCCTCCATCGCCGCTTCGGGTTTGAAATGGATGTCCGCGACGATCGGCACCTCGCAGCCCCGCTCGCGCAACCCGTGCACGATGTGCTGCAAGTTCGCCGCGTCCTTCACCGTGGGCGCGGTGATGCGCACGATTTCGCAACCGACTTCGGCGAGTTCAATCGTCTGCGCGATCGAGGCCTCGGTGTCCATTGTGTCGCACGTGATCATGGACTGGACCCGGATGGGATTGTCGCCGCCGATCCCGACCCGCCCGACCATGACCTGGCGTGAGCGGCGACGCTTCGACCGAAAGATGTCGCTGGAATGGCTCAGAGCGGACACAACGAAAGATAGCAAAGCATAGAGGCTTTGCCCGCAAAACGGGAACCGGCTACGGCCGGGCCGCCTTCGGGGTTGGATTAGGCGGCGCGGCTTCGCGTTTTCCGCCTAACCAGTCGCCGACATCGAAGAAGCTGATGTAACAGATGTAGCCGATGATGAGCACCGCGCAGGCGGTCTGCACCACTTCGAGGACGCGAATGTTGACCGGCTTGCGGCGCACCGCTTCGACGAGCGCCAGGACAATATGCCCGCCGTCGAGCACCGGAATCGGGAGCAGATTCAGGATCGCGAGATTGACGTTGAGGATGACGCTGAACCACAAGGCCAATTGCCAGCCCCATTCATTTTCGAAGAGCAAATAGTAGATGCGGAAAATGCCGACCGGGCCGCTCAGATGCTGCAACTTCACGTCCGATTTCGGCGACGCGACCGCGCCGATCGTGTCGAGTGTGCTCGTGACGCTGTTGTAAACCTGTTCGACCGGGTTCGGGTGAGTCATTGTCATGCGGCCAGCCGTGTCCCATGCGATCCCGATCCGGGGCGTTTTTTCTTTCGGCAAAACTTCGGGCGTAACGCTGACCTGAAGCGACTGCACCCCGCGCCGGACGTCGAGGGTGATTGGTTGGCCGGGATGTTGTTCAATGAAGGCACCGAGCGCGATCGGGCTGTAGATATGCTGCCCGTTGAACCCTTCGATGACGTCGCCGTGCTTGAGACCAGCGGCCGCCGCCGGAGTCTTCGGCTGCACCTTGTCGATCACCGGCGTGGTGGCGGGATAAATCAGGACCTGACGGACATTCTTGCGCCGCCAGCTGCTGCTCGGCGCGATGTAAGGAGTTACCTCCGTCTTGATCACGCGCCCGTTGCGCTCGACCACAAAGGGAATCGTCTCGCCCTCGCTCCGGATGACGTTCCAGGTGATGCTGTCGTTCATTCCCGAAAAGCGCGTCACGCGCTGGCCATCAACGGAGAGAATCTTGTCACCCGCTTCCAGACCGGCTTTCTCAGCCGGCGAATTTTTTTCCACATAACCGATCACCGTCGTGGTATCGGCTTCGCTCACTGGATGACCGATTGCCCAGACGATCCCGGCAAAGACAATCGCGAGGAGCAGGCTGAAGAGCGGCCCGGCGATCGCGACGATGATCTTGTCGAGGGCGGAGACCGGCGGGAGCTTGGCCCGGTCGGCGTCGGTCTCGCCTTCGATCATGTCCATCGGGGCCAGTTGCGGGAGAGCCACAAAGCCGCCGAGCGGGAGCGTGCCTAACGAATACTGGACACCGTTGATGGTCTTCTTCCAAATCGGTTTGCCAAACCAGACGCCGAACTTTTCGATCACCAGCCCGCGCCAGCGCGCGGCGAGGAAATGCCCGAGTTCGTGGACCACGATGAGGAGGTTAAAGAGCAGGATGACCTCGAGGAAAATGAAGAGAATGCGAAGGGCGTGGAGGAGCATGACGGAAACGTGGATCGTGATCAGTGAATCGTGAATCGTGAGCGGAGCCGACTTAACGATGTGCCGCGTGCATTAATTCTGCCGCTTCAACGCGGGCCCAGCGGTCGGCGCCCAATATGGCATCGAGGCTGGGGTTAGCAACGGTTGCGTGGCGGTTCATCACTTCCTCGACCAGTTGCCAGATGCGCGGGAAAGAGATCCGGTGATCGAGAAAAGCTGAGACACCGATTTCATTGGCCGCGTTCATTACAGCAGGCAGGGTGCCGCCGGTTTCCCCGGCATGACGGGCAAGACTAAGCGCCGGGAAATCCTCCAGCCGGGGCGGATAAAATTCGAGCCGCGCCAACTTCCCAAAATCGAGCGGCGGGAGCGTGTTCGGCACCCGGTCCGGCCAGGTGACGGCGTACTGGATCGGGAAACACATGTTCGAATGCGACAGCTGAGCCAGCACGGACCCATCGGTAAACTCAACCATCGAATGGACGATGCTCTGCGGGTGAATGACCACTTCGACCCGCGCCATCTCCACTCCGAAAAGCCAGCGCGCCTCGATCATTTCCAAGCCCTTGTTGAAAAGGGTGGCGGAATCGATTGTGATCTTTCGGCCCATGTTCCATGTCGGATGCTTTAGCGCCTGTTCGGGAGTGATAGCGGCAAATTGATCCCCGGGCGTTTCTCGGAAAGGCCCGCCCGAAGCGGTCAGGATAATCCGCTTCACCTCGGCAACGCGGCCATCGAGGCATTGAAAGATCGCGTTGTGCTCGCTGTCGACCGGCAAGACGCGCGTTCCCTTGGCTGCCGCTGCGTTCATCACCGTTTCGCCCGCCATGACAAGGATCTCTTTGCTCGCCACCGCCAGGTCTTTGCCGCTCTCAATCGCAGCCAGGGCCGGACGCAAACCACCCGTCCCCACGACCGCGACCAGCACCATGTCCGCGTTCGTTAGGCGCGCGATCTCGATCAAGCCATCCTCACCGGCGAAAATGGTCGGGTGATACTGGAGATTCGCGCAGAGCTCGCCGAGTCGTTCTTCGTCGACGAGGCAAATCGCTTCCGGCCTGACGAGATTGGCCTGGGCCGCGAGCTTTTTGGCGTTCGACTTTGCCGCCAGCCCAACAATCTCCATCCGCTCCGGGATGTCGCGGGCCACCTTCAGGGCGCTCTCCCCGATCGAGCCGGTCGCCCCCAGCACCACCACCCGTTTGCGTTTCATCCTCATGGATAAGGGGCAAGCCGCTACGGCACCCCAATGACCAGCCGCAGATAGAAGAACAACAACGGCGCGGTGAAGAGCAGGCTGTCAATCAGATCGAGCGCGCCGCCGATTCCGGGCAGCATGTTGCCTGAATCCTTTACCCCGGTGCTGCGCTTGATGATCGATTCGGCCAAGTCTCCGATGACGGCGGCAAATCCCAAAAGCAACCCGAGCACCACCGCGTGCGTCCAGTTCAAAACCGAGAGGTGCTCCGGCATGAGCGCATACAATCCCAGGCTGGCGAGAAGCGAAAACGCCAGCGCCCCAAAGAAACCTTCCCAGGTCTTCTTCGGGCTGATGTGCGGAACGAGCGGATGCCGCCCAATTGCACTGCCGGTGAGATACGCCCCCATGTCGCTGAATTTCGTGATCGCGATGCAATACAGCACGTAAAATTGACCGGTCACTGCTCCGGTCGCGGTCCGGGGCATGACATAAACAATTTTGGTGACGAAATTGTAGAGCCACAGGACGTAGAGCAAGCCGAAGAGCGTGTAAGCCATTGTTCGCAGTGGCGCGTCATCCCGCAGCCCGCTAAACATCTGCCGGGCAAAAACCGTGAGCAGGAAAAAGAGCAGGACCGCCATCTCGTAGTCGTAGGAGCGCGCCGGTCCGTAGACGGAGAAGTAATAGAAGCTGCCCACGAGCATGGCGGTGCCGCAAATCATTCCCGTGATCTTGAAATTCGGCAGCCCGCGGTTTTCGAGCATCTCGTAAAACTCCCAGAGCGCGAGCAGCCCGACTGCCCCGATCAAGACGAAAAAGGCCAGCTCATAACCCGAGAAAACGATCACGAGTGCGACGCTCCAGAGCACGACCGTGCTCACGAAGCGCAGGAGGAAAACCGAGCGTCGCCTCACCGGTTTGGGTTCACTGCGTTCGAGCGTCGCGGACATTCCCAGCATCATCCCAATCGCCGCCGCTTTGTCCAACAAATGTCCGCAGCGCACCCCCTACGGTCATCCTGAGCGAAGCGCAGCCCCGAAAGCTTTTGGGGCAGGATCCCGCGGAATGACGAAAGGACTCCCGTGGCCGCACGGACGAAATCATCGCCTTTCGTTATGCCACGGGATCCCTCGACTGCGCTCGGGATGACATCAGGCGGCCGCGGCCGAGTATGCAACCAATTCGCCGTAGAGTCGCTCGTAGCTTTCCGCGGCCAATTGCCAACTGAAGTCGCGCGCGATTGCCCGCTCCATCAGCCGACTCCATTCATCGCGATCATGGAAAATTTCTTTGGCTCGCTTGATTGCATCCCAGAGCGCTTCGCTTCCGTACTCGTAAAAGAGGAAGCCGTAACCGCTGTTCGTCGCCGGATCGTAGTCCGCGATGATCTGCTCGATCCCGCGAGTCCCGCGAGCGATCGGAATGACGCCGTACTTGAGGCTGTGCATCGCGCTGAAACCGCCCGGCTCCACCCGGGAAGGGATGAGTGCGATATCGCTTCCGCCTTCGATCAGGTGCGCCAGTTTCTCGTCGTAGTCGTGGACATAGGCGAGGCGGTCAGCGTAGCGGCGGGCGGCAATTGCGAGGCCGGTCTCGTAGGCTGCGTCTCCTTTGCCCAGGATAACGAGGCGAACGTCATCGGCCAGCAGCCGATCAAGAACCGGCATGAGAATATCGAATCCTTTTGCCACCACCGTGCGCGTGACCATGCCGAAGACCGGGCCTCGCGGCGCGGGTGCGAGTTTGAGCTGGTCGAGAAGAGCGTTGCGCGAGACGGCTTTCAGTTCGAGATGGCCGGCGTCGTAGCGCGCGGGCAGGAATTTGTCCGTCGTTGGATTCCAGCGTTTGTAATCGGCGCCGCCAAGAATACCGACGAGCTTGTGCGCGTGTTCGCGCAGGACCACGTCGAGCCCTTCGCCGAAGGCCGGCGTCTGGATTTCCTGCGCGTAGGTTTGGCTCGAAACGACGACGCGATTGGCGAAAAGGATGCCCCCTTTGAGGAGGTTGAGCCGGCCGAAAAACTCGACGCCGCTCGGCTCGAAATAACGACCGGGCAGATTCGTTAGGGCAAAATCCCAACTGTCGAAACTCCCCTGCTCGGCGAGGTGATGGATCGACAACACAGTCGGGAAAGGCAGACCCTGGTGGCTGACGAGCACGGGAACAAGGGCGGCGGGCCAGTCATGGCAATGGAGGATTTCCGGAGTCGGATTCATCCGGCGCGCGACTTCGACCGCAGCTTTGCTGAAGAAGATGAAGCGGGCTGCGTTATCGGAATAAGATTGGCCGCGTTCCTGATAGACGCCGGCTCGATCATAAAGCTCGTCGCAGCGGACGAAGAAGATTTGCAGGTTTTCCGCCGTCCGGCCTTCGAGCAGGTCGGCGGAAAGGATTCTCTCGCCTAACGAAACCTGAAGGCTGACGTGGAGCGGTTTGGTTTTGATCTTCTTGTTCTCGCGAATCTCGCGATAGAAGGGCATCGCGAGCGCGATCTCGTGACCGCGCGCCTTCAGTTCGCGCGGCAGCGCGACGAGGATATCGGCGAGCGCACCGGAGCGGGCGAGCGGCCAGCCTTCGCTGCTGATCATAAGGATTTTCATTTCCTCAATCGAGAACCGCTACAGCGTGGATCGTGAATCGGGAATGGTCGAACCGGAATTCGCTCGATCGCGAGAGGTGGCCCAACTTCAGGGTGCACGAATGAGCCTGGCGATGACGGCGCAGAGTTGCGAAATGTCGAGCGGCTTCGGCAGGTGCGCCTGGAAGCCGCAGTTCAAAGCGTGGTCCCGGTCTTCGGCGCGGGCGTAGGCGGTGAGCGCAACCGCCGGGATACGGCCCCCGCGGCTCAGCGGCAAGGCGCGCAGTTTGCGCACAAAGCCGAACCCATCCTCGTTAGGCATACCGATGTCGCTGATGATCAGGTCGGGCCGATTGCTTTCGAGGAGCGCGAACGCGGCCGGCGAGGATTCCGCGGTCAGAACAGTGGCGCCGCATTTCACAAGGAGACGCTGGATGAGATCGAGCGCGTCAGCTTCGTCATCGATCACCAGAATCGTCAACCCGCGTAGTCTCCCGGTCGCCGGCTCGCGTTCGAACGAGGCCGAAAAAGTGGAATCGCCTTGTTCGCCTTCGTGCACCGGAAGCAAGGGAAGCCGGCAAACGAAAGTTGCGCCTTGTCCTTTGCCCTCGCTTTGCGCTTCGACCGTGCCGCCGTGCAACTCGATCAGATGCCGGACGATTGCGAGGCCGAGGCCAAGGCCGCCGTGTCGCCGTGTGATGGTTCCATCCGCCTGCCGAAAGCGGTCGAAAACGTAGGGGAGAAATTCCTGCTCGACCCCAATGCCGCTGTCGTGAACCGCGATTTCCAGTTGCGAATCGAGGCACGAAAGGCGCACCTCGACCTGACCACCGGCAGGTGTGAATTTGATCGCGTTCGAGAGCAGGTTCCAGATCACCTGCTGGAGCCGCGCCGGGTCGCCGGAGATCGCGTTAATCCCGGGCTCGATCTTTTTCTCGATCGCGATCCGCTTCGCGCCGGCGGCGGGGCGGACCGCCTCGATCGCGGCATCGACGAAGGCGACCGGATCGAGAGTTTGCATCGCAAGACGGATCTTGCCGGTGATGATGCGCGACATATCGAGCAGGTCCTCGACGAGCTGGCCTTGCGCGCGGGCGTTGCGCTCGATGATCTCGAGCCCCTGGGCGCGCTCGGCTTCGCTCACTTCTTCGGTGCGCAAGAGGTGGGTCCAGCCGAGCACGGCCGTGAGCGGGGTGCGCAATTCATGGGAAAGGGTGGCGAGAAATTCGTCCTTCAAGCGATTGGCTTCCTCGGCATGCCGGCGTGCCGCCTGTTCGCGAACCAGCATCGCGGCGCGTTCCTTTTCCGCCCGGGTCCGTTCGGCGACTTCCAACTGCAATTCGGCGTTGGCCCGGGCCAGCTCGGCGGTGCGTTCCTCGACCCGCACTTCCAATTCGTCGCGCGCGAGGCGCAGCGATTGCTCGGCCTGCTTCAGTTCTGTAATGTCAAAAGCGACCCCGTGGATGAACCACGGACGGCCATCCTCGCGGCGAACCATCTGCGCTTCGCATTGCAGCCAGACGATGTGACCGTCACGCGCCAGCACCCGGAAGAGTGAGCGGAGCGGCCGGCCGGAGAGGACCATCTGGGCCGCTTCGATGCTCCAGCGTTCTTTGTCGTCGGGATGAATCTGGTGATACCAGCGGACCGGATCGTTCAGCCATTCCTCCTGGGTGAAGCCGAGAATGCGCTCGATCTGTGGACTCACATAAGCCTCGCTCATCCCCTTTTCGATGAAGGCGAGAAAGACGACCGCCGGGATTTGTTCGACGAGAATGCGGTAGCGGGCTTCGAGGTACGGGGCGACGTCGGTCTCGGTCTTTACATCGGGGCTCTCGCCGGGAGATGCTGGTTTCGCGGCTGGGCTTTGGGAAAGGAAGATGCTGGCCAGCGAGGTGAGAATGTTCTCGGCTTCAGTCAGCGAGACCCCGGGCGTGGAGAAACTCGAGCCGCCATTTCCTTTCACACAATATCCTCCGTCGGCGCGGCCGAGCGAGTTGCGATTGCCTCACTCGCGTTCCACCCGGCATTGTCCCCGCTCGTCAGGTGTGCGCCCCGTTTTCGCCATTCGGGTTCTTTATTCAGCGACGCCTGGGTAAAGCGGCGCAAGGCGGTGATCGCTTTGCCGTAAGTCATGACCGCGGCCGAGGACAAGAGCGACCCCGGCGGCTGGTCCATGAAGGGCATGAACTTGTCAGGGAATCCCGGCATGGTGCAGCCAATGCAGATGCCGCCGACGCTCGGGCAACCGCCGACACCCGAGATCCAGCCGCGCTTCCCGACATTGCATTGCACAACCGGACCCCAGCAGCCCAGCTTCACGATGCAGGTTTGCTCGCCGTAGCGCTCGGCAAATTGCCCCTGCTCGTAATACCCGCCGCGATCGCAGCCTTCGTGCACGGTTTGGCCAAAGAGCCAGGTCGGGCGGAGCGCTTCATCGAGGGGGATCATCGGCGCGAGCCCGGCCGATTGATAAAGGAGATAAAGCAGCGTTTCAGTAAAGTTGTCCGGCAAGACCGGGCAACCCGGGACACAAACGATCGGAATGCCCGCGGGCGATTTCCAATCCCAGCCGAGGTAATCGGCCAGACCCATGGCCCCGGTCGGATTGCCTTGCATGGCATGAATGCCGCCGTAGGTCGCGCAAGTGCCGGCTGCAATCACGGCCCAGGCCTTGGGCGCGAGCCGGTCGATCCAGTCGCAGGTCAGGATTGGCTGGCCCGTTTTCGGATCGGTACCGAACCCGGCCCAGTAACCTTCGGCTTTGATCTGCTCGTTAGGTATCGATCCTTCGATGACAAGGATGAACCGCTCGAGTTCGCCCGCGGCCGCGCGATGAAAAGTGGCCATGAATTCATCGCCGGTTTCGTAAGCGAGAAACGGGTTGTGGAGTTTGATCCGGGGGACAGCGGCGATCGTTCCGTCGATTAAATCCTCCAGGGTCGGCTGGGTCGCGGCCGTCATCGCGATCGTATCTCCATCGCAGCCGAGGCCGGCCGTAATCCAGAGGAGGTCGATTACAGCAGCATGATTCGAGCTCGAGGTCAGGTGGCTTGGTGACACGGGCGCTAGCAGTCGGGCAGCTTCAGTGGTTCACACCATATTCGTGTTTCACCCACTCAAGGGCCTCCTCGCGATTGCGCAAGTTTCCTTCCAACTGTCGGGTCTCGACCGCCTCGAGAATCTGGCCAAAGATCGGGCCCGGTTTTAATCCGATCGCAATCAGATCATCGCCCCGGACGAGCGGCGGCGGAATAATCGGCTCGTTGGCAAATTCCTCCTGTTTGCGGACGAGGTAATCGTAATTGTCGAGCATGCCGTGACTGCCGAGGCAATCGACCCGGTGCAGCTCCAGTTCGTCGCGAAAATGCGGGCGGGCCATGAATCGTTTCAGGCGCGAGATGCGCATGTTCGGCGCGTCCTTGAAAACCATGTGTTGCTCGACCATCTCGACCGTCGCCTCCGTTTCCGCGCGCGAAAAACGGAGCCGGTGCATAAGCGCTTCGGTCATGGCCGCTCCAACCTTGTCGTGTCCGCTGAAACGAATCCGGCCCGTTTCGTCCACGGTCGCGGTCGACGGTTTCCCGATGTCATGAAAGAGCACGCTGAGGACGAGCGGGAGGGAGACGTCGTTAGGCAAAAGCGAAAGCATGAGCCGGGTGTGCTGGAAGACGTCGCCTTCGGGATGAAACTGGGGCGGCTGCTCGCACCCCTTGAGCGCGTCGAGTTCGGGCAGGACGGCTTTCATCAAGCCGCTCGCGTCGAGCAAATCCCAGCCGCGCACCCGCTGCGGCGAGAGAAAGATGCGGACCAGTTCATCCCGGATCCGTTCGGCGCTGATTTGGTTGATGCTTTCGGCCGACTCGAGAATTGCCGCCCAGGTCTTTGACTCGATTCCAAACTCCAGCACGGTGGCAAAACGAATCGCGCGCAGAAGCCGAAGCCGGTCCTCGGCGAAGCGTTGCGCCGGCTCGCCAATTGCCCTGACAAGTCGGGCAGCGAGATCCTCGCGGCCGCCGACGAAATCGATCACCTCATCGTTAGGCGGATCATAGAACATCCCGTTGATCGTGAAATCGCGACGCCGGGCGTCCTCTTCCGGCGAGGAAAAATTTACCGCCACCGGATGCCGCCCGTCGAGGTAGGCGCCATCGGAACGGAAGGTCGCGACCTCGAATTGAAAATCATTTTCCAAAACCACGATGACCCCGAAATGGGCGCCGACGGCGTAGGTCCGACGGAAGATTTTCTGGACCTCTTCCGGCCGGGCGTCGGTTGCGATGTCGACATCCTTGGGTGGCAGCCCGCGGACGAGATCACGCACACAACCGCCCGCCCAATAGGCGATGTGGCCGGCGCCGTGCAGACGCTCGACGAGTGAGCGCGCGGTCGCGAGCATTGGGTTCGACAAATCCACCGGCCTAACGTCGTCGCTTGGGCGCGACTGTCGAGCGGCTGGGTCAGCGCACACGTCTCGTGTGCTGGTCGCGGTGTTCCACCGCGACGAACTTTCCTGTAAACGAAATCCCCACCTGACGATCACACCCAGGAAAAGTTCGCGACGGTGGGACACCGTCGCCAGCCCCGAACGCATTCGTGGCGCTACCCGGAGCTTTCGGCTACGCGACGGGAATCGCGGAAGGAGTAAACCATGAAGCAGACAACCGCGATGCAGATGCAGGAATCGGCGACATTGAACGCCGGCCACGGATCGGCGAATGGGACGTGCAGGTTAAAAAGGAGGAAATCAATTACGTGGCCGTGCAGGAGGCGATCGGTCAGGTTGCCAAGGATGCCGGCGATGAGGAGCCCAAGCGCGACCCGGCGCCACGGATCAGGGTGTTCCCGCCTAACGAGAAGCAGCGTAGCGACAACAAGCGCGATAACGGAGAGCGCGATAAAGAAGCCGTTGTTGTTGCGGAAGGAACCAAAGGCCGCGCCCGTGTTCGTCACATGCACGATCGAGAAGAACTCCGGGATGATTTTGCGCGGCTCGAGCGGATCGACAAACGAGAGGATGAGGTACTTCGTCAGCTGATCGAGCGCGTAGAGCGGGAGGGTGAGAAAGAGAAAAATTCTCACGCGCGTTGCTCGATGACTGCGGCGCAGCGATCGCAGAGATCGGGATGAGCGGCGATCTGGCCGACCGCCGGACGATGGCGCCAGCAACGGGCGCATTTTTCGTTAGGCGTGCGCGTGATCGCAGCGCTCGCTTCCGCTCCCGGAACGACCGTGAGATCGCTCAGGATGAAAAACTCCTCCAGTTCCTCGGGCGGAACCGAGCAGGCCAAACGCTCGTCGCAGTGCAATTCGACCGCAGCTTCGAGCGCGTTGCCGATCAATTTTTCCTGGCGCGCTTTCTCGATCGCCTGGCCGATGACGCCGCGCAATTTGAGCAATTCACTTACCATCTCCCGCGCCAAACCATCGCGCTGGGATTCGTCAGGCTCGGGGAAAAGCTCGAGGTGAACCGAACGGCCGTCATCCTGAGCGAAGCGCAGCGGAGTCGAAGGATCCCGCGGAACAAGCGTAGATTGGCTTTCGCCCTCCCTGATGGCAGCCTGCTCCGTTTCTCCCCGGGATCCCTCGACTTCGTTCCGCTTCGCTGCACTGCGCTCGGGATGACGACGGAGCCAGGCTTCCTCGGCGGTGAAGACCAGAATCGGCGCGAGCAGTTTGCAGAGCGCATCGAAAATCTCGCTCATGGCGCTCTGGGTTGCGCGCCGTCGCGTCGAATCGGGCGCGTCGCAATAGAGCCGGTCTTTTGTTATGTCGATATAGAGACTGCTCAGGTCGACGGCGCAGAATTGATTAAGCGTCTGATAAACCTTGTGAAATTCGTAGGCGGCGTAAGCCGCGCGGCAATCGTCGATCACCTGCTGGAGGCGGTCGAGAATCCACCTGTCCACAAGCGTAAATTCCACTTTCCTTTTTTCCTGCTTTCCTGATTCAAAGTCATGCAGGTTGCCTAACAATATCCGAAGGGTGTTTCGGATTCGTCGATAGGTATCACCGAGCCGGGTGAACATCTCTTCGGAGAACGGCACGTCATCGGTGTAGTTGATGCTCGCGACCCAAAGCCGGACGAGATCGGCGCCATGCCGGCTAACGAAATGCTCCGCATCCATCGGCTTGGTGTAGGTGCTCGATTTGGAAATTTTCTTCCCGTCGAGGTCGACCACGAAACCGTGCGTGACACAGGTTTTGTAGGGCGCGCGGTTGTGGAGCGCGACGCTCGTCATGAGCGAGGATTGGAACCAGCCGCGATGCTGGTCGGTCGCCTCGAGATACATGTCGGCCGGATCGCGCAACGCCGGGTGGCGGGCGCAGACGGCGAAATGCGAGACACCGCTGTCGATCCAGACGTCGAGGGTGTCGTTGCGATGACGTGTGCCTTCGGGCAACCGGAGCTGGCGAGCCAGGGCGGCATCGTCCAGCTCGAACCAGATGTCTGAGCCGCGTTCGGCCACGAGGTCAGCCAGCCTGCGGATCAGCTGCGGGTCGAGAATCGCCTCGTTCTGCGGCGAATAGAAGACCGGCAGCGGCACCCCCCAACTGCGCTGGCGGGAGATGACCCAGTCAGGACGCGCTTCGACCGTGCCGGCGATCCGATTTTCGCCCCAGGGCGGAATCCAATTCACCTGCACAATCGCGTTCAGCGCCTCTTTCCGCAGGTCGTCAATGCGAATGAAGAATTGCTCGACAGCGCGGAAGATGATTGGGGTTTTCGAGCGCCAGCAATAGGGATAGGAATGCTGATAAGGCTGCTCCGAGACGAGCATGCCACGCGCGCGCAGCAGCTTCACTATCTCGGCGTTCGCGTCGAAGACGTATTGGCCGATCAGCTCGGGTAACCCGACCTCCTCAGTGAAGCGCCCATGATCGTCCACCGGTGAGAGGATCGGCAGCCCATTCATTCTGCCTAACGAATAGTCATCCTCGCCGTGACCGGGCGCGATGTGGACCGCGCCGGTGCCGGTGTCCATCGTGACAAAATCGGCCGCGAGCACGATCGCGGTGCGGGGAAGAAAGGGATGCTCGACCCCGATGCCTTCGAGCTTGGTGCCCGGAAAGCTCTGCATCGGCTCGCCCGTGGGCACGAACCCGGTCGTGAGGCAAAACGCCTGCACGAGCTTGTCGGCGAGGACGAGTGTTTCTGAGACTCCTTCGCGACGAAATTCCTGCAGGACGTAAAGCTCTTTCGGATGCACGGCGATCGCGAGATTCGCCGGCAGGGTCCATGGCGTCGTCGTCCAGATCAGGATGCTGGCCTGGTTTTTAAAGGCCCCCGTGACAATCGGAAATTTGACCCAGGCCGCGGTGTCGGTGCGGTCCTGGTATTCAACCTCGGCCTCGGCCAGGGCGGTCTGCGCACCGGTGCTCCAGAAGACCGGCTTGAGCGATTTGTAAACCAGGCCGCGCTCGACGAAGAGGGCAAAAGCGCGCAGGATCTCGGCTTCGTAGCCGGGATTCATCGTCAGGTAAGGATGTTCCCAGTCGCCAAAAACGCCAAGGCGCTTGAACTGCTCGCGCTGGATATCGATAAATTTTCGCGCGAACTCGGCCGAGCGCCGGCGCACCTCGATCGGCGAGAGGCCGCGGCTTTCTTTCACCACTTTGTATTCGATCGGCAGCCCGTGGCAGTCCCAGCCGGGCACAAACGGGGCGCGAAAGCCGGCCATGGTCTTGGATTTCACCACCAGATCCTTAAGGATTTTGTTCAGCGCCGTACCCATGTGGACGTCGCCGTTGGCAAAAGGCGGGCCGTCATGGAGCACGAACAACTCCGCGCCGGCCCGGGCAGTTTGAATTTGCGCGTAAAGGTCCATCGCCTCCCATTTCCGGAGCATCTCCGGCTCGCGGGTGGGCAGGCCCGCTTTCATCGGAAAATCGGTCTGCGGGAGATTCAGCGTTGCCTTGTAATTCTGGCCCATTGCGGAGGGGCGACGCTAAGCATTGGGACCGGCAAATGCAATCGGGCGGCGCTGCCGGCGAACTCACTTTTCATTTTGAGCCGATGAAGAAATGAATAAAGTGCCCGGCCTTTCATGAAACGTTTTCTTCCGTTTCTCATCATCGCAGTCGTTGGGCTGCTTACGGTTGGGATCGCGACCGCAGTTTACAAAGTGAAGATGCAACCCGCCCCAGCCAGCACCACGGCGGCTGCTCCGGCGGCGGCCGCGGCGGCAGAGAGTTCGGCCTCACCAGGTGAAAGCTCCACGCCGGCAACTGCCGTCAATGAAAATGCTGGACAACCGCTGCATGTCCGTGGACCCGCGTCAGCCCCGGTGACGGTCGAGATCTACGGCGACTTCCAGTGTCCTTCCTGCGCGATCAATGCGAAGATCATGGACGATCTTCAGAAGGAATTTAAGGACAACTTGCGCGTCATTTTCCACGAGTTCCCCCTCTCCATGCACAAATATGCAGTGCGCGCCGCGGAAGCAGCGGAAGCGGCCGCCTTGCAGGGCAAGTTTTGGGAAATGCACGACGCGCTCTACGAATATCAGCCGATTTGGAGCCACGCGACGAATCCGAATTTCTTCTTCGACTCCTATGCCAGCATGATCGGCCTCGATCTTGCGCGTTTCCAAGCCGACCGGCAAAGCTCCGATATTGAAGGCAAGGTGATTGAAGACGGCAACGCCGGGCTGCTCCGCGGGGTCCGCAACACCCCCACCATCTTCATCAACGGGGTGGAAGCCAAAAATACCTTCACCGAAGAGAAGCTGCGCGCCGCCATCCAAGCTGCCTTGGCTGGAAAGAAGAATTCCTGAAGTGGCGTCCGGCAATATCAAATCGCCGGAAAAGCGGATCGCGGCCGAGCGGGGTCGGAGCCGAACGGTGTTTTATTGGATCGTCGCCGTAATCGCCCTCATTGGTTTGGCTGACGCCACTTTCCTCACGATTGCGCACCTCACGGGAGATGACGCGGTTTGCGGCTCGATGGCCGGCTGCTCGCAAGTCCTCGGGAGCCGTTATGCAGCTTTCCACGGGATTCCAACCGCCGCGTTCGGCGCGGTCGCCTACTTCACCGCATTCAGCCTGGCAGTGCTGGCGGCCTTTGGGTATACCCGAGTCAAAATTTTCCTCGTCCTGCTGGTGAGCGCGATGTTTCTGGCCTCGCTTTATTTCCTCTACTTGCAGGCCTTCGTGCTCCACGCCTTCTGCCCGTTCTGCCTGCTCTCGGCCGCGCTGACTTTTTTCCTTGCTGGCCTGCTCGTGGCGCTTCCTCCTCGCCGTTAGCGACAAAGCAATCGTTTCCGTGCTGCTCCTGCCGGGGATTCGAGTCTCACCCATCGCTCAGGCTGGGCAACCAAAGTGACCGAAAAATCAGGCCGTCTGTCCGAAACTGACAAAAACGTAATAGTAAACCCTTGGACAATTCGGACGGAAAGTTCTGTAATTACCAGCGGCGGGTAAAAACTTTTGCCCGCCATTTCAGTCACAACTCACACACCACAAAACCATACTTATGAAGAAAAGTTCAGCTCCTCAAGATGCTTACTTTAATGTTCGCGTCTTATTTGGCTTCGTCCTTAGCTGTCTCGGCGTCTGTCTGGCGCTAGTTGGCTTGGGTCTTTATCCCGTCACCTCTGCGCCGGCAGCGAAACCAGCTCCAACCCAAGTCTGGCAACCCAAATGGGCCACGGTGCACTCATCGCAAAACGACGTCTCAGCGCCCCTGCGCGACATGGCCACCTGGGCTCTGCCACCTGCTCCGGAGGGTGAGCAGGAGGGACCAGAAAACCCGCAGATCGGCATTGTGCGCGCCAGTGGCAGCAGACCAGACACAGTCGTACAAGGCAAGTTCATGACTAATCTGCTCGCCAGTATACTTCCTGGTCTGAATTTCGACGGCATCCCATTCCCCGGGGTAGTCTGTAACTGCGCACCGCCCGACACCAATGGTGCTGTCGGCGCGACCCAGTACGTTCAGATCGTGAACGAAGGCTATCAGGTCTTTGATAAGGCGACTGGCAATTCCGTTCTTGGGCCAGCGAGCATCCGATCAGTCTGGGCTGGCTTCGGCGGGGTTTGCGAGACCAGCGGTTCCGGCGACCCGGTCGTGCTTTATGATAAGATTGCCAATCGCTGGGTCATCACTCAGTTCGCTGTCTCTACCGGCACGAGCGTTCCTAATCGCGAGTGCATCGCCGTTTCCACTACTAGCGATGCGACGGGGACCTACAACCGTTACGACTTCGATCTCCGGCCTTTGGGCGGCAGCAACTTTTACGACTACCCGAAATTGGGCAGCTGGACTGATGCCTATTACATGGCGATGAACGTCTTCAACTCATCCGGCACGGCCTACCTCGGCACTGAGCCGTTCGCATTCGACCGCGCTAACATGTTGGCCGGCAACCCGGCTACAGCAATTAGCCCGGGAGTCATTGGCTCACCGGCGAGTAACGAAGATCCAGTTATACCTTCTGACTTCGATGGAAAAATTTTGCCGCCATCCGGTGCTCCCAATACTTTCGTGGAGTTCCCGGACAGCACAGGCAACAATGCTGGCCATTATCGTTACTGGCATTACAGCGTCGGAGTGCCTTTCGGCAATAACCCGACCTTTACCCAGTTTACCGGTCCAACGGCGGCTGCCTTTAGCTTCATCTGCCCTGGATTCCGCAATTGCGTGCCGCAACTTGGCCAAAGCTCAGTCAACTGGCTCGATGCCATTGGTGACCGCTTGATGAACCGGCTTGCTTATCGGAATTTTGGCAGCCCGACTTCGCCTAACGAATCATGGGTCGGTAACTTCACTGTAAGTTCAGGTGGAGTAGCGGCGCCGCGCTGGTTCGAGCTGAAAGGCCTTGGTGGTGCCAGTGGCACTATCAATCAGGAGTCCACTTATCAGCCGGACAGCACCTGGCGTTGGATGGGCAGCGCCGCGATGGATCAAAAGGGCAATCTGGCCCTCGGCTTTAGTGCCTCGAGCAGCTCGATCAATCCCCAAATCCGCTACGCTACTCGCAATGCGACTGATCCGCTTGGCACGCTGACCTCTGAGACCACGGCCTTTAGTGGAACCGGCAGCCAAACTGACACCTCGAACCGCTGGGGCGACTACAGCGCAATGACAGTTGATCCGGTGGATGACTGCACCTTCTGGTACACCACGGAGTACTATTCCACCAATAGCAGCTTCAACTGGCGCACTCGCATCGTGAACTTCAAGTTCGACACCTGCGGCGCTACCTCCGATACGGTGACAATTACGAAGGCGGTGTATAAGACCTCGCGCAGCCAGCTGCTCGTGCAGGCTACCGATTCCAATCCAGCCGCGGTCTTGACCGTCAAGGTCACGAGTTCGGGTCAAGTCCTCGGAACGATGCAGACCCGGGGTGATGGTAACTACCGCCTGAAGCTGACTGGGGTTGCGAACCCAGTGAACGTCACGGTCACGAGTAATCTGGGCGGAAGCGCCAGCGCCGACGTCAGAACACGCTAACCGCTGGTCATTCCTTAACTTAAGAAATCAACACTGCTTCCGGGAGTCGTCCTAACCGACTCCCGGAATGCTCATAGCAAAGGGCATTCGGAGTAACCGCCGAGTGCCCTTCGGCTTTCTATGTTGGCTGGACCTAACGAGTGAAGGACCGCGGTCATTTCAGCCTGCCTCTCACCAACACGAGGATTTCGCGAGCTCGGCCGCCCTGGCCAGCGACAGCAACCTTTGTGCGTATGCCGGAGGCCGAATCCTGGCCTGGGATTTCGTCCGAGCGAGGGTGATCAATGCTTGTCCAACTCAGTCGCGAGAGCGCGGCGACTTGCCCTTGTTCCTGCGAGATGGCATCTTTGCCGGCTCTGTTTCGCAAGGCCGATGTAGCTCAGCTGGTAGAGCAACGGTTTCGTAAACCGTAGGTCACGGGTTCGAATCCCGTCATCGGCTCCAGCTTCCTGATCCTGGTCAGTGCGCAGGCTGGCGCCAGCTTTGAGCCAGGGCGCGGGCCTTGTTCTCGAGCAATCTCGGCGTCTCGCGATAACCCGGGCTGGTGTCGTCGAGTGTCACGACTTCTTCGAAAAGCGACCGCGCCCTGGACTCGTTAGGCGCCTGACCTGCGATGGCGAAGACGCGCTTGCCCGCGGCGCGCGCCATTTTTGCGACACCCGCCGGACCTTTCCCGGCGAGCGTTTGTTCATCGAGCTTGCCTTCCCCGGTGATGACGAAATCCGACCACGCTATTTTTGCTCTCAGGGCAACGGCTTCAGCCACGACTTCGAATCCGGAACGAATCCTGGCGTTGCAAAAGGTCAGGAGCCCAAATCCGAGTCCTCCCGCGGCGCCTGCTCCTGGCATGTTTCGAAAATCGCGTCCAAGGCTTCGAGTGGCGACTTGCGCGAGGCGCTCCAAACAGCGTTCCAAGGTTGCGAGCTGGTCGGCGCTCGCGCCTTTTTGCGGCCCGAATGTCCGCGTCGCTCCCTCCGGCCCGAGAAGCGGATTGGTGACGTCGGAAGCGGCAACAATTTTCGGAAGTTTGAAATCGTGAGGTTTTTCGATTCGCTTCAGCTCAAGCAACGCCGCAACGTTCTCCGCTATTTCCACATCATCTTGATCGAGGAAGCGAAAGCCGAGAGCGCGCGCCATTCCGAAACCGCCGTCATTCGTGGCGCTGCCGCCGATTCCCATAATGATCTCGCGCGCGCCACGCTCGATCGCATCGCGCAGCATCTCGCCGACCCCGAAAGTGGTCGCCTTTGTCGGATCGCGTTCGTCAGGTGCGAGCTGCGAGAGCCCGGCGGCGGCGCTCATTTCCATGACCGCGGAAACTGAATCCGCCAGCCAGACATAACGAGCAGTGATCGGTCGCCCAAGTGCATCGTGCACGGCGCAATCAATCCATTCACCGCCCCGCGCCAGTTGAATCGCCTCGGCGGTTCCTTCGCCCCCGTCAGCGATGGGGAGCAACTCGATCTCGGCCTCGGGCAAGCCGGCGCGAATTCCCGCCGCGATCGCCTTCGCGACTGCTCCCGCCGCAAGCGAACCTTTGAATTTATCTGGAGCGATCAGGACACGCATGGGACCACTCCCAAGATGCGCGCCTAGAATTTCTTTTCGATATCAAAAAAGATGAAACGCTGCCGCGGATCCTCCAGCGGCACTGGATAGCCGGCGACATTGTTGGAAAATGGCGGCGGGTCGTCAAAGATGTTGCGCACCCCAACGCGCACCGCGAGGTCATCCAGCATGTTGAAGCGCCGGCCGGCCGCGGGCGCGCGATCGACCACGATCTTCTTGTCGACCGCGCTTCCCGCCTGGCGCGCTGCTGTCGGATGGCCGAAGCGATACTCGAGCAGGACATCGAAGGTAGTCGAATAATCGACTGTGCGATCCTCCGTGATGTCTTCGTAGGAGTCGGTGTAATTGAAGGCCGTAATCGCTTCAAACCCGCCAATGCGCCACCCGGCCTGGGCACGACCACGAAACTTTGGCCGGGCGAAAGTGCCGATCAATTCCCGCACCGGCTCGGCTTCGTTCGCCTGTTGCTTGAAACTGTCGATGTAGGCGCCATCGAGCCGCAGGCTGAAAGTGCCGATCGGGGTGCGCGGCGTGACGTATTGCAGCGCAAGATCGAGACCCTGCACCCGGACGAAGCCGAGATTCTGGAAGCTGGTGTTTACCAGCAGGACGTTACCGGGAATGCCGAGCTGTTGATCGCTCTGGGAGGGCGCAGATCTGATCACGAGCCCGGGGAAGTCAGCTTCGTTGTTGAGGATAAACTGCGGATCAAGACTGGCGATCGCGTCCTCCACTTCAATGTGGAAATAATCGGCCGAAAACGTCAGCCCCGACACCATCGGCGGCGTGAAAACCAGGCCGGCAGAGAAATTCTCCGAATCTTCCGCGTCCAGATTCGGATTCCCGCCAGAAAGAATCTGGATTGACTGACTTTCATCCTCCGGCGCTCCGGTAACTTCGAACCGACGAGTATCCTGCAACTCCTGGGAAAAAGTAAGCGAGCCGGTGGAAGACTGGACAAGTGAAGGCGCGCGGAACCCGGTGCTGTAGGATGCCCGGAGAAGTAGCCAGTCAGGGATCGGCTGCCAGGCGAGCCCGATCTTTGGGTTTACCGTCGAGCCAAAATCGCTGTAATGCTCGCCGCGGAGCGCGAACTGGCCTTCCAGCGAGTGAATCCCCGGAACGCTCATTTCGGAAGAGATGACGGGCACGTAGAACTCGGCCGAACCAGCCACGATATTGCGATGGCCATGGGCGGAAGTGCTGTTGAGATCGATCACGCCACCGGCAGTGGCGAACGGATCGAATTCGTCCTTCAAATCTTCGTAGCGATATTCGAATGCGAGCGCGGTGAGGAGATTACCCGCCGGCAACTTGAACAATGGGCCGCTCAGTTTCGCGTCAGCGCCGAACAAACGCGACCGCCCATTGCGCGTTGTGGTGACGAGAAGCGATTCGATCGTGTCGGGATTGTTCACCCCGTTGCCCGCGCCGAATACGTTCAGGGAAGTAGCGGGATTGGTGTCAGCGAGCGCGGCGATCACCGCCGGGCGTGACAGATTATGGAAGGTTTTGTCTTCGCTGTCGGTCTCGCTGTAAAGGAAGGCGCTTTCGAATTCCCATTCACCGGGCAGATGAATATTCACGCCGGTGACCAGGCGATAAGCATCGGTCTCGATCTCATCAACGCGCGGTCCGGCTTCCGTTACGCGATAGCGAAAGAGCACATCCTCGCCGAACGGATTGAACGGATTGGTTGCGGGCACGGAAATGTTCTCGACGTCGCCTTCGATCGGCGCCGGCGCCAACTGCTGCCCGGTGAAGATGTGGCGATAAGAAAATTCGGTGAACAAATCGACCACCGGAGCGAGTCGCACCTTTGCCCGGGTATAAACTCCGTAGCGTTCCGTCTCCGGAACAAGCGGTTGAAAAGGCGCGCGGTCAAAGCGGTTGCGGCCTGGCTCAAACTCATCAACCGTCGGCGTGCCATCGCTGTCCGCCGGCACCTTCAGCGGGTCGCCCGTGACTGGATCGAAGACCGTGCCCGGATTTGCCACCGAGCTGAGAAAACTGCTTCCGCCCTGCCGGCGCTGGTCGATCGAGCGCGAAAAAAAACGGTCGAGTTGAAACAGGCTGTTGCGATGAAAATAATCGGCCACCAGCACCAGATCGATGCCACGCTGCTCGTCACTGTATCCGCTGATAACCGCGGAGCGATATTCGCCCACATCCGTATCGGTCGTGTTCCCGTAGCCAAAGCTGGCCAGCGCGCCGCCGAACTTCTCGAGCAGTCGGATATTGACCACGCCAGCGATCGCATCCGTTCCGTAGATCGCGGAGGCGCCGTCGCGCAGGATCTCGATCTGTTGAATCGCAGCTAGCGGGAGGGAATTCAAATCCACAAACGCGGTGATGCCGCTTTGAGCAAAAGGAAAGGGCGCGACGCGGCGGCTGTTCACCAGGACGAGGGTGGCGTCGGGACTTAGCCCGCGGAGCGCGACCGCCGCCGCTCCGGGAGCCAGCGAATCGTTCTGATTCTCCGTGAAAGTCGGCCCACTGTTTTGCGGGAGTAATTGAAAGAAATCGCCGGCCGACCGCGATCCGGTCCGTTCAATGGCTTCTCGACTGAAGACCGTCTCCGGCACAAAGGGAGGCGCTTCGGTCAGGTTCGAACCAGTAACGACGATTCGCTCTTCTTCCAAGGTCTCCTGCCATGGGTCGGGCAGGGCCGTGCCATCAGCTGTGGTCCGCTGTGTCGGGGATGTTGGCTGCAGCGGCCTGTTTCTGTTGTCATCGGGCTTCTCGGCTTCCGTCTCTTCCTCGTTCAGCGACGTGGGCGGTAACTCCGCGGCGCTCGGCGGCTCGGCAACGAGCAGCCCGCAGCCCAATAAAGCCAGTGCGATGACGAGCTTGGACGGATTTTGCATCGGGGGATGAGAATCCAGAGCGTCATGGCAGGCAAGACAAAACTTACGAAACGGTAATCTTTGCCAGCGCGCCAGACACGACGATGATTGCCCGCTTCCAAGCCAGTTTACCCATGTTGCGCGAGGTCATTCATGAAGCCCGTCGCACTGCCGCGCTCGCGCTCCCGCTCGCGGCCGGGCAGCTCAGTCAGATCCTTATCTCGCTTGCCGACACCCTGATGGTCGGCCGGGTTGGGGTGCTGCCGCTGGCCGCGGCCACCTTTGCCAACAATGTTCTCTATCTGCCGTTCGTTGTCGGGCTGGGCTTTTCGATGGCAATATCGATCCGTGTCTCCCAGGCCCGCGGCGCGGGAGATACAGCGGCAGCCCGCGATGCCTTGCGGCACGGTTTTTATCTCGCCCTTGTGCTGGGCGCGCTCACCATGCTTGGCGTCTGGGGGATTCAGCCGTTTCTGGGACTCTTTCGCCAGGAACCGGAAATCATTCGTGCCGTGCCGCGCTATTTCCTTCTCATCGCCCTCTCTCTCATTCCAGCGCTCGCCGCGATGGCGGTGAAAAACCACGCCGACGCCATGAACACTCCGTGGCCGCCATTCTGGATCATGCTCGGGGGTGCCGGACTCAACGTTGTCTTCAACTGGGTCTTCATCTACGGAAACCTCGGTGCGCCGCGGATGGGTCTCGACGGCGCCGGAGTCGCCACGCTTCTTGCCCGCGTCGCTATCTTCGCCGCTATCATTATCTGGTGCAGACGCTCACCGCGGGTCCGCGATTGGATTCCGGTCCATTGGTTTCGCCCACCCCACTGGGCCACGATCCGAGACCAGATTCGCCTCGGCTTGCCCGCGAGTCTGCAGCTGCTCGCAGAGGTGAGCGCATTTGTGATGGCGACGCTTCTTATCGGCACGCTTGGGCCGGACGCGCTCGCTTCGCATCAAGTGGCAATGACCTGCGCCGCGACCATCTTCATGGTGCCGCTCGGCCTTTCCCAGGCCCTGACCGTTCGGATGGGTGAAGCCTGGGGCGCCGCCCGCCAGGCGCAACTGCGTTTCATCCTCGTGAGTGGCTGGGTGCTGGTCCTCGCCTTTACTGCCTGCAGCGCGCAATCGTTCGTCTATTTCCATCGCACCATGGCCGGTTGGTTCCTGACCGATCCGGCAGCGGCGGCGCTGGCGGGGAAACTCCTGTTGGTCTCGGCCGTTTTCCAGGTGAGCGACGCGCTCCAGGTGTCCTCTGCCGGCGCCTTACGCGGCCTGGGCGACGTGGCCATTCCGAGCTGCATCGCTTTTGTCGCCTATTGGATCGTCTCGATCCCGGCGGGATGGTGTTTTACGTTTCCGTTAGGCATGGGCGTTATCGGGATGTGGTGGGGGATTACTCTCGGACTAACGACAACCGCAGTCGCCCTTGGCGTCAGGGTCTGGCGCAAGACTCACTGGTTACTCGAGCCTAATGAGAAAGCGGGCGCAGGATAGGTTGCCCCAGCCACCACGGATCGGCGACGGCTTTTCGGTAGGCAGCAAGGGCTTCCGGCGATGAGTTCACTCGCAGGTTACTGTAACTCTCATCCTCATTTTGCCAGCGTTCGTGCCAGTATACCTCGGCTTTCACTCGCGGTAACTTGTCCCGCATGATTCCAAATGCTTCCCGGATCCACTCAGCCTTGTCACCGGCCTGGGGAAACTCAGCCGTCGCCCACTCCGCGATCATGATCGGTTTGTGCGGATCAAGGCGCGCGATTTCCTGGTAAGGCCAGTCAACCAGCGGCCAGAAATCGACCCACGGTTCGTCGCCAAACTGTTTCCCGTAAACACTCAGGCCGAGCCAGTCGACATAGTCCGAGCCGGGATAGTAGGCGGGGGCAAGGTTCCAGGTATCGAGTGGGAAGGAATAATTATTGGTTTGAAAAAGCCATTGGATGTTACGCGCGCCGCGGTCGCGAACACGGTTCACGACATAGCGATAAGCGCGCTTGAAAGTCTCGGGCCCTTCCCATCGGCGCGGCGCTCCTGCTTTTGACTCCAGTTTCTTTCCTCCGCCATAATAAATCCCAGACCAGGGGAACCAGTCGCCGTTCATCTCATTGCAGAACGACACAATCATGGGTTTACCGAAGGTCCGCGCCTGATCGGCCCAGTCATCAATGTAACGATTCCAGTGACCCGCCAGGATAGAGTTGAGACTAAAACGATCGGGCCCTTTTCGCTGTTCATACGGTCGATCCCAGGGCGACCAGAACACCAATGGCACCGAGCCATGTCGCCAGATCAGCTTTAAGTTATCCATCGGAAAACTCTGCTCTCCCCAGAAACTCGAGGAGGCGATGATCGCCTGATGTTTGCCGACCATTTTCTCGAATGCTTCGATCGCTTCGAGGGAGACCTGATCCTCTACCCCGCCGAAGTCAATGAAAGCTCCGGTATAGGCGCCCCGGTCAGGGATCACCAGCTGACCTTCCTTTTCAACCGGCGCTTGAATGGGCGCTGAGGCCTGGCGCTGACACGCAATTGCCATCAGGAGGCAGCAGAGGAGACCGAGGCGCCCCTTCATTTTACCCGGCCTCGCAGAACAGAGACAGAATACGGCGGGATGTGATAGTAGGATGAGTTGCTAATAACTTGCGTCACTGGCGGGAGCGATCGAACCGGATGACCGTCGGGCCCGGCGCTCTTCCAACGATATTGCTCCTGCGAGAATGTGACCTGTGTGACCTCTCCCGCAAAGGATGCCAACGCTCCTCCCGGTCCGGTAAATTTTACATCGAGATCCGCTGCGAGCGAAGGACTGCAATTTGCCAGCAGCAGTGCCAGTTGTCCATCGGGGCGAGCCACCGCATACACCTGCAAAGCCCGGCTCCCTCCTTTTGCCTCTAACTTGACCGGCAACACCTCGTGCTTACCACCTGCTGGAGTCATCCACTCCTGCGTCATCAGTTGGGCCGCATAATAGGTCGGGAGCCGATTGATCGTGTGTCTTTTGGAATCGATTTGCAGCATCATCAGGTTCCCCCAGGAACAGCCCAGCTCATTCATCAGATATCCGGGCTCATACCCGTAAAGATAGGCACGACTTCCATGGAGACTTAGAAATGTTCCCACTACCTCGGCGCTAAAGAGCGCGCTGTCCATTTTCACCTCGGGCTCGCCGGCGAAAACCGAGTAACCGTATTCCGCCAGATACCACGGAATATTTCTGGAGAGTCCGTCTCGCTCCAGGCCTGAAATCATGGCAGCGAGTCGTGGACCGGTCTCCATCAGATTACCGGGAGTGCTCTCGCAAATTTCATCAAATGGGTAGTACTCAAAAGAAAAGAAATCCAGATCTTCCCCTTCACTCCTGATTCTTTGCAGAAACCTGTGCATCCAGGAGCGATCCTGGGTGGAGTCCGGCCAGGTCAAAAGCTGTTCTTCAAAACTTTGGAGACTCGGGCCGCCTAGCTTCAGTTTGTCACTTAGGCGGCGGAGGCGATTGGCACTCAGCACATAGAGCGCGGCATAGTCTTCCGGTGTGACCCATTGCCCATCGGGTTCTTCGCCCAGCTCTATTTCGTTAACATCATAACCTCGCTTCAAAAGATAGCCGACTTCGGCGGCAGCATTATTAGGAGTATCATAGAGAACTCCGACCGGAATCAGGGTTGGTTGATGGCTGGTAAGTTTGCTCTGAAGGATGAAATCGATACCCGGCTGCTCGATGGAATCATCCTTGTCGCTGGCCCGGTGCCATGGGTCCGTCGAGGAGGCATAGGTAATGGTTTGACCTTCATGCGATGCATCATGCCTGACGATGTCGTGGAATATTCCTCCTGGACCCATCGTGCCGAGCCCGATCTCTCGGATCGCATATCCTAGATAATCGCGGATATCTGCTGAAGGTCCCAGTGCGGTGTGGGAGCTTCGACTCATGACCAAGCGTATAAATTCCGTCCGCAATGGTTTGTGACTCAGCCTCGTTGTCTGATTTCCGCCTTTGCCGTCAGCTACGTCACCTTTGGGGAATGGAATCCAGCGGTCGGTCTGATCGGGATGAAGGTGCATTGGGTCTTCGCCAGGCCAGTACTCGACCCGATATTTCTGCGCGTAGGGAGCAGCCCAGGCGATCCGGATTGAATCGATGGGGCGTCGCCGGCCGAGATCGATCACGATCCATTGCGGAGACTCAGGGCGATGGGTGAAGTAAGGATCAAGGTAAGGATTACTCTTCCAATAGGTGTTAACATCGTCATCGGTTAGCCGCGAGTAATCATCATTGTTAGCCTGGTCAATGGTATTTCCGCGTCGGGGAAGCCGATAACCGTAGGAGACATCAATTGGATCCCCGAGTGACTCATCCGAGGTCCAGTAGCCGCACTGGTTAATCGAGTCACTCCAATTACCCTTCGGGTTCCAGTGCCAGGTCTCGATTCCGAGCTCCGTTCGCAGGCGATAAGTCAGCGGGCGCAGTCCCGCGGAGAGCATCTGATCGATGTTCGCAGGCGAGAGCATGATTGCACACTCTCCCTTGTCGTGCCCGTCGACCCCGGCTCCCAACGATCGTGCCGGGTCAATCACGTTGAGCGGATGGGCGCGATCAATCACTGCCGCGCACGCAAAAGAGTGGACCCGGTGAGGTCGCCCTGCAGCCTGAGCCAACCCCTGCAGAGAAAGACCGAGACAAATCGAAGCGAGCACAAGGCCGCCTGCTCGTACGACGATCACAGCCTTGACTATGCCCGCACTGGAACTGAGGCGGTCCTTTCCAGTTTGCCCCAACTTACCCAGGCACCTTTGACCGCGCGCAGAATCGCCTTCCAAATCACATAACTCAGCAGCGGCCGATAGATAAGTCTCATCGGCAGAATTCGCCATGCCTGAAGAAGGGATTCACGCTCGAGTGCGCAGGCAAGCGTGGCCAAGATCACATCCATCGCGAGAAAGATAATGACGAAAGGAAGCACTGCCGCCCATGCTCCGAAAGGAAGCGAGGCGAGCAGGAACAGATCAACCGCCGGGGTGATGGCGATGAGAGCGATTTGGAAAAACCAGACACTCGGCAAGCTAAACCAGCCCAGCCCGCGATAACGCCAGTTGAAGACCAGATCGCGATGCTTACAGAGGCACTGAAGCGTGCCATAGGCCCAGCGAAAACGCTGTCGCGCTAGAGTCCGCAAGGTTTCCGGCGCTTCCGTCCAGGCGATGGCCTCGGGAACATACACGATCCGTCCTTTGCTCCGGTGGAGGGCAAGTGTCAGATCGGTATCTTCAGCCAGGGTATCGAGACTAAGTCCCCCGGCTTGCTCGATTGCGGAGCTGCGGATGGCGCTGATCGCTCCGGGCACGACCGTGATACAGTTCCAACGATCATAGGCCCGGCGGTCGAGGTTGAAACCGCAGGTGTACTCGAGTGACTGACAACGGGCGATAAAGCTCCGCAGGTTACCGACCTTGGCGTGACCAGATACAGCGACGACGGCCTTTTCCTGAAAGGGTTGAACGAGATGGCGCAAGCTGTCGGCTTGGAGATGGGTATCGGCGTCAAGAAAGACAACGATCTGATGGCGGAGTTGCGAAAGACCGCGACGCAAAGCGACCGCTTTGCCGCGATTCGGTTGCCTGACGAGTCTAACTCGTGAATCCCTCTGCGCGATCGCTTCCACTTCCGCGGCGGTCCGATCGCGCGAGCCGTCATCCACCACCAGGACATCCAGTTCTCCCGCGTGATCGTTCGCCAGGACCGCGCGCAGCGTCGCTCCGATCACCTTCTCTTCGTTGTAGGCGGCTATCAAGACGCTAACCGGCGGCGCAAATCCTCCTGAGTTCTTTCTGCGCCGAAATAAGGTCGCGAGAATAATAACAATCACGGTCCGGAGAACAATCAGCCCGGTGGCTACAATCATGAAAGCCCAGAGGAATTCTTCCGTCGCGTGAAAGACACGAAAACCGGTGCTGCTCACAAGCCGAGTGACACGCTGGACATTGCCAACCGGCGGCATGACCGCGTCCCGCGAGACACCGATCAAAGTGCTTAGCGGAACGATCGTATCTCCGCGGGTGTGCAACCAATCTACAATCCGGGGCAGGGCCGCCAAAGTCTGCGATCGATCCCCGCCGGCGTCGTGCAAAAGGATGATGTTCCCGTCGTGCCGCTGCTGTTTGACTCGTTGGAGAATGACATCCGCGCCGGGGCGGGCCCAATCCTGCGGGTCAATGTTCTCGAGCACAACCAGATAATTCATCTCATTCGCGATCCGGAGTGGCACCAGGTCGCTGAGCGAGGAGGGACTGGTATCGGCATTGTACGGTGGCCGGAAGAGCGTGGTCGAGCGACCGGTGATCGTCTCGATGAGTAACTGCGTGGCGTTTAATTCCAGCCGAATATGTTCGGGCCAGCAAAGCGAGAGATTGGGATGATAGTAAGTGTGATTCCCAATCTCATGGCCTTCCGCGACGATCCGCCTAACGAGACCAGGATTCTGCTCCGCATTGACGCCGACGAGGAAAAAGGTCGCCTTGACTCCCAGAGCCTTAAGCGCCTCCAGAATCCGGGGCGTCCATTTCGGGTCCGGGCCATCGTCAAAGGTGAGCGCGACCTGATGCTCACCCCCGGCCCCCTGATGGTAGAGAGTTGGAAAATCGGGAAAGGTAAGATATTTGGCCGCGAGATAGCCCTGGCCATCTTCTATGACTTGCCGTGCGCCGTCCGACCGGCTTTCATCGACGCTGACAATTTCGCCGTCGCCCACGTCGGTGATCGTGTCGGTACCCTTCAAAGGTTCAAGAACCTGGCGAGTGGCGGGATCAAGATGGATCTTGCGCGGAAGGTCGAGCGCCTTCCAAATCGCGGCATCCTCCGAGCCAAGCCGATAGATGGCAAACCCGCCTGCGCGCCGGTCGCGAACGGCGTGCAATTGGTTAAGAAAAGATATCGCGTCGAGGAACTGGACAACGTGGCCGGTACTTCCATCCTCGTAGTCGAAGTCACTCTCGTGGTCAGGCGGGGCAACCACACCCGGGTCGATTCCGGCGCTGCTCGCGCGACTCATGGCTTCCGGGAAACTGATGAGTTCGGCGCGCCGGCCACCTTGCGTCCAATCGTAACCGTAACTCCCAATTGCGATGACCCATTGGTCAGGATCACCATTTTCGAGCAGGGCCTTAAGCCACTCTTCAAACCACTCTCGTGAAGCGAGCGGGCCGGGTGAATCTTCAGCGGAAGTTTCGTCAAAGAGAAGAGCAACGAAGCGGTCGATGTTATCACTCAGGTTATCGAAATCGATGTAATCGATATCCTGCCCGGGCTGGACACAGAGCCATAACTCGCGGTTCTCGGCGTGGAGCGCGTCGGCCATCGCATTAAGAAGCCGAGTGATATCAGACTTATAAGCCGGATCGAGCTGTTCCCAGTCGATCACAAGCCCCGCCGCCTTCGCTTGACGGAGATGTGTTAGGAGATTCTGGATAAAGGCACGCTGGCGGGCGGCGGGGCCGTGCGCGAGACTTTCAACCGCCTCCGGCTGCCAGCTATCACCGACGAGATTGGTCAGGAGCGGCATAAGAGCCAGACCTTTGCTGGCGGCAAGCTTTGGGAGGCGGCCATCGGCATCAATCTGGAGAGTGCCGAGCCCGTCGGTAACGGCAAACCATTCCGGACAGACATGAGTCAACTGCGCCGCGTGTAACTCGAGTGACTTGTAACTGTCCGGATCGTCGTTGATGTAAAACCCCATCCGCACTTCCCCGCCGCTGTTCGATCTTGTCACACGCGTCGGGGAAGCACTGCTTGGAGTGCGATGAGTACTCACTTTATGAGTCTTGAGAAACTTCTTCCAGAGCGGCGGATTGACCGGGAGCTGTCCGGCCGGGTTCTTTTTTTCCAGGGCTTTCAGTTGCCCCCGCAACTGGCGCAGAGTGAATGGCAGCCGCAGGTCGGGAGTAATGAAGAGGGTTTGAACAAAAAAGACGCTGCCGATAAAAGTGACGACTCCGAAGAAGAAGAGAAACAGCCTCAGTCGAGGCCAGCGTTTCCCGGCAGGATCAGAAAAGACGAAGGACGCGCGTTCGTCCGGAAGCTCAGGGTCCATTGATGGTTAGCGGGCAAATTCTACCAAGCTTTTTGCAAAATGCGAGGCGGAGCGGCGGGTCATCCCGAGCGGTAGTCGAGGCATCCCGTGGGTCCTCTGAAACGCTCGCGAGCGCTTTGGAGATGCAACGGGATCCCTCGACTGCGCCTCCGGCTCCGCTCGGGATGACTAACGATTATCCGCAAAGGCTTCGGGCGGCGGGCAGGAGCAAAAGAGGTTGCGGTCGCCGTAGACGCTGTCGATCCGCGCCACCGCCGGCCAGAACTTTTGCTGGCGCGTCCAGGGCGCAGGATAGGCGGCCTGTTCGCGGGAGTAAGGGTGATTCCAGTCGTCCGCGATCACCTGCTCGGCGGTGTGGGGCGCGTTTTTAAGGAGATTGTCTTTCCGATCGGCGGCGCCGGAGCCGATCGCGTCAATTTCCTGACGGATTGCGATCATCGCATCGCAAAAACGATCGAGCTCGTCCTTGGGCTCACTTTCCGTTGGCTCGATCATGACGGTGCCGGGCACCGGCCAGGAAACTGTCGGGGCGTGGAAGCCGTAATCCATCAGCCGCTTGGCCACATCTTCGACCTCGACTCCTGCGCTCTTGCAGGGGCGCAGGTCGAGAATGCATTCGTGCGCGACGAAACCGTGTTTGCCCTTGAAAAGAACCGGGAAATGCGGGTCGAGCCGTTTCGCGATGTAGTTGGCGCTCAGGATCGCGACCTTCGTTGCTCGCGTTAAGCCGGCCGCGCCCATCATGCGGATGTACATCCATGAGATCGTGAGAATGCTCGCGCTTCCGTAGGGCGCGGCGGCCACCGGGCCGGCGACGCGATTTCTGATTTCTGATTGCTGGTTGCCGATTGAAGCAGGTGCGGGGAGGAACTTTGCCAGATGTTTGGCTACGCCGATTGGTCCAACTCCCGGGCCGCCGCCGCCGTGTGGAATACAAAACGTCTTATGCAGGTTGAGATGGCAAACATCCGCGCCGATGTCGCCCGGCCGGCAAAGGCCGACCTGTGCGTTCATGTTCGCGCCATCCATGTAAACCTGCCCGCCGTGCTCATGTACGATCTCGCAAATTTCGCGAATCGTGGTTTCGAAAACTCCGTGCGTTGAGGGGTAAGTCACCATGAGCGCGGCGAGATCTTTCGCGTGTTCGCCGGCCCGCGCGCGCAGGTCCGCGAGATCAATGTCGCCGTCTTCAAGACAGCGAATCGGCACAACCCGGAACCCAGCCATGACCGCACTCGCCGGATTGGTGCCGTGGGCGGAAGTGGGAATGAGACAAACATTGCGCGTCGCTTCGCCACGCGAGGCGTGCCAGGCGCGGATCGCGAGCAGGCCGGCGTACTCGCCCTGGGAGCCGGCATTGGGCTGGAGCGAGACGGCAGCAAACCCGGTGATCTCGGCGAGCCAGCGCTCAAGCTGGTCGCACATCTCGCGATAACCTTTGGTCTGATCCTCAGGTGCAAACGGGTGCATGCGCGCAAACTCCGGCCAGGACATCGGAAACATCTCCGCCGTCGCGTTGAGCTTCATCGTGCAGGAGCCGAGTGGAATCATCGAGTGACAAAGCGAAAGGTCGCGCGCCTCGAGCCGCCGGATGTAACGCAGCATCTCGGTTTCGCTGTGGTAGGTGTTAAAAACCGGATGGGTCAGGAAGGGGGATTTGCGATTCTCAATTTTCGATTTGCGATTTGCAGGTGCCGCGCCGGGGAGCACGATGCGGTTTTCTCCGAAGATCGAGAGCAGGGTTTCGACGTCGTCCGGCGTCGTCGTTTCATCGAGGGAAATGCCGACACTGTGCGGACCGAGCGAACGCAGGTTGCAGTGGCGTTGCACGGCACGGCGGAGGAATTGCGACGTCGCACGATTCCCGAGGTTCACGGCGACGGTGTCGAAGAAATCTTCGTGCACGAGATGATAACCGAGCTGCTCGAGTCCATCGGCGAGCCGGCAGGTGAGGTCATGCACCCGGCGCGCGATTCGGCGCAGACCGTCCGGTCCGTGATAAACGGCATACATCGAAGCCATGACCGCGAGGAGGACCTGGGCGGTGCAAATGTTACTCGTCGCCTTGTCGCGCCGGATGTGTTGTTCGCGCGTTTGCAGCGAAAGGCGATAAGCCGGTCGCCCGCTCGCATCGTGCGACACGCCGACGAGACGGCCGGGGAGATGGCGCTTGTGTTGATCGCGCGTCGCCATGTAAGCGGCATGCGGTCCCCCGAAGCCTAACGGAACCCCGAAGCGCTGCGTGCTCCCGACCGCCACATCAGCGCCCATCTCGCCGGGCGGGCGCAACAGGGTGAGAGCGAGGATGTCGGCCGCGACGATCGCGAGCGCGCCCGCCTCGTGCGCACCGTGGATCAAGGGCTCGTAATCAACGATTGCGCCATCGGTGGCCGGGTATTGCAGGAGAACACCAAACACCTCTTCGTTAGGCCGAAAGGTTTCCGCGCTTCCGACAATCACTTCAATGCCTAACGGCCGGGCGCGCGTCTGCACGACCTCGATCGTCTGCGGATGACAATTCTCCGCGACGAAAAAACGGTGGCGCGCGGGCTTGCCGGCGCCGCCGCCTCCGGCCACAACCTGGCAAAGGTGCATCGCCTCGCCGGCGGCGGTGGCCTCATCGAGCAGCGAAGCGTTGGCGATCTCGAGCCCGGTGAGATCGATGATCATGGTCTGGAAATTGAGCAGCGCTTCGAGCCGGCCCTGGGCGATCTCCGCCTGATAGGGGGTGTAGGCGGTGTACCAACCGGGATTCTCGAGCACGTTGCGCTGGATCACCGGCGGCACCACGCAATCGGAATAGCCGGCCCCAATGAAGTTGCGCATCACCCGGTTTTGCTGGGCGAGGGTGCGCAATTCGGCGAGCGCTTCCTGTTCCGATTTGCCCGGCGGAAGATCGAGCAATGTCGTTAGGCGAATATCCTTCGGAACGGTGCCGGCAATGAATTGGTCGAGATCGCGGAAGCCAAGCGCCTCGAGCATGCGCTCAATTTCCTCATCGTTAGGCCCGATGTGCCGGGCGACGAAGCGGCTCAATTCTTCCCCCTCGGCGTGCCCCGGGAGAGAAGCATCTTGAGCGGCGGGAGCAGCTGTTTTGGGGCGCGGCTCGGTCTCGACTAAATCCATTGTGCAGCCTACGAGGGAATGGGGGTGATTCAAGATAAGGGCGCTGGCCTAACGATGAAGGCTCGACCGCAATCAGTCCTTCTCGTCCAGCGTCTGCCGGACCTTGCGCGCCAGCCCTTCGGCGCTGAAGGGCTTGGCCAGGAACGACATCCCCGGTTCGCGCCGGTCGCGCGGGGCGAGCGATTCCTCGAGATAGCCGGAGATGAAAATCACTTTTGTGGCCGGGCACTTCTCCCGCAGCCAGGCCGCGAAATCGCGTCCGCTCATTTCCGGCAAGACGATGTCGGTGAGGAGGAGATCGATCGCGGGCGCATCGGCTCGGCTGACGAGGCGCTTGGCGTCGGCGCCATGGGCAGCTTCCAGGACGCGATAGCCGAGGCGACGCAGGACGCGCACGGAGAGATGACGCACGCCGACTTCGTCTTCGAGCAGAAGAATGGTTTCGGTCCCGGTCGGCAATTTTCGATGCGCCGGTTTTTCATAGGTGCGCGGTGGGGCGGGGACACGCGGCAGGAAAATGGAAATGGTCGTGCCCCGACCGAGCTCGCTCTCGACTGCGATGGCGCCACCGCTTTGCCTGACGATGCCATAAGTCGTGGCCAGGCCCAGGCCGCTGTTCTGGGCCCGGTCCTTGGTCGTAAAGAAGGGCTCGAAAAACCGCGCTTTGACCTCGTCGCTCATTCCGCAGCCGTTATCCGCGAGAGCGATGACCACATACTCGCCCGGTGCAAGATCGACACCGCGCAACGTCGGTTCGTCGCCCGCTTCGATCTTGCGGGTCGCAGTGGTGATGGTGAGTCGGCCACCATTCGCCATCGCGTCGCGCGCATTCACCGCGAGGTTGAGCATGATCTGGGTGAACTGCCCGGGATCAACTTTGACGTGCGCGCCTTCCGCGATCTGATGCAGGTGGCACTCGACGGAAATGTGTTCGCCGAGCAGGCGGAGGAGCGAACGCTCGAAGTTGGAGACAAGCTGGTTGATTTCGAGCACGGCGGGCTCGAGCGCTTGCCGGCAGCTGAAGGCCAGGAGCTGATTCGTCAGACCGGAAGCACGGCCGGCGGCGTCGCGGATCTCCTTGATCTGGTTCGCGACCGCGCCTTTGACCGCCGACTCGGTGAGGAGCAGATCGCTGTAGCCGAGGATGGTGGTAAGAGAATTATTAAAATCATGCGCCACTCCGCGGGCGAGCTGCCCGAACGCTTCCATTCGTTGCGCGCGGCAAAGCTGCGCCTGCAATTGCTGGCGCGCCGTCACATCCATCATGACGCCGACGAGCCGGAGCGGAGCGCCGGAGGCAGACCGGAGGATAAAGGCACGCTCGAGGATGAAGAGATACTCGCCGTCCGCGCGGCGGAAACGATACTCGCCTATCCAGCGCTCGGCCGCGCTTTGGAACGCCTCGTTCAAACTCCGCTGGATTCGCTCGAGGTCATCAGGATGAAGCTGACTGAACCAAAAACCGATCTTCGCGCTTGCGAAGGAACTCTCGTGCCCGAGAACACTTAATCCCCGTGGCCAGATGAGCGCGCCGCTGTTTACATCCCAATCCCGAACCGCGTCGTTCGTAGCCCGAGCCAGGATTTCAAAATAATCCGAACCCGTTGCCGGAATGGTTCGTGCGGAGAGATTTTTGTTTTCAGCACCGGTTTCATCGTCGTCAGTCTTTTTCCCGCCGCCGCGGGTGGATTGGAGTGTTGCTATTGCCATGCAGTCAAACGGTCACCGCCGCGCTTGCAGAATTCAGCTAGTTGCATGCCGGGATGCGGCCGATTGCGTTGCCTTGCCGCGGTCGCCGAGCCCGGCTAGAACAAGAGCGATGAGCTTCCGCGTGCAGGAACTGGCGGAGATGTGCGGCGGCGCGGTCAGCGGCGATGCCAGTCTCACGATCACCGGCGCCGCTTCGCTCGCCGAGGCGACACCGGGCGAGATCAGCTTTTACGGCAACCCGCGCTATCTTGCCGCTTTCCGCAAAACGCGCGCCTCGGCCGCGTTTGTCCCGCAGGATTTCGATGAACAAATTGTTGCCGCCCAGATTCGCGTCGCCAACCCGACGAAGGCGTTCGAGCGCGTGGTGATGAAGTTTGCCCCGGAGCCGATTGCCTTTGTGCCGGGTGTGCATCCGAGCGCAGTTGTAGCGGCGGAGGCGTCGTTAGGCGAAAGCGTCGCGATTGGGGCGCATGTTGTGATCGAGCGCGGGGCGTGCATCGGCGCCGGGACGCGCATCGGCGCGAACAGTTACATCGGCCACGAAACAGTGATTGGCGAGGGTTGCGTCATTTACCCGAACGTCACAATCCGCGAACGCACCCGGATCGGAAATCGCGTCATTATTCACAGCGGCGTCGTGATCGGAAGTGACGGCTTCGGGTTTGAAATGGAATCGAGCGGGCACAAAAAGATTCCACAGATCGGGATCGTGCAAATCGATGACAACGTCGAAATCGGCGCGAATACGACGATTGATCGGGCACGGTTCGGGCGCACCTGGATTCAGGAAGGAGTGAAGATTGATAACC
This sequence comes from Chthoniobacterales bacterium, assembly GCA_036825615.1. Lineage (GTDB taxonomy): Bacteria > Verrucomicrobiota > Verrucomicrobiia > Chthoniobacterales > UBA10450 > JAICXG01. The sequence continues at coordinate 65,577 of DAISXY010000004.1, forward strand.
TGGTGCAGGTCGCGCACAACGTCGTGATCGGGAAACACTCCATCATCGTCGCGCAGGTCGGGATCGCGGGAAGCGTGCGAATTGGCTCCGGGGTGGTGATTGGCGGTCAGGCCGGGATCATTGGGCACATCGAAATCGACGACGGCACCATGATCGGCGCGCAAACCGGCGTCTCAAAGAGTCTGCATGGGGGGACATGGTGGGCGACCCCGGCGGCGCCGTTAAAGGAATCGCTCGAGCAACTCGCCTGGGTGCGCCGGCTCGGCAAGTTATTCGAGCGGGTAAAGGCGTTGGAGAAAAAGATGCTTCCGGGCGAGCGGCCGTAGCCGGCGGCCACTGCTAGGGCACGAGAAAGATCTTCCCGCTGTAAGGGTCTTTCACCTTCTGGCCGGGGGCAAAACCTTGCACATCGACGTAGCCGCCGTTCGGATCGAACGGGCTGTAAACGTAGCCCGGTTTTCCCGGGACCGGCTTGGCGTAAGGCAAATCGCCTGAACTCTGCTTTGAGGCAGTCTGGGGCGTGGGCGACGGCTTGCTCGTCTGTTCTTTCGATGTCACCCGCTCCTTCGACGCCATTCTCGGAGTTGCTGTCGGTCCGCTCGCGGGCGCTCGAGGTTGCGATTCGTTCCTCGTGACCCGGCGCTCGCTTTCCACCTGCGATTGCGAAGGTGGAGGCGGCGGCGGCTGATTGGCGTAAGGCTGGAACGGTTGCGGCTGAACCGGATAAGTCTGTTCCGGGGGCGCAGGATAAGTCTGGCCGGGCGGTGGTGGCGGATTGCCGCCGTAGGTCGCTACTTCGGTTGTTGTCGTGGTGGTCGTGGTCTGCGGCTGGTTTTGTTCGTCCAAGCCGAGTTGGCGCCGCACGTACTGATGCGGGGCGTCGACGACGCGAAAAGTAGAAACCGCCGCCTCGTGCACCGTTTCGCAGGAGGCGAAGGCAAGCACGATGGCGAGCAAAGCAAGCTGGTGAAGTCTCATCTCGTGTCCTCTCAAAGTTCGATCGCTATGACGCGTTCGGGTGCCAAAAACTTCATTTTCGGGAGGGTCGCGGATAGACGGCCGGGCTGCGGTTGCCGTCCTTGTCCACCGCCGCGACCCCGAAGAGGAAGTTGTCCTTTGAGATCTTCGACACAGTGTAGCGAGTCACGTTGCCCGCGAAAATCGAGTGCTGCCAGAGGGGCGCAGTTGTTTCCCGCCAAAGAATTTCGTAACCGGCGAGGTCCGGTTCATTGTTAGGCTGCCAGTGCAGGGTGGTATCGTTCGTCAATTCCGTGGTCTCGATCTCGACCTCGCGGGGCGCGGCCGGGGCCAGAGCCAGTGCGCCTAACGCCGCCGCGTTCACGCGCGCGACCTGCGCGACATATTCGAAATCAACAAACTCCGGCAGGTCGCCGTACTGGACGCCGTTTTCCTTCCGCAGGTCCTGGTGTTGATGGCGAAAATCCTCGTTCGGCTCGGTCAAACGCACCGCCGGATAACCTTGGGCGAGAAAGGGAGAATGATCGCCCCCGCGCAGGTAGCGGTCCTTGCGATAAATCATGTTCAGCGTCATCCCCTTCACATACCGCTCCGCGGTCGTCTTGATGAATCGCGCCAGTTCCCGCGCGCCGCTATCGTTCTCGCCGCCGGTTTTGAGTTGGGTGAGCCAATCCTGCGGCATCTGCGCCAGCGGCGGCACGCCTTCGGCGAAAAGACGCACGTGAGTCTTGTCCATCTGGCCAGCGTCGCCGCGCGAGCTGCCGACGATGTCATTGTTCAACATACCGGCAATATTCCAGCCTTTCTCCTTCGCCATTTTCGCCCAGTGGGTCGAGCCGAAGAGTCCCTGTTCTTCCCCAGCCACGGCCATGAAGACGAGCGTCGCATCCCATTTTTTCTTCGACACGACCCGAGCCAGCTCGAGAACGACGGCAACTCCCGAGGCGTCGTCGTCCGCGCCGGGGGCGTCGGCGGTCGAGTTCATGACGTCGCTGACCCGCGAGTCATAATGGCCGCTTACGACGTAGAGCCGGTCACGGGATTGCGGCTGTTCGCCCGGCAAAGTCGCGACCACATTGACGACTTGGACGGCTTGCGGATTTCGCTCGCCTGGCGGCTGGGTGAACTGGTCGAGCGTAACCTGCAGGCGGCCGCCTGAATCGCTCCCGTAACGCTCGAACTCCTCCTGCAACCAGCGCCGCGCGGCGCCGATCCCGCGCGTGTCGCTCGTAGTCGCGGAAAGCGTATGGCGGGTCCCGAAGCTGACCAGTTTGCTAATGCTTGCCTCGATCCGAGCGGCGGAAATCTCTTTTACAACTTCAGCGATCTGCGGATTGACTTTCCCTGTATTGGGGGTCGCGCCAAAGATCGGCGCAAGCGTGACAAGGGAGAGCAATAAGAGAAAGCGAACCAGCATGATCGAAAAATTATGCCGTGTTCTCCGTCACCGCCAATCGGTCCTGCGCCGACGCGTCCTGGGTTCAAGTTTTGGAGCATTTTCTCTTACTCCTTTGCAGTAGGTCTCGATCAGGTCGTCTCCGGATTGTTCCAGGTTTGTTCAGGTCATAAGTTTCTCTGTAGAAAGGTGATGATAGTTATGGCAATTGAGACTTACACGAGAGAGGGCGCCGTCGCTTCCGGATATGTTAATGACGGTAATGCGGCGACCGGCGCGAAGGTGATGGTTGGAGGTTTCAGCGCGGAGGCGGTCGCTGGGGCCGGGGCAGTGGTTCTAGCCATCCTTGCTCTCTGCGGCGTTCTTCCCCGGATCCTGACGGCGATTGGAGTAATCGCGCTGGGGGCGGCGTTCCTTTGTCAGGGCGCGGCCGTGGCGTACAACTCTTTCAGAGCCGGCGTGACGCAGGTCGCGAGCGGAACCAATGCGGAAACGATCGCGGGGGTGGCGGCAATCGTCCTCGGCATTCTTGCCCTCGTCGGCATTGCGCCGCTGAGCCTGATCGCGATCAGCGCGATTGTCTTCGGAGGCGGCCTGCTCTTTGGAACCCGGGCTGGTTATGGGATGGCCGCGCAAAATGGATCGGCAGGACAGTTCGCGACGACGCCGACTGGCGCCTCCGGATCGCAGACGCTGCTTGGGATTGGCGCGGCGACTCTCGGCATTCTTGCCATCGTCGGCATCATTCCCGCGGTTCTTGAGCAGGTTGCGGTCCTGTGCGTTGGCGCAGGCGCGCTGCTCAGCGGCGGCGCGATCACCGGCAGGATGGTTGCGATGCTTTCCCGTTAGAAGAGGAAGCCACAACACGACTGGGCAGTTGCCTTCTCGGCAACTGCCCTTTCTGCGTTCAAGGGAGAAGACTTGAGGGTAGCCCTATCTTTGCTGGCTCACCCATTGCGCCGCGTAGCGCACGACTTCGCGCGCGCTCGCCACATTCAGCTTTTCTTTGATGTTGGCGCGATGGGCTTCAACCGTTTTCTTGCTCAGGTGCAGCTCGCGCGCGATCTCGTGCATGTCGTGCCCTTCGCCAATGAGCTGGAAGACTTCCAGCTCGCGATCGCTCAGCCGCTCGACCGCGCTGCGCGCTTCGCCCCCGCCGTGGATGTGATCAAAGAGCATCCGCTTCGTCATGCTCGGGCTGATGTAAATCTCGCCGGCGATCACGCTCCGGACCGCCTGAAGAATGGAATCGAGCGCTTCGCGTTTCATGACGTAGCCGCGGGCACCAGCCCGGAGCGAGCGCTCGGCATAGAGCGCTTCGTCATGCATCGAGACGACCAGCACCGGCAGATCGGGATACTCGGCTTTGAGCGACTTGGTTAGCTCGATTCCGTTGGCCCCGCCGCGCAACCCGACATCGACCACCGCCAGATCGAAGCGACGCGAGCGCACCGCGCTGAGCGCTTCCCCGGCGTTGCCAGCTTCACCCCGGACTCGGAGATCGTCCTGGGAATCGAGCAACTGCATCATGCCCTTGCGAAAAAGCGGGTGATCGTCGACCAGCAGGATGGAGCGTCTCTTTTCTTCCGGTTTCTTGGCAGCAGTTTTCTTCAACGTCTTGGTCCAGTCGGCGACGCCTAAGGCCAAAACCTAAGTGCGAGCCTACCACTTACAATCGCAGAGAAAACAGGGAAGCGGATGTCCAATTTTGGGCCGGCATGCCGCCGGAGGAGGGAAAATCGCCCCCGGCGAGTGTCTCATAAAAATCTTGAGGTAGGATTTCCGCCTAGTACGGGAGGTGCCCCTGGCCTGATAGGCGACCGGAGCGCGGGAAGCTAGTCTCTGAGACATGCAGGCCAAGGCCCTCGACCTCTCGCCCGCGAAAAGGCTCAAGGTGATTCGCGAAGTCGACTTTTTCCATCCCTGGCATTCGCTCGATGAGAAACGCTATTGCCTTCGTTGCGGCCACACCATGACGGGGCGCGAGATCAGAATCTACCCGGGATCGCCCGGCGGGATGCGCTATCGTCTCCAATGTCCCACCCAGGGTTGTCCATCTGTCCCGATCGAATGGGTTATGCCGGAAGGCCGGGATGGTCAGGAGAATCCAGCGGCCCTGCACCCGGGACCACGGCAGCGCTGGGATCACACTACGATTTTCGGTTTTCTGCGACTGCCGCAGACTTTCCAATAGCTGGAAGCGGCATGCCTAACGAGAAAAGGAACAAAGCACGGGAGAATATCTCGCATTCCGTGCTCCAATCGCCCCATCGCACCAGCGGTCGCAAACGACAGGAGAAACGCGTCGGAAGCGGTAACTTCCGAGCCGGCCAGGCAAAGAGCGAAAAGGAAGTGAATCGCTCCGATGCCGCCGGTCGCCCGCAGGCGCGGAAGCGAGCGGCGAGCCGTTAGCCGCGAGAGAGCCGACCAACTGCGCGACGAACAGCGTAGTTTTTTTGTATGCCAAGAGGAGCGAACAAGAAACGGGAACGGGAATACAACGAACTAAAGCGCGAGTTCAAAAAGGAGCACCGTTACAGAGGCCGCGAGGAAGAAGTGGCGGCGCGAATCGTGAATAAACAGCGGGCACGCTTCGGCGAGACCAGGGCAGCGAAGCGCAAGGATCGCAGCGGTCAATCGCCCGATCGCGGATTGCCGATCAAGAACTACGAGCACAAGACAATCTCGCAGGTGGAGCGGGCGCTGAAGTCGCTTTCGCGCGGAGAATTGAAGGAAATCGAGCGCTACGAGAAGAAACACAAGAACCGCAAGACGCTGCTCGAGACGATTCGCGAGCAATCGAAAAATGGGAGCGCCGCGAAGAGCAAATCTGCGAAATCCACCCGCAGCTCGCAGACGAGTCGCTCGAGCAGCCGGACAAAGAGCAAGAGCAGGAGTTCGGCGCGATCGACCCAGGTGCGGATCTCGTCATGATCGGTCGTGATCGGTTCAACAAACTGATTGCGCGCTAGCCGATGCCGGTCGCGTCCGCCGTCAAGGGCGGCGCTGAGTGGCGAAAACCGCTTCGGGGTCGCGGCCGGAATCCCGTCCGGCTTCGATCCAGCCGTAGCGGCTGCTGAGCGCGCCGAGCAGGAAGGAGATCGCTGCCAGGGGAACCAAATTCGTTAGGCGAAAGATGATCGGGAGCGGTCCGGAAAGAATTTCGCCGAGTCGGATGAGCCAGCCGCCGCGTCCGCGATGGAGGGCGCGATCGGCCGCGCCATGCTTGTCGAACTCGAGCCAGATCCAGAGGAGCGTTTCGACGCAGGCCGCGACCATTCCGATGATCCAGAGTGGACGGGTTTGAAAACCGGCCAGCTCGAGAATCGCTCCGGCGCTGCCGAGTCCGGCCGTGCCGAAGTGGATCGGGAGCAGGACGCGATGGAGATTCCAGGCCGGGATCGCGGTCGCGCCAATCAGCACGCCGGTGTAGGTGGCGAGCGCGAGCCCGAACACCGCCGCGCCGGCTGTGAGCAGGCCGACGATGACGAGCACGAGCAGGTAAATCGACGGGGCAAACGCCTCGTTGACGTAAAGCACCATGATCAGCCAGGCCGGGACGGCGAAGCCGCCGAAACTGGCCAGAACCCAGGCCCCAACCGACATGGGTGATTGGAGTTTGAAGACCCGCAGCATGTTGAGGAAGAGATGCGGGCGGCCGAGATCGGCGATAAGGAGAATTGTGGCAAGAATCACGCCAACCCCCGCGATCCAGAGCGCCACGTGCGCGAGTGCGAGATGGCCGAGAACGAGCGCTGCCAGGGCGATAAGCGGCGACATTCCAGCCGCCCCGCCGATGAAAAAGTAGAGCGGGATCTCCCAGGTCCAGACCGGCGGCTTAACGACTGCCTCGCCATAATAACCGGCGTAGCGCGGAATTGGGCCGCCGCTAACATCCACCCCGCGGCCCTGCATCGGCGTGCCGTGTTTGGCCTCTTCGCGCAAGGTATCGAGACGTGACTCGAAATTTGGCTTGGCGTTCATGACCGGGGCGATTCGTTAGGCGATTTCATCCCGCGAAAAAAGCAAAGGCGATCGCGACGGTTACGATCGCGCCAAGGGCGGTCGCCGCAGCCGCGAGCCAGCTCGATTTCAAATAAATAGTTGGGACCTCGGGTTTCGGCGGCAAACCGTACGGCTCCGGCTCGCCTAACAAGAGGAAGAAGGCGTGAATCCCGCCGACCGACGTGTCCTGCGGATCGTAGAGTTGCGCGTCGGTGTAGCCGTTCGCGCGCAGGTAACGAACCCGTTCGCTCGCTTTGGCGCGCAGATCGTCGAGCCGGCCAAAGACGATCGATTCAGTCGGACAAACCTTCGCGCACGCCGGCGTGAGTCCGCTCTTTTGCCGGTCGTAACAGAAGGTGCACTTGAAGGCGCCGCCATGGTTCGGCAATGGCTTCGGCCGCCGATTGATCACGCCAAAAGGACAATTGACGACGCAATAACCGCAGCCGTTGCAGACATCGTCCTGCACCAGCACCGACCCGACTTCGGTCCGCACGATCGAGCCGGTCGGACAAGCTTCGAGGCAGCCGGCTTCCTCGCAATGTTTACAGACATCGGAGAGGAAAACCCAGCGGAATGGATCCTCGGAATTGCGATTTTCGAATTGCGATTGCCGATTGCTTTCGCCATTGCCTAACGATGATAGGCCGGTGATTTGATTTCCCTTCTGCAGATCCTGCTCGAGAAAGAGGACGTGACGCCAGGTCGAGGCGCCAAGATGGCCAGTGTTGTCGTAAGAATTGCCGGTCCAGACGTAGCCATCGTCGGGCACGTCGTTCCATTCCTTGCACGCGACTTCGCAGGCTTTGCAACCAATGCAGACGGTTGGGTCGGTGAAGAAGCCGACGGTCGCGCCTTCCTCGACATAGGAATGCCGCCGCTGATTCGTGCTCTGGATTCCTTCGCCGATCATCGTTTGTCGGTCTTTCCATGCTGGCCGTGTCCACCCGCCGCCGCGCCGGCAGACGCCTGCGGCGGCGGTTGTTCGGGATGCAAATTCGGGGGTCCGCCCTGCGGTACATAATTTTTGATCCACTCCTCGTAGGCGGCCCCGCGCGGCAACCGGCCGGGAACGATGTTGCAACAAAGCGCCTTGGCTTCCATGATCGTGACGTTCGGCTCGCCCGAAATCGGAACCAGGTCGTTCGTGGCGCCTCCTCTTACCGGCCCGGCGGTGCCGAAATGGAACGGCATCGCAATTTGATGCACGGTTTTTCCATTGAGCTGCATCGGCCGCATCCGCCGACTAACGAGTGCGCGTGATTCGATCGCTCCGCGCAAACTGACAATCGAAACATAATCGCCGTTCCTGATCTTTAGCGCGGCAGCGAGCTCCGGAGAGATTTCCGCGAACAACTCCGGCTGCAGCTCCGCGAGATGACTGAGGAAGCGCGACATGCCGCCGGCAGTGTGGTGCTCGGTTAATCGATATGTCGTGAGGACGAATGGAAAGCGCGGATCGCCGGGCGGTGCAAAACGATTTTCCTCGCGCGTGAACCAATTGATGACGGGATTCGTGTCGCGCGAATAAAGCGCATTCTTGACCGGGGATTCGAGCGGTTCGTAGTGCGTCGGCATCGGACCGTCCTGGAGACCTTTCGCGACATGCAGCCAGCCGAGTCCGTCTTCGTGCAGGATAAATGGCGCGTCGCCGGGAATCGCGTCGAGTCCGCTTTCGTTTCCTGCCGGACGAAACTCCGGCGATTTCTCGATCGGGAAATCAGGCTGATCGTCGCCGGTCCATTTGCCTTGCGCCGCGTCCCACCAGACCAGTTTCTTGCGCTCACTCCATGGTTCACCGGTCGGACTCGCGCTGGCTCGATTATAGATAATGCGGCGATCGCCCGGCCAAACAAAGCCCCAGCCATGACCGAGGAAGGATTTCGAATGACGCGAGTTCGCCTTGTTGATTTTGTCGGGACCGAAAACGCCGGAATAAATCCAACCGCCGGACGCGGTGGAACCGTCGGCTTTCAGCCGCGCATAACCATCGATCTGCGGGCCGTGATGGGGATTGCCTTCGCGATCGAGGCCGAAGACGACGCCCTCGGCATCCGGTTGCGGCGCGGTGTACCAACCATTGATCTCCGCGAGGACCGATTCCATTTGCGGATCGCCGTGCTCATCTTCCGGATACCACCAATTGAGGGCGCGTAACGGCTCATCGAGCGGATCGGTTGATTCCTTCGCCCTGGCGATGAGACGCAAGGCGAGTTGGTGCATGAACCACCCGTCGGAGCGCGCGTCGCCCGGCGGATCGACTGCTTTCTCACGCCATTGCAACATCCGCTGCGTTTGCGTGAAGGCGCCTTCCTTCTCCGCGTGACCCGCTGCTGGGAAAAAGAAAACTTCCGTCTCGATCTCTTCCGCCTTCAATTCGCCACGCTCGATCTCAGGCGAATCGTACCAAAATGTAGCGCCTTCGATTTCGACGAAGTCACGGACGACCAGCCATTTTAATTTCGAGAGCGAGGTGCGTTGGAAACGCGAGTTGGCCGCGGCCACGGCTGGGTTCTGGCCCATCATGAACATGCCTTCCATCTTCCCGTCAGCCATGTCGTAGAGATATTCGAAGAAGGAATGGTTGCCGGTGAGCTTCGGCACCCAGCTGTAGCCAAAGTCATTTTCCGGGGTCGCGTTCTTACCGTAGTAGGCCTTGAGCAAGCTGACGAAGTAGCTCGGATAGTTGTTCCAGAGACCAGTCGGTTTTGTTTGATGGGCAAGATAATCGCGCAGGGTTTCCTCGGTGCCGTCCCCTTTCGGCATCGACAAATAACCGGGCAAAATATCGTAGAGCGTCGGAATGTCGGTCGAGCCCTGGATGGAAGCGTGACCGCGCAACGCCAGAATTCCACCACCGGGCCGGCCGATATTGCCTAACAACAATTGCAGGATCGACGCGGTGCGAATGATCTGAACGCCTTTCGAATGCTGCGTCCAGCCCAGCGCATAACAGATCGCCGCCGTTTTGTCCGGACCTGACGCCTTGACCAGTGCGTCCGCAACTTTGTGAAAGAGCGCGGGTGAAATCCCGCAAATTTCCTCAACCATTTCGGGCGTGTAACGCGCAAAGTGGCGGCGCAAACTTTGGAAAACGCAACGCGGATCCTGCAAGGTCAGATCTCGCTCCGGAAAGCTGAGGGCGGGGTGGCCCTCGTAAAGCCAGCTCTCTTTGTCGTAGGCGCGTTGCTCTTCCTTCCAGCCGGAGAAAAAGCCGGTCGCGCCTTCATCGGTGTCGCGAAAATCGGCGCGCAGAATGCAGGAGGCGTTGGTGAAATTGACGACGTAATCACGGAAGAAAAAATTGTTCTCGATCACGTGCCTAACGAGTCCGCCGAGGAACGCGATGTCGCCCCCGGCGCGGATCGGCACCCAGATATCGGCCAGCGCGCTCGTGCGCGAAAACCTTGGATCGACGTGGATGATCGTGGCGCCGCGCTCCTTCGCTTTCATGACCCAGCGGAAGCCGACCGGATGCGCCTCGGCCATCGAGGAGCCTTCGATCAAAATGCAATCGGATTTCGAGAGATCTTGTTGTGCGGTCGTAGCTCCGCCCCGGCCGAAGGAGGTGCCCAGACCGGGCACCGTGGAGCTATGTCATATCCGCGCCTGGTTGGATATGCAGACCATCCCCAGGCCGAGAGTGAATAATTTTCGGATAAGATAATTTTCTTCGTTGTCGAGCGTCGCGCCGCCGAGATGGCAGATCGCGGTGGTGTGATTGATGGTCGCGCCCTCTTTTTTGTGCACGAACGTGCGCTTGCGCGATTCCCAAACGCGGTCCGCCACCATGTCCATCGCACGATCGAGGGAAATCTCCCTCCACTCCGTGGCGCGCGGAGCACGATATTTCACTTTCGTCTCGCGCCGATCGTGGGTCAGCAATTGATAAGACGCTGCCCCTTTCGGGCAAAGATTACCCTGGCTGATCGGGCTTTCGGGATCGCCTTCGATCGAGATCAGCTTCCCGTCTTTGTGATAAATGAGCTGCCCGCAACCGACGCCGCAATAGGGACAAACGGAACGCGCCACCTGCGCGTCATCGATCCGCGCGTGCATGGCGCGCGTCTTGTCCGACATCGACTCGAGGCCGGTCCCGTCCTTGCGCTCGCGGATTTGCCTGACCAGCGGCCAATTCGAGAAAAAATCCTCCAGCCCTCTCATCGAAAATTCTACGCCTCGAAGTTCACTCCTGGTCGTATCAAAAGTCTCGCGGCGGCGTCACACAAGTTAGAAAAACGAGCGCGCCTCAAGCGAGTCGCGGCGGCCTGACAATGATCGGCAGGACAACGGATATGAGCATGGCAATGCCGATCACGCGAAGAGCGCCTCCGTAATGACCCGTCGTTTCGCGCATCCAGGCGATATAGAGCGGGCCGGCGACGCTGGCAAAACTCCACGCCGTTAGCAGCAGGCCGTAGATCGAGCCGACGTTCTTCGGCCCAAAATAATCGGCGGTGAACGCCGGCATCGTGCCGAAGCCGCCCCCGTAACACATCAGAATGACAAAGGTGACGGTCGTCATCAGCCAGGGCAGAGCGATGCTCGGCAAAAACCAAAACAGAAAAAGTTGCAGGATAAACATGATCGCGAAGGTCAGGCGCCGCGTGATCAGGTCCGAGAGCCAGGCCCAAAAAACTCGCCCGACTCCATTGCCCAGGCTGGCGATGCCCACCATCCCGCCGGCCACGAGGGCGCTGACTTTGGTCAACTCTTCAAAAATCGGCGCCTCCTGCGAGATCACCGCGATGCCGGCGGAGGTATTGAGAAAAAGAATCAGCCAGAGCACCCACCATTGCCACGACTTGACCGCTTCGGAGAGAATGAAATCGCGCGCCGCACGTTGCGAACTGAGTTTCTCGCTCGGTCGCCAGCCTTCCGGCTGCCAGCCCTCCGGCGGATTGCGCATGAACAAACTGGCAATGACCGCGACGATGAAATAGGCGATGCCAAGATAGGCGAAGGTTGGCAGCACGCCGACGGTTTGAATCAGGCGTGTCGCCACCGGCGCGGTGATGAGCGCGCCCGCCCCGAAACCGCCGACCGCGATGCCGGTGATGAGTCCGCGACGATCGGGAAACCATTTCACGAGCGTCGCGACCGGCACGATGTAACCCAGGCCAAGACCGATGCCGCCGAGAAACCCGTAGGTGAGGTAGAGCCACCAAAGCTTGTGCGCGGAGAAGCTGGCAAGGAAAACGCCCAGCCCGTAAAGCACGCTGCCGGTGAGGGCCACGATCCGCGGTCCGGCCCGATTCATCCATAAGCCGCCGACGAACGCGGCAAACCCCAGCATGAAAATGCTGATCGTGAAAGTGAGGGTGATTTGCGAGATGGTCCACCCAAACTGCTCGTGCAAGGGAATGCGAAAGACGCTCCAGGCATAGACCGCCCCGAGCGCGATCTGAAGAAAGACGCCGGCAATGGCAATGACCCAACGATTGGCAGTGCGCATATGTTAGCCAATCGCCTAGCGGACATTGCCTGGATTTGTCGAGACTAATCTCCCGCCTGCCTTGACAGCAAACTGCATCAAGGCATCATTGTATCAAGGTGCGCACTACCATTACGCTGGACGACGAAGCCTACGAGGCGGCTATGACGCTCGCGAAAACATCCGGCGAGCGCCTCGGCACCGTGATCTCAAAGCTCATTCGGCGGGCGCTTCAGACGCCAGAAACCCAACGTGGTTCGGGCGCGGAACGGTTTCCGACCTTCGAGGTGCCGCGACATGCCCGCATGATCTCGCTCCGCGCTCTCCGGCGTGCCTGGGAAGAGGAGTGAAGACCTTCCTTTTTGACACCAACCTCCTGCTCGCGCTGGCCTGGCCCAATCATCCTTTCCATCAGCGCGCCCTGACTGGTATCACGCGCCGGCGCAACTTTCGCTGGGCAACCTGTTCCCTCACCCAGGCCGCCTTTGTTCGCCTTTCGAGCAATCCGCAGGTTGTGCCGGACGCAAAGTCTCCAGCGGAGGCCGGCGCGCTGCTGCAAAGAATGGTGAGCGATCGGGCGCATGTTTTTCTGGAACCGAAGAGCACTCAAACCGGCCGGTTGATGGAACTGTTGGCCCGGTGCCATGGTCATAATCAGGTGAACGACGCTTTTCTGGTTTGGATTGCGCTCACGCGGGGCGCGATTTTGCTGACCTTCGACAGCCCGCTTCAACACCTCGCGCCTGCGCCGCAGTTGGTGGAAGTGCTTGCCTAACGAGAGAGCTTTCCGCCTTCAGCAGCGAAAGCGACTGTCGATGCGGTGTGGTACTCCTGCAGGCTCTTCACCCGCATCGGCCCTTTTTGCAGCGAACGGATGCCACGCGCGCTCGCCCAGGCGGCCCGAATCGTGGTGATGATCGGGATTTTTTCGCCTAATGCGGCGCTGCGAATCCGGACCTCATCCTCGCGGGGAACTTTTCCGCTTGGAGTGTTGATGATGAACTGGATCATCCCGTTCTTGATGAAGTCGCGCACGTTCGGGCGACCTTCGGCGATCTTGAACACCTTCGTCACCGGCACGCCCGCGGCGCTGAGATGGGCGGCGGTCCCGGAGGTCGCGACGATCCCAAAGCCAAGCTCGACATACTCGCGCGCGACCGCGACCACGCTCGGCTTGTCGGCATCCTTCACGCTGATGAAGACGTTGCCGGCGCGCGGAAGCGGCCAGGAACTGGCGAGCTGCGACTTGGCATAAGCCAGGCCCAAATCTGGATCAATCCCCATGACTTCGCCGGTAGATTTCATTTCCGGGCCTAACGAGATGCTGACGCCTTCGAAGCGCAGGAACGGGAAGACCGCTTCTTTCACCGAGTAGTGCGCCGGCACGGTTTCCTTCGTAAACCCAAGCTCGCCTAACGACATCCCGGTCATGACCTTGGCCGCAAGCTTGGCCAGCGGGACGCCGATCGCCTTGCTCACAAACGGCACCGTGCGTGAAGCGCGCGGGTTGACTTCGAGGACGTAAACCTTGTCGTCTTTGACCGCGAACTGGACGTTCATCAGCCCGCGCACATTCAGCTCGCGCGCCATCGCTTTGGTCGCGCTCGCGATTTCATCCAGGATGTTCTGGGAGAGCGAAAACGTCGGGACGACACAGGCGCTGTCGCCGCTGTGAATGCCGGCTTCTTCGATGTGTTCCATGATCGCGCCGATCACCGCGGTCTCGCCATCGGCGATGCAATCGACATCCACTTCGACTGCGTCTTCCAGAAAACGATCGACGAGGACCGGCCGGCGCGAGCTGACTCCGATCGCGCTCTGCATGTAACGGCGGAGATCTTCCGGATGGTAAACCAGTTCCATCGCCCGGCCGCCGAGAACGAAAGATGGCCTGACGAGCACCGGATAACCAATCCGCTCCGCGATCTCGACCGCTTCTTCTTCGCTCGTCGCGGAACCGTTTGGCGTCTGGCGCAAACCGAGCCGGTCGAGCATTTCAGCGAAAAGCTTGCGATCCTCGGCCAGCTCGATGCTTTCGGGTTGCGTGCCGATGATCGGCACGCCGGCGGCTTTGAGTCCGGCAGCGAGGTTGAGCGGGGTCTGACCGCCGAACTGCACGATCACGCCTTCGGGTTTTTCCTGCTCGTAGATATTGAGCACATCCTCGTGGGTGAGCGGCTCGAAGTAGAGTTTGTCGCTTGTGTCGTAATCGGTCGACACCGTTTCCGGGTTCGAGTTCACCATGATGGTTTCAATCCCGAGCTCGCGCAGGGCGAAAGCGGCGTGGACGCAGCAGTAATCGAATTCGATCCCCTGTCCGATCCGGTTGGGGCCGCCGCCCAGGATCATGATCTTGCGCTTGTCGTTAGGCCGGATCTCGTTCTCGTCGCCGTAGGTCGAGTAATAATAAGGCGTGTAGGCTTCAAATTCCGCGGCGCAGGTATCGACCAGGCGATAGGTCGGGGTGACGTTGTGTGCGATCCGCAGCGCGCGAATCTCGCTCTCGGTTTTGCCTAACGAATGCGCGAGCTGGCGATCGGAAAAACCGAGCTTCTTCGCGCTACGAAGATCCGCCGCCGTCCCGGTGGCGTCGGCGGCTTGTAGCACAGGCATTCTGCCTGTGGGGCCACCGGGCGTCTCGCCCGGTGAATCGTCCACGGTGCGCAGAACAGCTTTATCACTCAGGCTAAACTCGTGCTCCTTCAGCCCAGCCTTCTCCGGATTATTTCGGATATAGCTGCGAGTGCGCTCGAGTTCCCCGAGATCGCGAACGATGCGGTCAAAGTTTTCGTCCTGCCAAAGGCTGCCGTCCCGCTGCAACTCCTCATTGATCCGCCTGGCTGTAAATGATTTCCAGGAATGAAGAATCTCGCTCAGTTCGTGCCCGGCAACGGGGCGGACGATGACATGCACATGATTCGGCATAATGACCCAGGCGTCGAGGATGTAACGCTTGCCGTCGAAATGCCGCAGGGCCTTTTCGACGATCTCCCGCGCCTTGGATTGACGCAGGAGGCACTGACCATGTCCACTGTCGAGCCAGCGTTCGCGTTCTTCGCGGAAGCGGTGCTGGTATTCATGCTTGGTTTTCGCATCCCATGGCTCGGGGTGAAACTTGCGCCAGGTTTCGAGTTCTTCGCTCCACTGGCGGCGAAGATCAGCCGGAACCGCATCGGCAAGGCGGAAGGTGAGGAAGTAGGTTGCGCCGTCCTGACGCCAATGGGGGAGGTTGCGATGAGTAATTTTTACTGGCGCATGAGGGTCGATGCCGCAGAATTCCGGTAAACCGTTCTTTGATCCACCGGGCGAGACGCCCGGTTGCCCCACAGGCAGAATGCCTGTGCTACGATCGCGCCCGTCGTGGGTGGCGAGGGTAGCGGATTCCTGCACGATCTGGCGAATGTTTTCCAAAAACCAGGCATCAATCTTCGTCAGGCCGTGAACTTCCTCGACTGACATTCCATCCTGGAACGCCTGTGCGAGGTAGAAAATGCGCTCGGCATTGGGGACGCTCAGCTTCCTGCGCAATGTCTCGGCATCCACCCGCATCTCGCGCCCGTCGCCGCACAAGCCGAAACGTTTGATCTCCAAACTGCGCAACGCTTTTTGCAACGCTTCCTTAAACGTGCGCCCGATCGCCATCGCTTCGCCGACGCTCTTCATCCGCGTCGTCAGGGTTGGATCGGCTTCGGGAAACTTTTCAAACGTGAACCGCGGAACCTTGACCACGCAGTAATCGATCGTCGGCTCGAAACAGGCCGGCGTCTCGCGCGTGATATCGTTGCGGATTTCATCGAGCGTGTAACCGACGGCGAGCTTGGCCGCTATCTTCGCGATTGGGAATCCGGTCGCTTTCGAGGCGAGCGCGCTCGAGCGCGAGACGCGCGGGTTCATCTCGATAACGATCATCCGTCCGTTCTCGGGATTCACCGCAAACTGGATATTGGATCCGCCGGTCTCGACCCCGATCTCGCGAATGACCGCGAAGGAGGCATCGCGCATCGCCTGGTATTCGCGATCGGTCAGGGTCTGGGTCGGCGCGACGGTGATGGAGTCGCCCGTGTGTACGCCCATCGGGTCGAGGTTCTCGATTGAGCAGACGACGACGCAGTTATCCATCCGGTCGCGCATCACCTCCATCTCGAACTCTTTCCAGCCTAACAATGACTCCTCGATCAGCACCTCGTGCACCGGTGAACGATCAAGTCCCTGTGCGACGATGATCTCGAGTTCCTCCCGGTTGTAGGCGATCCCGCCACCGGACCCGCCCAATGTGAAAGCGGGCCGGATGATGAGCGGGAAACTACCAATCTGGTTCGCGACTCGCTCCGCGTCGGCAAAGGAGCGGGCGATGCCGGAGCGGGGAACATCGAGCCCGATGCGCAACATCGCTTCCTTGAAAAGCTGGCGGTCTTCGCCTTTCGCGATCGCCTGCGCGTTCGCCCCGATCAGGCGGACATTGTGCCTGACGAGCGCGCCGTTGCGATTCAACTCCATCGCGGCGTTGAGCGCGGTCTGGCCGCCCATCGTCGGCAGGATCGCGTCCGGTTTTTCCCGCTCCAGGATTGCCTCGATGATGTCGACCGAAATCGGCTCGATGTAAGTGCGATCGGCGAATTCCGGGTCGGTCATGATCGTGGCCGGGTTGGAATTCACGAGCACGACCTTGTAGCCCTCTTCGCGCAGCGCCTTGCAGGCCTGGACGCCGGAATAATCGAACTCGCAGCCCTGCCCGATGATGATCGGGCCCGAGCCGATCAGAAGAATCTTATGCAGCTGATCGTTCCGCGGCATGCGCAGCGGGAGCGTATGCAAAAATGAGGCGAATGGAAGTCAGGCTGGCAGCCTGGCTTCCGCTTCGCGCGCCCGCTCACGATCGAGGTAGACTTTGCAGATCGCCTTGATCCGCGAGAGGACGTAGTAGGTCGTCTGGCTGCGCACCCGGACGAGATCGGCGCCGACGATGCGGGGAACGAAATCCTGCGGCAGATCGAGAATCTCCTGCGGCGTCGCGCCATCGAGTCCCTTGCAAAGGATCGCGGCCATCGCGCGAGTGAGGGTTTGCACTTCCGGGCCGAGAGTCATGCGGATGTGCGCCTTCCCCGCATCATCAACCTCGAGGTAAACGCCGACCGTGTCGGCGCATTCTTCATCTTTGCGCACATCTTCCAACTCGAACTTCTCGTTAGGCCGCGGCGCCTGTTTGGGCGCGCTGTCGGAGTAGGAGACGAGCGTCTCGCGCCGTTCGACCTCCGGCAGGTGATCGAACAAGTCGATGATGTTTTGCAGTTTTTTGGGGTAAATCGCGCTCACTCGTGCTCCTGCTCATGATCGTGCTCGTAATCGAGCCGATCAACTCACGAGCCGGAACCGAGCACGAGGAAATCCTCAGGCGCTGCGCTCGATTGGCGCGCCCACTTTGTTGCCCCACTCCGTCCAGGAACCATCGTAATTGCGGACGTTTTCGAGCCCGAGGAGATAGGTGAGGACAAACCAGGTGTGACTCGAACGTTCCCCAATCCGGCAATACACGACCGTGTCGGTCCCCGGTTTCAAGGCACAACCCTCGAGATAAATTTTTGCCAGCTCATCCGCCGACTTAAAGGTGTTGTCGTCCTTCACCGCCGTCTTCCACGGCACGCTCTTCGCCCCGGGAATGTGGCCGCCGCGGAGCACGCCCTCCTGCGGATACTCCGCCATGTGCGTGATCTCGCCCTTGTATTCGCCCGGCGAACGCACGTCGATGAGCGGTTTGCCCGCTTTGCTTTGCGTGAGCGCTTCATCGGCGAAGGCGCGAATCTCTTTGTCCATCCGGCGCTGCGGCACGGGGTAATTCGTCGGCGCATAATTCGGCGCCTCGCGCGTCATCTTGCGACCTTCGGCTTTCCATTTGTCGCGTCCGCCGTTGAGGACTTTCACCTTGTCGTGTCCGAAAAGGCGAAAAGCCCAGAGCGCGTAACAGGCCCACCAGTTCGCCTTGTCGCCGTAAAAAATGCAGGTCGTTTCCGGTGTGATCCCGTGCCGGCTGCACAAGCGGGCAAATCTTTCCGGTGAAATGTAGTCGCGGATCACCGGGTCCTGGAGATCGGCCCGCCAGTCAATATGGACGGCGCCGGGAATGTGCCCGGTATCGTAAAGCAGGATGTCTTCATTCGACTCGACAATGCGAATCCCGTCATC
Organism: Chthoniobacterales bacterium; assembly: GCA_036825615.1. Lineage (GTDB taxonomy): Bacteria > Verrucomicrobiota > Verrucomicrobiia > Chthoniobacterales > UBA10450 > JAICXG01. The sequence goes on from DAISXY010000004.1 coordinate 83,570, forward strand.
GTTGAGATGTTGCTCGAGCCAGTCGGTCTCGACCAAAGCCTCCGGGTGTGCGTATTCCATAAACAAGCATGGGAGCAGCGAGGGAACGCTGCAAGCCGTTTCGCGTCGCGCTGCCTTACGGCGAAGCAGGCTTGTAACCACGGCGCGGAGTTTGTTATGACGACTTGGAAATGAAAACCGCGGCGAAAGCCAGACCCGCTCAGCGCAAAAAACCCACAGCCAAAATCGTCCGGAAAAAACCGGCGCGTGCGCCCAGGAAAGCTGCTCCAAAACCAGGCTCCAAAAAATCGCCGGCAGAACGGAAAAAGGTTCCGGCCGAGAATGGCCTCGCCTTTGGCGAATTCGAGTCGCTCCGCAAGCAGCTCGATCTTTCGCTGGAAGAACTGAGCGCTCGACTCGGAGTTTCTCCGACCACGATGGCGGCGCGGAAAGCGTCTGGTTGCCTAACGAGTGATGAGTCGGGCAAGGTGGTGTCCTATGCGCGTTTGCTCGGGCACGCGATGTATCTTTTCGGCGGCTTGAACGAGGCGCGTGCCTGGCTCAAGACTCCGCAGCGCGGCCTGCATGGCGCGGTGCCGCTCGATTACGCGAAGACCGACTTCGGCGCGCGCGAAGTCGAGAATCTGCTCACACGTCTGGCCCGGGAGCAGGCTCAGTAGTAAAGGAGAAGGCAAGCCTCGCTCCCAACCCCTCCCATTTTTCGACGAATTGTGGCACCTTCCCTCCGTGCTTGAATTGTTGACCCTGCCGAAAATCCGCGAGGCGGTGCAAAGCGGCCCGCTCGAAGCGCGCGTTCATGTGCAGCTCGAGACCGTCGCCTCGAAGTTAACCCGGGAACAAAAACCGTATTGCGAACTGACGCTGGCCGACGCAGCCGATCGCATGACCTTGCGCGTCTGGAGCGATCATCCCAATTACAAGGCCTGCGACTCGATGCAGAGCGGTCAGTTTGTCGAGATCGCGGGCGAGTTTTATCAGCACCAGCAGTATGGACTTGATCTCCGGCGCTGGACGACCCGCCCGCTCACGGCCGAAGAACAGGCGCAGCTCCTCCAAGGTCCGCCCGAGCTGCGCGCGCGACAGGAGGCGGATTGGAAGACGATCGTGAGCGCGACCGAGGCGATTCGCGACCCGCGGCTCCATGCGCTCTGCGCGGAATTCATTGCGCAATACGGCGGCCGCTTCCGCAACACCGCCGGCGCGCGCACCTATCATCACGCCCGGCGCGGCGGCTTGGTCGAGCACACCGCGCAAATGATGCGCGCGGCGAACGCGCTCGCGCCGCTCTATGCGAATCTGAATCTCGATCTGCTCATCGCCGGCATCCTCTTCCATGACGCCGGCAAGCTCTGGGAAAATTATCTGCCGGAGAGCGGGTTCAGCATGCCGTACGAGGAGCTGGGCGAAATGGTCGGCCATATCGGAATCGGCATGGAGCTGGTGAATTCGCTCTGGCGCAAACTGCTGGCCGAGGATGCCGCGCGCTCCTGGCCGGAGTTGCGCCCGGCGAGCGACGACGTCCGCATGCACCTCCTCCATCTCATCGCTTCGCATCACGGCGAGATGCAGCTCGGTTCGCCGGTTTATCCGAAAACGCCGGAAGCAATTGTGCTCCATTATCTTGATAATCTCGATGCGCGCCTGGAAATGATCTTCGCCGGCTACCCGATCGCGAAGCCGCTCGCGAACCGGATTTTCGAACGAGTGCGGCCGCTGCCGGGAAATCTCGTCAAGTCGCTGGAGAAGTTTGAATCTCTCTAGCGGCTAGAGATCGAGCCGGCGCCGCGCTTCGCGCAGATAATCCCCGTCAATCTCGAAGCCGACGAAACTCTTGAGGCCGCATTGCTGCGCGGCGAGGGCGGAATTTCCGAGCCCGAGAAAGGGATCGAGCATTCGTCCTATTCTCGTTAGGCCATGGAGGCGAATGCAATTCACTGCCAGTTGCACCGGAAAGGTCGCAGGATGCGGCCGCTCTTTCGCGCGGCGCTGGATTGTCTTGTAAGGAATAAACCAGGTATTCCCGCGACACCGTCGGTCGCGCCCTCCGGTATGACCCCAGCGCGCGATGTTGCTTTTGTCCTGATAGGGAACGCCGAGGGCAAGGCGATCGAGCCGGGTTTTCCCTTCCGGCGTGAGATGGAAGACGTACTCGTGACAGTCATTCAGGAAGCGCGGCGAATTGATCGGCTTGAAATGTCCGCGCGAAACTTCTCCCGGGCCGAACTCGTTAGGCAGGCTGATTGATTTGATCCAATGGATCGTGTTCTGGAGAACAAAGAAACGTTGCAAGCGCAGGACCAGCTCGTGCGGCAACATCGGATTCGACGGCGCAGCGCCGAGGTTGAGGAAGAACGAGCCCGCTGGCCGGAGCAGGCGGCGAACCTGTTCCGCCCATTTTTCGCACCAGTCGAGGTACTCGCCGCGGCGGGCGTTATCGGCGAACTTTCCGTAGCGAATCCCGAGATTATAGGGCGGCGAAGTGACGACCAAGTCGAACGAAGCGGCGCGGAGCTGCGCCATGCCGCGGATACAGTCGTCGAGTCGCAAATCAAATTGGGTCACGCCGGAAGCTATATCGCGCAGCGCAAAAGTACAAGGTCATCCCGAGCGTAGTCGAGGGATCCCGTAAACTAACGGGCAACCTCTCGCCGCCCGGCTCCACGGGATCCTTCCCCGAAAGCTTTCGGGGCTGCGCTCCGCTCAGGATGACAGAGAGAGCAGGCGTTGTAGGTTGTCCCACAATGTCGGACAAGCCGGGCAAGCTCAAAATCGCAGACCGCGAATTCTCCTCCCGCTTGCTTGTCGGGACCGGCAAGTTCGCCTCCAACGAGCTGATGCGCGATGCGCTCGAAGCCAGCGGGACGGAGTTGGTAACGGTCGCGCTCCGCCGCGCCGACCTCTCGGGCCGCGGCGATCCCTTCGCGAACATCCTCGATTTCATTGACCGCAAACGTTTCCTCCTCCTGCCGAACACGAGCGGCGCGCGCAACGCCGAGGAAGCGGTCCGGCTGGCGCGGCTCGCCGTCGCATCCGGCCTGCCTTCGTGGGTGAAACTGGAGATTCATCCCGATCCGCGCTACCTCCTGCCTGATCCGGTCGAAACACTGGCGGCCGCGGAGACACTCGTCAGGGAAGGTTTTACGGTCCTGCCTTACATCAATGCCGATCCAGTGCTGGCGAAACGTTTGCAGGATGTGGGGACCGCGACGGTGATGCCGCTCGGCTCGCCGATCGGGAGCAATCGCGGAATCGAAACCCGCGCCCAGATCGAGATCATCATCGAACAGGCGACCGTCCCGGTGGTGGTGGATGCGGGCCTCGGCGCCCCGAGCCAGGCCGCGGAAGCGCTCGAAATGGGCGCCGACGCCGTGCTCGTGAATACCGCGATCGCGATTGCCTCGGACCCGGTACGAATGGCGCAGGCGTTTCGTAAAGCAGTCGAAGCCGGGCGCGACGCGTTTGAAACCGGGCTGGGGGAAAAGCGCAGCACCGCCGCGGCCACGAGCCCGCTGACCGCATTCTTCACTTCGCCTAACGCCTAACGAGCGGTGGCTCGGTTCCGGGCGGGAACTTTCCAGCGCGCGCCGCCGCCCAGCGCATCGCGGTGTCGTTGTAAAACTCGATCTGCCGTCCACCGACCCGCCTAACGACGCGCCAGCCATGGGCATGAGCAAACCGGCGCAGCTCTTCGTCGCTCAGACTGTGGAAAAGATTCAACTCCGCCGGGTGCGTAATGAAATGCTCGGGCCGGCGCGCGAGTTGTTGCGCTATTACCCGCGCCATCGGCTCGAGCCGGGCAGTTTGGGCAGCGTCCATTTTCGATCTTAATCGCCCTTGATCGGGCGATTGGCTGGCCGGCGGCGCGGCGGCGGCAGCTGATCCGGCGTGGGCGGCGGCTTGGCCGGGCGGTTCAATTTTTCTCCGAGCGCCTTCTTTGCTTTGGCGGCGGGGCTCGGTCCCCGGGCCTGCGGTTTTTTCATGCGGCAATCTGCTCTGCTTTTTGATTAGTTACGACTGAATCACTCCTGACGGTCGTTTCCCGCTGGATTCGACTTTCGCCCGGGAAAATGCAAACCCATCTTCAGCTACGATCACAAGGCGCCGAACTTCTGGCGGGCGGCGGGGTGCGCTATCGCACCTGGGCGCCGGAGAAAAGGGTGAAGGTGGAGATCGCGAATGGGAGCGGCCGAAAACGTGAGCTTTCGTTAGGCGTGGAACCCGGGGGCTACCACAGCGCGATTGACCCCGAGGGAGGCGCCGGCGACCGCTACAAATATCGTTTTGACGGGAAGGAGTGGCCCGATCCCGCTTCGCGTTTCAATCCCGAGAGCGTGCATGGACCGGCCGAAGTTATCGATCCCCGGGGCTATCAATGGCGCGATCGGAACTGGACCCCGCCGGCTCTCTCCGATCTGGTCATCTACGAGCTGCATATTGGAACCTTCACGCCCGCTGGAACGTTTCGCGCGGCAATTGAAAAGCTGGATCATGTGCGCGACCTCGGCGCGACCGCGATCGAAATCATGCCGGTGGCCGATTTTCCAGGCGAGCGGAACTGGGGTTACGATGGGGTTCTGCTCTACGCTCCGGCGCGGGTTTACGGGCGGCCTGACGACTTGCGCGCCCTGGTCGATGCAGCGCATGAGCGCGGGCTGGCGGTCATCCTCGACGTGGTCTACAACCACCTCGGGCCGGATGGGAATTATCTCGGAGCCTACAGCCGCGATTACTTTAGCCGGACGCACAAAACGCCATGGGGTGACGGATTCAATTTCGAGCTCCGGCCGGTGCGCGATTTCTTTCTCGAGAACCTGGGCTACTGGCGGCGCGAGTTCCATATCGATGGCTTTCGGCTCGACGCCACCCACGCGATCGAGGATGGCTCGGAGGAACATGTCCTGGCGGAAATGACGCGGCGAGCCCACTCGTTAGGCGCATTTGTCACCGCCGAGGACGAGCGCAATGAACCGCATCTGCTAAAACCGCAAGCGGAGGGCGGGCTGGGATTCGACGCGATCTGGTCGGATGATTTTCACCACGTCATTCGTGTCATGCTGACCGGAACGCGCGAAGGATATTACAGCTCCTACGAGGGCACGGTCGCTGAACTGGCAGGGACGCTCGAACATGGCTGGTTACTTGCGGGGAAAAAACGTCAGCGTCAGGAACGTGGCCGGCCGAGCACGGCCGACGAGTTCGACCCGCGACATTTCATCGTTTGCATCAGCAATCACGATCAGATCGGCAATCACGCCTTTGGAGCGCGCTTGAGTCAATTGATCTCGCCTCCGGCTTTTCGCGCGGCTTCGGCTCTGCTTTGTCTTGTCCCCTATACGCCGCTGCTTTTGATGGGCCAGGAATGGCGAGCCTCGACTCCGTTTCTCTTTTTCACTGATCACGAGCCGGAGCTCGGCCGCAAGGTGACGGAGGGGCGGCGGGAGGAGTTTCGCGGCTTTGCCGCCTTCCGCGATCGCGCGGCACGGGAGAAAATTCCCGATCCGCAAGCGGAGAAAACTTTTCTGCGTTCGAAGTTGAACTGGAAAGAGCTGGAGGAGGGGCAACATGCCGGCTGTCTTCGGCTCTATCGCGAGCTGCTGAAGTTGCGCCGCGAAGCGAAAGTTTTGCGCGATCGCTCGCGCGGGAACTTCCAAGTGCTCGAACCGGCCGCCGAGATTGTCCGCCTGGTGTATGGCAACCCCGACACGGAACAGTGGCTCATCCTCGCCAATCTCACCGGGAACGGACCGCCTCCGGGCGAGCTTTCGCGCGACTGGGAACTGGTACTCTCGACAAACGAGGCGCGCTTCGGCGGCGATAATGAGCCGGCGTTTTCCGAACCCGAAGTGCGGGTATTCCGCCGGGGAAGAGCGGCTCGTTAGGCGAGCTGCGTGATGAGCCATGGCAAGCCGATTGACCCGGACAGGGCCTTCGCGAGAGCGGACTTTTGGTTGCTCTCCCGCCTCAACTCTTTAACGGTTCAACGCTGCAACGATGAAATTCTTCGCGCGCACGAGCCGTAGTCGAAGCGCTTCGCGCGCGCCTGGTAAAAAACCTAGACGCCGCCCCTGGCGCTGGGTCGCCGCATTTTTGCTCGTCGCTCTCCCGGCGGCGGTCGTCATCGCCGTCCTCGCCTTTTATGCGGTCTGGGCGCAGACCTTCGACCTGAACCGCCTCGGCACGATGCCGGAACGAAACACGGTGTTTGACGTCGACGGCAAGATCTACAGCCGGCTCGCCGGCGCCAATCGGCTCAAGGTCGATCTCAAGCACGTCTCGCCGCTTTTCGTTAAGGCGCTGCTCGCGCGCGAGGACACCCGCTTTTACGAGCATCATGGGATCGACTGGCGCGGTGTTCTCCGGGCGCTTTATCGCGACGTGACGAGCGGTTCGGTAAAAGAAGGCGCGAGTAGCATCACGCAACAACTCGCCCGCAACAGCCTGCCGTTAGGCGGGCGCACCTTCAGCCGCAAGTTGCTCGAGGCAATGGTCGCGCTCCGCATCGAGCGCGACCTGACCAAAGACCAGATCCTCGAGCTTTACGTGAACCGGATTTATTTCGGCTCCGGTTGTTATGGGGTCGAGACCGCGGCGCAATCTTATTTCGGCAAGAGCGCAGCGCAGCTCGATCTCTCCGAGTCGGCGCTGCTGGCGGGATTGATTCGGAGTCCCAATCGTTTCTCGCCGCTGAAGAATCCGCAGGGCGCGCGGACGCAGCGCGACATGGTGCTCGATCGGATGCGGGAATTGCACGAGATCTCGCTTGGCCAGATGCAGCAGGCGAAACGGGAGAAGATCACCTCGCGTCCGCATCGCCAGATGTTGATCCAGGAAAACTATGCGATGGACGCGGTGCAGCGCGATCTCAACATGATCCTGACCCAGGACCAGATCGATAATGGCGGGCTCTTCATTTACACCACGCTCGATCCGGTGGTGCAAAAAGCCGCGGCCGAGGCCGTCGAAAAACAGCTGAGCAAGATTGAGCGGCAACGCGGGTTTCGCCATCCGCTCAAATCGCAGTATCAGCCGCCGGCCGAGGGTGCAGACAACGCCATGCCCTACCTCGAGGGCGCGCTCGTCGCGATCGACAACAACAGCGGCGGCATTCTGGCCCTGGTGGGCGGGCGCGATTATGCGCAAAGCAAATTCAACCGCGCTCTCGCGCCGGCGCTGCGCCAGGTCGGTTCGGCTTTCAAGCCGTTCGTTTACACCCTTGCCTTTAATCACGGGCTGCTGCCGGGCGCGGCGATGAGCGACGGCCCGCTTCAGCCCGGCGAAGTGCACGGGGCCGGGAACTGGTCGCCAGCCAATTCCGACGGCCGCTACAACGGCATCCAGCCGGTCTCTTACGGGCTCATCCATTCGCGCAACACCATGAGTGTGCGGGTCGGCGAATTCGCCGGGCTCGAAGATACGCGCAAAATCGCCGCCACCCTCGGCCTCGGGAACGACATCCCAAACGGCGCCGCGATTTACATCGGCTCGTTCGAGACCGACCTGAAGGACCTGACCGCAGCTTACACCGTTTTCCCTAACGATGGCGTGCGCAAGCAGGCTTACATCATCGAGCGGATTGACGACCCCGATCACCGGCCCATCTATCGCGCGGCTCATGTCAGCTTGCCGGTCCTGGACAAAAGCGCGACCTGGATGACGACGCAGTTGATGGAAGATGTGCTCACGACCGGGACGGCCGCGAGTTCGCGGTCGTTAGGCTTCCGCCTTCCCGCCGCGGGCAAGACCGGGACGACGGATGATTTCAAGGACGCCTGGTTCGTCGGCTTCACCAGCACCATGACCTGCGGCGTCTGGGTCGGTTTCGATCGACCGACCACGATCATTCCGCATGGCTACGGCGCCGCGCTCGCGCTTCCGATCTGGACCGATGTGATGATGAAGTCGGCAAAGCATTATCCGCCGGAAAACCTGGAACCGCCGGTGCCAATGCAGGAGGCGACGGTTTGTTCCATTTCCAATGCGATCGCGACCAGCGGCTGCGTCGGGGCCGGGACGGCTTACACGATCGATTTGCCGGTCGACAAAATTCCGCGCTGGCCCTGCAAGGTTCACGGCGGCAGCCCGACCTTGCTCGGCCGGCGGGTTGAAGAGGTGAAGGAAAAAATCAAACAAGCGCCGCGCAGTCTTTTCCAATCTTTCAAGCGCTTCTTCGGCGGCGGAAGGGATTAAACTTTGTCATCCCGAGCCGCCGCAGGACGGCGAGGGACCCCGCGCTGTAACATGTGCATTCACCAAACAGGGGCACGCCACGGCAACAGCCTCAGCGTATTTGAAACAATCCAAGTACCTGCAACGTCTGAATCGCCGTCTCAACCGTCGCCGCCGTTCCGAAAACCTCCCTTCGTGAGCCTTTCGTAATCCTCCGGCGTGTCGATATCGAGTCCGCCCGCTTCAAATGGCACCGCATTGACCTCATCGCGATGCGCCGCGATGACTGCTTTCGCGCCCTGGTCGTCAGGCAAAGAACGCAGTTGCGGGAAAAATTTTTGCCCGAACAACGCCGGCACGCCGAGCGTCCCGGCGTAAGCGGAAGCAACGATCGGTTTGCCGATTTCGCGCCAGGTGGCGATCAACCGCCTGACTGCTTCCGCATCAACTCGCGGCTGATCGCAGGTGAGCACGATGATTGCGTCGCACCGGGGAAGGGCATCGAGGCCGCAACGCAGCGAACTGCCGATGCCGCGTTCCCAATGTTCGTTAGGCACGACCGTTACCGGGAGACCGAGCAGTTCGTTCGCGATTTTCTCCTGCTCGCGCCCGACCACGACCACGACCGGACCGCGCGCGGCCAGCGCGGCGCGGGCAGCTCGCCTAACGAGCGTTTCGTTTTCGTAGAGCAGGAGTTGCTTCGGGAGGCGGCCCGAGGGCGGGCCGGCTCCAAAGCGGGTTGAAGCGCCGGCCGCGAGCACGATCACTCCGATCTTCACGCGGCCGCGAAATCGGGCAGGAGATGGATCGCGGTCTTGCGTTCGCGCAGCGAGCCGGCCGTGGCGTTCGCAAACACCGCCTGAATCTCACTCACGATCGCGAGCGCGATTTCCTCCGGCGACTCCGCCCCGAGATCGAGCCCGGCGGGGGCGAAAAGGCTGGAGTGTCTGGCGATGCCCGCTTCGTGCAAGGCATGAAGGAGCTGATCGCGCCTGCGCCGCGGGCCGAGGAGCGCGAGGTAGCGCAGCTTGAGCGGCAGCAAGCGGGCGAGCGCGGCGTAATCGCGGCCGTAGTTGTGCGTTTTGACGACTGCCGCGGTCCATTCATCCGGTTCGTTAGGCAAAAGCCTCGCCTCCTCCAGTTCGATCAGCTTCCAGCCGAGCGTCGCTGCGAAAGTTCGCAACGCCGCACTGTCCGGACCCGCGCCGATGAGCATGAGTTGAATCGGCGGATGAAGCGTCTGCACGAAAGCTTCGGCCGGCGCTTCTTCCTCTGGCTCCAAAACGCGACTCCCGGAAAATTCGCCGCGCGCAAACTCCGTCACGATCGTGCAGGTCTTTCGCGCTCGGAGCGCACTCGCGATCTGAGAAAAAAATTGCGGCTGCACTTTTTCAATCAAGATGTCGATTGCGCCCTCGCAACCGTAGCGCAACCGGGTATCGAAACTGAGCAAGCGCGGAGTTCCGTTTGCAATCGTTTCCCGGGCGCGAGCCGCGACTTCTTCTTCGAGGCAGCCGCCGCTGAGAACCCCGACGGTTGTGCCGTCGGATGCGATCAGCATCCGCGCCCCGGGCCGGCGATAGCTCGAGCCGCGCGCCCGGACGAGGGTAGCGAGCGCAAGCGGCTCATCGCCGCGGCGGGCCCACTCGCCTAAAATCTCCTCGATCTCCTTCACAACGGCGCTCCACTCTCTCGCGCACCTTCGGCGGAAGCAACCGCCTGCCGGGCTTGAAAAGCGGCAGCAGACCCGTAGGCATAGCAGATGCCACCCACGGTCACGAGTGAACCGCCCCGCCCGCGTTTGCACCGCGGGAAGGTCCGGCATCCGGCGCGGGTGCGCTGGCTGCGGCGGTTTTTGCGCTTGGCGATTCTGCTCCTCCTCGGTGGACTCGCGGCGGGCGGCTGGTACCTGGCGAAAAAAGGTTTCAGTCGCAGCTGGCGCGAAAAGGTCGTCGAAGAGTTGCACAAGCGCGGGGTGGAAGCGTCGGTTCGCCGGCTCACGCTCGACCCGTTCCGTGGCCTGATCGCACGCGACCTGCGCATTTACGATTACAAGCGCAGGGAGAAAACGCTCGCGGTCGTGAGCGAGGTCGCGCTCGATATCAATTACGCCGCGCTCTTTCATCATCAGCCGTTCCTCAACGCGCTCGACATTCGAAATGCCGAACTGCGGATTCCGCTCCCGGCGGTCGCCGGCCAGGTCTCGAGCGCAGAGCTGAAACGCTTTCGCGCCCACATTTATTTTCCGCCGGAGCGAATCGAAGTCAGCCAGGCGGAAGGTTATTTTTGCGGCATCCGGATCTCGGCGACGGGCCAGTTGATCAAACGTGAAAACTACCACGGCTCGGGCCGGCAATCGGCCGAGGAACGGGCGCAACGGCTCCGTCTCCTCCAGACGCTCGTCACGACTTTGCAGCGGTTTCGTTATCCGGGCGCGGCGCCGGAGCTGCAGGTGAAATTTTCCGGCGATCTCTCGCAAATGGAGGACGCGCATCTCGAAGCCACGCTGCGGGGAAGCCGGATCGTGCGTGAAGGATATGAAGCGCACAATCTGTTTGTTCGGGCAGAGTGGAAGGAGAACGCGCTGACCATTCCGCAGGTCGAGTGGAGCGATCGCACCGGCCGGTTTGCCGGCAGCGGCAACTGGAGCCGGGTGAACGGCGAGGCAAAATTCCAGGTCCGGAGCAGCGTCGATCTCAAGCCATTGTTAGGCAGCTTCGATCTCGGCGCGGTTCTGCAAAAGGTCAGCTTTCCAAAACCACCACTGATCGAGGCGACCGGTTCCGCCAGCATCGGGACGGCGGCGAAGAAGATGGAAGTGATCGGCAAGGTTGCGCTCGATGATTTCGCCTACGACGAGATCGGTTTTGAAGGGTTGAACTGCGAGTTTGCCTGGGATGGCGAGCGCACCATGCTGCGCGACATCCGGCTGCGCCATCGCAGCGGTCAGCTCAGCGCCGACCTGCTCGACGCGCCTGACGATTTCCGCCTCAATCTCGACAGCTCGATCGTGCCCACGGCGCTCATTCCGCTGGCCCCGGCCGGGCTCCGGCCATTTCTACGGGAATGGGAATGGCAACGCGCGCCTAATATTCACCTCACGATCCGCGGCACGAGCCGCGATCCTGCCAGCTGGCATGGGGAAGGCACGCTCGCGCTGGGCCGGACACGTTTCCGCGGCGTCTGGATGAACAGCGGGAGCGCCGGCCTTCACTTCGCTGACGGCGCGATCGCGGTCGAAAATTTTGTGGTCAATCGTGACGAAGGAACCGGCAGCGGCAGTTTCGTCTACGATGATCGCGGCCACGAAATCCGCCTAACGAACGTGGTGAGCACGCTGCGCCCGAGTGAGGCGATCATGTGGGTGGAGCCGCGGTTTTGGGAACATGTCGTGCCATATCGCTTTCATCGGCCGCCGCGCGTCACGGTGAATGGCGTTGTGCAATTTCACGGTGGGAAACAGACGCACCTCGAGGTGAACGTCGACGCCCCGCGCGGGATGGATTACACCTTTATCGAAAAGGTGCTGCCCTTCGACAAGATCTCGGGTCAGCTCCTCTTTACCGACGATCGGCTCCAGATTTTTAATCTGAACGGGGCCATCTTTTCCGGGCAGATCATCGGCACGGCGGACATATCGCTGGCGCGGAACGATCATCACTACAGCGCGACAATGGCGCTGGACGAAGTCGATTTTCCCAGCCTGACGAACCTCTATTTCAATTACAAAACCTCCCAGGGAAAGTTGAACGGAAAAATCGACTTTGGTGGGACTGGCCCCGAGAAGAAGGCGTTGCGCGGGGCCGGCCGGGTCGAGGTGAGGAACGGCAATGTCTTCGCGATCCCGATTTTCGGGCCGCTCTCGGAATTGCTGAACAAAATTTTCGCCGGCGCCGGCTACAGCATCGCGCACGAGGCGACCGCGCCCTTTACGATTCGCGACGGCGTAATCCACACCGACAAGCTAAAGGTCTCGGGCAAGCTCTTCGCCATGCTCGGCCACGGCGACATCAACTTTCTCAAGAACGAGCTCGACTTCGATATCCGGGTCGACGCGGGCGGCCCCGGCGCGGTCCTGATGCCGATCTACAAGCTCTTTGAATACCACGGGAGCGGCAGCCTAACGAAACCGGTCTGGCGTCCGAAACGGTTTTGACAAATGCGGATTTCGGAATGCGGAATGCGGAATGAAGAAGATGCCGAAGAAAGGCGAGGTTTCGGCTGCCACTGATTCCGCATTCCGCGTTCCGAATTCCGCATTGCCGTTGCTCGGCGCCCACATGTCGATTGGCGGCGGAGTGCATCGCGCGATCGAGCGGGCCTGCGCGATCGAGTGCACGGCGATGCAGATTTTCGTCAAGAACAACATGCAATGGTTCGCCCGGCCGCTGACCGGCGAAGAGATCAAGGCCTTCGTGAAACATCGGGAACGCAAACAGCTCGCGGCGGTTTTCGCGCACGCGAATTATCTCATCAACCTCGCCGCGACCAACCCGCAGTTTCACGCCAACTCCCTCCGCGCTCTGGCCGAGGAACTGATCCGGGCCGATGCCTTGCAGTTGCCGTTTCTGGTCATGCATCCGGGAGCGCATCTCGGCGCCGGGGAAGAAGCGGGGCTGGAGAAAATCATTGCCTCGCTCAATGCGATTTTCGCCACGATTCCGAAGGTAAAAACAAAAGTGGCGCTCGAAACGACCGCGGGTCAGGGCTCATGTCTCGGTCACAAGTTCGAGCATCTCGCCCAGATCATCGCCGGCGTGCGCGAGCCGGAACGGCTCTGTGTTTGTCTCGACACCGCGCATGTCTTTGCCGCCGGTTTCGACCTGACGAGTGAAGCCGGGACGCGCAGGATGTTTCGCGAGTTTGACCGCACGATCGGGTTGGAGCGCCTCGCCGCCCTGCATCTCAACGATTCGAAAACCGGGCGCGGCTCCCGGGTGGATCGTCACGAACACATCGGCAAAGGGCGGATCGGGCTGGATGCTTTTCGCTTCATCATGCGCGACCGGCGTTTCCGCAAAATCCCAAAGGTCCTGGAAACGCCAAAGGGGAAAGAGATGCGCGAAGATGTCGAGAACATGAGGGTGCTGCGGGGATTACTCGAGAGTCCTTAGGCAAATCCTCGACCTGCGGTCCAACGTGAATCCACAGCGCCCGCCGCGCTATTTGATGAGCCGAATCGTGAACGGGTAGCGATAAAATTCGCCCTCGCTTGCTTTGATCGAGGCGACGATCACGAGCACGGTGTTCAAGACCCAGAGCAGAATCAGAATGGGGAAGCCGATCAGGATGAGGCAGAGAATGGCTGCGATCGCGTCGTAGATCAGCATCGAGATCTGGAAATTGAGCGACTCTTTTCCGTGCGCGTCAATTTCCGCCCCGTCGCCGCGTTTGATCAGCCAGACGATGAGCGGGCCAAAGACATGCCCGAGAAAATGAAAGAAGAGGCCGAGGAGCGCGCTGGCGTGACAGAGAACACACCACGTGCGGACGTTCGAGGCCGGGACAGAGGCAGCAGGCGTTGGCGTTTCCATATTGTTACTCTTTCACACGTTCGATGTGCGCGCCAAGCTCGCTCAGCTTTTCGTCGAGGTGCTCGTAGCCGCGGTCGATGTGATAAACCCGGCGCACTTCAGTAATTCCGTCGGCCTTCAGCCCAGCGAGGACGAGGGCGGCGGAGGCGCGCAGGTCGCTCGCCATGACGGGCGCGCCTAACAATCGGTCGACCCCCTGGATGATCGCGCTCGCCCCTTCGATCTGCATCCTCGCGCCCATCCGTTTCAGCTCCGCGACATGCATGTAGCGCTGCGGGAAAATGCCTTCGGTGATCACGCTGGTGCCGTCGGTCGTGGAAAGGAGCGCGCACATCTGCGCCTGCATGTCGGTCGGGAATCCCGGATAGGGTTCGGTTGTCAGGTCGAGCGGCCGCAGCGCGGTGCCGTTTGGTGAGACCGTGACGGTGTTGCTCGTGTTCTCAACCACGAAGCCGGAGTCGCGCAGTGCGCGCGCGACCGAAGTGACATGCTCGGGCTGGACGCGATGGAGGGTTACTCCCTGCCCGCAAATCGCCCCCGCGACCATGAAGGTGCCGGTCTCGATCCGGTCCGGGATGATGTCGTGTTCCGCGCCGTGCAGTTCCTTCACCCCTTCGATGATGATGCGGCGTGTCCCGGCGCCTTCGATTTTCGCGCCCATTTTATTCAGGAAATCGGCCAGGTCGCACACTTCCGGTTCGGCCGCGGCGCCTTCGATCACGGTCACCCCATCGGCCAAAACGGCGGCCATCATGACGTTGTCGGTACCGAGAACGGTCGGGCCAAACTTCCCGCTCATCTGCGCGATCGCGCCGGTCAGTTTTGGGGCAAAGACTTTGACGTTGCCGTTCTCAACCCGGACGGCCGCGCCTAACGACTCGAAACCTTTGAGATGCAGATCAATCGGCCGGTCGCCGATCACACAGCCGCCGGGTAGCGAAACGGTCGCCTCCTTGCATCGGCCTAACAATGGCCCGAGGACGCAGACCGAGGCGCGCATCTTCCGCACCACTTCGTAGGGGGCGACGGAGTTCACCTTCTCGGCTTTCACCGTCACGGTTCCGCTCGCGCGTTCCACCTCCGCACCGAGATGCATCAGGATCTGGAGCATGTAGTTGGTGTCGCTCAGGTCAGGGACACGATGGATGACGCACGGTTCGCGGGTGAGGAGGGTGGCAGCGATGATCGGCAGGGCGGAGTTTTTCGACCCGCTGATTTTGACCGACCCGGAAAGCCGGCGGCCGCCGTGAATGAGAATCTTATCCATACCGAGCGAAGAGGAAGCGCGGGGCTCCTGCATAGTCTTTTTTCGCCGCGATGTCGCGATAATTTTTTCCCTTGAGGAATCGGACGACCGGCTCCGCCTGACCGTGGCCGATCTCGAGCGCAAGCCAGCCGCCGGAGCGCAAATGCGGCGGGGCGGCGGTGATGAGTTCGCGGATCAATTCGTCGCCAACTTCTCCACCGTAAAGTGCGGCCGCCGGATCGTGCTGAACCTCGGCCGCAAGGTGGGGTGCTTCGTGCGCGGCGACGTAGGGAAGATTCGCCACAATCAGATCGAATTCGCCTTCCGCCGGCTCGAGCAGGTGACCCTGGGAAAAATGAACGCGCTCCGCGAAGCCGAGCCGTTCGGCATTTTCGCGCGCGAGGCTTAGCGCGTCTGCGGAAAGATCAACGGCGTGCAATTCGGCAGTGGGAAACCGCGCCGCGAGCGCGAGAATGATGACGCCGCTTCCGGTGCCAACATCGAGAAAGCGAGCAGACTCGGGCCAGGTGAGGTCGCAGAGGTATTCGACCAGTTGTTCGGTTTCAGGGCGAGGGATGAGCGCGCGCTTGTCGCTTAGAAAAACATGATCGCCGAACTCGACCGTGCCGAGCAGGTGTTGGAGCGGCTCGCCTTTGCCGCGGCGCCTGACGAGATCGCGCAGCGGCGCCAGCTCGGGTTCAGATAACTGGCGTTCGAACTCGAGATAGAGATCGATTCGTTTTTTGCCTAACGAATGCGCGATCAGGTGCTCGGCATTGAGGCGCGGACTTTCGATGCCGTGCTGCTTGAAATACGCCGTGGTGGATTGGAGGACTTCGAGAACGGTCATGCGGAAGACCCAACGTTGTCATCCCGACCGAAGCGAGGGACCTCACAAACGTGCCAACGGGTGAGCCGCAAGAGAACCATTAAGCCACGCATGTGAGGTCCTTCGCTCTGCTCAGGATGACAATGTGGCGACTTCGCGCCTAGGCCAAAGCCGATTCCTTCAACCGCTCCTCGAGATCGGCGTGTTGCAGGGCGCTGATGAGTTGGTCGAGATCGCCTTCCATCACCCGATCGAGATTATAGAGCGTCAGCCCGATCCGGTGATCGGTGATTCGGTTCTGCGGAAAGTTGTAGGTGCGGATTTTTTCCTCCCGTCCGCCGGAGCCAATCTGGCTTTTGCGAGTGGCGGAATACTTCGCCTCTTCCTCTCGTTTCCTGTCTTCGAGCAGGCGTGCGCGCAAAATCGCGAGGGCTTTCTCCTTGTTCTTTTGCTGGCTGCGGCCGTCCTGGCACCGAACGATTCGACCGGTCGGGAGATGCATCACCTGGACGGCCGAATCGGTCGTGTTCACCCCCTGGCCACCAGGGCCGCCGGCGCGACAAACTTCAATCCGCAGGTCTTCCGGTTTCAACTCGAGATCGATTTCCTCGGCTTCCGGTAAGACGGCGACCGTCGCGGTCGAGGTGTGAATACGGCCCTGGGCTTCGGTTGCAGGCACGCGCTGCACGCGATGGACGCCGCTTTCATAACGCAGCTTCCGGAAAACCGCATCGCCGGAGACTTTAAAAATAGCTTCCTTCAATCCGCCGAGCTCGGAAGGACTCGACTCGAGATCTTCCGTCGTTAGGCCGGCGATCTCGGCATATCGATGGTACATCCTGTAAAGATCGGCCGCAAAAATGGCCGCTTCGCTCCCGCCGGTGCCGGCGCGGATTTCAATGATGGCATCGCGCTCGTCACTTTCATCAGGGGGCAGGAGGGCGAGCTGGACGTTGAATTCCAAGTCGGCGAGCCGCTTCTCGAGGGCCGGGATTTCCTCCTGCGCCATTTGCGCGAGATCGGCGTCTTCAGCGCTCGCCAGTTCGCGATTGTCGGTCAGTTGTCGGCGCACGATCTGGAGTTCTTCCCATTTTGCGAGCAGGTCTTTGATCGCGGAATGCTCGCGCATGATCTCGCCGGCGCGCTTGCGATTGTCGAAGAGGCGCGGGTCGGCAATCTCGCTTTCCAGTTGCTGGAAGCGCTCGCGTTTATGGTCGATAAGGGATTGAAAATCCATGAAGGAAGAAGACGCGACGAAGAATCGCGCGAGGGCCGGGGTCAGCGCCCCCGGCTACAGGATTGGCCAGCTAAGCTTTCTTGCCGGCGCGGACGGCTTTGGTGCTGCCGTAGCGACGGGCAAACTTTTCGACCCGGCCGGCGGTGTCGACGAACTTCTGTTCCCCAGTGAAAAACGGATGGCAGGCGGCACAGATACCGATCTTGATATCGCGGCGCGTCGAGCGGGTGTGATAAACCGCGCCACAAGCGCAGCTGATCTCCGTCTCGTAGTACTTAGGATGAATGTCCGCTTTCATGGTGGAAAAGAGTCGGCACAGTAGCCATGAAACGGCCAAATCGCAAGTGAGGAAACCTGAGGATCCATTGTTAGCCGCCTGGACTGAAACCGTGGAGCGCCGCGGCTCCGTCCCGGCCATTTTCGACCGGCAAGGCGGAGTGGTTTTTCGCTTTTGCGAGATCGAGCAACTGAGCCGCAGTTATGCCGGGGGTGCGGCCCTAACGAGTCTGGAGCCGGGCGAAATTCTCGCGATCCAGATTGGCAATCACCCCGGCTGGCCGGCGCTTTTCCTCGCCTGTCTTCGGCGCGGAATTGTCGTCCTGCCCATCGAACAGACGGTGAGCGACCAGGAGCGCGCCTCGGCGTTGCGCGCCTGTGGTGTCGCCGCGCTGATGACGACTCCAGAGCAACCGATCACACGCCTCCCTGTCGGCGAGCGGCCCGACTGGGAGGATCGCGCTCCGGTTTTGCTCAAGCTCACCTCGGGAACGACCGCGACCGCGCGCGCAGTGCGTTTTCGAAGCGAGCAACTGCTCGCAGACGCAGTGCAAATCTGCGAGACGATGGGGATCACGGAGGCGGACCTGAACTTCGGTGTTATCCCGGTGTCGCATTCCTACGGGTTCAGCAATCTTCTCACCCCGCTGCTGGTGCGCGGCGTGCCGATGGCGGTGAGCGGGGATCGGCTGCCGCGAGCGGTCCTGGAGGATCTCGCCCGCACGGAAGCAACGGTTTTCCCTGGGATGCCAGTGTTTTTCCAAGCGTTCGCGGAAATCCCGGATCCGCCGCCGTTGCCGAAGCTGCGGCTTTGCATTTCCGCCGGCGCGCCGCTCACCCGCGCAGTCGCGAAAAAGTTCCGAAAGAAGTTTGGCCTGCGGCTTCATTCCTTTTACGGCGCCTCGGAATGCGGCGGGATCTGCTACGACCGGGAGGGGACTAACGAAGAAGAGGGATTTGTCGGAGGACCGATGAAAGGTGTGGAGCTGCAACCGGCCGCGCTCAGCGAGCCCGGTTCCAGCACGCAAATCCGAGTCCGGAGCGCCGCGGTAGGGGAGGGCTATTTTCCCGAGGCTGAACCGGAAAAATTAGACCACGGATTCTTTGTGCCCGACGATCTGGTGCGCATGGATCAAACTGGCATCCGGCTCGTCGGACGCGTTTCGGACGTCATCAACGTCGCGGGAAAGAAGGTCAATCCAGCCGAGGTCGAAGCGCATCTCCTGCGTCATGCAAAGGTGCGGCAGGCGGTGGTCTTTGGGCGCTTCTCGCCGCTGCGCAACGAGGAGGTAGTGGCCTGTGTTGTGACCGGAGAACCGATTGGCGAAACCGAATTACTGGACTTTTGTCGTGCGAGCTTGAGCGGCTGGCAGGTACCGAAGCGGATTTTCCTGCTCGATGCACTGCCGGCAAACGAACGAGGAAAGATCAGTCGCCGGGAATTGGCGCGGCAGTTTGCCGGCTAAATTTTTTTGCAAAAACCGCGTCGAGACGCCCACATCGCGAGCGGGTTACGATTCAGGGAGAAAAACAACATTATGCGAACCGTTCTTCTTTCCATTCTCGGGGCCGTTCTCATGCTCGGTGCTTTCTCCAGTTGCTCGACCACGGTCAAGACCGACAACGGGCACGCCGTGACGACTGGCGTCCACGCCGACTGATCACGCAAATCCGGCGAGAACCGCAGCGCGGGCGCGGTCTGGCGTCAATCTTCTGGCTGCAGGCGCGAAAAGTTCCTTTCCTTTCGCGCCGCAGAGGGTTGTAATTTTAGTCGTGAGTGGCGAAGAAGTTGCTTTGTCACTTGCACGTGCTTATCGCCGTGAACGAAACCAGCGCCGCCTCCTCCGCCGATCGCCCGCCCGGGCGCGACTTTCAGGTCTTGATCTTCGAGCCGGACGAGCAGGTGGCGATGGAGATCGTGTCTGCGCTGGGGGAGGCGGCGCCGGAGATGCGAGCGCGGGTGGCGCGGTCGTTAGGCGAAGCGCAACGCCTGGTGGTCGACCAAAAGCCCGCCCTTTTTGTGCTCGATGTCGATGCCACCTACGACATGGGGCAGGAGTTCATCTACGACCTGCGCACGAGTCATCCCAACGCCCGCGCCATCATTCTCACCGCGATTCATTTCGCCGCGCAGCGGGAGAAGATCAGCGGCCTCGGCGCGATTCATTTTCTCGAAAAACCGTTCCCGCGGGCTGATTTCATCGCCTTGGTCGAGGCGCTTCTCATCCCGGATGGGGAAGCGGAGGGCACGCATTTTCAAGGCACGCTCAGCGACCTGCACGTCGCCGATATCATTCAGCTCAAGTGTATCAGCGGCGCGACCTCCATGCTCGAGTTCACCGGACCGCACGGCGAAAAGGCGCGGGTTTACTTCGAGAACGGACAAGTCCGGCACGCGACTGCGCCTGGCAAGGAAGGGATGGCTGCTTTCAACGAAATCGTTGACTGGGCAGGCGGGAAGATTTCGGAGGTGCCGGTGCCCTACGGCACGCCACACACAATCCATCTCGACTGGCAGGTGCTGCTCATGGAAGCGGTCCGCGAAATTGACGAGTCCCGCGCCGCGGCTGCGGTCTCACCGCTAGCGTCGGCCCCGAGTTCGGACGGGCGTCGTCGTCACGTGCTCGTGATCGACGACAGCGCAATGCTCCTCAGTTTCGTGAAGGAAATCCTCGGCGAACGCGGTTGCGAAGTGACCACCGCCGAGACCGGGGAGGAAGGTTTGCGGCTCTGCGCCAGCAACCTGCCAGACCTCATCCTGCTCGATTTTGTTTTGCCTGATATGAAAGGCGACGAAGTCTGCCGGCGTCTGCTTGCGGACCCGGAAGAGGCGAAGATCCCGGTGATTTACGTTTCGGGTTTTGGGGCCGACCTCCGGACTGAGGCGGGCGAGTTGCCTAACGTGGTCGGGGCGCTGCACAAGCCGTTTACTTCCGAAGCGCTGCTCCGGACCGTGCAAAAGTACCTGGGCTGGGCGGAGCTGCCGGACGCACCGGAGCCGATGCCGGCGCCGCGGGAGATTGCGCCTCCCGAACCGGTGCGGCGGCCGCTGCCGGGCAATTCGCCGGCGCCAATGGAGTCGGTTGGGGCGAGCAACGGTCCGCAGCCACAGGAATCACTTGCCGCCGCGGCCGAGACGCCCGCGCCCGCTCCGTCGGCGACTACTCCAGAACCATCGGTGGCGGCCTACTTCTGCGGCGACTCCAGTTTTTTCTCGCTGCACTGGGCGCTCCAGACAATCGCGAGAGAAAATCTTACCGGCATCTTGCGCGCCTTTTGGGACCGTGACGCGATCGAGCTGCTGGCGCGACAAGGGCGCGTTGTCGTCGTCACGAGCCGCAGTCCAAGTCTTTATTGCGAGGAGACGCCGGTCACTTTGCTCAATGTTCCGCAGGAAGCGGTGGCCGGTGCGAGCGCGCGCCAGGCCGAGAATGGCTGTCCGATTTTTCTCACTCTCGCGAATGAAGGATCGATCCTGCGCGAGCCTGCGCTGCAACTCGTCCAGCACTACGGGCAAAAGACGTTCTCCAAGCTCTGGACCACCCGGGTTCGTTTCGTCTTCGAGCAGCACGAATTGCCAGAGTATGCAGGGGATCTGCCCGCGGCTGAGGAAGAGATCGATCAATGGGCGCTGAGCACGTTGCGGTTTGTCCAGTATCAGGAATTGGGGAAAAACGTGCTGATGGATGACTCATCGGTCCCGGCTTACACGCGCGACGGTTACGAACGGGTGCAAGGCCTGCGCCTCACCGCCGCGGAGGCGCAGTTCGCCTCGCAATTTGACGGCAGCCGTTCGATCGCCCAGATCGCAAAGAATCTCCGGCTCGACATCAAGTTTGCCCGTCTCACCCTCTTCCGCTTCCTCGCCCTCGAGATCGTGGAATGCTGGCCGGCACAACTGTCAAGCGAACGTCAGACGCGGGGCGGTTTGCGCGGGTTCTTTGGTCGTTAGGCAGGCGAAATCTCGCCCGCCGTTCCGGCAAGGCACTGGCCAATGCATTGTTTCCGCATCCTCGTAGTGTCCCGTCTCCGGCGGGAGGGACGCTGAAGTTTGCAAATCCAAACCATCGTGCGGACCTCTGGTCGGTCGCACCGCTTTTTGCGTTGTCTTGCGCTTGCGAACCGGGATTATGGGTTGCGTGCAATTCTCGGCTCCAAGTCGCGCCAATTCCCGGGCGGGCAACCGAGTCTTGCTCGCAGCTCTGGCGCTTACTCTGGTTTGTGCATCGGCTTCCGGTGTCCGGGCTGAGTTCCTCGAAGACGCCGAGGAGAAGCTTTCCTTCTCAGCCTTTCAAGACCGCGTTCGTCTTAAATTAAGCGGGACTCTCGACTTCGAAGCCTATGAGGTGGATAAGCCCGCCCCGGCACTAATCTATACCGATGATCACTTTCTCTTTAACCCGCGCCTGACGCTGAATGTCGACGTCCAGGTTAGCCCTGCCGTCTATCTTTTCGTGCAGGCACGCGCTGACCGTGGCTTTGATCCAAGTGATAAGGGGGCACAGGTCCGGCTCGATGAGTACGCACTTCGGTTTGCACCGCTCTCGGAGAAGGGCTTTCCGCGGATTCAGATCGGCAAGTTTGCGACCGCGGTTGGCAACTGGGTGCGGCGCCATGACTCGTGGGATAATCCTTTTATCGACGCTCCTTTACCTTATGAGAATCTCCTCGGCCTCTGGGACAGCGCCGCGCCACCCTCAGTCCAAACTATTTTCTATTGGGGCCATGTCCCATTCGATGGAGTAAGGAATTTTGGCAACGGCTATTCTGACAAGATCCGTCGAATACCTCTCATCTGGGGACCGAGTTATGCCAGTGGTCTTTCCTTAATAGGCAGCTTGGATAAGTTCGACTATAACTTCGAGATCAAGAACGCTAGCCTTTCCTCACGGCCGGAATCATGGGATCTGACCAGGAACGATTTCGATCATCCCACCTTCAGCGGACGTGTTGGATTCAAGCCGAATGTCATGTGGGATCTGGGGGTTTCCGGCAGCATAGGTCCTTACCTTCAGCCGGAAGCCGCATCGACCCTGCCGAGAGGCTCAGGGCTTGGCGATTTCAAGCAAGTTCTACTCGGACAGGATCTGGCCTTTGCCTGGCATTATTTCCAGCTCTGGGCGGAAGTGTTTGAGACGCGGTTTGAGTTACCAAATATTGGTAATGCCGATCTCCTCTCCTACTACGTGGAAGCGAAATACAAGCTTACCCCCGAACTTTTTCTTGCGGCGCGCTGGAACCAGCAACTGTATGGAGACCTGACTTATCGTGGGAAACCAGCCCGCTGGGGCAACGACGCCTGGCGGGTCGATGGCGCAATCGGCTATCGTTTCTCAGCCTATCTTCAAGTTAAGCTGCAAGGCAGTCTTACTCATCACGATGAAGATGTTCAGGAAGGCGAGCGCCTGATTGCGGCCCAGCTGACCTTGAGGTTCTAACTCCCGGCCCCGGCCCAGGAGGGCCTGCTCACGAGAGGAGTCGAACCTCCACGGGTTTCCCCATACGGTCCTGAGCCGTACGCGTCTGCCATTCCGCCACGTGAGCGTCGCCTCGAGCGGCTTGTAAATTGCCGCACCCCGTGCGGACCGCAAGCCGGATTCCATCTTCGCCCGGAGCGCGGCGCGCCTAGACACTGCGCCGCCGGCGGGCCCGCGATTCGATCGTCGCGGCCTTACGGTTCTTGCCTAACGAGCGAAGGAGATCGGCGTAATTCGAGGCCACAATCTCGTAATCGGGCGACGGCCGCTCGACTTCGTCCCAGCCGCGGAGCGACTCGCGGTAAAGTTCAGCCGCGCGCTGGAGATCGCCGCGCGAATGATAAACCACCGCCAGGTTGCAGTGCGATTGCGCGATATCGGGGTGGCCTTTGGGATGAACTTTGGAGCGAATCGCGAGGGCACGGCGGTGCATTTGCTCGGCTTCGTCCAACCGGCGCTCGTTGGTATAATAGACTCCGAGGTTATTCAAGACCGCGGCCACATCGGGATGCTGCGGCCCAAGCTGTTTTTCGTAGAGCTCGAGCGCGCGCAGGTAATAGCCCTCGGCGGCCTGGGAGCGTCCGTTGCGGCGATAAATCAGAGCGAGATTGTTCAGGATTGTGCCGACATCGGAATGGGGCAAATCGCCAAGCGCGGTCGCGGCCTCGACCGCTGTCTCGTAGAACGGAATGGCTTCTTCCTCGCCGCCCGTGCCGTCGCAGAGGAACGCGAGGCGCCGAGCCAGCCGGTAGACCGAGCGCTGCTCGAGAGGCTCAGTTTTCTTTACAATTTCCAGCGCCTTGCCGAGGTAACGGCGCGCTTCCGGGCTGTGGCCCTGGAGGTCGTGCAGTTGCCCTACCCGTTCGTAGCTTGCGGCCAGGGAGTGGTGATTTTCCGGGAAAATCCGGCGGGCCAACTGCAGCGCGGTCTCGCCCACTCGCAAGGCCTCGGCGAGACGGCCGCCGGTGCGCAGCATGTCGAGTTTGTCGCAAAGGATACGCCAGAGATTTTCTTCTCCCTTCACTGCCTACCAGCCTTCACTGAGTTGGCTCACCAGTCGCTCGGCTAATTCCTCCGCCGCCAGCGGCAAGGCTTGCCGTTCATCCGAAGTAATATCGGTTCCGACAAAGAAGCTGGTCGTACCGGTCACTTCGGCGGGGTAGGATATCTGTTTGCCACTGCGATCAACCAGGCTGTAGCGAACCTGGAGCGCGAGATTGAATTCGGTTGTGGCGAGAACATTGCCGCGGAGGGAACGGGCCGGCGCGCGTGCGATGCGCGTGATCGTGGCTTTTAGGATCGCGTCGGCCTTATCGTCGCTCTCGATTCGGTAGGTGCCGTCAGCCTGGAACTGCTTGATGACGGTGTCGGTGATCAGCACCGCGATCCGCGGCAGCAGCGTCTGGTTTTCGAAAGTCGGGATGGCGAGGCTGTGGACGTCGCGCAGGTAGTAGGGCTGCACTGGCCCGATATGATATCCCGCACAGCCGCCTAACGAGTAAAGGACGAGCGCCGCTGCGAGCAGTTTTTTCACCGCTACGGAGTCGTCGTCGTGTCCGGGCTTGGAGAAGGCTCCGGTGCAGCGGAGTTACCCGACGGGGTGGCCGTGTCGGGAAGCGACGAGCCAGGATTACCCATCCCGGGCGCGGGCGGGAGCGAATCCGCATCCGCGGGCGGCGGAAGCGGGGAAATGTCATCGCCGCTGCCGCGCATTTGTGGCGGCGCGGGCGCGGTCTGCGGAACCCCGGCTGGGGCGGAAGAGGAAGCGGGACCGCGCGCCACCGAACGTGTGCTGCTGTTTGCTTTCGCGCGCTGCTCCGCGATCTCGGCGGCCGATTTTATGGCCTGGTCTCCCACTTTGGAGCGGAGTTGTTCGATTCGCTTTTTTGCCACCTCGCTTTCGGCCGAGCCCGGCTGCTGGCGGATCACTTCGTTATAATAAACCACGGCGGCGCGGTAATGCTTGGTCCGGTCGTAATACTGCGCGATCCCGAGCGAGCTCTTCGTCACGCGCTGTTGCAGCTTCGCCAGGTTCTCCCGTGCCTGCGGCGCTTTCTCGCTCTTCGGGTAACGGAAAAGGAAATCTTCGAAGGCGGTTCGCGCTTTGGCCATCGCGTCGGGGTCATTCGCGCCGGAGCGGGCGGCCTGGAGCCAAATGTAGCCGATCTGATACTGCGCATCGACCGCAACCGGGTCGTTAGGGAACTTTTCTACCACCGACTGGTAGGCGTCGATCGCGAGGTCGGCCGAGCCCTGCAACTCCCGCGCCCGGGCGATGTCGTACTGTGCCCGCGCCGTGTAGCGACCATAGGGCGCGCTACGCACGATGCCGGCAAAAATCTCGATTGCATCATCGAGTCCCGACGCGACCGGGATTCCCCAGATCCGGCGCTTCTTGCCATTGAGATAAATTTCGCCAATCCGGAACTGCGCCTCGATCGCCTCCTGGAAATGCTCGGTCTGCGGGTAACTTTCCATTAGCCCCCGATACACCTGCGCGGCGTGCAGGAGGTCACGTCGCGCCTCATACAGTTTTCCCACCCGGAAGGTGGCCTCGGGCGAGACATTGGCGTGCGGGTATCTTTTCACCAGCTTTTTGTAAATCTTCATTGCGCGGCCGGTCTCGCCGGCATTTTGCGCCGCTTCGGCTTGGGCGAACATTTCGTTCGCCTTTGGGACGATCAGCTGCTGCCCGGGCGGAAGATACTTTGCCCTCTTGCCCGGCTTGAAGATGACCGCGGAAGGAGTTCGCTCGGCAAAGGCGAGACAGAGGACAAGGCAGAGGAGCAGGAAAGGCACTCGATGGCTCATTGGGACTCGCAGGGTAATGAAGTATGCGTGTTGCGTCAAGGAAGCGCCGGCTTGAGACAAGGGTAAAAAGCGCGACAACACCCGCCAATCCGATACCCTTGGCGAAAGCGACGTGGCGACCGATTGATATTTGTCGAGTTTGAATCTCAACGAGCAGCAAAAAATCCGCATCGGTACCTGTGGTTGGGCGCACCGGGAATGGCGCGACAGCTTCTACCCGGCCGATCTTCCGGAGGAGCTCTGGTTTGAGTTCTACGCCCGCTATTTTCCCGCGGTCGAACTCGATTCCACTTTCTCCCGCGCTCCAGCGCCCGAGGAAGTTGTGCGCTGGGCCGAGAGCACGCCCGCCTCGTTCCGCTTCAGTTGCAAACTTCCCCGCTCCATCACGCACGACTGCCGGCTGCGAGATTGCACGGCCGAATTCAGCGCCTTCCTCCGCGCTCTCGAGCCGCTGGGGTCGAAACTCCACGTCATCCTCATCCAGCTCCCGCCCACCTTCGGGCCCAAGGAAGGCAAACCTGCCCTGCTCAATTTACTCAAACAACTGCCGCGCGATTTTCGTTTCGCGATCGATTTCCGTCACCCCGGCTGGCATCGCCGAGAGATCGTCCATCTGCTCCAGCGCCACCGGGTTTGCTGGAGCTGGTGCGATCTGAGTCCGCTCAATCAGCGCAACTTTGCCCCGTTCGCCTTCTGGCCGCATACCACCGATTTCCTTTACGTGCGGCTACTCGGTGACGTCACCACTCGTTATGATCGCGAAGGGCGACGGCTCAACGCCTATAGCCGCCTCCTCTGGAAACGCGAGGCCGCGCTCGAAAGCTGGGCGCTCAAGATTCAGCGGCACGTCGAGCAATCACGCAGCGTCTGGGTCTTCATCAACAACCATTACGAAGGTTTTGCTCCCGAAAGCTGTCAGCGCCTCGCGCAGCGGCTCGGCTTCGGCCTTCCCATTCCCGGGCCGGCCGAGGCATCCGCGCCTAACGAGCTCGGCCAGCTCGACCTCTTCGCCGAAACCCCGCCAGCCTAACGAACGCGCCGCCCCTCGAGGTAGAAGCGCGTCCATCCGCGAACGGCTACAAAATATCGCTGCCAAAATAAGGCCGGAGCTTTTCTGGAATCCGCACCGACCCATCCGCCTGCTGGTTGGATTCGATCAGCGCGGCGAACAGCCGCGGGAGCGCCGTGCCCGAACCGTTGAGGGTGTGGCAAAACCGGTTTTTCCCTTCCGCGTCCTTAAAGCGCAAATTCATCCGGCGCGCCTGGAAATCCTCGAAATTCGAACAGCTCGACACCTCCAGGTAAGCATTCTGGCCTGGCGACCAAACTTCGAGGTCGTAGGTCTTGGCCGAGCCAAACCCAAGGTCACCGGTGCACAATTCAATTAGGCGGTAGTGCAAGCCTAACGATTGCAGAACCCGCTCCGCATCCGCCGTCAGCGTCTCGTGCTCGGCATAGGAATCCTCCGGCCGCGTGATTTTCACCAGCTCGACCTTGTCGAACTGATGCACCCGAATAATCCCGCGCGTCTCCCGCCCGGCCGAGCCCGCTTCCCGTCGGAAACAAGGGGTGTAGGCGGCAAACTTTTTCGGCAGCTCAGCCGCCGGCAGAATCTCCTCCCGGTGGAGATTTGTCACCGGCACCTCCGCCGTCGGGGCGAGAAAGAGCGTGCCATCTTCCAGCCCGTACATGTCTTCCTCGAACTTCGGCAGCTGCGAGGTCCCGATCATGCAATCTCGCCTAACGAGAAAAGGCGGACTCACTTCGAGATAACCATGCGCGCGCGTCTGCAGGTCGAGCATGAACTGGATCAGCGCGCGCTCCAGCCGCGCGCCGGCGCCGGTGAAACAGATAAAGCCACTCCCGCTCAGTTTCGCCGCCCGCTCCAGGTCGAACAAACGGAGCCTGCTCCCAAGCGCGAGGTGATCGAGCACCTCGAAATTGAATTCCGGTTTCTCGCCCCAACTGCGCACCACCGGGTTGTCCGCCGCGCTCGTGCCGATGGGAGCGTCGGGATGCGGGAGGTTTGGGATCATCAGCAGCAGCTCGCGCTGGCGCGCATCCGCGAGATCGGTCTCCCTCGTCGCCTCCGCAATGCGCTCGCCGATCGCTTTAACATGTTCCTCCAGTTCTGCGGTCGGTTCGCCCCGGCCCCGTTTCGCGCCGATTTCCTTGCTGAGTCGCTTCCGCTCCGCATTGAGCTGTTGCAAGGCGGTCTCGAGTTTCCGCCGGCGCGCATCCACTTCGAGCACCGCGTCGATCCTGGCCTCATCCCCGCCGCCACGCGTCGCGAGCCGGCTTTTTACGAAGTCAGGCTGTTCGCGAATGAGCCGGATATCGAGCATGGCAGGAGTTATCAGCGCTGCGACAGCATCGCAAACCCAAACCGGCAAAAGCACGTGACTTCACGCGGTGGCCCCGCATAGTTGCGGCGTGGACCAGCTGAAGTTGCTCGGGGTGGCGCTCGGCCTCGCCAGTCTCGCCGGGCTCAATCTCTACCTCACCGTCTTCGCGACCGGGCTGGCGATTCATTACCACTGGATCGTGCTCGGGCCCGATTACCAATCCCTCGCCGTCCTCGGTGATCCGCTGGTCCTCTGGGTTTCGGGCACCCTCTACGTGCTGGAGTTTTTTGCCGATAAAATCCCGTGGATCGACTCGGCCTGGGACACAGTCCACACCATCATTCGTCCGATTGGTGGCGCCCTCCTCGCGGTCCGGGTGCTGGGTGAGCCGAGTCCGGTGTTCGATGTCGTGATCGCGCTCGCCGCCGGCAGCGCCAGTTTCGTGACTCATTCGGCCAAGGCTTCAACCCGGCTCCTGACCAATGCCTCGCCCGAGCCGTTCTCGAACATTGGCCTTAGCCTGGCGGAAGACGCGGCCGTCATCGGCGGTCTCGCCCTCATCCATTTCAATCCGATCCTCGCGCTCGGGATTTTCCTCCTCTTACTCTCGATCATTCTCTACCTCGCGCCGAAGATTTGGCGGGCGGTGCGAGTGAAGCTTTGGCTGATCTGGAAAAAACTGAACCGGCCGGCCGATCGGGCAGGCGCGGCGGCTTTGCCCACGAGCGTGCCTTCGCGTTACGCGGCCGCGTTTGCAAAGGAGAATTTGTTAGGCGAAACCGTCGCCTGGGCCGTACCGTGCATCGCCAAACGCGTGCCCGGAATCCCAGCCAACTCGCGCGGCCTCCTCCTGGCCAGCAATGAAGATTCAGGCAAGCTCCTCTTTCTCGGCCCACGGCGCTGGGGCAGGCGCGTCCGGGCGCTTCCGATCCAGGACTGCGTTGCCCGCCGCGAGCCGAAGTTTCTCTCCGAGAACCTGGTCATCGCCCCTAACGAAAAAGGGACCCCATGGCTTTTCATTTTCGCGCGGGGCGAAGGTAACCGGGTCGAGCAAATCGTGCAGGCGCTCAATGCCCAGCGGAGCGCACCTGCGTCCATGGCCTCGCAGCCCGCGCCGGTCGCCTGACTGATCTGGAGGTAAGGGGATTCGAACCCCTGGCCTTCTCATTGCGAACGAGACGCTCTACCAACTGAGCTATACCCCCGCGCGGAAGAAACGGGGCCTTAGTATGCGCCGATCGCGCACGAGGGCAAGTCGTCGCACCATCCGCTGCTGCTCAATCGCGCGCCACGCGCGGCGAACCGTCGTTAGGCGGCGGCGGCGACCGATGCGCCTTTGGTCAGGATCGCAACCGCGCTCTGTATTTCTTCAAAGTCGAACGGCTTCGACATCATCATGTCGACGTGCTGCTCTTCGTAAGCGCGAATATCATCGTCGGTCAGGTGGGCGGAGAGGACGAGGATCTTGCCGGCGAACTTGCGCGCCCGCAGCCGGCGGACCAGCTCCAGGCCACACATCCGCGGCATGCGATGATCGGTGATGATGACATCGAAAGGCTGCGGGGCGGCGGCGATCTTGATCAGCGCTTCCCAGCCGTCGGCCGCGCGCGTGACCTTCGCCGTCGGTCCGCCCAGAACCACGGCAAGCAGTTGGGCCACGGCCTTCTCATCTTCGACCGCGAGGATTTGCAGGGCTTCTCTCGTCATCCATTTCTGAATAAGCAAGAGTCAGGCCGCGGCCCCCGAGGAAAATGCCTGTTGCCTGAGAGCCTGGTTTGGGCACGGGCCGTGCTTCCAGAAATTATAATGAAGTTCCTACGCGCCACCGCACTCCCCGCCCTCGTTGCCTCGCTCCTTTGGGCAAACCTGCTCGCCGCGGCCGAGAAGAACAGTGTCACGCTCAGTTGGAACCCAAACACCGAACCGGACCTGGCTGGCTATCGCGTGCACTACGGCTCGACCTCTGCGCCTTTTGACCAGCTCGCCCAGGTCGCAACCAATCTCGCCGTGATCTCCAATCTGACCAACGGCGCGACCTACACCTTTGCTGTCACGGCCTATACTTCGAGCGGAGCGGAAAGCACCTACTCGGAACCGCTTCTCTACACCGTCGGTTCGTCCGGTGTCGTTCCGCCCGCGATCCTCGCGAACATTTCAACTCGCGCCATCGCCAGGACCGGCGACGGGGTCATGATCGGCGGCTTCATTATCGATGGTGTGGTGGAGAAAAAAGTGGCGGTACGAGCACTTGGCCCTTCCCTGGCCGCGTTTGGCCTTGGCGGAGTAATGACCGACCCGTTTCTGCAATTGGTCGATGCCAGCGGCAAGGTCGTGGCCTCGAATGACAATTGGAATGTTGCGGGCCAGCAAATCGCGTCCTATGGCCTGGCCCCCGAGGACGCGCACGAGGCCGCCCTGGTTGTGAGTCTCGCCCCCGGCGCCTACAGCGCAATCCTGAGCGACAAGAACGGCGGCTCGGGCATCGGGCTGTTCGAACTCTATGACCTCGACGTCGATCTCGGCCGGGTGGCAAATATCTCGACGCGCTGCCGGGTGGAATCGGGCGACAATGTCATGATCGGCGGATTCATTTTGAATGGCTTTATCAGTGAGAAAGTCATCACCCGCGCGCTTGGCCCGTCGCTCGCAGCCTTTGGTGTGAGTGACGCCCTGTCTGACCCGAGCCTCGAACTCTACGACAGCAACGGCACACTTGTAGGAAGTAATGATAACTGGCAAAGCACGCAGTCGTCAGAAATCACGGCGACAAATCTCGCCCCGAGCGATAGTCGCGAGGCGGCCATGGTTACTACGCTTGCACCCGGCGCGTACAGCTCCGTGGTGCGGGGGGTGAACGGCGCCACCGGGGTCGCATTGATCGAAGTCTACGCCTTAAATTAGGCAGTCGGGAATCGCTCGCCCGAAACTACCTAACGAACCTTGCCCGGCCCCCAGAGGGCGCGTCCCGGAGTGGCGCCGGTGTGCTCACCATCTTTCAAGACCTGGCGTCCGTTGACAAACACATCTCTAACTCCAATGGCATACTGATGCGGCTGGGCAAAGGTGGCACGATCGGCAATGGTGGCCGGATCAAAGACAACGATATCGGCAAACATGCCCTGCTTGAGAAAGCCGCGATGGTCGAGACCAAGATTCGTTGCCGGCAGCGCACTCAGGCGCCGGACGGCTTCGCCTAACGAGATTAACTTTTCCTCGCGGACGTATCTGCCGAGGAGGCGCGCGAAGTTTCCGTAGGCCCGGGGATGCGGGTTAGACTTGAGAAAGACGCCTTCCGCGGCCTGCGAGGCTTCGTCGGAGCCGAACGAGATCCATGACTTCGCCAGCTTCTTGCGCACGTTCTCTTCTGACATCACGAAATAGACCGTGTCGATGCGCGATTCATCTTCTGCGATCAGGTCCATCAATGTCTCGACCGGGTCCTTGCCTCGCGCTTTCGCGACTTCGGCGAGGGTCTTACCCGTGAGCGGCTTCAGTTTGTCCGACTTAAAACCGACAAGCAGGATTCGATCAGGCGAGCCGGCGGCAAGATAGAAGTTTTCCCATTTGTCACTCGGGGTGGTGACCTCTGCTGCGATCTTTTTGCGCAGCGCCGGGTCGCGCAGCCGCTTAAATAGTGCCGGGTAACCGCCCTCTTCGGTCCAAGGCGGCAGGCAAGCGTCCAGACCGGTCCCGGCAGCGGTGTAGGTATACATATCGGCCGTAATTTTAAGCCCTTCCTTACGCGCGGCTTCGATCCGGCTGAGGAGGGTGTCGAGCTTGGGCCAGTTGGATTCGCCGGCGGCTTTGATGTGATAAATCTCGGCTGGAATGTTTGCTTCGCGGCTGATCGTGAGTAACTCATCGAGTGCCTCGAAAAGGTGATTTCCCTCGCTTCGCATATGCGAGATGTACTTACCCTGATATCTGGCAGCGACCCTGCACAGCTGAACTAACTCGGGGGTCTTTGCGTAAAAGGCCGGAGGATAGATAAGCGAGCTACCAATCCCAAGCGCGCCAGCTTCCATTTCCTGCCGCACGAGCGTCCGCATTTCATCCAGTTGCTTCGGGGTCGGCGGCTTATCCTCAAAGCCGATAACGTATTCGCGGAGTGTGGTTGCGCCGACGAAGGAAGCGACATTGCAGGAGATGCCGCGCTTCTCGAGATAACGAAGATACTCGGCGAGGGTTTTCCAGGTCACATCGTAGTGAATGTCTTTCTGCTCGCGCAGCATCTTTTGGCGCACCCGCTCGTTCACCGGACCCATCGAATCGCCTTCGCCCATGATCTCGGTCGTGACCCCCTGGCGGATTTCACTTTGCGACCGGCCATCGGCGATGAGTGACTCGTTCGACCAGGAAAGCATGTTGATGAAACCGGGCGCGACCGCGAGCCCGCGCGCGTCGATTGTGAGGCCGGCAGTTGCGTCCTTCAAATCGCCAACCTTGGCGATGCGATCGCCGTGGATCGCCAGGTCCGCGATCCGCCCCTCGCCACCGCTCCCGTCATAGATGGTGCCGCCTTTGATCAGCACGTCGAAGGTTGGTGACCCGGCGAAAGCAGTTACGGTAACTGTCGTAATGAATGCGAGAATGAGCTTCACGGCGGAAGCATGGACCCAACCTGCCCTTCTACGATCCGAAGATCGCCCGCGTCAATCTGGCCGTTGAGGTTGATATCTTCGCGGAAATTGCTCTCGTCCGTCACCGCCCCCTGGTCATTCTCGACTTGAGCCACATCTGTCTCATCCACGATCCCGTCGCCATTCACGTCCCCGAGGAGGAGACCCATCGTGACTACGGCGTTTGGCAGGGTGTTACCCTGATCATCGTGGATGCCACTCAGAGTTATCGTAACAAAATTCTCATTACAATCGGGCGCAGTGAGATCTACACGCAGCGCATGCGGGTCACTCACAACACTCCTGCTGCTGGAGATGGCTCCGCAGGAGGTGGTAATTTGGTCCACCGTAGTGATGGAGTTATTGAAAACAAAACCAAGCCGGTAGTAGCCATCCTTGCCGCCTCGGCATTCCACTCCGGAAGAACCGGTGAGCGGCAGCTCGATATCGAACCCTCGTTTGCGCGAGACGGCGGCGAGTAACTCAAGTCCACCTTCCTCGCCGCCGTTCGTGGTCCGGAGAACGATTCCAGCTTCACCCACTGCCAGGCCGGCCATGGCATTACTTTGGAATCGGACGTCGAAAAGGTCGACCCCTGTTCCGCTCGTCTGCGGCGACCAGGTCACTCCCATGTCACTCGAATGCATGATAGTGCCGGCAAAGCCGACTACGAAGCCGGAGCTGGGAGTTGGAAAATCGACTCCCTGCAAACCAAAGTCGAAGATCGTTGAGGTCCAGGTCAGACCGCCATCGCTGGTGCGGCCGATCGCGCCGCGGCCGTCAAACAGCACTCCGGAAGTAACTCCGGTGCTGGAATCGAAAAAGAAGAGATCGTCGCAGCTCCCTTCGTTCCCATCGAAATAGAAGGGATGAAAATCCCAATGCACTCCGCCATCAGTGCTCGTGCCATGCAAGGGCTGGAAGATGGAATTTTGTCCACTGACAAAGCCGAGCGTCGAGCTGAGCATATGCGCGCCAAAGAACCCGCCGCCGAAGAATCCTTTTTGTGAGACATGCCAGGTCGCGCCGGAGTCATTCGAGTAAAGGATATCCTGTGAGAGGCCGCCACAGATCCCGTTCGCACCACTGAAAGAGATGGCGCGCAGGCCATCCTTCACGCCACTGGCGATCGTCGACCAGGTTGCGCCGCCATCGAGCGTGCGCAGGATCAGGCCACTGTCGCCGATCGTGAGGCCCTCGTTGTCGTTGAAAAAGTAAAGATCGTAGAGGTTGCGCGTGGTCCCGGAGGTGAGCGCGCTCCAGCTTAGTCCAGCATCGGTTGATTTAAGAATCGTGCCGGCATCGCCAACCGCGTAAGCGACCCCGGAATCGCGGAGATAGATTCCGCGCAGTGCCTTTGTTGTCCCGGAGGAGACTGGCGTCCATTGTGCCCGGGCGGCTGAAACAAAACAACAAACAAGCAGCATCCGGCTACAAACCTTAATGATTCTCGACATGAAGGAGATTCTTTGTCCTTTCGCAAAGCCGGGCAATCGAAATGTGCGCTGGCTGAGCGTTTGCGCCGCTCAGCCAGCGCTTGAGAATGCTGCGAAAAATAGCGCCGGGTGCCGCGATCACCAGCCGCTCGGCTCGGGCGGCGGCGGTTCCGGTGCTACAGTCTGAGGGGCTGATTGGCCGTAGGGGGTATTATCCGGCGGAGGGAGGAACGAATCAGCGCAGCCGGCGAGCAACACCGTCAGGCCGAACAAGAGGAGAGCTACAGCTATCCTGCCACTCCGCGACAACGCACGCGATTGCGACAGGAGCCAACGTGAAGGAGCCGAGAAGAATTCCATATCTGGTATCTGTTTCGTTTTCGTTTGTAAATCAAGGCCGGACTGAGCCGACCCCAGTCGATGAAAGCGCGGAATCATCCTATCAAGAGTCAGCGAAACTGGCCGAACCAGCGGTAGGGAAAAATGTCGCCGGGACAATCCGTGGGCCAGCGCGGCGGGTTCATCTCGCGATGGGGACGCACCGGGATTTCGTGCCCGTCGACCTTTCCACAACGCGCCCGGAGATAGCGGATCAGTTCTTCGCAGGAATCAAGTTGCGCCCGGGTCGGCTGATCGCGGTTGAAGTCGCCGACGAGACAGATGCCGAGGGAGATGTTGTTGAGGTAATCGCTGTGGACGTGCCCGCCATTGATTTGGCGGCGCCAGCGGTCGCCCACCTCGATCTCGCCATCGCCCGAAGAGGTGCCGTTGCCGATGACGAAATGATAGGCGAGGCCGTTGCGCATCCGACGGACATGCCGGTGATAGTAATCGAAGATGCGAGCGTTGCCCTGACGGGTGCCGCTGTTGTGCACGATGATGAAATGCCAGCGCTCGCGCAGGACCGGGGCGCGATCGATCTCCTTTCGCACCGAGCGCGTGAGATAGCGATAATGCCGCCCGAACAGGTGAAAGGGCAGGAGCGAAAATCCCCGTGGCTTTTTGTAGCCATCCTTCTGGATGATGACCTGAGCGGGCGCCGGTGATTTTTGCGCAACCGCGCTGCGCGTAGGTGTCGGCGCGGGAGTCGCGGCGGTGGCGGTGGGCGGCGGCGTGGATTCGTTAGGCGGGGCTTCTTCATTCCGCGGCGCCGGAGTGCGCGCGGGCTTTTCTTCCTCTTCACCGGTTTTGGGCCGGACGGTCTTTTTCTTTTTCGGCGGGGGATGCCTGGCTGGTTTTGGTTTGTGGCGCGGTGAGGGAGACGCCTCCGGTTTTGGAGTGGCGACCGTCCGCATCCGTTCCCGCGCTTTCAGGAAGAGGCGCTTCTTTTCTTCCTCGCTTAACTCAGCCCGCGAGATCGAGCCGATAAGACTTACGACCAGGAGCAGGCACCCGAACCAGACCTGCCAGCGCATGAAACTTCGCGAACGAATCAAAATGCGATGCGCGTTTGATCAGGCCGGCTCCGGTTCGCTCGCGAGCGCCGCTTCCGCGCGCGCGGCCGCGCGTTCGCGTTCGCGGCGCAGGATGCTGTTCAATTTCCCGCCCAGGAGCAGAAGGAGACAGGTGAGATACATCCAGGTGAGGAGCATGATAATGGAGGCGAGCGCGAGGTAAGTCGGGTTATAGCGATCGTAGCGCGCGACATAGATCTGGAAGAGCTTGGTCACGGTAAGCCAGCCGACGGCAAAGAAGATCGCTCCGGGCAAGGCCTGTCGAATCGTGAAATAACTCTGCGGAGTGAGAAGATAAAGCGCGAGCGCGAGAATCACCAGCGCGATCCCGGTCAACGGAAGATTAAGGGCCGCGACCCAGTTTTGGAGCGGGATGCCGAGCTGGAAATTGACCTCGGCGATTCCGGCCAGGGTTTCTCCGAAGACTATGACATTGAAGGCGATTACGATTGTGATCCCAAACCAGAAGAGGAGCAGGAGCGAGACGAAATATTTGGACCAGCGATGCTGGACATCCTTAATCCCATGGGTGCGGCTAAGGGCATAGGAAATGGTCGAGATGAACATCGTCCCAAGATAAATTCCAAGAATGATCCCGGTAATCCCAACCGGTCCGCTGCTCCCGGTCACGATCACGTTTGCCGCGACCGTGTCGAGAATGTCCTGGACGCGTGGATCGGGCGGGAGAAACGCGCGCAGCACATTCAGCATCTTATGCAGCTTGGCCGGGTCGGTTCCAAAGAGCCCGAGCAGGTGCCAGAGAAAAAGCAGCCCGGGTGCGAGCGTGAAGAGGAATTGGTAAGCCATCTGCGCCGAATGCCCGAGCGTTTCATCGGTCGCGGTTTCCCAGATCAGCTTCCGGGTCACCCGGCCGGATAAGCGCAGGAATTTCATGATCGGGCAAAGTTTACTTTGCCGCGCCGCGATTGCCATTAAACTCTCGGCGGTTTCCGGCCTAACGAATGGAGAAACGCATCCTGATCCTGACCGCCGGCTTCGGCGAAGGCCACAACAGCGCAGCGCGGGGTATTCGGGAAGGACTTGCGACCCTCAGCGAGGGCGCGGCCAGGGTCGAGCTGCACGACATTTTCGCCGAGACCTTTGGCTTCGCGAACGAGCTTGCGCGCAAGGCTTACCTGGCGGCGATCAATCGCGCTCCGCGCACCTGGGGCCGCTTCTACAACTGGCTTGATCGGCAGGAAAGGTTCGCGCCGAAAATGGGCTGGCTCTTTCTCGCCCGGGCGCGGCTCGCCCGTTTGCTTTTGCGTTTCCAGCCGAGCGCGGTCGTCTCGGTTTACCCGGCTTATCCCTATCTTATCGACAGCATTCTTGGCGGGGCGCCGGCGCCGTTCCGGCGCGTGGTTTGTATCACTGACTCGCTGACCGTAAACGCGATCTGGCTACACGGCCCGGCCGACCTGTTCCTTGTCCCTAACGACCTGACGGCGCAGGTCGTCGTACAATCCAAGAAGATTTTGCCCGAAATGGTGCGCGCGCCGGGGTTTCCTGTCTCGACCAGGTTCGCTGAGCTGGGGGAATTGCGTCAGCCGCCGGGAGCGCCGGATGGTTACCGCATCCTCTACATGCTGAACGCCGGAGCGGTTGTCGCGCCCGAGTTGATTCGTGGCCTGACTAAGATTCCCGGGGTAAAACTCACGGTTACTGTCGGCCGTGATCAGCGGCTTCAGACTGAGATCGAAAAATTGCGCGCTACCCTCGGGCGCGAGTTTGAGATTCTTGGCTGGACCGACCAATTAGTGAGAAAGATGCTGGAGAGTCATATTCTCATCAGCAAGGCCGGCGGCGCTACGACCCAGGAAGCGATCGCGGCCAAGTGCCCAATGATCATTAACCAGGTCGTGCCCGGGCAGGAGGAAGGGAACGCGCGACTTATCGCAGAGACCCGCTCGGGAGTGATTGCGACCGACGCGGCTGCGATCGTGCGCGCGGTCGAGCATGCCTTCGCCGACGACGCGCGACTCTGGCGTGAATGGTCGGCCAATATCACGCGTCTGAGCCGCCCGCGCGCCGCGCTCGAGATCGCGGAGTCATTGTTACAGCTCTAATCGCAGCTTTCGAGCCGGCCCGCCCTCGGGCCGGCACCCCTAAGTATACTTGAGCACTTCTTCGATCGTGGTGTCGCCGGCGAAGATGCTGCGCACGCCATCCTGGCGCAGAGTGACCATCCCAAGCTCGATCGCCTTCTGCTTCAAGGCGACCGAGGGAGCGCGCGCATTGATGAGCTCGCGTACTGGATCGGTGATTTTCATCAGCTCATAAATCCCGATCCGGCCCTTATAGCCGGTATGGTTACAGTTCGCGCAACCTTTGCCGTAATAAAAATGGCGGGCGCCGATTTCGTCAGGCGAAACATTCAGCTCGGCAAGCAAATTGTCGTTGGGCTGAAACCGAACCCGGCAATGCGGGCAGATGCGGCGGAGGAGACGCTGGCCGAGCACAGCTTCGAGGGTTGAGGAGATGAGGAACGGTTCGACTCCCATGTCGACGAGGCGCGCGATTGCTCCGGGCGCATCGTTCGTGTGCAGGGTCGTGAAAACCAGATGGCCCGTGAGCGAGGCCTGGATCGCGATCTGCGCCGTCTCGAGGTCGCGGGTTTCGCCGACCATGATTCGGTCCGGGTCCTGGCGGAGGAAGGCGCGCAGGACGCGCGCGAAAGTCAGGCCGATGGCATCGTTCACCGGCACCTGCATGATGCCTTCGAGATCGTACTCGACCGGCTCCTCCGCGCTCAGGAGTTTGGCATCAACGGTGTTGATCTTGCGGAGGCAGGAGTAAAGCGTCGTCGTCTTTCCGGAGCCGGTCGGGCCGGTGACAATGAAGATGCCGTTCGGGCGCTCGATCAATTCGAGAAGATAATTGAGGATGTAATCGGGCATCCCGAGTTGCTCGAGGTCGAGGTTAACGGTCGCGCGATCGAGCACGCGCAGGACCACGCTCTCGCCGAACTGTGTCGGCAAAGTGGAGACGCGCAGGTCAACCGCGCGGCCGGCGACGGTTTTTTGGATGCGGCCGTCCTGCGGGAGGCGGCGTTCGGCGATGTTCATGTTGGCCATCACCTTGACCCGCGAGATGACCGGCAGGGCAAGATGCCGCGGGGGCGGCGCCATTTCGTAAAGTGCGCCATCGACGCGGTAGCGCACTTTGAATTCATTCTCGAAGGGCTCGAAATGGATGTCGCTCGCCCGGTCCTGGATCGCCTGATACAAGATCAGATCGACGAAGCGAATGATCGGCGTGGCGTTGGCTTCGGCTTCGATGTTGGCGACGATCGACTGGTTGTCGGCGAGCGTCATGAGTTCGCCGGCTTCGCCAAGCTGCTTCAGGATCTCCTCCATGCTCGAGGTGTCCTCGCCGTAGTGTTTGCGCAGGCGTTCCTCGATCTGCACGCTCGGCGCGAGCACGACCTCGAGGTCGCGCCCGAGCGCGAAGCGCAGGTCCTCGATCGTTTGCGTATCGAGCGGATCAACCAGCGCGACTCGAATCGCGTGCCCATCCTCGCCAAGCGGCAGCGCGCGATGCAGTCGCGCGAGGCCGGCCGGGATGAGGCGAAGGATTTGCGGCCCAAATTCAATCTCGTCGAGATCGATCATTTCGGCGCCGAGCGCATCGGCGATCGCGCGGTAGAACTGCGCTTGGTCAACGATCCCGTGGTCGATCATTGCCTGCTCGATTGGCTTGCCGTTTTCCGTCGTCTCCAGGAGAACGTCGTCGGCCTGGGCGCGATCCAGGAGGCCCTGCTCAATGAAGAGCTCGGCGATGCGTTCGTTGTTCACCTGGGAAATGACGAAGGACGAATGACGAAGGACGAATGAATGCCCAAACCCGAATGACGAAGGAGGGCGCTCGCACCGAAGATTTCGTCATTCGTCATTTGGAATTCCTTCGTCATTGGGAATTCGTCATTCGTCATTTTCAATTGGCATCACCGATCGTGATTGAGATCACCTCTTCGGCGCTCGTCAGGCCGGCGAGCACTTTGCGCATGCCGTCTTCGCGCAGGGTGCGCATGCCCAGCTCGCGGGCGCGCTGGCGCAAGACCATGGTGGCGGCGCGAGCGTTCACCATGTGGCGCACTTCGTCGTCGATCTCGAAGATTTCGAAAATCCCCGTCCGGCCCTTGTAACCGGTCTGGCGGCAGTGTTCGCAACCGACCGGGCGCATGATCTGAGCCTCCTCGAGCTGCGATTCCTGCACCTGGAGCGCGCGCAATTCCGAAGAGGAAAGGCGGCCCGGCTCCTTGCAGTTCACGCACAGGCGCCTAACGAGTCGCTGGGCCATGATCGCGCGGATCGAGGTGGCGACGAGGAACGGCTGCACCCCGATGTCAATCAGCCGCGCGATCGCGGAAGGTGCGTCGTTCGTGTGCAGGGTGCTGAAAACGAGATGACCGGTGAGGCTGGCGTTGGTTGCGATCGAAGCGGTCTCGAGATCGCGAATCTCGCCGATCATGATGATGTTCGGCGCCTGGCGCAGAATGGAACGGAGCGCGGCGGGAAAAGTCATCCCGATCTCGCTGTTCACCTGCACCTGGTTGATCCCGTTCATCTGATACTCGACCGGCTCCTCGACGGTGATGATTTTGCGATCCGGTTTGTTGATGT
The DNA here is from genome assembly GCA_036825615.1 of Chthoniobacterales bacterium. Classification (GTDB taxonomy): domain Bacteria; phylum Verrucomicrobiota; class Verrucomicrobiia; order Chthoniobacterales; family UBA10450; genus JAICXG01. Next base: position 123,622 of record DAISXY010000004.1, read on the forward strand.
AATTGAGGCAGGCGTAGAGCGTGCTCGTCTTGCCCGAACCGGTCGGACCGGTGACGAGGATGATGCCGTCAGGCGCGCGCAGCAGCCGCTCGAAGGTTTCCTGGTCGTCGCTAAAGAATCCCAGCTCGGGCAGGCCCAGGAGCAGGCTCGTTTTGTCCAGCACGCGCATCACCATGCTTTCGCCGTGATTGGTCGGAATGGTCGAGACGCGCAGGTCGATGGATTTGCGTCCCATTTTCACCTGGATGCGGGCGTCCTGCGGGAGGCGCTTTTCCGCGATGCTCATCGTGCCGGTCATGATCTTGAGCCGGCTGATGATGGCGGATTGCAATTTTTTCGGTGGCGAATTCATCTCGTGCAGCACGCCGTCGATGCGAAAGCGGACGCGGAAGCTTTTCTCAAGTGGTTCGAGATGGATGTCGCTCGCGCCGAGCTTGTGCGCTTCGAGCAGGAGAAGCGAGACCATGCGAATGATCGGGGCATCGCCGCCTTCGCTCTCCGGCAACTCCGCGCCCTCGGCGATATCGATTTCCTCGAGCGCGGCGTCGCCGATTTTCTGGCGCAGAACATCAACCGCTTCCTCGGCGCTGCCGTAGTACTTGATCAACGCCTGACGAATCTTTTCCGGCGTGGTGCAGACCAACTCGAGCTCCTTTCGCAGGAGAAAGCTGAGGCTGTCGATGCTGTCGAAATCGAGCGGGTCGCCGGTCGCGACGACGAGGCCATGTTCGTTGCGCGCGATCGGGATCATCTTGAAGCGGCGCGCATCCTGAGGGCGAATTTCATCGATGATCTCCTGCGGCACGACCACATCCGAGAGATCGACCCAGGTCATTTCCGCCTCGGCGGCGAGACTGCGCGAGACATCATCGGGCGTCACCACGCCCTGCCTGACGAGCGCGTCGACCACGGTTTTTTCGCCGTTAGCGCTGGCGCGCGCTCCTTCGATCTGCTGGCGGGTCACGAGCCCGTGATTGCGCAGGAGGTCGAGAATGTATTGTTCGTTAGGCGGCGGCATGGGGCGAGAATCGCGGCGCGGATCAAGGCTTAACAGATTTCGCGCCGGAATCCAAGAACCCCGACGAACGCAGGCTGGGCGGGTCTAGCTCGGGGTGCCGCCGTGCAGAATCGGTTCGGTCGCGATCTCGTCGGGCGTCAATTCCTGCGCCTGCAGGTAAGTGCGGCCTTTGTAGAAGCAGGCGACGATGACAAAGATGACCGCAGTCACAAACATTAAAGCAGTGAAGAATTCGAAATACTGGTAATCGTTCAGCTTGCGCGTGCCATCCGGATTCATGATCCAACCGTTAAACAAGCCGACGAAGAGCTCGCCACCGGCGACGGTGAAGAGCCACAAGGCCATGACCGAGCTCTTCATCGTGTTCGGCGCCTGGGTGTAGGAAAATTCCAGCCCGGTGATCGAGACCATCGCTTCGCCTAACGTCAGGATCGCGTAGGCGAGCAACTGCCAGTTGATGCTCGGCCGCAGGCCGGAGTCAATCTGGCCCTGAATCCAGACGATCACGACAAAGGACAAGCCGGTGAGGAAGAGGCCGATCCCAATCTTGCGCAGCGGAGTGAGCGGGAAAACTTTGTCGATCGCGGGATAGATGACGTAGTTCACAAGCGGAATAAAAAGCAGAATGAAGATCGGATTGGCGGTTTGCACCTGGGCGGCGATCAGGTTCAAGCCCATCCAATGCAGGTCCATCTTCTCGGCTTGCAAGGTCCACTCGACGCCGTTGCTCATTCCCCAAAGCGCCCAGAAAACGAGAATGAAAACATAGACCATCGCGATCCGCCCGAGCGTGATGAGGCCTTCGCGGCTGAAGGTTTCTTTCAGATAACCGAGACCGCCGGGCGGCACGTGAACCATCTTGTTGCGACCAGCATAAAAGAAGAGAGTCGCGATCACCATCATGATGCCGGGAATGCCGAAAGCCCAGCCCGGTCCGTATTTCGGATTGGCCAGAAGCCACGGACAGAGGAGCGAGGAAATAAAGGAGCCGGCATTGATCGAAAAATAGAACCAGCCAAACATCTTCGAGAGCAGGTGCTGGTTCGATTTCCCGAACTGGTCGCCGACGTTGGCGGAGACGCAGGGCTTGATCCCGCCGGCGCCCAGACAGATGAGGAAGAGCCCGATTGCGAGCATCGTGCGCTGGCCGATCGCAATCCCCCAGGAAGTGGCCATGCAGGCGAGGGTGAGATTGCCTAACGAGTAGACGATGGAAAGCGACAGGATGGTCCAGTATTTTCCGATCCAGCCGTCGGCCAGAATCGCCCCGAGGACGGGGAGAAAGTACACGCCAAAGACGAAATAGTGCGTGTACATGTAGGCCTCGTTCTCCTGCATCGGGGCGAGCACGCCGGACTGATTCAGGATGTAATGGGCCATGAAGACGGTCAGGACCGACTTCATCCCGTAGTAACTGAAGCGTTCCGCGGCTTCGTTGCCGATGATGTAAGGCACACCGGGGGGCATGGTGGTAAGGTTCGGCGGCGAGGTGAGATACTTATGTCTGGCCATGGCGGCTACTTTCGTTAGGGCTCTTGCTTGAAGAAATTCGCCGGGGTCGGCGAGCCGGAACGCGGCGGCTCGGGGTAGGCCGGCTTCGCCTCCGCCTCCGCATGCTGCAACGGCTGAGTGTGGTCGCGTTGCAACTCCGGCAGTTCACCGACGCGATGACGTTCGCAGGAAGTGAAAACGATGAGCAGGCTGCTCAAGACCGCGAGCAAAAGAAGCCGAAAACGTAGCATGCGCCGGGAAGAGTAAGGGGCGAGTTGCGCGGGACGCAACTAAAACTTGGTCAGGCCGCGGCCGCCTCGGATGACAGGCTGCCGCGCTGGTGCGATTCTTGCCCGCGATGCGCGCCCGGCTGACAAAAGATTTCAGTTTTGAAGCAGCCCAGACATTGCCCGCCGCGCCGGAAGGACATAAATGCCGCCGGATGCACGGGCACAGTTTCAAAGTCGAGGTGTCGGTCGAGGGCGAAGTCGAGCGCGCGACCGGCTGGCTTTACGATCATGCCGAGATCAGCGCCGCGATGAAGCCGCTCGTCGCGCAACTGGATCATGCCTATCTCAACGAGATCCCAGGTCTGGAAAATCCGACAATCGAAAACATGGCGTCGTGGTTTTGGGAAAAGCTCGCGCCGCAGCTCCCCGGCTTGTGCGAGATCGTGATCCACGAGACGCCGACCGCGCGCTGCGTTTATCGCGGCGGCTGAAAATCGCCCTCGAGGCAAGCCGCCGTGCGCCGGCTTTGTTCCGCTCGTCCTTTGTGTCATGCTCCCGGCCGATGGACCCGAGCATGCGCGCCAGATTCAATGCCGACTTTTCGGCCGCGAAATACCAGGCCCTGCTCGATTGCGTCCAGCACAGCACGCGCTGGCCGGCCGATTTCCGGATTTGCGAGACGCCGCTCTTTCTTTCCCGGGAACTGGCCGCGGAAACGATCGGGGCCGCGCGTGAGATCGTGGCGCAAACACAAACGGCGGAATTTGCCCGCCATGCCGCGAGCGCGATTCCGCCGGGACTGACTGTGCCTAACGAACCGCGGCATCCGCATTTTCTCGTCGTCGACTTCGGCATCTGCGAAGTCGAAGGCCGGCTCACCCCGCGCCTGATCGAGCTTCAGGCGTTCCCGAGTCTCTATGGCTTTCAGTTGCTGCTCCTTGGTTGCATCCGCCGTTCCTTTCCCGCCATCCCGCAAAACTGGACCTCGGCCTTCAGCGGGTTGCGGGACGAGGGTTACATTGCGCTTCTCCGGGAAGTAATTGTCGGCGACTCAAATCCGGAGAACGTCGTGCTGCTCGAGATCGAGCCGGAAAAACAAAAGACGCGGATCGATTTTGCCTGCACCGAAGTGCTCATCGGGGTGCGGCCGGTTTGCCTAACGAGAGTAAGACAACGCGGGCGGCAGTTGTTCTACGAGCGTGACGGGCGCGAGCTCCGGATCGAGCGCATCTATAACCGGGTCATCTTCGATGAACTCCTGCGCCGGCCCGATCTCACGCCTGGTTTCCACTTTCAGGACGATCTCGACGTCTTCTGGGCCGGGCACCCGAACTGGTATTTCCGGATCAGCAAACATTCGCTCCCCTTTCTCAAGACCGAGCACACCGCGCCGGCCTTTTTCGCGGATGAATTTCCGCCTGACCAATCGCTCCGGGATTATGTGCTGAAGCCGCTTTACTCCTTTGCCGGACTTGGAGTGGACATGGAACCGACGGCGGAGAAGCTCGCCGCGCTCGAGTCGCCGCATACCTGGATCCTGCAAAAGAAGGTCGACTACGCCGAGTGTGTGCAGACGGTCGACGGCCTGCGTTCCAAAGCGGAAGTGCGGATGATGTTTCTCTGGCCTGACGAGGGTGAGCCGATCCTGGCCAATAACCTTGTCCGGATGAGTCAGGGCAAAATGATGGGGGTTGATTTTAATAAGGAAAAAACCTGGGTCGGTGCCAGCATTGCGTTGCACGAGCGCGACTGAGGAGCAGCCGCGAGGCCCTCACTGCCGCGCTTCGCGCGCGCGTCTCTCCCGCCGGGAGAGAGGTAAAACCGCGCCATTTAACGGACAGCCGGGATTCTCTCCGTCCGGCGAACAAGCGCGATCCCTCTCTCGTTGGGCCCTGACGCACCCGCAAAGGCGGACGGCTTTAGCCGCCGGTGAGGGTTCGGGGGCAACCCTCAAGCAGAGTCAAACCTGAATGCGCACCCTCTTAGCAACGCAATCGCTCTCGCATCGAGAGGGGTCTCGCGACTGACCTGTAAGACGCGGCAATCCCTCTCCTTGTGGGAGAGGCGGACGGCGCCAGCCGCCGGTGAGGGCCGAGGCACGTTTCAACAGACCCACGCCTAACGACCGACGAGCCGCGGATCAAAAGCGAATTCGACCGGCTTGTGCAGGCGGAGCTGGGAGAATTTCGGGTGCGCGGGGTTGAGAAGAAAATTGCGCTCCGCCGGCACAATCGCGCTCGGGATTGCGAGCACGACCGAGCGCCCTTCCCGCACCCATTCGTCGCCAATCTGCATCGTCGCCGCTCCGGGCGGCGAGGCGCGCCAGTCTGCCGGCAATTTCTTTAGCTCTTCCATGAGCGACGGGTCCCATTCCACGAGATAAGCGAGAAACTTCTCGCGCGGGACGAGCGGCTGGAGGTGGACGAAAATTTCCAGGGCGGCGAGCGACTGATGTTCGCTCAGGTAAACCACGGCGGTTCCGGGCGAATTCCAGCGGCCGCCGAATCGCCGCGCACCTTCCCCGGAAAATGCATTGCGACGCGGCCGGTCAATCCGCCAGCCGGAGGGCATCAGGAGTAAACGCCGTAATCAATCCGGCCGAGCAGGTTTTCCACCTCGCGCGCTCCGGTCTCGGTCTGGGCATATTCGAGCGGCACCGCCCCGCCGAGGCCCCGCTGCGGGGTCTTGAGCCAGCGGCGCGCATCTTCGACGCTGCCGAAAAGGTGGACGGCGTGACCGAGGAGCCGGGCAAAGCGCACCACCTTGTCGGATTCGTCGGTCGTTAGGCGGCCGCCTGCTTTGCGGCGATGCAGGGTGGCGCGGGCGATGCCCAGCTGGCTCGCGAGTCGATCGAGCGGGAGATCAAGTTGCTCGCGGAGCGCTTCGAGTTCTGCGAAATCCAGGCCATTCTGGACTACCTGCACGACCTGAGCTGGCGAAGGATTCGGCTTCTCCTTCGTCACATGGGAAGCGACCAGGCCGGTTCCGCTGTTCTTCATCTTATGTCTCATTTGAGACATCCTAGGTTATCTTATGAAACAATGCAAGTCGTAGCCTGCTCCGGCCCGGCCGGACGCAACTCAGCGCAGGTCGTAAAACTCCACCAGCGCGAGGCCAGTCGCCTCATTCGCGCCGCGGACAATCGCGGTGTACTCACCCGGCGGCAGACTCGCGAGAATCGCCGCCTCGTTGTCGTTAGTCGGAGCCAGGCCGCTGGCGGCTAACTCGGATTCCTGGGTCTCTTTCCAATTGTCGTTCGCGGCCACGATCGCGCCTGACTGATCGTGCAGTTCAATCGTCGGATCACTGAGCGGGTCGGCCACGTCAAACGCCGCCAGAGAAGGACCGAGCGCGCGTGCAACCACCGGCGCCTCCTCCGGACCGGTGAGAATGAGCCCGGCGATCATGACATTATCACCGTTTTCAACCGCGCCGCGCGTGCTGATGTTTTGCAATCTGGAATCCCAGGCCGGCGACGCATCGTAGATCTCGACCAGCGCGATCCCCGTCTCGCCGCCGGCGCCTTGCACAACCGCCGTGTAGGCTCCGGGACTGAGCGTCGCGGTGAGCGCCGATTCGCGATCATTCAGCGGCGCTAATCCGCTCGCGATCATCTCCGCCTCCTGTGAATCGCGCCAGTCTTCATTCTGCGCGATCAACTCGCCGGCCGGGCCATGCAGTTCCAGTCGTGGATTAGTCAGAGTCCCGGGCAACGGAGACCCATCCGCTTGGAGCGAAGGTCCGATCGCCCGAATGACGACGCTTTTGTCGGCCGGCCCGGTGACAATGAAACCACCGATCTCCACCGCAGCGTCTGTTCCAACCAGAGCGCGGGTGGAAATATTGCCGGCCTTTGCCGGGGCGACTCCATTCAGACGCACGATGCCATTGACTGCTGCGCCATTGACCTGTGTGAAACTGCCTGCGGCAATCACCTGGCCATCGACCTGGAGTAAGAGCTGAGTGATTGCCGCATCGGCAGGAAACATTGGGGCGAAGATCGGATCGAGGGTGCCGTCGCTCTGCCGGCGAATGACCGTGTTAGTGCCAACGTAAATGCCATCGCCGGCCAGGGCGACGCAGGCTGGCAGGTTTGAGAATCCGGCAAAGCTTTCGTCAGAGCTACCGTCCGAGTTAACGCGCCCCACCGACCATCCGGTTCCAAGATAGTAACCCATCAGGATCTTTCCGTCGGCTTGCAGCCCGATCAGTGAGTTAAAGAATCCGGCGGCGAAACTAAAAGTCTCATCAAGGCTGCCATCGGGATTTAGCCGTGTCGGGCCGTGCCGCGCGGTGCCGTGAACGGAGGAAAAGTTACCGTTGATCAGGATCTTGCCGTCCGGTTGGAGAAGCATCTGCGTAACGCCTGCGCCCGAGTCCAGGCCGGCGTCAAAGTTAGTGTCCAGAGTACCGTCGGGATTGAGACGAACAAATTTGTCGCCAAAAGCTGCAAGTATCTTTCCATCACGTTGCACGGCCATGGTTGTAACTCCCGAGTCACCCTGGGCCGCATAGTGGAACGAAACGTCGATTGCCCCGCTCGCCAGCAGTCTGAAGATCTCGCTCTGAAAGCCGACCAGAATCTTCCCGTCCGGCTGAGCTACGATTGGTCCCGGGGCGTCGGAAAGAAGGTCACCGGCATCGAAACTCAGATCCACACTGCCATCATGATTCAGGCGACCGATCTTGTTTCTCGGTGCTGAGTCGAGGTGAGTGAAGCTTCCTCCGACCATCAGTTTGCCATTGGGCAGGAGCGTCGCCTGGTAAATGGAGGCGGGGCTTATACTCGTTAGGCCGGTTCCGACCGCAAAGGTCGAATCAGCCTGCCCATCCGGGAGCAGACGCTGAATCCCAAACGGCTCGCGAAAAAGTCCGTCTCCGGCCAGGACTAACTTCTGATCCGGCTGTTGTACGACGGCCAGAACAGTTAGATCAAAGCCGTCCTCGATCTGGAAACTCGAATCAATGCTGCCATCGGTGTTAACCCTTTGCAGAGGCACGGCGGGCGTTGCAATTAGGGCCCGATCCTGTGAGTCGAGCGCGACAGCGAATCCGGGCTGTTCCGAGTAGGAGGAATCAAGCGAGCCATCGCTGTTCAGCCGAACGACCCTGAAGATTTCGCCGAAGAAAAGATCCTCCGAGGCAATGATCTTGCCGTCGGACTGAATGAGAGGATACACCGGGTTAGTGAGTTCGGACTGGAAGGTGGAGTCATAAGAGCCATCGCCGTTCAGCCGCACAAGAGGCGCGCGCGGCGACCCGACGAGGATCTTTCCATCCTGCTGCAACGCCGCAGTCCCTCCGGCCGCGGGGACAAACCCGGTGTCCAACGTCCCATCTGCATTCAGCCGCGCGAGCCCAGGCCGTGAGACTCCGTCGACGGTCACAAAACTCCCGCTGATCAGCAGCTTTCCGTCAGGTTGCAGGATGCCCCTATTTATTCTCGGCGGCGAACTCTCATCGAAGTCTTCAATCAGCGGATTGTAACCCGAGTCAACGCTCCCGTCCGGATTCAGTCGCACCAGCGAGCGATGGGTTTCGTCTCCGGTAACGAAACTTCCCCCGACAATGATCTTGCCGTCGGGCTGAAGACAAAGCGCTTTGAAGTAGTAGCCGGTCGTAATCACATCGACCCGCAGCGCGGAGGAATCGAAGCTCGAATCGAGTGACCCGTCTGGATTCAACCGCACTAAGCCATTGGCAGGGTTGAAGCCGAAGCCATTGAAAAAGCCACCAACCAGAATCCGTCCGTCGCTTTGCAAAACCACTCCATAACCGATGCCGGAGCCAACCTCGAGCGGGCCGCGCCCGGCGTTGAAGGTCGGGTCAATCGTTCCGGGCTGTGGCGCGGCGGCGGCTGAGAGGGCAATCAGCGCCATCGTCGGCCAAATCAGTCTTTCTCGCCAATGCCTGGGGTGCATGGTTACACGATCGTGCCGGGCGAGCGACGAATTGTCAATCCCTTGCTTACGGCTGGCGCTGGTTCGGCGCATCGCTCTTTCGTTGTTCACCAGCAAACCTGGCTGGCCGCTGCGCATCCGGCTCAGCCTTGGTTGCGAAATACCGGTCGTATCTTGCGCAAAACATTTGAAAACGTTCGGCAACCCAGAGGCGCAATGAAACCCGCCGCGTCTCAGGCAAAGTTCGCGACGGTGGAACACCGCCGCCAGCACACGTGGACGTGTGCGCTACCCGATCAGCTCCTTGTTCGTCTCGGCGAAAGCGTTGACCGCATGTTCCAGTTCGTCGCGGCTGTGCGCGGCGCTCACCTGGGTGCGGACGCGGGCGGTGCCGTGGGGCACGACCGGGTAAAAGAAGCCGATGACATAAACGCCTTTGTCGAGCATGCGGGCGGCAAACTTCTGTGAGAGCGCGGCGTCGCCCAGCATAATCGGGACGATCGGATGCGTCCCGGGCTTGATTGTCAGTCCTTTGCTCGTTAGGGCAGCCCGGAAAAATTTTGTGTTCTCCTCCAGTTTGTCGCGCAACTCGGTCGAGCTGGTAAGAAGCTCGAGCGCCTTGAGCGATGCGGCCACGATCGGCGGCGCGACGCTGTTGGAAAAGAGATAGGGCCGGGAGCGCTGGCGCAGGAGCGCGACGATCTCCTTCCGTCCACTGGTGTAACCGCCGCTCGCCCCACCGAGCGCTTTGCCTAGCGTTCCCGTGATCACATCAACACGCCCTTGCACCCCGCAATACTCCGGCGTGCCGCGCCCGGTTTTGCCCATGAACCCGGCGGCGTGCGCATCGTCCACCATCACCATCGCCTCATATTTATCCGCCAGGTCGCAGATCTCTTTCAGTTTCGCGATGTAACCATCCATCGAGAAAACGCCATCGGTCGCGATGAGCCGAAAGCGCGCGTCCTTGGCCGCCTGCAATTGTTTCTCGAGATCGGCCATGTCGCAGTTCTTGTAGCGATAGCGCTGCGCTTTGCAGAGCCGGATCCCGTCGATGATCGAAGCGTGATTCAGTTCGTCCGAAATGACCGCGTCCTGTTCGCCTAACAATGTCTCAAAGAGCCCGCCATTGGCATCGAAGCAGGAGGGATAAAGGATCGTATCCTCGGTCCCGAGAAACTTCGTCAGCGCGGCTTCCAGCTCCTTGTGAATGTCCTGGGTGCCGCAAATGAAACGCACACTCGCCATCCCGAAGCCGTGCGAATCGAGCGCATCCTTGGCCGCCGCGATCAATGCCGGGTGGTCCGCCAGTCCGAGATAATTGTTCGCGCAGAGGTTGATCACGCGCCGGCCGTCCGCGATCGGGATCTGAGCGTTTTGCGGACCGGTAATGACGCGCTCGGTTTTGTAGAGCCCTTGCGCTTTGATTTCCTCGAGTGTGGACGTGATCTGATCGGCAACTTTCGCGAGCATGGCATCACCTTCGCGAAAACGCCGCCCGCTGCCAAGCCCGCAGCCACCGGAAATTGGCTTGGGATCTTTGAGGTTGAAGACTTCTGGAAATCTGACAGCTCTGCCGGCAGCCCGGCCAAACGCGTGCAGCAGCGCGGGATGGTATACGTGACTCACGTATATCAGCTACGACTTCTCGCCTCGACTCCTCGCGTCCGGTTGCGCGTCAGCGGTTTGGCCCACTCGAAACGGCAGGCGAGGCGTCCGGTGGCTCCACAGCCGGCGGCGGGGCGGTATTACAAGTGCGGCTGCTACTGGCTCAGGCTGTAGACCTCGACCAAGGCCGTGCCGGTCGTATCACTCGCTCCTCGCACGACTGCGGTGTAATTCCCAGCCGGCAGGGTGGCATAGATGGCAGACTCATTCGGATCGGTCGGCGGGATGCCAGTCGCGATGATCTGCTCTTCCTGTGAATCCTGCCAATCATCATTCGAAGCGATGAGTGCTCCGCTGGAGTTATGTAACTCGAGAGCTGGATCGGCCAGCGGGTTATTCACTCCGGCCTGACTTAGCGAAGGCCCAATTGCCCGCACCAACACCGCGTTGTTGGCCAAGCCATTCCCTCCAACAATGAAGCCACCGATCAGCACATCATTCCCGGTCCCAACCAATCCTCGCGCGCTGATGTTGCGGAGCTTTTCCGCGACCGGTTCGAAGGCGAGATAAGTCGGCTGGGTCAATCCAGACGCGAAAGTCGTCCTGGACGCGTCGGGTGTGAATTTGAGGATCGAGCCGCTGCCACCATCGGTTTCGAACAGGTTACCTGCGCTGTCGAAGGCCAACCCAAAGGGATCATTCAAACCAGTAACGAATGTTCTGTCCGGCACGGTGCACTCAACCGGACCAGGCGGTGCCAGACAACCGGGAATCACAATCGAATCATTATCACCATTGGCCACGACAAATAGAGCCCCTGCGTCACTGAACGCCATGCCGGGCCCACCGGACGAAACGAGGAGTGTTCCGGCACCGGTGGAATCGAACACCAGGAGGCTGCCTGAAATGTTGGTCAGGCCTTGACTCGCAGCGTAGAGGCCGCCGCCGAAATCGAACGCCAGGTTAACAAGATGATAAGTATCTGCGGCGAACGTGCTCTTCGTCCCACTAACATCGAATTTGTAGATAACTCCGCATCCGACATCGCTCCCGCAGATGACATCGGTCACAAAGAGATTGCCGCTGTTATCGAACGCCAAGCCGGCCGGACTAGCTAGCTCCGAAGCGAAAGTGCTTCGTGTTCCATCCGGGGCAAATTTGAGGATTGAACCAGTCGCGCTTTCCACGACAAAGAGATTGCCGGTGCGGTCGAAGGCGAGGCCAGCCGGCTGATCCAGCCCGGATGCGAACGTGCTTTTCGTTCCGTCGGGAGTGAACTTCAAAATCGCACCGGTGCTGCCGTCGACGACGTAAAGATCGCACGGCGCAGATAGCGCCGGTGCGGCCATAAGCAGTCCTAAGACTGCGGCGCCGGCGAGCAAAAGGGGTGTGGATCGTTTTATCCGCGTTCCAGGATCAAGCGGCTGTGTGTCTCTGGATTTTCCACACCGGTCAAACTGAGCCCAAGAGGGAAACGCTCTCATGGGCAGCATTGGGTCAAGAGGCGAACCTTAGGGCAAGCACATTTTCCAGCCCTTTCGGATCCCACAGGATAATGTTCTTGCATCCTTACTCTAAAACTCCGCTTGCCGGGATTGTGAATAACTGCTACTAACTCCACGACTCAGTGGGAATGCGCACCTGCCTTAGCCTGCTTCTCGCCGTCGTCGCCTTCTCGTTAGGCGCGTGCACCACCAGTCGCCCTCTGCCCCCCTACGAGCCGCCGCTCGCCCGCACCGGTTTCCAAAACGTCCGCACCACCGCTTACACCGATAGCGAAAGCGACCACCGCGAGTACGGCAATCGCACCGCGCTCGGCAGCGTCCTGCATGCGGCGCCGGTGCCGAATGTGCCACGCGCTATCCCGGTTACGGAAAATGGTCGCCGCCGTCGGGGCAGTTCTTATCAAACCGTGGCCTACGTTAGTCGTTTGCAGCCGTTCCGCGGACCTGGGAACGATGCGCCGCCACAACTCTACGGGAGCGCGGCGGCGGATTGGTCGCGCTGGCCCGCGGGCACCATTTTTCGCATCGTCTCGACCGGCCAGCTCTACCGGGTCGAGGATTACGGCTGGGCGCTCGCCGGCCGGAACACGATCGATCTTTATATGGCGACGCCGCAGGCAATGAATGGCTGGGGCGTGCGCCAGGAGTTGATCGAGATCGTGCAATGGGGCGACCCGGCGGAAAGTCTGCGCCGGCTCGCGCCGCACACGAAGTATCGCCACATCAAGCGGATGGTGCTCGAGCTCGAGGGGAATCAGCGCGCCGCGGCCAGGCTCGATTGAAGGCTCGGGGGCCGGTGAATCGTAACGATTCACGATTCCCGATGTAACCATTCTCTCCCCTTTCTCGCACGGTTGTAGCTCCTCCTCAGCGGATGTTTCTCTGCCGGTGTGCGCTTGTTATCTCCGCGATTGTTATCACACTCACGTCAGCCGTAGCCCAACTTGGCAGCCTCCCGGAAGTTGAATTCTCCAGCCTGAGCCAGAGCGATCCGAACCCGCTCGGCGCCCGCGCCCTTGCCATCCGGCCCGAGGAATGGAAACACGCCGAGACCGATCATTTCATCTACCATTTCTTTCACGGCTACGTGGCGACGCCGATCTCGGTTGAAGCGGAGTTCTATTACCGCGTGATCGTGAAAGAGCTGGAGCGCGATCCCCCGGGCGGTGACACGAAATCGCACATCTACATTTTCGAGAAGCCGGAAGACTGGCGCGCATTTCAAAAACTGGGACAGCTCGAGCCGTGGACGGGTGGGATTCATTCCATGGGCACCCTCTTCATTCAGCGCAACCCGGCTTACCGGTTTTCAAGCAGCCTCCTCGGGCACGAGATCGCGCACCTCATCATGCATCGTTATTACCCGGACGGGATTCCGCGCTGGCTCGACGAAGGCTTTGCCCAATATGTCGCGAGCAACGCTCACGCCAGCTATCGCCGGGCCCGCGGCTACATTGCCAAACCCCACTCCTCCTCGATTCCGCCGGAAAAGCTTTTCCCAATTCAAACCCTCGTCGCGATGGTGGATTATCCGACCGAAGACGAGAAGGTGACGGCCTTCTATCGCGAATCGGAGCGCCTGGTGCGCTTCCTCGCCGCGACGGATAAGTCCAGCTTTCTCGGGTTGCTCGATGCTCTCAGCCGTCATCAGCCGTTCGAGCGGATGCTGCTCACCTATTACTCCGGGAAATTCGCCAGTCTGGCCGGGCTCGACTCCGCTTTCCGTGATTATGCAGCGAATGAATTCGCGATCGCCAACGGAAGCGAGCCGGCGGATTGACCCGGCTCATTTTCTTCAACTACGGCGCGCCCGCGTTGCCCCCGCGCCCGAAAGCTCCATCTTTGAAAGCATGGCGAGAGGGCTGGAGATCAACCTGGTCATTCCCGATCTCTGGCAACAGGAGGCGGTGCGCGCCTTGCAGAGCGGCAAGGACGTGGTGGTGCACGCGCCTACCGGCGCAGGTAAGACTTACATTTTCGAGCTGCTTTACCCATCGCACAAAGACCAGGCCGTTTTCACCGTTCCGACCCGCGCCCTGGCCAATGATAAACTCGCGGAATGGCGCGCCCGCGGCTGGGACGTGGGAATCGCGACCGGCGACCTGGCGTTTAATCTCGATGCCAAAGTGGTCGTCGCCACACTCGAGACGCAGCGCCGTCGATTCCTCCGGCGAGAAGGTCCGCGCCTGCTCGTAGTGGATGAATACCAGCTTATCGCCGATCCGGTGCGCGGGGTGCATTACGAGCTGGCGCTTGCCCTCGCGCCGCCCGCGACGCAATTGCTTCTCCTCAGCGGGAGCGTGAACAATCCGCAGGACGTGGTCGAATGGCTGCGGCGGAACGGCCGCGATGCTTTACTCGTTAGGCACGACGAACGACCGGTGCCACAGCACGAGATCGACCTGCGCAGCTTGCCCGACGCCGGCTTTGCCCGCACCCGCGACTTCTGGCCGCGGATGGTCGGCCGCGCGCTCCACGCCGGCCTCGCGCCCATTCTCGTCTTCGCGCCGCGCCGGAACGCGACCGAAGAAATGGCGCAGGCGATCGCCAGCGTCATCCCAGTGCGGGACCCGCTTCCACTTTCGCCCGAGCAGGAAGCGCTCGCCGGCAAGCGGCTGACCAAGCTCTTACGCAACCGTGTCGCTTATCATCACAGTGGTCTGAGCTACGCCGTCCGTGCCGGTCTGATCGAGCCGCTGGCAAAAAACGGCCAGCTCAATGTCGTCGTCGCGACCATGGGCCTGGCCGCCGGTATCAACTTTTCCATGCGTTCGGTGATCGTGACCGACACGCGTTATTTTTCCGGGAACTTCGAGCATCGCGTCGACCCCGATGAATTGCTGCAAATGTTCGGCCGGGCCGGTCGGCGCGGGCTCGATGACACCGGCTTCGTGCTCTTCACCCCCGACACGCCGCGGCTCAGCTTCGCGCGACCGCGGCAATTGAAGCGCGCGACGCAGGTCGATTGGCCGAGTCTCATCAGCGTGATGGCGGCTGTCGCCGAACCAGGCGTTGTAGCCGGGGGCGCTGACCCCGGCAGCTGCAACGCGCACGAATCAGCCGGCGTCACCGCCGCCGGCTACAGCGCGGCGGTCGAGCTGAGCCGCTCGCTCTTCAGCGTGCAAAAGGTGCCGCTCGGAGTCGAGCATTCGCTCGCGACTGGACCGATGCCCTGCGGTTTGTGGGTTGACGCCGAGCGCGCGCGATTCGTCAGGCGTCCGATCATCGAAATCCTCAACAGCCGGAACGAATGGGAACCGCGCGGCGAGAAAATCGAGGCGTCGTTAGGCGACATTCTCCTGCGCGAGAACGAGCGTTGGGTTCGCGCGCTGCGGCAGGCGAAAACCCTCGAGCGATTCCCGGTCGGAAACCTCTGCCGGCTGCGCGAGAAAAAGATTTATGGGCGCGAGATCCCCCTCGCCACCAGCGTACCGGGCAAAAACAACCTGCAACTGGTCAAACCGCTGAGGAAAATTCTTGCCACAAGGTTTATCAGCGAAGCGGACCTGATCGCGAGCGCTCAGGCTCAGATGCCGCAGTGGAGCGGCGGCGGAACCCTCGACGAAATCGTCCGCCGCGGACACCTCGTCTCGGCGCGGATCGACTTTTCGGAAGTGAAACTGCCAGCGTTTCGTGATTCGTTAGGTAAAGCCCTCCTCGATCCACCGCAACGGGAAGCGCTGCCGCTGCCTTGCCGCGGCTGTCCGCAATTGGAACACGATCAGACGGTCGAAATCGTCGTCTCGCCCGCTTATGCCTGGCGCCGGCTCGGCCTCGTCGAACCCGACGGCACGCCGACCCGGCGCGGGGTCGTCTTCGGATTTTTCCAAGCCGGCGAAGGTCTGGCGATCGCGGCTGCGCTCGAGGATGAAACTTATCCAATTGAAGATCTGGTTTTCGATCTCGCCAACCTGCGGGCCGGTCCGCGTTTCGCGGGCGATGATTCACCGCTTGGCGGCCGGCTCGCGGCACTTTGTCAGACGGTCTACCAGCGTGCGGATCATTCCGGTTATCTGGTGATGGGCGTGCCGGTGCACTACGGCGCGGGCGCGTCGGAGGTGGTGCGCGAGCTGGTGGAAAATCCAGGCGCTCGTTATCGGATCACTTCCGAATTCCTCCGCCACGGCGACATCGAGCGCGCCCTGATGGAATGGCGCAGCCTGCTCCGGCACACCGCCGCCGCGCCCGACCTGGATTGGCCGCGCTGGCGTGAGTTGAAAACGCGGGCCGGGGAATTGTTAGGCAAAACCGCTTCACCGACGACACTCGATTTCCCGCCGCTGCTCGCCGCCCAACAGCGCCGCCTCGCCTGAACCCCGGTGCTTGCTTCTCCTGCTCCTGCTCATGATCGTGCTCGTAATCGGTCTTCAGTCTTCCCCGAGCACGGTTACGATCATGAGCAGGAGCACGAGAAATGAGCGCTAAGATCATGCCCCGCGACAAGACACCGTCGGCCCTCGGCTATCGCATGCCGGCGGAATGGGAGCCGCACGCCGCCACCTGGCTCTCCTGGCCGCGCCGGGAAGGGATCAGTTTTCCCGATTCCTATGATCGCGTCCTGCCGGTTTTGCGGACGATGGTCGCGGCCCTGCTCGAGTCGGAGCCGGTCAACATCAACGTCTGCAACGGCGCGCACGAAGCGGAGGCGCGCAGCGCACTGGAGGGATTGCCTTACGAGCGATTGACTTTTCACCTGATTCCGACCGACGAGCCGTGGTGCCGCGATCACGGCCCGATCTTTCTCACCCGCAGAGAGGAGCCGCGGCTCGCGGTGGTGGACTGGGATTACAATGCGTGGGGTGGGAAGTATCCGCCCTATGCGCTCGACGATGCCGTGCCCACGCGTGTCGCGGAGAAGCTCGGGTTGCCGGTTTTTTATCCGCGGATGATTTTGGAAGGCGGCTCAATCGACGTGAATGGCACCGGCGCTTTGCTCACGACCGAAAGCTGCCTCCTTAATCCCAATCGCAATCCGCAACTCTCGCGCGAAGAAATCGCGCAGCGGCTGCGCGACTTCCTCGGGGTGCAGGAGATCCTCTGGTTAGGCGACGGGATCGAAGGGGACGATACCGACGGGCATATCGATGACCTGACCCGTTTCATCAGTGAGCGCGCGGTTGTCACGGTGGTGGAAGTCGATCCGAGCGACGCGAATTACGGGCCGCTGCGGGACAATCTCGAACGTCTGCGTGGCCTCAGGATAGGTGGTGAGTCGCTCGAAATCGCGGCGCTTCCCATGCCAGGAAAGATCGTGCGGGAAGATCTTCGCCTGCCCGCGAGCTACGCCAATTTCTACATCGCGAACCAATGCGTGCTCCTGCCGACATTTGATGATCCGAACGACAGCAAGGCGATCGAGGTCTTGCAGGCGCTTTTCCCGACCCGCCGGATCGTCGCAATTGACAGCCGCGAACTGATCTGGGGACTGGGCGCGTTTCACTGCCTGACCCAGCAACAGCCCGCGATCATGACCCGATGACAAAGCGGTTGCCTTCGCTATCCTTGAAAATGGCGTAGGTGCCCCAGGGCTGTTGCTCCGGCGGACCTTCAAACTCCACCCCGCGCGTTTTCAGTTCGTCATAGGTCTTCGCGATGTCATCGCAGGCGTAGGAAAGGTTCATGAAGCTGCCAATCCGCTTCTCCTCGCCCTCGGCGGTGAAAAGAACCACCCGGGTTTCGGCCTTCGGGATTCGCAACTCGATCCAGCGCTGTTTCTCATCGAACGGCTGATCGGTGATGATGGTGAAGCCGAGCTTCTCGGTATAAAAGTCGAGCGCGCGGTTCTGGTCCGCGACCGGGATGCTGACGAATTTGATTTGCTTGATCATGACGCCGGCAAGCTAGACTGCGCCTAACAAGAAGGTCGAGGCCGATTTCCTCTTCAGCGAAGAAAGTGCTGTCCTTTTATCGGTCCAGCGGCAAACCTTGGCGCGATGCCTCGGTTTCGCCGCACGATTCCAGTCGACGACTACGTGCTCGATGTGCTGATGCGCGATCTCGTCGGCCACGATCAGCAACCGGCGGCTTTTCTTGTTTTCCCGCACCTTTACCGCGTGGCCGAAAAGCAACACTGGCGGCCGGCGAGCCGCAGTCTGCGCCAGATTGCGGAGGAGACCGGATTATCGAAAAGCGCGGTCCAGGTCGCACTCCGCACGTTGCGCCGGCGCAAATTAATTGAGTCGAGCAGTGCACACGCGACCGCCGTAGGGAAACACCGGGTCTTGCGTCATTGGCGGGAAGGAGCAACGCGCAGGTGAGATTAGTCAGATGAATCGGCTGGCGAGTTGATCGAAGCTCGGGCCAACGCTCTCAGGCGTTGGTCGAACGGCATTGAGATCACGCCCGCGTGCGGCCGACCCGTCTCAAACGGTGTCAGCCCCAGCCGGCGAGCGAGCGGATCGCGACGTGCTGGTGTCGATAGTCGTCGTGGACGAAGCGAAGCACCGCCTGCGGGTATGTTGAGATTAGAACGGGATTTCGCGATCCATCACTGGCGATTCGTGGTGAGAGACGGCCCCAAGCGCTCTCCTGAAGCGCTGGGCGAGCAGCTTGCGACAGCGGTTTTTGAACTGCCAGATTGCAACTGCGAGGTCCCTCGCCGTCCTTCGGCGGCTCGGGATGACAGGCGAGGGGGGTGCCGGGGCTTGAGGCGACTGGGGACGTCGCTAGTCGGCCATCGGAGCGGGTTTGTAACCGCTCCGCAGGATGGCGTCGTGCAATTCCGGGGCGTGCGTTTTGCGCGCGTCGAAGGTTACCCAGACCCGTTCCGCTTCCGGATCGGCGTTCACTTCCTTCACGCCTGCGATCCGCATCAGCGGTTCGCGCAAGCGGCGAACGCACTCGTCGCAATCATTACCTTCGGTCGCGATGTCGATCGTCTCGAGCACCTCGTGGTCGGCGGTATCGTGAAGATTATGCGGGTCGGCCGGGTCCATCACACTAGGTTCGTGGCTGGGCGGGGTGCTGCGCGCCCGGAAATGCGCTCGCCGTTAGATCGCGCCCTTTGGCATGATGCGCTTTGCGCGCCATCGGACATGCGCAAGGGGAACATGACCAAAATGTAAGCTCGACGCGGGTGACAGGCGCTCCCGCCATTTAGTAGCATCAAAACGCTTCTCCGACAGGATGCCTGTTTTTCTACAGGCTCGTTCATTAACTCAGCTACATAAAAGGACTACACATGAAACTATCCACTCATCGTCTTAGATTCGTTAGTCGGCGCGCTTTATCTGCGCTCCTCCTTGCCTTCGGCCTCTGTCTGGCGCTGATTGCAATCCACAAAGCAGCGGCCCAGGGCCAATCGCGGGGCACTCCCAACATCCAGGGCACATATCGTGGCCTCGCCCCAGTGGTGAAGTTCGATATTTCGCCGCCTCTGCGCGACATGGTGCCGATCGTCGGCCCTGGCCAACTGAAAGAGAACGAGGACCGCGAGATCCGCCCTTGGAAGGTCCGCTTCGCTCCGGAAATTGACCCGGTGGCGCAAGCCACGGTGCGCGGACAAGACATGTCGGATAGTGGTGAAATTGCCCCGCCAATCATCAGCTTTAACGGCCAGGGAAACACTGCCGGCGTGGTGCCGCCCGACCCAAATGGCACCGTCGGCCCCAATCACGTCGTCACGATGGTCAACCTGACCTTCCAGATCTTCAACAAGAGCGGCAGTTCGTTGTTCGGTCCGGCCAATAACAACACCCTTTGGTCTGGTTTTGGTGGTGACTGCCAGACGGATAACTCGGGCGACCCGGTCGTTCTCTACGATCGCGCGGCTGATCGCTGGATCTTCTCCCAGTTTACCGCCAGCGGCCCGACCTTCTTCGAATGTATCGCAGTTTCGACTACGAACGATCCGACCGGGTCCTTCTTCCGTTACTCAATCTCGACCGGCACGAATTTTCCGGATTATCCAAAAGCCGGTATCTGGCCGGACGCTTACTATTTCAGCACTCGCGAATTTGCCAACGGAGGTGTCTCCTTTGCCGGTGTAGGAGCTTATGCGCTCAATCGCGCTCAGGCTCTGGCCGGCAATCCAAGCCCGCAGGTTATCTCTTTCCTGATTCCGCCGGTAGGCCTTGGCGCGAATGTCGGCGACGGATTGCTGCCATCTGACTGGGACGGCCCAACCGCTCCACCTGTCGGTAGTCCGAATTTCTTCGTCGGATCACAGGATAACAACGGCCCGTATGGTGCGACGACCGATGCCTTGAATCTGTACAGATTCCATGCCGATTTTGCGAATCCCCCAAGCTCCACTTTCACCCTCGCTGCTGCCATTCCCACGGCGGCGTTCAATTCTATCCTGGGGATATGTAATGGCGGGCGGGCTTGTATCTCGCAACCGGGAACTAGTACGAAAATCGACCATCTCGGTTACCGTCAACGTCCGACCTTCCGTTTGGCCTACCGTAACTTCGGCGACCACGAATCACTCGTCACGAATCAATCCGTCTCAGCTGGGAACGGGCCTAATGGTGAAGTTTCGGGCATCCGGTGGTGGGAAATCCGGAATCCCAATGGAACACCGACTATCTTCCAGGAGGGCACTTATGCGCCGGGTCTTACCGATGGGGTTCATCGCTGGATGGGAAGCATTGCAATGGATAACCAAGGCAACATCGGGTTGGCTTACAGCGCCTCCAACGGCTCAAATCCCGCCGTCTTCCCGAGCGTGCGTTACACTGGCCGTCTCGCAAACGATCCACTCGGCCAGATGACTCTGGGCGAAGCCGATATTGTCACCGGGACTGGTTCACAAACCACGCCTCTGAGTCGCTGGGGTGACTATACCTCACTTAGCATTGATCCGACAGATGATCAGACCTTTTGGCATGTGAACGAATGGGTTCCTACGACAAGTTCGTCCGGCTGGGTGATCCGGGTTGGCAGCTTTAAGATCGCGAGCGCGACCCAAAACATCAGCCTTCTGGCGCGCCTGCGTCAGCGCACCGGCAAGTCGCAGGTCTCCCTAAGATGGAGCCCGGCCGACGGCGGCAATATCAATGTCCTGCGCAATGGCGTCGTTGTTCAGACGACCGCAGACGATGGCAATACCAAGGATAACCTTGGCAGCCAGACTGGAACATTCACCTATCAGGTTTTTGAGACGGATTCTGGTGACTGCTCGAACGAAGTCGACGTCGTAGTGCCATAACTTCTGCCTCTGCGAACGGATTTCTCCGTCACGTAGATCTGGCTTCGGAAATCGTCCTAACCGATTTCCGAAGCTGCAAAGGGCATCTGGCGGCAGCGCCGGATGCCCTTTCTCATTTTGCGACAATCGGCCGCTGGCTCTAAGTCAGTGCCCCGCCGCAGCTGGAACCCGCTCCGGCAGTGCAACCAAAGCAATGGTCGCCGGTTACAATCGCGCGGTTCCTCACCGCAGCAGGATCGACATCCCAGAGATAGATTGTCTCTTCCTGGTTTCTCCAGTTTAGCTTCAGCATCTGGTTGAAGTCACAATCAAAGACTTCACCGCGCCAGCTGACATTGATGGTGTTGCGACACATTAAGCCTTCCACGGTCGCCGGGTTGAAGGCTTCGATCAGCAGACTCATGTACTCACTTAGCTGGTTGTTATGCCGCAGCCAGGAGGCGAAGCGGGCGATCGGCAGGTTGGTGATCGTGTAGAGATTGTTAAACGCGATGCCGAAATGCTCTTTCAGCTCGCGCTTGTAGTCCGCTTCGAGCTTCGCCTGCGGGCCGGGAAGGAAAGCGCCATTTGGATTGTAGACGAGATGGAGCGGGAGGTGCGGCTCGATGCCGTAGCCTAACGAATTAAGGAGTTGCAGCGCTTTGATGCTGGCGTCGAAAACGCCTTCGCCCCGCTGCGCGTTCACATTTTCCGGCGAGTAACAGGGCATCGAGGCAATGATCTCGACTTCATGCCGGGCGAGAAACTGTCCGTAATCCTCATAGCCCGGCTCGAGCAGGATCGTCAGGTTACAGCGATCAATGATGTGTCGCGGCGGGGTGAGAGCTTTCAAGCGTTTGATAAGATACTTGAAATCGGGAATCATCTCCGGGGCGCCGCCGGTCAGGTCGACCTTTGCGATATCCGTTTTGGCAAACCAATCCACGACCCGATCGATCGTCTCGCGAGTCATGATCTCTTTCCGTTTCGGTCCGGCGTTCACATGGCAGTGAATGCAGGTAAGATTGCAGAGCTTGCCAACATTCACTTGCAGGACCTCGGTCCTGGTGTGGCGCAAGCGCAGGGCATGTTTTTGTAGCTCTTGCGCGAAGCGATTGGAGGTGGCGGTGTTCACAAGTGGCGCAGGAAAACGTAGGAAGCGGCGCCGAGCAAAGCCGCGCACGGGAGGGTAATAACCCAGGAAAGAGCAATGTTGAACATGACGCGCGGGTTGGCCTGGCCGGTTGTCAATCCGATCCCGAAAAGCGAACCGACGGCGACATGCGTGGTGGAAACCGGCAAGCCAAATGTGCTCGCCAAAATAACGAGAATCCCGGTCGTCAGGTTCGCGGAAAACCCCTGGCCGTGATTCATCGCGGTAAGTTTGTGGCTCATCGTCGCCGCAATTTTGCGTGAATGGATCAACCCGCCGATCGCCATCGTGCTCGCGACGGCAAAAAAACCCCAGCGCAAATCGAGCGCGCGGACAAGCAGAAGCATGGCGACAATCTTCGGCGTATCATTTAACCCGCGCGCGAAACTTACTATTCCCGCGCTGAGAAAGTGCGCGCCGTCCATCAGTTGCTGCGAGGTCACTCCGAGGAATTTACCGGCGTAACGCTCCCGACAACTCTTGGCTTCCGCCACCGTCAGGCTGACGCTGGGCGCCGATCGCAGTCGCAAGAGGCCAGGCTGCGGAATGGCAATGACCCGCTCAACGGTTTCGACGCAGACGCACATTTCCTTTGAAATGCCAAACATCAGGCGCAGCGACCGAAAAAGCAGGTAAAGCATGGCGCCCAGAAAAATCGCAAGCAGAGGACTGAGAAGCAGCGGGAGAACAAAGCCTTTGCCTAACGAGGCAAAGTTTACCTGGGAGCTGGCGGCGAGTAAGCCACAGCCGATCAGCGATCCCATCAGGCTATGAGTGGTGGCAATCGGGAACCCGAAACGGGTGGCAAGAATGACTGTGAGTGCCGCGCCAAGCGCGACGGCGAGCAAAAAGGCCGGCGAGGCGACGAGGGCGTCCGGCACCAGTCCTTTGCCGGAGAATTTCTTGAGTAACGCCTGGGCGAGAAAGATCGCGGCAATCGAGCCGGCGAAGGTGGTAAGTGTAGCCCAGGAGATCGCCGTGCGATAACTCGCCGCCCGACAACCGTAGAGCGAGGCGACACCTTTAAAGTTATCGTTTGCCCCATTCGAATAGGCGAGGAAACAGGTCGCGAGAAAAAGAGCCAGGGCAATCATGGGTTAGGCGAAAGCGGTGCACCATTGTGCGATCCGTTCTTCGATTCGATCGCAGATAGCGCGCGTGCCGGCAAGGCGCTCTTCTCGTGTGCCGGTAAGGGCGGAGGGATCGAAAGCTCCAATGCAGTCTTTGTGTCCCGCCCGGAAAGTCGGGACAGGCGGCGGCGCTCGCCTCGTCGCAGACGGTGATGACATAATCCAGCCGGGTCCCGGATTGCAGCGCTTCTTCGATGCTGCGAGGCTGTTTGTCCGCGATCTCGATTCCGCGCTCACGCAAGACTTCAACCACGAGCGGGTTCAACTTGCCGGGTTGCAAGCCCGCGCTTTCGGCAAGGAACAAGCCGCTGCGGTTCCGATTGAGCAGCGCCTCCGCCATTTGACTGCGGGCGCTTTGTGAATGCAAACGAAGAGAACGCGCGCAGGCATACTTAACAACAGCTGCCGCCATCGCAGCAGCTACTCGCCTCGGTTGTAACTTTGTAATCCTGTCCTTTGGTTTCCTTCGGATGGCGGCGCGAAACGCGTGAGCAATCGAACGGCTTCGCCTCCGCGAGCGGAATCTCGTCGAGGGGTTCAACAAGCTCGAAGAACTCCCGATAAGGCGCTTTGCTGTAAAGGTTGTAAGTCTTATCGCAGACCGCGTATCGCACCCCGCGTTCCATTCGGTGGTTATCGTCATCGAGCACCTCGCGGAAAGGTCCGCGGTAGATCACGGCCTGGTTGCGCTCGAAGCAGGGACCTTGCTTGCCTTTGAAGGCCTCGACCGTGACGGAACGAAACTCAATTCCTTCCACGGTTTGCCACGGTTTCGCATCGCGCTTCAGGATTTGAATTCCATAAAAACCCGCCTCGGCGAAGGCGTTGAGAAAGCCTTCCTCGGTGAGTGCCCCGGAAATGCAGCCGCTCCAGAGCTCCGGATCATTTTGCAGATGCTCGGGCACCTCTTCATCCGAGACGACATCGGAGATCACCGCGCGCCCGCCCTTTTTCAGGACCCGAAAGATTTCCTCGAAGAGCTGCCGTTTTGATTTCGGCTCGACGAGGTTGAGGACGCAATTGGAAACCACGACATCGATCGAATCGCTCGCCACGAGCGGATGCTTGACCCGCAACTCCTGGGCAAGCTCATCAGCGCGCAGGAATGAGGCGGCATCGGTGATCGGGCGCGCTTTCAATTCTTGATCGAGCTTTTCCAAGTCGAGCGCGAGGTCCTGGATGCGCCCTTTGCGGAACTCGACGTTGCGGTAACCGACTCGCTCGGCCACGATCGGCGCGTTGCGGCGCGCGATCTCGAGCATTTCATCGGTCATGTCGACGCCGATGACCTTGCCCGTCGGTCCCACGATCTGGGCCGCGATGAAGCAGATTTTTCCCGAGCCGCTCCCGAGATCGAGCACCGTCTCACCCGGGCGAAGATAACGGCTCGGATCGCCGCAGCCGTAATCGCGCTCGATCACTTCCTGCGGAATCACTTCCAGGAACTTCGTGTCGTACTCGATTGGACAACACAGCTTTGCCTCGGCCGCTTTCGCGCCCGCGGCATAACGTTCTCGAACGGCTGTTTCTGGATTCATTGTGCTCATGCTGGTCGTCCCTCCGTTTTGCGCCAATAGGAGAAGCTAATCGCGTGGAAATTCCAATGTCACGAGAAAGCTTCTGTCATCCCGAGCGAAGTCGAGGGATCCCGGGGAGTAACCATTCAGCTCCGGCGGCAAACTACGTCGTCGAACGGCTATAGCCCCGGAGTGATGCTTGGTCGCTCGCTTCTCGTTACTTCCGCGGGATCCTTCCCCGAAAGCTTTCGGGGCCGCGCTCCGCTCAGGATGGCCGGTGTTCTTTGTCGCGAGCTGTGCTTCGCGGGTGGGCAGCCGGTGCGGGTTATTCGGCGAGCTGCGCGCGCAAGGCGGGCCGGCGTCGCAAGACCTGGGTGAGCCTTTCGATCACGCGCACGGTTGCCGGGCTGATGTGATGCTCCATTCCTTCCACATCGTGCTCGACTGTGCGGGAATCGAGCCCAAGGAGGGAAAGGAACTCGCTCAGAAGCTGGTGCCGCCGGGTGATGCTGCGGGCGACGGTTTCGCCCGCCGGGGTCAGGATAAGGCCGCGATACTTTTCGTATTTGAGGAGCCCGTCGGCGTCGAGGCGTTGCACCATGTTGGTTACGCTCGCCTGGGAGATTTTGAGGCTGGCGGCAATATCGACCACCCGGGCGTAGCCCTTGGAATTGATTAGCTCGAGGATGCGCTCGAGATAATCCTCGACCGCGGCCGAGCTGGCCGGGGCGCGACGGTTGTTGCCTTTGGGCTTCATCTTTCGGCCGAAGATAAGCGGCCGTAAAAATTTGGGCAATCCAGAAAGTGATTTGACAGCGTATAGAATTTAGGTTCACCTAACTTTGATTCGTTCACCTATGCACCGGCTCGCCCGCAGCAACCAACCGCCAGACCCGGGCGAGCCGCCGGATCGCGCCTGGCGCCGGGCCGCCTCGGAGGTTTCGCTTCCCGAAGTCTATCGCAGCGTGGCGGTGCCAAAGGGAGCATCGTTCTGGCGCAAATTGCTCGCCTTCTCCGGCCCCGGCTTCCTCGTCGCGGTCGGTTACATGGACCCCGGCAATTGGGCGACCGATCTCGCGGGCGGGGCGCGCTTCGGCTACTCGCTCCTCTGCGTCATCATGATCTCGAACCTGATGGCGATCCTTCTCCAGCATCTCTGCATCAAGCTCGGGATTGCCACCGGCCGCGACCTCGCCCAGGCCTGCCGCGATCATTATTCCACTCCCACGGTCTGGTTCCTCTGGATCCTTTGTGAACTGGCGATCGCGGCCTGCGATCTGGCCGAGGTCGTTGGGTCGGCCATCGCCTTGCAGCTGCTTTTTGGAATTCCGCTCATCTGGGGCTGTTGCATCACGGCGCTCGATGTGCTGGCGGTGCTCTATTTGCAGAACAAGGGCTTTCGCTACGTCGAAGCTCTCGTCATTACTCTGATTGCGACGATTGGCGGCTGCTTCGCGCTCGAGCTGATTTTCTCCCGCCCGAGTCTCAGCGGCGTCCTGCTCGGGTTTGTTCCCGGCCCGCACGTGCTCACCGATCCCGAGATGCTTTATGTCAGTATCGGGATTCTCGGGGCCACCGTCATGCCTCATAACCTCTACCTTCATTCCTCGATCGTGCAGACGAGGAAGTTCGAACAAACCCCGGAAGGAAGGCGCGAAGCAATCAAGTTTGCGACCATCGATTCGAGCGGAGCGTTGATGTTCGCGCTCTTCATCAATGCCGCCATCCTCGTACTCGCGGCCGCGGCCTTTCATTGGTCCGGGCATCAGGAGGTGGCGGAAATTCAGGAAGCCTATCGTCTCCTCACGCCGCTGCTCGGCGTCGGACTGGCGAGCGTCCTCTTTGCTGTCGCCCTGCTCGCCTCCGGGCAAAACTCCACGCTGACCGGCACACTCGCCGGACAAATCGTCATGGAAGGCTTCCTCAACTTCCGCATTACGCCCTGGCTGCGGCGGGTCATCACGCGCGCGATCGCGATTGTGCCGGCTGTGCTGGTGATCGGGATTGCGGGAGAAGACAAAACGACCGAGTTACTGATCGCGAGTCAGGTCGTGCTCAGCATGCAATTAGGGTTTGCCGTCTGGCCGCTGATGCGATTCACCGGAGAAAAAGCGAAGATGGGTGAGTTTGCCAACCCGGCGTGGATCAAGATCCTAGGCTGGCTTGTCACAACTGTCATCATTCTCCTGAATCTCAAACTTCTCTTTGACATCTTCATGCCGCACTCGCTTTTGCAGGGGTTTTATGGCTTTCTCCATTTGCCGGTTCCGGAGCCGTAGCACGAGATGTATCAACGCATCCTTGTTCCACTCGAAAACAGCTCGGCGGATGAAACCATCCTTGCTCACATCCGGCCGCTCGCCTGTCTCACAAAGGCCGCGCTCCTGCTCGTCCATGTCTCCGATGGCTGGGTCGCGCGCAACTTTGACCGGCTCCATCTCGCCGAGAGCGAGGAGATGAAGGAAGACCGCGTCTATCTCGATCGCCGCCTGCGAGAGTTACGCGATGAAGGGTTTGAATGCGAAGCGGTGCTCGCGCTGGGCGAACCTTCGGATGAGATCATCAAGCTCGCCCGCGAGAAAGAGGTCGACCTCATTGCCATGACCACCCACGGCCATCGCTTTGTCAGCGACCTGCTTTACGGCGCGACGGCGGACAAGGTGCGTCACGCCGTCAATGTCCCGGTCTTGCTTCTGAAGGTGCAGGGATAGGGATTCGAAATTCCGCGCGATTTACCCGCACTGGCGCAGAGACGGGGAATGGCCTAGGCTGAGCGAAATGATGGGCCGGGTTCGTCGCGTCACGATTATCGTCGGCCTCTGCCTTTCGTTAGGCTTTCATTGGCTTGCCCTGCAATCGGTCGCCTGGACGACAATGCTGGTGAAAAACGCGCGCCATGTCTCGCTCAGCGAAGCGGTCGCGGAAACCTTTGACGGCAAGCATCCCTGTCATCTCTGCCGCGTCGTCGCGGCGGGCAAGAAATCGGAGAAGAAATCGGAGGTCGTGCCGGCGGTCGCGAAAATAGACCTGATTTGCACGACGCGGCGCTGGAGCTGCCTGCCGCCGTTCCGCCCTCATGTTTACGCCGGCCTGGTGGTAAGTTTCGACCAATATATCGAACAACCGCCTTCACCTCCTCCGCGCTCACTCCCGGGCTGAGTTATACTCGTTAGGCTGAACTGCCGCGTGCGAGTGCACGGGATTGCAGTCGGCCTTTCACCGGAACGTCGCGCTCGCCAGCCCGCGTTCCCAACACCTGAGGAGGAATCTTATCAAGACATTTCATATCTATTTGTGGCCGAGCCTCGCCCTACTGGCAGCTTTTCTGGCCGCGCCGCGCCCGGCCTGGGCTCACGGGTTTGCCGGGCCCCGTTTTTTCCCGGCGACACTTACAACCGACGACCCGTTTGTCGCCGACGAACTTTCTCTGCCAACCATCAGCACGATCCGCTCGCCGGAGGAGGGCGGGACCCGCGAGACCGAGATCTCATTCGATCTCGCGAAACGCATCACCCCGCGGCTCGCGATCGAAATTGGTCAAGGTCTCACCCTTCTCGACCGGCACGAAGGAGGTTCGACGAGCGGGTTCGGCAACCTGGAAGTAGGCGCAAAGTATGAGTTGCTAAAAAGCCCGACTCACGAAGCGATCTTATCTGTCGGAGTGGACGCCGAAATTGGCGGGACGGGATCAGATGCGGTCGAGGCAGATTCCTTTACGACCTGGACACCTGCGGTCTTCTTCGGGAAAGGCTTCGGCGATTTGCCTGAGGGCGTGCGCTTTCTCAAGCCGTTCGCGCTTACCGGGCTGCTCGGGGTGGCGATTCCTTCCCGGGCCAGCACGCGCAGGACCATGGCCGATGAACTCACCGGACTGCAATCGATCGAGGTCGAGCGCCACCCGGCCACGCTGGAGTGGGGTTTTGCCCTTGAATACAGTCTTATCTACCTGCAATCGCAGGTGAAGGACTTACACCTGCACGCGCCCTTTGACCGCTTGGTTCCACTCGTCGAGGTCGCGCTCCAGACCCCGCTCAATCGCGAAGGCCAGGGACAAACCAGCGGGACGATTAATCCCGGAGTGATTTGGTCGGGCCAGCATTTCCAGATCGGGGTCGAGGCGATGGTGCCGATTAACGATCGCAGCGGCGACAATGTGGGTGTGATCGCACAGTTACACTTTTACCTCGACGACCTTTTTCCTCATAGCCTTGGCCGGCCGATCTTTGGAGGTGGGCGATGAAAAGGATGCTCGTCCTTTTCTATCTCGCGCTGCTGACCTTCGGCGCGGTCGGAGTTGAGGCGCACGCTTTCCTCGAGCGCGCGAACCCCGGAGTAGGTAGCACGATAAAAGCATCGCCCAAGGAAGTGTCAATTCACTTCAGCGAAGCAGTCGAGCCCGCTTTCAGTACCATTCAGGTCTTGAACGCAGCCGGCAAAGAGGTGGACAAACGGGATCTGCACCTTACCGGTTCCGATCAGAGGCAACTCGCCGTCTCCCTGACCTTACTCCGCCCTGGCACTTACACCGTGGTCTGGCGTGCGGTCTCGGTCGACACACATGTCACGAATGGAAAGTTTCATTTCATCGTTAGTCGGTAGGCTAAAGGCCGCATGTCGCTCAGCCTTCTGATTATTGCCCGCGCCGTGCAGATCGGCGCCGCGGTTCTCCTTGCGGGAATCTTCAGCTTCGAGTTGTTCGTGCTGCGAAGAAACGATTACTCGAACAGCGGTCACCTCCGTGTTACGCGGCTCTTGCTTCGTCTCGGATGCTGGAGCGCGCTCGCGGCGCTCCTTTCCGGTTTGCTCTGGTTTGGGTTTGAAGTCACGAGCATGAGCCGGCTCTCAGTGGCGGAAGCATTCCGCGGAACAAGTTGGCGGACGGTTCTTTCCGCGACCCGATTCGGACATCTCTGGGGAGTGCGCCTCCTCTTGCTCATCTTTTGCCTTGTGCTCATGGCGATCCGGGGGCGCAGCACCGATCGCGCGCAGCATCGTTTTGCCTTTCTTTTGTGGCTGAGCGCAAGTGTATTTCTCATCTCACTTGCCCGTATCAGTCATGCCGCAGTTGCAGCTGAGCAACCGGTCGGGCTCATCGGCGACGCAATTCATCTCGCCGCGGCCGGCGTGTGGCTCGGCGGCCTTCCCTGTCTCGCAATCTATCTCTTAGTTATGGTCGACTCGGCTTCTCCGCGAGTGTTGCGGCGTTTCTCGACTCTTAGTCTTGGTTGCGTCGTGGTGCTCACAGTGAGCGGACTATCAAACGCCTGGCTTCTCGTCGGGTCTGTGAAGGCGCTCTTCACGACCCGCTATGGCGCGCTGCTCCTGGGCAAGCTCGCGCTCTTTGGACTGCTGGTTATTCTTGGCGCGCGCAACCGCACCCTTGTGAGAAATTTCCCGGCTGAAACGGCGCTCGCCGCACTTCACCGGTTGCGTCGTGGCATCGCGGGGGAAATTGCGCTTGGCGGCGCTATCATCGCGATTGTCGGCTGGTTAGGCGTAACGGCCCCGCCGCGGGCCGCGTTGCTTTCAGTTCCTGCGCAGGGCAAGATCTTGCCGCTATGTGAAAAAACTCGCCTAACGAGAATAGGATTGGGAATTGAGATTGACCGCAGCCCTAACCGCGATCGTGCCCGGCCTCCCCTTCCAGCTCCACTTTCATGGCGAGAAACTGGAGCAGATCCTTGAGCGAGAGAATCCCGGCAAGCCGGCCGTTATCAACCACGAGCAGCCGGCTCGCGCCGGTCTGATGCATCCGGGCAAGGGCGCGGACCGCGTCGGTATTGGGTGAAACGGTGTTCTGGCTGTCGCATTCCCCGGCAAACTCGCCCACCGTCCGCCGGTCCCATTCTTCGCGCGGCACTTCCTTGATCCGATTGATCGTTATGCAGCCGGCCAGGTGGCCATCGTCGACCACGGGAAAAAGCTTGTGATGATAGCGATAGATATAGTGATCCACGACCTCGCGTATGGTTGCGGAAGAGGGCACAGTGATCGGGTTCTCGCGCATGAAATGCCGCACCGGTTCGCCCGCGAGCGCTTCCCGCAGGAGCATCTGCTGAAAAGTCATGCGTGAGGCGTTGCGGAGGAACATTCCGATGATGAACCACCAGATGCCGCCGATGAGATTGCCGGTGAAAAATTGGTAAATGCCAAGGACACCAAGCACGATCCCGAAGCCGCTCCCGATCGAGGAGGCAATGCGCGTCGCCCAATGCAGGTTCTTCTTTGCCGCCCAGAGCGCCGAGCGCAGGACGCGTCCGCCATCGAGCGGGAAGGCCGGCACAATGTTGAAGGCAACGAGGACAAGATTGATCAACGCGAGATAGGCGAGCACGGCGGTGGCCGGCACCGGCAAGTTGAGCGTGGCCGAGAGCCAGGCCAGGCCAAAACAGCAGGCTGAGATAAGCACGCTCGCGATCGGCCCGGCGATCGCCATGAAGAATTCCGATTTCGGGTTCGGCGGCTCCTTCGCCATCTCGGCGACACCGCCAAAGATAAAAAGCGTGATGCCTTTCATCGGAATCCCAAAGCGGCGCGCGACAATCGAGTGGGCGAACTCGTGCACCACGATCGAGATGAACAAACCGAGCGCCCCGGCCACTCCCATCCACCAGTAAGTGGCGTGGGACAGGCCGCGATGTTGAGCGGGGAAATAACCGACGGCGAGCGTCCAGGTGATGAGGAAAGCGAGCACGAGCCAGCTCAGGTCGACGTGGACCTCGAATCCAAGCAGCTTGAAGAGGGTGAAGCGTTTTCCAAACATCTGAACTACCGCGGCGCGGGCGCGCTCTGGCTCAAGTTTGAAACGCACTCTCGGCCAGATTCAGACGTAAGCGAGCGGAACTCTGGGGAGGCGCGGCTGGGTTTTTCACTCCGGCTCGATGCGCGATCCTTCAGCTTCAGCAGACAAATCGCCGGAGAAAAGCATCTGGTTTGCACCGAGGCCGCGATATCCGTGGTGTGCCCAGGATTTAATTGCGTCGCCCTGCGAAATCTCTCGCGCACCACGGAGACACACTGCGATGGCGCTGCTCGTTCTAAATGCCGGATCCTCCAGTTTGAAGCTCGCGCTGTATGATGACGATGCGGCCGCGCGCCAGGCCGCACTTGCGCTCGAGCGGATTGGTACCGAGGAAGCGCTCCTGCGCGTCGATCGAGAGACGGTAAAAGTGGACGCGCCCGATCACGCCACAGCATTTGAGCGCATCTTGAGCCGGTTAGAGGAAGGCTCCGCGTTGCAGGTGAATGCGATCGGGCATCGGGTGGTGCACGGCGGGAGCGATTATCACGAACCGAAACCAATCACACCGGGCCTGATCGAGTCATTGCGGAAGCTTGAGCAAATCGATCCCACTCATACTCCGCAGGCGCTCGCGGTCGTCGGAGCAACTACGAAGCGGTTCCCCAACGTGCCGCAGATCGCCTGTTTCGATACCGCCTTTCACCGTTCGATGCCGCGCGTCGCGCAGCTATATCCGCTCCCGCGCTGGACGATCGAGGCCGGCGTTCGCCGCTACGGTTTTCATGGCTTGTCGTGTGAATCGATTCTCAGGCAGTTACATCAGATCAACGCCGGCGCTGGCCGGTTGTTGATCGCACATCTCGGCAATGGCGCGAGCATCACGGCGGTGCGAGACGGTGCGAGCGTTGATACGAGCATGGGTTTTTCTCCAACCAGCGGGATCATGATGGGAACCCGCTGCGGCGATCTCGACCCGACGGCTCTCACTTACCTTGCGCGCAAGCAGGCGATGGGAATCGATGCCCTCGAGCAGCTCGTAAATGGTCGCTCCGGACTCTTAGGGGTCTCAGGTCTGAGTCAGGATATGCGCGATTTGCTTGAAGCGGCGGAGTCTAACTCGGAAGCGGCGGAAGCAATCGAGTTGTACTGTTACATTGCGCGCAAGCATTTTGCCGCGCTTGCCGCCGTTCTTGGTGGTGTCGAGACGGTTATATTCACGGGTGGAGTCGGCGAAAACGCCGCGCCCATTCGCGAGAAGATTTGCGCCGGGTTACTGCATCTCGGCGTGGAATTAAATCCAGAACGAAACCGCGCGCACGAACCGATAATTTCCGGTGACAACAGTCGTGTCACCGTCCGCGTCGTTCGCAGCAATGAAGACCTGGTGATCGCGAAGCATGTAGCGCGATTACTTCGGAAAGGAGTAACTCATGTTGACGTTTGATACCGAAATCTCGAGCACAGTCGAAATAAGTGAGGCGAAACCGCCTCAGAGTGACAAGCGAGTGAGTGGTCCACTCACGCCTGAGCTGCTGGACAAAATGCAGCGTTACTGGCAGGCGGCGAATTACCTGACGGTGGGCCAGATTTATCTCCAGGAGAATCCGCTTTTGCGCGAGTCGCTCAAGCCGGAGCATATCAAGCCGCGGTTACTTGGTCACTGGGGCACGTCGCCGGGCCTGAGTCTGGTCTATGTGCATTTGAATCGCCTGATTCGAGAACAGGACGCAAACGTCATCTATCTAACCGGCCCTGGGCACGGCGGGCCGGCCATTATCGCGAATGTTTATCTCGAAGGCACTTACTCGGAGATCTATCCAAAGGTTACTCAGGATGTTGCTGGAATGCGGCAATTGTTTCGCCGTTTTTCCACCCCCGGCGGTGTGCCAAGTCACGTCAGTGTCCCGACGCCGGGTTCGATTCATGAGGGCGGTGAGCTTGGCTATGTCCTCGCGCATGCGTTCGGCGCCGCGTTCGATAACCCGGACCTGATCGTCGCCGCCGTCGTAGGCGATGGCGAAGCTGAAACCGGCCCGCTGGCCGCATCCTGGAAAAGCGTGCGGTATCTGAACGCCGCACGCGACGGCGCAGTGCTGCCCGTTTTGCATTTGAATGGTTACAAAATTGCCGGCCCGACTACGCTCGGTCGTTCTTCGGATGAAGATGTGCGCGCCCTGCTGGAAGCGAATGGCTATGCACCGCTCACGGTGGAAGGCGCTGACCCCGCCTATGTGCATCAGACATTCGCGGCGGCGCTGGATGAATGTTACTCATGGATTCGCCGAATCCAGGCTAGTGCTCGGGAGAACGGGCCGGACCCGGAGACTCAATGGCCGGCCATCATTTTGCGAACACCAAAAGGTTGGACTGGACCGCGTGAAGTCGATGGTCTGCCAGTTGAAGGAACCTTTCGGTCCCATCAGGTGCCACTCGCGAAGGTGCGCGATAATCCTGTCCATCTCACTCAGCTCCAGGAATGGATGCAGAGTTATCAGCCGCAGGAGTTATTTGATGAGAATGGGCGCTTCATAGAGGAGCTGGCCGCGCTCGCGCCCGAACACGATCGGCGGATGGGCGCCAACCCGCATGCGAATGGCGGGCGATTGTTAAAGCCATTGCAGCTCCCGGATTTCGCCACGCACGCACTCCCGGTCGAGCAGCCGGCAAGGCAACGCCATGAGTCGACACGGCAGTTCGGCAAAATGCTGGCCGATGTCTTCACGTTAAACAAAGCGGAAGCGAACTTTCGTATCACCTGCCCCGATGAGACTAACTCCAACCGGCTGGGTGATGTTTTCGCGGTCGAGAATCGCTGCTTCACCGGGAAAACCATCCCGCTCGATGATCATGTAAGTGCAGATGGCCGCGTCATGGAGGTGCTGAGCGAGCATCTTTGCGAAGGCTGGCTCGAAGGCTATCTCCTGACCGGGCGGCACGGTCTTTACGTGACCTATGAAGCCTTTGCCATGGTTTCTGCATCCATGACTGTGCAACACACCAAGTGGCTCCAGGAAGCCTCCGACCTTCCATGGCGAGCACCAATTGCCTCGCTCAACATTCTTCTTACTTCCACCTGCTGGCGCAATGATCACAATGGCTTTAGTCACCAAGGTCCGGGTTTGATCGACGTCATTCTTTCCAAGCGGGGTACGGTGGCGCGTATCTATCTGCCGCCGGACGCTAACTGTCTCTTATCGATTGCGGATCACTGTTTGCGCAGTCGCAATTACGTAAACCTGATCGTGATTGATAAGCAGCCACAGTTACAATGGTTCGACATCGAAGCGGCACAGGAGCATTGCGCGCGCGGAGCATCAATCTTCCAGTGGGCGAGCACGCCAGGAAACGAGGAGCCGGATGTCGTGCTTGCGGCCGCGGGCGATGTCCCGACGCAGGAAATCGTCGCGGCCGCGTGGTGGCTGCGACAGCACGCACCGGACTTGCGCGTGCGCGTGGTCAACGTGGTTGATTTGATGGCGTTGTTCCCGCGCGAAGTGCATCCGCACGGGATTAGCGAGGCGGAGTTCGTGGGCCTGTTCACACCGGGTAAACCGGTCATTTTCGCCTTTCACGGTTATCAACGCGCCTTACACGCGATCGTCCACGGTCGCTCCCGCACGGACCGCTTTCACGTGCGCGGTTTTAACGAACAAGGCACAACGACCACACCGTTCCAGATGGTGGTGCTAAATCAGATCAGCCGTTATCATCTTGCCATCGCCGCGCTCCAGCGCGCGAACCGGCCTGACATTCCAACGAGTGTGCTCATCGAGCGATGTCGCGCGGCGCTCGAGTCAGCCACGACCTACGCGCACCAGCATTTCGAAGATCCACCCGACATTCGTGACTGGATCTGGGTCTAGGAATCGCCGCGAAAGCGATGATCACGGAGGATCAGACTCGTGTCGTCAAGTTCCTTGCCGCGCCCTCCACTCATGGAACCGCAACGGTCGATCGAATTGAGACACACAGCGCCATCGTTTTTCTCGCGGGCACGCGTGCCTATAAACTAAAGCGCGCCGTGCGGTTTGATTATCTCGATTTCTCGACCGTCGAGCGACGCCGCGAAATGTGTAAGGCCGAGCTGCGCCTTAACCTGCGCACTGCGCCGGACATCTACCGTGAGGTGGTGGCGATTACCCGCGAGCCCGGCGGGTCGCTCGCACTGGGAGGATCAGGTGTGCCGATCGATTGGGTTGTGAAGATGAATCGCTTCCCGCAGGAGGCGCTGCTCGACCGGCTCGCTGCAGCTGCGAGCCTGGATCTTGATCTGATGCCGCCCCTGGCCACAACGATCGCGGAGTTTCATCGCATTGCAGAGCCGCGAGCTGATCACGGCGGGAAGCCGGGAATGGCGTGGGTGATCGAGGGGAATGCCGTGGGCTTTGCCAAGTACGGTGGCAAAGTTCTCGATCCAGTGGTATGCCGCCGGTTAACGGACCAAGCGCGCACCGAGGTCGAGAACCGTGGCGCATTGCTCGAGGAGCGGCGGGTTTCGGGATTCGTCCGGCAGTGTCACGGCGACCTGCATTTGCGCAACATCGTGCTCCTCGAGGACCGCCCGACGCTCTTCGACGCCGTTGAGTTCAACGACAAGATCGCGTGCATCGACGTCCTATACGACCTTGCCTTTCTTCTCATGGATCTCTGGCGCCGAGGGCTCCACCGACACGCCAACGCGGTTTGGAACCGCTATCTGACAGAGGCGGATGAGTTGAGCGGCTTGTCTTTGCTGCCGCTCTTCCTTTCCTGCCGGGCCGCGGTCCGAGCCAAAACAAGTGCGACGGCGGCAAGACTCCAGGCGGATGCCCAACGCCGCAGCGAGCTCGAGGCGCTGGGCTCGGAATACCTCGCAATGGCGGAGCGCCTGCTGCACCCTCCTGCGCCATGTCTGATCGCCGTCGGTGGGTTCTCAGGGACTGGGAAGTCCACGCTGGCTTTCGGATTAGCGCCTTCCGTCGGCGCCGTGCCTGGCGCGGTCGTGATCCGCAGCGATGAAATCCGCAAGCGGTTATCCGGAGTTGCGCCGCTCGAACGCCTGGGACCGGAAGGTTACTCTTGCGAGCTGTCGGAGCGCGTTTACGCGACCCTGGCCGAGCGTGCAAGGCGTGTAATCCGGGAAGGGCACAGCGCAATTGTCGATGCTGTTTATGCCCGACCCAGCGATCGCAGCGCCATCGAGCAGGTCGCGGCTGACGCGACCGTGCCGTTCGCCGGCATTTGGCTCGAAGCCCCGGAAGCCACTCTCGTCTCGCGCGTCGAGCGGCGTCACAATGATCCGTCGGATGCGGATGCCGCCGTAATCCGCCGCCAGCGCCAGCAAGGGACGGGCGCGATGACGTGGCGCCGCGTCGAAGCTTCGGGGCCACCTGAGGCTGTGCTGCAATCCGCGTCGCAACTGCGTGGGCGACAGATGCAAGGATCCCGGGCGGGACGGGAGTAACGAGTTGGAACCGCCGAGCCCGCTCAGCGCGATCTATCTGGGAACAACAGCTCGGTCTTGCCACGCAAGAGGCGCGGTCGAACTGGCGAACAAGCGCTGCTGATTCCGTCGATTTATGGATGTTCAAAATGCAATAGCACGTTGGGAGAGCGAAGGCGGAGCGATCCCGCAGGTCCAAACTCCGCGCGCACAATTCAAGGCGCTGAGGCTGCGGCGAATTCTGGTGCCGATTGATTTTTCGCCCGAGTCGCTCAAGACGCTCCGCTACGCGAAACGGCTGAGCGAACGATTCGGGGCGAAGTTGCATCTCGTCCATGTCCTGACGCCGCTCTCCTCAAGCTTCGTGCCACGGCGCACGCCGCTGCCGCCAATCTCGTCGCAGGAACTCGCCGCCGATGCGAGGGAACGGCTCCGAGAACTTGCGGCCGAGTTTTCGCTCCCGATGCGGCCCCGGCCATACTCGGTCGCGAGCGGCAGAATTGCCGACGAGATCAGCAACGTGGCCCGGGTGACGCGAGCAGAGCTGATCGCGATCGCGACCCGCGGCTACACCGGCCTGAAGCGCGCTTTCCTCGGCAGCACGACGGAGAGCGTGGTGCGAAGTGCGCCTTGTCCGGTGCTCGTCGTGCGTGAGAACGAGCGACGTAACGAGAGCCAGCGCGCGCGCAAAGCTCCTCTGGAATTTCGGAAAATTCTGGTCCCGCTCGATTTTTCCGAGGCCTCGCGTCTGGGGCTGGAGTATGCGCTTTCTTTCGCGCAGAAATTCCACGCCACGCTCGTGCTTTTCCATGCGGTGGTGGTCAGCGGGTTGGTCCTCTCAAGCCGATACACGGCGGTGCAACTGCCGACCTTGATCGCGACCCAGCAGGATCATGCAAAGCGCGAGATGGAAGAACTGCGCAAGGTCATTTCTCAGCGAGGCGGCGCGGTCGAGGTGAAAATTGTCGTCGGCTCGCCGGTCGAGCAGATCGCAAAGCAGGTCGCAAGAGCGGGAGTGGACGTGATCATCACTTCCACGCATGGCCGCTCGGGATTGAGTCGCGCCTTTATCGGAAGCACGGCCGAACGCATCGTGCGTTACGCCACCTGCCCGGTCCTGGTGGTGCCAAACCGCGCCGCCGGACCCGAAGCCCATAAACGGCGCGGTTAATCGTGACATAGGCGGTCGGGAACTGGTGTTGAGAGCGACTGCTTCCGCCTGTCATTCGCCGCCTAAAGCAGCGTAACATCGAGCGATGGTGCGCGTGCTCAGAATGCTGAAATGGATCGCGATCTGCATTCTGGCCATATGCCTGACACTGCTCGTGATCGGATGGTTTAGCAGGTTGCCATCGCTGGAAGGACGCAGCACTTCCGCGGCAGTGTTAGAGACCGCTCAAACCCAGCTTGGGAGATCAATCGCGCCGCTGGTCGAACAACATCCCGGGCTTTCCGGAGTGTATCTGCTGCCCGACTCGCGCGATGCCTTTGCCGCACGGGCGCACCTCGCGGCCGTCGCGGAGCGGACACTCGATGTCCAGTACTACATCTGGGAAAACGACATGACCGGCACGCTCCTGTTCGAGGCTTTGCACGCCGCGGCCGATCGCGGTGTCCGCGTCCGCCTTCTCCTCGATGACAACAACACCTCCGGTCTTGATCCCATTCTCGCCGCGCTTGATGCGCATCCGAATATTGAAGTGCGGCTCTTCAATCCTTTTGTCATTCGCAAACCGCGGATTGGTTATCTGACCGACTTCTTTCGCGCCAATCGGCGCATGCATAACAAGTCCTTCACCGCCGATAATCAGGTCACGATCATCGGCGGCCGAAACATCGGCGATGAATATTTTGGCGCCGCGGAAGGTTTCCTCTTTGTCGATCTCGACGTCATGACAGTGGGTCCGATCGTGCACGAAGTCTCGAATGATTTCGACCGCTACTGGGCGAGCGCTTCGTCGTATCCGCTCGAGCGTATTGTGCGGCGGGTTAAACCGGAGCGAATCAGCGAGATTACCTCGGCCGCGGCGAGCGTGGAGCGAAACCCCGCCGCACGCGACTACACCGCCGCGATCCGTGACTCTCCTTTTATTCGTGCCGTGCTCGAGAAACGGCTTGATTTCGAATGGGCCGCGGTCCGGATGATAAGTGATGACCCGGCCAAAGGGCTCGGACGCGCCGCACCGGAGAAGCTCTTTCCCGAGCAATTGAGCGAAGTCATCGGTCATCCAGTGTCCGATCTGGAGCTGGTCGCCTCATATTGGGTTCCTGGCGCGAGCGGAACGGAGCGGTTCAGTGCGATGGCGCAGCGCGGGGTGAAGATCAAGGTGCTGACCAATTCACTCGAGGCCTCGGATAGCCCGTATGCTTATTCAGGATTCGCGAAGCGGCGCAAAGCGCTGCTCAAAGCCGGCCTCACGCTTTATGAAATGCGGCGCTTGTCTCCGGAACACGCGGGGCACAAACACGCCGGTCCCCTCGGCAGCTCAGGGTCGAGTCTGCACGCCAAGACTTTTTCCGTCGATCGCTCCCGCATCTTTGTTGGCTCGTTCAATTTTGATCCCCGTTCGCGCAAGCTGAACACCGAGCTGGGCTTTGTCATCGACAGCGCCGCGCTCGCGCAGCGAATCGAAGACGCCTTTCACCAGAGTATTCCTGAGAACTCCTATGAACTGCGTTTGTCTGAGAGCGGCCAGTTGTATTGGATCGAACGGCGTGGAGACGAGCTGGTGCGATACGATCAGGATCCGGGCACAAGCTGGTGGTTACGAACGGCCGTCTGGTTCCTCTCACTCCTCCCAATCGAGTGGCTGTTGTGAAAGGCGGCCCTTGGAATCCTCGTCAGAGGAGGCCGGCGACTTGCTGCACGCGCGAAAAACTGCCAATTTGCGGGAGCAAAAGGAGAACAGCCCGTTTCTCCTGAAGTTCGGCATTTGTTGCGGCATGACATCGAGGCCAGTCCGGCGATCGCAATGAAAATATTGATCCCAATTGCTCTTGGCCTTGTTTCTTTGCTCTCAAGCCCTTGCCCTGCATCGACCGCAGGGCGAGCGAAAGCAGAACCTTCCCCGGCCAAGATAGAGCCCTTCACCTACGCGAACGTTGTCGCCTTTTTCAAGGCAGCTCAATTTCGAGCGACCGAAGTGCAGAAACGTTGCACGATCTTTTTCGAAGGCGAATGGAAGAACGCCAATATCTATAACTACTGCGTCATTATGGTCGAGAACGCTGACGAAGATATTCAGCTCACTTTCTATCTCACCGATGCTCATGAGATGAACTGGGTGACCGAATTCCTCGACGGGCCATTCTTTAAAGGCAACGAGACGGAGAAGCTTTTTGGCCTTATGAATTCAGGGCGGGAGGTGCGAGGCAGAAACATCGGCCGCTTCCGGGTTGATTTCGACCATTGCCAGCCGCGCCATGCTGAGATTCTGGTGTTTAGCTTCACGCCCCGCGGCGCCGGCGGTTGATTTATGGTCGATATGGCGAGGAGGTTGATATCGAATAGCACGAGATGAAACCTCGGAGCACGAAACAGCTTGGGCTTATCCTTAGGTGGTCTCTCGTCGCCCTCTGCGTTGTATTCATCCTGATTCAATTTGTGCCCGTGAATCGGACAAACCCGGCGGTTGAAACGGAGGTCCGTGCTCCAGCGCAAGTCGCCTCGGTCCTGCGACGCGCCTGCTATGATTGCCACTCGAACGAGACCGTCTGGCCAATGTATGCGCGGGTCGCGCCGGTGTCGTGGTTGGTCGCCTATGATGTCCGTGAAGGAAGAGCAGCGTTGAATTACTCGACTTGGAACCGCCTTAGTCCAGAGAAGCAGGCAAAGGCGATCCGCGAAAGTTGGAAGGAGGTGGCGGAAGGCGAAATGCCCACCTGGTACTACGTCATGCTCCATCCGGAAGCACGGCTTTCCCCGGCCGATCATTCCGTGCTCCGCGCCTGGTCAGACTCGGCGGATCCGAGGCGGTAAATCGCCGTCGCGCCGGTTTACGCCGGCGATTTACTTCCCGCCAGGATATTGATTGTCGAGCCGAATCATTTGCCGGCCAGCTTGATCAGGATGAACTTCGGGGAAAACCGTCCACACAGTGAAACTGATGGCTGCACCGAAGTTTTCAGTAAAAGCAACCAGGATGATTATGAATAACTCCACCTATCTTCGTCTGTTTGGCCCGATTACCGCCGTGCTGGTGATCACATTGAGCGGGCCGATCGCCGTCCACGGCCAGAATTCGCCAGAGGCCGAGCCGCATCAACACCATTCGAAAATTCAAATTCCCGAGGCGATGCGCCTCGAACATTTGGAAATCCATAATGGCCTCGTCCGCGCGACGAAGCTGGCGGGCGAAGTGGGTGAGGCGGCGCGCAAACTCGCCGCCGTGCTCGATCCGCATTTCGTGCGCGAGGAGCAAATCGCGCTGCCGCCATTGGGGCTGCTCGCTCCACTTTCGCGCGGCGAATTTACTCCGGAAATGCGCGAGGTCCTGCCGATGACCGACGCGCTCCGCGCGGAACTTCCGCGCATGCTCTCGGAGCACAAGGCAATCCACGCCGCGACCGTGCGGCTGGCCGAGGTTGCGAAAGCGGCCGGCAATGCTGAGGTCGAGCGCCTGGCCGAAACGCTGAAAGTGCATGCGCAAAACGAAGAAGAGGTATTCTACCCGGCTGCGCTCCTGGTCGGCGATGTCGTGCGCGCCCACTTAACCAACCAACGTTAATCGTCCTCGAAAGCACCATGAAAAAGTCCATTTATGTGACCAGCCAGGATAAGGAACGTTTGCAACAATTGCTCGCCATGTCGTCGACTTCCGACCCGCGCCAGCAGGGCGATTGGAGAGCGCTCGCGGAGGAATTGCGTCGCGCCACGATCGTCGAGCCTAACGAGGTCCCGGCGGACGTGATCACGATGAATTCGCGCGCCGACCTGGTTGATCTGGATACCGGCGAAACCGTGACTTTCACCCTGGTCTTCCCCCCGGAGGCGGACGTGGAGCAGGAGAAGATTTCGGTGCTCGCGCCGATCGGTGCGGGAATGCTCGGCTACCGCGTCGCCGACGAATTCGAATGGAAGGTGCCGGGGGGCATTCGACGGATGAAAGTGGCCAGGGTCCGGTACCAACCCGAAGCCGCGGGCGATTTCGATCGTTAGGCGAGCGGCCTGAAGTTGAGCCGCTCGTGCCCGAGGCGGTGAGGGAAGCGCCGATCCACCAGCCTTACGAAACGAGCGGCTCTCCGCGCACCTGATCAGATCGCAAGAGAAGAGCACCCTCTCGTTGACGGAAAATCCGCGATTTACCTTTCAGGCTCCGGATTTCTGAATCACTTCCACCGGCATCCGACTTAGCTTTTCATACGTCCGCCCGCGCCGGCGCACCGGCCACCAGTCGTAAAGATAAACCTCCATCGGGCGCCACATCGCGACCCACCCTGCGATGGTTAAGCTCTCCCGCAGAACGGTGGCCCATGCGCCTGCGCGGTCGCCGAGCAATAGTTTGCCGCTCACAAGGCACGCCGCCAGAAAGAGCAAACCGATGATCAAACTGAGGCGCCCACGTTTCATCAAGCGGCGAAACTCGAGCCGGTTCATCCGGGCCCGGTAGCTAAAGTAATTGTGGACCGCGTTGCGGAGCAGTTCGGTTGAATCGTCGGCCGGCCAGTGGTCCAGATAAATTCGGAGGGTTAACTTCTCGTTAGGCGGATATTCCTCGGCCGAACCGACGATGAATTCCTCCACCCC
Source organism: Chthoniobacterales bacterium (assembly GCA_036825615.1). Classification (GTDB taxonomy): domain Bacteria; phylum Verrucomicrobiota; class Verrucomicrobiia; order Chthoniobacterales; family UBA10450; genus JAICXG01. The sequence continues at coordinate 166,214 of DAISXY010000004.1, forward strand.
TGGGTTGAGATCTTTGTTTTCGAAAGGTGAAGGATCGATCGGGTTGAAGAGCTGCGTGAACTCGCGCAGCTCGAGCGCAATGTTGCGCGCGCGTTTTTCCGGCGCGGCCGTGTCCGTTCCAAATGAGTGCACGTCTCAGTGCCGTTTCGCACGTGCGATGAGCTTGCTCAACTCACGCAGCCAGAGAACAGCGCTACCCATGGCAATGCAGCACAGCCAATCTTCCAGAGTAAGTGCGGTGGTGGAAAAGGCACGTTGCAGAAAGGGCACGTAGATGACGGCGACATGCAGCAGAAAGGAAAGCCCGAGCGCGCTCCAAAGCCATCGATTATGAAAGAGACCGCGAAAGGCGCTGCGCACATCCGAGCGAGCGTTGAAAACGTTAAAGAGCTGAAACATCACCAGGGTGGTGAACGCCATCGTCTGCCCGTAAGGCATGTTGCCCGATCCTTCGACCAGACCGCCGGGGAGCGCGGCGTCCAGGATGAAGAGCGTGCCCGCGGCCATGATCGCGCCCACGAAAAAGATGCCGAACCACATCTCGCCGGTGATCACCGCCTCGTGCCGCGGGCGTGGCCGGCGCCGCATCTGGCCGGGCTCCCGAGGGTCGACCCCGAGAGCAAGGGCGGGCGCGCCGTCCGTGAGCAGATTGATCCAGAGAATCTGGGTCGCGAGCAGCGGCAACACGACTGTCCCTTCCTGAAGATGCAAACCGATCGGCCTGGCAAACAGCACGCCGAAAAACATCGTCATGACTTCGCCGATGTTTGAGGAAAGCAGATAGCGCAGGAACTTGCGGATGTTCGAGAAAATCGCGCGTCCTTCCGCGACCGCGGCCACGATGGTCGCGAAATTGTCGTCGGTCAGGATAATGTCGGCCGCTTCCTTCGAGACGTCGGTGCCGGTAATGCCCATCGCCACACCGATATCGGCGGTTTTCAGCGCCGGCGCGTCGTTCACGCCGTCGCCGGTCATGGCGACAATTGCATCCGCTTTTTGCAGCGCTTTTACGATCCGCAGTTTGTGCTCGGGGTTGACCCGGGCATAAACCGAAACCGCGGGCACCGTTTGCGCCAGCTCGTCATCGGACATCTTCGCCAGCTCGCGGCCGGTCACCGTGCGGCCGTTCGTCGCGATGCCCAGCTCTCCCGCGATCACCGCCGCTGTTTTCGGATGATCCCCCGTGATCAGGATCGGCCGAATCCCCGCACCCTTGGCCCGCGCGACCGCTTCCTTCGCCTCCGGCCGCGGCGGATCGATCATCCCGATCAGCCCGAGAAAGACCAGCTCCTGCTCGAGTTCCTCATCGGCCTCATTGTTTTGCAACGCGTGTTCCGGAACAATCCGCGCCGCGACCGCGAGGGTGCGCAATGCCTCGCTCGCCAGCTCTTCGTTGCATTGCGCGATCGCCGCTCGTCGCCCTGCGGTCAGAGGCGTCGGCTCCAACCCGACCAACTCTTGCGCGCAACGCCCAAGCAGGACATCGGGCGCGCCTTTGCTAAAGACGAGCAACCGCTCCTCGCGTTCCGCATCTTTGTGGAGCGTGCTCATTAACTTGCGCTCGGAGGAAAACGGAACCTCCCCGACGCGTGCGAAACGCGCCTCGAGCTCTTCGCCGGTGAGACCAGCCTTGCGCGCCGCGACAATGAGCGCGCCCTCGGTCGGATCCCCTTGCACCATCCAGCGGCCATCGTGTTCCTGGAGAACGGCGTTATTGGCGCGATCGGCGACGGTCAACGCGCGGCGTAATTCATCACGCAGCGCACCTTCGAGGCGCGCGCCGTTGCGCACCTGCACTTCACCGTCGGGCGCGTAACCGGTGCCGGTAAAATCGACCCGCCCACTTGCCGTGACGACCGCTCGGACCGTCATCTCGTTTTTCGTCAGGGTGCCGGTCTTGTCGGAAGCGACGACGTTGGCCGAGCCGAGGGTTTCGACCGCGGCGAGATGGCGCACGATGGCGTTGCGCTTTGCCATGCGCTGCACCCCGAGCGCGAGCACTGCGGTCACGACCGCGGGCAAACCTTCCGGCACCGCCGCGACGGCCAGCGCCACGCCTAGAATCAAAACATCGAACAGGGCCGAAAAGCCGCGCACGTGCTCGACCAGAATAATCGTGCCGATCATGACCACGGCGATGATGATGACGACGAGCCCGAGAATTTTGCCGACCCGCGCCAGCTCCTTCTGCAACGGGGTCGTTTCCGCCGGCGCCTCTTTCAACATTCCGGCGATGCGTCCCATCTCGGTGCGCATCCCGGTGGCCGTGACCACCGCCTTGGCGCGGCCGTAGGTCGCGGCCGTGCCGCTGAAGACCATGTTGTGCCGGTCGCCGAGGCTGGCTTCTTCGCCTAACGACTGAGTCTCTTTTGCCACCGGCATGCTCTCACCCGTCAGTGCGGCTTCCGCGGTTTGCAGCGCGGTCGAGTGAATCAGGCGGGCATCAGCCGCGATCGTGTCGCCTTCCTCGATGATGATGATGTCGCCCGGGACAACTTCCGCCGCCGGCACGCTGCGCCGCTCGCCCTCGCGGATCACTTTCGCCTGCGCCGCCGACATTTTGCGCAGGGCGGCGAGGGCTGATTCCGCGCGCGCTTCCTGCGCGTAGCCAATCAGGGCATTGAGCAGCACGACCGCGAGAATTGCGATCGCTTCATAGGGCAGCGCTTCATCGCGCTCGATCAGCCAAAGCGCGGCCGAGATCGCGGTCGCGATCAGCAACAAGATCACGAGCGGGTTGGCAAACTGGGCGAGAAATTTTCGCCAGCGCGGCACCGGCGCTTCCCTCGCCAGCTCGTTAGGCCCGTCCCGCTCCAGTCGCGCCCGCGCTTCCTTTTCGCTCAACCCGCGCCGCGCATCGGTGGCCAGGGCAGTAATCACCGCCTCGACATTCTCTTGGTACGCCGGTGTTCGTGTCGTCATGGAGTTGCGGTTACGCCCAACGACACGTCGAGCCGTGTCGTCGCCTTATGAGAGCGGCGCTTCGGTCATATCGGAAATTGCTTCCGGCGGGAAGGCGGCGCGCAATGCATTCAGCACCGAGATCACGTCGATGATCTCCTGCGTCACCGCCCCGGCGACCGGCACCAGGAAACCTCCGGCGGCGAAGAGCATTCCACCGAAACTCAGGAGCATTCCGCCCACTGCGCTTTGCAATGCAATCGCGCGCATCCGCCGGCTGATGTGCATGAATTCGTCCACCTTCCTGAGCGAGTTTTCCATCGCGACTACGTCGGCTGCTTCCGCGGTCACATCGCTGTTCTGGCCAATCGCCATCCCGACCGTCGCTGCCATCATCGCAGGCGCGTCGTTGATTCCGTCGCCGACGTAGAGGGTTTGGGCGCGGGCCGTTTCCTCCCTGACGATCGCGAGTTTTTGTTCCGGGCTTTGTTCGGCGTGGATTTCGGTGATCCCGACCTGCTCGGCCAGGTAACGCACTTCCGATTCGCGGTCGCCCGAGACGATCATGGTGCGCTCGAACTGATGCTTCGGTCCCAGATGTTGAATGAAAGAACGGCTTTCCGCCCGGGGCGCATCGCGGAGCCGGTAGGTCGCGGCGAAGCGGCCGTCGATCACAATGATGCACTCGAGGCCGCCGGCGATCGGCGGGAGATGTTCGGCCCCGGGAATTTTTTGCGCGAGCAGTTTGCCGCGGCTCGTGATTTGAACCTCGCGACCGGCCACGGTCCCGCGCAACCCCTGGCCCGGCGGCTCGCTCACCCGCGTTGCCTGTTGCAGCTGGAGTTCCGCCGCTTTCGCGCCCGCGAGAATGGCGCGCGCCAGCGGATGCTTGGAATACAATTCGAGACTCGCCGCCAGGGTGAGCACTTCTTTCTCGGGGAACCCGGGCGCGACGAGTTGCTCGGTCAGCTTCGGTTCGCCGTAGGTCAGCGTTCCGGTCTTGTCGAAAATGGCGGTGCGACAATTGGTGATTTGCTCGAGCACCGCGGGATTTTTCACAATGATCGAGCGCCGCGCCGACAGCGAGATCGAGCCGATGATCGCGACCGGAATCGCGATCAACAACGGACAGGGGGTCGCGACGACGAGCACGGCAAGAAAGCGCATGCTTTCACCACTGAAAATCCAGGCGAGGAGCGCGAGCCCGAGCGCGACTGGAGTGTAGATCGCGCCGAGCTGATCGCCCAGCCGGCGCAGCTTCGGCTGGTTTTGTTCCGACTCGCGCATCACCTCGATGATCCGGGCGTAACGCGAATCGACCGCCCGCCTGGTCGCGACAATGGTGAGGGCCGCTTCGCCGTTGATGGCGCCCGAGATCACGGCCGAGCCCGGCGCTTTCGTGATCTCGAACGGTTCGCCGGTGAGGAAAGCTTCGTTCATGACACCGTTGCCTTCCACGACCGTGCCATCCACCGGCGCAACGTCGTGCGGGTAAATCACGACGGTGTCGCCGACTTCAATTTGATCGAGCGCGACATCGACGATGCGGGCATCTTCCCTGCGATGGGCGATCGCCGGCATGCGTTTGGCGAGCGCGCGCAGGACCGAAGAGGCGCTGCGCAGGGCGTAGGTCTCGAGCGTTTCCCCGCCCGAGAGCATCAGGATCACAATCGCGCCGGCGAGATATTCCCCGAGCAGAAGGGAAGTGACGATGGAAATCCCCGCGAGCAGATCGGAACCAAACTGGCGCCGGAGCAGCGCCTTGAGCAGATCGAAGACGAGCGGCGCTCCGCCGAAGACAAACGTCGCGAAGAGCGGGATGTCGTAAGCCTGCGCGCCGGTGTGCAGACCAAAGCGCATCACGAGATGCACCAGGATTGCCACGCTGGTAAAGATCGCAATGACCGTGGTTCTGCGGCGGTGAATGAGGAGGACCGATTCCCAAAAGCGCCGGGTCGGCGGCTGGTGCCTCAGCTTTGCCGGCGCAGGAGCAGGATCGGCCACAGCGCATTAACGCACCAGGCGTGCAGCGATGCCAGAACGCAGAACGCGCTTCTTCTCCGGCGCTGCTCCGCCCGCGCCGGGACACCGAGCCTGCGCTGGCCTAACGAGCCGGCTTCTCTTGGGTTGCGCCGTCGGGCGACACCGGGAGCTTGTGGCTTTCCAATGGCGGCGCGGCCGGCAGACCGGTCACTTGCAGGATCTCGCGTTCATCGAGGCTCTCGCGCTCGAGGAGCGCTTTGACCAGGGCATCGAGCGCGCCGCGATTCTTGCGCAGGAGCCGGCAGGCTTGCTGGTGGCTTTCTTCGATGATTTTCGCGACTTCTTCGTCGATCGCGCGCGCGGTTTCTTCGCTGAACGGCTTGTTGGTTCCAAACCCGGCGGGGACGCCGAGGAACTGGTTTTCGCGCGGGGCCAGTTGCACCATGCCGATCCGCTCGCTCATTCCCCAGCGGGTCACCATTTGGCGGGCAAGATTGGTCGCCTGTTCGATGTCGCTTTCCGCGCCGGTGGTCTTCGTGCCGTAAACGATTTCTTCCGCGGCGCGTCCGCCCAGGGCCCCGATGATTTTTCCGCGAAGATATGCTTCCGGGTAATTGTAGCGCTCGGTTTCTGGTCGTTGATAGGTCACCCCGAGCGCCTGGCCGCGGGGCACGATCGTGACCCGGTTCACAGGATCGGCGCCCGGAACAACCAGGCCGAGAACGGCGTGGCCGCCTTCGTGATAAGCGATCCGCTCGCGTTCGGAGGGACTGAGCAAAAGTTTGCGCTCGGGCCCGAGCACAATCTTTTCCAACGCATCCATGAAATCTTTGTGATGCACTGCGTCCTGATTGCGGCGGGCGGCGAGGAGCGCGGCTTCGTTCACCAGGTTGCGGATATCGGCTCCGGAAACGCCCGGAGTTGCAGCGGCGATTTTTTCCAGGCTTACATCTTCCGAGAGCGGCACTTTGCGGGTGTGAACTTTTAGAATCGCGACGCGTCCGTTCCGGTCCGGCAGGTTTACCACCACACGCCGGTCGAAACGCCCCGGACGGAGCAGCGCTTTGTCGAGCACGTCGGGTTGATTGGTCGCGGCCAGAACGATGATCCCTTCGCGCCCGGTAAACCCATCCAGCTCGGTCAGGATTTGATTGAGCGTTTGCTCCTGTTCACTCGAGCCGCCGATCGCTACCTGGCCGCGGGCGCGCCCGATTGAATCCAGCTCATCGATGAAAATGATGGCGGGCGCATTCTCGCGCGCCTGTTTGAAAAGATCGCGCACCCGGGCCGCACCGACCCCGACAATCATCTCGACAAATTCCGAGCCGCTCATGGAAAAAAACGGCACGCCCGCTTCGCCCGCGACCGCCCGCGCGAGCAGTGTCTTGCCAGTGCCGGGCGCGCCGATCAGCAACACGCCTTTGGGCGCGGCGCCGCCGAGGCGGGAATATTTTTCTGGGTCTCTCAGGTAATCGACGATCTCGACCAGCTCGTTTTCGGCTTCGTCAATGCCGGCCACATCATCGAAGGTGACCTTCTGCTGCGTTTGATCGTAACGCCGGGCGCGGCTTTTGCCGATGCCCATGAGCCCGCCACCGAGGCCGGCGGCGCCGCCCTGCATCGCGCGCCGGTACATCCAGACATAAAAGCCGATGATCAGAATTGCCGGCCCGAAGCCGAAGAGCAGACTCCAAATCGGGTTCGCGCTTTCCTGGATCGGCTCGGCGCTGATCTCAACGCCGTGGCTGATGAGGTAGGCTTCCAGGCCGTTGTCCACGAACGCCGGCAGGATGGTGGTGAATTTCCGCACATCGATTGGAGTGGGACTCGGGCTCGGTTTGGGTTGATCGCTTTTCGGATGCGGCGTGTACTTGACCGGTTTGACGAAGCGGCCGGTGATGGTTTCCCCGCGGCTGTAGATCGCCTCGACGTTGCGATCCGCCACCTGCTGTTTGAAAAGCGTGTAGGGAATGATTGCGGGTGCGCCTGGGCTCGGGAAAAAGCTGCGCATCAGAAAATAATTCAGGAGCAGGATGAGCAGGAACCACAACCACGTCCTGCGCGGCGGCATCTTCGGCTGGCCCGGGCCCGATGGCTTCGGTCCACCGCCGGGTTGAACCGGAGGCTTTCCCGGCGTTGCTGGCGCCCCCGTGTATCTGTTCATGCCATTATTCCAAGATTTCATCGCAAACGGTGCCGGTTTCGCGCCTCAGATTCTAAGCAGCGGGGTTGGGAATCAGCCGGCCCGAACTAATCGGAACCGTGCGCGCTCCTGACGGCGATTGCATTGTATGGCCCACGAGAAATACCAAAGCTGTATTGACGCCTGCAACACCTGCATGGTCGCGTGCGAGCATTGCGCGACCGAATGCCTGCACGAGCAGGATGTGAAAACGATGGCGCGCTGTATCGAGCTCGACCGCGCCTGCGCGACGATCTGCGCGGCTGCGGCCCGCCTGATGGCGAGCGGCTCCGAGTTCGCCCCGCAGGTCTGTCGCGTTTGCGCGGACATTTGCCAGGCCTGCGCCGAGGAGTGCGCGAAGCACGACACACAACATTGCCAGGATTGCGCGAAGGCCTGCCGGCGCTGCGCCGGGGAATGCCGCAAAATGGCGGCGTAGACTTTAAGGACCGAAGACGCCGGGGACGACGACTGGCGACGATTGTCCTTTTGCGTTGAAATCTTCGTCGCCGAAGTTGTGGAATTGATGAAAGCGGACGCTGACCAGGAAGCGAGTACCTGCTGCGGCCACAATCACGAGCACGGGGCGTCGCACGCTGGAGCGCAGCCGCGCGGCACGCGAAAGAAATACTACTGCCCGATGTGCGAAGGGGTGGAAAGCGACACGCCCGGGAGCTGTCCGAAATGCGGCATGGCCCTGGAGCGCAACCCGAGTTTTCGCGAGCCGAAGAAGATCATCTACACCTGCCCGATGCACCCGCAGATCGAGCAGGATCATCCCGGTAATTGCCCAATCTGCGGCATGGCACTCGAGCCGAAGAATCTTGCCGCCGCCGCGGGCGAGGAGGAAAACGCCGAGCTGCGCGACATGACCCGCCGGTTCTGGATCGGCGCGGTGCTCAGCCTGCCGGTGTTCGTCCTTGCCATGTGGCACATACTGCCCTCGGCGCCGCATTGGGTGCAGAGCGATCCTTCGCGCTGGGCGCAATTCATCCTCAGCACGCCGGTCGTGTTCTGGTGCGGCTGGCCATTCTTTCAACGCGGCTGGCAATCGCTCGTCAATCGCTCGCTCAACATGTTTACCCTCATCGCGATCGGCGTCGGCGCGGCCTGGTTCTACAGCGCGGTCGTGATGCTGTTTCCGAAGATTTTTCCGCCCTCTTTCGCGGCCGACGGAAAGATCGGCATCTATTTCGAGGCGGCGGCGATCATCACCGTGCTGGTTTTGTTAGGCCAGGTGTTGGAATTGCGTGCCCGGAGCCGGACCGGGAGCGCCATTCGCGCCCTGCTCGATCTTGCGCCGAGCACGGCTCGGCTCGTGCGCGACGGCGAAGAACGCGACGTGCCGCTCGAGCAGGTGCAGCGCGGCGATCACCTTCGAGTTCGACCGGGCGAAAAAGTGCCGGTCGATGGTCGGGTGATCGATGGCCGCACCAGCATTGATGAATCCATGATCACCGGCGAACCGATGCCGGTCGAGAAAACGGCCGGAGACCAGGTCACCGGCGCGACGGTGAATCAAACCGGCAGCATCGTGATCGAAGCCGAGCGCGTCGGGAGCGAAACCGTGCTTTCGCAGATTGTCGAGATGGTCGCCGAGGCGCAACGCAGCCGCGCGCCGATTCAAGGTCTGGCCGACAAAGTGGCGAGCTGGTTCGTGCCCGCGGTTATTGCCATCGCGGTCATCACCTTCATCGTCTGGACACTGATCGGGCCTGAGCCGCGCCTGACCTACGGGATCGTCAACGCCGTGGCCGTCCTCATCATCGCCTGTCCCTGCGCGCTCGGTCTCGCCACGCCGATGTCGGTGATGGTCGGGGTCGGCCGCGGCGCCCAGGCCGGGGTGCTGATCAAAAAAGCCGGAGCGATCGAGCTGATGGAAAAAGTGCGCACTCTCGTGGTCGATAAGACCGGCACGCTGACCGAAGGCAAACCGGCCGTGACCCAGATCATCGCAAGCGATTCCACGACCGAAGAAGAGCTGCTTGCCGTCGCCGCCGCGGTCGAGAGAAATAGCGAACACCCGCTTGCCCGAGCGGTCGTCGAAAGCGCCACGAAACGCGGTTTGAACATTCCGGCGGTCGCCGATTTCGAATCAACTACCGGCGGCGGCGTCATCGGTCGCGTGGCCGAGAAACGCATCGTCGTCGGGAAACCAAAGTTCCTTGAAGAACAAAATGTGCGCGAGCTTGCAGCGCTCGAGCAACGCGCCGCCGAGCTTCAAGCCCAGGGCAACGGCGTCATCTTCGTTGGCATTGATGGCCGCGCCCGCGGCATCATCGCCGTATCCGATCCGATCAAAGAAACTACCCCCGGTGCAATCGAGCATCTGCATCAGCTCGGAATCAAAATCATCATGCTTACCGGCGACAACGAGCGGACGGCGCGGACGGTGGCGCAAAAGCTCGGCATCGACGAGGTCGAAGCCGGAGTCGAACCGCAGCACAAACACGAACGCGTCCGCGAGCTGCGCGGCAAAGACGGTCTCGTCGCGATGGCCGGCGACGGGATCAACGACGCCCCCGCGCTCGCCGCGGCCGATGTCGGGATTGCGATGGGCACCGGCACCGACGTGGCGATGGAAAGCGCGGGGATCACTTTGCTCAAAGGCGACCTGCGCGGGATCGAGAAAGCGATCCGGCTCAGCCGCGCCATGATGCGCAACATTCGCCAGAACCTCTTCTTCGCCTTCATCTATAATTCGTTAGGGGTACCCATCGCCGCCGGGATTCTCTATCCTTGGTTCGGCATCCTCCTCAGCCCAATCATCGCCGGCGCGGCCATGAGCCTCAGCTCCGTCTCGGTGATAAGCAACGCTCTTCGCTTGCGTTCGATCCGACTTTGAGTTGCTCTTTCCGTTCTCCTGTTGAACAAGAACTCGCCGCGGTATTACTGTATTACTGTGACAACACTCTCCTTTAAAGTGTCTGATCGCGAGGCGCGCGTGATTCGGCAACGGGCCCGCCGAGAGCGTCTTTCAGTCTCGGAGTACCTTCGCCGTCGGGCGGCAGCGGCGACAACGGTTGCGGCCAAACCGGTCGTGAGTCGCTGCCCCGTCACGGGCGCGAAGATCTTTCTAGCGAGTCAGGACCTGCCGCCTCTGACCGTCGCCGCCACCCGAGAAATGCTGGCGGATTTCCCGTGAGTTTTCTTCTCGACGTCAACGTCCTGGTCGCGTGGGGTTGGGAAGATCACGTCGACCACGAGCGGACCGTGCGCTGGATCGCCGGACAGAAGAAAAAGCGGGGGGTCGAACTGTGGACCTCACCGATTCCGGAAATTGGATTTGTGCGCGTTTCCGTCCAGCGCGGTCTTGGCCACGTCTCGGTCGGTGAAGCGGCGGAGGTGCTGCGAAGCATGCTCGAGTCCCTCGGCGGTCGCCATCGTTTTCTGCCTGACAATGTCGACGGCGCCACTTGGCCGGAGTGGTGCACGCGAGGGAGTCAGACCACGGACGCGCATCTGGTGCGGCTCGCGGAGCAGCATGGGCTGGAACTGGCCACGCTGGACGTGGAAATTTCGGGAGCTGTTCTTTTGCCGACGGGAGGTTGAGAAATTCTGCACCACGGCGCCAGCGCGGCCATGAGTTTCAGCTCCGTCTTGATAATCGCGACATTCGCTCGACGACACACACTGGAGAGCTGAAGGCCGAACCGGAGCTGTGACCGGCTACGATAGATTTTTATGAAACGACCGATCTTTTCTCTTTGGCTAATCGCGCTGCTGAGCCTGTTCGGCGCTTGCTCCACTCCGCAACCGGCGGTGACTCGGGTCAATTTCGCCCGGGTTGCGACCGTGAGAACGGTCAGCGTCCATCGGGTGGCAGGAGGTCTGGTGGTGACGGCGACCGGCACGGCCAAGACGACCGGTTGGATCGACCCGCGCCTCGTCCCGGTGACAAACCAGCCGGCGGGCTCGGATTACGAGCTGGAGTTTGTCGCCCGACCGCCCTTCGGGGCGAACACGGTAATCCTGACTCCGATTACCGCCACGTTCACGATCCGGCCGCTGCCGTCGAATGTCAGGAGCGTGACGGTCTTGTCGATCAACAACCAGAAGACGGCGCGCGTTCATTAGCGCCTGGCCTGATCGCGCAGCTTGCGAGCGGTGCGGGTTCAATCTTGCCCGTCGTTAGGCCGTAGACGAAGCTGGCCAGGTGCAAACCCGGGCGAAGATTCCGCAGCCGCGGCTCGCCACCCCGGCTGATGCGGGCGCGATCAACGCGATCTATAACTATTACGTCCGCACCTCGGCCGCGACTTTTCAGCTGGACGACGAAACCACGGAGGAACGCGAGACCGAACTGCGCGCGCGGCCGGCCGACCAGCCCATGATCGTGCTCGAGAGCGGCGGCGAGGTCGTCGCCTGGGGCGCGCTCTCGCCCTTCAAATCGCGCTGCGCCTACCGCGATACGATCGAGCTGACTGTTTATGTGCGCCACGATTGTCACCGTCGCGGTTATGGGCGTGCGATTGTGCAGGAATTGGTGCAACGCGCGCGAGTTTCGGGTTATCACACGATTGTCGCTGCCTCGTGCGAGGAATCGCTCGGGAGCATTGCACTCCTTCAGTCGTTAGGTTTCGTCGAGACAGGCCGGCTTCGTCAGGTCGGCTCGAAGTTTGGCCGCCGCCTGGATGTAATTTATCTCCAACTCATGCTCGGAGGCGAAGCCGCGAAATGACCGTCTCTCACACGCGGCTGCGGGCAGAGATGCGATCCTATTGCACAACGACAAGAAAAGGGGCGAGCCCATGTTGAGTTACGACAATACCGACTACGGTGGCACCGATATCATGAAAGGGCTCGTCGCCGGGGTGGCTGGCGGAATTCTGGCTTCTTTTCTCATGGAGCAGTTCCAGGCCGCCTGGAGCGCGGCTGCCGCAGCCATGCGTTCGGAGAAGAAGCGTGGCGGGCGGGGCGATCCGGCGACGGTGAAAGCCGCCAATCTGGTCTCGGAGAAGGTCACCGGGCGCAAGATTCCCCGGGACTACAAGCCGCTGGCGGGCGAAGCCGTGCATTATGGAATGGGCACCGGGTCGGCGGCGGTTTACGGCGTGCTCGCCGAAGTCGCACCGGTGGTGACGACCGGCGACGGGGTCGCTTTTGGCAGCGGGCTTTGGTTGCTCGCGGACGAGCTGGCGGTCCCGGCGGCCGGATTATCGAAGTCGCCGAAGGAAATTCCAGTCATGACTCATCTTTACGCGCTCGCCTCGCATCTCGTCTACGGCTGGATCACGGAGACCGTGCGACGCGCGATCCGCCGCGCGCTGTAGTTGTGCCTAACGAATAAAGGAGCGCCGCTGCCTCAGGCGGCGAGGCGCCGTCCCGGCAAGCCGTGCGCTCCGCTCTCGATTGAGGTGGTTTTGTTTCTCCCATTACCAGCGTGCGCCTGGCGGCGAAAGAGCGTCGGCGTCGTCCCCACGCGTCGTTCAAAGGCGCGCCGAAAGGAGTCGGCGCTGTGAAATCCGACGCTCGCCGCGATGCTCTCGATCGTGGCGCGGACGGCGAGGAGACGCCGCCGCGCTTCACTCAGGCGCAGCTCCTCGACGAAATCTGCCGGAGTGCACTTGAATACCTGCTTGAAGACGCGGCTGAAATGGCGCGGGCAAAGACAGGCCCGTTGGGCGAGCGCTTCGACCGTGAGGTTTTCCTGGAGATGGGCCGAGATCCAGGCTGGCAGATCGGCGATCCGTTCGGCCGGGTCGGATTGATAATCAACCAGCTGAAACTCATCCGCCGCCCCGGGCGGGCGCAAGCGCATGACCAGCTCACGCGCGACCGCGCGCGCGACTTCGCAGCCATAATCTTCTTCGATCAGCCCGAGGGTCATCTCGACCCCGGCTGTGCCGCCGCCGGAGGTATAGAAGTTCCCATCCTTCAGGAAAGCAGCGGCCAGGTTCACCCGAACCCGGGGAAATCGCCGGGCGAGATCGCGCGCAAAACGCCAGTGAGTTGTAACCTGCCGCCCATCCAGCAATCCGCTTTGCGCGAGAGCGTAGCTGCCGGTCGAGACCGCCGCGATTCGTCGCGTCGAGCCGGCTCGTTCCCGCAACCAGGCGGCGAGAAGCCGAATCGTCTCCGGCTGGCGCAAGCCTTTGCCGCCCGGAATGAGGATGGTGTCGAGCGGGCCGGCGGCGGCAAGATTGGCTTCGGCGCGGAAGGTGACGCCCGATTCCGAGACGAATGCTTTGCTCGTTAGGCCAAGCAGGACCGGTTTGTAGCAGGCCGGCGCCTGGGCGATTTCTCCGGCGCGGCGGGCGCTGGCGAGGGCCTCGAGCGGCCCGGTGAGGTCAAGCGCCGCCACGCCATCGAAACCAACCATTCCAATCACTTTCGGAGAATTTTCCTCCTGAAATTGCTTTAAGTGCTGGCCGAAAGTTTCGAAGAGCGATGATTGCATAGCCGGAAGATCCTCCACACAGGCTAATGCAAGGACGGCCCGGAAATTGGACCACAAAAAGAGTAGAATCCTCGCACCGGCTCGCAACCGGACGGTGCGCGCTTGGGCAGAGCTACTCGAGCTGGATCGGCTTCGACGCCTCCTCGAGGATGGCAGCAAAGCGCGGGTCGCCGTGCAGGTTCTCCCAGCCCAGATCCATCTTCAGCTCACCGTAACTCGGGCTGGCGGGCCGCCTCACCGCTGCCGCGAGATAGCCTAGTGCGGCTTCCTTCTCACCGACGAGGGCTTGCAATTGCGCATTCATGTTCGCGTAGACCGGTCCCTCCATCGCGTCGCGCCAGGTCGGGATGAGATTCATCGATTCTGCGCTCATGCGCAGCGCGTCTTCTTTGCGGTCGAGCGCGGCATAAGTCCAGGCGAGATACGAAACGGCCCAGGGCTCATCGGGATGTTGCGCGCGCAAGCTTTCGAACGCGACGCGCGCTTTCTCGAGATGCAGCTTCGCCTTTTCGGCGTCTCCCTGCAGCCGGGCGATCGTGCCTTGCAGCCAATCGCAAAGCGCCGCGTTCGATGGCGCTGCTTTTCGCGCGGCTTCCGCTTCCGCCCAGGCCCGCGGCAGGTCGCGTTCATAGAGGGCAATGCGGGCCAGTTCCATGTGCGCGATCTCGTCACTCGGCGCCTCCTGGATGGCGGCGCGCGCGCCCGGCGCATCGCCCCGCTGTAGAATCGCTTCCGCTTTCATTAGCCAGAAGGGCGAGTTCTTTATCGGGAGGAGTTTCAAGGCCTGGTCGGCCAGCCGCTCCGCGTCCTTGTATCTACGAAGGGCGAGATAAGTCTGAATGACTTCGGTGTTAATAAACGGATCACGCGGGTCAAGCTCGATCGCTTTCTCGCCGTCGCGCAACGCTTCCTTCCAGCGTCCAAGTCTGCGCTCCGCCAATGCAGTGAGATCAAAGAACTTGGCGCGCGCATCGGGCGAAGGGGGCGCATTGGCTAACTCGGCCAGAGTCTTTTCCCAATCGTTCATCCCGTTGTAGTAGAACTGCGCCTTCGCCAGGTGCGCCTCGGGCAAATCGGGCGCGAGCCGTAAAGCAGTCTCGGCGGCTTGTTTTGCCTGCTCGAGATGACTCTTCGACTGGTCACCGGCGAAACGATAGAGATAGAGATGAACATCAGTGAGGAGACAGTAGGCCAGGACGAAATTGGGATCGCGACTAATCGCCTCATTCAACAGGTCCATCGCGTCCTTGTAGCGATACTGGACGAAAGCTGCCTTTGCCCTCAGGTAGCGATCATAAGCCTCCATGTTGGTCGTGGGGCGAGTTTCCATCGCCGCCTTTTCCCCGGCGGAGAGCTTGCCCTTTAACTGACTGACAATTGCTTGTGATAACTTGCTCTGGAGAGCAAAGAGATCATCCAGTTTGCCGTCATACTGCTCACCCCACACCTGAGTGTCAGATGCAGTGTCGATGAGCTGGACATTTACCCGTACCCGATCATCCTGCCGGCGAACGCTGCCCTCCAGTACATAGGCGACTCCCAGTTCCCGGCGAATTTGGCGCGCATCGCGGACGCCGCCACGGTAGACCGAAGCTCCGGAGCGGCTTATCACTTTCAGGTCTTTGACCTTTCCGAGATCGGTCAGGATGTCATCCTGCACGCCATCGGCAAAGTAGGTGCTGCCATCGTCCGCGGCAAAGTCATCGAAGGGAAGAACGGCGATACTCTGTTGCGGGACTTTCGCACCTGCGCTGAGCGGGTTTTGTGAGTTGGTTTGCGCGTAGTGATAGGCGAGAAAAAATAATCCGCTCACCACCAGGCCGAGCGCAATCACACTCAGTCCAACACGGACGAGCGATGGCCGATGTCGCGCGGCGAAACGGAGGAAGCGATAGGGAACGGTATTGGGCCGGGCCCCGACGGGTTCTCCGGCGAGATAGTGACGCAAGTCGCTCACGAGGTCAGCGACTGAAGCATAGCGCCTGGTGGGATCCTTCTGGAGCGAGCGCAATATGATCGCATCAAGATCGCCCCGGAGCGCGCGCTGCAATTCCGCGGTTGGCGCTGCGACACTCGGCGGGATCGGTTCTTCTTCGCAGATCACCCGCTCGACTTCCTGCAAGCCCGGGTTGCGGCTCGCAAATCGATGCGGAGTCTGGCCGGAAAGTAACTCATAAAGCAGAGCCCCAAGCGCATAGACATCGGTGGCGGTCGTCACGGTATCGCCGCGCGCCTGCTCCGGCGAAGCAGAAATCGGAGTAAGTCGCTGCTGACCGGCGCTAGTCACCGTGACGGGATTGTCTTCGAGTAACTTGGCAATCCCGAAGTCGAGTAACTTCGGTTCGCCATCTTCATTCACAAGAATGTTATTACGTTTGAGATCCCGGTGGATGATTCGCTTGCGATGCGCGGCTTCAACCGCCGAGCAAATCTTGAGGAAAAGGTGGAGCCGCTGTTTGACCGAAAGATTGCGCTGCTGAACGTAATCGGTAATCGGCGTGCCGGAGACATACTCCATCACGAAGTAAGGCATGCCTTCTTCCGTTGTCCCGGCGTCAAAGAGTTCAGCGATGTTCGGGTGATCGAGCGAGGCAAGGACTTCGCGTTCCGCGCGGAAACGGCCGAGTAAGTCAGGCGTTTCTTTCTCAGCCGGTTTTAGGACCTTGATTGCTACCTCCTTTTCAAAGTAACCATCCGCCCGGGCCGCGAGATAGACCATGGCCATCCCGCCGTGACCCAGCTCGCGAATAACCACATAGGCGCCCACCCGCCGGCCGGGAGTAAAAATCGGCTCCCGGCGCACCGCCGCGCTCACGACTACGGCGCATTCTTCCAGGGTATCCGTTCCCTCGGCCGCGACCGTATCTGCGTCACTCAAGAAAGACCTGGCTTCGTGAAGCAGATTCGCGTCACCGCCGCACTCGCGCTCGAGCAGGGCCGTGCGCTCCGCCGGAGAATCTTCCTCAAGCGCATCCGCCACGATCGCCTTGAGTCGCCGCCAGCGTTCCTGGTTCATACTCACTCCTTCAATCATAGACGAAAATATGGCGTCCCGACAACCTGGTCTCCGCGTCAGTCAGCATCCTGTGAGAGTGCTTTGCGCAGCCAAAGCTTGGCCACGGCCCATTCGCGTTTCACCGTCATCGGCGAAATCTCGAGCACAGCGGCGATTTCCTCGATTGTGAGACCGCCGAAAAAGCGCAGCTCGACGACCTGCGCCTGGCGGGCGTCGAGCGCCTCCAGCTCGCGCAGGGCTTCGTCAATCGCAGTTACGTCGACCTGGCTGCGCTCGTAGAATTCCAGCATCAAGTCGGTCGGATCATGGCCGCCGCGCTTCGCCCGGGTGCGGGCGGCGGCGTGATTGATCAGCGTCTGCCGCATGAGCCGGGCGAAGATGGCAAGAAAGTGTGCCGGGTTTTCCCACGAGAGATTCTGCTGGTGGGCAAGGCGAATGTAGGCCTCATGAATCAAGGCCGTGCGCTGAAGGGTATGATCGGGCCGTTCGCGCCGCATGTAGCCATCGGCTAGCCGACGCAGCTCGTCATAAACCAGAGGCAGCATTTCGGCCAAAGTCTTGGCAGTTTCACTCTGACCCTTTTCGCCGGCAGCGGAATCAGCGGGAGACGTAGCTGGCGCGTGAGGAGGATTCTTTTTCTCCTCTGCCGCTATCTCTTTGTTGTGTCCGTTCATTCGATTGCGCCACCCCTCGGTGAGAGCAGAATTATACCTTTGGCGGCGGAGACCGCGGCTCCAATTTACACCATCGCAGAAGTGACGCGAAACCGGGCTCTTCGGACGCGCGCTGAGATTTCGATTGAACGAGTTCATTTCTGCAAAGCAGGCGAGCCAGCAGATTGACTTCCGCCGGCTCCCGCTGGATTGCTGTCTTAATCCTGTAGTTTAAAACCTCTTTGTCAGCTGTAGGTAAACGAAACGGCCCGTCGGGTCATAGAGAAAGCCGGGATACTTCGTCGAGTTGCCGCCAAACCCATAAGCTTTGGGCGGATCCTGACCAAAGATGTTAGAGCAGCCCAGGGTGATGGTAGTGTTATTGAGGACACGCTGCCACATTGGCAGGGCCGAATTCGCAGTCTGTGCCGCCGCCGTCTCGGTCGGTTTCCCATCCTTATCCGTGGCCATCTCATCCGAACTCTTGGAATAGCCCGGCACCGGTTTGTTTTCGACCGGCGGAACAAAAGTGAAGTCATAGGACGCCTGGCCATCCACCGTCCAGGTCTGGCTCACCCAGTGATTATGACCATTGGGCAGCAGTTCGTGGAAACCATCGAGATATCGGACCGTGCCCACGAGATCGAAACCGTTCCAATTCCAGTCAAGCCGCTGAATCCCTTTCCACCTTAGATTGCCATCGACCGAGGTAGTGTCGGCAATGCCCGCGACTGCCACTCCAGCTAGTTGGGCCGTGCGCGACTCCGGCGTTCCCTGGAACTTGAAGGAATTGAGATAAGAGACCTGGGTGAGCCAGGTGAAGGTGCCAAAACCTGTCTGACGAACATATTGTAACCCCAAATCGACTCCGTTGGCGGTAGTCGCCCCGCTGTTAATGAAGGGGACAAAAATTCGTTTGATAAAACCCTGGTCATCCCGCTGTACAATTTCCCCGGGCAGTAAAGCGCCTTGCGCTTCCCGTCTCAGGATCGCCGGGATGTTATCCAGAATGACCTGACCAGTCTGTTCCGTATCCCAGATGTCGACCGAGAGAGTAAGTCCATCAATGAACTTCGGTGTCCAGACAAAGCCAGCTGTAAAAGAGGTGGAGTCTTCCGGCTGGAGGAGAGGATTACTGGTATCGACAATGTTCTGCTCTCTCTCGGTTCGTGACGGATCGCCGATCGGAACCGGCGGGCCGCCGAGAGACGTTGGCAAGGTATCGGTTACGGGCGCGAGCGCGGAAGTGGGGCTCCCAAAGAGCTCAATCAAGGAAGGTTCAAGGAATCCTTTGCCGATGGTGGCGCGAATTGTCAGTGACTCATCGAGTGGCTGCCAGCGGAGCCCAAACTTGGGGACCATGACATTGGTGTCGTTATTCTTAAACGCTTCGTAGCGAACCGCGGCGGTGAGTTCGGTGGAATAGAAGCCGGGGAAGTTGAAGGTCGGGCTGGTGATAGGAATTCTGGCCTCGGCATAGAGAGCCCAGTCTTTGCGCCCGGCCTGGGTACTGGCGCCGGGCGAGCTACTGGCGATGTCGCCACTTTGTGATAGCTCATCTATCTGCTGGGTCAGCCGTTCGCGACGAAACTGCCCGCCAAAGGCAAAACCAACTCCGCCGGCCGGCAACTTGAAAAGCGAGGTCGTATAGATGTTAAGGTCGAGGGTAGCGATTTCCGAGGTATCGACATCCTTGGGATGGATTGTAGCGTAGGCGACATCAGCGAGGTTACTCGGGATCGGGGTGCCATGGAGCGCGTCGCCAAATGGATTAAAGGCAATCCCTCCAGCCAGCGCCCCACCCGGGGCAAACACGGGCGAGTTTTGGTTCAGCACCTGGTTGAAACGGGAGCTGGAAACAAACTGCCCTACTTGGGTGACTTTGACATTACTGTAGCGGAATCCACCATCATAGCCCCAGGTGCCATCGAATAGTCTGTCACCGCGCAGACCGATGGTGGCGAGGAAGCTATCGGTGGTACTGTCGATGAGCCGGTTGCCGAATTCCAGCAGGCGCGCCCGCGTGCCACCGGAGATAATCTGATTGAAAGGATTAAACGGGTTAACCGCATCGGCCGGCAGCCCGGTTTCCTCGAAGGTAGGTGTGTTCGGCGGAGCTACTCCGTTGAGGTTGGTTCCGGGCGGGATGGCGATGACCGTCGCGCCCGGTGTGTCAAAGTCATTCGTGGCTACTGGCGCGAGCTCGTTATGTGAACTGGATCTTTCGTAATAGATGTCGCCAAAGAGAATCATCTGCTCGCCGAAGATTTTGTGACTGAAGTTGGCGAACCCGCCGTAGTTTTCGATCTCAGGCAGGGAACCGGCGAACAGATTAAAATCAAAGCCCGGCAAAACGGAAAAGGCCGCGCGCGGTCGGGTGGGAGCATAGATATAGCTTCCTGGCGGGGAAAAGCCACCGGAACCGGTTGGCGGGGTGCCAAAGATAGTCGGGATCAGATTTCCGTTCGCGTCCATGGGCAGGGTAGCTGGGTCAACTCCCGCCGCGACAACCACCGCGCTGGATAACTGCAGATTGTAGGGCGTGCTATTGCTGCTGAGGAAGGGCGGCTTAAGGGAAAACCCGCGGTCGCGCGTAAAGATGGAGTTACGATGATAGTAGTTCATCGAGCCGGTGATGCTGGTGGTGCCATCGCCGGCGCCGAACACGAGTGACGCGCGAAACTCACCCGAGTCTTTGTCGAGAGTGTTTCCGTATTCGACGCTTGCTTCCGCGCCGTGATAATCGTGGCGGAGTTTGATGTTAACCACGCCCGCGACGGCGTCGGCGCCATAGGTAGTCGAGGCGCCGTCTTTGAGAATTTCAATGCTCTCGATTGCAGCCTCCGGAATGGAGCGAAGGTCGAAGAAGGAAACAACCCCGCCCGTTCCGATCGGATAGGGAGCGAGGCGCCTGCCGTCAATCAGGACGAGGGTGTATTGCGGACCGAGACCCCGCAGGGAAATAGCCGACGCGCCCGGCGTGAAACCGGTGCCGTTATTGGAAACCGGGACACCGCCGCCATTGGCCACAGGTAAGTCTTTGATTAACTCTTCAGCCGTGCGTTCGGGCGATTTGTTAATCAAGTCCCGGTTGATATTGAGAACCGGGTTCGGCCCGACTTCTTCGGCGGTCGGAATATTCGAGCCGGTTACGATGATGCGCTCGGTTTCGGCAACCTCGCCCGGAGCAGCGCCTCCAGCCTGCGGGGCCGCTCCGGTTGCTCCAGGCGGACTTACTGCCGTGGACGCTGGCTCCTGGGCGAGCGCGATTGTCTGGAGGGAAAAGAAGCAAACTGCACCGGCCGCGAACAACCGGCGCAGGATCACTGATTCGGTCGCGTATCTTCTGCTCATTGGTTTCTCCCTGTTGAATGACTCTGGATCGAGTCATACGTCAGGAGCGGAGCAGGGCGTTAGGACTTAAAGCCGACCCTTTCAGACGCTACGGCCAATGGGCTCAGAGGAGAAGGCAGCGGGTGGCCTCGTTCGGGCCTTCGGAAGATTGAACGCGGTGCACCTGCGACGGTCGCAGCCACGTGCCCTAATCAGGCTCGCGGCTTAGAACTCGCCGCGAAATCGGATCGCGCCATAAGGTGACCCGCTCTCATTGTGATAACGAACGTCAGTCCGATGAAAATCGAATTGACGATAGGCGGCATAACCGCCTTCGAGAGTTAGAGTGAGAGAAGAATTAAGCTTCCAGTCGAGGCCTGCGCCGGTGCGGAGTTCATCGTAAGTCAGCCAGGCGTTGTTCAGCGCGGTGTTGCCATGGCTGTCGCCGAAGTGGTCGTCAACGCGGAAGGTGTTTTCTTTCACATCGGCGCCGGCATAGAGAGTGGCATTGCGACTGAGCTGGTACTCGATTCGCGGCGTTGGGAGGACAAAGTTCAGGACCCATTGCGACGCGATCTTCCAGCGAATTCCGCCACCAGGGATGACGGGGTAGCGACTTTGCACATTAACGCCAAGACCAAGAACAAGCTGGAGATCAGGGCTGTAGATATAAGTGCCGCCAAGAACGAATGGGACATTAAAAGAATCCCCGTCGAGATGGTCAAAGGTGGTGCCGTAGAATCCGGGCTGGCTCTCGAATCGCACCAGAATGGAATCGGAAAACTTCGTATCGAGTCCAATGATGGCATTGGTTGCTTGGAGCGTATTCGGCAACTGGGCGCCGCCGTTCGGGAAATCAAAGGAATAGCGTTCCCATTGTCCACCGAGTCTTAGGATGCCAAACTTCACCCGCGGGGTATAGACGAAGAGAAGATTGGAATAATACTCGCCCAGATCGGTTACGTGCCGGGCGCCGCGCGCGACTTCACCGTCGCCGAGATACGCCTGGTCGATTTCGAACTCGCCGGAAAAGTTAAATGGCTCTTCGACCGTTGCATTTTCGGTTGTCATAGGCGCGACTGCCTTGTCCTCACCGGCGAGGAGAGAAGAGACAATGCCACATGAGAGGAGACCAAGGAGTAGAGTGCGGGAGTTCATTTGCTGCTTTCGCGGCGGAAGACTTCCGCGGCCTTAAGGATATCTTTGCGCATCGCACCTTCGGAGGCGAGGCGTTCGACCCCATGCAGGTCAGCCAGCGAGTTCGAGGAGACAAAATCACCGCGCCAAAGGAGGGTGGAAGGCCGGCCGCCTGCCTGGATGGGCCAGAGTTGGTAAAGAGTTAGAGATACGTTATAACCGCCGCTGGCGTAATAGAGGCCGTCCGCGGTCTGGGCGCCGCCGTCCGCCGTCGAGCGCTTGTAGGAGGCGCCGAGAGTAAGAACGGCCTGGTCCTCGACCTGGAGAAGCTCCCAATAAAGCTCAGGCTTAAGGGAGCCGCGGCCGCCGAGCAGACCGGTGCTGTTGAGAAAGCCGCCGAACTGTCGATTCACCTGTGGCTGTTGCCTGACGATCCCGGCGAATTCTTTCCCGGGCTGGACTGAATGGGAAGTGTGACTGTAGGGCTCCTGGGCCGCCGCCCCGCCGCTGAGAAAACTTTGCGCGCGCTTCGTCAGGACATCGATCCAGAAAGGAAAAACCGGTTTACCGGGCGCATATCTTTGTGCTTCCGCCTGACTCAGCTGCAAGTCGCGCGACATCTTTTCCGTGGCGGAGACAAGGGACTGGACGGCGGAGTTTTTCGGCGGGTTTTGCAACCTGGCAAAAGCCGAAGCGGAAGGCGAGCCGGAGATATCGCCGTGGAGAAAGACCTTCAGCTCGCGATGGGCAG
Source organism: Chthoniobacterales bacterium (assembly GCA_036825615.1). Lineage (GTDB taxonomy): Bacteria > Verrucomicrobiota > Verrucomicrobiia > Chthoniobacterales > UBA10450 > JAICXG01. The sequence continues at coordinate 188,570 of DAISXY010000004.1, forward strand.
TTGGATCGAACCGTCTCATCGCGGCAAGGACGTTTGCAGGCGGGTTCGCCACGACAAAACAACTCTGGACCGAGAGATAGCGATCGGTGCTCATCCGCGGGCCGGCGGCGGTTTTGATCTGGCCGTTGGCGAGCTCGTTGAGACCGATTTTCCCGAAGACCGAGAAGCTGGCCATCTCCGCGAGGGGGTCGGCCGCGAGCAGACCGAGCGGGAGAAGAAAGATGACGGCGAGCAGTCGAGAGAGGAAAATTGTTCTCATGATGCAAATAGAAACGTGCGCCGCCGGCTCGTCAGCCGTTTCTAGTCTTGGAGGAATCGCGTCGCTGTCAAACCTTCGTTGGAGGGTTATGCCTTGCAAAGGACCCTGTTTTCCCTAGTGAAAGAATGGACGCACGGGCGCCGGTTTTGTCCGAGATGAGTGACACGATTATTTGCCTCGAAAACCTAACGAAACACTACGGGCAATTGGCGGCCGTCGATGGCCTCTCCTTCGAGATTCGGCGCGGGGAGATCTTCGGTTTCCTGGGCGCGAACGGCGCGGGTAAGACGACCACGATGCGGATGCTTTGCGGGTTTGTGCGGCCGACCGCGGGTAAGGCGACGATTAACGGAGTGGACGTCTGGCGGCAGCGGCGGATTGCGCGCGCGAAGTTCGGCTATATGGCGCAAAAGTTCAGCCTCTATCCCGATCTGACCGTGCTCGAAAATCTGCGCTTCTTTTCCGGGGCTTATCGGGTGCGAAGGAGCGAAATGCCGGGCCGGATTGAGCGGCTGCTCAAGCAAATGGACCTGGAGGAAAAGCGTGATACGCCCGCTGGCAGTCTCTCGGGTGGAATGCGCCAGTTGCTTGCGCTCGGCTGCGCGCTCGTGCACGAGCCGCCCCTGCTCTTTCTCGACGAACCCACCTCCGGGCTCGATCCGGTGCATCGGCAACAGATGTGGGACCTGCTTTACGAGCTAAGTAATGGCGGCATTACCATCTTTGTCACGACCCATTATATGGATGAAGCCGAGCGCTGTACTGAAGTCGGTTTCCTGGATTCCGGCCGGCTGCTCGCGAAGGCGTCGCCCCGGCTCTTGAAGGAGACCTTTAAAGCGAAGCTGCTCGAGCTCGATATCAAGCCGGTCATGCCCGCACTCATCCGGCTAAGGGAAACCCCGGGGATTCTTGGGGTTTCGCTGCGCAGTGGCAGCCTGCGTCTTTACGCACCGGACGCGGAAAGACTGCTGGAAGATTGGAAGGGTAACTGGCCCTGGCCCGACCTCACCCTCCATGACTGCCGCTGGGCCGAGCCGGATATGGAAGATGTCTTCACCGCTTACTCGCAGGGTTATACGGAAATGCTCGAACCACTCGCTGTCTCATGAGTTTCCGGCGCAGCTTCCAGGCGATCACAAGCGTCGCAGACAAGGAATTCATTCATATCTATCGTGACTGGCGCATTCTCGTTCTCCTTCTAATTTTGCCGCCGGTTTTCACTTTGATTTTTGGTCATGCCTTTGAGGTTACCTCCTCGACGAATGTCCCCGCCCTTCTGCAAGATAACGATCGTTCCGCGCTGAGTCAGGAGTTAGTTCAGCAACTGCATTCCGGGAGCACCTTTCAGTGGAAGGCGACGAGCGGGATCCGGAGCCAACCTAATTTGCTCGCGGCCGGGGCAAAAGCCGCTCTCGTCATCCCCCAGGGCTGGGGTGCGAGCCTGAAGAACGGCAACCCGATGCCGCTGCCGGTCTATCTTGACGGCAGTGACACCAACACCGCGAGCGAACTCGAGGGCCGGTTGCAGGAGCTGCTCGGCGAGTTTCAGAAGAAACAACGCGATACCATGATCGAAAACCTGCCGGACGAAGTTATTGAGATGGGCAAAAACCTCCCGGTCGATATCCGCAAAGGTTTCGTCTCCGCCATGACTCCGTGGGATTTAACGACTCACGTCCTCTATAACCCGAAGCAGCGCTTCATTGATTACGTCGTGCCGGGAATCATCGGCCTCATTCTCCAGTTACTTACAGTCACTCTCACCGCCTGCACGATCGCGCGCGAACGGGAAAGCGGCACGCTTTCGCAGCTCATGGTTACTTCGCTTCGACGGACGGAGGTCGTGACCGGCAAGATGATTCCTTATCTCGTTATCTCGATTGTTATGATCGTGATCGTGTTTATTGTCGCAGGCTGGTATTTTCATGTGCGCTTCTATCATTACGCAATCCTGTCACTTATTTGCCTGCTCTTCCTGCTCTGTTCGCTCGGCCTTGGACTTCTGATTTCCACCTTTTCTCGCACGCAGACTCAGGCGATCCAACTGTCGGTATTTTTCCTACTCCCGGTCTTTGTTCTTTCCGGGGCCTTCGCGCCGCTCGAGCAACTGCCAGCGGCGATTCGCTATCTCGCGGAGTGTTTTCCGCTGACTCATTTTTGCCGCGCTTTCCGGCTCGTGAACCTTTACCATGCCGGGCTGTTATTTTACCTCGAGGATTTGATTTTCCTCTGCGTCGGGGCAGCGATTACTTTTTTCGGGGCGGCGCTTCTCCTGAAACGAATCCAGGAGTAAACTCAGAAAGCGGCGGACATCTTGAGAGTTACATAAGGTGCCGGATCGGTCCGGTAAGTCTCGCCGGCGCGGCCAAAGTCAAACTGGCGTTGAATCGAGCATCCGCCGCTGAGATCAAGCGAGACGTGGTCATTCACGTCATACTTGACCCCAACCCCGGCGCGGACATCGAGAAAGTCAACCTGCGCTCCGCGAAGCTTTCCCGGTTGAATTCCCGGATTATGATCCGTGCGGAAGGAACCGCCGACAAATTCCCCGCCTAGCCATAGATCGATCTTTTTGCTTGGCGAATAGATAAGTCTCGGGTCAGGAGCAACTCCCATCAGCCGCAGCTTGTCGGAAATGATCCAGATTACTCCTGGTAGTGGGAGGAAGGGGCGGTCCGCGAGAAAGGCCGCGTAACCGCCGGCAAAGAGATAGAACTTGTCCTGCTTAATGACGAAAATGCGACCGAAGCTAATCGGCACATCAAAGGAGGAAATCCCAAAGTGGTTCTGGGCGTAGAAACCGGGGCGAAACTCGAGGAAGGCGCCCACGTCTTCCCCGTGCATGTAATCCACACCCACGACGCCCGAGATGGTCTGAAGGTGATTCGGCACCGGCGAGGGGGTGCTGCCAAAGTCATAACGATCATAGGAGAAGCCGAGGTGGAGATAGAGATTGCCTTTAAGCTGAATCCGGTGGCCGTACTCGATCTCGTTCTGAATCTCATCTTGTTTCCCGAGGCTGCCGCCGTGGTTAAGGTCAGATTCAAAGACATATCCCGATTGAATCGTGAAGAGGTCGAGCGGGACCGCCTTTGTCTCTCCACTTGCGGTGGTTGCCTGTGTCGTCGACTCGGTGCCGGCGCGGCCTGGAGCGGCTGCGCTGATAACGAGCGCACCGCCGATAAGGATGGAATAGAATTTAGTCATAAGGGTGATTCTTCGTAGTCATTCGTGCACCCGGCTGAAAACGGTTCCCCGTTTTTGCAGGATTGGCGGGGCGGGGAACGGATTGCAGGAAATTGGAGCCGCCGTCGAAGGGTGCAAGATCACGGCGGTTGGCAAGAAGCGGACAAAACGGCAACTACCCGCTGGTCGCGGCGCGCTCGGCGTTTTCGCGCCCGCCGTCCTGATCGCGCTCGGCCGCTTCTTTTAGTTCGCGGGAGAGTTTCTCGACCCGTTGCCGCATGATCTTGCCGGCCTTGAATTTCACCGTTGCCCGCGGCGGAATGACGAAACTGCTGCCCGGTTGATTGGGATTGCGACCGACCCGCGGTTTGGTGAGCCGCGGCTGGAAGACTCCGAAGTTGCGCAATTCGACGGGAACGTTGCGGGCCAGGCTGTCGGTGATCCGGTCGAGAGTACGTTGGACCACTTCGAAAACCTGGTGCTGCACCATCCCGGTCTCGTTGCTGATGGACACGACAATGTCGCGTTTGGTGAGCTTGCTCATGATGATATGAGAATCGTCCGCCGACCAGAGGTTGAGCGGGCCTTTCCAGAAAAAACTGCGCTTCCGGCGCAAAGTTCTCGGCGCTCACAACCCACTCTCCGGTGGCAGGTTCTGCGAGGATGCTAGCGCGATACCGTGCTCGTCTCAAGCCCGCGTCCGAACATCCGCGCCAGGGCATGACCAAAAACGGTGCGCCCGAGTAGTGCTTTGCGCCGGGCTTTGAGCTGCCCTTGGAGCAGGCCAAGCTTTGTGAAGACAAAATTCCAATCCGACTCGAGCCGGCGCGTATCCTCGCCTGCCAGTTCGCGCACCGTGCGCAAGGAAGAGGCGCGCTGAAGGACGTTCATCGCCTTGCCGGAGAGTTCCGCGACCAGGTTCAGTTCTGTAAATACATGCTCGCTTTCCTGGAGCAGAACGCCGCGCATTTCGGTGAACTGCCGTTCCTGGTCGGCGGAGATGATCGGCTTGGCCCGGTCGAGCGCGTAAGTGATGAAGTCGTGCAGCTTCTTCCAGCCGTCCATGAGGAGATTGAGCAAACGAAGGTCTTTTTCCAACTTCAGGTCTCTCATCGCGAATTGGGGACGCTCACCATCTGCATCGTCTCGTCGAGTTTTTGCAGGTTATCGATCAAGAGGTGGGCCCAGGGCCGATTGACCGTTTGCACCTGGCTGATGATCCCCTCCTCGAAAAAGAAGCGACCCTGGCGCCAGCGGAACACCTCCGCGACTGCGGTTTCCCCTTCCAGGCTGCCATAGGCGGCATGCCGCACCATCCCATGGTGGAGATAGATCTCGCCCGTGCCGCGGCCGGACATGAAAGTGAGCCGGCCGCTTCGCTGCCCCATGCAGCTCATCTGCAAAATCTCAGCGGCGGAAAACTGGTTCAGGTTGCCGACCAGGGAATGACACGGGTCGATACCCTCGGCAGGCGGACCGGTTTTGTTTTTGGCCGTGGCAACCAACGCCCGCAACTGCCGGCGCAAGCGCGGGACCGTAGCAGTGGCCGCGAGCAGGGTCACGTTCTGTTCCCTGGCCTGCGTCATCAACTCCGGGTTCGCGCCCGGACCATCCAGCAGACAGACGATCTGGAGCGAAGGGAAATGCTGCCGTGCGTTAATCGCCTGCTCGATCGCAACCGGGACTTCGCCCTCGACCGCAAACAGGTCAAAATCTTCCCGGATCAGGATGCAAATTGCCTCGGAGAGGGAGCGCACGATCCGGAGCTCGACGTCTGTCAGCAGATCGAAGATAGCGAGCACGCGGTCCTGAAAAACGGGGTCGCTGTTGAGAATGAGACACCTGGTATCCACGGCAGCTAAAGTTCGCAGCTCGGTAGGAGCAGGAAGCTTGCCGCTGCCCCTCGTGCTTCCGCCGAGCAAGCGCCACCCGGCCCTCTATCGGCGCCACTCCCGCCGGGGAGGCGGAGCCGGATACTCCTCTGGAGCAACTTCGTGCGCGGTGCGAAAATGCACTTTCGCAAATCGCCGCAACGCCTCCGCACCTTCCTTCTCGACCAGTTGGCGCGCGGCTTCTTTCACGCTCGCCGAAACTCCGCGACCGAGCACGAGCCCGAGCCGTTTGCTGGTCCGCGCCAGCCAATCAATGAACGCTTCACGCGCGAGGACGGAAGCGGCCGCGACTGCAAGGTCGGATTCGGCGCGGGTGCGCTGGTCGAGCTGAATCCGCCGGCCCTGTTGCAGGAGCGCATTCTCGATTACCCGGACATCGGCAAACTTGTCCGACAAGGCGCGCGGACAATCCGGCCGCTTGGCGAGCAGATTCTCGATGACGCGGGCGTGGCCCCAGCCGAGCAGGCTGTTGAGGTTGCCGAATTTTCCATAAAGCTCGTTGTAACGCTCCGGGCCGATGAGCACGACATCGAAGGCCACGCCCGCGGTCTGGCGAATCAATTTCGCCAACGCCCGGATCCGCGCGTCCGAGCCGATGCGTTTGCTGTCCTGGATTCCGTTTTCCAAAAAGTGACGCGTGATCGCGCCATCGGTGAACACGCCGGCGATGACAAGTGGACCGAAGAAGTCGCCTTTGCCGCTCTCATCAATCCCGAAATGTGGCGCGAACATTTCCGGCGAATGCACTTCCTCGTAGCCGAGTCGCGCTTCCCCGAGAATCTTCGGCTCCAACTCAAAACTGACGAACTCATCAATCCCTTTACCCTGCAGGAGCAGCTTCGGTCCTTTCTCGTAGACGGCGGCGCTGAGCTTGTTTTTTTGCGCGAAGAAAATGGTGTAGGGCTTGGACGAAAAAGTGAAACCGCTCTCGGTGAGCAACTGCCGCAGCGCCCGCACCTGGTCGTGGCTCAACGCAATCGAATAACTGCTGCGGGCGGGTGCAGACATGAACGGGTTCACGAGAACATCGCTCGCCCCGGCAAGCGAGAATTTTTCCTGCGCGGTGCGAGCCCGACAGTGCGACCATCGCTTTCAGTGGTCGCTAGGCGTCGCTCCATTCGGTCATATCCGGGGCTTGATCCCGCTGCCCTAACGACACCGGCGGCCCGAGAGGTGCGCAAAAAATGCCGCGCATTTGCCAAGCAACGCCGAGACGAAGGCGCGACCGCACCGCAAATTCGGGCCATGAAAAAGCCCGCAATTCGCAACATTCTGGTCCCGGTTGATTTTTCGCCGCTCTCGCTCAAGTCCATCGCTCAGGCACGCAAGATCGCGCGACACTTCGAGGCCACAATCCATCTTCTCCATGTCTCGTCGCCGCAGTATCCGATCGATTTCATCGGACCGGTCCTGACCGGGGGGCAGGCAGCGGAATCATTTGACCGGCATCAGGAGAAGTCGTCCGCCGAACAACTCCAGGCGGTCGCTGAGCGCGCAGGTTTGCCCGCCGAAACGCCGGTCCATGTGCGGGAAGGGGGATCGGTCTTCCATGAGATCTGTCACTTCGCCCAGGCGAGCGCGATCGATCTCATCGTTATGCCCACCCATGGTCGCACCGGACTGAAACATGTTCTGCTCGGGAGCACGGCCGAGCGCGTCGTGCAACATGCCACCTGCCCGGTGTTCATCACCCGGCCACGCCAGAGCAGGAAAACCAAAAGCGGCGGCGAAAAGCTCAGCCGCAAACCAATCATTCTCGTTCCGATCGATTTTTCCCCGGCCTCGCTCGAGGCACTGCAATACGCGATCGCCTTCGCCGCTGACACAGGTGCGAGCCTGCTCGTGCTTCATGCCATCCAGAGCCATGACGAATTGAGTAACGAAGGCCTCGGCGTTTATCGCCTGGCGGATTTCAGAACGACCGCGCAGCGGGATGCAGAACGCGAGATGCGCCAGTTCCTGAGCCAGGTGGATTTCGCGAGCGTGCCCTTCCTTCTCCTGGTCCGGTTCGGCAAGCCCGCGCCCGAGATTTGCAACATCGCGACGCGACGCGCGGTCGATCTCATCATCGCGGGCACCCATGGTCGCACCGGGCTGAAACATCTCGTCATCGGCAGCGTGGCTGAACACGTGGTGCGCGAGGCCATGCAGCCGGTTCTGGTCGTGCCATCCCATCCGCAGGTTCGCCTTGCCGGCCTGGAGCGGCTCGGCGCGCCCGGTCACGCCGCGCCGCCGCTGCAAACGATCGCAGTTCCAGCCTAACGAGTCCGGCGCGGCCGCAGCCGCGCCTTGCCGGCGTCGAGGAATCGGGAGTCGAACAAGCGTGCGCTCTGCGATTGCGAGCCGCGAGCCGGAGTGCGAGGAGTAGAATTGCGGCCTAACGAGAGGCTGATTCCCGAGGACCGCGTTTCACAATCATGACGGAGACGCTGCAGGGGCTGGTGGAATCGTTAGGCGCGCGGGGGGAAAAGACCGCGCTCATCTTCTTCGATCGAGAGTCGGCTCGCACCTGGTCCTACCGCACGCTTGCCGGGCAGGCTCACGCCTTTGCCAACGGTCTCGCGAACGCCGGCTTCGAGTCAGGCGAGAGCATTCTCCTCTTCGCCGAAAATCGCCTCGAATGGATCGCCGCCGCCCTTGGTGTCCTTCGGGCCGGCGCGGTCGTCGTGCCGCTCGACGTCCAGTTCGGCGACGACGATCTCGCTCATATCCTCGCGGACAGCGCGGCGCGCGCGATCATCACGACCACGCGCCGCGCCGCCCGGTTGCAGCAGCTTGCTCCGGAACGGCCACTGATCCTGCTCGACGCGCCGGCTGAGGATGCGCGGAGCTGGGAGAAATTTTGTCTGTCCGATGCGATCGCCCTCCCCGCCATCGGCGCGAACGACCCGGCCGTGCTCTTTTACACCTCGGGAACGACCGGACCGCCGAAGGGTGTTCCGCTCACCCATGCCAACATCGCCTCGCAACTCTCTGTCGTCAGGCAACTCCAGATCGTGGGCGAATCCGACCGCGTCCTGCTTCCGCTTCCGCTGCACCACGTTTATCCGTTCGTGATCGGGATGCTGGCGCCGCTCTCGTTAGGCTTGCCTCTCGTGCTGCCGTTTTCGCTCACCGGGCAGCCGCTGTTGCGTGCGCTGCGTGAGGGCAATGTGACTGCAATCATCGGCGTGCCGCGGCTTTACCGTGCGCTCTTTGCCGGGATCCAAGCCAGGGTCGAATCTTCCGGGCGAATTACCCGGCGCAGCTTCAAGATTTTCCTCAGGCTCAGCAGCTTTCTCCTTGATTCGTCAGGCATACGCGCCGGCAAGCTTTTCTTTCGCTCGCTGCATCAGCGATTCGGGAAAAATCTCCGGCTCCTCGCCTCCGGCGGCTCGGCGCTCGATCCGGAGTTGGGGGCAAATCTGCAAGCGTTGGGCTGGGAGGTCGCGATCGGTTACGGGCTGACCGAAACCTCGCCGCTTCTGAGTATCAACCTGCCTAACGACTTTAGGAAAGGGACCGTCGGGAAACCCCTTCCCGGCGTCGAGCTCCGGCTTGACCAGAGCGCACTCGAAGCCGACGCGCAGCCTGAGCCGCATCGCAGCGGCGAAGTGCTGGCGCGCGGACCAAACGTTTTCTCCGGCTACCGCAATTTGCCGGAAGAAACCGCCCAGGCTTTCACCGCCGATGGCTGGTTTCGCACTGGCGACCTCGGCTATTTCGAAAACGGATTCCTCCATCTGGCGGGCCGACTTTCCACTCTCATCAAAACCGAGAGCGGTGAGAAAATTCAGACTGAAGATGTGGAAGCCGCTTATGCGCGGGAACCGCCCATCCGGGAAATCGGCATCCTTGAAAAAGCAGGCAAGCTCGTCGCGCTGATCGTGCCGGAGCGAGCCGCCTGTGGAAACGATATCGCCGGCACGGTGCGCGCCGCGCTCGAGCACGCCTCCCGTGAATTGCCGAGTTATGAAAGGATCTCGGATTTCGCCCTAACGAATGATGCATTGCCGCATACGCGCCTGGGAAAGCTCCAGCGCCACCGTCTTGCCCGGCGCTTTGCCGAAGCGAAAAGCGGCGAAGAGAGAACCGCGCCGGCCGGAGCGATGCCGCTGGAAGACATGTCCGGCGAAGATCGGGCCCTGTGCGAAGAGCCGCGGTCAAACGCCGTCTGGCAATTGCTCGCGCGCCGATTTCCCGACAAGCGCCTCACGCCCGACACCAGCTTGCAATTCGACCTCGGGGTTGACTCACTCGAGTGGCTCAATCTCACCCTCGAGATCGCGCAGGTTAGCGGTGTGGAAATCACCGAGGAAGCGATCGGCCGCATCGATACCGTGCGCGATCTCCTGCGCGAAGTGCTGGAAGCAGCCGAAGGCGAGGGCGTCGATCCGATCGCGCAACCGTATGAGATTCTCGATGAAACCCAGAAGCGGTGGCTCCGGCCGCTCGGGCCGGCGATGAACCAGACCGCACGCGCGATTTACGCTGCCGGTCGCGTCCTGATGCGCCTGCTCTTTCGCGTCCACGTGATCGGTCGGGAAAATTTGCCTAACGGCAGACAGTGGATCATGACTCCGAACCACATCAGCCTCCTCGACGGCTTCGTGCTCGCGAACGCGCTCGATTGGAACCAGCTCCGCAATACCTATTGGGCGGGCTGGACCGGCATCGTCGCCGCCAACCGGTTGATGCGTTTCCTCAGCCGGCTCGGCCGCATTCTCCCGGTTGAGCCGAGCCGCGCCGCACGCAGTGGCCTCGCGCTCGGTGCGATCGTTTTGCAGAAGGGAAAGAATCTCGTCTGGTTTCCAGAAGGCGGCCTGGCCCGGAGCGGAAAGCTCCAGCCATTCAAACCCGGTATCGGCCTTCTGCTCGAGCGCTTCGCGACTGTGGTCGTGCCGGTCTGCATTCTTGGAACGCGAGAAGCGTTGCCGCCGGATAGTGCGCGGCTGCGTTTTCGTCCGGTGCGGATCGTGATCGGGAAGCCATGCAGCGCAGAGGAACTGCGCCGGCTCGGCCACGGCACGAGGTCCCAGGAGCAAATCGCAACCGGGCTGCGAGAAAAGGTCGCGGAGTTGCAGCGTCAATTTTCAAAGTAACCTCCTGACTTGCGGGCGGGATCGAAGTTTTGCCGTTGACTATCTCACTCCGGTCTCGCGACTATTACGACGAGCAGCATGACCAAAACCGCTCCCAAAATCCGATTCAAGGCGAAACTCCTCCAACCCGCAATGGAGCCGGCCCGCCCTCGGGCCGATGGCAAAAATGGCGCCTGGACCTTTCTCATCCTGCCCAAAACCGCCAGCGCGAAGCTCCCGTCGCGCGGCATGACGGCGATCGAAGGCACAATCAACGGCGCCCCTTTTCGAGCTGTGCTCGAACCCGACGGCCAAAAGAGTCACTGGCTCAAAGTGGATCGGAAACTCGGCAACGCGGCGGACGCAGACGCAGGCGACATTGTCACACTCGAGATCGCGCCCGCGGCACAAGAACCGGAACCTGAGCTGCCGCCAGATGTAAGCAAGGCTCTCGCAGCCGCCAGCGCCAAAGTGAGAGAAGTCTGGTCCGACATCACTCCGCTCGCGCGTCGCGATTGGATTCACTGGATCACCTCCGCGAAGCAGGAAGAGACGCGCGCCCGCCGGGTCAGAAATGCCTGCTCGATGCTCGCCGCCGGGAAACGACGGCCTTGCTGTTTCGACCGCTCCGGGTTCTACAGCAAAAGCCTGAGCGCGCCGAAAGCAGCGAGTTAGTGTCCTTCGTACTGTTCGTCGCTGACCTTTTCCATCCACTCGACCACCTTGCCATCGAGCGATTCCTGAATCGCAATGTGCGTCATCGCAGTCTTCGGGGCGGCGCCGTGCCAGTGCTTTTCGTTAGGGGCAAACCAGACCACATCGCCGGGCCGGATTTCTTCGATCGCGCTGCCCTCGCGCTGGACGCGTCCGCAGCCGGCCGTGACAATCAGGGTCTGGCCCAATGGATGAGTGTGCCACGCCGTACGCGCGCCGGGTTCAAACGTAACACTCGCCCCTTGCACCCGGGCCGGGGCCTCGGTTTGAAACAATGGGTCGATCCGGACCGCGCCGGTAAACCAATCGTCCGGTCCTTTGTTAGATGGTTGCGATCCTGCTTTGGTGATTTTCACGGTCCTTTGTTTGGTTACGGTTATTAGTCAACGACTTTGTGAGATGTGAGCTGGACCTGTCATTCACGGTTTCACCATCACCTTGATCGCTTCGCGCTTATTCATCGCCCCATAGCCATCCGGGACGCCTTCGAGGCCCACAGTCCGATCGAAAACCCGGCCGGGTACAATTTTCCCCTCGAGAACATCAGGTAAAAGCTCTTCGATATAAGCGCGCACGGGAGCCGGTCCGCCACTCACACTGATGTTGTCGTAGAAGGCGCTCTTCGAAGCTGGCATCGTCTCATCCTGGGGAACACCGACCCGGCCGACGGCGCCGCCGGGACGAGCGATCTTTATGGCGGTATCAATCGCAAGATCGAGACCGACACACTCCAGGACTGAGTGGACGCCGAAGCCGCCGGTCAGTTCGCGCACATGCTCGACCGCTTCGTCACCGCGCTCACTTGCTGTATCGGTGGCGCCAAATTCCTTCGCCAGTTTGAGGCGATCCGCATGGCGTCCAAGCATGATGATCTGCTCGGCGCCAAGCCGGCGCGCCGCGATAACTCCACATAAGCCAACTGCGCCGTCACCTATCACGGCTACTTTCTTCCCCGCGGTAACTCCGGCAGTTACCGCCGCGTGATGACCTGTGCCCATGACGTCAGATAGCGTGAGTAATGAGGCGATTAAATTCTCGTCCTCTTCTTTGGTGAGAACAAACAAGGTTCCATCCGCCTGTGGAATCCGAACCGCTTCGGCTTGCGCCCCGGCCACTTCCGTCGTGCCGAAGAAGCCGCCGTGCACGCAGGAGGTCTGGAGCCCTTCGTGACAGAACTGGCAGGTGCCGTCGGAGAAAGCGAACGGCATGATGACGAAATCACCTCGCCTGATCTTGCGAACGTTGCCCCCGACCTCTTCCACCACGCCGATTGCCTCATGTCCCATCACGCGGCCGCCCTCGACCGGTTCCATTTTTTGATACGGCCACAGATCGCTGCCGCAGATACAAGCCCGAGCGACACGGACAATCGCGTCAGTTGGCTCGAGAATCTCGGGGTCCGGCACATCCTCGATTCGAACATCGCCGGCCTTGTACATCACGGTTGCACGCATAATAGTTTGCCTTCGGTGGAATGGAATCGCTGCGGCCGTGAACCGCGGTTTGAAAAAACCGAGCCATCGCCATATATCCGCGGAGCCGGCTCTATGATCACTTCAATTCACACCTTGATTTACTCTGATGACGCTCGAGCGACCCGGGCATTTCTGCGGGATGTGCTTGGCTGGAAGTATGTGGCCGAAGATTGGGATAACGACTGGCTCATTTTCAAATCGGGACCGAGCGAGCTGGGTGTGCACCCGACGCACAGTGAGTGGGAAGGCAAGAGTTACGATCATTCGCGTCATCACGCGATCGCGTTGATGTGCGATGACATCGAGACCACGGCGACGGAGTTACGGGCAAAAGGAGCGCAGTTCCGGGGAGAAATCGAGGAACGCGAGTACGGCCGCGTCATTCTGCTCATCGTGCCGGGCGCGGATGACATTCAGCTTTATCAGCCGACCCATAAACTGGCGTATAACTTGTAAAGGCTTCCTGGATCGCCGAATTCAATCAGTCCTTGTACGGATCCACAATGTCGGGTCCAGCCATGGCTACGCCTAACGGGCGGAGCGTATGCAGAACGCGGATCGTTCCGGCATGCGCGGCGAGCACGTCCGGGAGGCGGCGATAAACCTGGGGCGCTTCGTCCACGTCGCCGCCGCGCAGGACAATCTCGCGATCCGCCATCCACTTCATCATCTCGTCATGCCTAACGAGTCCATCGCGCCGGATCCGCTTTTTTCCGACGCGCTCGAAACGACCCTTGGCCGCAGTCCGCGACATGATCCGACCGGCACCATGCACGGTCGAGAAGAGCGCCGCGCGCGAGAGGGGCGAGTCGATTCCTTCGATGATGACCGCGTCATCACCCATGCTCCCGCCGACGAAACTCTTCTGTCCGGGAAAAGCCGGGGTCGCGCCTTTGCGCACGACCCAGAGTTGCTCGCCCTCGTGCTCTTCGCGCCAGGCGAAGTTGTGATGGTTATGCACCTCCTCGAGAATCTCTGCCCCGAGAATCCCTCGCACGACATGGCGCGCGACCGCTTCCCGGCCTGCATAAGCATAACGCCCGGCGAGATGCATCCCGGTGAGATAATCCTGGCCTAACGACGACTTCTCCTCCACCACCGTCGGCGGCACGTCCATTCCATCCTGTCCACCCGCGGCTTTGAGAAAACGCGTTGCGGTGCGATGCCCGAGCCCGCGAGAACCGAAATGCACGCCCACCCAGATGCGATCGGCTTCGTCGACAAACAAATCGACGTAATGATTCCCGCCCCCGACCGTGCCGAGCTGGCCGGCGGCGAGGGATTTGAGGTCGCGCAACGGTGCCAGCTCCCATGCCGGATCCTCGAAGAGCTCATGCTCGATCCGTATCTTTGCGGTGCGCCCAATCCCAAAGGAAATGTCGCGCACCACATCATCCATGATCTGCGGAATCGCCGGGCGAATCTGTGACAGCGCCGCGTCGGTGCGAATCGCGAGATTGCCGCAGCCGATATCGAATCCAACGCCGCTGAGCGAGATCTTGTCCTTGTAACCCACAACCCCGCCGATCGGCTGGGCATAGCCCTTGTGCGCATCGGCGCAGAGCACGCCGCGCTCGCCGCCTGCGGCCACGCAACGGGCGATCTGGGCGCGGGTCGCGTCATCATGTTCTCCGAAAATTTGGATCCGTGCCGAGTCCGCTGTGATGTCTGGTTTCGATATTTTGGCCGCTTCAAGATGCATCGCGCCAAGATTTGAAAAGAAAAACGCAATTCGCGGCGACCCTGGCCGCGCCGGATCGATGATGATCTTGCCAAAGGAGGCTGCAATGAAACAGAGCGATGAGTTTTACGCGAAGGTGGATGCGGCGCGCGTCGCCGTGCTGTTCGGGATGACAGTGGGATTGGGAATTGCCGTGCATGAGAGCTTCTTCCTTGTGGCGGGGGCCATTGCGGTCGGCGCGCTCGCCGCTGGAATTGCCAACGCGATTCAGGATCATGCCGAGGCCGGCAACCATCTCGCGCCTCACCAGCGATGATCTTATGAAGCCAAAGCATCAGCCGCGCGTCGCACCTGCGCCGCTCGCGGAGGGAACAGCAATGCTCGCGGAAAGTCTGGGGCTGCAAATCCCGGCGGACGAAGTGACCTTGACCGGTGATCTCGAAATCCCGGAAAACGCGCGCGGGCTCGTGCTCTTTGCGCATGGCAGCGGGAGCAGCCGGCGCAGCCCTCGGAACCAGGCCGTGGCGGAAACTTTGCGCGACGCGAGGCTCGCGACGCTGCTTTTTGACCTGCTCACGCCTGACGAAGAAATCGAGGATGCCCGTACGGCGCAGCTCCGTTTCGATATCGCATTGCTCAGCCGCCGGCTCGTCCTCGTGACGCAGGAGATCGCCGACCATCCCCTCTGCGAAAATCTCAGGATCGGCTACTTCGGCGCCAGTACGGGCGGCGCGGCGGCGTTGCGCGCGGCGGCCGCGCTCGGGCCGAAGATTGGCGCGGTCGTCTCCCGTGGCGGTCGTCCCGACCTGGCCGGCGAAGCCTTGGCTTACGTCAAAGCGCCGACCCTGCTGATCGTCGGCGAGCGGGACTCAGAGGTGCTGCGCCTGAATGAGAACGCCTACGCACAATTGCAGTGCGAGAAATCGCTTGCCGTCGTGCCCCGCGCGACCCACCTCTTCCAGGAACCGGGCGCACTCGAGGAAGTCGCCCGGCTCGCGGCGTTGTGGTTCCGCAGGCATTTGGAAGCAGAGCAATGAGCGCGCGCTTTCACGATCGAACCGAGGCGGGTCAACTTCTCGCGGAGAAGCTCCTCGATTACGCCAATAACCCCGAAGTGATTGTGCTCGCTCTGCCGCGCGGCGGGGTGCCGGTGGGCGCCGAAGTGGCGCAGAGACTCAATGCTGCGCTCGATGTTTTCGTTGTGCGCAAGCTCGGTTTGCCCGGACATCCTGAGCTGGCGATGGGCGCGATCGCGAGCGGCGGGGTGCGGGTTTTCAATGGCGAAGTCGTCAACGCGCTCCGCATTCCCGACGAGGTCATGAACGCAGTCACCGCCGCCGAATATCAGGAACTGAAGCGGCGCGAAAAATCTTATCGCGATGATCTGCCGCCGCCAGAGGTCGAGGGCAAGACGGTGATCGTAGTCGATGACGGGATCGCCACCGGCTCAACCATGCTGGCCGCGATCTCGGCCTTGCGGCAATTGAATGCCGGCCGTGTCATCGTGGCGACGCCGACGGTCGCGCGTTCCACTTACGACGAGTTGCGCGGGCACGCCGATGAAGTCGTGGCTGTGATTGTGCCGGAGGAATTCTACGGCGTCGGCCAGTGGTATGAGGATTTTTCACAGACGAGCGACGAAGAAGTCCAGCGTCTGCTCGCGGCTTTGAACCGTCGCGCTGCCCCGAACGCCGCATGAGCGCGCTCACTGATCGCATTTCCGAATTTGCCGAGCCGCTGGCCGGAGCGCCGGAGGATTATGACGGCCTGATCGAGATGGTGGGGGCCGCCCGTTTTGTTCTTCTTGGCGAAGCGAGTCATGGCACGCATGAGTTTTATCGCGAACGCGGCTTGATCACGAAGCGCCTTATCTATCAACGCGGGTTCAATGCCGTCGCGGTCGAAGCCGATTGGCCCGATGCCTGGCGGATCAATCGATTCGTCAGGGCTGAAGGTCGCGACAAGGAGAGCATCGAGGCGCTCGCAGGTTTCAAACGTTTCCCGCAATGGATGTGGCGCAACGCCGATGTGCTCGATTTCGTCGGCTGGCTGCGCGAACATAACGACACGCAGAGTTATCCGAGGGGGAAAGCCGGTTTCTACGGTCTTGATCTTTACAGCCTGCATGCCTCGATTGAAGCAGTCCTGGCTTATCTCGATAAAGTCGACCCCGACGCGGCGAAACGAGCGCGCGAGCATTACAGCTGTTTCGAGCATTTCGGGAAAGAGATCGAAACCTACGGCTATACGGCCGGCTTGGGACTCACTCCAACCTGCGAAGGTGCGGTCGTGCAGGCGTTACTCGCGCTTCGTCGCAAGGAAATGGATTACCTGCAGCGCGACGGGCAGGTTGCGGCCGATGCCTTCTTTTCCGCGGAGCAGAATGCGCGCCTGGTGCAGAACGCGGAGGAATATTATCGGAACATGTTTCGGCGTGAGGTTTCGTCCTGGAATCTGCGCGATACCCACATGATGGAAACCTTAGTCTCGTTAGGCGAGCATCTCACGGAGCAGCAGGGTCAGCCGGCCAGGATCGTAGTCTGGGCGCATAACTCCCATCTCGGCGACGCCCGCGCCACCCAGATGGGCGAACGCGGTGAGTTGAACCTTGGGCAACTCGTCCGGGAACATTTCGGGAAAGAAGCGGTCTCGATCGGTTTCACCACCTATGATGGCTCCGTCACCGCGGCCTCGAACTGGGATGCGCCGGCCGAGCGCAAAAGGGTGCGCCCGGCTCATCGCGACAGTTATGAAGCGCTTTTCCATGAAATCGAGACGCCGCGATTCTTCCTCAACCTCCGCGACAACGCCCGCCTCGCCCGTCTCTTGCGCGAGGAACGGCTCGAGCGCGCGATTGGCGTGATTTACCGGCCGGAGAACGAGATGGCGAGTCACTACTTTCATGCGCGACTTTCGGATCAGTTTGATGGCTTGATTCACTTCGATCATACCCGCGCGGTCGAACCGCTGGAGCGGACGACAGAATGGGAACTGGGCGAAGTGGAAGAGACTTTCCCGAGCGGGCTCTAGACGAGGCGCGGATTTCATAGGAGAACCGGCCCGAGGGCGGGCCGGCTCCAATGCCGTCTTATCGGGCGGGCTGAGGTAGTTCCAGCGCCGTTGGAGCCGGCGCGCCCTCGCGCCGAATGGGCGGGCTCGTATACAGCCTTGCCCCTAAAACAATCCGGTCACTGTGGCGGGTTCGAGTAAGCGCATGTACCAGGCGAGCAACCGCTCGCCAAAGAACATCCAGAGCAACGCCCCGAGCGCGAGATAAGGGCCAAACGGGATCTTGGCCGACCAGGCGCGCCGGCCAAATGCCATACTCGTTAGGCCGACAAACGAACCGATGAGGGAGCCGGCGAAAATACTGCAGAGCACCGCGCGCCAGCCGAGGAAAGCCCCAATGCAGGCAAGAAACTTCAGATCACCCCGGCCCATCGCTTCCCGCGGGATCTGTAACTCGCGCACGACGCCGCTGATCCGGTTCACATGGTCAAGGTCGAATGTTTCGTCCTCGACGACGAGTCGGTTGTAGTGCAACCGCAGAGTAGGATTGGTAAACTGGCGCTCATCCACCTGGGCTTCCGTGCAATGCATGAGCATGAGGTCGTTTTCGCGCGCGAAATGGTCGCTCCATAACCCGCGTTCCTCACCGACGGCGAACTCCGCGTCGTCGCCGTCCCGTACCCAGGTGAAGGGAGTTGGCGTGCTCAGCCGGATGCGCTTTTTCCCAAAAGCCATTTTTCCACCTTCGAGCACGAGCCAGAGAAGGAGATAGCCAAGGACAGCCGCACCTAACGACAAAAGGCCAGCCCGAAAGGGCGAGACTTCCTCCATCAGCTGCGGCCACACGAGACTCGCAAGCACGCCTGCGATGGCGCCCCCGATGGTTATTTCGTCGGGGATAATAAAATGCTCGAAGTCGATAAAGGTGGCCGCGACGAGAAGCGAGGCAAAGATCCAGTAAGCGATCGCGATCTGCCAGGGGAAAGCAATCCAAATGGCAAGAAAGAGGAGCGCGGTGATGAGTTCGACGAGAAAGTAACGAAAGGCTATCGGGGCGCCGCAGCGCGGACAGCGCCCGCGCAACCAGAGCCAGCTTAGCAAAGGAATATTTTGCAACCACGGAATTGCTGTCTTGCAGGACGGGCAGAAGGAACGTCTCGGCTGATTTACCGAAAGATCGCGCGGCAGGCGATAGATACAGACGTTGAGAAAGGAGCCGATCACGGCGCCAAGGACAAAGGCGAAAGCCTGAAAGAGAAATTCGAAAGTCCCTGTTTCCACGCGTCAGGCTGAGGTGGTACGGGCCATTTTGCGCTGCATGAACCATGCGATCCAGATACAGCTTTCATAGAGCAGACACATCGGCAGGCTCATCGCGATCAGAGTCAGCACATCCGGGGTCGGGGAAATAATCGCGGCCAGAACAAAGATCAGGACAATGGCATAGGGCCGGGTGCGGGCCATGAACTGATAGGTGATAAGACCAAACTTAACCATGGCGAGGACGACGACGGGTAACTCGAAGGCAAGACCGAAGCCAATGACAAAGCGAGTAACAAAGGAATAGTATTGCTGCACCGTCCACATCGGCGCCCAGCCTAACGATTCCGTGTCGCGAAAGAAGAAGAGGATCGTTTTCGGAAGGAGCCAGAAATAGCAACAGGCGACGCCGATAAGGAAGAGCGCGAAACTGACTCCGATGGCGGGGAAAAGGAAGCGCTTTTCGATCGCGGTCAAGGCCGGGAGAACAAACTGGGCGAGGAAGTAAAGCAAGAGGGGAAACGAGATCACGATCCCGGCGTAAAACGCGAGCTGAAAGGAGATCGTGATCGAATCGGTAATCCCAAGGGCGCGCAGGGTGCCCACCTGACCACCCACCTCGGCCAGCGGGCGTTGCAGGACGCGGACGAGCTGATGGCGGAAGGTGAAGCAGAAGAACATCGCGACCAGCAGGGTGATCGCCATCTTCACAATCATCCAGCGGAGGTCCTCGAGATGTTCGAGAAACGGCTTTGAAGTTTCGCTCTCGGGTAAGTCGCGAAAAGAGAAGATATCACGCAGCTTCATTACTCAGGGGAAAATGTCACCGCGGGCGATGAGGCGGGCCCAGGTGCTGAGGGTGTTCGAGTCGCGAATCTCTCCCTCGGCAATCATTTGCCGCACGACATCCGGGCTGAATTCCCGGCAATCAACGATCGCCTCGGTCGCGTCATGCTGCGCTCCCGCGGCGCATTTTTGCACCGGCCGGGCAAGAAAGAGGTAGCAATGTTCATCGGTCATTCCCGGGGAGGAAAAGAAGTAGCCTAACGAGAGTAACTCTGCTCCCGGCGCCAGCTCGTAACCGGTTTCTTCGCGCAGCTCGCGCCGCGCCACCGCCCGGACTGCTTCTTCATCCGGCTCGAGCGATTCATCAATCTGCCCGGCCGGCATCGACCAGATCGCACTCCGAATCGGAATTCTTTCCTCGCGAATAAGGACGAATTTCCCCTCGCGCGTCATCGGCGCGATCACGACCGCAGGTTTGCGATGGACCACGGCCCATTTCCGCCGCGCCTGGGTCGGAGTCTGCACTTCGTCGGTCGCTACGCTGAGGTGTGGCGTTTGGAAATGGGTTTCGCTGGCGAGTGTTGCCCAGCCCTCGCCATCGCGCACCAGGTTACTGTTTTGCACGCGGGAAATTATGGAGGGCAGCGGGAAAAGCGAATGCGGCGTCAGGATTCACGCACGACCCGCGCGGCGACGTGGCGGGTTTGCGGGAGCACGAATTTCCGCAGCTCCACTTCGACGCGCGCGAGTGGAAATTCCTGGAGGAGATGCTCCGCGATCGCGTCGGCTAATGTCTCGAGCAGCTTGTCGGTGCGCCCGCGAACGAAATCCTCGAGGTGCGCGCAGACCGCGGCGTAATCAACGCTGCGCGCGAGATCATCCTGCAAATCGCGAAAGCCGGCCCGCGGTTGCAGGATAAGCGAGACGGTGAGGCGCTGGGGCGCGGCCCGTTCTTCCTCCGGCACGCCGATTCGCGCCCAGAGCTCGAGTTCTTCGATCCGGATCTCGTCGTTAGGCCGGTTCATTTTCGCGATGGAAGAATCTTTCCCCCGAATCCAAAACCAAACCAGCCGAAAGAGTGAGCGCGCGCCAGAGATTTCCGGCGCGCGCTCGATCGGGACTTATCCGACAATGTTTAGCGGCGCTCGTTCGCGTCCTCTTCCGCGGTCAGGCGCGAGAGCGGAGCGGCAGCATCATGCTTCTCCTGCACGCTGGCGTTCCCTTCAAAGAGGCGGCGCATGCCGCGCACCTTTCGGCTCATCGAGCGGGAGGCGGCGCGCAGACCGGCAGCATCGGCGGCGTAGCAGGAGGCGTTGCTCGCGGCGATGTGCATTTGCGCCGCGGTCGCAATCGCATCCTGGTTCGCGCCGAGGAAGAGGAAGCTCCAGCGATACTGCTCGGTCTGGCGCCTGATCACGCGGGCGATGTGCTCCCACGTGTAGGTTTGGGAGGAATTCTCCAGGCCATCGGTGAGGATGGCGACGATCACCTGTCCCGGCCGCTCCACCTCCGGCATGGCCGCGAGCCGCGCGCCCAATTCATCCGTCGTGCGCCCGATCGCGTCGAGCAAGGCAGTCGTCCCGCGCGGGACATAGGTCTCGTTATTCAAAGACAAAATTTCCGCCACCGGCAGCGCCTGGATCGGAACGAAATAATCGTGATCAAAAAGAACGAGGGTGAGTTTGATCAATCCCTCGCTCTGCTGCTGTTCCTCGAGAAAATAATTGAACCCTGCAATCGCCGCTTCGCACGCGGTTTCCATCGAGCCGGAGCGGTCCAGGACAAAGGCAATCTCGCTGTAGTTGTTCTTCATGCCCGGAACATAACCCAGCGGGTCGGACATCTGCTGTCCAAGCAATGAAGATTTTTCGCCGAAGCGAAGAAATTATTTGCCGCCGTAAGCGGCGAGAAATTTCCGCCCGACCTCGAGCAGCCGTTGCCGAAGGGCGGCGGGCTCGAGCACTTCGGCTTGGTCGCCCCAGCTCAAGACCCAGCGCTCGATTTCTTCGAGACTCCCAAGCTTGAGCTCCAGTTCGAGTCCGCCGTCGCGCAGTTCCTTGACCTTCTGCGAATGATGCCAGACGCGCTCGCGCACCAATTGGGCCGCGAACGGCTGGAAACGAATCCGCACGCTCGTCCGGCCTTCGCTTTGGAAAACACCAAAGCTCGAGTCGAGAAATTTACCGATCGAGAAATTTGCCGGGCGGCGAAAACGCACCCCGGTCCGGCGCGGTCCGGCAATCCGCGGCAGCGCGAAAGTGCGCAATTGCTGACGCGCGAGATCGAACCCGAAGAGATACCATTGGTTATCGACGCAGCCGAGATGATACGGCCGGACCCGGCGCAGCTCGGCCGAGGCGCCGCGCAATTTCCGGTAGCGAAATTCCACCTCGGCAGAATCGAGCACGGCGTGGCTGAGCAGCTCGAAGACCTCGAGGTCGGCCTGGCTTTGGCCGACGCTGCGGAAGGAGATTGCTGCGTCGAGGTCGTTCCAGCTGAAAGTGATGCGGTCCTTGAGCCCATGCTCGATCTTGCGAAAGGCGGCGCGCAAGGGCGCTTCGAAGGGCGTGCCGCGATATTGCTGGAGCGCTTTCTGCGCGATAAAAAGCGCCACGATTTCGCCCTCCGACACCTGGATGTTGGGAAAACTGGTGACCGGCTCGGTATAAACGAAACCGAAATGGAGCTGGTCGTACTCGATCGGGAGCCCGAGCTGGTAGCGCATGAACTCGATGTCGCGCTGGATCGTCTTCTGCGAGACCTCGAGCTCGTGCGCGAGTTTGCGGCAATTGGGAAATTTTCGGGCCTGAAGCTGGGCGTGAAGTTGCATCATGCGCGCCAGTGGCGGCCGGGAAAACTGCTCGACCTGCGCGCGCGGGGGACGGCGGGTTGGTTTCAATCGCGGTTTGATCTCTCTCGGACGTACCATGTCCGACAGATAACGAGGGCGGCACGAGCGGCGCAAGCAAATTCTGCCGGTGAATCTGGACTCGCGGGCAAGATCAAGTTCGCGTAATTCCTGCGGATGGACATGAATCGCCCGCGCTCTGCATCCCGAAAGAAGGCTTATGCGCGTGCGGGTGTGGACGTGGATCTCGGCAATCGACTGAAGCGGCGAATCCACGCGCTCGTTAGGCAAACCCATGGCCTGGAGGTGCTGGGCAAGGTCGGCGGGTTCGGCGGCCTCTTTGCACCAGATTTTTCCGGGATGCGCGAACCGGTGCTGGTGAGCAGCATCGATGGAGTTGGGACGAAATTAAAAATCGCCTTTGCCATGGACCGGCATGACACCGTCGGGGCCGATCTGGTCAATCATTGTATCAACGACATCGCTGTGCTCGGGGCGCGGCCGCTTTTCTTTCTCGATTACATCGGGGCGGAAAAACTCGAGCCCCGCGTCTTCCAGCAACTTTTGCGCGGCTTCAGCAAAGCTTGTCGGGCCGGCGGGTGCGCATTGATTGGCGGTGAAACGGCGCAAATGCCGGGGATGTATCGCAAAGGCGAATATGATCTCGCCGGCTGCATTGTCGGCGTGGTGGATCGGTTGAAGCTGATCGACGGAGCGAAGATCAAGCCGGGGGACATCGTTCTCGGCCTGCCGTCGAACGGGCTGCACACCAACGGCTATTCACTCGCGCGCAAGATCCTCTTCGAGCAACTGCGCCTGAAACCATCGTCGCGGCTGCCCGGTCTATCCTTGTCGTTAGGTGAGGAACTTCTCCGCACGCACAAGAACTATCAGCCGCTCCTGGCCAAAGTACCTAACGACAAGTTGAAAGGCCTCGCCCATATCACCGGCGGCGGGCTGATCGATAACCTGCCACGCATTCTACCTCACGACTGTGACGCGGTGATTGACATCGCGAGCTGGAAAGTGCCCGCCATTTTCCAAATCCTCGAGGCGCGCGGCAGGGTCGATCACGCCGAGATGTATCAGGTCTTCAACATGGGGATTGGGATGACGGCGATTGTCTCGCCTGAGGACGCGCCAGGCGTAGCGAAAATATTACGGGCCCTCGCCATCGGGCGGATTGAGAAAGGCCGCGGCCGGACCCGCCTCTTCGACCGAAGCAACGCCTGAGTGGTCCTCGGCTGGTCCGAGCAACGCGACCGCTTAGCACACCGCCGGGCAAATGTTTACGTAACAATTCTGTCACGAAAAACTTTTTGTCGGTTCTGAGATTCTCTCTAGAACCGGACGCGGATGCGGCACCGCAGGCTGGGTCACTGGATACGGACGCGCCGCCTGCGACTTCTTTGGTCCGCTGGCGGAGGATATATTCTCGCCGTAACTCTCCTTTCTTGCGGAACGCTCGACAGTAGCCGCACGATCGTAGCTCCTCCTGGCGTGCCGGGGGCGCGATTCATCGGCACCGAAAAATGCGCCGATTGTCACGAGCAGATCGTGCGCGACTTCCGCACCGCGACCCATGCTCGGCTGAAAGCACCGGGCGCAAACGCCGCCAACACCGGATGCGAGTCCTGTCACGGGCCGGGAAGCTTGCATGCACGGAGCGGGGGCGCGGCGCAACTGATCGTCAATCCCGGGCGCTCACCGCAAGCCTGCCTGCAATGTCACCTCGATGTTCGCGCGCAATTTCAACTGCCGCATCGTCACCCCGTCATCGAAGGCAAGATGAGTTGCACGGATTGTCATGAACCACACAAGGGCGACGTGATGGAAGGGGGAGGCACAAGCATGGCCCAGCATGTGCACGGTGGTGGGCTGGCCTTCTTGAGTGAGAACGATGTCTGCCTTCAGTGTCATGTCGCCCAGCGCGGGCCTTTTGTCTTTGAACACGAGGCGGTCCGTGAAGGCTGCACCGCCTGTCATACCCCGCACGGCTCGGTCAATCAGCGGTTGCTGAAGGAGCGAAACCAAACGCTTTGCCTGAAGTGTCACTTCCAGCGGCAAACCGTGAATAACTCGATCCTGATCGGCAACGTCGATCACACCTTTTTTCTCCCGCGCGGGACCTGCTGGTCGGCCGGATGTCATGAAGAACCGCACGGCTCAAACGTGACGCCGTTTCTTAGATACTAAGCGCAGGCGTATGAGTTATCGTGCGGATTTTCGGACTTATCTCGCTGGACTATTCGCGGTCTGTCTCTGTGCCGGAGTCGTCACGACGGTGCGTAGCGATGGCATCGTCAGTAAGTCAGCCAGCACGGCGGCTGAAGAGCAAGCCGAGGACGACAAGAACTGGATCGAGCTAGGCGTGGGCGGAGTCATCCTCGATGGAGACCGCGCGCAATTTGAGCAGGAACATAGATTGCCAGGGAATCACCTCTTTGGTGGGATCGAGGATCTCCATTATGAACATGCGCTCGGCAGCGACACGCACCTGGTGCTCGATGGTCACGCGATCTTCGACAGCAACGATTACAAGCTGAGACTAAGTCTCTCAAAACAGGAACTCGGATATGTTGAGCTTGGTTACGAGCAATTCCGCAGTTGGTATGACGGCAACGGCGGATTCTTTCCGCCTAACGGGCAGTTCTTCGCACCGCCATTCCCGGAAATGCATATTGATCGCGGTGACGCCTGGCTGGAGCTCGGCCTTCGAATTCCGGATTTTCCTGAAATCACTCTGCGCTATGCGCACGAGTTCCGCGATGGGCAGAAGGATTCGACCGCGTGGGGTGATACGACCCTGACCGGGATTCCGGGGGCAATCCGCAACCTTGCCCCGGGGTTTCGTAACATCGATGAAACCCGGGATATCTTAACCTTGGAGATCTCGAAAACCGTTGGCAACACAGATGTGTTGTTGGGGATGAGATATGAACACGCAGAAAACGACAACTCCTTGAACACCTGGCGCGGTGCCGGTCAGTCAGCGACTGTGCTACCTCCTACCGGGGCCCAGCGTTTTGTTACCCAGCATGAGGATGATAATGTGGATCTGTTTAGTGGCCACGCTCTCACGGAAACGCGATTCTCGGACACACTCTGGTTTACGACGGGTTACTCCTACACGAGCGCGCAAAATGACCTCACGGGCCGGCGCATCTTTGGCAACGAATTCGACGCCCCGTTTGGCGAACCGGTTCCAACCCTGGGACGATCCGACCACAGTTACCTGAATCTGGCCGGAACCGCTCAGGTCGATGATCATATCATCAATGCCAACCTGTTCTGGTTGCCGCTCAAGGAACTTACGGTTTTGACAGCGCTTCGGTATACGCATGAAGACCAGGACAGCGTCTCGAATTTTCTCGCCTTCGAACCTGAGTCTAACGTCGCCCCATTCACCGCCTTAAATCCGGAGGGAGGGTTCCATTATGGACTTGGGATACCAACATCCGGATCAAGGTCGGCCGATTACA
Source organism: Chthoniobacterales bacterium (assembly GCA_036825615.1). Classification (GTDB taxonomy): domain Bacteria; phylum Verrucomicrobiota; class Verrucomicrobiia; order Chthoniobacterales; family UBA10450; genus JAICXG01. The sequence continues at coordinate 214,222 of DAISXY010000004.1, forward strand.
ATCGGCTTGCCGAAAGTCTGGAGCTGCGTTATGCCGGCGTCAGAAACTGGCTGTTCTATGCCGAGGCGGAACTGGGTGAGGAGTACGGGCACGTCAATGAGTTCCAATCGACCGACGAATCAAGAGCGCCGCTCGATAAAGACAGTCAGTTCATTCGCCAGAAATATACCATCGGCGCGAATTGGTATCCACTTTCGAGCGTGAATCTCTCCGCTCAGTACTATCATCAGGTTTCAAGTTACGATAATGACCTCTTCCAGAGTCAGGACCAGCGGTTGGTGGGACAGGACTGGAAGGTGGACGATGCGAATGTCCGAATTACCTTACAGCCACGAATTCCGGCGATATTGGGCACCCTCTCGCTTGTCACTCGATATGACTTCATGCGGACTGCGATTGACTCACGGTGGGCGGTTGATGGCGCAACCCTTGGCGCCCAGCAGAGCGGCGTGATCACCGAGCACGTTCTGAGCGAAGCGATTAGCTGGAATCCGCTCGCCCGGCTCTATCTCCAGTCGGACATCTCCTATGTGCTCGATCAAACCAATACACCGGCGAACGAGATCAACCTGTTTCCAAACAGCAGCCCGACAGTGGTCAATTTCCGAAACGACTACTGGACGATCACCGCCAGTGGCGGCTATGTCATTGACGAAAAAACCGATTGTCACATTCAGTACACCTTTTATCGCGCGAATGACTACCGTAACAATTCGATCGTTGCCGTGCCTTATGGAGCAGGCGCAACCGAGCATACAATTTCGGCCACCCTCACGCGGCAGCTTACCAAGGAAGTGCGTCTTTTGGTAAGTTACACCTACTTTGATTACGCTGACCAGACTTCAGGAGGTCACAATAACTATCGCGCGCACTCGGTCCTTTCGACCCTGCAATTTCGGTTCTAGTGCGATGATCTAAATCGGGCTGCTCGATGGGATTGGAATAGCAGGCTCCCGGTTACCGTCCGGCCAGCGTGCGCAGGTAATTAATTACGTTCCAGCGCTCGGTCGGAGACAACCTTTTGCCAAAGTCAGGCATTCCGCCCTTGCCGACGGAAATCTTCCAATAAAGCGCGCCATCCGATTCGCCGTTAATGGCTGAGCTGGCGAATTTGGCCGGATGAAGCTTGAGGTCGATCGCATCCGGGCCATCGCCTTTCCCGGTTTCGCCATGACACTTCGCGCATCTCTGCAAATAGATCTTTCGGCCCGTCGCAATCGACCTGGCGTTAGCCTCGAGCGGGTTCGGCTTCTGAGCCTTTGACGCCGGCGCGACCCAATTGACTCCGGCCCCACGATCTTCGGTATCGGCGAAGGACAAGGAGCAGAGTCCCGCGGCGGCGAGTAATAGGAGCGTGATAGCCTGAGAGCTGCGGAGACTGGGAATTGATAAGTGCGCCATGGGCAACCGACTACTGACTCGGTGTTGCTGGTGCAATCCCGGAAGAGTAACAAAACCGTTACCGTTTTGGACCTGCGAAGAGCTTGCTGGCGTGAAAAACTGCCGACCACCAAACAGATCTGTTATATGAATCCATCTTTGCCATCACAGGGAGGCCGCGGGTTAGTGTCGCCGCGGCGATATTATCGGCTGTCGCTGCTGCTTGCCTTGCTTCTCTTATCCTTTGCCGGCGCTGCTTATGCCAAGACGGTTACAGTTACGGTCGGGTCGAGTGACGACCCTCTGGCCTTTACTCCGTCCTCTGTGACGATTCAGGTGGGGGATACGGTTCAATGGGTGTGGGGCTCGAGTGATCACAGCAGCACATCCGGCACGCCCGGCGCACCGGACGGCGAATGGGAGTCCGGAATATTGAACATTGGAGCTACCTTTTCGCATACGTTTTCGACTGCTGGAACCTTCGCCTACTTCTGTGAGGTGCATGGGCTCTGCTGCCGAATGATTGGGTCGATCACGGTTTCTGCGCCTACACCTACGCCAAGCCCGACAACGTCGCCTTCGCCCACCGCTAGCCCGACGCCAAGCCCGAGCCCGACGGCAACGCCTTCACCTAGCAGTAGCCCGACACCAAGCCCGACCGTTTCGCCTTCGCCGAGCCCATCCCCGACGCCGGTCGAGGCTACCCTCGGTAATATCTCCACCCGCGGTCAGGTTCTCACTGGTGACCAGGTCATGATTGGCGGCTTTATCATCACGGGCACCGACTCGAAGAGACTTTTGGTGCGAGCGATCGGTCCTTCTCTCACTCAGTTCGGCGTCGCCGGCGCGATGGCCGATCCTACCCTTGAGTTACATCACACCGAAAATAACCAGGATGTTACTCTGGCGACGAACGACAACTGGATGGATGCGACAAACAAGCAGGAAATCATCGACAGCGGCCTGGCGCCAACGAATAACCTCGAGTCTGCGATCCTCGAAGACAGTCTCGATCCAGGCGCCTACACCGCGATCGTGCGCGGAGTGAATGACACGACGGGCGTGGCGCTGGTCGAGGCTTATGACCTGGATACAACAGGCGCGTCGGTCCTCGCGAATATCTCGACGCGTGGCTTTGTCGGGACCGGGAACGATGTCTTGATCGGAGGCATTATTATTGTTGGCGGAAGTGACCAGCAGGTATTGATCCGTGCGATTGGTCCCTCACTTACACCTTTCGGAGTCGCCGATGCTCTGGCCGATCCGGTGCTGGAGTTACGCGATAAGGATGGAAACCTGATCGTATCGAATGACAATTGGAAGGATACGCAGGAGCAGGCCATCATGGCGACAGGGCTTGCGCCAACTAACGATGCCGAGTCAGCCATTTTGGCGACTCTTCCTGCCGATCCCTACACCGCGATTGTGAGCGGGAAGAATGGCACGACTGGCGTTGCTTTGGTGGAAGCCTATCAGGTTGATAACTAGCTGCGGGAGCTTGTGGCCGGGTCACCGACCCCGGCCGCAATACAGCGCCGAGTCACTCGCGCAGAGCGGCAATAAACTCGTCAATGTCGGTTTCGCGCGTCGCCCATGAGCACATGAGCCGGTAAACCCCGGGCGCGAAAAAATTCTGGAAGTGCCACCCGGCGGTGCGCATTCGCGCGACGACCTCGTCAGGCAGGCGGACGAAAAGCGCGCTTGCCTCGCGGGGAAAGAGGAGATCGGCATATCCAGCGGCGCCCAGTTTTTCCTCGAGCAACCTGGCCATGGCATTGGCATGGCGCGCATTCTTCAGCCAGAGCTGATCGCTGAGCAGCGCTGTCCAAGGCGCGGCGAGGAAGCGCGTTTTGGACGCCAGCTGTCCGCCCTGTTTTACCCGAAAATCGAAGTCGCGCGCGAGTTCGCGATTGAAGAACACGACCAGCTCGCCGGCGGCGAGGCCGTTCTTGGTTCCGCCGAAGGAGAGAATGTCGACTCCGACTTCGCACGTGATGGCGCGCGGGGCGCAGCCTAGCGACGCGACCGCGTTGGCGAAGCGGGCACCATCCATGTGCAGCCGGAGGGCGTGTCGCCGGGCGAAATCGGCCACCGCCGCGAGCTCGTCAGGCGAATAGACCGTGCCGCTCTCGGTCGCCTCCGTGATGCTGAGGGCGCGCACCTTTGTGGAATGGACATCCAGATGCTGGCCCATGATCGCAGCGGCCGCATCGAGATCGATCTTGCCGTTCGCCCCGCCGACGGTGAGCAGTTTTGCGCCACCGGAAAAGAACTCGGGCGCGCCGCATTCATCCGTCTCGATGTGGGCGCGCTCGTGGCAGATGACGCTATCGAAGGGGTGGCAGAGCTGGGCGAGCGCGAGCGAGTTGGCGGCTGTGCCGTTGAAGACGATGAAGGTTTCACAGTCAGTTTCGAAAATCTCCCGCGCCTGCTCGCCTGCGCGCCTGGTCCAGCGATCGGCGCCGTAGGAGCTTTCCGCCTCGCGGTTCGCCGCTTCGAGCGCGGCCCAGGCTTCGGGACAAATCCCGGCGGTGTTATCGCTCGCAAAATCGTAACGCTGGCGCATTGCTCTCGCGCTCCATTTCTAGCCGACGTCGCCAGCCGGGGCAACCGCCCCTAACGAAACAAAGGCCTGGCCGGGAGTGCTCGCCGGTCTAACCACGCCGGGGAGCTCCCGCCAGGCGACTCACCTCTACCTTGCCAACCGGAGCTGCGACGCTCGCAGTAAACCCGGTCAGGAACAGCCGCCCCCTCCTTTACTCGTTGGGCAAGGGCAAGCGTCCACATTTTGATTCGAAAGCTCCCGGCCGTCTGAGCGTGTCCAAGGAGAAAATTGTCCGGCCAGCCCCCTTTGCCGAAAGCCAAATGGCGAATTATGATCGATCATGAGTTCTCTGCAGGGCGCGATTGAACGCCGCGGTCGCCGGATTTTCGAGCTGGTCGATCGCTACCCGGATTCTCTCTTCAGCAAGGCCGGTTTTTACCAAAGGATGATGGCCTTCTCGATGCGGGACGAGAGCTTCAAGGTGCAGATGTTTCGCTTCGTTGACGTGCTCGCTTCGCTCCGCCGTTCCGACGACATCGTCGAACATCTGCGGGAATATTTTCACGGGATGGACGGCTTCGTCCCGATGATGCAGAGCGGCCTGCGGGCGGCCGGTATTTTCCCCTGGCTGACGGCGACGATCCTGCGCCGGAACGTCTCCGGGATGGCGCGGCAATTCATCGCCGGCAGAGACGGGGCGGACGTGATGAAGACGCTGCGCAAGAAACGGAAACAGAAGATCGGGTTCACGGTTGATTTGTTAGGCGAAGCGGTCGTAAGCGAAAAGGAAGCCGACGAATACGGCGCGCGGGCGATGGAACTGCTCGAGACCCTCGGCCGGGAGACGCGCGGCTGGACCGATCCGTTAGGCAGAAGCGTCGAGCTTTTCCCGGTCGTGAACCTTTCGCTCAAGATCTCGGCCTTTTACTCGCAGATGGACCCGGCGGCGCCGGAAGATGCCGTCGCTCATCTCGCTCCGAAGCTCCGGCCGATCCTGCGCCGGGCGAAAGAGTTGGGCGCGTTCGTTAACTTCGACATGGAGAGCTACGCGCAGAAGAATGCGACCCTCGAGCTCTTCAAACAGCTCTTCACCGAGCCGGAGTTCGACACCTGGCCGCATGTCGGGATCGTGATCCAGGCCTACCTGCGCGATGCCGAACGTGACCTGCGCGACCTCATCGAATGGGGACGGCGGCGCGGCCAGCGTTTTGCCGTGCGGCTGGTGAAAGGCGCCTATTGGGACTACGAGAAAATTGTCGCGCAACAAAACGGCTGGGTCTGCCCGGTTTATCTGCAAAAGCCGGAGAGCGACGCGAATTTCGAGCTCTGCACCCGCATCCTGCTCGACAACGAATCGATCGTAACCGCCGCCTTCGGGTCGCACAACGTGCGGAGTATCGCGCACGCCATGACCTACGCGGACGAGAAAGGAATCGACAAAAGCCGGTTTGAATTCCAGCTCCTCTACGGCATGGCGGGGCCGATCAAGCGCGCGCTCGTCGAGATGGGTTATCGGGTGCGGGAATATTCGCCCGTCGGCGAGCTGCTCCCCGGGATGTCGTATCTTGTCCGGCGGCTGCTCGAGAACACTTCGAACGAAGGTTTTCTCCGCGCCAAATTCGCGGAAGACGTTTCCGAAGCCCAGCTTCTGGGCGATCCGAACGATCTCATCACCACCGGTGCACGCATCCTCGCGCCGGTCGAGGTGGCGCCGAGTCATTATCATTCGCCGAACGGGGCTGATCGCGAAACGCCGCCGGGCGACAGCTACGAAAACGCGCCCCTGATTAATTTCGTCCACGCCCAGAACCAGGAGCAGATGCGGACGGCGTTGCGGAACGCGCGCGCCCAGTTTGGGAAAAGATACCCGCTCGTGATCAACGGCGAGAAAGTCACGACCGGCAAATGGATGCACTCAGTTAACCCGAGCGCGCCTAACGAGATCGTGGGGGAGGTCGCGGAAGCCGGAATTCCCGAGGCCGATCGTGCGGTCGCGGCGGCGCAGGCGGCATTCGAGCATTGGTCGCGCGCGCCAGTCGAAGAGCGGGCGCAGTTGCTCGAGCGGGTGGCCGCGGTCATGGAACGGCGCCGATTCGAGCTCTCGGCAGTGGAAGTTTACGAGGTCGGCAAAGCCTGGGAAGAAGCTGACGGCGACATTCGCGAGGCGATGGATTTTTGCCTCTTTTATGCCCAGCAAATGCGGATCCTCGGCCGGCCGACGCTGACGCAACACGTGCTCGGCGAGCAAAGCTATCAACATTACTGGCCGCGCGGTGTCGCCCTCGTGGTTGCGCCGTGGAATTTTCCGATCGCAATCCTCACCGGCATGGTCTCAGCGGCGATCGTCGCCGGCAACACCGTGATCATGAAACCGGCTGAGCCCTCGTCCATCACGGGCGCGCTGCTGATGGAGCTGTTCGAGGAAGCAGGCGTGCCTCGCGGCGTGCTCAATTATCTGCCGGGCCACGGCTCGGTCATCGGTCAACATCTGGTTGATCATCCACAGGTGGTGATGATTGCCTTCACCGGGTCGCGCGAAGTGGGCCTGCGAATTTGGGAATCGGCCGGCAAAACCCGTCCCGGTCAGCCGGAGCTGAAGCGGGTGGTTTGCGAGATGGGAGGCAAGAATGCGGTGATCGTCGACTCCGATGCTGACCTTGATGAAACGATCGCCGACTGCATTTACTCGGCTTTTGGTTACCAGGGGCAAAAATGTTCCGCGCTCTCGCGTCTCATCGTGCTCGAGGAAAATTACGAGCGAGTGATGGAGCGGCTGATTCCGGCGGCGGCGAGCATGCGGGTCGGGAATCCCGAACAGCCCGGAATCACGGTCGGCCCGGTGATCGATGAGCGTGCTTACAAGCGCATCCTCGAGATGATTGAGGTTGGAAAAAAGGAAGCGACCCTCGCCTATCAGGCCAACGACATCCCGCAGGAAGGCTATTTCATTCCACCGACGATTTTCGCGAATGTGAAACCGGATGCCCGGATCGCGCGCGAGGAGATTTTCGGGCCGGTCCTGAGCGTGATCAAAGTGCGCGACCTCGACGAAGCCCTGCGGGTGGCGAACAGCGTTGATTACGCGCTCACCGGTGGATTCTTCTCGCGCAGCCCGGCGAACATCGAGCGGGTCAAAGCCGAGCTTGTGGCGGGCAATGTCTACATCAATCGCTCCTGCACCGGGGCGGTTGTTGGGCGCCATCCTTTCGGCGGATTCAAAATGAGCGGCGGCGGAACCAAGGCAGGCGGGCGCGATTACCTGTTGCAATTTCTCATCCCGCGGATCGTGACGGAAAACATCACGCGCCATGGCTTCGCTCCGGAGGAGACGCCGCGCCATCGCGGCGAGTTTCTCGTCCGGCGCCAAGCGGGCAGGCGCATGGGCGAAAGAAAAGCCATACGGACCGACGCGGCTCGGTAGAGAAAGGCTGTCCGAAGATATCTGCTGGCATGGAAAAAGCTGAAAAAAAGATGTGGTTCCTACATCCGTTTTCCGCCACGTCCTGTCGCACCTCCAGGGCCGATCTATCGCTGCGGCAGCAGCTTGCGCGGTCTTCGCTTTAGCAATCCAAACTGTGCCGGCGGGCGTGCCCAAAGGCGTTTTTTCGCTGCCCGGCGCCGGCAACAAGTGCTCTTCCACCGTGCTCGCAGATCCCAATGTGGACGGGGTCAGCCTGCGCCAGGATTGGGCCGATCTCGAGCCGAGCGAGGGTAACTTCGATTTCAGTTTTCTCGATTCCGAGGTCGCGCGTGTCGCCGGCGCGGGCAAGCAGGTGCTTTTGCGCATCAACACGCAATTCAGCAAACCCGCCTGGGTTACGGAGGCCGTGATCGCCGCCGGCGGCAGCTTTTTCACCTTCGACAAGCAGGGAGTGGCAAACACCATCCCGGTGTTTTGGGACCCGACCTTTCTCGCGAAAAAGAAGGCGATGATCACCGCGCTCGGAGCGCATTTCACGAGCAACCCTGCGATCGTCATCGTCTGGAGCAGTTTCGCCAATGCCGCGAGCGAGGATTGGAACGTGCCGCACGAACCGGACGAGGTCGCGCAGTGGCTCGCCCTGGGCTACACGAGCGAGAAGTTGATCGACGCCGGGCAGCAGATCATCGAGACGACGATGAACGCGTTTCCAAATCAGTTCGTCACCCTCGCTGTGGGCTCCGACGGGACGCTCGATTCCGAAACCGACGCCAACTACGTCGCACGGACCGTCGTCCTCTGGGCCCGCGCGATGTGGCCCGGTCGTCTCGTGGTGCAGAAAAATTCACTCTCCGCCTACACGCCAGAGGCGCCGGGACTCCGGACCGGTATGCAGCTTCTCTGGGACAGCCAGCCCGACGTCGCAGGCCAGATGCTGTGGAACTGTTTTGGCGACACCACTTATCGCATGAACAACGGTGTCGCGGCCGATCCGGCTGTCGTGCTGCATGAGAGCGTGGATATCGGTCACGGATACGGGATGAATTTTATCGAAATCTATCAGACTGATGTGGTCGGTCTCCCCTCCGAGATTGCCTACGCACACGATCTCCTCGTCGGCAGCAGTTCCTCAGAGCTTCCCCCAAATGTCCCCGCGGCTCCGACCGGCCTCTACATCGTTCCCTGAGGGGGAGCCGATAATGTGGCCGCGGCACTGCAAACACGAGCCTTTTGCTCGTTGGGCGGCGAGCCCGTAAACTTCGTGCAATTGTGGGCCTTTCCGGGTCTGGCACGACGCAGCATCATCTGGCGGTTGCGCTGGCCTCAGCTGGGCGCGCCTGCTAGCTTGCGCGCGTCGTGAAGAAGAAGGCCAGCAGCGGTCAAACCAGACAAATTTACGCCGTGGTTGGCTCGGACGAGAGCGCCGTCAAGAGCGCGGCGGCGGAACTGGCGGCCGAACTCACGCCGGCTGGAGCGGGCGATTTCGGTGTCGAGATGATCGATGGCTGCGCCGATAACGCCGAGCAGGCGGCGGCGCGGATTCGCGCGACGATCGAGGCACTCCAGACCCTGCCCTTTTTCGGCGGGGGCAAACTTGTCTGGCTGAAAAACGCGAACTTCCTCGGCGATAACCGCATCGGCAGCTCCGCCGCAGTGCAGGACGCGCTCGTGGAGCTGACCGCGGCGGTCCAGAGTGATCTCGGCGAGGGCGAGGTGAAATTTCTCCTCAGCGCGCCGGAAGTGGACAAGCGTCGCTCCTTTTACAAATCGCTCGGCAAAGTGGCCGAGTTGCAGGTCTTCGACCGGCTCGACTCGACCCGCAGCGGCTGGGAAGAAGAAGCGAGCGAACTGGTGCAGTCGTTAGGCAAAAAGCGTCGCCTCCGTTTCGACGAGGAGGCGCTCGAGCTCTTCGTCCTGCTCACCGGGGGCGAGACGCGCACGATCCAGAACGAACTGGAAAAGCTCGATCTTTTCCTCGGCCCGAAAGAGCGGCAGGTCACGCTCGGAATGGTGCGGAATCTGGTCCCGATCTCGCGCGCTGGAGTTATTTTCGAACTCGGCAACGCCCTTGCGGCGCGCGACCTCGAGCGCGCTCTCGGGCTCGTCAGGCGCTTGCTCGACCAGGGTGAATCGGCCATCGGCATTCTCCTCGTCGCGATCATCCCGACGGTGCGAAACCTTCTCGTCGTCAAAGACCTGATGCAGCGTCATCGGTTGCCCCGGCCGGCTGCGCCCTACCATTTCGTTTCGACCTTGAACCGCCTGCCGGCAGCCGCGACCGCGCATCTCCCGCGGAAGAAAGACGGCTCAATCAACGGCTATTCGTTAGGCATCGCCGCCCTGCAGGCGCACCGGTTCGAAACCGCACAGCTTGTCCGGGGTTTGGAAGCCTGTCTTGCCGCGAACCTGCAAGTCGTCACTACCCAGCTCGATCACCAGTTGATTCTCAACCAGGTGGTGGTGAAGCTGCTCGCGGCGTAAGCCGCTCCTGTCATCCTGAGCCGCCGGAGGACGGCGAAGGACCTCGCATACGGGTTTGAAGCCGGAGCGTTTGAAGGACAAATGTTGGGTCGAGGAAGTGCGCTGTCGCTTGCGCGAACCCGCTGGCGCGTTCCCATTCTGAGCCCAGGAACGCGCACTCTCCAGTGGCCATCGCGAGGTCCCTCGCCGCGCTGCGCCGGCTCGGGATGACAGCAGCGACTTAGCTCGCGCCCGTTTGCTTGCGCGCCATCGGCCCGATCCAGGGCATGTCCCAGCGCACGCCGCTGAAGGCTTTAATGATTGCGATGATAAGCACGATAAGAAAGGCAATGCTCGCCACCGCCCATACCACCCAAAGAAGAAAGGCGAAGACAAATCCGAGCGCCGGAATCGGGGTCAGAATTTTCGAGCAAATGGTCCAGACAATCTCAAAGAGAATCCAGACCACCCCGAGGATGATCGACTGCATGGCGTAGAAGCGGACAAAGTTATCGCGCTGTTCCAGGATGTAGAAAATGATCCCGCCGATGAGTGGAAAACAGGCGAGCGCAGCGGCCACATTCGAAGGCAGGCCGGTCGAAGTGGCACGCGTGGCCGGCTCGCCCAGTGGCGGCGGAGGCGGCGGTTCGACGGGATCAATCGGGTTGGCTGGATCAGGCATGCGAAATATCTACGCTGCGAACTCCGCTTGCGGCAAGCCTTGCCCGAACAAATTCGCTTACCTGAAGCAATCCGGGAATGCTACCCTCGGTTAGTCCCCTGACCGCGAATGCAAGGAAATCGGCGCGCCTTTACTGTCATCGAATTGGTGGTCGTGATCGCGGTCATCGCGATCCTGATCGGACTCGCTTTTCCGGTCTTCAATTCCGTCCAGGAAAAAGCGCGCGCGACCCAGGATCTGAACAACCTGCGCCAGCTCGGGATCGCCACCCAGACTTACTTGAATGACAACGACAGCATCCTTTTTTCTGCCGATCAAACGAGCACGCCGTGGATGAAAAGCCTGAAGCCGAAATACCTTTCGGCTTGGAAAATCTTCCAATCACCATTCGACAAACGAGCCGCTTCCGAAGCGGACGCGAGTGCTCCGATCAGCTATGGATTCAACGGGCACAGCGTCTTTGGGATTTCGACCGATAAGATCGCCCGCGCGCCGGCATTGATTTTGATCGCGCCTGCGCAGGCGACCGGCACGAGCGTGAGTTTCAGTGGCGGCACAGCTGCCGCCGTAACCGTTTATCAGGCGGCAAGTGTTCCAGGGGGAGCGGCGAACGGCGGGACGCATGACCAGCGCACCCACATCAACGCACTCTTTGCCGATTTGCACGTCGCTCCCCTGGCGTGGGCCGATTTTCTCCTCGACCACGACGGGGTAAACGGAGACGCGAATTACCGCTGGGATTACGGCGGTCACGGCGTGGCCCCGTGAGGACGCTTGAAATCGCGGCTGGCCCGCACCATTACCAGGTGCTGATCGGCCCCGGGCTCCTCGCGCAAAGCGGCTCGCTCATCAGGCCATTGTTCTCCGCTAACCGCTGCGCGGTAATTGCCGACACGGCGGTCGTGCCGCTTTTTGGCGAGCGCGTTTGCCAGAGCTTGCGCGCGGCCGGGTTCGTTCCGGAGCTGCTTTCGATCGCTGGAGGCGAAGCCGCGAAATCGATGACCCAGGCCGCGAAACTCTGCGAGCAGATGAGCGCGGCCGGGCTCGATCGCTCCTCCTTTGTGATCTCGTTAGGCGGCGGTGTGCTCGGCGATCTCGCCGGCTTTGTCGCGGCGATTTTTTTGCGCGGGATTGCTTACGTTTCCATCCCGACAACCCTGCTCGCGCAAGTTGACAGCTGCATCGGTGGGAAAACCGGCGTCAACTCGAGCGTGGGGAAAAACCTGATCGGCGCGTTTCATCATCCTTCGCTCGTGCTCGCCGATACCGAGACTCTGCAAACCCTACCGCCACGGATATGGAGCGAAGGGATGGCCGAGGCGATCAAGCATGCAATCATCGGCGACCCCGAGCTTTTCGAAATGCTTCCGCGAGTGAATCGGACTGCGCCGGAGGAATTCATCGCGCGCAACCTGCGGGTGAAAGCCGCGATCGTGGGGGCGGATGAACGCGAACGCACCGATATCCGTTCGCTCTTGAATTTCGGTCACACTGTCGGGCATGGAATCGAATACGCCTCCGGTTATCGCATGCTGCACGGCGAAGCGATCAGCCTAGGGATGGTCGCGGCCGCGCACATCTCCGTCCGGCGCGCCGGTTTGTCGCCAGGCGAGGCGGAACGAATCGCAGCGGCGCTGCGCGCGGCTGACTTGCCGACAACGCTCCCGGTTGATTTTCCGCGCGAGAAGATTTTCGCGGCGCTGCGCCGGGACAAGAAATTCGAACAGGGCCAGATCAGGTTTGTCGTCGCGCAGGCCATCGGCCGCGCCAGCATATCGCGCGAGGTAACGATGGACGACGTCCGCGCGGCGATCGCGGCGTTGTAGCCGGGAACCGGGCGGGGACTAGAGCTTCTCGAAACAGGCGACCAAACCCTTCACCACCCCGTCAACATACTCGCGGAAAATGCTCGGCCGCTTTTTTCCCGCCACAACTTTCTCGCCTTCGTAGTCGCCAGCCTTGACCCGCTCAAACACCTCCGAGCTGTTCATTACATACGGCTCGAGGTAGACCGTCGGGCAGCGATAAAGCCGGGTCGCCATGAGGTTGCGCGCGTAAACGTAACCGCTCGCACCGACTGCGGTGACGTTCTCGGTTTTGTAGTGATAGGGCGGCAGACCGGTCTCCTTCGCCATCGTGCCAGCGATCGTTTCCGCGATATCCAGTTCCTCGGCAAAGGCGCGGCTCAGCAGCTTCTGGAACATCTCGAAGCGCTCGTCGTCGAGCTCCACCTCGTTAGGCAAATAGGAACCGTTGATCAGGAGATGGAGATGGTTCTTGTCGACCAGGGTCGGATGGTTCGGGTCGCCCCAGGGCTCGGCATTGAAGTGCAGGCAAAGAACCAGATCGGGTTGCAGCCGGTAATTAACCAGGCTGGCCCGTCGCCGGATCTCGCTGTTGCGATAAAAAAGCAGCTCGCGTTGCCAGGCCACGCTTTGCTCTTTCTCCGGGTCGTTTGGGCCGTTGAAATTTTCCCGCGGCCTGGCGATCCCGGCCTCTTCGAGCAGGTGCTTCGCGATCTCTTCGAAATCCGAGGGCCGGTAGGGCGTGGCCGGTTCCGCGCTCGTACGAAGAAGGCTAACCTTCGCGCCTAACGACTCCAGGCGCGCCTTCAATAGCTGCGCGACACGGAGGGTGAGGTCGCCTTCCTGCACCGGCGGCGCGTCGCCGATCTTGAACCAGCGTTCCTCCATTTTCGCCCATTCGCCCCCGAGATGACCGGGATCGAGCGCGATGTGAAAACCGCCGAGCGGTTTTTCCTTGCTCCGCGCAGACAGGCTGGCGGGCGGGTTCCACCAATGCACGACCGGCAACCGCTCGGCCGCGCTTTTTGCAAAATGAAGGATGAAATAATCCTGCGTGCCGCTTTTCATCAGGATGCGGACCTGTTCGGGCTCGACCTGGATCAGGTCGGGATTGTAACCGTGGGTGGCGTAGACGAACTGGAGCAGGTGGGTGAATTCGTCGTGGGTGATGGTGGACTGATATTGGTCCAGCTCACTCCAGTCGGGCGCCCGGCCGAGCGTGCTCAGGTGCGTCCTGGATTCATGAGGCGTTTCGACTTCGACCGCGTCGAGCGATCGCGGACCGGCAAAGACAAGGAGCGCGAGCCCCGGCAGCAGGAGAGAGCGAAACATCAATTTGGGATTCGGGAATTTAATACGATCATCGCCGGATGCTCAGAGTTCTTTTCCTTGGCGATGTGGTGGGTGAGCCGGGTCGGAGCGCGCTCATCGCCCGGCTGCCGGAATTGAAACGCGACTGGGCGCTCGATTTCGTCATCGTCAACGGCGAGAACGCCGCGGCTGGAAGAGGGATCACGCCGAAGCTGGCGATCGATCTTCTCCGCGCCGGCGCATCGGTGATCACGAGTGGTGATCACATCTGGGATCGTAAGGAAATCCTGCCATTTTTCGAGATCGAGCCGCGTCTTCTCCGCCCGCTGAATTATCCGCCAGGGGCGCCGGGCGCGGGCAGCATTATCCTGGAAACGGCCAAGGCAAAGGTCGGCGTGATCAATGTCCAGGCCCGCACTTTTATGCAGCCGATCCTGGAGAATCCGTTTCCCATGCTCGACGCCGCGGTCGCTGAAATGCGGAAAGAAACGCCGGTGCTCATTGTTGATGCCCACGGCGAAACGACGAGCGAGAAGATCGCCATCGGGCGTTATCTCGACGGGCGGGTCTCGGCGGTTCTCGGCACCCACACCCATGTGCAGACGGCGGACGAACAGATTTTTCCCGGCGGCACGGCTTTCATTTGCGATGCCGGAATGTGCGGCCCGGTCAATTCGATTCTGGGGCGCACGGTCGAATCCATCCTCGGGCGCTTCGTCACGAATCTGCCGGCCGCGTTGCCGATCGCGAATGGTGAAGTTCGCCTCTGCGGCGCGCTGCTTGAGATTGACGAGGTGACCGGGCGCGCTTTGCGGATCGAGCGAGTCAACGAACCTGGCCCGGCAGCGGAGAGCGTTCCGTCGTAAGTTGCAGCGAGTCGCCAGCTTCCACTTGCACGCGCAATTTCTTGCGACCAAAGTGCCCGTTCGCTCGTATTTACTAGGCACGACAGATTATGAAAACTGCCACGCATCGTTTCGCTATCGCCGCGCTGGCGGCATCGGTTTTTCTCGCACTCGGATTTCTCGGGATTGCCCGGGCTGATCAAGCGGAAGCCTACAAGTATGCCAAGGATGGGATCGAAGCCGCCAAGAACAAGCAATGGGACAAGGCGATCGATCTTTTCGAAAAGGCTGTAAAGGCGGACCCGAAGGAAGCCAACAACCACATCAATCTCGGCCTGGCTTATAAGGGGGCGGGCAAACTGGAGCAGGCGGCGAAGGCGTTCAGTGACGCAATCGAAAACGAGCCGAATAATCCGGCCGGATACTACAATCGGGGCGTAGTGGAAATCTCGCAGCAGAAATACGACAAAGCGATCGATGACCTCACGCGCGCGATCAAGGAAGATAAGAGCACCAACGTGCCGGCGCATCGGTTCCGTGCCTTTGCCTATCTCCAGACCAAAGAATGGCAAAAGGCGGTCGAGGATTACGATGTCGTGATCAAGGAAAAGGAAAACGACGATCCAATGCTCGACCGGCGCGCCTTTGCCTACTGGAACATGAAAGAGTACGACAAGGCGATCGCGGATTACTCCAAGATCATCCAAGATAACCCGAAGGATAAGGACGCCTATCTCCATCGCAGTTATGTCTATGAGTTAGCCAAGGATTACGAAAAGGGTTTGGCCGACGCAGACAAAGTCTTGAGCATGGAGCCGAACAATGATGAGGCGAAATTGAGAAAGGCCCGGCTCGAATACCAAATCAAGCAGGCCAATCCAACCCCGACGCCAACTGCGCGGCCGCGCCGGACCATGCCGCCGGAGGAAACGCCTACCCCGCGGCCGAAGAAACACTAGACGCTTCTCGCCAGCCAGCACGCCGCTTCGCGTTTCGCCGAGTCAATTGTTTACAACTCGGAGCGCGCTGAGCACTGCGGAGAATTCATTCCGTGCCGCCGGGGAGACGTGCTATCCTCGGGGCAATGACTTTTCGTTTCCTCCTGCTCGGCGCGCTGGGGGTTTGGCTCGTGCAAAGCCCGGCTCTCGCGGCCGACAAAGCGAAATCGGATCCCGAAGTCAGTCTCGAGAGCCCGGCCTTCCAGGCGCTGCCGCTCGAACGCTCCCGCCAGAATCACCTTCTCGTTAGGGCACACATCAATGGCAAGCCGGCTCTCCTCGGAGTTGATTCCGGCGCGCCGGTAAGCGCAATTTCCGCTCCCCGCCGCAAGCATTTCGCGATCTCAGGCCGACCGGACGACCCGAAGATTCCGGCGCGGCTTCGGATCAACGGCGGCTTCAATCGGGTCGTGGTCGCGCACCGGCTCCAGCTCGGCGCCCTCGTCCTGATGGATGAACCTCTTGTTTCGCTCGACCTGAGCGCGCCGGCGCGGGCGGCGCGGGAATTTCACGAGGAGGAACTCGATGGCATTCTCGGGGCCGACATTCTGTTCCCGACCGAGGCGGTGCTCGATTGCGACCAGCAGATCCTGTTCATGAAAATTGATCCCGACGCGCGCGGCACGATTCCGGGGATCAATCATCGCGGCTGGAAAGTGGTCCCGATTCGCGTCACCAAAGGCTGGAACCTTTATGTCGACAGTGAGCTGAACGGCAAAGCCGCCCAGCTCATGATCGACACCGGCGCCTTCACCACCCTGATTCACGGGCCGTTCCTGCGGGAAATGCGATTGCCGCTGCGCGAGACGCCCTACACCTCGGGCGCGGTCAACCTGCGCGAGCGCGGCCTGCAACTGGCCACCATCCGCCGCTTTTCGGTCGGCGACTTCCATGTCCGGGGCAAGGAAGTCGGCGTGATGGATTTGAGAGGGCTGATTCACGGTGATTTGCTCAAGGGCAAACCGCCGGTCGCGGGACTGTTAGGCTCCGAGTTTCTCCGCCGCAATCATGCGATCATCGATTTCGGAACGCGCACGCTCTATCTGAAGCTCTGACGACGCTCCTGCTCGTGCTCCTGCTCGATTTCTTTTTTCATTGCGATTACGAGCACGATCAGGAGCAGGAGCAGGAGCAGGAGAAAAAGGGTATGCATCCTCTCGGCATTCATGCCACAGGTCAGGCATGAAATTGTTCGGGTGCCTTCTTCTGGTCTGTTTACTTGGTTTGGCAAATGTTCACGGCCAGGACTCGGCGCAAGCGAAGAAATCGAATCAAAACGAAGTTGCGGTCCTGAAAACAAGCGACGGCGAAATAGTGATCGAGTTTTGGCCTGAAGTCGCACCGCGCACCGTCGCCAACTTCAAAAAACTGGCCCGCGAAGGTTTCTACGACGGGACCAATTTCCATCGCATCATCAAGGGTTTCATGATCCAGGGCGGCGATCCGCTCACCAAAGATCCCGCGAAAGAGGCGCTCTGGGGCCAGGGCGGACCTTCGACGACCGTGCCCGATGAGTTCAGCAACCGGCCACACGTGCGCGGCGTTATTTCGATGGCGAATACCGGCGTGCCGAATTCCGCCGGGAGCCAGTTCTTCATCTGTCTCGGCACCGTTAGCCGGCTCGATCACAAGTTCACCGCTTTTGGCAAAGTGATCAAAGGCCTCGACGTCCTCGACAGGATCGGTGACACGCCGGTGACCCGCGCCCCGGGCGGCGAGCTGAGCAAACCGAAATTGGTCGTCAAACTCGAGAGCGTGAAGATCGTGCCGGCCGATTCAGTGAAGTGAGAAGCAGTGACAAGTGATACCCAGACTGACAGGACCCGAGTTGCTGCTATCCAAATGCAGTGCGGCCCCGAGCCGGACGCGAATCTTGAGAAAGCGGTCGCCCGGGTGCGCGAGGCCGCGGCGCAGGGCGGGGAGATCATTTGCCTGCCGGAGCTGTTTCGCTCGCAATATTTTTGCCAGACAGAGGATCACAAATATTTCGATCTGGCGGAGCCGATTCCCGGGCCTTCCACCGAATCGTTAGGCAAAGTCGCGCGCGAGACCGGCGCGATCATTGTCGCTTCGCTTTTCGAGAAACGGACCGCCGGCCTCTACCACAACACCGCGGTCCTCATCGGGTCCGAGGGCGAGATCATCGGCAGATATCGCAAGATGCATATCCCGGATGACCCGGGCTATTACGAGAAATTCTACTTCACCCCGGGGGATCTTGGATTCCAGGCCTGGGCAACGCCGCGCGGGAACATCGGCCTCTGCGTTTGCTGGGATCAATGGTATCCCGAAGCCGCGCGCCTAACGACTCTGAAAGGAGCCGAGATTCTCTTTTACCCGACCGCGATCGGCTGGCATCCCGCGGAGAAAGCGAAATACGGCTACGCTCAGCATTCCGCCTGGGAAACGATGCAGCGCAGCCATGCGATCGCTAACGGTTGCTTCGTCGTCGCCGTCAATCGCGTCGGCCACGAGGCGCCG
>DAISXY010000005.1:0-228060 GCA_036825615.1 Chthoniobacterales bacterium
CCGAACAGCGGGAAGCCGAGCGTTTGCTCCGCCAGCAGGCCCGGCTGATCGATCTCGCCTCCGACGCGATCTCCGTCCGCAATCTCGACGGCACGATCCGAATGTGGAACAAGGGCGCGGAGCGGCTCTATGGGTGGACCGCAGACGAGATCAGCGGCCAGAAAGCGCTCGATCTCATCTACACGGATGCGACACGCTACAAACAGGCTAACGAGGAGCTGCTCCGGACCGGTAGCTGGCGGGGCGAGCTTTCCCACGTCTGCAAAGATGGACACCGAATCACGGTGAACTCGCGTTGGACCCTGGTGCGCGACGAGCGCGGCGAACCCGAATCGGTCCTCGTGATTCACACCGACATCACCGAGCAGAAAAAGCTCGAGGCCCAGTTCCTCCGCTCCCAGCGGCTGGAGAGCATCGGCACCCTCGCCGCCGGGGTTGCGCATGACCTGAACAACATCCTCTCCCCGATCCTGCTCGTCGCTCCGCTCCTCCGCGGCGAGATCAACGATGAGGAAGAGAAGGAAGCCTTCCTCTCGTTAGTCCAGGCCAGTGCCGAGCGCGGCGCTAATCTCGTGAAACAAATGCTCACCTTCGCCCGCGGCGCCGATGGCGAGCGGGTGCTGGTGCAGCCGACCCATCTCGTCGAGGAGGTAGCGAAGATCGCCGGTCAGACTTTTCCCAAGTCGATCAAGATTCAAACCGAATGCCCGCCCGATATCTGGATGGTGGAAGGCGATCCGACCCAGCTCCAGCAGGTTCTGCTCAATCTCTGTGTGAACGCCCGCGACGCCATGCCCGACGGCGGGACCCTGCGCCTGAGCATCGAGAACTTCGAAGTCGACGAGCACTACGCGAGTATGACCGCCGACGCGCGGCCTGGCACTTATGTTGTCGTCCAGGTTTCCGATGAAGGTCGCGGCATTCCCCGGCATGTCCTCGATAAGATTTTCGATCCTTTCTTCACCACCAAGGAAGTCGGACAGGGCACCGGCCTTGGGCTTTCGACCGTCCTCGGAATTGTGAAGAGCTATGGCGGTTTCGTCAGCGTCTCGAGCGAACCGGGCGAGACCCGCTTCCGCGTGTTTCTCCCTGCCAACACTTCAAGCCGGAGCGAAGGACCACTGAGCGACACCCTCTCGGTCCCGAACGGCCACGGCGAAAAGATCCTCGTCGTCGACGACGAACCGTGCATTCTCGAAGCGGCGAAGCGCGTCCTCGAGGGCTGGGGCTACAAACCGCTCCTGGCCGAGGATGGGGTCGCGGCGCTCGCGATTTATGCACGGCAGCCCGACGAAATCGACCTTGTCCTGACCGACCTCGTCATGCCGCTGATGGATGGCCTGATGCTGATTCGCGCTCTGCGCAAACTCAATCCGGCGCAAAAGATCATCCTCTCCACCGGCCGGGACGAAGACCTGGAGTCGCCCGAGATTCGCTCGTTAGGTTTGGATGCCTGCCTGATGAAGCCGCATTCGCGCGAGAAGCTGCTCATCACCCTCGAGGAAACCCTCCACGCCGAGAAAGCCGTTGCCGTCGCCTGAGCGGCCGGTCCTCTCTGGCGGGACGAGCGGGCGCTATTTTGATCGCCAAGCCTCCGGCTTCTGTTAAACGCCTGCTCATGCCTACGACAGACAACTGCTGCACGATTGTCCCCTATTTCGAAGTGCCGCCGGACAAACTCGAGCAGTTCAAGTCGATCGCGGAACGTTGCGTCGAGCGCACGCGGAGCGAATCGGGATGCCTTTACTACGGCTTTAGCTTCAATGGCAACGTCGCGCATTGCCGCGAAGGTTATGCTGATGGCGAGAGCGCGCTCGCTCATCTCGAGAACATCGCTCCGCTTCTGCAGGAAGCGCTCGCGATCGCAAAGCTCACCCGGCTCGAAGTGCACGGTCCGGCGGAAGAACTGGCGAAATTGCGCGAGCCGATGGCGCAACTAAAGCCGCAGTTTTTCGTTTTGGAATGCGGCTTCCGTCGTTAGTCACAATCGCAGCCAGGCGCGCCGGTTGGCGACCGGCGGCTTTCGCGGATAACGTAGACCGATGATCGAGCAACGGGACATCATCGTCTGGGTGGCCTCGGCGCTCCTCGCCGCCGGCATCGGCTGGAGCCGCTACGCGAAACGCAAGGCGCGAATCGATCTCGCGCGCGAGTTGGCCGCGATGGACCCCGAGCGGCGCAAAAAGATGCTCAGCCGAATGAATCCGCAGACCGCAATGGAGATCCGCCAGGAATTGCTCGAACGCTTCCGTATCATGACCTGAGCAGGCTCGGTTTGGAGCCGGCCCGCCCTCGGGCCGCTTCGCGGAAAGTAACAAACCCGTTACCAAAAGCTGGCTTGGCCAGGAGTGGCTTCCACCCGAGGTATTCAGCCACTCGCATTGCACGTCGAACGTTCATGCCGCGTAGAATTGTCACATCGGATCGGTTTCTGGTTCTCGCCGACAATCTCGAGATTGTCGCGGTGAATGCTCGAGCGAGAGACGGCAGGCAGGTTCGCCCCTTTCGCCGCCGCCGGCGCCGCTCAGCGGCCGCACCGCCGGAGATGCAAAATCCGCCACCCGATCCGCTTTTTCGCGCCCGCCGGCTTGTCCTCGCCGCGGTGCGCTTGTGGGAACTGAGAAACGGTATTCACGAACCGACATAGCTCCATCCGGCGCGGCCAGGCCAGCGAGCCGGGCACAAAAGTCTTGCCAGCGGGCTGCTCGCAGTGGCATTCACTGCTCCCATGATGAAATCAACGACCTGGTGTGGATTGCTTGCCGCCGGCATCCTCGCCTTTGCGGGAGCGGCCCAGGCGGGTTCAACCAAAAGCTATCAAGTCACCGGCCCGGTCCTGGAAATGAATGACAACATGATTGTCGTGCAAAAAGGCAAAGAGCGCTGGGAGATCGCGCGCACTGCCGACACGAAGGTCAACGGCGACGTCAAAGTCGGCACAAAGGTCACGATCATGTATACGATGACCGCGACCGAGATCGAGGCCAAGGGCGGCAAAGCCAAAAAATAACCCTTCGCAGGTGCTTTAGCTGATCTCATAAGCGATCGGCTTAAAGCGATAGTTATTTGATAGCTCTGCCGAGCAGGCGGTGAGACCCACAACCAGGTCCATCTCGGCCCGGAGAGTTATTCGGTCACCGGCACGCGAGAGCGGCGGGAGCACCCGAAGTGTCCCGTCGCGCGCGATCGCGACATTCATGAAGATATTGAAGGTGGTCGGGATTGAATCGGGCGCGATTCCGTATTGCCGGAGTGCGCGGCTCAGGTTTTCGAAGCAGCTGGGATGATACTCGTGGTTGTTGTAGATGATCTGGAAGGTTTCCCGGCTACATGGGGTAAGGAGGAAGTCATGTCGCCCAACGTCGTCGGCAAGAATGCTGAACATTGGGCGGCTGCGATTGGAGTAAAGGACGTCCCCGGTCGTTAGGTAAATGGACTCCGCGTAATCCATTGTCCGCCCGGAAGAGAGCCATTCGCGGCGATCCTGAAGGGAAAAGGCAATGAGATCGGCGACCTGTTCGCCGTCGAGATCGATCACGCAAAGTTGCTGGCCGGCTTTGAGCTCGAACGCGGTGCCGGTCTGTGGTTCAAGCCGGCCTTTCACCCGTCGCTTTGCTCCGGGGTGAAAGGCGCCTGCCAGTCGTCACCTACGGCGCGCCCGGAATACTGCCGCGCCTCCGATTGCTCGCCAAAGTCACTCAGCATCGGATTGATGCTCCCCTCAAATTCTATCTCGCGCGCGCGAATGGTCTCCTGCATTCGCCCCCATTTCTCTTCCTGTCGCAGACGCTCGAATTGCTCATGTAGATTAAACACCAGTGTCGGCCAGGGAAATCGTCGCGCCTGCCGGGAGCTGTTGCCGTGCATCCCGATAAGGTAGAAGGCATGGCCGGCGAAGCTATAGGAGAAATGTGGGTCGGCCGGATCCCTGGCCACGGCCGGGTCCCAGGTCGCGCCCTGGGCGGCGTCGATCCGGTTGAGTTTGCGTAACTGTCGCCAGAGTCGCGCCTCGAAATCGCGCTCATCCATTCCCAGCGGGCCGCGAAAGATCGCAATGAAGGTGACATAGTCGCGTTCCTTCAGGTCGGAAGCGAGGAAGCGCGACAGGTCGCGCGCCAGCAGTGCGGTCTCGCGGTCACCCCCAAGTTCCTCGTAGACGCCAATAAGAAGCGAGTCCGCGTTGAGCGCTGCCTTTGCTCCGAGGCAGGGAAACTCCGGCTTGGACAGCCATTTCCGAAATTCAGCCTCTGCCTTCAACTTGAATCGTGCCCTGCCCTGCTTCATGCCTTCCCTTTAATCTCAGAAACGCGCCGCGGCCGGCCTGCGGTTGCCTAACAACGAGCGGCGCTTCGCAAAGCGCGCGGGTTAGCGCGAGCGAATTTTGCCACCTGGCTGGAATCTGCGCCGCCGTTGCGCTTCCGCCGCGCCGTCCTAAGGTCAAAGGATCACAAGCCCGCTCGCACATTGCTGTTATCTGCTCCCTTTCCGTCGCGCTTCCTTTCAGGCCGCCGACAGCAGGCGGCTGGCAGACTACTTGGTCACAGTTTCCACAACCGGATGCGAGATCGTCGTGGTCGATGGCTCTCCGGCGGGAGTCTTTCAGCGTCACGCCGAAATTTTCGCGCCCGTCGGGCATCATCTCGCGGTTGACCGCCGCTTCGGCTATCTCAATGACAAAGTGAATGGCATCCACACCGCGATCGAGCGAACCAAGACGGAAAAGATTATCCTGGCCGATGACGACATTCGCTATGGGGCGACCGAGTTACTCGAAGTGGCGCGCTTACTTGAAGACTTTGAGGTTGTGCGTCCGCAAAATTACCTCACGCCTCTACCATGGTGGGCAAGAATGGAAGCGGCCCGGATGCTGGTTAACCGGGCCACGTTGCGCACGGCCGATTACCCGGGCACCTGTGCCTTCCGTCGCACTACATTTGTCGCGGCCGGCCACTACGATGGGGATGTCCTTTTCGATAACGAAGAGATCATTCGCCATTTCGCCCGCCGCGGCGCGCGCATCGCCTGGGCAACTGATCTCTTCGTGGCGAGACGGCCGCCGACCTTCCGGAAATGGCTCGAGCAACGTCCCCGCCAGGCCTATGAAGATTTTCCGCTCCGGGCCAAAACCGCACTCTTCTTTGTCTTGCTCCCGCTCCTGCTCCTGCTCCTGGTTCTCCGCCTGGAGCTCGGGCTGGTATTCCTTTTCTCGTTAGGCATCAGCGCCATTCTTCTGGCTCTTGCCGGGTGCCGGCGCGGGGCCGCGGCCAGCTATGTCCCGCTGCCTGTTTGTTTCTTTGCCCCGTTTTGGGTGCTGGAACGCAGTCTTAGCAGTTGGTGCGCCCTTTACTGGTTCCTCCGCCATGGGGGTTATCCTTTTGGTGACAACATCC
Organism: Chthoniobacterales bacterium; assembly: GCA_036825615.1. Taxonomy (GTDB): domain Bacteria; phylum Verrucomicrobiota; class Verrucomicrobiia; order Chthoniobacterales; family UBA10450; genus JAICXG01. Next base: position 5,391 of record DAISXY010000005.1, read on the forward strand.
TCGCCAAAGGCGTCGGCCGCGACTGGTTTGCCGGCGCCCGGGCCGCCGCGCAACAACAATCCCGCGGATGAAGGAAGAGCTTTCCTCGTTAGGCGACGTCCCGCCGGAAATCTTCCGGCAGCAACTGCACGAATTAGCCGACTGGATCGCGGACTACCGGGAAACCCTGCGGGAGCGGCCGGTTGGACCTAACGAAAAGCCAGGCACAGTCCGGCACGCACTCCCCGCCGCGCCACCAGAAACCGGGGAGCCATTCGAAGCGATCATGCGCGACGTGCGCGAGGTAATTGTGCCCAATCTCCTCCACTGGGGTCACCCCCGTTTCCTGGCTTACTTCGGTTCCACCAGCACTGCCCCCGGTATCCTTGCCGAGATGATCTCCGCCGCCGTCAACGTCAACACCTTTACCTGGCGCACCTCCCCGGCCGCGACCGAGCTGGAAACGCTCGTGCTCGATTGGTTGCGCCAGTGGCTTGGGTTATCCGAGCAATTCAACGGCGTCGCCTATGACACGGCCTCGATCGGCATCATGCACGCCCTCGCCGCCGCGCGCGAAGAAGCGGCAACTCAGGTGCGGGAGCTAGGCCTTGTTGGGCGCGCGGAGCTGCGGCCCTTTCGTGTTTATACTTCCGATCAATCCCACAGCTCGATCGAGAAAGCGGTCATCGCGCTCGGGTTGGGGGAAAAGAATGTCGTCCGGGTCGCTTCCGATCGCGATTTCCGGCTCGACCTCGATGATCTCGAGCGGGCGATCGAGACTGATCGCGCGCAAGGTTTTCACCCGCTCGCAATCGTCGCTACTGTCGGCACGACTTCGACCGGGAGCGTTGATCCGGTCGCGAAGATTGCCGCGATTGCGCGCCGGCATCACCTTTGGCTTCACATTGACGCAGCTTACGGCGGCGGGCTCGCCCTGCTCCCGGAACATCAATGGGTCGCTGAGGGCTGGAACGAAGCCGACTCGATGGTCGTTAACCCGCATAAGATGCTCTTTGTGCCATTTGATTTCAGTGCTTTGTTCGTTAGGCAGATCGAACGCCTCCGGCGCGTCTTTACCCTTGTCCCGGAATATCTCCGCGGTGACTCGATCGGCGCAGAGATCAACTACATGGATTATGGCGTCCAGCTCGGCCGCCGTTTCCGCTCCATCAAGGCCTGGATGGTCTGGCGCACCTTTGGACGCGCAGGCATGGCGGCGCGCATCCGCGAGCATCTGCGTCTCGCATGCCTGCTCGCCGGGTGGATTGAGAAAGATCGGCGCTTCGAGCTGCTCGCGCCGGTTGTCATGGGCATCGTCTGTTTCGCTTTGCGCGGCCAACCTGACAAACAGGTGATTGAGCTGGTCGAGCGACTCAACGCCAGCGGTAAAACCTATCTCACTCTGACGAAGCTAAGCGATCGAAGCGCAATTCGCCTCGGCTTGGGAAACATGCTTACTACGGAGGAGGACTTGCGTGCGGTCTGGGAATGCATTCGCGAGATGGCTTCTGCCTGATCGCTCGAAAATTACCTACACCGTTGTGTAATCGACAGTAGCCGCGACGGAAGCACCGGCAGGTTCTCGATTAGCTTAAGTAACAGATATGGCTGGCGCGCTTCGCGCTCGGGAGCCACGATGGTAAGATTTCCATGTGAGCAGCTGGTGTTACCAGTTTTCCCGAAAAGCCGCGCGCGTGGTTTTTGCGCCGTTCGCTTCCCTCCGCATCTGGCGTGTCTCCGAGCTTCCCGAGCCCGCCGGTGGTGCGGTTATCGTCTCGAACCACATCTCCCATTTCGATCCGGTGCTTCTTTCCGTCGCCTTTACTCGCTCGATTGACTGGATGACTACGGAAGAGTTCTACGCCAACCGCTTCGGTGGCGCGTTCCTGCGCGCGCTCAATACCTTCCCGGTGGATCGTTCCCGCCCCGACCAGCGCGCGCTTCGGCTCGGCGTTGAGCGGCTGCGCGCCGGAAGAATTGTCGGGATGTTTCCCGAAGGTGGCATTCGCGCCGGTGAAACTTCGATCCTGGGCGGCGCGGCACCGAAGAGTGGGGCCGCCGCACTCGCCCGACTCGCTCATGTCCCCATTATTCCGACGGTCATTTTCGGCAGTGATCGTTTGTATGCGAAGCGGAGCTGGCTCCCGGGTCCGCCGCGCATCCCGATCCGGATTGCAATCGGCGCAGCCTTCAATATTTCCAGGGAAATGACCGAATCCTCTAATGCCGTGTTGGCCGAAGCGCTGCGTCAGCTCGGCGCGGCCACGATCGCGCACTTCCATCTCGGCCCGGAAGATCTCCCTGCTACTCCGCAACATCGTAAAGGGCGCGATCGTCAGCCTAACGATAGTAAGTGAAGGAGTTACTTCATAAGGGCTTTGGCCTGGCGGTCGATCAACTGCTTTGCGGCTCACTTGCCTTGCTCCACCGGCGCCACCGCGGGAGAGTCTCGAGCCACGCGCTCGCAGAGACATATTTCGCCGCCTGCGAACGGCTCACCCGCGAAGCGTATTTCGCCGCGGGCGCAATCGAAGATCTGCGCCTCGAAAACGCCGAAACCATCAGTTGGCGCAGCCCCGGCGGATTGGATGGATTCTTTCCCCGGAACGAACGGGCGCGAGTGATACTTTTCCAGACCCGCGCGGAAGCACCTACGGTTATCATGCTACACGCGCTCATGTCGGCTTCCGCTGCGGGTTACCGTCGCTGGGCGCGGCGCTTCAATGACCTTGGTTGGAACGCCGCCTTTGTGCATCTGCCGTTTCATTACTCACGCCGGCCGCCCGGCCATCTTAATGGCGAGCTTTGCTGCACGGCCGACCTCATTCTCACCGGCGACACCCTTCGCCAGGCCGTGATCGAGATTCGCCAACTTCTTTTCTGGTTGCGGGCGCAGGGCAGCCGCGAGTTCGGGCTCTTGGGAACAAGCTACGGCGGATGGGTCGCGGCGCTCGTTGCCTCGCTCGAACCGGGGCTGCGTTTCGTTGCCCTGCTCGCGCCGCTGGTCAACATCGGTTACTGCCTTTACGAAGGGCCCACCAGCTGGTCAATCCGGCGTCAGCTTGCCCGGGCCGGGCTCGACCGGTCGATGATCGAGCGTCATAGCCATCTCTCTTCACCCACTTATGCGAAGCCAGCCGGCGCGGTCGCAGAACGCACCTTGATCATCGGCGGCCTTTTCGACCGGATCGTCAGGCTCTCCGATCTTCAAGGCTTGCATGAGTCATGGCCGGGGAGTGACTTTATCACCCTGCCGCAAGCCCACTTCGGTTACAGCATGATCCCGCGCGCGGTTGCGTGGTTGCGCGAACGTCGCCTGCTCGAGGAATAGCGATCGCCCGCAGCGCGCCGCCGAAGCGACAGGCCCGGGCGATACACCGATCGCGAGCGAATAATCGCAGTCGCGCGCTTTTCCAGCCAAGCCGCAATCTGGAGTTGTGGAAGAGGCTAATTCCAGCATCTTATGGCAGGTGCAAAAGGAGGTCGGGAAATGAACACCACGATTGCAAAGGTGATTGCGTTTGAGCTGGGCATCCTCATCGCCATTCTGGGGTGGATGGCTTTTCCACATCGGCCGGCAGAAAAGATCGCGCAGGTCCCTCGGATGGAGAACCCGTCGGCGAGCGATTCTTTTGCCACGGTCTCGCGTCTTTATGCGGCGAACCCGCAGGCTCCAGGGGTCGATTACCTGGCCGAGGAAGAGGCGGCCCCGCCGGCGGACAATGCCGAGCCGGCGCAAAGCATGATCTACGACCAGTCAGCGCCTGCGCAGGAGCCGGCGGTCGATTACGGCGCCAATAGTTACGGGGCAAATGGTTACGCGGTGCCGCCCGACCCGAGCACTTACATCGGCACCTTTCCCGAACCGGTCCTGGGGCCGGATTATTACGATTTCTACGGCTACTATCCCTATAGCTACGGCCAGCCGACGCAGATCATCGTCTTTTCCAATTCTCGTTCCTTCGGCGGCAGGCGACATTTCGCTAGTATGCGAGGCGGCCAGGGGCGGAGGATGGCGCCACCGCGGCGGCATTTCCAGCCGGCAGAGAGGCTTTCTCCTCAGCGTCCGCGAGTTGGAAGGCCGGGTGCAATGGTTCAGCGCCCTCGAGTCGTTAGGCCGGGGCCAGTGATGCGACGGCCGGTTTTCAATCAAGGCCCGATTCTGCACGTGGGCAACCGCGGCGGCGGCTTGATGCAGCCGGTTGCAAATGGGCAAACGAGGAATCTGGGAGCGCCGGGAAACAGGCCTCTCCGGCATCGTTAGGCAGACAAGGCCAGCGCGGCATCGTCCCGGTTAAAAAAGACCGCCAGAGGACTACGGCAAAGAGGATCAGACTACCGTTGCTGCATTCCTGCCCTGGCGGGGTTCGTTAGTCCCCAGTCCATAGCCCCTGACGGAGCCTGAATTTCCCGCGAACGGCCTCGCCGCGCAATCGCTTTCTTGACTCACTCCTCCGCCGGCTCCCGCTCCATTTCCGGCAACAGCCGCCCCTAACGAATCACAAACCGAGTAACTCCCGCTGCCACGGAACAAGCAAGGTTTCAGCGCGCGCCGGATCAGCAGCAATGCCTTCGATCGCGCTGCGCGAAGCAATGAACGCCGGATCGAGCGCCAGCTCTTTCGCATGCCGATCGCGGCGCTGGCGGAGTGCTTCAAGTTTCTCGTCGAAACCCGACGTGCGCGTGCGCGGCGGGCGCGGCGGTTTTTGTGGCCACTCTGATTCGGGTAATTCGAGCGCGGCCTGGGCGGCGGCAAGGAAACCAGCCCGCCGCCGTTGCGAGAGATGCGGGTACTCCGGGGTGACGCCTTCGGCGAACTGCTTCGCTGATTCGATCAGCGCGCTGTTTTGCAAAATATGAAAGGCGGGCCGATCGGCCGTGCGCGCCTCGCAATCGCGCCAGCGCCAGAGCGCGCGCAGGATCGCGCCCGTGCGCGGCGGCAACGTGCCGCTCCCGGTGATGCGCCAAAGCGAATCGGGTTCGCGCTCACGCGAGACCAGCGTCTGCTCGAGCGCGCGCTGACACGATTGGCGGAACCAGTCCATCCGCCCAAGCGCCTTCATCTGCTGCTCCATCTCCGCGGCGAGTGGGAGGAGGTAGTGCGTGTCGTTCTTCGCGTACGCCTCCATTCCGCGCGGGAGCGGGCGGCGCGCCCAGTTTGCTTTTTGTGAGCCTTTCGGAAGCGCGATGCCGAAATATTTCTGCACCAGCGCGGCGTAACTGAATTCGCGCAGGCCAAGCATGCGAGCCGCGATCACGGTGTCGAAAACTTTTCGCACCGGCAGCTGATAGGTCCGGCGGAGAAGGCGCAGGTCGAAATCCATTCCCTGGAGCACAATCTCTTTCTCCGCCAGGACATCACAGAGCGGTTGGAGATCGACCCGGGCGAGCGGATCAACCAGCAGGTCTTCGCCATCAAAGTTGAGCTGAATCAGACAGAGCTTCTCGAAATAGCAATGCAAGCTGTCCGCCTCCGTATCGACGGCGATGCGATGAAAATGACAGAGACGCGGGAGCAGCCTGGCCAGTTGCGAATCGGAAGCAATCACCGCAGGCCGGCGAGCAAAAGCTCGGCGTTAGTCTTGGTTGCGTGCAGGTTCTTGATAAGTAACTCCATCGCCTCGAGCGGCGGCATCGTCCCCATCATCTTGCGCAGGAGTTTCACCCGTTCCCATTCCTCGGGGTGATAGAGCAGTTCTTCCTTGCGCGTGCCGGATTGGAGAATGTGAATCGCGGGATAGAGCCGCTTCTCGACTAACGACCGGTCGAGATGCAGTTCCATGTTTCCGGTGCCTTTGAATTCCTCGAAAATGACCTCGTCCATCTTGCTTCCGGTCTCGACCAGCGCGGTCGCAAGGATGGTGAGGCTGCCGCCTTCCTCGACATTGCGCGCGGCCCCGAAGAACCGCTTCGGCTTGAGCAGCGCCTTGGCTTCGACTCCGCCCGACATGGTCCGGCCTTTGCCTTTGACGAGGGCGTTATAGCCACGAGCTAGTCTCGTTAGGCTATCGAGGAGCAGGACCACATCCTTTTTCTGCTCGACCAGTCGTTTGGCCCGCTCGCTCACTAACTCCGCCACGTGGATGTGCCGCGCCGGTGGTTCGTCAAAGGTCGAGCTGTAAATCTCGCAGTCCACTTCGCGCTCGAGGTCAGTCACTTCCTCCGGGCGCTCATCCACGAGCAACATGATGAGAACGATCTCGGGATGATTTTTCCGGATCGCTTTCGCAATTTGCTTCAGCAGGATGGTCTTGCCGACGCGCGGGGGCGCGACAATCAAGCCGCGCTGCCCGCGCCCGAGCGGCGTGAGCAAATCAACCGCCCGCACTGAAGTGCCGTCGCCCGATTCGTTCTCGAGCATGATCCGGCCTTCGGGAAAAAGCGGGGTGAGATGATCGAATGCGGTCGGCGCTTCCCACTCATCGGGGTCCTGGCCTTCGATCGTGAGAATGCGATCGAGCATCATCATGCGCTCGCGATCGCGCGGCATCCGGATCGTGCCGCGCAGTGCCTGGCCCGGACGCAACCCGAAGTGGCGAATGAGAAAATGCGGCACGCCCACGTCTTCGGGCAGTGGAAGAAAATTGTGCCTCGGGGAGCGGAGGACGGCGGGGCCGTCGTTAGGCTGTTCGAGGAATCCGCTCGTCCGGACCTGCTGACCGCGCAGGACGCAGTGGCGCACGAGTTCGACGATGAGCTGATGACGGCCGCGCCCGGGATGCGGCCGCAGCTCAACCCTGGCGCACAATTCCTGGAGCCCGGCAAGATCGAGCTTTTGGATTTCCTCCAGCGCGAGCGGCTCGAAAGTTGGCTTCGGCGCTGCCTCCGCCGGCTCCCGCTTCGGCTCTTCCGCGGCCGGCTCGGGTCGGGCCTCGGCGTTATGGTTTTGCACCGCAGTCCCTTCGTCGGGAGAATCAGTCATTTCCGCAATCGGAGCGTTTTCCTCCGGCGCATCGGTCAGGATCGTTTTCGAATCTTCTTCCATCAGTTTGCAGTCAAATAACGCGCCATCAGTTGCGCCTGCGCCTCGAGCGCGGCGAGCGGGCCATTGTTCCAAACCACGTGATCGGCACGGGAAATTTTTTCGGGGAGCGGCATTTGGGATTCAATCATGCGGAGGGCGTCAGCGATGGTGAGGCGGGTGCGCGCGATCAAGCGTTGCAGTTGAATCTCCTGCGCGCAAGCCACCACCACCACGCGGTCGCAGAGCTTTTCGCCTTCGGTTTCATAAAGGAGCGGGATATCGGCCAGGAAAATGTCGCCGGATCGGCGGCTGTGTTCCGCTTCAGTAGCCCACTGCTGGCGGATGCGCGGATGCAGGATTTGCTCGAGCGCGCGCTTCTTTCCCTGGTCGGCGAAAACTATCGCGCGAAGTGCGCCCCGGTTCAAATCCCCGGTCGCAGAAAAAATTTCCGGGCCGAAGTGCTCGCGCACCGCCGTGCGCACCTCCTCGTCTTCATCGGTGAGCCGGCGCGCGGCGCGGTCGGCGTCGAAAAGCCGGGCGCCGGTCAGGTCGTGCAGGCGCCGGGCAAAAGTAGACTTGCCAGTGGAAATGCCGCCGGTGATCCCGACGACAAGAGTCGGTTTGGACATTCGAAAGTTGGGCCGCTTTTAAAGAAACGCACCGAAGCCGTCAACTCTTGCCGTAGCAAAGCCGTCTTCAGCTGGGCCATCGGGCCTCCCGGCCCGGTGAATAAAACCGCCAGGAGACACCGGGCGCGACGCCCGGTGGCCGCACAGGCAGGGATGCCTATGCTACGCCGCCGCGCCGTTCCCCGCCCCATTCGATTTCGGCATCCCCGGCTCGAGCACGACCTTGATGCAGCCTTCCTCCTTGTCGCGAAAAATCTTGTAGCCGCGCGGTGCTTCCTCGAGCGGCAACCGATGCGTGATCACATAACTCGGATCAATCTCGCCGGTTTCGATGCGCTCGAGGAGCGGGCGCAGATAGCGCTGCATGTGGGTCTGACCGCTCTTAATCGTCAGGCCCTTGTTCACCACCGCGCCGAAGGGAATCTTGTCGAGCAACCCGCCGTAAACCCCCGGCACAGATACCGTCCCGCCGTTACGACACGCGATAATCGCTTCCCGCAACGCTATCGGCCGGCCGGTCTCCGACATCATGGCCTGTTTCACCTTGTCGTACATTCCGACCACACCATGGGAGTGGCCTTCCATCCCGACCGCGTCGATGCAGGCGTCGGGTCCGCGGCCGCCGGTCATCTCCTGCAAAGTATTAAAGGTGTCCTGTTCTTCGTAGTTGATCGTCTCCGCGCCGCCTTTCTCCCGCGCAAGCGTCAGCCGTTCCGGGAAACGATCGATCGCGATCACTCTTTCCGCGCCGAGGAGGTAAGCGCTTTTGATCGCAAACTGTCCTACCGGGCCGCAACCCCAGACCGCGATCGTGTCACCGGGCTGGATATTGCAGTTCTCCGCGGCCATGTAACCGGTCGGGAAAATGTCGGAAAGGAAAAGCACCTGTTCGTCGCTGAGATCACCATCCACTTTCACCGGGCCGACGTCGGCAAAGGGCACCCGCGCGTATTCCGCCTGCCCGCCGGCAAAGCCGCCTAACAAGTGAGAGTAACCAAAGAGCCCGGCCGGCGAGTGACCCCATAGCTGTTCCGCCATGGCCGCATTCGGGTTGGAATTTTCACAGCAGGAATACAGTCCGCGCTGACAAAAGAAGCAGCTGCCGCAGGAGATCGTGAACGGCACCACGACCCGATCGCCCGGTTTCAGGTCCTTTACCTCATTGCCGACCTCGACTACCTCGCCCATGAACTCGTGGCCAAGGATATCGCCCTTCTCCATTGCCGGGATATAACCATCATAGAGATGGAGATCGGAGCCACAGATCGCCGTCGCGGTTATCTTCACGATCGCATCCCGCGGATTAAGGATCTTAGGATCCGGGACTTCCTCGACCCGGAGATCTTCCGCACCAAACCAGCAGTTCGCCTTCATTCGTTAGTCCTTTCCAGTTATGCCCGGTGCAGTTAGCCGCGGGTCGTGCCCCGGTCATACATCGTCGAGGTGCTGGAGGCGCGGCCGGCCGGCTGGCCTTCGGTCGTCATCACCACGCCCGTCTCGAGCAATTGCTTCATCCGATAGAGATCGAGCTGGACCTTCTGTTCCGGCGCCTCGCCAAAGAGCTTGAGGAGCCCGCGAGTGATTGACCCACCTGCCGGCCGGTAATCCATTTCCACCCGCACAATTGTTCCCCGGTCGCCGGGCGCGGGAACAAAGCGGACCGTGCCGAAATGCGTAATCGCGCCATCGCTTCGGGAACGCCATGAGATATACTCGTTAGGCCGCTCTGCCGTGATCTCCGCGTCCCATTCCACCTCGTGTCCGCCCGGGCCGCGCACCATCCAATGGGAACGGTTCGGCCCGGTCTGCCGCACCGATTCCACACCTCGCATCACTCGCGGGAGGTTCTCCGGATCGCGCCAGAAGTCGAAAAGCTCATTCGCCTTCCGGTTGATCGTAATCGTTTGCACGATGTGCGCGATTTCGTTTGCAGATTGCCGCGAAAGCAAAATCGCACAGAGCAAATCCACCACCGTCACACCTGCGACCGCCCCGCTCGCGATCCGCAATCGCTCAGTCTTGCTCCTGCCGGAGGTCGCCGCCACCCCGAGCAAGGCCAGGTCCATCGCGTCACCCGCCACCCGCGACCATAACCAACCCGTCGGTCGCCGTTGCGCGATGATTCCAATCCCGCTGATCAGCTCGCGCATTCCGAGCGCGGGAAACAGCCGCGGCTGCGGCGGCACTCCGATCATTTTGGCAAGCGCCCGCGAAGCCGCGATTTCCGCAACCCCCAGGCCCACGCCGAACCAGCCGAGCGCCTTCGCCAACCGTTCGATACCTTTGCCATTCTCTTTCTCAAATCCGTCCATCTGAAAACCTTTCCCCCAGCCCGCCGGTGACGCGACGCACAACAGAGCGGGTAATTTTCCGGAAATGCCGCGCACCCTCCTATCGATTACGCCACGCTGCCCGCGTGGAAGAATTATTCCTACTGGTGAGTCCGATTTTGCCCAGTTCGCGCGCCTTCGCTTCCGCGCACATGGCTGACTGTCTCGCCACATTCGTAACCAGTGAAACTCAAGGAGGGAACTACTATTGCCCATGGCTCCACAGAATCGACTTTTGGCAATCGTGACCGGCGCTTCCACCGGCATCGGCTACGAACTCGCGAGACAGTGCGCGGAGCATGGCTTCAACCTGCTCATCGCCGCCGATGAACCGGAAATCCACAAAGCTGCCGAAAACCTGCGCGCGCTCGGCGCCGCGGTCGAGCCGGTCGAAGCGGAATTGTCGACGCAGGATGGAGTGGTAAAGCTCTATCAAGCCGCACAGGGTCGAAAAGTCGATGCCAGGGACGGCTTCGAGGCGATGATGAACGGCGAAGGCGACGTCGCAAGTGGATGGAAAAACAAAATCCCAACTCGCGCTCGCCCATATCGCCTCGGCGGGAATGCTCGCCCAGCAGCACCGCAAAATGGCCGAACCGGGCACGGCCGAGAAGGTCAAACACTAACTATTTGATCTTCTTCCAATGATCGACGAATTCACCCCCGATTTTCGCGGTGAAACCCTCTGACCCAAAACTGACCTCGACCCCTTCTCCCGGCGGCGAGAAATTGAAGCGCCGATCCTTGAGAGTTACGGCCGCGCAATGATCCGTTACTGCTGGGGATTCGTTAGTCACCCCTGGCTTATCAAGATCCTTTCTGATCGTGTATTCGATCCATTCGCAGTATTTTTCGGTCGTGAAGGTGTAACGACCGACGGAAGACTCGGATGCGATCGTGCCATCGCGATTCTTGATGAACAGGTTCAGATTAAATTTTCCGTTAGCCAGGGCATAGAGCGCTAGCACCGAAGGAGGCCGAAGAGTCGTACCGTCGGCCAGGACGCGCTCAGTAAGTTCGTAAGTCCCGTCGATAGATGGCTGAGAAGCCTTCTTTGGGCCCGCAATCGTCTGCTCGCGAAGGGTCTGGAGGTCGACCTGGCAGGGCACGCGATCGGCGGCCGGTGTCGAATCGTCAATTAACTTACGCACCGACGGGCTAACTTGCGTTCGCAGCTCAGGCCAAATGCATGCGATTGCAGGGTTACTCAAGATCGGACCCCAGTTGTATCCGAGCCGCGCGACCGCATCCGGTGGGAGCAGGCCTTGCTCTACCTGAAGTTGGAGCATCTCCAGCATGCGAAGGTCGGCGGTTTCGATCCGCTCCATCGTTTCCCAGTCTTCGAGAGTCCACCGCTTTACCGCTTCCGGGTATTCGGATTCTGTGGCGACTCGGTTCATGCGGGCGGTAAAGCCGCGATGAAATTCCGCGGTTGAAATCCCAATCTCCCGGTAAGCCCCCGCCCGCGCCTGGATATTGCTCTCCCGGATCTGCATCCCTACGAAAACGAGAGAGAGGATTACTCCCGCTCCCCCCAGGCTCTGGCGAATTGCTCTGCCCGACATGCGAAATCGTGAGCGGAATAATTTCATTAGCCTAACGAAAATAAGATAAGCGGTTGCGAGCGAGAGCGGGGACGGCGGCGAGTGAATGGGAACGGACTGACTAGCCGTGACATGGATGTTAGCCCTAAGGGTATGGGAGAAGCGAGCATATTAAAAGGTTCTAGCCATAGAGAAAGACATTGACCTTGAAGCGTTGCGGCCAGACCACAACCGCTGATCAGAAGTCTGTCAGTCGCGCCTCCCACCGCGCGTGCTTTTCCGGCATGCCGAGTGGGAAATCGCGGACACGCGGTTGCGCCATGGCCCATTCATGGTGCCGGCTCCCATCGCGCAACGGGATCGAAAACTCGTGGCGCGAAACAATTTCCCACAATTCAGCCCGGGCCTGCTCGATCGAGAGTTGCCTAGCTTCGTAGCGCTCCATCACTCCGTACATGATTTCGAAGAACGCCCGGAATCCTGGATCCTCGTAATAGGAGGCGATAGGATTCGCAACCGGCCTCATCCTTACCGGGGAAAGTCCTCCCAAGGTTAGCAGCCCTCCCAGCCGTGACTCCGCCACATGCACGTGGATAGCCCAGACCCGCACCCACGCGTTCCACATTTCGAAGTCATCCCACGAGGCGTAGGCACCGGCAACCAGACGGTCGGCGAAAGAGAAACTGCGCTTCGCTTCAACATCCACACTTTCAAATCGTGTCTCGGCAAAATCGTCCGCGCTGAGCGCCTCGAGCAACGCCCGTGCGAGCGAGTGCAGGTTTTCGACCGTGTTTATAAGCCCGCGCGAAAACAGCGGATCAATGAAACCGGCCGCGTGCGAGAGCAGGGCATAGCGGTAGCCAACCGTGCGACGGGATGAGTATTGAATACGTTTTGTGCGGACCCATGGCCGCACCGCTTTCGCGTCGGCGAACTGCCGCTCCACGCTCGGCAGCAGCCGAAGGAATGATTGAAACTCCTGCTCCGGGGTAAGCGATGCATCCTCGGGCCAGACGCGATCGTCGACCGTGACGCCAACGCTGACGAGCGGGTTTGGTGCACCCTCCCAATTATTAAAGGGGATAACCCAGAACCATCCGCGTTTGAAAAGATGATGTAGCGTACCCGAGGCCCAGGGTTGGGTTAGAAGCTTGCCGACGATTTCCTCGAAGGGGCGCACGTTGATGACATGGGTGAAAATACTGCGAGTGCTCGAAACCATCCCGCAGGGTTGGTCGCGCAACCCATACTTGTCCGCCAGCACGCTGCGAAATCCGGTCCCGTCGACAACGAACCGCGCGCGATAAGTCTTTCCGCCCGCGGTCACCCCGGCCCCTTCCTCATCGATGTCGACCGACTCGATTTTCGTACTCTGCACGGCGCGCGCGCCGGACTGCAACGCTACCGTGAGCAGATAGGCGTCAACATCCTGGCGAAATAAGTGGTTCTCGTCGCGCCAGACATTACCGAATTGGTGCGCTTCTTCTATCTGATGCTCTTCGCCAAGACGGTGATAGGCGAAACCGAATATGCGCTTGATTCCGCAGTTGCGGGTGACGTGCAAGCGGAGGGCATCAGGGGAATCGAGTCCAATGTGCTGGAACTCGGGCACCTTAAATTCCTTTGCCAGCATTGTTATGAGTTGCGAGGTCTGCGGGATGGTCGATTCACCGATCGCGAAGCGCGGATGCACACCGCTATCGATCATCAAGACGGAGTGGCCGTTTCGGGCCAGGATCGCCGCCATCATCGTCCCGGCGATCCCTGTCCCGAGGACGATGACATCGAATTCCGTTTGATCGCTGGTAATAATGATCGTGTCCCCCTTTAACCAAAGAATCGGCCGATCAAAGCAGTGGAACCACCACCGCTCCTCGACCTGGCTTCAGCGACTTGTCAGGTGGTGGAGATTGCTGCCGGACAGAGGTGGAACAACGGCGCGCGGAGGAATCACGGCGGTCCAACTGCATGGAATGCATCGAAACAAAAGTCTGAGAAAAACGCGAGCCAAAACTGCCGGGGTGGAGCAAAAAGAATCCAGACCGGAGCGCGCTTCCGGCCCGCGCTCTCGCTGGAGCTGTTCCCGCCTGAGTCGCCGGAGCCACATCGGCGAGCAACTAACCCCGAGTCATGCGCAGCCGGGCCCAATAGAGCCGTTGTGGCTGTCGCCGGGTGAGCACGTTTCCATTGTCATAGGTGGCAGACTGATCTCCCACGGAAGATCGAGGGAACCTCGACGCCGTTTGACCCGAACACACACCGCCAGGCTAAAGAATCCTTCCAGCCAAGCAGCTCCGCTTTGGCTTTGGCAAAGTGTATGGCGACATCGACGGGGTGAATCTCTACGGACGCAAGACTGGCAACGGCCCGCGGGCCTTTCTCGGCCGGTTCAACGCCACCCCGGGAAACGTCGCAGTGCCGCTGGCTGATGGCGCACCGGAGCAATGGGAATTCTACAACCGCGCAGTTAAGCGCGACGTCGAGATCGGCAATCCCAGCCCGGTGATGACGGCGATTACCCTAGTTAGTTTTCGTTTGTACGCATGGGGAGCGCCCGTTGGTTGGGACCGCCGGGCGTTTCGTTTTTGGGCGGCTTTGTTTGTGGCGAGGAAAGCGAGGAGTCAGGCTAGGCGGTGAGTGCGACTTCGAATGGGACGCCGGTTTTGGCGCGGACGTCGTCGAGGTTCGCGCCGGGCTGAAGCTCGATCAGGCGAAGGCCGCCGCTTTCCTTTACCTCAAACACAGCTAGATCGGTGATGATGAGATCGACGACGCCTTTGCCGGTGATCGGGAGGGTGCATTGCTTGATGATCTTGGGACCGCCGTCCTTGGAAGTGTGTTCCATCACGACCACGACCCGCTTAACACCCGCGACCAAATCCATCGCGCCGCCGGGGCCTTTGACCATTTTGCCGGGAATCATCCAATTGGCGATGTCGCCGGAATCAGTTACTTCGAAAGCGCCCAGAATAGCCAGGTCGATGTGACCACCGCGGATCATGGCAAAGGAGTCGGCGCTGGAGAAAAAAGCCGAGCCGGGCCGGGTGGTAATGGTTTGTTTGCCGGCATTGATCAGATCGGGGTCCTCCTTACCGGGCTCGGGAAAGGGACCTATGCCTAACAACCCGTTTTCGGATTGCAGAGTTACATTGATTCCTTCCGGGATGTAGTTAGCCACGAGGGTCGGAATACCGATACCAAGATTGACATAGTAACCGTCGCGTAACTCCTGCGCGGCGCGTTTCGCGAGCAGGTCGCGAAGCGGGTTTGCCTTTTGCGCGCTGCCTGCGCCCTGGACGGTGCGAAACTCGATTCGCTTCTCGTATTTCGCTCCCTGGATAATGCGATCGACGAAAATGCCCGGCGTGTGTATCTGGTCGGGATCAAGCTCGCCGATCTCGACCAGGTGTTCGACCTCGGCGACGCAGACTTTGCCGCAGCTCGCGATCATGGGATTAAAGTTCCGCGAAGTTTTGCGATAAATAAGATTACCCGACTTATCACCTTTCCAGGCTTTAACTAACGAGACCTCCACCCTGATGCCCGGCTCGAGCACGTACTCACATCCGTCGAATGTTTTCGTCTCTTTGCCTTCCGCGAGCCTGGTGCCAAAACCGGTGCGGGTGTAGAAGCCAGGGATGCCTGCCCCGCCCGCGCGCAATCGCTCGGCGAGGGTGCCCTGCGGGATTAGCTCGAGCTCTAATTCGCCGCTCAAAACCTGGCGCTCGAACTCCTTGTTCTCGCCCACGTAGGAGGCCATGACTTTTTTCACCTGACGCGCCGGCAGCAGGACGCCCATCCCGAAATCATCCACGCCCGCGTTATTGCCGACGATGGTGAGACCTTTCACCCCGCTGTCGTGCAAGGCCGCGATCAGGTTTTCCGGGATGCCGCAAAGGCCGAACCCGCCGGCCGCGATCGTCATGTTGTCGTGCAGAAGGCCGTCGAGGGCGGATTTGGCGTCAGGATAAACTTTGCTCATGAGGAGAAGATTTAACCACGGATTGCGCGGATGCCACGGATGAATTGTCCGGTTGGAGCCGGTGCGCCCTGTTGCTGCGGCGCGATTCATCGCCAGATTGACCCTTCCATTTTCATCATGTCCAAATCACTCGCTCATCGGCTGGCGGAATACGCCTGCTCACTCCACTTCGAAGACCTCGGCAAGAACGTCGTGCACGAGGTGAAACGGCGCCTGATCGATTCGTTAGGCTGCGCTCTCGGGGCGTGGAACGAAGAGCCCTGCCGGATCGCGCGCGAGGTCGCTTCCGATTTTTCGGCGACGCACGGCGCGACCGTCATCGGCACCGATCACCGGGCGCCGCCAGATTGGGCCGCGTTCGCGAACGGCTGCTGCATTCGTTATTTCGATTACAACGACACCTATCTCTCAAAGGAACCGGCCCATCCGAGCGACAACTTTTCCGCCGTTCTCGCCGTGGGAGAAAGCGTCGGCGCGAGCGGCAAAGAAATCCTCCTCGCGACCGCGATTGCCTATGAACTGCAATGCCGCTTCTGCGATGCCGCCAGCATTCGGGCCCGCGGCTGGGATCACCCGACTTACGGCGCATTCTCGACCGCGCTCGCCTGCGCGAAATTGATGAAGCTCGATCCCGAGCGCACACGCCACGCGATCAACATCGCCGGAGTGCATTGCGCCGCATTCCGCCAGGCGCGCGTGGGCGAGCTCTCGCATTGGAAAGGAGTCGCCTTTGCCAATGCGGCCCGGCTCGGGGTTTACGCCGCGCTCCTGGCGCGCGCGGGCATGACCGGTCCGGCTCCGATTTTTGAAGGCGCGATGGGATTCGAGAAGCAGCTCGGGGTGTCGTTAGGCAATGTCGGGGAGGTGTTCGACAAAACGCAGGAAGCGGTGCCTAACGAAGGTCCGGCCTCGATGATCCTGAAGACAAGCATCAAATACTGGCCGGCCGAATATCACAGCCAGAGCGCGATCGAGGCCGCGCTTTTCCTGCGCCAGGAAATCGGCGATCCATCGAAGATCCGCTCGGTCCGGATCGAGAGCCACGACGCCTCGGTCGACATCATCGGAAGCGAGCCGGAAAAATGGAAACCGGAGACGCGCGAAACG
Organism: Chthoniobacterales bacterium; assembly: GCA_036825615.1. Classification (GTDB taxonomy): domain Bacteria; phylum Verrucomicrobiota; class Verrucomicrobiia; order Chthoniobacterales; family UBA10450; genus JAICXG01. Next base: position 21,926 of record DAISXY010000005.1, read on the forward strand.
GCTGATCACTCGCTGCCTTACATCACCGCGATCGCGCTGATCGACGGCGAGGTGACCGAGAAACAATTCCAGCCCGAGCGGTTCACGGATCCAAAGATCTGGAAGTTTCTCGAGGAAGTGACGGTGCAGCGAAATGATGAATTATCTTCGCTCTATGCCAAGGCTGTCGCGAACATCGTGCACGTGACCTTGCAGGATGGCCGCGTGCTGACGAAACGGATCGATTATCCGTTAGGCAACGCGCTCAACCCTGTGAGCGATGAGCAATTGGAGGGTAAGTTCAATTCTCTCGTCGTGCCCGCCCTCGGGGAAGAAGCCGCCCGCAAGCTCCTCGACGCCGCCTGGAATATCGCGGCGGCGAAATCGCCTAACGAGTTGATGAAGCTGGCAAAAATGCCGGCGCGGTAGCGCCCAGAGTCGCGGGCACGCAATTCTGGGGAGCACAGGCCGCTGGCCTGTGGTTTGGTGCGGCTCGCGCCAAACATGTGCGCCGAAGGCGCCAACTGCCCTGTGTGCGCTCAAGAATCCAACAACGCTCCGCCTCCAGTCCACGCCCGCCGCGAGGCGGGCCGCCTCGCGGGGCAGGCCAGCGGCCTGTGCTCCCCGGAGCTGCTGCTCGCGTGCAGGGTGGCGGAGGCACGCTACGGTATCGCATGACGAACCAGATTTCGAAACTGCGCCGACTCCGCGACCTGATCGCCGAGGGCATCGTTGCCGTGCCCGGCGTGCCGAATGCTTCGATGGCGCGGCAGGTCGAGCGCGCCGGATTCGATGCGGTTTACATCAGCGGCGCGGGCCTGGCCAACTGCACCGCCGGAGTGCCCGACGTCGGCCTGCTAACCCTCAATGAAGTCGCGACCCTCGCCGGGTTTATCGCGCAGGCGGTGAAAATTCCGGCGATCGTGGATGCCGACACCGGCTTTGGCGGGGCCGAGAATGTGGGTCGCACGGTCTACGAACTGGAGCGCGCCGGACTGGCCGGTTGCCACATTGAGGATCAGGAATTTCCGAAACGCTGCGGCCATCTCACGGGCAAGCGCCTCGTCGATCTCGAGGAGATGTCGGCGAAAATCCGCGCCGCAGTTGCCGCGAAAGCGGACGAAGATTTCCTGATCATCGCGCGCACTGACTCACGCGCGCTGGAGAATTTCGACGGGGCAGTGAAACGTGCGCAAGCCTATGTCGAAGCGGGCGCGGATGCGATCTTCCCGGAGGCGCTCCAGACCAAGGAAGAGTTCCGCGATTTCGCGCGCGAGATAAAAGTCCCGCTGCTGGCGAACATGACCGAGTTTGGAAAAAGCCCCTCTTTCAGCGTGCAGGAACTGGGCGAACTTGGTTATCGCATGGTCATCTTCCCGCAGAGCGCGTTTCGCGTTTCGATGAAAACAACCGGCGAATTTTTCCGCGCTCTGAAAGAGGCAGGTACGCCTGACGACTGGCTCGACCGGATGCAAACCCGTAAGGAGCTTTACGATCTGCTCAACTACGATCCAACGGCGGAAAGCTGGCCCGGTTATCGCGCGGTTTGAAAAGTCCACGCGCCGGTTCATGTTGAATCTGCCCTCCCCAGCGGACCAGAAACGCAAGCCATTATGACGACAGAAACCAAACCAGCCTACAGTCCCGGCCTCGCAGGGGTCATCGCGGGCGAAACCGAAATTTGCTGGGTCGATCCGAACGCCGGCCTGATGTATCGCGGCTACGACATCCACGAGATGGCGGAGAAGGCCAGCTTCGAGGAGGTCGCCTATCTCCTGCTCAACGGCGAGCTGCCAACGCTGCGACAGCTCGAAGAATTCAGGCAACAGATCGCGAAGGAACGCCCGCTCCCGAAGGAAGTCATGGCAATGCTGCGGCTCCTGCCGAAGAAGACGCATCCGATGGACATGCTGCGCACGGGCGTTTCGATGCTCGCCCCGTTCGATCCCGAGCTGAATGATCACTCACACGACGCCAACATTCGCAAGGCGATCCGATTGATCGCAAAAGTCTCGACTCTGATCGCGGATGGTTATCGGATTGAGAAAGGTCAGGATCCATTGCCAGAGAAAAGCGACCTGACGATTGCCGGTAACCTTTTCTACAAACTGACCGGCGAAGTGCCCCCGGCCTGGAAAATCCGGATGATGGACACGATCCTGATCCTGTACGCCGATCACGAGTTCAACGCCTCGACCTTTGCCGCCCGCGTCACGGCGGCGACGCTGGCCGATATGTACGCCGCGGTCACGAGCGCTTGCGGGACGTTGAAAGGTCCTCTGCACGGCGGCGCGAACGAGGAGTCGATGAAAATGCTCGACGAGATCGGCACGCCCGATCGGGCCGAGAAATGGATGATGGAGGCGCTCGCGCAGAAGAAAAAAATCATGGGCTTCGGTCATCGGGTTTACAAAAAGGGCGACTCGCGGGTACCGATCATGCGCGAGATCGCGCGCGACCTCGGGCAGCGCGTCGGGAAGGAACAATGGGTGCCGATCTGTGAAAATCTCGAGGCGACGATGGAGCGGGAGAAACATCTTTGCGCCAATGTCGATCTCTACGCCGCGCCGGTTTTCACGATGCTGAATTTCGATCCGGCGCTGAACACCCCGATTTTCGCCGCCTCGCGCGTCGCCGGCTGGTGCGCGCACGTGGTCGAGCAGCAGGATAACAATCGGCTCATCCGTCCCCGCTCGCTTTACACCGGCCCGGCGCTGCGGCCCTACAAGGGCCTCTCGCCTAACGGGGCGGGGAACGCGTGAATGGTGAATGGTGAGTCGGCCGATGTGACGATTCACGATCACGACGTAACGGATGAACGAACCATCACTCCAGGAAAAATACGCGCCTAACAATGCCTGTTGGGGCTGTGGGCCGGCGAACCCCGACGGCCTGCGCATTCGCAGCTTCCCCGAAGGCGACGCGGTCGTAGCAGATTGGCAGCCGGAGAAAAAATACGAAGCGTTCCCCGGCGTCCTGAACGGCGGGATCATCGGCACGCTGCTCGATTGCCACTGCAATTGGACCGCGGCTTACCACCTCATGAAGCAATCGGGCCAGGATCGCGTCCCTTGCACCGTGACGGCGGATTACGCGATCAAGCTCTTGCGCCCGACCCCGACTGACGGCCCGGTACATCTGAGCGCGAAAGTTGTCGAATCAACCCATGACCGCGCGACGGTCGAAGGCACGCTCAGCGGAGGCGGGAAAGTCTGCGCGACTTGCCGCGGGACCTTTGTCGCGGTGAAAGAGGGACACCCGGCTTATCATCGCTGGTGAGCGGCGCTTCTCGTTAGGCAAGAATTAAAGCTGGGGCGAGCTGAGCGACACCGCCGCCTCGAGCGGCTTGGTGAAGATGAGACCGCCAGCCTTGTCGAGCGTCACTTCGCGCGCGTGGCTTTTATCGCTTTCAAACAGTCGAATCTGCTGCGCCGCAAATCCGCGATCGAGGACGTTGAGATTGGCTTCATCGTTCAGCCGCACCGAGCGATTGTCGAAATTGCCCGAGCCGATCGAGACGAAAATGTCGTCGACGATCAGCAGCTTCACGTGCAGCATCGTCGGCTGGTATTCGAAGATGCGCACGCCGGCGCGGATCAATTCCGGCCAATGCTGTTTCGAGGCGATGCGGACCAGCTTTTGATCGATGTGTTTCCCCGGGACCATGACTTGAACTTTCACTCCCCGCCGCGCCGCCGCGATCATTTCTTCGCGCGCTTTTTCGTCGGGCAAAAAATAGGCGTTCTCGATCCGCAGCGTTTTCTGGGCGGAGGCAATCGCGAGCAAATACATCAGTTGCATATCGACGTCGCCCCGCCGCGGGGAACTTTCAAAGGCTTGCGCGAGGTAAGGACCGGCCGGGAAGAGCGGCGGAAAATATCCCGGCCCATTCAGAATTGTGCCGCGGGTCTTGAGCCAGTTGTCCATGAAAATCCCCTGGAGCTGCGCCACGACCGGGCCGGTGACTTCGTAATGATTGTCGCGCCAGTTCTTTGGCGACTGGGCGTGGCCTAACCATTCGTCGGCAATCCCAACCCCGCCGATGAAACCGATCTTGCCGTCGACAATCAGGAGCTTGCGATGCGTGCGGTTGTTGTAACGGCGGATGTCCCACCAAAAGAGGGTGTGATATTTTTCCACCTCCGCGCCGGCGTTGCGCAACTTCGCCAGGTTTTCCGCGCCCATCCCGCTCGTGCCTTGAGCGTCGAGAATCAGGTTCACTTTGACCCCGGCGGCCGCGCGCTCGGCGAACGCGTCGGTGAATTGTTTCGCGATCTCGCCATCGGAAAAAACATAGCTCTCGAAATCAATCGTCGTCTTTGCGCGCCCAATCGCGCTCAGCATCGCCGGGAAAATCTGGTCGCCGTTTACAAGCGTGACGATGTTGTTTCCGCCGACAAAGTTTCTGCTCAGGAGCGCTCCGGTTGCCTGACGAAAACTGGGCGAGTCTGCCGAGTAAAGAGGAGCCACGTTTCCGCGAATCTTCTTCCCACCAGAAAAGAGATTCGTGATCGCGCAGCCCGAAAAAAGACTAACGACGAGGGCAGCAAACAGGCATCCGTTAAGCCAGCCCGGAAAACGAGAGGCTTTCATTCCGAGTCGAAGAGAAAAAAACGCCGCAGCATCCGTTTTCAATTCGCACCAGGTCGGGTTTTCGACCGGGCTTTCGAGCAGGTGGATCGCTCTTCTGGGAATTGGCTGCCCGAATTCCGTCGATGCGCAGAGGCGCCCGGGATTTAAGCTGGGGCATGAACAAATCAGCATTTCGGATTGTTCCGCTGGATTCGAGAGTCGCAGTGGAGGCGCGACGCAAGGCGCAAGCCGGCGCTCCCGATCACGCGATTGTGAAAGTTGATTCGCCGAGCGGTTATCCCTGCCGGCACTGCCTGCAATGGGCCAGACCGGGTGAACAGGTCGTGCTCTTTCCCTACGCCTCGATTTCATTCGGGCGACCCTATGCCGAGAGCGGCCCGATTTTTGTCCATGCCGAACCGTGCGCTCCCTACGCCGCGACCGATCGATACCCGAACGATTTCCGCAGTCATCGCGTCTTGCGCGCCTACGATGAAAACGAGGAGATGATTGACGCGATCGTTGTTTCCGATGATCAACCCGAAGCCGTGATCGAAAATCTGCTGCGAAACCCGCGCACCGCATTCTTACAGGCGCGGAGCGTGACCCGCGGCTGCTACACCTTCAAGATCGAACGCGCATGAAAACGCTGGAACTGCTTCCGCCTGACGACACCATGTATCGCGCCCTCGTGAATCGGGATGCGAGCTTTGAAGGCATCTTCCTCGTTGGCGTGCGCACGACCGGGATCTTCTGCCGGCCGACCTGTCCATCGAAAAAGCCGGGGCGCCAGAACGTGGAGTTTTTCCCCTCGCCTAACGAGGCCTTGATCGGCGGTTATCGTCCCTGCCTGCGCTGTCATCCGATGGACCCGGTCCAACCGCCGCCGGAGTTGATCGAGCGGCTTCGCGCGGAAGTGGAGAAGGCTCCCGATGGCCGGCTGACCGACAAAGAACTGGCTTCGCTCGCGATCGATCCGTCGACCGCGCGCCGGCAGTTCAAGCGCTATTACGGAATGACCTTCCAGGCTTATCACCGCGCCCGGCGAATGGGACTCGCGCTGCGCGAAGTCCGGCGGGGCGAGACCGTGGAAGAGGCGCGCAACGGGAGCGGTTTCGGATCAGAGAGCGGGTTTCGCGAAGCGTTCACGAAGATTTTTGGTGAACCGCCGACCACCGCGAAGCGCCGCGATTGTTTATTCGCGGAACGCCTGACGACGCCGCTCGGTACGATGCTGGCGGTGGCGGATGACGAAGGTCTGCGCCTGCTCGAGTTTGGCGATCGCCGGGCATTGGAAAACGAATTGCCCATCCTGCGTCAGCGCTTGAAAAAATCGCTCGTCCCTGGCGAACATCCGCATCTCACGGCGACTCGAAAACAACTCGCCGATTATTTTGCGGGCAAGAATCTCGAGTTCGACGTCCCGCTCGCTCCCGTGGGCTCGGAGTTTCAACTGCGGGCCTGGGAAATCCTTCGTTCCATTCCGGCCGGTGAAACGCGCTCCTATTCCTGGATGGCGGAGAAGCTGGGCGATCCGCAACTACGCCGGGCGGTCGGCCGGGCCAACGGCACGAACATGATCGCCATCATCATTCCGTGTCATCGCGTCATCCGTGCCGACGGCACGCTCTGCGGCTACGGCGGCGGATTATGGCGCAAAAAATGGCTCCTCGACCACGAACACAAGTGGGTGAAACCCTGAGGCTTCGTCGCGCACCCGACGCGAGCCGCACGCCGCCGTGCGTGCAAGCCACTGGAGCCGGCCCGCCCCCGGGCCGCCCGGTCGAGCTCTGCGATTTCTGCCTCCTCTGCGTTTAGCTGCGCAGAAAATTACAAGAGCCCGGCGATCGGCCAAAGCGAGAGCAACCAGGACGCAGCGCGTAGCCAGAAGTTCGTGCCCGGCGGCTTATCGTATTTGATCAGTTCGCCGTTTCGGTGTCTGTGATAATGCCTCTTATCTCAATCACGGTTCAAGTCTATGGATGGGAGATCGAAGTTTTAAGGCAGAGGACACAGAGGACGCAGAGGTTCGCAGAGACAAGACAATCAATTTCTCCACACTCTCTTTGCGTACCTCTGCGATCTCTGCGCCCTCTGCGTTAAAGACAACGCCCCTTTGCGCCGCCGCACCACGCTTTCACGCATTTGCAATTCGCAGCGCAAGCGCTCCGCTTTGCCCCAGCAGGCGACGCCGCCCGCTGGGGCAGGCGATGCGCCCGCCCTACAATCGGTTTCCTCTCCGGCGTCCCAAGTTTGGCTCCGCGCCGCCCGCACATTATTATCCCGGTGTGCAGCCCGATTTCCTGCTCGTAGATGGCCACAGCATCATTTTCGCCTGGCCGGAATTGCGCTCGCTCCATCAACAGCGCACCGCTCTCGCCCGCGAAGCGCTGGTGAAACGGTTGCGCGACTATCAGGATTGGAGCGGAACGCGGGTCGTGGTCGTGTTCGACGGCCGCGGCTTATCCGTGACACAGGAAAACGAACCGGGCGAGATTCAGATCCTCTACTCCCGGCAGGGTCAAACGGCCGACTCGATCATCGAACGCCTGGCGAACAAATACGCGGAGCGCTTTCGGCTCCTCGTTGCCACGGGCGATTATCTGGAACAGGAAACGGTCGGGGCGAGCGGCGCGGAAACGATTTCGCCCGACGGGCTGCGTGACCTGCTCGAGCAAGTGCGTCCTCGTTAGGCGCGACCGCGGGGCGAATTTGCTCGCGCGTGCGTACCCTGGCGAAGCGGGCCGAGGGCGGGCCGGCTCCAAAGGCACGAATCGAGGGCGAGGCGGCGCGGGGGCGCAACGGCTCCAGGTGCAGCGCAGCGCTCAGGCGCTCTCCACCGCAGCGGGCTCAGGTGCCGGCGGTGCCGCAGTTTTTTTTGACTTCGGTTTTGCCGCAGGGTGCCGGCGCGTTTTGGCGGCAACGCGTTTGCGTTCCAGATATGCCTTGCGGCGGCGGCGCTTCGCGCGAACTCCATGTTGCTGGCCCATGAAGCCGTTGCTATAGGCCGGAAGCGCCCGGGACGCAATTTCCGAAACGCAGGGCGGGCGGAAAAAAGCAGGCCTTCCGCATTTCGATCTTGCCATTTTTGGACAATCCCCGCTACAAGAAGCGCCGCAAAATTGTGTCACCCGCAGCTTCACCCTCAGTTCTTACCAGCCGGCCGAAGCTTCTTCTTGGCCTCTCGATTCTGCTTCTGACGCTTGCGCTTCTTTTCGGGTTTCTGAATTCGAGCAAGCTGGGCGCACTGCGCAACGAGCTCGCCCGCAGCGTAGCCGATCGTGACATGGCCGCGCGCCTGCGCGTCGCGAGCGAGAAAAAGCTCAGGGCACACGAAAAGGAATTTGCCGAGACGAGAAATCAGGCCAGCAGCGCGGAAGAGAAGGCGACCGGCACGCGGGCGGAGCTGGCGAAGGCGCAAAACGAAAAGGCGGCGCTCGAAGCGAAACTCCAGGCCAGCGAAAGCCAGGTGGCCGAGCTCCAGAAGCGGGTGGCCGACGCGAGCGTCGGCGGGACCGTGGGCGAGGCGGTTTTGCCTAACGACCTAAAGACCCAACTCGAGAACGCCCGCCATCAGCTCGATGCAGCCGAGCAGGAAAAAGCTGTCCTGGCCGGGAAGATCAAGGCGGCCCAGGATCACCTCGCCGCAATGGAGGCGGAAAAGAAGCGGCGCGAAGCCGGCGCGAACCGGTCCGGAGTGCACGGAGTGGTGCTCGCCGTCAATCAGGCTTATAACTTTGTTGTCCTGAGCATGGGCGATCGCCAGGGTGTCGTCGCCAATTCCGAGATGCTGGTGATGCGCGCCGGCGAGTTCATCGGCAAGATCCGCATCTCGTCAGTTGAACCCACGACCTCTATAGGCGATATCCTCACCAACACCCTGGCGCGTGGCGTGCAGGTGCAGCCTGGAGATACTGTGATCTATGCCGGAAATAACAATTCGTAATCGCCGACGGAGCCTTTGCCTGACGACCGCGTTCGGTCTCGGCGTCGCGGTTTTGTGTTCCTCCTGCGCGACCGAGAAACCGCGCACCGCCCTCATCAACGATCCCGATTCGCAGGCCGAGTCGAGCATTCCATGGAACAAGCCGGCGAAATGGGAAACCGGCGCGCAAATTCCCGGCGGTATCGGCGGGATCGAGTCCAATCCGGCGAGCGATCCAACCAGGGGCTACTGAGCGAACAGCTGTAGCCGGGGGCGCTGACCCCGGCAGTCATCGTTGGCGGGCCAAAGCGCAAAGCGCAACGTTCAGATCCAAAATCCTGCCGCGATCACCGCGTCCTTGGGAATAACCACGATGCCGTCGCGGATGAAATAGTTGTCCGCGTCCAGGTTCGCCGGTTTGCCCTCCGGCGTGATCACGACGCCGTCGCCAATGCGCGCATTTTTATCCACGATCGCGCGATCGATCACGCAATTGCGCCCAATCCCGATCGGCGGCACGCCGGGCACTTGCGGCGCTGTCCCTTCGAAGTAATCGCCGCCCATGATGACACTGTTGCGGATGGTGGCGCCGCTCCGGATGATGCTGCGCACGCCAATGACGCTGCGTTCGATATGCGCATCGGAGATGATGCAACCGTCGGAGACGATCGCCTGGCGCAGCGTCGCGCCATTCACCTTGCTCCCGGGTAGAAATCGCGGATGCGTGTAGATCGGTGCCGTCGCCTCGAAGAAGCTGTATTTCGGCACGAGGCTCGTGAGATCGAGGTTCGCCTCGTAAAACGCGCGGATCGTTCCGATATCTTCCCAGTAGCCTTCAAAAATGTAGGCGCTTACATGCCGCTCGCCGATCGCTTTCGGGATCACATGTTTGCCGAAATCATCCAGATCGCCTTCGAGGCAATCCACCAGCACCTGCCGGTTGAAGACATAGATCCCCATCGAAGCCTGGAACAGCTCCTCCTCCGCTCCCCGTCCGATCGTCGCGAGGGTCTCGCGGTCGAGTTTCAATTCGTCGAGCAACAACGGGTCCTTTGGTTTTTCCTCGAAGCGGGTGATCCGATGATCCGCCCCGCTCCGCATGATGCCGAAATCGGAGGCCTGCGCGCGCTCCACCGGCGTGACCGCAAGCGTGATCTCCGCCCCCGCGCGAATGTGTTCGTGCAGCAGCACGCGGAAATCCATCCGGTAAAGCTGGTCGCCGCTCAGGATAAGGAAATACTCATACGGTTGCTCGAGGAAGTAACGGAGGTTTTGCCGGACCGCGTCGGCCGTGCCCTGATACCACTGCGTGCTCTGGGGTGTTTGTTGCGCAGCCAGGATATCGACAAAGCTGCGGGAAAAATTGTCGAACTTGTAGCTCGCCTGGATGTGGCGATGGAGCGACATGGTGTTGAACTGGGTGAGAATGTATATCGAGCGCAGGCCCGAGTTGAGACAATTGCTGATCGGGATATCAACCAGCCGGTATTTCCCGCCTAAGGGGACGGCTGGCTTAGCGCGCTCCTTCGTGAGCGGATAAAGCCGCGTCCCGGCGCCGCCGCCCATGATGATGGAGAGGGTGCGTTGGGTCGTTCCCGGTGGCAAAGCAGGTGATTGCGGCATTTCTCCCAAAGCGAGGCTACAGGAGATTCGCTTCTCAAGACAAGTGCAGCCGAGGTGAAGTTACTTTATCCGAGTGAGTCGACCGACACTGCTTATGTCCTGCTCACCCGAACCGGCGCGAAGGCTTGCTTCCGGGGTAGCTTGGTGTCACGATGGGGCGGTCGGTTCTCGGTTCCCGATTTAACCTTCACGCGTCAGTCCTTTAAGGCTCCCATCATGTGCGGCATCGTCGGATACGTTGGCAAAGCCGAAGCGGCGCCCATCCTCCTCGATGGGCTCCGTCGGCTGGAATATCGTGGTTATGATTCGGCTGGCATCGCGGTCGTCAATCACGACCATGTCGAGACCCGCAAGTGCGCCGGCCGCATCTCGGGTTTGCTCAAGCTCGTCGCCGATGACCCCACCAGCGGCACCTATGGAATCAGCCACACCCGTTGGGCAACCCACGGCAAGCCGACCGACCAGAACGCCCACCCGCATTTCGACGAGAGCGGTAAGCTTGCCCTTGTCCACAACGGCGTGATCGAAAACTTCCAGGAAATCAAGGACGCACTCCTGCGCGAAGGCGAACATCATTTCACTTCCGAAACCGATACCGAGGTGCTGGCTCATCTTGTCGGGAAGTTGTATGACGAATCGGCCATCGGGGTCGCCGATCCGCGGCGCCACAAAGCCTTGCTTGTCGAAGCGCTGCGGACCGCGCTCCAGCAGGTCATCGGCACCTACGGCATCGCGATGGTGCATGCCGATGTGCCGAACTTTATCGTCGGCGCCCGGCGCGGCAGTCCGCTCGTGCTTGGGGTGGGCAAGGACGAAAACTTTCTCGCGAGCGACGTGAGCGCGATCGTGGCTTACACGCGCGACGCGGTTTACCTCAACGACTTCGACCTGGTCGCGGTCGAGGGGGACAAGTTCGAGATCAGCTCGCTCGCGGGCGAGCGCGGGGACCGGGCGATCAGCAAGGTCGAGTTCACGGCGGAGGACATCAAGAAAGGCGATTACCCGCATTACATGCTGAAGGAGATCTTCGAGCAGCCCGGCTCGGTGCGCGACGCGATGCGCGGCCGGCTCAATCTCGAGGAATGCACGGCCAAACTCGGCGGCCTCAACATGACCCCGGCGCAACTGCGCGAGGTCGGCCGCGTTGTCCTCACCGGCTGCGGGACCGCGCTTCACGCCGGGATGGTGGGCGAATACCTGATCGAGCAGCTGGCGAACATCCCGACCGAAGTGGAATACGCGAGCGAGTTCCGCCATCGCAACACGCCGATGGCGAACGACACGCTGGTCTTCGCCATCAGCCAGAGCGGCGAGACCGCGGACACGTTAGGCGCGCTCCGCGAAAGTCAGAGAAAGGGTTTTCGCACCCTCGGCATCTGCAACAACGTCGCGAGCACGATCGCGCGCGAGAGCGACGGCGGCGTCTACATGCACGCCGGGCCGGAAATCGGGGTCGCGGCGACCAAGTCGTTCACCTCCCAGGTCGTCATCCTGACCCTGATCGGCTTGTTGTTAGGCCGGATGCGTCATCTCTCGACCGCTGCCGGCAGCCGCATCATCGAAGCGCTGGAAACCTTGCCCGACAAACTCGAGCAGGTTTTGAAGTTGAGCGATCAGATTAAAACCATCGCGCAGAAATATGCCGAGGCGACTGGCGTGCTCTTTTTTGGCCGGCAACTGAATTTCCCGATCGCACTCGAAGCCGCACTCAAGGTCAAAGAGATCACCTACCTTTATTCGGAAGGTCATCCGAGCGCGGAACTGAAGCATGGCGTCATCGCCCTCGTCAGGCCGGAGTTGCCTTCGGTCTTCATTGCGCCGGACGACGCGCTTTTTTCGAAAAACCTGAACAACATCGAGCAGGTGCGGGCGCGCAAAGGCCCGATCATCACCGTCACGACCGAGAGCGGCGCGGGGAAACTGAAGGAGATCGCCGATGATGTGATTGTCGTTCCCGAGGCCGAGGATGTGGTCATGCCGGTGTTGAGCATCGTGCCGCTCCAACTCCTCGCCTATCATCTCGCGGTCACGCTCGGGCGCGACGTGGACAAGCCGCGCAACCTCGCGAAGAGCGTGACGGTCGAATAACGCCTCTCCTTCGTCATCCCGAGCGTAGCGCAGCGCAGTCGAGGGATCCCGTGAACTAACTTGGAAGCTCCGCGGCAGAGCATCCCGGCAGTGCGAACTACACAACAGACGGCTACGTTCGAGTGGCCCGCTGCACGGTTACGCGACGGGATCCTTCCCCGAATGCTTTCGGGGCTCCGCTCCGCTCAGGATGACGGGACTAAAGACAGCTAACTCCGCTTGCCGATAATCAGCCGGTAAATCAGGAGCAGGATCATCGCTCCGATCACGGACATGATCCAGCCGGCAGCATAATTTTGACCCCAGAAAATCCGCCCGATCCAGGTGCCAACAAAGGCACCCGCGATACCAAGCAGGATGGTGATGATGCAGCCGCCCGGATCTCGGCCGGGCATGAGGAGTTTGGCGATAGCGCCGACGATAAGACCGATGACGAGTGTCCAGATAATGGCGGCGAGTGTCATGGGCGCGATCGTAGAAGGCCGATTCGTCGGAAGCAACCGAATTGTGGCGATGTCGGTTCGATGGCCGGTCGAATTGCGTCGCGGACTGCCGGGGGGCCCGGCCGGTTCCAATGTCTAACTGCTCAGGTGCGCGATTGGAGCCGGCCCGCCCCCGGGCCGCTCACAGCTCACAACTGCACCACCTGTGCGGCGTGGATGTCCTCGTTCGCGCAGATGGCGGCCAGCACTTCCTCGCCCGGTGCAGTGTCGAGGTTGAGGACGGTGAGGGCGCGGCCGCCCGCCTGGTTCCGGCTCAGCGACATGGTCGCGATGTTGACGCCGTGCTCGCCTAACAACGTCCCAATCCGGCCAATCATCCCCGGGCGATCGGTGTTTTCGAGCACCAGGATCACGCCCTGCGGACGCGCTTCCACCGGCCGGCTGTTGATGCTCACAATCCGCGGCGTCGCGCCGAAAAATGCGCCCGCTACGGAGAGCGTTTTGCCTTCCGCCTTCGCCGTCAGTTCGATCAGGTCGGTGTAATCGCCCGGCGCGCTCAGGCGCGACTCGGTGATTTTCAAGCCTAACGAATCGGCAAAGGCGGGGGCGTTGACTTCGTTGATTTCCTCGCCGCCCGCGAGCTGGAGGAAACCCTTCAAAATCGCGCGCGTGATCGCAGTCGTGTCGGCTTCGTTCACTTTCCCGCTGTAGTTAATGTGCAGGCTCTCGACCCGCTTCGGCGCGAGCTGGGAGAGGAAACGCCCGAGCTTTTCCCCGAAGCGCAGATGCGGAGCGATAATCGCGAGCGTCCTGGCATCGATACTCGGCATGTTGATCGCGTTGCGGATCACGCCTTCGAGGAGCGCGGCGCGAATCGCCTGCGCAATTTCGATCCCGACGCTCTCCTGCGCTTCCAGCGTCGAGGCGCCGAGGTGCGGAGTGAGGATCAGGTTTGGCGCCGCGCGTAGCGCCGAGTGAGGCGGCAAGGGTTCGATTTCGAAAACATCGAGCGCCGCCGCTGCAACCTGGCCGCTGCCTAACGACTCAAGCAGCGCCGCCTCGTCAATCAGTCCGCCGCGCGCGCAGTTGATCAGGCGCACGCCGCGTTTGCACTTCGCAAGTCGCGCCGCGTTGAGCAGGTGGCGTGTGTCGGCCGTGAGCGGGGTGTGCAGGGTGATGAAATCGGCCAGCGGCAACAGCTCGCCCAAGTCCTCGATCAGTTCGACTTGGAGCGAGCGCGCCCGACTCGAGGAGAGATAGGGATCATACGCAAGGACGCGCATCCCAAACGCGATCGCGCGCCGGCTCAACTCGGACCCGATCCGCCCCATCCCGATAATGCCTAACGTTTTGTTGTAAAGCTCCGTTCCCTGGAATTGCTTCCGATCCCATTTCCCCGCCTGAAGGCTGGCGTGCGCCTGCGGGATTTTGCGCGCGACCGAAACGAGAAGCGAGAACGCATGCTCAGCCGTGGAAATGGTGTTGCCACCCGGCGTGTTCATCACGATCACCCCGCGACGGGTGGCGGCTTCCACGTCCACATTATCAACCCCCACCCCGGCACGTCCGACTACGCGCAGCCGGGTCGCGGCGTTTAAGATCGGCGCCGTCACTTTCGTCTCGCTCCGAACGACGATCGCGCTGAATTCCGGAACAATCTTGAGCAGCTCCGCCTCACTTAAACCGGTGCGCACCACCACTTCGAGCGCCTCGCCCGCCGACAGTTCATCAATCCCGCGTTGCGCGATCGGATCGGCGATGAGGATTTTCTGTGCCATCGGGAACTCCGACCATCACTTAACCAAAAATCACAAGCCGAATGGAATCGGGAAGATGCTGCGCAATCTGGGTCGCGACGCTCCCGCGCAGGAGATCGGCGATCGTGCGCCGCTGCGACGCCCCGAGGATGATGTAATCCACCCCGAGGGTCGCCGCGAGATCGAGAATCGTCGCCGCCGCGTCCTCACTCACGGCGAAAATTGGCTGCACACATACCCCGCGCGTTTCACCCTCACGCAACATCAGGCTCATGATCGCGTTCGCCTGCGGGTCGTTCTGCCATTTCGCGCGTTTGGGCGCGACCGGCGCGCTGGAAAAATAAACCGCGATCTCCTTCACATAAACCACGCAAAGCACCGCCTTGCGCAGCTGCGCTTCCTCGAGCGCGAAATTAAGCACCGGGTTGATCCCGCGCGCCGCGACCATGATCTTTTGCCCTTCCTCGAGCCGCGGCTGCATCGTCGCGGGTAACTCCGGCACGACCATCGCCGCCACTTCCCGGGTCATGGTCACGGTCTTGAGCCCGGAAAGCTTGTGCGAATAGGCGCGAAGAACAAAACCGACACCCAGAACACAGATGGCAAAGAAAAGCGCGTCCGGTTTCGTCTTCGCAATCGTGAGCTCGACGGCGGCGAGGATGACGAAGGTGACGCCCATCAGCAGCCGCTGCCACCAGCTGAGGTCCAGCTTCTTGTTGAAGGTGCACGACCCGAGATTGACCGTGATCGCGCCGACCACGCCGATCGCGTAGAGCCCGGCGAGCGCTTCGAAGTCGCGCGTCACCGCGAGGACGAGGATTGGGATTCCGACCGCAACCGCGAGCGGATATTTCGGAACGCCGTGGCGATTGAGGCGGGCGAGTTGTTTCGGCATCTCGCCATCCTGCGCCATCATGTAGACGACGCCGATGAGCGCGACGGCCGCGGTGTTGACCGCACTGAAAAGCAGGAATCCAAAGACAATCCCGACGACGAAACCGAACGCGTCGCCAAACCAGGAGGCGATCGTGAGCGAGCCGTAGTGCTCACCGAGAAAGCGCAGCATGTCTTGTGAATGCTGTCCCAATTCCGGCGCATACATCTTCGGCATCGAGAGCATGGCCCAGCCGAGCAGCGCCGTTCCGGCAACCACCTCGATCGCCACCGGGATGATCGCCTTTGCCGCGGTGCGTGTGACCTTCGGTTTGTCCGGAGTCGAGTTGCGATCGAGCTTCATCACACCGGTGATGTTTGCGACCGCTTCCACCCCGCTGAGGGCGAGAATCACCCCGACAAATTGCGTCCAGAGGACGGTCAGGTTTTCATGCGGCGGTTCGAGATGCGCGGTCGACAACCACCGGCTCGCAAGCAGGATAATTGTGATCACGGTCAGCACCGCCGGGACCGCGAGATAGATCGAGACACTTCCGCTGTGTCTCGGGCCGAAATAGTTGATCACGCCCACGACCAGCACGAGCCCCATGGTCGCGACCCGCGCATATTGCGGCGGGACCCCAAAGTAGCTCGCCGCCGCCCACCCGCTTAACGCCGCCGTGACAATGAAATTGGCGACCAGCAACAGCGCCCCGGTCGAGGCGAGAAAACGGCTCTGCTCTCGCGCCGCCGAGTAAACCCCGCCGCCATCGGGAAAATGCGCGCAGACGATGATGTAGTTGAATCCCACGACCGCGGTCAGCGCGCAGACCGCGAGAATGAGCGGGAAAGAGGAAAACCCGGCGGCGACAAACGCCAACCCAATGACGTAGGCCTTGCTCGTGCCCCAGTCCCCGTAGAGGAGGGCGGCGGCGCGTTTCCAATCAACATTGCGAGGGCGATGGACGCCGGGCGTTTCAACAACGGGTTCTGCCATGCCGGATGCGAGTGCCAGTAACCGATGCATCCTTGGGCGGAGCAAGCGGTTTCTCGCGCCTTCCGCCGCTCATCCTGATCGGAGTCCTGTGTGGGTAGCGCGGCGGAAGCTTACGGCACGCTGAACTCCGTCCCGCCCCGGGGTGTAGTCCTCGAGCGCAAGCGAATCGACCAGGAAACTAAAACCACGCAGCCCGCAAAAAACCGATTTCCTGGCAATGAGATTGTGCCCCGCCGCGCTCAGAATGTCATTCAGCTTCGCCGCCGAGACAGTGACCGTGATCGTCGAGTTGGCTTGATCGATCGCCCCACCGTCCGCTGTTCCGACAATCGTATCTGTGGTGCCGCCGTCAAAGTCACGAACCGTCGTCCCATATTGGTAAGTTGGGACGCCGTTGTCATCTGTGCTCGCCTGGACCCGCGCAGGCAACAGACAGACGCACACGGCCGCGGCTAATCTGACTAGCGTAATTGCCTGAGCTTTGACGAAGGTGAGCAGCCTGGGTGTTAACATGGCATGAGATCCGGTTGAATTACGCTCGGTTTGCTGCCTCGAATTCGTGTTTTACCGTCGATCCGGACGCATGGCCGCGCCTGCGCACGAACCTGCAGAAACAGAGTGGTGTATGATTGGATTACGAGAATTTAAGCAATTAGTGCAACCAAAAGCGGTCCCTTGCCAAATCCGCAGCCTTATACTCGTTAGGCCGACGATGAGCCTGACCGCATCCGGGGTCGGCCGCACGACAGGCTCGCTGCGAATTCTTTCCTGTTGGATCATTCGCGCTCGCCCGCTTACATTGCCGGTCACAATGGCTCGCTCGCTTTGATCTGCTTCGTCATCAATCTGGACACCGCGCCTGAGCGCTGGTCTTTTGTCCAGAAATCGTTCGCCGCGAGCCGCTGCATCCTGCGCAGAGTCTCGGCGATTGACGTGCAGTCGCTCGAATTCCCGAACCCAAATTTTTCCGAGCATCTCTATCGTTGGTTTCATGGTCGCACCGTCAACCGCCGCGAACTCGCCTGCTATCTGAGCCATCTGAAGGCGATTCAGACATTTCTCGAAAGCAATGAAAGCCACGGCATCATCGCCGAGGATGACATAACTCTGCGCCCGGACTTTGATCTTGCGGTTGATGCGGCATTAGCATACTCGCGCTACTGGAACATTTTGCGCCTGACCGGTCTGAGTGAGGGTCATCCCGTGACAGTTCTTCCGCTTTGCAAGCCCTATTGGCTTTGCATTAATCGCGGTCGACTCAAAGGAGCTGGTGCTTACATTATCGATCGCTCTGCCGCCCGCGCTTTGCTAGAGCATCTCTTGCCCATGCGCCTCCCATACGATCACGCGCTCGATCGGGAATGGCTCTGGGGGCTGCGCGCCGCTTACCTTTTGCCTTTTCCAGCGAGCCAGACAGAGAGCGAGTTTCTTTCCTCGGTCCAACCGGGGATTTACCCAAAGTTATCACTCGCGCAGCGCGTTCTTAGCACTTACCCCTACCAGGCAGTGAACGAGCTGTCGCGCTGGCTTTTTCGCCTTCGTTCCGTTCTTCAAATCAGGCTCGCCGCGAAGGCGCAAAGTCAAGACTCAGTTTGAAGATAAGTCGACCTGGATTTGCGAGGCTGCCGCGGCTTGTTTAATCTGATTACCCTTTACTCACACCTCAGAGACAGAATTGACCGCTTTAAGCGGTCGAGCTTAACAAGGGCCGTGCAAAAACTGGACCCCAGATCACGTGTTGCACGGCACCAGGACATCAGGCTGATCCGGCGCCCGGAAGAAGCTATTAGCGGGCCAATCCACCCGACGACGCTGCAAGCGCGCACCAGTTCACCCGGCTTTTCGTTTCGGTCAGGCTTTACTCGGGTTTTTGAATTCTCCTATCATCCGCACCTTATGAAAAAGAAACCACACCTCTTCGCAGCAATGATTGGATTCCTCCTTGCCAGTCTGCCCTTTGTTTCCACGCAGACCTGGGCGGCCGATCCTTCCCAGGCAGTCAGCCCGGATGAAGCCATAAACCGCCTCAAAGAGGGCAACAACCGCTTCGCCAGCGCAAAGGTTACTCAACCTAAACCGGTCGCCGAGCGCCGGGCGCAGACCGCGCAGTCGCAGCATCCGTTCGCCATTCTCGTGGGGTGCGCCGACTCCCGCACCTCGCCCGAACTGGTCTTCGACCAAAATCTTGGCGATCTTTTTGTCGTCCGCACCGCTGGCAACCTGATCGACGATCACGGCCTCGGCAGCATCGAATACGCGGTCGAACATCTCGGCGCGCGCCTCATCGTTGTGCTCGGCCACCAGCGTTGCGGCGCGGTCAACGCCGCCATGGAGTCGGCGACCGCGCCCGGCCACATCAACTCATTGGTTCGTGACATCCAGCCCGCGGTCCAGGCTGCCAGGGACAAGCCAGGTAACGCGCTCGATAACGCGATCGCGGAAAATGCGAGAGAAGTAGCAGGTCGAATTCGCAGCCAGGCCCATCTCGGCGAGCTAGCCAGGTCGGTACGGATTATCCCCGCGATTTATAACCTGGATACCGGGAAAGTGAATTGGCTGCAGGAGTAGCTCCGGCGTCGAGGCGGCTGACTCGTTCCCGCGAGACGGTTCGTTCGCGACCCCAGCGGACCTGATTGCGCTGCTGACTCTGCTCAGGATGATCCTGCTCGCTCCGAGCTATAGGAGCGGACAAATCCCGCGATCGCCTCGAGAATTCGCCGGTTAACTTCTTCCTGGCTGTCGCCCCGGGCCCGCAAATCTCGTTTCCTTACACCTAAGGAATGGTCGCCGCCTTCGACGAGATGGAGAAAATTCGGCGCGCTCATTTGGGCGCGCACCTTCTCGAGGAGATCGAGCGGGCAAAGCGGATCGCGCGTTCCCTGGACGAAGAGAATCGGTCTACCTAACGAGAATAAGACTTGATCGCGTAAGTTGCTCCGGTCCCCCATCGCGCAGAGGGGGTAACCGAGGCAGATCAAGCCCGCGACTTCTTCTTCGAGGGCGAGATGACAGCCGACGCGGCCACCCATGCTCTTGCCGACAAGAAAAAGGAAGCTGTTGCTACCCGCTTTCTCGCGCGCGGCACCGAGCGCAGCCCGATGCGCCTCGATCAACTGCGGCAGGCGATCCGGTCGTTTCCGCCCTGCTCGTATGTAGTCGTAGTCGAAGGTCTCGACCGCGCCGATCTCTTCCAGCCGCGTCTTCCAGGCTTGCATCCACGCACTGGAGGCAGACGCGCCGGCGCCCGGTGCAAAGAGAAAGAATAGGTCAGACATGCGCGCGAGAGATGAAGAATTCCCCACTCCTCTTTCCTCGAACTGTCGTAATTTGGCAATCCTCGATCAGGGTCGGAGCCGATTTCACCATCCTAAAATCCTGCGCTCATGCCTGGTCGCCTGGTTCTTGAAAGCAAGCGATCCACAGATTTCGCACACTGGCGCAGAATGTCTTCGAGGCATGTCATTTCGCCATTTCAAATCTGCGCAAATCTGCGAAATCTGTGGACGAATCATGGAACAACTTCGGCCCGTCCGTCCAATCGAGCTTGCCGCGATCCGGGCCGCGCGTGATCGGATCGCGGGCACGATTATGCGCACACCGCTCGTTAGGCTGGAGCTTGGGCCAGGCTTTCCCGAGGTGCGGCTAAAACTCGAGAATCTTCAGCCGATCAACGCTTATAAGTTGCGCGGGGCGGCAAACGCGGTCGCGCTTTTGTCCGAAGCGGAGCGGGCGCGCGGTGTCTGGACAATCAGTGCCGGCAACGCCGGCCAGGGTGTCGCCTACGCGGCTCGCCAGGCCGGTGTGCCGTGCACGGTGGTCGCGATCGAGACCGCGCCGCAAGCCAAACTCGAGCGGATGCGCGCACTCGGCGCGGAGCTGGTGCTCGTGCCCTACGCTGTCGCGTGGAAGACGCTCGAGGAGCGAGCGTATCCCGGGGTCGAGGGAACTTTCATTCATCCCTTCGACGATGATGATTTCATTACCGGCCACGGCACCATGGGACTCGAGATTCTGGAAGATTGCCCTGATGTTACCGTCGTCCTCGCCGCGATCGGCGGGGGCGGTTTGATAACGGGCGTCGGCAGCGCGCTCAAAGCGCTCCGGCCGCAGACGAAGATCATCGGCGTCGAACCGGAAACGGCCGCGCCGATGGCCCGCTCGCTCGCGGCCGGCGCGCCACAGGAGTTTAAGGAATGGCAGGCTTCCTTCGTTGACGGCGCCGGCGGGCAAAGTGTTTTCCCTCGGATGTGGGAGCGGATGCGGCCGGTGATTGACGACTCGTTAGTCGTTAGTCTGGAAGCGACCCGTCAGGCGATGCGCCTGATGGCGGAAAAGGCGCGCGTCATTGCCGAAGGCGCAGGCGCGCTTCCACTTGCCGCCGTGCTCGCGGGTAAAGTAACAGGGCCGGGGCCGGTGGTCTGTGTCGTTTCCGGAGGTAACGTTGACTTGAAAAAATTCGCCGAGCTGATCGACGAGACGTAGCCTGGCAGTCAGCCTCTCGTATCTAACTATTGCCGGACCTCAGTTGTTCACCACCAATAATGACATTGCCAAGCAGCACGTTATGCCCGGCCTAACGAAACCGCGACCCGAGGCATTTGCCAGCACCAAAGTCTGAGCCTGTCTTACGGCTGGAGCGAGCGCACCAGGTCACGGACCTTCTCGGCCTCGGGCGTGTTCCAGAAAATCACATCGGCGTCGTCGGTCGCGGAGGAAGAGAATTCTACTCGACCAATCCCGAGCAGACCAGTCAGGCCGGTCTTTTGCAGGTTAATGCTGCGGATATCGGAGATGCGGACCTCGTTCGAAACGCGATTGACGATCCCGTAATCAACGCTGACCCGCTTATTAGTCACTGTGTAACGGCGCCGCCGCTTATCAATCTGGATCCAACAGATCAACAACAGGGCAATCACGAGCAACCCGGCCCGGGCCGCCCAAAGGATCAGGCCGAGATCGGGCAAAACGAGCCAGAAACTCGCAACCGCCGCCGCGAGCAGAATTAGAATCAAGATCCACTTCCCGGTGTAATGGAGATTTGAGACTGTGCCGGTCCAGAGAACCTGCTCGGTGGTATGCGCTGGCGCGAGATCGCTCATGGATATTAACGCTCCAGCGCTATATCCAGTATTTGCTCTCCGATGCAAGCAGGCAAGGCCAGCGGTGCAATCGCCAGCTCGCTCAGTTACGGAATGCTCGTAAGTGTGAGGTCGTTGCCGTCGCCGCCTTCGTAGTCGACCTGGAAGGTGTTACCGTGGTCGGTGAACACCAGGTCGTCGGGAAGGTTCTCGAAGGCTCCGGCGATCGGTGTCGCGGCGGTGTTATTGATAAGGACGAACACGGTGCCAACTGGCACGGTCACCCCGCGGTTATTGAAGAACGCAAACTGCGCGCCGCTTTGGATCGTGACGCCATTGGCTATCACCTGACTTATCACCGGGCCTCTGCTTACCCCAACATTGAAGAAGCCGTCGGAGGCAAAGGTAAGGCTGCTCTGGATCGTGAGAGTGCCGGGCTGCCTGACGCTTGTGCCCGGGACAAGAAAAGAACCATTGCCCGAAGTGTTACTACCCACAGTTACAGTGCCCGCGATCGTGCCCGTGCCACCGAGTGCGCCTGAGTCTACGTTGACCGAGCCGGAGCCGGTCGCAGATCCATTTGTGTTATCGGCCAGGAGGGTTCCAGCCCGGATCACGGTGCCGCCGCTGTAGGTATTCGCATTCGTCAGGTGATAGGTTCCCTTCCCGCCCATGGCCAGACTACCGGCACCTGAGATGACTCCCGAGAACGGCACTTTTTGCCTGGGTTTAACGGTGAGCCGGGAGGAGCCGAGCGCGACCAGGCCGTCGCCTTGCACTGAGGCGAGAGTCACTCCCGGAGAGTTATGCAGAGTAAGATCGAGCGTGCCGTTGCCCTGTAACACGACGTTAGCCTGGCCACCTTTGGAATCATCGAGGAAAAAGATGGTGCCGCCACCGGCGTTCTGTCCGCCGTTGGCGAAAAGGGTCGCGCGACCGGCGCTGGAGCTATTCGCAAATTCTACGTGACCACCCGTCGCGCCCATGACCATGCCGGGATTAATCGTGAAAATCGCGCTGCCCGCGGTCGCGTTCTCGAAGAAAAGCACGCCGCCGCCGTCCGCCCCGCTCACCGCGCCGCCGCCGACGAAAAATGAGGCAGTGTCAGCGGTCGAGTTATTAAAGAAAGATGTCGTCCCACCAAATGAGTTGCGGGCCGCGCCGCCCGCCTCCGAGTAGATCGCATTACCGGCCGTCGCGCTCCCCGAGAAATCGATCGCGCCCTGGTCGTGGCCGACTGCGTTGATGGCAAAATTCTGGGTGACGCTGGAATTATTGATTACGCCCGCGCCAGTGATGAGCAGGGTGGCGAAGGCCGACGACGAGCTGATGGTAAAAGGGCTCGCATCTGGCTGGAAGACAATGCTGTCGACCGTGATGCTGCTGGTGCTGCTGGTCACGGTAACGTTCGTCTGATTCGAAACACTGAAGGTGGCGACGTCGGATGGGCCGTCGGGAACGGTCGCGGGATTCCAGTTTGTGGGAGTATTCCAGTCGCCGCTAGCTGGATCCTGTAGCCACGTGGCGCTGCCGGCGAAGGCCAGGCCAGCGCTGGCGCAGAGCAGGGCGATGATCGCAAAAATTCGAAGCCGGGAACGTTGAACAGACAGTGAATTCATAAGAGCGTGACATTCCTTCGAGTCGTCGCGCGCGCGAATCGCCAATGGTAACGGCGTTGT
Organism: Chthoniobacterales bacterium; assembly: GCA_036825615.1. Taxonomy (GTDB): domain Bacteria; phylum Verrucomicrobiota; class Verrucomicrobiia; order Chthoniobacterales; family UBA10450; genus JAICXG01. The sequence continues at coordinate 44,940 of DAISXY010000005.1, forward strand.
TACCTGCGCCAGTCTCGAGCCGATAACATTGAATCCGAAAGTGCGTTGTAGCCGGGGGCGCTGACCCCGGCCCGCTCGCCCGAGCCATAAGCAAGGATTGCCGCCGGCCGCGCCACCGGCTATAACGACTCATCACTAATGATTGTCCTGGATGAACCGGAGGTCCGTTCGCTCTTACGGATGGAAGAATTGATCCCCGCGATGGCGGAGGCAATGCGCGACTTGTCATCAGGCAAAGTCGTTCAGCCGCTGCGCTCGATTGTGCCAGTGACCGATCACAGCGGCTTCTTCGGCGTCATGCCCGGCTATGGCGGTGCGCTCGGAGCCAAGCTCGTGACCTTTTTTCCTGACAATCAAGGCATTCCAACCCATCACGCCGTGATCGTTCTTTTTCGGCCCGAAACCGGCGAACCGCTCGTGATGATGGACGGCCGGCTCATCACCGAGATGCGGACCGCGGCCGCTTCCGCGGTCGCGACCGATTTGCTCGCGCCGCGCAATGTGCGCGTGCTCGCGATCCTCGGCTCAGGCGTGCAGGCGCGCAGCCATCTCGAGGCGCTGCGCATCGTCCGGCAATTCCGTGAGGTCAGGGTCTGGAGTCCACGGCACGCGGTAGCGTTTGCGAAGGAACATCAACTGATCGCGAGCGCGAGCGCCGAAGAGGCCGTGCGCGGCGCCGATGTGGTGGTGGTCGCGACTTCCGCGACAACACCGATCCTGAAAGGCGAATGGCTTTCCCCCGGCATGCACATTAACGCCGTCGGCGCGACCCGTCCCAACTGGCGCGAACTGGATGATCCTTGTCTCGTTAGGGCAAAACTCTTTGTCGAGTCGCGCGAAGCGGCGACCCAGGAATCCGGCGACGTGATCGCGGCGGGAAAAATTTTCGCCGAATTGGGCGAAGTCATCGCCGGGGAGAAACCCGGGCGCGAATCTGACGCCGAGATTACCCTCTACAAATCCGTCGGCGTCGCAGTGGAAGACCTGGTCGCGGCCCGACTGACTCACGAGCGTTGGCGCTCGGCACAACGCGCCGGTGCGTAGTCATTCCTCAGTCTGGAACGGGCGTAGCTCTTCCGGATGTTGACGCAGATAACCCAGGAGACGACGGCGTCGCTCGGCGCCGCGTCCGTGCACATCCGCTCCCTCGGCAAGCGAGCAAGGCAGGAGATGGGGATCAACATCACCAACTCGCTTATAAATCGCGTGCCAGCGTTTCTTCACCGTCCAGCGTGAGACTGAGAGTGACTCTGCCAGTTCTTCGCTCGTCTCACCACTGAGTGCCCAGCGCAGGAGCCTTTGCTCGGCCCGGGAAAAGTGGAACCGCGGCGGATTATGAACAAAGAGACTCGAAAGATAACTCCCCGGATGCGCTTCTGCTTCTTCCTTCGTTAGGCCGACGAGCCGCGGGCGTAACTGGCTCGGCCACGCACCATCACTCGCACACGCGACCTTGGCGTAATCGGTTCGCAGCATCGCGCCGGCATCACGCGTCTCCTCGTAGGCTTGTTCGCCGATTGGATTGGCGAGAAACTGCTTCAGGCGATAACCGGCAATCGCGAGGTGAAAAGCCTCACTCCGTTTTTGCTGGAGGGCGAGATAGTGTTCGCCCAGGAGTGCGCTCCGTTCCGGTCCTTCGAAACAGAGAACAAGATTTAACCCTCCTTTCGTATTCGCCCGCGCGATCTCCGGCCGAGTTAGCAGAACCGCATCGCCCGAGCGATAGCGTCGCACGAGTTGAATCCCGAAAAACGGCGGCGAGATCGAGCAGGCCTCGATGCAAAACCTGTCGGTCGCGAACACCGCGGCGCAACATGAGACAAGCCGCGCCCCTGGAGGATTGGTTCGGTTTTCGACCAGGAAAAGCTTTAACCTGCCGGTCGAAAGCAGGTCATCCCACATTTGCGGTAAGGTCGCCCATTCCGCGCTCGAATAAGGAATACCTAACGAGCGATGAAGCACCTGCCATTCCGGGATATCACGCGCCGTCCCTTCCCGTGACATCAGAATCATCGGGCCGGAAGGCATGTTCGGCAGCCTAGGAAAGAGTTCTTGGAGAACACGCGCCGTTTTCATTCGGACTCTTGTTTTGGCTCAGAGTGGCAAAAGCTACCCGGCCGCTTCAAGCAGAATTTCTTCTGAGCTTGAGCTAAGCGGATTGTCTACCGGCAGTAATTACTTCGAGTTCATAAAATAGAATCGGAAAACTTGACCTCGTAGTGAGGGCTGACGAATCCCGGCCGACTCCGCAGATTTACCCTTTTAGGGGTCTGGACAAGAAACTGGCCAGCCATGTAAACCGGCTTTTCTCAAAAGGAGGAAAACCCATGCATTGCCCACCTCATCAAATCCCGCACGCAAGATCACTCAGGACTTTTGCGGTCAAACCGATAATGACCGCGGTCGCATTGATCACGCTCGGCGGTTTCACTTTCGCGCCACAAGCCCGAGGCGGAGGTGTAGCCCTTCTTACCTGCAATGCGAACAACAACAGCGTCGAAGCCTTCGATAAGAGCGGCGCGTTTGTGAAAACATTGGTCTCACCAGCTAGCGGCGGATTAAGCAGCCCGCAGAACCTCGACATTGGTCCTGATGGTAAGCTTTACGTCACCAGTTTCAATACGAACAGCGTCAAGCGCTACGATATCCACACCGGCGCTTTCATTGACGACTTCATTCCCTCTGGCAGCGGCGGTCTGGCCAGCCCCGACCAACCGATCTTCCACCACTCCGACGGCAAGCTCTATGTGAGCAATCGTTTTCAGGGCACGATCAAGCGCTATGACGCCTACACCGGCGCGTTCATCGACACCTTTGTCTCCGATGGCAGACTATCTGGGTTCACTGCCTTCACCTTTGGCCCGGATGGAAACATCTACGCCGGCGAGTTCAACGGCGCCCACGACATTCTTCGCTTCGACGGCATGACCGGCCACTTCATTGGGATATTTAACCACGGCAATCCCTTCCTCGACGCCGCCGTCACCGGCCTGACCTTTGGCGCCGATGGCAACCTGTATGCCTGCCGCTGGATCGCGAACCTGGTCGAGCGCTACGACGGCACAACCGGAGCTTTCATCGACGACTTTGTCACCGCGGGCAGCGGAGGATTAAAGACAGCCGATTACCTCCACTTCGGCCCCGATGACAATCTCTATGTCGCCGGCCAAGGGAATGGCGCGATCCTGCGCTACGACGGCACAACCGGAGCTTTCATTGATGTCTTCACTAGTGGTGGCCCTGCTCTCTTTCCCAAAGGCGTGCTCTTTGTGCGTCACCCGAGATGATGTGCCTGAAGAAAATTCATCAACGCCAAAAATTACCCTTTTAGGGGTCTAGACAAGAAACACCAAGGCTCATACAACCCGACCTCTCAAACATCAATCAGGCAACGACCGCTTGGAGCCAAACAACGGCGACTCGAGGTCGAACAACGAACGCTCCAGTGTGAACATTGAGGGGATCCGCGGCGATCAATGCCATCTCAGAACTTCATTTTGCTCTCTGCAGAGTGAGCAGCGGCGGCTCGAGAAAGAGAATCGAGCGTTCCGAGCCGATCATCGGGCCCTTCGCGGTCACGCAACGCCGGCTCCAGGATGAACATCGATACTTATGCGGACTTCTTGCCATATAAGGGCTGCGGGAGTCGCGGAAGCGCTCCCGCAGTTTTGTTTTCGGTGGCACGGGCGCCTCAATGATCCCCCTTTTAGGGGTCTGGACGGGCCGAGTTGTTCCTCCCCACACTCTCAGGCAACAAATCAACCACTAACAACCACCATGAACATCCATGCGGTCAAACCAGTCATATTCGCCTTCAGCATAAGCCTGGCGTTACTCGTCCCTTCTTTCGCGGTTAGTCCCCCGCCGGACGGCGGCTACCCGAATAACAACACCGCTGAAGGCGAGAACGCGCTGTTCAGTCTCACAACGGGAAGTGATAACACTGCGGTTGGATTCGAGGCGCTTCACGACAACACGGCGGGGTTCGCAAACACGGCGATTGGTGCTCATTCGCTCGAGAGAAACACGAGCGGTGTTGGCAATACGGCTCTCGGTGATTTTGCCCTGCTCAGCAACTCAACGGGTTCCAGTAATACCGCGACTGGGTCAAGCGCGCTGGGCAATAATACGAGCGGCGGGCAAAATACCGCCAATGGGCTGGGCTCTCTCTCGAGTAACACCACCGGTAGCAGTAATACAGCTATCGGCGCTTTTACTCTTCCATTCAACACCACAGGGCTAACGAATACCGCTCTTGGAGCTTCGGCCCTCGGCCAGAATACAACCGGTACCAGCAATATCGCCGTCGGATCTAACGCCCTCTTTAATAATACGACGGGAACCTTCAACATTGCGATCGGGGTATCGGCCGGCTTAGCACTCACAACCGGCAGGGACAATATCTACGTCGGCAATCAAGGGGTCACTGCTGGCGAGTCAGGAATCATTCGCATCGGCACGGCCGGAACTCAGACGACTACTTATATCGCAGGCATTAGGAATGCACCCCTCGTTCACGGTGTCGCCATGGCCGTCGGCGTCACGGCCGACGGCCAACTTGGTGTGAGAGCTTCTTCGGCACGATACAAGGAGGCTATCAAACCGATCGGTAATGCGAGCGAAACGATCCTTGGCCTTAAACCGGTCACGTTTCGTTACAAAGAAGAGCTAGATCCAGCTGGCATTCCGCAGTTTGGGCTCGTTGCGGAAGAGGTCGAGAAGGTAAATCCCGATCTGGTCGCGCGGGATGATGAAGGCAAGCCCTACAGTGTCCGATATGATGAGATCAATGCCATGCTCCTCAATGAGTTTCTGAAGGAGCATCGGAAGGTTGAAGAACAAGGGCAGATGATCCAGAGGCTGGAGACGGCGGTCGGCGAACTGAAGGAGGCGATCAAGAAATCAGATGGCGAGAAGCACAGATAGCCCGGCGGAATCGCTGACTGGTACGACGTTCGCCGAGATTGTGGATCAAATGTAAAGGCGAGCGCTTCCCGGTCCGAGGGCAGGCCGGCTCCAATGCAGGAGCTGACTGAGGAGTGCGACGCCTAACGCCTGACGATCACCGGCGTGCCGAGATGCGCGATTTTGAAGAACTGGCGCGCTTTCCAATAGGGCATCCGGATGCAGCCGTGCGATGCGGGCTCACCTGGCAGATAACCCTGATGCAGGCCGTAGCCGGGCGAAAACTCGAGGAAGAATGGCATGGGCGCGCCGAGGAAATGCGTGCCGCGCGGGCGGCGATCGCGGCGCACATCGACGTTCGCTTTCACGATCTCGTTCGAGTCGTTGACGTAATCGCCATAGATGCTGGAGCGATGGTCTTCATCCTTGCGGATCACGCTAAAGCGGCCGGTGGGTGTGCGGTAACCTTCGCGTCCGCTCGAGATGCGCGAGGTCGCGATGAGGCTGCGGCCGCGATAGAGATAGGCTTCCTGCGCGCTCAGACTAACGACAATCCGCGGCGCGCCGGTTCCGGAGCTGGGCAGATTGGACTCGACCATCTCGGTAAGCGTGCTGCACCCGCTGAAAGTCGCGAGGAGCCCGACCGAGATGACGATTTTCAGGAAGCGGTTGAACATGGACGCACCGATTGGCCGCCGGTTCGGCGGTGGTGGCTGGGGGGAGAATCGAACTCCCGACACGAGGATTTTCAGTCCTCTGCTCTGCCAACTGAGCTACCCAGCCGCGGGCCCTCACTATGGCGGATTCTGCTCCGCGGGCAAGCGCGCCGCTCTTTAGTCGACAAATTTTCGCGGCAACTCGACCGCCTGGTTGAGGAGGTGGAGGTAAAAATTGCGCGGGATTTCCTTCGCCCCGAACTGCTGGAGATGAGGCGTGAGCCACTGCGTATCGAGGAGAGTGAAACGCCGCGCCCGCAGCCGTTCGACCAGCGCCCAGAGTGCGATCTTGGAGGCGCCGCCGACGCGATGGAACATCGATTCACCGAAGAAGGCGCCCCCGATGGCAACCCCGTAGAGGCCGCCAACCAGCTGTTCATCGCCCGACCATGCCTCGACAGAATGGGCCCAGCCTAACGAATGCAGATGCTGATAGCTCTCCATGATCTCATGGTTGATCCAGGTGTCGGGGCGATCGGCACAGGCGCGGATAACTTCGCCGAAGGCGGTGTTGATTCGGATCGTGAGGGCACGCGCGCGGCGCTCGCGTTTCAGGCCGTGGGGAACATGGAAGTGCTCGAGCGGCAGAATCGTGCGCGGGTTGGGCGAGAACCAGCGGATCTCACCGTCTTCCATCGCCATGGGGAAAACACCGAGGCGATAGCCATGGAGGAGAAGGTCGGGCTCGATCATCGCGAGCACGGTAAGCAGGTTTGGGAATTTCTGTAGCGGCGCGGTTGCGTTCTTGCGGCGTTTTATTTGCGTGCCGATAACACAGAGGCGCGGTTCGGCGGTGGAAACAGCGGGCGTTATTTCATTGGTGAGGTCCTTCGCCGCGCTGCGCCGGCTCAGGATGATACACTGCTAGAGCGCGCCGAGCCGTGCAAAGAGGCTGCGCAGATCGCGTCCGCTCCGCTCGATCGAGAAAAGCGCGGCGGCGCGGGCGCGGCCTTTTTCGCCTAACGAGCGCGCGAGAGCAGGGTCCTGGAGGAGCCGGGCGAGCGCGTCGGCTATTGCCGCCGGGTCACGTTCTGGCACGAGCAGACCAGTCTGATCCGGCACGACCATTTCCGGCACGCCGCTCACCGGAGTCGAAACCACCGGCAAACCGGCCGCCATCGCCTCCATCACCACCGTGGGCAGATTATCCATTCCGCCTCCAGCTTCGGTGACGCAGGGCAAGGCGAAAACCGCGCTCCGGGCGAGGCGGGCGATCACTTCTTCCTGCGGGAGCGGGCCGGCCAGCTCCACGAATTTGGCGAGCCCGCCGGCCGCGATCTGCTCCCGCAGTTCGGATTCGAGCGGACCTTCGCCAATGATTTGGGCGCGAAACTCGATCCCGCGCTCGCGCAAAATTCGGCAAGCTGCGATCAGGTCGGCGAATCCTTTCTTCTCGATCAAGCGGCCGACGGAAAGAATCAGCGGCGGCGCGCTCGAGAAATCAGCCGGCGCAAAGCGCTCCAGCTCGATCCCGTTGTAGATGCGCTCGATCTTGCCCGCGCTCTCGGGAAATTTTTCTCGCAAAAAACGCACCGCAAAATCGCTCACCGTCACGACCGCGCGCGCGCCGCCGAGCAGTTTGCCTAACGACACCTCGAAGGGCTTGGGCGCGAAGATATCGTTCGCGTGGCCGGTAAAACTGAAGCCGATCCGAAAGAACCGCTCGACCCACCAGGCCGTGCGGGCCGCCATCCCGGCAAAGTGGGCATGCAGGTGCCGCACACCTTGCGCTTCGAGACGAGGCCCGAGCCAGGCCGCCTGATAGAGCCGCAGGAAATCGGTCTTGCGATTCCAAGCCGCCATCTCGTCGGCGGCACGTCGCGGCAGAAGCCCTTTGCGCAGACCGCGATCGACTTCGCGCACCAGCTCCTCTTCGCCGGGAAGGTATACCACCTCTCGCACGATCGCCCCGTCCCAGTTCTGCGGCGGCTCGTCGAGCGGGCGGCGGATGGAAAAGATGGCGGGCGCGATTCCCTCTCGGCGCAGTGCAGCGATCTCGCGATAACAGAAGGTCTGGGTAAAGGAGGGAAACCGCTCGAAGAGATACGCCAGGCCACTCATCGCTGAGAAGGATTACCGGCGAATCGGTCGCAGGGAAAGCAGGCGGCGGGCGAAATCTCCCGCCTTCACTCCTCCCCGCACGACTCTTGCTATTTCTCAGCCATGCTTCAGCGGGACTTTTTCGTCTTCTGCAAGACGCTTCAGCTGATCGAGCTGAAAGCGATCGGCGCGCTCTCGCATGTGAAGCACTTCATGGAAGGCGACATCGTCTATTCGCCAAAAGAGGAAGGCGAGGAACTGTTTATTATTAATCGCGGCGCGGCCGAGCTGACCCCGCCAAATGCCCGTCCCGGCGCTGCCACAACGGTGCTTTCCCGTGGCGATATTCTGGGCGAAACCGGGGCGCTCCTCGGGCTGCCGCGCGATCATACTGCGCGCGCCTGTGGTCCGCTCAGCCTGCAATGTTTTCGCCGGAGCGATTTTCCCGAGCTAATGCGGCGGGTGCCGTCGTTCTTCCATTTTCTCTCCGAGAAACTGGCGAGCCGGCTCTACCAGGCACGCGAGCTGACGCGCGCGCCTAACAATGCCCTCGAACTCACCGGCAGCCTGGCCAATTTCGACATCATCACCATTTACCAGACCATCATCCAGTCGATGCAGACCGGTCTGCTTACGATCGCGGACGAGGAGGGCGAGACGATCTCAACCTTCTACTTTGAGAAAGGCACGCCCCGCTGGGGTCGGTTCCAGCATCTCAGTGGCGAGGAAGCCTTCTGGCAACTCTTTCTCCACGAGCACCGCTCCGGGACTTTCTTTTTCTCGAACCAAACCCAGGTCGGGAGTGATTGGGACGAAAGCAGCGCCCTCACGCGCAACGCCGATGAGATCCTGATCAACGCCATCCAAATGCGTGATCAATTTGAAGATCTGCGCAAACGGATGCGCGACCACAGCGCGCGCCTGAAGCGCCAGCAACTGAATCTCACCTGGGACGAGCCCGAGCTCGAGGAATTGCGCCCGGTCGCGGAAGAAATCTGGCAACTTGCCTATAACGACGAACTGACTCTGATGCAGCTGCACGGGCGGAGCGAGTACTGCGACTGGAAGATTTACAAGACGGTCGATCATATGGTGCGCGCTGGTCTCTTCGCGCTCGAGAGCAATGGGAAAGGCCAGCCGGAGGTCCATCCTGCCTAACGAATGAAGGTGGTAAGACTGACCATCGCGCTGCTCCTTTGCGGCGGCTTCCTTCTCTCCGGTTGCTCGATGCTCACGGCCCAGGGCCGGCGGGAGCACGCCTACGCGCGTTACGTCGCGAAACGCAGCAAAGGCCGGGTGAAACAGCAAACCGTCCTGAGCGCCTTGCGCGCCCACATCCCGGAGAGTTCCCCGGGCACGCCTATCGTGACGACGACGGTTTCCGGGCCCGAGTCGGTCACAAGCGCGGGAAGCAGTGAGTAAGCCGCCGTTTTCCACGGCACCTTCCGAACACCAGCGCAACCGGCCGGACGTGCTATGCTCCCGCCCATGATGCCCGGAGATGAACCGCAGGGTGAGCTCGTCATCCGCACCATCGCCATGCCGGCCGATACCAATCCGAGCGGTGACATTTTTGGCGGCTGGATCATGTCGCAAATGGATCTCGGGAGCGGCATCCTCGCCTCCAAAACCGCCCGCTCACGGGTGGTCACGGTCGCAGTCGACGGGATGTCATTCCTGCAACCGGTGCGAGTGGGAGACACGATCGCCTGTTACGCGCGCGTGGAAAGCATCGGGCGCACTTCGATGAAGATCCCGGTGGAAGTGTGGGCGCAGCGCTATCGCCGCCAGGAGCGCTGCCTCGTCACGCGCGCCGTTTTCACTTACGTCGCCGTAGACGACGCCGGCGTGCCGATCGCGGTGCGGCGCGAGAGTTGATAGTCACTCAGGCAAGCGGTTGGCGCTCATGCTCAAGGCAGCTGTTGGGGCGAGTTCAAATGCGGGAAATACATTGTCAGATCCCGGTCTCCCGCAGATAATCTGCAGGCTCCCGGATGAGCAGTCGCAATTTCTTCGCCGAGCTGAAGCGGCGCAATGTTTACAAGGTCGCCGTCGCTTACGGGGTGGGCTGGCGATCCCGGCGCCGTCGCTCCCGACCGGCAATGATGCCATCGCTCCAGCGGAAAAATCAATCGCCGCGCTCCCCTTCGATAAGCTCAGCTAAGACACGGCTAATGCTTACTGTCGCCGCAGGGATGCAGGACGAAACCGCAAAGAGAATTCTTGCAGGACGAGAATTCAAAGCAGGAACCGCATCGAAATGAACGCCGGCGACGAACCTGCCGGCGCGAGCGCCCTTTCCAAGGCGACCTGGCGCATTCTGCCACTTATCGCCCTCGGCTACGGCATCGCTTTCATTGACCGCGCAAACATCAGCTTCGCGGCCCTGCAAATGAACCGCGATCTTCATTTCAGCGCGACCATCTATGGATTAGGCGGCGGACTTTTCTTTCTCAGTTATGCGCTCTTCGAAATTCCTTCTAACCTTCTGCTGGTGAAATTTGGTGCGCGACCTTGGATCGCGCGCATCATGATCACCTGGGGCGTAATTGCTGCCGGCATGATGTTCGTCCGGACGCCGATGCAATTCTATGCCATGCGGTTCTTGCTTGGGTTAGCCGAGGCAGGGTTCTTTCCCGGTGTCATTTATTATCTAACCTTCTGGTTTCCCTCGGACGTGCGTGGCCGCGCGATCAGCCGGTTTTATATAGCCTGGCCGCTCAGCACCGTAGTGATGGGCGCACTCGCGGGCACGCTGCTCGGGCTTCAGGGCCGGCTCGGGCTGGCTGGCTGGCAATGGCTCTTCCTTCTCGAAGGGTCACCAGCTGTGGTCGTTGGTATCCTCATCCTCTTCTTTCTTCCAGAGCGACCAGCTGAGGCCAGGTGGCTTTCGAGCGATGAGAAGGAATGGCTCGAGCGGCGTCTGCGCGCAGACCTCACTTCCGGCCGGCGTCATGCCGATCGCGGCCTTTTTGCTGCGTTCGCGAACCCGGTCGTAGTGGTCTTCACGCTCGTGAACATAGTTATGCTAGGGTGCTATTACGCCTTTAACCTATCCGCGCCCGAGATCCTCAAACAAGCAACGGGACTAGATACAACAAGAGTCGGTTATGTGATCGCGACCGGCGGCCTGCTCGGAGCCATCGCCATGCTTGCCTTCGGCTGGCATTCAGATCTGCGGAAGGAGCGCTTTCTCCATCTGGTGCTGCCGATTCTGATGATGGCGATCGCCTATGGCGTGCTCGCCATCGCGCGCCTTCCGCATGTGGTGATCGGGGCCTATTGGCTGGCCATCATGAGCAACGCCGCAATTGCGGCCGTTTTCTGGCTCACGCCGGGCGAACTGCTTGCGCCGCGGTCACTCGCAGTTAGCATCGCCGCGATTAACGCGGTCGGACAACTCGGATCCTTCGTCAGCCCCATCCTCTGGGGCATGGCCAGAGATGCAACCGGGAGCTATCATCTCGCGCTAAGTCTTTTGCCTGCCGGATACCTTCTCGCAGCGGGGTTCTTGCTCTGGCTCCGCGGTCAGATGCGTCTTGCTCACACCGCACCCGCCGTGATCACCGCATAAAGCGCGTGAGTCTAAGCACACAAATGATTCTCAGACGAACTTGCGCCACAGATAATCTCAAGCCCGCCAGATGAGCAGTCGCAATTTCTACGCCGAGCTGAAGCGTTGGCGACGCGTACAAGGTGACCCTTGTTCATGATGAATGAGTTCCTTGACCGGTTGAAACAGCGCAAGCTCGTGCAATGGGCGATCGCCTATGTCGCGGCGGCCTTCGCTTTCTTGCAAGGGATCGACATCGTCGCACAACGATTTGGCTGGCCAGATATCGTGGAACGAGCGCTGATCATCGCGGCTTGTATCGGATTCTTCCTGGCGCTGATCCTGGCCTGGTATCACGGTGAGCGGGGCACTCAGAGAGTTAGCGGCACCGAGCTTCTCATCATCGGCCTGGTCCTGGCTTTGGGTGGCGGATTTCTCTGGCGTTTTGCCGGAACGTCGCGCCCCGGGGCTAGCAACATCCCGCCCCTGCCTAACGACAGAATGATGTCTGGACCGGCCCAGCCCATTCCGGCGAAATCAATCGCCGTCCTGCCGTTCGACAACCTGAGTCGCGACCCCGATAACGCTTATTTCTGCGAAGGCGTGCAGGATGAGATTCTAACCCGGCTGGCCAAAGTAGCCGATTTAAAAGTGATCTCGCGCACCTCGACTGAACAATTCAAGAGTAAGCCCGATGATCTTCCCCAGATCGCCCAACAACTGGGTGTCGCGCACATCCTCGAAGGCAGCGTGCAGAAGGCGCGCGATCAGGTGCGCGTGAACGTGCAGCTCATCAACGCCACGAGCAATGCACACCTTTGGGCTGACACCTACGATCGCAAGCTGACTGATATCTTCGCCGTCGAGAGCGAAATCGCCCAAACCATCGCCGACACGTTGCAGGCCAAATTGACCGGCGCGGAGAAGGCGTTGATCGCGGCCCGGCCGACGAGCGATACCGCGGCGTACGAGCTTTATCTCAAAGGCCGAGCGCTCTGGGCGAAACGCAGCGGCGACAATCTGCCGAGGGCAATCGCGTTTTATCAGCAGGCCATCGAGCGCGATCCGAACTACGCGTTAGCGTATTCCGGGCTGGCAGAAGCTTACGCGATTTTGCCGTTGTATTCGGACATCCTGCCCCGCGAAGCCCACGCCAGGGCAAAGACTGCAGCTCTAAAAGCGCTGCAGCTAAATGACAAACTGGCCGAAGCGCACACCGCGCTGGGATTTTTGTTGAGCCGTAACGATCTCGACATGGCTGGATCGGTCGGGGAATTTCAGCGCGCGATCGCGCTCAATCCAAACTACGCCACCGCCCACCAGTGGTATGGAGTGCAACCGCTCGCCGCCCTCGGCCGGTTCGACGAAGCAGTCGCCGAAGAAAAACGTGCGATCGAACTCGACCCGCTCTCCCTCGTCAACAAGGCCGACCTGGGATGGATATTGATGCTGGCCGGTCGTTACGATGACGCGATCGCGCATTTGCGAAAAGTTCTGGAGATCGACCCGACATTTTACCCCACCCATTTCAATCTCGGCGTTGCGCTTCAGCTGAAGGGAGATTTTCGAGGTGCGATCGGGGAATACAAGAAGGCAGAGGAATTGTCCGCCGATCTTGAGAACCCGGTGATGCTGGCGACCGCCGAAGCGCAATTAGGTGACAAGAGCCCGGCCGTTAAGATGTTGTCTGACTTGGAAAAGCTGGGCAAGCACCATTACGCGGGCGGCGCATACTGGCGGGCACTTCTCTATCTCAGTTTAGGAAACCGCGACGACGCAATTCGATGCTTGGAACAAACTGTGGCTGATCCGGCGGGCTCAGACATTCTTTTCATCAACGTTTTCCATTTCTTCGACCCACTTCGAGACGATCCGCGTTTCCACGTGCTGGTGCAGAGAGTGATTGGTCCTAAAGATGGCTAGCCGAAACTTCACCGCCGAACTCACGCGCCGCAATGTTTACAAGGCGGCCGCCGCTTCTGATCGCGATGAATGAGTTCTTCGAGCGATTGAAGCAGCGAAAGCTCGTGCAATGGGCCATCGCCTATGTCGCGGCGGCCTTTGCCTTGCTCCAAGGAATCGACATCGTCGCACAACAGTTTGGATGGCCCGATGGAGTGCGACGCGGCTTTACGCTGGCCTTGGTCGTCGGCTTCTTTCTAACTCTCGTCCTCGCCTGGTATCACGGCGAACGCGGCGCGCAACGAGTTAGCGGAACCGAGCTTCTTATCATAGGTCTGGTCCTGGCTGTCGGCGGTGGATTCCTCTGGCGTTTTGCTGCGACGTCGCAGAGAGCAGATAACAAGACCACGGTCTCGCCTGACCAGACCAAGGCGACTGCACCGGTCATTGCCATTCCGGAGAAATCGATCGCCGTGCTGCCATTCGAGAATCTGAGCCGCGATCCCGATAATGCCTACTTCGTCGATGGCATCCAGGATGAGATTCTTACCCGGCTCGCCAAGATCAGTGCGCTTAAGGTTATTTCGCGCACTTCCACGATGCGTTATGCCAGTCGCCCGGACAACTTGCGTGAGATCGCCCGCCAGCTCGGCGTCGCCAACATCCTCGAGGGAAGCGTGCAGAGAGCCGCCGGTGCCATCCGGGTCAACGTCCAGTTGATCACGGCGGAGAGTGACTCGCATCTCTGGGCCGAAACTTACGACCGCGACATAAAGAATATCTTTTCGGTTGAAAGTGAAGTCGCGCAGAACGTCGCTGATGCACTTAAAGCTAAGTTGCTGCCCGCGGAGTCCGCGCGGATCACTAACGTGCCGACAAGGAACTCCGCGGCCTATGACCTTTTTCTCAAAGGTCAGTATCTTTTCAGTCAGCTTCAGAACAGTTCCTCGAAGGACCCGGTCGAGGACGGGAAAGCGGCCACCGAAATCTATCGTCGCGCCGTGGCCGCCGATCCTGGTTTTGCCCTGGCCTATGCGCGCTTGTCCTATCTCGAGAGTTATCTCCACTGGTATGGGGTGGATAACAGCAGCGCGGTGATCGAGAACGCACGCTCCGCTGCCGAAGAGGCACTGGCCCTGCAGCCGGACCTGCCCGAAGCGCACCTCGCGATGGGCTATGTTCATTATTGGTGTCATCGCGACTACGAGGCCGCGCTACGTGAGTTTGCGGTCGCGCGGGATAGCCTGCCTAACAACGCCGAAGTTATCGCGGCGGTCGGCTACGTGCATCGAAGACGGGGCGACACCGCGCGTGGAGTTCCCGAAATACAGCAGGCAATGGCGCTCGATCCACGCAACTCGCTGCTCCCGCGTGAAGTTGCGAATTCCTATACCGCCCTGCGTCGTTACCCTGAGGCCGATGCCGCGTATACTCGGTCGCTGGCGATCTTTCCCGGAGATATCGAGGCCCAGGAACAACGCGCCGCCAGCATGATGTACAGCGGCGACATGGCGGCGGCGGGGCGCATTCTCGCCGCCATTCCCGCCGACACTGATCCGCAGGGTTCCGTCTCGCTTCTGCGCTACAAACTGGCGATGACTACCCGCCAGCCCGACATAGCCCTGGCGGCGCTCGCACATTCACCCGATTGGCTCATGACTCGTTGGGAACATAGTCTTGTGCCGCTGAGTTTACTCCGCGCTCAGGCCCTGGCGGCGAAAGGCGAAGCCGAACCAGCCCGCGCTGCTTTTCTCAAGGCGGAACAGGAGCTACAAGCCCTGCTCGATAAGCCCAACGAGTTAGCCGATGCCCACAGTTATCTTGGGTTGGTCTATGCCGGACTGGGCCGAAAGGATGTCGCCTTGAAAGCCGCCCGCGCCGCGGTCGATCTCTTGCCGATGTCGCACGATGTGATCGTTGGAGCGTTCTACCTTGAGCGGCTGACCCGGGTCGAAGCACAGGTCGGCGAAACCCAATCCGCGATCGACCATCTCGAGCAACTCTTATCGTCCGCCGGCGGCGAGACGGTTTCCATCGCAACGCTACGGGTCGATCCAGTCTGGGACCGGATTCGCGACGACCCGCGCTTTAAGGCGCTCCTGGCGAAACACGGGGCGGGCAGGCAGAATGCGCAGGGATGAACGCGTTCCTGCAACGGCTGAAGCAGCGCAAGCTGGTGCAATGGTCGCTCGCCTACATCGCGGCAGCATTCGCCTTGCTCCAGGGAACAGACATCGTCGCCCAGCGCTTCGGCTGGCCTGCGCAAACCATGCGCCTGCTCATCATCGCGCTCAGTCTCGGCTTGTTCGTGACCATGGTGCTGGCCTGGTATCACGGGGAACGCGGCGCGCAACGTGTGACCGGGACAGAGCTTCTCATCCTTGCACTCTTATTGGCGGTGGGAGGCGGATTTCTTTGGCGTTTTGCCGCCACTTCGCACGAAACAACCACTCCGTTTGTCGCATCGCCTAACGAGAATAAGATGTCGGCAGAACTGGTCCCGGTCGCGGAGAAATCAATCGCGGTCCTGCCATTCGAGAATCTGAGCGAGGACAAGAGTAACGCATTTTTTGCCGAAGGTGTGCAGGATGAAATTCTCACCCGGCTCGCAAAAGTAGCCGACCTAAAAGTCATTTCCCGCACTTCGACTCAGCACTTCAAAAGCTCGCCCGATAATTTGCCCGAGATCGCAAAGCAACTTGGCGTCGCCAATATCCTCGAAGGGAGCGTGCAGAAGTCTAACGATCAGGTCCGTGTGAACGTGCAGTTGATTAAGGCGGCGAATGATTCCCACCTTTGGGCTGACACCTACGACCGCAAGCTGACTGATATCTTTGCGGTCGAGAGCGAAATCGCAAGAACCATTGCCGAGACCCTCGAAGCGAAACTGACCGGCACGGAAAAGATTCTCCTCGCGAAAAAACCGACGCCGAATCCAGAAGCGTATGAGCTCTATCTAAAAGGCCGCTTCTTCTGGAACAAACGCACCGCAGCGGATCTGAGGAAATCGATCGATTTCTTTAACGCCGCGATCGCCAGGGACGGCAACTATGCGCCGGCCTACGCCGCGCTGGCTCAGGCCTGGGTATTGTTACCCGCTCACAACGGCGCTGCGCCAAAGGATTGCATTGCACCCGCCGAAGCGGCAATCAGCAAGGCGCTCGCCTTGGACGACACGTCCTCCGAGGCGCATGCGGCTCTTGGGGAGCTGCGGGCAAGCTTCCAATTCGATTTCCAGGGCGCAGCCGCTGAATTCGACCGGGCGATCCAGTTAAACCCAAACGACGCGACCGCCCGGCATTGGGCCGGGATGAACAAGGGAATATTAGGCAACATCACGGGCGAGGTCGCGGAACTGCGGCGCGCCGTGTCGCTCGATCCGCTGTCGCTCATTATTAACACCAACCTGGCGCGAGCTCTGATCCACGCGCGCCGTTTCGATGAAGCGATCGCCCAATTACACAAAACGATCGAGATGGATGGCGAGTTCGCCTACGCCCATCGCACTCTCGGGATGGCGCTGGAGCTCGAGGGGAAAACCGCCGCCGCCATCGCCGAGTATGAGAAGGCGATTTCGTTAGGCGAGGATGTGCCCGCGGCCGCCACGCTCGGCCATCTCTACGGAACGATCGGCCGCAAGGAGGCGGCGACCAAGATTCTTCGCCAGCTACAGGATGAGAGCGAACGCCGCTATGTCGATCCATTCTGGCTCGCGCTCGTTTATGTCGGGTTAAATGACCGCGAGCACGCTCTGGCGGCGCTGGAACAAGGTTATGCCGGCCGCAACGGTGATGAGCTGGGCTACATCCGGATCGATGCTTTCTTCGACCCGCTGCACGGTGATCCACGTTTCGAAGCGCTCGCTGAGAAGATTGTTCCAGCCGCGGATTTCAAAGGAGCGACTGCGGCGCAATGAATTTCTTCTCCGAGCTGAAGCGTCGCAACGTCTTCCGGGCGGCCGCGTTTTATGCCGCAAGCGCATGGCTGCTCGTGCAAGTGGCGACACAAGTCTTCCCACTCTTCCACACTCCCGATTGGGTCGCGCGCTGGATCGTCGTCGCGGCAATCATCGGCTTTCCTTTCTGGCTCGCCCTGGCCTGGCTCTACCAATGGACCTCTGAGGGCTTGCAGCGGGAGAGCGACTCTCCTGAACCTTTGTCTGAGACCTCGCGACAATCGCGCCGGAATGTGGATCGCTGGATCATAGTCATGCTGGCCGCGGCGGTGATTTTGTTGCTCGCGGACAGGTTGGTATTTCGCGATCGATCCGAAAAGGTCACGGCCACAGTCGAAAAGTCCATCGCCGTTCTCCCATTCGACAATCTCAGTCGCGATCCCGAAAACGCTTACTTTGTCGAAGGTATCCAGGACGAAATCCTTACTCGTCTCGCTAAGATCGGCGATCTCAAAGTCATCGCCCGCAGTTCTACCCTGCGTTTTCAAAACAAAGGCGACCTGCCGCAGATCGCGCAGCAACTCGGCGTAGCTCATCTGCTCGAAGGCAGCGTGCAAAAGATCAACGACGAGGTGCGTGTGAATGTGCAGCTAATCAAAGCTGCCAACGAGGCGCATCTCTGGGCTGAGATTTACGATCGCAAACTCACTGACATCTTCGCCGTCGAGAGTGAGATCGCAAAAACCATTGCGGACACCTTGCAAGCAAAGTTAACGGGCTCGGAAGAGCGGGACATCGCCGCGCGACCAACCGAGAATAGCGAAGCGCACCAGCTTTACTTAAAGGGACGATATTTCTGGAACAAACGCACAGGTAACGACCTGAAGAAGTCGATCGAATACTTCGAGCAAGCGATCGCGGCCGATCCGAACTACGCCCTCGCCTATGCCGGTCTGGCCGATGGGTACGTCTTGCTACCCGGCTATACGGCAGGAACTCCACGCGAATATTATCCCAAAGCCAAGACGGCGGCGAAGAAGGCCCTTGAACTGGACGACACCCTGGCTGAAGCGCATACCACGCTCGCGATGGCGCTTTGGTACTTCGATTTCGATTTCTCACAATCGATCAACGAATTTGAGCGCGCGATCGAACTGAATCCGAATTACGCGACCGCCCATCAGCAATATGCCAACAACACTTTGGCCGCGCTCGGCCGATTCGATGATGCGATCAGGGAAGGTGAACGAGCACTTGAGTTAGACCCTCTCTCCAGCGTCATTAATTCGGATCTGGGAGTGGATTACCTTTTCGCAGGTAGTTACGATCAAGCGATCGCTCAATTCCGCAAGCTACTTGAGATGGACCCGGGTTATTACTTTGGCCATTTCCAGCTCGGTCAGGCCCTCGAAATGAAAGGATCTCGCGACGCCGCGATTGCCGAGTATCAAAAGGCGCGAGGCTTGAACGATGATCCATCTGTCCTTGGAACGCTCGCGCGCACCTACGGTTTGTCCGGCAATCGCGCCGAGGCAGAGAAAATCCTGGATCAAATGAATGCATTGGCGAAGGAGCGATATGTCACCGCCTACAGCTTTGCCCTGGTTTACCTGGGACTTGGCGACAAAGAAGAGGCCATTCATTGGCTGGAAAAGAGTTACGAGGATCACGCCGGAGCTGACATTGGCTGGATCCGGGTAGACCCGCTCCTCGCACCGTTGCGGGGCGATCCGCGCTTTGAGGCGCTCGCCGGGAAGATTGTTCCCGCGGCGGAATTCAAAGGAGCGAACCGTGCCAAATGAGTAACTTCTTCGCGGAGCTAAAGCGGCGAAATGTTTACAAGGTGGCGGTCGCTTATGCGGTTGTCGGCTGGCTCGTCATTCAAGTCACGGCGACCATCGTTCCCGCGCTCCATCTTCCCGACGGACTGACCACCGCGATCGTCGTGATCACTCTGCTCGGGTTCCCGATCGCGCTCGTGATTGCTTGGGCATTTGAAATGACGCCGGAGGGCTTAAAACGAACCGAAGACATCCCTGCCGGGGAGGTTCGTTCGTTGCCTTACTGGAGCAAACGGAAATTCGCCGGGTTCATCGTAGCTGTCGGCCTTATCGCCGCCGCCCTTCTCTCCTTTCAGCTTCTGCGGGCGCAATGGTCGAGGCGCGCAGGCGGGGAGGATGGCAAATCGATCGCCGTGCTGCCATTCGTTAACATGAGCGGGGACAAAAACGATGAATATCTCAGCGACGGAATGACCGAGGAGCTGATTAACGTCCTCGCCACGGTTCCCGGATTGCGCGTGCCGGGACGCACATCCTGTTTTGCATTCAAGGGCAGGAACGAAGAGAACATCTTTCGCGAGGTCGGCAACCAGCTCCACGTTGGCACGGTTTTGGAAGGAAGCGTGCGCAAAGCCGCCGACAAGGTTCGCGTCACGGCCCAGCTCATCAAGGTGAGTGACGGCTACCATCTTTGGTCGAAGGAATATGATGGCGACGTTCGGGACATCCTTAACTTCCAAACCAATGTTGCCCAACAAGTGGTCCAGGCCCTGCAAATACAGTTAGGCGTGGACGAGGCGCTGGCGCTGGCGAAGAAGCCGACCGACAATCCGGAAGCTTACCGGCTCTATCTGCTGGGACGCTACGAATTCGCCAAGTTCACCGAAGCTGGCTGGAGTAACGCGATCCGTTACTACAAGGCCGCGCTGAAACTGGACCCGAACTACGCGCTGGCTTACTGCGGCCTGGCTGATAACTACGTCTATATGGGGAGTGAGGTGATGCCACAGATAGACGCCACTGCGAAAGTAAGGGAATACGCGGAGAAGGCGCTGGCGCTCGATCCAAATCTCGCCGAGGCCCATATGTCTTTCGGGCTGGCCCTTTGCTCGGCCTACGATTGGCGAGGTGCCTTAAAGGAATTCGATCGTGCCCTCGAACTGAATCCAAACCTGGCCTTTGCCTACGAGGTCCAAGCCTGGATGCTGAACGGGCTGGGTCGGTTTGAGGAGGCGATCGCGAAAGACAAGAGAGCCATCGAGCTCGACCCACTCAATTCGTTTTATCAAATGGCTTTGAGTTTCTACCAATATTGGGCCGGGCAGTACGATGCCTCCATCGCACAGGCGAGAAAGACGCTTGAGATGGATCCAAACTCAGCGCTTACCCACGTGTTGATCGGCCTCTCTTCGCTCAAGAAGCGCGACACCGCCGGTGCGATCGCGGAACTCCAAAAAGCGCGGGCGCCCAATCCCGGTGCCTGGTACCAAGGTTACCTCGGTTACGCCTATGCTGTCAGCGGCGATCGAACCAAAGCTGAAGAGGCTTTGCATAAACTCGAAGAGTTAGGGAAAGGCCAATATGTCAGTCCAAGCGCCTTTGCGACCATTTACCTGGGACTGGGCGACAAGGAGAAATGCCTCGATTGGCTGGAGAAAGCTTATGCGCAGCAGGACAGCGCCTGCTGGTATCTGAAGATTGACCAAATTTACGACCCGCTGCGTGACAAGCCGCGCTTCCAGGCGTTGATCCCAAAGATCTTCGGCGAAAGATGATGAAGACAGTGGAAAGAGGCGGAAGAAATGGCGCAGCATGCTCTGACGATCGACCCGCATGAGGCTGTCGGGATAACTGTCTTGCTCGCAAGTTCTTTCAATCAGACCGGCAATGCACCAGTGCAATTATTAGCTTCTCTTTCGCCGAATGATTTGCCAATTCCGAATACCGGGACTTATGACATGGTAATTGGCTCGCGTGCCGCGAACTTTGTCCTGGGAGGCGATTTCAATTCGGCCTTAAAGACATGGGACGCCTCTGCGGCCACAACCCTCGCTGAACGACAACGTTAGCGGCCAATGATTGAACCCGGGGGAACTTTTTACTCTCGCCGAAGCTTCGTCAGAAGTGCTATTGCTGGAGTAGCAGGAACATTAACGATGGGTATCCACAAATACTCGGCTCAGGCTATCGAGGGTGGCCAAGACAACGGACAGCGGTTAAGTCTTAGCCAACTGGACCTCACCCAAGTCTCCCAACTCGTGCGGAGCAGGAAAGTGTCACCGGTCGAATTGACACTTGAATGCCTGAGTCGAATCGAGCGGTTGAATCCAAAGCTCAATGCCTTCATCGCGGTTACGGCTGATTCCGCGCTGGCAGAGGCTCGTCGGGCTGAATCGGAAATCCAGCACGACTCCTGGCGCGGACCGCTCCATGGAATCCCGATTGCACTGAAAGATCTCATAGACACAGCCGGTGTGCGTACCACCGCTGCCAGCCGTCTGTTCAAAGACCGCGTGCCCGCGCAGGACGCAGAGATTGTGCGCCGGCTAAAAGCGGCAGGAGCTGTGTTCCTGGGAAAGCTCAACATGCATGAGTTCGCCTATGGTGGCAGCTCGGTGATTAGTTATTTCGGCCCAGTCCACAATCCTTGGAATCGCGATTACTGCGCGGGTGGCTCTTCCGGCGGATCCGCCGCTGCGGTGGCCGCACAACTCTGTTACGGCGCGATTGGTTCCGACACTGGTGGTTCGATCCGTCAACCCGCGGCCTACTGCGGCCTCGTTGGCCTCAAGCCAACTTACGGGCGTGTGAGTACCTTGGGAGTGATACCTTTGTCCTGGTCCCTGGACCATTTGGGACCGCTGACGCGCAGTGTCGCGGATGCCGCGTTAATGCTGCAGGTAATCGCGGGTCCAGACGTGCACGGCAAACCTGCCGTCGCTGTTCCTGTCCCGAGTTATACTAAGATGAACGGTCCCACGACCTCTTTCTTGCGGCTCGGTATTCCACGGGCCTACTTCTACGAAGCACTTCATCCTGAGATTGAAGACGCAACGGCAATCGCTCTCTCGTTGTTGAAGAGGTTGAGCCACTCCCAGGATGAGATCGCCCCGCTCGCGACTGACGACACCTACGCTTCCATAATGGATCCTTATGTCACGATTCTGAGGGCGGAAGCCTTCGCTTACCACAAGGAATATGTTTCCAAGAGCCCCGAACTGTATCAACCCCAAACCCTGAAGCGAATTCAGGCCGGGGCGAAGATCACTGCCTCTGCACTGGCCGACGCGCGGCATCGGTTAGAACAGATTCGCCGCGAGATCGCGCACGTGTTCGAAACGGTTGATCTTCTGATCACGCCTACAACGTGCGTGCCTCCGTTCGCGATTTCTGATCTACTGGATCCAAAGACGCTTCGCGACCGAGAGCTCTTAATGCTGCGCAACACCAGACCTTTCAATATCCTTGGGCTGCCAACCATCTCAGTTCCTTGTGGCTTTACTCGCGCCGGCTTACCTATTGGCCTGCAAATTACCGGCCCAGCCGGCGGCGACGAGACCGTGCTCCGGCTCGCCTACGCCTACGAGCAAGCCACGGAATGGCACAAGCGTAAGCCGAATCTGTGCTAACCGGGCTGTCGGCCACAATGAATCCGAAGGGCTTCTTCGCTGAGGCTAAAGCTACAACGCGGCGGCCCCGGCCATTCGCACCTTGCCGGAGCACTTTTCGTGCGCCTCCTGCGCATGACTCGACGTCAGCGAAGTTCATGACGTTCGCTTCAAAATATCTGTTCGTGGGCAAGCGGACGCGGTAAGATCGCTTTCAGGATCAAGAGGTGAAACTGCATTCAAACAAAGTACCGCCTTCACTGGAGGGCGTCCGCGAGGCGCGATCTTACGGGCTTCATCCGTATCAACCCACCGTGCGGTCAGCCGCGGGTCAAAGCACTGGCTGAGACGGTTGTCCCGGCCCGAGTTCGCCAAAGCACGCCGGTTGCAAAATGAATCCGCGCCAGTTCTTCACCGAGCTAAAGCGTCGCAACGTCTCCAAGGTCGCGGTCGCCTATGCAGTCGTGGCATGGCTCCTCATTCAAATCGCGACCCAGGTCTTTCCCTTCTTCGAGATTCCGAACTGGGGCGTGCGCCTGGTGGTTGTCCTTCTCATTCTCGGCCTCCCGGCTGCCCTTGTCCTGGCCTGGGTTTTCGAGATCACGCCGGAAGGAATCAAACTCGAATCAACCGTAGCTCCCGGAAGATCGATCCGAAGGCAGACTAGCCGCAGGATAATTGCAATAACGGTCGTGCTCGCGGTTGTGGCCGCGGCCATGCTGATCGTCCAAGTCCTCCGCCCAAAGCCGGCGATGACTTCGGCCCGTGACCGAGAGTCAGCCAAGGCCGACATCCCCGAGAAGAGCATCGCAGTGTTACCGTTCGAAAACCTGAGCAGTGACAAAGCCAATGCCTACTTTGCCGCCGGCGTTCAGGACGAAATCCTGACCCGTCTCTCCAAGATCGCTGACCTTAAAGTCATCTCTCGCACCTCGACCCAGAACTACAAGAGCGCGCCGCGCAACCTGCCGGAGATTGCGCGCCAACTTGGGGTAGCTCATATCCTGGAAGGGAGCGTGCAGAAACAGGGTGATCGCGTCCGCATCAATGTCCAGCTCATCAAAGCGGCGACTGACTCGCATCTTTGGGCCGAAGTCTTCAATCGCAAGCTGGACGACATCTTTGCCGTGGAAGGCGACGTGGCCAGGGCGATTGCAGATCAATTGCGCGCGCAGCTGAGCGGCCGGGAAGAACATCTCATCGTCTCCAAACCGACCGAAAACCCGGACGCGTACGATGCCTATCTTCGGGGTTTGGCCTATACCCTGCGGACACAGAATACACCTGAGAACTACCTTGGGGCGCAGAGATATTTCCAGGAAGCGATCAAGCTGGATCGGAAGTTTGCCCTGGCCTGGGCGTTGCTCGCCTACGTGGACGCACGCGGTTATCACACGACCAATCTTCAACCCACCGCGGCTTTGCGCGAACAAGCTCGCGAGAGCGCCGAAACCGCGCTCCGCCTCGAGCCGGAACTCGGAGAAGCCTGGTTGGCCAAAGGTTACTATCTCTATGGCTGTGCCGGAGAGTTCGAGGCCGCAATTGAGGCTTATGACAAGGCCCGGGAATTCCTGCCTAACAGTAGCCGGATTCCTGAGTCGCTCGCGACCCTCGCGCGCGACCAGGGACAATGGGAACGATCGGAATCTTACTTCGGCGAAGCCGAACGGCTCGACCCGCGAAATGTCAGTCTGCTCACCCGCCACGCCCAGTTTTACATCACTCTTCGTCGTTACCGCGACGCTCTCCGAAAGCTCGATTTGATCCTGGAGATCGTGCCTAACGACATTGATGCCCTGGTGGAAAAGGCCGCCGTTGCGCAATCGGAAGGCGACCTGCCTCGCGCCGCCGCCCTGCTTGCTTCCGTTCACCCGGCGGCCGGCGACCCGACTGGCTGGGAACAGGTCGCCTACCAGGCTATCCTGGAACGGCGTCCGACCCAAATCATTAACCGGTTGCAAGAGTTACTTGCCAATCCCGATCCCGATATTGGCTATCTCGACGGCGAGCTGCGCTTCTGGCTCGGATGGGCGCAGGAAGTTGCGGGCGATCGTGAAGCGGCGCGTCACACCTGGCTGACCGCGCGCGCTGAGCTCGAGGCCTTCCTCAAGGAACAGCCCGACAACTGGTCGATCCTCAATGATCTCGCGCTGGTCGTGGCCGGTCTGGGTGACAAAGCCGAGGCCGTGACTCTGGTCGAACGCGCGCGGGCGCTCCATCCGGTCGAAAAAGATGCGGCCAATGGAATGCAAACTCTCGATACCCACGCACGAGTTATGACGCACCTCGGTCAACTCGATGAAGCCATCACCATCCTCGAGCGAATTCTTGCCGCGCCCGGCAACGGCGCACTCGCGACCGGTATGCCGCTTACGCCCGCTCTGCTGCGTCTTGATCCGATGTTCGATCCTTTGCGAAAAGAACCGCGGTTTCAACAACTGGTCGCGCCCAGGCCTTGAATCTGGGCTTTGCATGATGGGTTACACTCCGGATTCCGCAGCTAGAGCTAGCACATCCGGGGAACAGCCGGGTCTCCTCGCCCGGATTGCGCTCGCGATGACCGGGTGGACGGAACGTTGGATTCCGGATGCCTTTATCTTTGCACTCATCGCCACTGTCATCGTGGTGATTGCGGGAGTTATTGCGACTCCCGCTACAATCGCGCAGGTAATCGACGCCTGGGGCAAAGGTTTCTGGGAATTGATCCCCTTCACCCTCCAGATGTCCTTGATCATCATCACCGGATATGTCCTGGCTACTTCGCAACCTGTAGGACGACTCATTCGCCGCCTTGCGAGCTGGCCGAGCACGGCGCGGGGCGCGGTCGCCCTGGTGGCCTTTTTCGCCATGACGAGCTCATGGTTGAACTGGGGTTTCAGTCTCATCTTCAGTGCAGTGCTCGCGCGTGAGGTCGCACGCCGAGTGGAAGGGGTCGACTATCGCGCGCTCGCCGCCGCCAGCTTTCTTGGTCTTGGCAGCGTCTGGGCTCAAGGATTAAGCGGATCAGCCGCGCTGCAAATGGCAAGCCCGGGCGCCTTGCCACCGCAGATCCGCGAGATCGTGGCGCGCGGCGGTATGATTCCCGATGGCATCATCTCCTTCCAGCACACGATCTTTCTCTGGCAAAGCCTGACTTCCGTCGTGATCGAGATTGCGCTCGTCACGTTCGTGATGTGGCTGGTGACCCCGCCGGCCGGCCGGGCAAAGACCGCAGCCGCGCTCGGCATCCATCTCGGTGAGTCGGAGATCGTGCCACCGGAAACGCCGGTCCGACCTACTCCAGGGCAATGGCTCGAGCATTCGCCCATTCTCAACTGGCTCATCGTCCTTCTCGGCGGCGTCTATCTCGTACGCTACTTCCTGAAGGCGGGCGAACCGCTCAACGCGATCAATCTCAATATCGTGAATCTCACCTTCCTTCTCCTCGGATTCCTCCTGCACAAAACTCCTGCGCGCCTCATGCACGCGGTGCAAAGCGCGACCCCGGCAATCTGGGGCGTGATCCTCCAGTTCCCATTCTATGCCGGGATCGCGAGCATCATCACCTCTACTCACTTGAGCCAGATGATCGCGCACGCCTTTGTTGGGATATCCAACGCCACCACCTTCCCGCCGATCGTCGCGCTCTATTCCGCGGTGCTCGGCGTCTTCGTTCCTTCCGGCGGCTCGAAGTGGGTCGTGGAAGCGCCCTATGTCATGGCCGCGGCGCATGAGTTGAAGGTGCACCTGGGCTGGGTAGTTGCGTCCTATGACCTGGGGGAAGCGCTCGCCAACCTCGTCCAACCTTTCTGGATGCTGCCGATTCTCGGCCTCTTCCGGTTGCGCGCGCGCGACGTCATGGGTTACACCTTTGTGGTTTTTCTCGTGCTCGTGCCGGTGGTGCTGCTACTTGTCACCGTTCTCGGGATAACACTTTCCTATCCGCTCTAGAAGGGTCACTCGGTTTTGCATCCTGTGCCCGCACCTCTGCTTTACTGCAGGAAATAGACTTCCACCAAGGCGACGCCGGTGCTATCTCCCGTTCCCCGGACAATCGCGGTGTAAGCACCCGGAAGAACAGACTGCTCGATCGCAGACTCGAGGCTGTCACTCGGGGCGAGGTGAGCGGCTTCGATCTCCGCCTGCTGAGTATCTTTCCAATTATCGTTGAAGGCGATCATGGCTCCGTTCCCATCGTGGAGCTCCAGGGTTGGATCGTCGAGCGGACTTGTCACACCCAACAGGCCTAAGGATGGACCAATCGCCCGAACGACAACAGTGCTAACCACCGTCCCGGTTCCGAGCTGAGGCGGACCAACAATAAATCCTCCGATCATCACCTTGTCAGCCGTATCCACAAAACCACGGGTGCTGATATTGGCCAGTTGCGAATCAACCGACTGATCGAGGTCGTAGGCTTCCACCAAGCCAATCCCGGTAGTGTCGCTTTTTCCCCGCAGAACCGCGGTGTAGGCGCCAGGATCAAGTGACTGGACGATCGCGGATTCGGAGTCATCGGTTGGCATGAGGCCGGTTGCTTCGATCTCCTCTTGCTGGGTGTCTTTCCAGTTATCGTTCGTGACAACCGAGCCGTCGGGAAGGTGCAGCTCCAGCACAGGATCAGCGAGTGCGCCCGTGATCCCGAAAGGGCCGAGCGATGGGCCAAGACCGCGCACGATCACTTTCTTCGGGCTAAGTCCCGTGACAATGAACCCGCCGATTGCCACCTCGTCTCCATTTAGGACCTGCATCCGGGTGGAGCTATTCAGCATTCTCGTCCGAAACGCCGCCGAGAACTCGGAGGTGTTGCCGGCCGGGTCTGTCGCGGTCGCGGTAAATGCGTCTGCCGCCGGGGTGCCTGGAACG
Source organism: Chthoniobacterales bacterium (assembly GCA_036825615.1). Classification (GTDB taxonomy): domain Bacteria; phylum Verrucomicrobiota; class Verrucomicrobiia; order Chthoniobacterales; family UBA10450; genus JAICXG01. The sequence continues at coordinate 72,185 of DAISXY010000005.1, forward strand.
TCGAGCGTTACCTCGTAGGAAGCATTGCCGTTCGCATCGGTCGTGACATCGCTCGAGCCGAGGAAAAATTCGCCCTGGCCGAAACCGCTTGGATCCGCGGTCACATTACCGAAGAACTCGAGACGATAAGTCGTGTTCGCGAGGCTCTTAAGTGAACCGGTGAAAGTAACAGATGGAAAACTGACTTGAACCGTGGTTATGACAGGAAAATTTTGCAGGTTGTTAAAGCCTTGGTCAACATCGCCGGTGTCATTCAAAGTGGGTCCTTCGGGCATCCAGTCGATCCCGAATCCGTTGCCAAAAATCGAGTTACCGAGGACGGAATTGCCCGTGCCGGAGCCAATTCCTCCCATCACGCCCGCAGTGATGTTGAAGGCGATAACATTGCCCGCGCCCGGCACCGTGCCGCCGACAAGGTTGTTATTTGCCTTGCCCACGCCGGCGAAAGCAACTCCCTGAAAGTTGCCGAGGGATTTCAGCCCATCGCTCTGCGTCCCAATCAGGTTTCCCTGCACGATGTTGCCCGTGGTAGCGAGAAATACGGCGGTATCGTCATTGCCGGAAATGAGATTCCGCGCGCCTGGGTCCATGCCGCCGATGAGGTTGTCATTGGCGCCGTTTTCGATCCTGATCCCGTTATTCTCGTTAGGCAGCGCGATCGTGCCGGTCACATCGGTGCCGATGAAATTCCCTTCAATCACATCGCTGCCGAGATTAACTAGCACGATCGCATTACCCTCGCCGGTGAAGCGGTTGATGACCAACCCGCGAATCGTGCTGCCGCCGGCGGTGATCACAAAACCATTGGTGCCGCCGGCGGCGCTTCCGTCCACTTCTATCAAAAGAACGGCGTTATCAGCCATCGCCTCTGTATTCTCGGCGCTCCCCGGCTGGCTGTAACCGTCGATGATTAACGGATCGCTGATCTCCGGTAGCGCACTCGAGATGCTAATCGTGTGAGGACCCGCGCCCGGAATATTGAAGTTAATGGTATCGGTTCCGTATGCTCCGACCGCGACCACATCCGCGTTGACATTCGCGTTGTTATTCGCCGATGTGATCGCCTCGCGCAGGGTCACAACACCGTCGACCGCAATGGTATCACCCGTGCCGGTGACGGTGAGGGTGGCAGCTTGAGTTAGCGCCGGAATCGCCGAGAGCGCCAGGAGCCATCCGATAAACCAGCCCACTCCATCCGGGGCCCGCTTTCTCATTTCGCCCGCATCGGAGCAGAAGCGTCCGCGGTTGGCAAGCTTTTGTTACTGCGGACGCGTTCCCGCGGACAGAGCAGCACCAGGACGGAGGCGATAACCCAGCAGCCGATCATGAAGAGAAACCCGCTCTGGAAGGAACCACTGCGCTGGCTCAGCTCGCCGATGATTTTTGGCCCGACGAATCCGCCGATACTGGCGGTGCAGTTGATGAATCCCACCGCTGCAGCGGCCGCGGAAGCCGAGAGGAGCGAGGTGGGCAGGGCCCAAAATGAGGGCAGATAAGCGGACGTGCCAAACCCGAGGAAGGAGAAGATTATTACCAGCCCTACGTTTGAATGTGGAACAAAGAACCACACCGCCAAAGCCACCGCTGCCGTCAGTTGCGGAACGGCAAAGTGCCAGCGGCGCTCGTGCAACCGATCGGAGCTCCAACCGAGCAGGAGCATGCCAACGAGACCGAGGATGAATGGGATCGCGCCGACCCAGCCAATCCGCTGCACATCCGTCCAGCCGGTGAGCCGTTGCAGCATGGTCGGAAACCAGAACCAGAAGGCATAACCGCCGGTGTAACAAAAGAACAGGCCGAGCGTAAGTAAGAGGACGGCGGGATGGCGCAGTGCGGCCCAGATCGTGATCTGCTCGACGTGCGCCTTGGCGTCCCGTTCTTCTTCCAGCCGCGCTGTCAGCCACTTATGTTCGTTAGGCTGGAGCCACTTTGCCTCGTTAGGCCAATCCGGGAGAAAAAAGAGGGTTGCCGTTCCCAGAATGATCGCCGGCACGCCTTCAAGGAGGAAAAGCCAGCGCCAGCCAGGAATTTCGAGCCAGTCCACTTTCAGGATCGCCCCGGCCAAGGGGCCGCCAAAAATGTAGGCGATTGGAATTGCGGACATGAAGCGCGCCACGGCCTTGCCCCGGTCCTCGACCACGAACCAATGCGACAGATAAACGATCACCCCGGGGAAAAAGCCCGCCTCGGCTGCGCCTAACAAAAAGCGCGCGCCGTAAAGCTGCTGGGGGGTGCGGACGAAACCAGTCAGGGCAGTGAGCACGCCCCAGCTGACCAGGGTGAGGGCGAGGAGGCGTTTGGCGCTCCAGCGTTCCACGAGCAGCGCGCCTGGAATCTGAAGCGCGAAATACCCGATAAAAAAAATCCCGCTCGCGGTTCCAAAGACTGAATCGCTCAGGCCGAGGTCGCCCTTCATGCCGAGGGTTGCGTACGCGATGTTAGTGCGATCGAGATAGTTCGCGACGTAGAGGAGAAACAGAAACGGCAGCAGTCGCCAGGCGACGCGGCGGCGTGCGCTTTCTCCGGGATCCGATTGCACGATGGCCATAAGCGCGGGCAGCATAATGGCAGCCCTGCGGGTCACAATCACAACCTCGAGGCGGCAATGTCCTCCGGGTAGCGCTCTTGTCTCGAGTGCTGGTTGCGGTGTGTCACCGCAACGAACTTCATTTGACGCTCCACCTCGGCAGGCAATAAACGCCTCAAGAAAAGTTCGCGACGGCGGAACGCCGTCGCCAGCACTCGAGGACGAGTGCGCTACCCGGCCCGATCGCCCGCGCATTGCGCGTCGCTGCTTTTTGCTCGCCTTTGCCGCGCGGCTCAGTCATTTTCGATGCATTGAACATGGCTCGCTCCGTTCTTTGCTTTCTAGTCGTTTCGGTCGCACTCGCCCTTGCCAAGGAGCCGAGCTGGAGCGGCAACTACACCGATAAAAAATTCCTTGGTGGCAGGGCGGTCTTTCAGCTCAACATCTTTGAAGACGGCGGCAAAATCTCAGTCGATTTCGACGCGGTCTACAACGACGGGCACGGCTGCGCCCCGGAAGGGAGCGGACCAGCCAGGGTTGTTGGCAAGGACACGCTCAGCTTCACTTTTACCGATACCGGCGGCAACGCCGGCTCCGGCACGATCAAGCGCGCCGGCAATGACGTCCTGATCTCGGTGAAAGCGACAAAGGTGGCGGATCGAAGCTGTCTTGTCTTCTACGGCGACAACGTCCGGCTCCATCCCGCGGCGCCGGCGCGACGCTAATGGGCTCAGACCATCGGGCGGAAGCGACCCACCACTTCCTGCAGGCGTCCGCTGATCTGGCCTAACGAACATACCTCGACCGCGTCGAGCAGAGCCGGGAAGGTGTTTTCACCGCTCTCCACGACCGCGGCCAGTTTATCGAGCGCCTTCTCCGCTTTCGCGGCGTGCTTTTTCTTGAACGCCTTTAATCGCCGGACCTGTAACTCCTGTTTCGCACGCGGTGTGCGCACGAGGTCAATCTCCGGCATCTCTTCTTCCTCACTGCGATAGCGAGTGAGACCGACTATTGGCCGCGTGCCGTTGTAAATCTGCTGCTCATAACGGTGAGCGGCGTTTTGGATCTGGCTGCGTTGATAACGATTCTCGACTGCGCCCATGACTCCGCCTAACGACTCTATCTGCCGGAACTCATCCAGGATCGCTTTCTCGACCGCGCGCTCGACCGCTTTCATCCCGGGCGAGCCGCTGAGCATGTTCATGGTGTGTTTGAAGATGCCGGATTCCTCGAGCAGGATCGCCTGGCCGTGCGCGGCGAGCCGAATCCATTCCTCGCTCGGGGTCGTGAAGGGCTCGTCGGCGCTATTCGAGTGACAACTGTTCGTCCCGTTCATGTAGGCGAGCATCAGCTCGGCCGCCGTTCTCGTTAGGTTATTTTTGAACTCGGCCGCGATTAATGATCGGCCGCTCGTCTGCGTGTGAAGCTTGAACATCTGTCCGCGCGGACTGGCGCCAAAGACGTCGCGCATTCCGATCGCCCAGATTTTTCGCGAGACGCGCGCGAGGGCAATGTATTCGACGTCCAGCCCGCAATCGAGGAAGAAGGATAACCGGGGCGCGAACTGATCGACCGGCGCACCGCGCGCGGCCAGCATCTCGACATAGGCGAAGCCATTCGAGAGCGTGTAAGCCGCCTGTTGCACCGGGGTCGAGCCGGCTTCGCCGATGTGATAACCGCTGATCGAAACCGGGTACCACCGCGGCATTTTCTCGGTTGTCCATTCGATCATGTCGAGCAGGAAACGGATCGAAGCTTCAATCGGGAAAATGGTTTCGTTTTGCGCCTGCACTTCCTTGAAAATATCGGCCTGGATCGTGCCGCGCAGGTGCGGCACCACCTTCGGGCCGAAGCGGCGTTTCGCGGCCGCGATATACATCGCCATGATGATCGGGGCCGGGCCGCTGATCGTCATCGAGGCGGAAAAATTCGGCGCGCCCAACTCGAAACCGTCATAGAGCCGGACCATGTCCTCGACCGTGTCGACCGCGACGCCGCCTTCGCCGATTTTGCCAAACACGCCATCGGCATCGGAGTCGATGCCGTAAAGGGTCGGGCCGTCGAAGGCGGTGCTGAGGCGCTTGGAACGTTGGTGCGCGCTAAGGAAATGGAAACGCTTGTTCGTGTCCTCCGCGAGCATGAGCCCGGAGAAGAGGCGGGTCGGTTCTTCCGGCGGCTGCGGTTTGGCGCCGTTCTTCTTACCGTTCGATCCGTTAGGCGAGGTGGTGTTGCCGTAGCTGCCGGTCTCGGTTTCCTGCAACGGCTCGAGATACATCTCGCGATAGGCGCCGTTCAAATACGGGAACTCTCCGGGCAGACCGTCGCCTAACAAATAGCGTGCGATCTCGCCCGGCTCGTCGATTTCGGGCAAAGCCAGGCGCGGCAGCGGCAGACCGGTCGGCGCGCGGGAAATTGGAATCCCCGCTTTGATCTTTTCCCACCGCTCCAACAACTCGCGTCCGAATGCTTCGTCGGTGCGGGCGCGTTGCACCTCATCACGAACAAATTTTCCGTGCTGCTCGACCGCTTCGACCACTGCTCCCAGCTTGCTCATGATTTATTCCCCGCAGTTCTTTCTAAATGCTTTCCATCTCCTCGCGCAATCGTTGAGTTTTGGGACTCGCGTTTCCCATATCATGGAAGATAACGGTCGCACGTGAGCAGTCCAGGGCGTGGAAAGATTGGACGGCCCGCCGTCGTTCGAGCACGTCGGAGTATTCGGTAGATTTCGGTTGGACACATTATGCCGGTGGATCTGGATCGAGGACCAAGGCCCTCGCCCAGATCACGGCGCGCAGCACGAGCCGATGCACCATCTCCTCCAACCGGTTGAGGAGATCAATGAGATTGGGTTTCTTCAGCGCATTTGGCGGAAACGCCGGCAACTCGAATGGGGCGGCGTCGGAACCTTTATGTGCATTCAGCACTTCCAAAAAACTCAAGGTCTCCCGGTCTGCCCTCGCCATCTTCCACTGCTCGTGTTTTCGCAAGGCAACTGAGAAGTAATAAAGATAAGGATCCCGCAGGATTTGCTCTTGTTCCCATTCGTCGATCTCAATCCACTCGTTGAACTCCTCAGCATAATAGTATCTGCCCCGTGTGCGGAGCAGGATGCACTGAGCTTTTGGATACAAGGCATCTGCCTGCTGATCCGTTGCGTAGAAGTTTCCTTCTTCCATGGCGTGGTTGTGCGGGTGGTTAGGCGCTGGTTCCGTCTAGCAATTGATCACGGCGCAGGCGCGCCTGGCGAAGGCACTTCGTTTTCAGCGATGCCCGGACGCGCTGCTTCGTGAACGGCGTTGGATGGATCGTGTAGTGCACGAACCAGGTGCCGTTGTTATTCCAAAGATGATGATCGGGATTTGCCGGATTAACCCGGGTGGCTAACGAACGCGACATGGTCGTTTGCTCTTCGCGCAAACGATCGCGGGAGATTTGGTTCGCGCGGGAGTGATCCTCCCGGCGCACATCCGCGAGAAGAACCGCTCCTCGCGCTCCACCTTGGTTTCTCCAACCAGGTTGGCAGACCGCGCCCCAAGACGAGGCTCGATCACTCTTGATGTCGTTTGCTTTTTCAAGTCGCCATCATTTTATGCTGCGTAAAACTGAGCGACAACCGCAGAAAAGGTTATGACACAGATTTTTCGCTGCGGCTGCGGCCGGCAGCCGCTTTCGACCCGCCTGGACGGTCATAGACCCCCAAGGCATCAGCCTCATGCGTGATCATTTGATATAACTTATCCACGCCCGGATCGCGATGTCGCTTGGCGACGGTGGCGACCAGGTGCTGGCCACGCTTGTTCTGGGTGAGTCGATGCTCGATCTCGGAGAGCGCGATCCTGGCGCGGTCAAGGTCGGTCTTGTTCACGACTACGATATCGGCGACGTCGAGCATCACGATCTTCTGCAACTGCAAACGCGCGCCGTAATCCGGGTTCATGACGAGCACAGTCTGATCGATCAGCTTGCCCCGGAACGGAAGCGCTTCCTGCCCGGTGCCGACCGTTTCGATAAAGACATAATCGAAGCCCGCTTTCGTCAGGCGAGTAAGACAACTCTCGGTCGCGGGCGAAAGCCCACCCGCCTGCCCACGCGTCGCCATGCTGCGCATGAAAACGCGATCGTCCTGTGAATTGATCATGGTGGCGCGATCGCCTAACAATGCCCCTTCCCCGACCACGCTTGGATCATGGGAAAGGATCGCAATCCGCGCCTTCGGCTGTCGTTGAAGAAACCGCAGCACCAACTCGTCGATCAGCGTCGTTTTCCCGGCGCCGCCTGGCCCAGTGAAGCCAATGACCTTCGATTCACGCTTCTCGATTCTCGAATGACGATTCTTCCTTCCCGCCTTCCCATTCGTAAACGCGTCCTCGATTGCGCTCAGCTCGCGCGCGAGAACGAGATCGCGATTCCTTGTCGCCTTTTTCCTCCGCCGTTTGCCGTAATTTCTCCGTACAAACTCGGCCATTTCGGCTAACGATGTCCCGGCGAAGAAAATCTCGTCGACCCCTTTGCGCTTCATGATCCTGGCATCATCGGGTGTGATCGTGCCGCCGCCGCCGCCAAAAACCGCGATATCAGCCGCCCCGGCACGGCGGAGCTGCCTCACGACCTCGGCAAAGAAATCGATGTGGCCGCCGTTATAACTGGAGATCCCGATCGCGGCGACATCCTCCTGGATCGCCGCCCGCACGATGTCGCCGACGTAGCGATGAAACCCGAGATAAACCACTTCGATCCCATGCCGGATGAACTCGAGATTGATCGTATTGATGGCGCTGTCGTGGCCATCGCAGATCGGGACGGCGGTGAGAATGCGGACGGGTGCAGCCATTTTGAGCCGGAAAGTAGACAGGATTTACAGGATTAACAGGATTGAGTTTGTTTCTCCGCTGGTTTTTCGCATTCTGCAAAATCCCGTTAATCCTGTCCTAATGAATAACCTTCTCGATTTCAGCGGCAAAGTCGTCCTCGTCACCGGCAGCTCGCGCGGTCTTGGCGCGGCGATGATCCAGGCCTTCGGCGAACGTGGCGCGCGCTGTGTCGTCAACTACGTGGCTGACGCCGAAGCGCAAAACAAACGAGACGCCGAGACGGTCGCAGGCAGACTGAAGGAACCGCTCGTGGTCGAATGCGACGTGACCCAGCCGGCGCAAGTCGAAGCGATGATGAAACAAATCGCCGATTCGTTAGGCGGCCTCGACATTCTCGTGAACAACTCCGGCATTATCCGCGACCGCACGATCAAGAAGCTGACTTTGGAAGAATTCGAGAGCGTCGTGCGGGTCAATCTCGTCGGCACTTTCAACGTCACCCAAAAAGCAGCCGCCGCTCTGCGCCCGGGCGGCCGCATCATCAATCTCTCATCGGTCAGCGGCCAGATGGGATTGTTCGGTCAGGCGAACTATTCCTCGAGCAAAGCAGCGATTATCGCCCTGACGAAAGTCTCGGCGCGCGAGTTCGCCCGGCAACAGATGACGGTGAACGCGATCGCGCCCGGCTTCATCGACATCGGAATGAGCAAAGGCATGCCGGATGAAGTGACGGAAAATTTCAAGAAACAGATTCCGTTAGGCCGGCTCGGCGAAGCGCGTGAGATCGTCGACGCCGCGCTCTTTCTCGCCTCGCCCATGGCGAGCTACATCACCGGCCACGTTTTAAACGTGAACGGCGGCTATTACATGGGGTAAATTCCTTCTCGCAAAGTCATGGCTTCCAATTCCCCGGCCAAGCGGCCTGCGATTCGCATTCTGACGATCCGCGACCAGAAGGTGGTGCTCGACTCGGACCTGGCGCGGATTTACGGGGTCAGCACCGGCCGGTTCAATGAGGCGGTGAAACGCAACCTGAAACGATTTCCGGAGGATTTTTCGTTTGTCCTAAGCGGGCGGGAATTCGACGAATTGATATCGCAATTTGCGATATCAAAACCCGCTCGGGGCGGTCGAACCAAACTGCCGCGCGTCTTCACCGAGCACGGCGCGCTGATGGCGGCGAGCATCCTGAACAGCGAACGCGCGGTCGCGATGAGCATTTATGTTATCCGCGCTTTTGTCGAGTTGCGGGAGCGGTTGGCGGCGAATGCAGCCATCATGAAACGCCTCGCCGATATCGATCACGAGCTTCTCCTCCACGACGGCGCGCTCCGGGATATCTACGACAAACTTGCCCCGCTGCTTGCGCCGCCGCCCGATGCGCCGCGGCCCCGAATCGGCTTCTCACCGGGCTGATTTGTCCGAGACGAACCGGCGCCCCGAGAGGCTTGTTTCTCGCCGCCTTTTGCGATCTAATTAACGTTTAAAGGCGGCGCACGAGCACGCTTGGGCGCAGTCAATATGAACTCTCCCGCAAAAGGCCATGATGCCGACGACGGCGGCGGGGCGATTTTTGCGACTACCCATTGGAGCGTGGTCCTGGCCGCTCAAGGCCGTTCCCCGGCCGCGGATGCTGCCTTGGAAACCCTGTGCCGCACTTATTGGCTGCCGCTCTACGCTTTCATTCGCCGCGAGGGCTATCAAATCGAGGAAGCAAAGGACCTGACGCAGGAGTTCTTCGCCCGCTGGCTGGAGCGCAGAGACTTTGACGCAGCGCGCCAGGAGAAAGGACGGCTGCGTTCTTATCTGCTCACGTCACTGAAGCATTTTCTGACGAACGAACGGAACCGCACAATGGCAATCAAACGTGGCGAAGGCCAGCGATTGATTCCATGGGATCAATTCCATCAGGGCGAGGGCGCCGGTTTCGAACCAGCGGATAGAGCGACTGCTGATCAGATTTACGAACGTCGTTGGGCGATGGCAGTCCTCAATCAAGTCCTGGCGCGTCTCGAAGAAGAATATCGTGCCGCCGGCAAGATGCAGTTGTTTGACCGGCTACAGAAATCGTTCACCGGCGAACCGGACCGCTCTTCGCAAGTCGAGATTGCACATGAGTTAGGCATGACCGAGAACGCGGTCAACCAGGCATTCCATCGATTTCGTCAACGTTATCGGGAGCTGTTGCGCGAAGAAGTCGCACATACGGTAGCGGTTGCGGTCGATATCGAAGATGAGCTGCGCCACCTGATTGCTGTCTTGCGCGCGTAAGCTTCGGCGTGATTTGCTGCATTATCTTATTGAGGGGACGAATGGTCCGGCCAGCAACGTGACGACCGTCAGCAGCGTTTGCGAAAAGTGCGGGGCAAAGATTCCTGCCGACGCTCGGCAGGGAGTCTGCCCAGCTTGCCAGCTAGAGACAGGTCTAGGGCTTCTTCTAAACCAGAGCGCCGCGGCAACCAATGCAACATCGAGGCCGCGTCTGGTACGGGCCGCGGCACAGCCAACCATGCTTGCAGACTTTGGTGATTACGAAGTCCACGAAGAAATCGGCCGTGGCGGCCAGGGCGTCGTATACCGGGCGCGGCAAAAAAGTCTGAACCGCACTGTGGCGCTGAAAGTGATCGGCCTGGGAAACTGGGCCAGCGAATCGCATGTGAAACGTTTCCGTCGCGAAGCCGAAGCGGCCGCCCGTTTGGAGCACCCAGGCATCGTCCCAATTCATGAAGTCGGCGAGCGCGATGGCTCCTGTTATTTCAGCATGAAGTTCGTTGAAGGCGGCCAACTCGATCAAGTCGTTGAGCGTGAACCGATGTCGCCACGAAGCGCGGTCGAACTGATCGCCAAGGTAGCGCGCACCGTTCACTACGCACACGAGCACGGCATTCTCCATCGGGACATTAAACCCGGCAACATCTTGCTCGATGTAAAAGGCGAACCGCATCTGACTGATTTCGGTCTGGCGCGCCTGGTCGAGACAGAAAGCACAGTTACGCACACACTCGACGTGCTCGGAACACCCAGTTACATGGCGCCAGAACAAGCGGTCGGAAATAACTCGGCAGCAACAGCAGCGACAGACGTATATGCGCTGGGCGCAGTCCTCTACCAGTTGCTCACTGGTCATCCCCCTTTTGCTGGCGGAACAACCTATGAAACAATCAAGCTATTGCTGGATACTGAGCCGAGGCAACCACGGGCTTGGAATCCGAAGATAGATCACGATCTCTCGACGATTTGCCTGAAGTGTCTCGAGAAAGATCCACCGCGCCGTTACTCGTCTGCTCTCGCGCTGGCTGAAGACCTGGAACGTTGGCTAAAGCATGAACCGATCGTGGCTCGACACGCTGGAATCATCACACGAGGAAAGAAATGGGCGCGCCGAAATCCCACCAGCGCGGTGTTAGCTGCATCATTGGCAGCGCTGGCAGTCGCTCTCGGTTGGATCGTTTCCAAAAGTAACCTTGTCCAACATTCTCTAAAGACTGGCATCGCCGTGCTGCCATTTGAAAATTTGAGCGAGGACAAGGAGCACGCGTTCTTTGCCGACGAGGTGCAGGACGACATTCTCACTAAGCTGGCGAAAATCGCCGACCTGAAAGTGATAAGCCGCACCAGTGTTATGCAATATCGGGGCAAGCAGAACGCACGGGCGATCGGTGATGCTCTGCGTGTCTCGCACGTGTTGGAAGGAAGCGTCCGCCGGGACGGAGCGAGAATTCATTTGAATGCGCAGTTGATTGACACCCGCACCGATACGCACGTCTGGGCGGAGCAATACGATCGCGATCGGAGCCAGATGTTTGCTATTCAGAGCGAGATTGCGCAAAAAGTCGCTGAGCAACTCCAGACCAAAATCTCAGCTCGTGAGAAACTGGCCCTCCAGGTTAAGCCAACTGCCGATCTTACAGCGTTCGATCTCTACAGCCGCGCTAAAAATCTCGTTCTTAGGTCAGTCAACAGCCTCACTGAGAAAGCGGACTTACTACAGGCAGTCGATCTGCTGAATCAGGCCGTGGCGCGTGATCCATTATTTTTTGATGCTTATTGCCAGCTCGCTTTCATCCATGACTGGCTTTATTGGAATTCGTTAGACCATACTCCCGCGCGCGTGGCGTTAGCCGAAGCAGCTGTCCAATCAGCAACCATCCTTCGTCGTGATGCGGGTGAAACGCACCTTGCCCGTGCACAAAATTTTTATTGGGGACATTTCGATTACAATAGTGCGCTGGCCGAGCTGGACGTTGCCCGGCAAACCCTGCCCAATGATGCGCGGGTATTCAACCTGACCGGTGCTATCCAAAGGCGTCAAGGACGCTGGGAAGACAGCACGCGAAATTTTGAGCGCTCGGCGGAACTCAACCCGCGCAACATGGAAACAAGGATGGCAATTGCAATCAATTACACGTTCTTGCGCAGGTATGCCGACCTAAAGTCTGCGCTCGCCAGCACATTAGCCGTTTTTCCGAACGATTTGGATTGGGCGTATTGGCCCGCGTACGTGGAATTACAGGCAAACGCCCATACTCGCCCGTTGCATCGAATGATCGATTCAATGCGAGCTACAAATCCCACTCCAACGTCAGATAGTATCGCTGAGTGGTGGCTCGCCTGCGCGCTGGCCGAGTGCGACACCACTGCCGCAAAGGAAGCTTCAGATGCGCACCGCGGAAATTCAATCGACCTGGGTAGCGAGGTTTATTTAAGTCACTCATTGTTAGAAGGTCTTATAGCGCGCATGAGAAAAGACGATAGCAAGGCACAGGCAGCTTTTGTCGCTGCACGCGCAGAGCAGGAGAAGGTGTTGCAAGCCCAACCGAATGATAGCGAGGAATTGGGCCTGCTTGGGTTAATCGACGCCGCTCTTGGCCGGAAGGAAGAAGCGCTACGCGAAGGCCGACGTGCGGTCGAGCTTGTTCCCATGGAAAAAGATCCAATCGAGGGAGTCCGTCGGGTGGCAAATCTGGCAATGATCGCTGCCTGGGTCGGCGACAAAGATCTCGCCTTCAAACAACTGGAGAGCATCATCCACCGCCCGAGCCCTCTCAGCTATGGCGGGCTGAAACTGTTCCCCTGGTGGGACCCACTGCGCGGCGATCCGCGCTTTGGGAAAATCCTGGAAGAAGCGAAGCAGCCCGTCGTGGTGAAGTAAGCTCCGGGGAGCGCACGCACCTCGCGTGGCTCGCTGTAGCCTTGGCGAACGTGGCGCGTGCTGACGATTGCGCCATCGCGATCGCAAACTTATTTCGCAGAACAACCAGACACTCCTTCCGCAGAGAGCATGTTGCGGCGAGCCTAACGCAGCCAGCACGCGTGGGCGCATGCGCCGCAATCAGTGATATCTGCAACATCCGCGGTTCAGAAAAATCCCCAATTTCCCGCGTAAGATTTCACCGGATTTCCTGCAGTACATCGCTGAACGGCCAGAAATGGTTTCTCACAATGAGAAGGCAGAGAAGGCCACAAGAATCAACAAAGGAAATTAAAATATGAATAATCGAAAAGTTAATTGCAGAACCACAATTCCAGCGCTTCTCATGGCGCTGGCATTTACTTGTCTATGTTCAGTGAGAGCACAAGCAGGAGGAACTCAAGCGGCCGCAATCGTGGGCACATGGCATGTCCAGGTTTTCTTCGACCCCGGGCACACCCAACTGCTCTTTGAGAGTTACAAGCAATGGCACAGCGACGGCTTGGAGTTCGAATCCGCCAACCTTGGCCCTGGCGTATTGTGCGTGGGGACTTGGAGAGAGATAGAACACAATCGCAACACGGCGCAGCTCTACCACGTAGGATGGACCTACGGCAACCCTGCTGGGACCACCAGATTCGTGTGGACCGAAACAGAGACCGTCAGCGCCGACGGCAAGAGTTACGATGGGACCGGTCAGATAACGTACTACGACGAGAATGGCAACCAAGTCGGGGATCCGCTCCCGACCTACCCCCATGCAACACGTCTTCCGCCGCAGTGATCAATCAAATGGCACCAAAGGCAATCAACTAATCCGACACCAGAGTCTCTTCGGTCGTTAAAATCCCCGGAGAGGCTCTTCTGGTAACAGGGGATTTTGCTTTCCACTTCACGCTATGACACAGCCGGGTCTCGGAAGAGGCCCGGCTGTTTTGTTTCAGCGACCTGGGCGCGCCAAGCTGTTGCTCTGTGCGGCCCAGGCCTGTGAGACGGTTGAAAAAGCGATGGGGTGTGGCGCCGCCCAGGATGCGCAATGATGCGCCCTCTAGTGCCGCGCTGCGCGCGTCCGTCTCTCCTAAAGGGGGCAGAGATGAAAGCTGCAGCCACGCGCAGGAGCAGGACATGGCCTCCCCTCTCCCGTGGGAGAGGCGGACGACGCCAGCCGCCGGTGAGGGCAACCCTCAGTTCTTCAACAGTCTGCCAGGACGAATAAGCTTGCCCATCGCGGCCTCCAGTCGATAGCCTCCGAGAACTGTGAATGCTGCCGCGGGCTCGCTCGAAGAGGGAGGCGCGGCTTTTGTTACGACGCACTGGAGCGTCGTGCTCGCCGCCCAAAGCCGCTCGCCGGCTGCTGCCGCGGCCTTGGAAACCCTCTGCCGCACTTATTGGCTGCCGCTTTACGCTTTCATTCGCCGCGAAGGGTATCAGATCGACGAAGCTAAGGACCTGACTCAGGAGTTCTTCGCCCGCTGGCTGGAGCGCCGGGACTTTGACGCAGCGTGCCAGGAGAAGGGACGGCTCCGATCTTACCTCCTGGTCTCGCTCAAGAATTTTCTCGCTAACGAGCGAAACAAAACCCGGGCGGCCAAACGCGGTCGCGGTCAGCAAATCATCTCGCTCGACGAGATCGCCGAGCACGAACGCTTCGAGCTGGAACCCTTCGAGGCTTTGACCGCTGACCAGATCTATGAACGACAATGGGCCGCGACCGTCCTGGATGAAGTTCTGGCGCGACTCGAGGAAGATTACCGCGACTCCGGCCGCGGCGAACTGTTCGATTGTTTAAAGGCTCTGCTGATCGACGAACCGGGACATCCTTCGCAAGCGCAAATCGGCGAGAAGTTGGGCATGACCGAAAACGCCGTGAAACAGGCGTTTCATCGGTTGCGCCTGCAATATCGGGAGACCTTGCGTCAACAGATCGCTCACACCGTCGCGACTTCGAGCGAGGTCGACGACGAATTGCGGCATCTCGTCGCCGCTCTGCGGACATAACCTTGGGAGGAATTTCCTGCATTTATCCATGGAGATGACGACGCGTCGCACCGAACCCAAAACAGGCGGCGAGACGGCTTGCAAAAAATGTGGCGCGAAGATCTTCGCGACCTCCGTTTCACTCTTTTGTCGCGCCTGTCTCTTAGAGTCAGGTCTGGTCCAGCACGATGAGTCAGCGCCGCGCGAGGGTGAAACGATCCTGGCGGAATTAGACGATTACGAACTTCTGGAGGAGATAGGTCGCGGCGGTCAGGGGATTGTTTATCGCGCGCGACAGAAGAGTCTCAACCGGCTCGTCGCGCTCAAGGTCATAGGGCTGGGGCAGCGCGCGAGTGAAACGCATCTGAAAAGATTCCGCCGTGAAGCCGAGGCGGCTGCATCGCTCCAGCATCCGCGAATCATTCCGATCTACGAAATCGGCGAGCGCGACGGCGCCTGCTACTTCAGCATGAAACTGGAGGAAGGTGGTCAGCTTGATCAATTCGTACGGCACGGAGCCGTTTCACTGCGTCGCGCAGCCGAGATCATCGTCAGCCTTGCCCGCACGGTTCATTACGCGCACGAGCGCGGCATACTCCATCGCGATATCAAGCCAGGAAACATCCTGCTCGATGCCGAAGGCGAACCGCACCTGGCCGACTTTGGTCTGGTCCGTCTGGTCGAATCGGACAGCACAGTGACAAGGACCAAGGAAGTGCTCGGCACCCCAAGTTATATCGCGCCGGAGCAAGCCGCGGGACAAAATGAAAAAGTCACGAGCGCAACCGATGTCTATGGGTTGGGCGCGGTTTTGTATCAGTTACTCACGGGTCACCCACCCTTCGCTGGTGGCACCACTTACGAGACGATCCGGTTAGTCATGGAGACTGAGCCACGGAATCCGCGGCTTTGGAATCCGAAGATAGACCGCGATCTGACGACCATATGTCTCAAGTGTCTCGAGAAGGAGCCAGGACGCCGTTATCGCTCCGCTCTTTCTCTGGCGGAAGACCTCGACCGCTGGTTAAAGCACGAGCCAATTCACGCGCGCCGGACGGGAGTGATCGCCCGGAGTCGCAAGTGGATTCGTCGTAATACCACAACTGCCGTCTTACTCGCGGCCCTCACCGCTCTGGCCACAATCGTGGCCGTGCTTTACCTGAATCGTGAGCCTGCCAAACCCCCTGCGGGAATCGCAGTCCTGCCTTTTGAAAATCTCGACGGCGATAAAACCAATGCCGTGCTGGTCGATGGTTTGCAGGACGACGTCCTAACAAGGCTGGCCAAAGTGGCGGGATTAAAAGTCATTAGTCGCACGAGTGTGATGCGATATCGCGGCGCGCGAGACATACGGCAAATTGGAAGGGGCCTCCATGTCTCTCATGTGCTCGAAGGCAGTGTTCGAAGAGAAGGCGAAAAGATTCACCTAAACGCCCAACTCATAGACACTCAGACTGACCAACATGTCTGGGCAGAGCAATACGATCGCGACTTACGCGATGTTTTTGCGATTCAAACCGATCTCGCGCAACAAGTCGCGCATCAGCTTCATGTCAAACCCTCAGCAAGTGAGAAAGCGGCCATGGAAGAGCGACCCACAAGCGACCCCGAGGCTTACAAGCTCTACAGTGAAGCGTCATTGATGATCGACCAAATGGCCTTTGAGTCGGACAACAAAGGCCAGAAGAAAAAATATTTCCATGTTGTCGAATTACTCGAGCAGGCGATTGCTCGCGATTCTCGCTTTTTGTTCGCATACTGCCGGCTGGCTGAAGCCCACGCCCAGATTTACTTCCTTGGATATGATCACACTTCAAGTCGCCTGAAGCTGGCGAAATCCGCGATTGATTCCGCTTTTCGTTTACAACCGGACTCAGGCGAAGCTCATCTCGCCTTGGCCACCTACCTTTACCGTTGTTTTTTTGATTATGATGCTGCTCGTGACGAGTTGGATATCGCCCGGCGCAGCCTGCCTAATAGTGCTCGCATTTTTGAGATGACCGCGTACATCGATCGCCGGCAAAACCGCTGGCGTGATGCCGTGCGCGACGGAAACGACGCCGTTGAGCTGGATCCAGAGAACACGAGGATCCTGCACGGGACCGCCATTACCTATTTCCTTCTCCGTGATTACAAAAGAACCAGGGAGATGCGCGACCGCAGCAGTGCCCTTCATCCAAACGAACATGACCCATGGGAGGCGGCGACTTGGGATCTGGTTCTGCGGGCCGACCCCGGTGCCATCCATCGGCTGGCGGAGGAACGGAGTGGCGATGACTATGACGTTGTAGTTACCCGCCTGCGTCTCGCCTTAATTGAACATGATCCCGCCGCGGCTCAACGCGCCCTGGCGAGGCTGGACACAATGGGCGAAGCCACGATTGATGCGCGATCGGTTGGCATAACGAGACTTAGTCGGGCTTATCTGCAAGGTCTTGTCGATCGCATGAAAGGAGATATCGGTTCGGCGACGGAAGCCTTTCAAAAGGCGCGTTCGCAGCAGGCCAACGCGGTCTCGTTTCAGCCGAATAACGGACCCACTCTTTGCGTTCTTGGTCTTATTGACGCGGCGCTTGGCCGGAAGGAAGACGCGTTGCGCGAGGGCCAGCACGCGCTCGAGCTTACTCCCGCAGAGAAGGATTCGCTCGATGCTGCCGATGTCGTCTATTATGATGCTGTTATCTGTGCCTGGGTCGGTGAGCGCGACCTGGCGATCAAGCGGCTTGAAACCTCCGCCAGAATGCCGGGCGGTGTGACCTACGCCGAAATCCGGCTCGATCCACAATGGGACCCGCTGCGGGCGGATCCGCGCTTCGAAAAGATCGCCGCCTCCCTCAAGCCTTAGAGCCTGTTGAAGAACTGAGGATTGCCCTCACCGGCGGCTGGCGCCGTCCGCCTCAACCAACGGGAGAGGGCTTGCCACGTTCCGCTTCTCGGCTTGTAGCAGCCCTTCATCTCTTCCCTCCGGAGGGACGCACGCAGGCAGCGCGGCAGTGAGGGCCAACCATGGCGATCTGCGTGGCATCACATACCCTCGGTTTTTCAACAGCCTCTTAGGCAAACCACCTCAGCCCCCGCAGATCTTCCATAACCTTTCGAAGATTTTGCTGCATTACCTCGGTGACAGTGAAACAGCAAAACTCAACCTACCGAAAGGATAATCAGTTATGCAGAAACAACAAAATCAACACAAAAGTGCTATTCCGAGCCTGCTCGCCACATTAGTCTTGGCGTGTCTCGGGCTCGCCCCCGTAGCGCAAGCCGCCGGCCAGCAATCCATCGTCGGCATGTGGAGCGTTCACTATGTAAGCAACGAGGGCTTCCCAAATGCCTCGGCCTTTATCCAGTGGCACAGCGATGGGCTGGAGTTCGAAGGCGCGGATGTGGCGCCGGGCGCTTTCTGCCAGGGCACCTACAAGCAGGCCCGCGACGGGAGCTATCACGATTACCATATCGCATGGACCTTCGATAGCACCGGGACGGTGAACGGCTACTGGGATGAAACCATGATCGTTACCGTCAGCGCGGACGGCAAGAGCTACTCCGGCACTTACACCCGCGACTTCTTCGATCTGAATGGAAACCTGCTCTTCGAAGACGACGGCACGATGACCGCGACGCGGCTCACACCGCGCAGTTGATTTCCTCGGCGCGGCCATGACTGCACGCTCGTGGCCGCGCCTGCTTTCCCCTACCTCCGCACCGCTTTCCCCGAGGGGGAAATGTTTTCCCAAAAATGGTCGGATCGAATCCCGTTCGCGGGACGTGTTTTTCGTTAGGCAAAAAGATCGGCCTTGCGCAACCAGCTGCGGCACGGCGGTTTGTCACGATCCACTTGCGATGGCACGAGCTTTGCATCAGGCTGCGGCTCCCTTCCCACACGGAAGGTCTACGATCTTTATGCATTTACGCTTCTCTCTTCTCTTCGTGGCCGGGCTGCTGTTACCTCCGGCCATCCACGCACAAACTCCGGCGCCCTCGCCCACGGTTGACGAGCTGGTCGCGAAAAACATCGAGGCCAAAGGTGGCCAGACCGCGCTCGACGCGATCAACACGATCAAGTTCGAGGGCCGCCTCCTCATCAATCAGGGGCAAATCGAATTGAAATATACCGAGGTGAAAAAACGCCCGGGCAAGATTCGCACCGATGCCCTGCTCCAGGGAATGAACCTGATCCAGGCTTACAACGGCACGAGCGGCTGGAAGGTTTTCCCGATCTTTGGCCGGAAAGATCCGGAAAAAATGTCCGCCGACGAAGCGAAGGGCCTGGTCGAGGAAGCGGAGATTGGCGGGCCGCTTGACCATTGGAAAGAGCAGGGAAAAACCGTCACCTATCTCGGGACCGAAGATGTCGAAGGCACGGCCGCGCACAAGTTGAAGGTGGTGCGGAAGAACGGTGACATCAGCTATGTCTATCTCGACCCGGATTATTTTCTCGAGATTCGGATACTTGATCAGCGGTTGGAACAGGGCGCACAGGTCGAGGTGGAAACCGACCTCGGCGATTACGAGAAAGTAAACGGAGTCTATTTTCCTTTCTCAGGCGAGTCGGGCAATAAGGGCTCGACCGATAAACAAAAAATCATCATCGAGAAAGCCGAAGCCAATATCCCGGTCGATGACGCGATCTTCGAGTTCCCGGCCAAGGCGGCTAAATAATCATTCACTGCCATGCGTTTTCTAATTCTTGTTTTTGCTATTTCATTGAGCTTCGGGACGGCTGCGTTGGCCGGGGATGCGCCGTTTAATTCGGCAACTATTTCCGGGCTCGGCGCACGCAACATTGGGTCGGCGACGATGAGTGGACGCGTTTCCGCCCTCGCGGCCCATCACGAACCTTCGGGCAAACTCACGATCTTCGTCGGGGCGGCGAGTGGCGGGGTTTGGAAATCCGAAGACGGCGGGACGCATTATCGTCCGGTCTTCGACGAACAGCCGGTGCAGTCGATTGGCAGCATCGCGATCGATCCAAAGAACGCGAAGAACATCTGGGTCGGTACCGGCGAATGCTGGACGCGCAACAGCGTTTCCATCGGCGATGGAATCTACAAGTCGACCGATGGTGGCGAGACCTGGAATAAGATGGGGCTTCCCAACTCCGAGCGAATCGGCCAAATCATTGTCAGTCCAAAGAGCAGCGACACGGTGTATGCCGCGGTTCCAGGCGCGCTCTGGAGTGACTCAGCCGATCGCGGTCTCTATAAGACAATTGATGGCGGCAAGACCTGGAATCTGATTCTCAAAGGCCCGAATCTTTCCACCGGTGCTTCCACGATTGCGATGGATCCCGCTAACCCCGATGTGATCTTCGCCGGGCTCTGGGATTTTCGGCGCCAGGGCTGGACCTATCGCTCCGGCGGTCCTACGCCTGACTCTCCTTCCGGGAGCGGACTCTTCCGAACCAGCGACGGCGGTAAGACATGGAAGGAAATTACCCCGGAGGCAAACAAAGGTTTCCCGAAAAAGCCGTACGGCCGGCTTGCGCTCGCGATCGCGCCGTCCAACGCCAAGCGCGTTTACTGTTTCGTCGAATCGCCGGATAGCGCGCTCTATGTCTCCGAAGACGGCGGGCAGACCTGGCAACAGCGTGACAAGAGTCAGTGGATGGTCTGGCGGCCGTTCTATTTCGCCAACCTGATTGTTGATCCGAAAAACCCGGATCGTGTTTTCAAGACCGACGGCGCACTAATCTTGAGTGAGGATGGTGGGAAAAGCTTCGCCACTGTCGGTGGCTTCAACGGCGCACATGGCGATGTGCACGTCGTTTGGGTCGATCCGACTAACCCGAAACATGTGATCTCCGGCGACGACGGCGGACTCTGGTACGCCTATGACGGCGGGAACCGTTGGTGGAAGGCAAATAACCTCCCGATCTCACAGTTTTATCATGTGAGTGTGGATGACGCTGATCCCTTCCGGGTTTACGGCGGGTTACAGGATAACTCCTGCTGGGTCGGTGACTCCGAGTACCCCGGCGGGATCACTAACTCGCGCTGGGAGAATCTTTACAACGGCGACGGCTTTTACACCTTCACTGATCCGGCGGACCCGGATTATGTCTACGCCGAATACCAGGGTGGCCGAGTCGGTCGCGTAAACCGGCACACGCTCGAAGCCCGGGTCATTCAGCCGCAGGCGGATTACAAGGAAAAGCTCCGTTTCAACTGGAACACCCCGCTGGTTCCCTCTCCTAACGAGAAAGGGACCATCTATATCGGGGCGCAATTCCTTTTCCGCTCCCGCGATCATGGCCAGAGCTGGGAACGCATCTCGCCCGACCTGACCACGAACGATCCTGCGAAACAACAGCAGGAAAAATCCGGCGGCGTGACAATTGATAACTCCGAGGCCGAGATGCATACCACCATCTTCTCGATCAGCGAATCACCCAGGGACAAGAACCTGATCTGGTGCGGGACAGATGACGGCAATCTACAAATCACCCGCGACGGCGCGAAGACCTGGAATAACGTTGTCGGCAATGTCCCGAACCTGCCCAAAAACTCCTGGGTGCGCTGGGTCCAGGCCAGCCGGTTCGAGCCGGGCACGGCTTACGCCGCCTTCGATCGGCATACCTTTGGTGATTTCGCGCCCTATGTTTACAAGACGACCGATTACGGACAGACCTGGACGCCGCTTGTAACTCCGCAAGATAGCAAGGGCGTGCGCGGTTATGCGCATGTCATCAAGGATGACCTGATGAAAAAGGACCTGCTCTTCCTCGGAACGGAGTTCGGCCTCTGGGTCTCGATCGATGGGGGTAACTCATGGGCCCAGTTCAAAGGCAGCCGGTTCCCGGCGGTCGCGGTGCGCGACCTTACGATTCACCCGCAGACAAATGATCTCGTCCTCGCGACTCACGGCCGCGGCATTTGGATTATTGATGATGTCACGCCGCTGCGCTCGCTTACTCCGGAAATGCTGGGCAAGGAAGCAATGTTTGTCGCCGGCGAACCGGTCCAGCAGCAGCGGATTGAAGCGAGCGGCGGCTGGCCGGAAGGCGCCGCCACCTTTAGCGGACCAAATCCGCCGGATGCGGCAGTTATCACTTACTATCAGAAGTCGCGCCATCTTTTCGGCAAACTCAAGATCGAGATCCTCGACGCTTCCGGCAAAGTCATCGACACCGTCCCGGCGAGCAAGCGCCCCGGGCTTAACCGCGTAATGTGGAACATGCACGAGAAGCCGCCGCGCGTCCCGCCCGCGGCGCAGATTGCCGGGTCCGGAGTTACGGGCCCGCGCGTCCTGCCCGGCACCTATACCGTGCGCATGACAAAGAACAACCAGCCCTATGAAATGCAGCTGACCGTCGGCCTCGACCGGCGCAACAAGTTCAGCCTCGCCGATCGCAAAGCGCAGTACGACGCGGCCGAGAAAGTGAAGAACCTTTTCGGGGACGAGAGCGCGCTGATGGATCGGATCATGATGTTGCGCGGAGAGTTAATGAAAAGTCAGCAGGCGCTGGCCGCCGATGCCGCAACCGCGAAGGCGGTGCACGATTTCGACAACAAGGTCGATGCGGTAAGAAAGAAAATTGTCGCGACGACCGAAGGCGGTGCGATCACGGGCGAGGAGCGCCTGCGCGAACACACGGACAAGCTTTACGGCGCGATCCTGAGCTACGAAGGCAAACCAGCCGATTACCAGGTTGCGCGCATCGCTACGTTGCGGCGCGAGCTCGACGATGCGACAAAGGAGTTTGAGGCCCTTGTGACTAACGAACTCCCGAAGTTAAACGAAACGCTAAAGGCACAAGGCCAGCCGGAGATCTCGCCGCCGCCCGCGAAAGTGGCGGTGAATGAGACGGAAGAGTCACTTGGCGGTGGCAGCCTCAACCTCGCGACTGATCCCGATCTGCCGGCGGCGAAGCTTTCGCTCCCGACCAATTTCCACCTGGTTCGATAGAGTTGGAGCCGGCGCGCCCTCGCGCCGGTCGTCTCGGAGCCGGAACGGTTCGCTCGTTTGGCCTGCGGCGCGAGGGCGCGCCGTCTCCAATGGAACGAGCGAACGATTTCGTCTGGCATTCGACCGATTTTGCGAAAGGTTGCCCGATGGCAACACGAACTGGATCAGCAGTCTGGGAAGGCACCCTCAAGGAGGGCAGCGGCAACCTGAAGGTGGGCAGCGGCGCGTATGAAGGAAAATATTCCTTCGCTTCACGCTTCGAAAACGGCAGCGGCACCAATCCGGAGGAATTGATCGCCGCGGCCGAGGCGGCTTGTTTCTCGATGGCGCTCTCAGTCGGCCTCGAGAAAGCCGGCCATCCGCCGAAAAGAATCAGCACCAACGCGGCGGTAAAGCTGGAGAAGGTCGCCGAGGCGTTCCGCATTACCACAATCGAGCTTGAGACGAATGCCGATGTTCCCGGGATTGACGACGCGAAATTCCAGGAAGTCGCCGAGCAAACCAAAAAGAATTGTCCGGTTTCGGTCGCTCTCAGCGGCACGCAGATCAATCTTAAGGCGAGATTGAGCGCTCACTAGCGGTTGGAGCCGGCCCGCCCTCGGGCCGGAGACGCGGCAGGCTCATGGATTAGCGGCGGACGGCGCGAGGGCGCGCCGTCTCCGATTTGTCAGTTCGTCAGGCGGCATCCCCTTCCGCGAAGTGCCCTCACCGGCGGCTAACGCCGTCCGCCTCTCCCACAGGAGAGGGAGTTAGCTGGCTTTCGTGTATGTTGGGGTTCGATCGCTCGCGCTGCGTGCTGTGTTGCATTCTCTCCCCGTGGGCCGTAACGCAGCTCGCGAAGCGGGCGAGGCCGGGCTTTCAAAGACGCACGTGCGAAGCGCGGCAGTGAGGGCCAATCGGCCGGCAGGCGAAGGGTAGCGGTCAGGCCGCAGCCGAGTCCGTCGGCGGCGTCGCCGCCATCTCATTCCAGCGGCGCTGCATTTCCTCCGGGCTCATCCGTTTCAGCTCCTGCGAGATGATCCATTCGTGGCCAAACGGGTCGCGTAACCTGCCGGAGCGATGGCCATAGAACTCGTCGGTAAGCGGCCGGATAACTTCCGCCCCAGCCTCGATCGCGCGCCTGAAATCTGCCTCCACGTCCATGCTCATTAATCCCAGTCTCACGGGCGTTCCGCCGAGGGTCCGGGGCGATTTATTGAATTGCGGATATTCGTCCGCCAACATGACGAGCGCGCCGTTGATCGTGATCTCGGCGTGTCCGACCTTGCCGCCCTCCGGGTCGATTAACCGGTAAAGCTCCTCGGCGCCAAAGGCGCGTTTGTAGAAGTCGATTGCGGCAGCCGCATCATGCACGGTCAAGGCAGGTGCTAATGACGGATGGGAAGCTAATGCGCTCATGCTGACTCTTCCCCGCATGCGAGCCGTTGCGCAAGGTCGCAAAGAGCCGCGATAAAAAACCGCGGTCGAGCGCTCCAGCAAACCGAGGAACTGCTCCCGGTCGGTCTCCACCAGAAAAATCGCGCCGCTTCCCGCGTTCGGTCAGATGGTAAATGGAATAGGCAAATTCGACCGAGATGGACGGGCCATCCGCACCTCTGCCCACCTTCAACAATGTCAAAATGTTTTTAGACGCGACCCGGATCTGCCCGGTAGTTGGTCGTCGGGGTGCCGCCATTGAGCGTCAGGGTGCGCTTGACGCAGCGGCCAAGCGCGTCGTAGAAAAGCAAGAGCGTGTTGTTCCGGTTCACCGCCTTCGCCAGGTAACTGTCGCCGATGTAATTGTAGGTCGTGTTGTTAAAGGAGTCCGTGAATTCGCGGGGTGGTCGCTGTCAATGCTCGGATCAAAGAACGTCAAATTGTTTAGACGCGCCCCCGGTGACGTTGCCTGCCACTTACTGAATACGGCCTAAGCCAAAGGGGTCAGCCTAAGCCAAAGGGGTCAGAGCTTGAGATCGTCATATCTGGCGGCCTAAGCCAAAGGGGTCAGAGCTTGAGATCGTCATATCTGGCGAGAAGTTGAGAGAGATAGCCGGGGCTGCCCATCTGCAAACGGCGCGCAATCCACCCCCGTGTCATCGGAGTTTGCGCCCGGACTTGTTGCGCGATCTCCACTTTGATTCGATCCCCTTTCGGATTGGCTCGCAGGTCCTGCGCACTCCAGCCCACCGCTGCTAAACCTTCTCCGATCAGCCGTTCGGCCAGGGCCTCATCGATTTCGCGGCGGTCACGCGGTGGTTCCCCGACCCCGCGTTTCTGAGTCAATGTCAACTTATCGACCAGCCGATCCCCGAAATCCTCCGCCCCCAGCTTCCAACCCCGGCGCAGCGGCTCATTCTCCCCCGCAAAATCGATCGGGCTCATCCCTTCCATCCGCCGGGAAAATTCCCGCCGCGTCCGAGCCGTGTCGCTCCGCAAGCCGTGCTCGCCCAAGAGTCGATCGGTGCGCAGCCATTCCGGACGCAACCCTATTTTAAGGTAGGCTGGATAACTGCTCCAGCGATAGCTTTCTAAGGGAGCCTCCGGCCCGATCAATCCGGCCCGCTTGGGATTAAGATGGACGTAATTACACGCCGCCAAGAGATAGCCGCGGCGGCCTGCATCGATCAGTTGCGCCTTGTAACGACCCCCGAAAAGATGTCCCCATTGCCGATGGCGGCGGTTGAAGCGCTGGGTGTAGGTGCCAAGCAACCAGCGCATCCCCAGGGCCAGGTTGGGCTGGGGCGTTTCCACCACCGCGTGCCAATGGTTGCTCATCAAGCAATAGGCATGCACCTGCCAGCCCGTCTTGCCGCACGCCTTGCCTAATAATTCGAGGAACTGCTCCCGATCCGCCAGGTCGCGAAAAATCTCTTCCCGCCGGTCGCCCCGGCTCATCAGGTGGTAGCAGGCATCGGGATATTGGATCCGCAAGGGACGCGCCATGCCCATTCCTTATTCCCCGGAA
This sequence comes from Chthoniobacterales bacterium, assembly GCA_036825615.1. Taxonomy (GTDB): domain Bacteria; phylum Verrucomicrobiota; class Verrucomicrobiia; order Chthoniobacterales; family UBA10450; genus JAICXG01. Next base: position 97,543 of record DAISXY010000005.1, read on the forward strand.
AACGACTTGTCAATCTCAAGCTCTGACCCCTTCTTGCAATCGAGCTTGAGACGAATGCCGACGTTCCCGGGATTGACGAAGCGAAATTCCAGGAAGTCGCCGAGCAAACCAAAAAGAATTGTCCGGTTTCGGTCGCTCTCAGCGGCACGCAGATCAATCTTAAGGCGAGATTGAGCGCTCACTAGCGGTTGGAGCCGGCCCGCCCTCGGGCCGGAGACGCGGCAGGCTCATGGATTAGCGGCGGACGGCGCGAGGGCGCGCCGTCTCCGATTTGTCAGTTCGTCAGGCGGCATCCCCTTCCGCGAAGTGCCCTCACCGGCGGCTAACGCCGTCCGCCTCTCCCACAGGAGAGGGAGTTAGCTGGCTTTCGTGTATGTTGGGGTTCGATCGCTCGCGCTGCGTGCTGTGTTGCATTCTCTCCCCGTGGGCCGTAACGCAGCTCGCGAAGCGGGCGAGGCCGGGCTTTCAAAGACGCACGTGCGAAGCGCGGCAGTGAGGGCCAATCGGCCGGCAGGCGAAGGGTAGCGGTCAGGCCGCAGCCGAGTCCGTCGGCGGCGTCGCCGCCATCTCATTCCAGCGGCGCTGCATTTCCTCCGGGCTCATCCGTTTCAGCTCCTGCGAGATGATCCATTCGTGGCCAAACGGGTCGCGTAACCTGCCGGAGCGATGGCCATAGAACTCGTCGGTAAGCGGCCGGATAACTTCCGCCCCAGCCTCGATCGCGCGCCTGAAATCTGCCTCCACGTCCATGCTCATTAATCCCAGTCTCACGGGCGTTCCGCCGAGGGTCCGGGGCGATTTATTGAATTGCGGATATTCGTCCGCCAACATGACGAGCGCGCCGTTGATCGTGATCTCGGCGTGTCCGACCTTGCCGCCCTCCGGGTCGATTAACCGGTAAAGCTCCTCGGCGCCAAAGGCGCGTTTGTAGAAGTCGATTGCGGCAGCCGCATCATGCACGGTCAAGGCAGGTGCTAATGACGGATGGGAAGCTAATGCGCTCATGCTGACTCTTCCCCGCATGCGAGCCGTTGCGCAAGGTCGCAAAGAGCAGGTAGACAAAACTCGACCGCAGCGGCGTTTTTCTTTTGAATCCGGCTGCGCCGCCTGGCGCATCTCAACCATACCAATCGTATGCTCACCGACCTTCGTTTCGCGCTTCGCCAGCTCTTCAAATCGCCGGGGTTCACCCTGCTCGCGGTCATCACTCTCACGCTCGGGATTGGCCTCAACACCGCGATCTTCAGTCTGATCAACGATCTCTTTCTGCGCAGTCTCCCGTTCAAAGATCCGGGCCGGCTGGTGCACTTCTACTCGGGGGAAAAGACCGCGAAAGAACTCGAATGGCCGCTCTCCGCCCCGCGTTTTCAACTCTATCGCCAGGGCCAGACGCTCTTCGACGGCTTCGCGGCGGACAATCCCGTCGGCTTTGTCCTCACCGGCCGGGGCGATCCGGTCCAGGTCGGGGGCTTTCGCGTCACGGCGAATTATTTCGATGTTCTCGGAGCCCAGCCGATCCGCGGGCGAAACTTTTTGCCTAACGAAGAGGAAGGCGCCGATGTCGCGATTGTCTCTGAGCATTTCTGGAAAAGCCGGCTCGGGGGAGATCCGCAGGTTATCGGGCAAAGCATCACCCTCGATGGCGTGGCGCACACGATCGTCGGTGTGATTCCAAACATGCCGGTGCCGTGGGTGGGGCCGAACGGAAACGAAGTCTGGACGACCAAGCCATTCGTGATCCCAGGGTTTTCCCATGAGCGGATGATGCGGGGGACCGCTTTCCTCCGCACCGTGGGAAGATTGAAACCCGGCCTGACGATCGCACAGGCGCGGGCGGCGTTGCCCGCGCTCGAACAAAGTTATCGCGCCGCCAATCCCGGCAAAATCGACGCCGAACTCAAGACCCGGATAACCGCCTTGCCGGACGACGCGACGGAGAAACTACGACCGGCGTTTGTCACTTTGTTTGCCGCGGTCAGTTTCGTTCTCCTCATCGCCTGCAGCAACGTCGCCAACCTCTTGCTTGTCCGCTTCAGCGGCCGCCGGCGCGAGATCGCGCTGCGGATGGCGCTGGGCGCGTCGCGCGGCAGCGTGCTGCGGCTCTTCATTCTCGAAAGTCTGCTCGTGAGCGTGATTGCCGGTTCGTTAGGCGCGCTCCTCGCCTGGCAACTGATCCCGCTTGTCCCGAAGATCACGGTCAACTTTCTCCCGCTTCAAGCCGGCGGGGTGAGTGTCTCGATTCCGGTCCTGCTGTTCACCCTCGGCCTCTCGCTTCTCACCGGACTGGCGATGGGAATCTATCCCGCCTGGCAAAGCTCCCGCGCCGATCTGGTTGATGGATTAAAGGAAGGCGGACGCGGAAGCAGCGGCAGTGTGCGCCAGCAGCGTTTTCGCAGGATCCTGGTCGGCGCGCAGGTGGCGCTGTCGGTCGCCTTGCTCGCAAGCGCGGCGTTGCTCATCGCCAGCTTCGTCAGGCTCAGTCAGCAGCAACTCGGTTTCCGGCCTGATCATCTCTGGGTCGCGTTCATCACTTTTCCGCAGGCGGGTTATCCCGACGACGCTTCGCGCGCGCGCTTCGGCGAACGAGCGCAGGAGGCGCTGCGCGGAATCCCAGGCTTTGAAAGCGTCGCAGTGAGCGGCGATTTCCCCCTCGCCGGCGGCAACGGCGCGACCCTTTACGCCCGGGCCGATCGCCCGCTCAAACCGATCCCGGAGCGCGACGCCGCCCCTTCGCATGACACGATGCCGGGCTTTTTCCGCACCTGGGGGATTCCGCTTCTCGCCGGGCGCGACTTCGATGAGCACGATATTGCGGGCAAACCAAACGTCATGCTCATCAGCCAGTCGGGGGCGCGGAAAGTTTTTGGAAACGAAAACCCGATCGGGAAAACCCTGCTCGTCACCAGCCTTGCGACCCCGGCCGAAATCGTTGGTGTTGTCGGCGACGTCCGCTCGGGGAAAATCGGCCAGCCTAACGAGATGGAATTCTATCGCCCCTGGGCGCAGGAAAATTTCCCCTTCCTCAGCATCACGGTGCGCAGCCCGATGAAAACCGCCGAGGTGACGCATCTCGTGCAGCGCGCCGTCAACCAGATCGATCCCACGATCGCCCTCGCCCAACCGACGGCGATGGAAGAGGTGGTCAGGCAGGCGCTCGGCGAAGCGCGGTTGATGATGATTCTGCTCGGGGTTTTTGCCGCGGTCGCCTTGCTCCTCGCGACGGTTGGGATTTACGGCGCCGTCGCTTACACGGTCGAGCAGCGCACCGGCGAAATCGGCGTCCGGATGGCGCTGGGCGCGCAAACCCGTGATGTCCTGCGCCTCGTCGTTAGCCAGGGAATGCAACCGGTGGTGTTTGGTTTGGTGATTGGTCTGGCCGGCGCGATCGCGGTCGGGCGCTTACTCGCCTCACAACTCTACCAGGTCTCTGCGCACAATCCGATTCTCCTGGGCGGGACCGTCGCGATTCTCGGATTGGCCGCTCTCCTCGCCTGCCTCTTCCCCGCTCGTCGGGCCAGCCGGGTAAATCCGATCGCCGCCTTGCGCACGGAATGACTTCGCGGCGGGGCGACTCGTCAGATTCGCAACCCGGGAGGAGGAATGATTGAATCGCCTCCCACCGGCGCGCGTTACGTAAGTCTACTCGAACTGCTCGCCGGCGCGGCGATTGTCCTCGGGCATAATGTCTACCACATTCTGCCTAACGAGGTCCCGATTCTGTTCCTGCTCGGCTGGATCTCGGTCCGGGTTCGCAACCGCCGCTGGAGTGCGATCGGTTTCAAGCGGCCTGCCTCCTGGCGCCGTTTGGTTGCGCTCGCCCTCGCCGCCGCCACCGTGCGCATAGCTCTCGGCGATCTGGTGATCGAACCGCTCGGCGCACATTTCTGGCCAGAGATCGTCCCGCCCGAGGGAGCGGAAAAAATTACCGGCAACGTCGGGATGGCACTGCTCGGTCTGGTTGTCGTTTGGACATTTGCCGCCTTTGGCGAAGAGATCGCCTATCGCGGTTATCTCACTTTGCGCGCGGCGGAGGCCGGCGGCAGCTCACAACGCGCCTGGTGGCTGGCGACCCTGCTGGTCTCGATCCTCTTTGGCCTGGCTCATTACTACAAAGGTGTCACCGGGATGATCGATTCCTCCGTCGCCGGCCTTATTCTCGGCACGGCGTATCTGCTCAGCGGGCGCAATCTCTGGGCCGCGATTCTTGCCCATGGATTCATCGACAGCTTCGCAGTCGTCACTCTCTTCTGCGGTTGGGATATTTAAAACCGCCAGCAGATGACGCCATCGCCGCGCCGACCTGGCGATCTCAAACGCGCGTCGCGCGTCCGTCAAAGAAGCGATTCCATTGCTTTCCGTCGGGCGAGATTTCGAGGCTTCTCTTCAAGCAATCCGGTTCACTCACATCATAGGTCACGCGGACGTGCATCCCGGGCCCGCCGTGCGCGAGTGTGAAAACGCCGCCTTCAAACTTGCCCTTAAAGGTTTCCGGCGGCGCCCCCATGCAATCAAACCAAACCAGCGTGTAAGCTTCCTCCTTTGCATCGTAAGTGAATACTCCGTGACCGGTGAAGCCGATCCTGCCATCGCGTTCCTGTTCGTAGTCGTTAATCAAAGCGAGACCATTCAAAGCCATCCGCGCGTTGACTCGGCCGATAGCTTTTCCACCCTGCGGGTCGAAGGGTGACGGGTACATGATTTCCTCGCCTTCCCACTTTCCTGCGAGCTTCTCCAGTTTGCGATGACCTTCGGTTGGTTGTGGCATTTCCATGAGCCGAATGGTGCCGGAACGCGACCCAGAAAGGAAGCCTAATCGACGACTTGCACGCCTTCACTCGCGGTCCGGCGCGTGTAAAGCTGGCTCAACCGCCGCGTCATCGGACCGATCTCGCCGTTACCAATTGTCAGGCCATCGACCTTGGTCACGCCCGCCAGTTCGCCCATCGTTCCGGTGCAGAAAACTTCGTCCGCCTGCTGGAATTGCTCGATCGTCAGGTCGCTTTCGCGATACGGGATTTTTTCCGTGGCGCAAATCTCGAGCACGGTCGCGCGCGTGATCCCTTCCGGACAGGCAAGGACACGGCTGGTCGCGAGCTCCCCTTGCCTAACGAGAAAAAGATGGGTCGCGTTCGTCTCCGCGACAAAACCGCGCAGATCAAGGAGAATGGCGTCATCGGCCCCGGCATTGTTCGCCTCAATTTTGGCGAGGATGGAATTAAGCAGGTTGGCGTGGTGAATTTGCGGGTCAAGCACCTCCGGTGGCGGTCGGCGCATTTTGCTCGTGATCAGAGTTAGACCAGTCTTGCAATAGACTGGCGCCTTGTGTTCGGCGAGCACGATCAAAGTCGGGCCGCTTTGATTGAGCCGCGGGTCCATCCCGGAAGTGATCTTAACTCCGCGCGTGAGCGTGAGCCGAATGTGGACACCGTCGCGCATCTGGTTGGCCGCGAGCGTGCGCCTGATTTCCTCGATCATTTTCTCGTTAGGCGGAATCTCGCTGAAGGCGAGCGCACTCGCCGAGCGCCGCAACCGCGCCAGATGCTCGGACAATTTGAAGATCCGCCCATTGTAAAGCCGGAGCCCTTCCCAAACCGCGTCTCCACCCTGCACCGCCGAGTCGAACGGACTCACCCCCGCTTCGTTCCGATGCACGAGCCGGCCGTTGATGTTTACAATGAGGGCGAGGTTTTTCTCATTAAATTGCTGAAGCATGATTTCCGCGGTTTGCATTCCGCCTCAGTCGCCTAGCATAACCAGGTTAAAGATGAATGCTCGCCCTTTACTTCTGTCGTTGCTTCTTCCGACCACCCTCTTCGCCGCCGATACCCTGACGCCGCCGGCCAGTCTCGTCCTCGACGGGGTTCCGCCCATTTCGTCTACGATCGAGAAAGAAGTCGGCCGCTACACGGAAAGCCGCGCCGCCACCTTCGCCGACTGGCAACCGAATGAGAAAAGAATGCTGATCCTGACCCGGTTCGGCGACACCAACCAGGTCCATCTCGTCACTCAGCCGGGCGGAGCGCGCACCCAGCTGACCTTCTTCGACGATCGCGTGACCGATGCCAGTTTCGATCCGAAGGCAGGCGCGTTTTTTATTTTCTCCAAAAGTGTTGGTGGCAACGAGTTCAATCAGAACTATCGCTACGATTTCGCGACCGGTGACATTACGCTCCTGAGCGACGGTAAATCACGAAACTCCTTCCCGATCTGGAGTCACGACGGGGCGCGCTTTGCCTACACCTCGACCCGCCGCAACGGCACCGACAACGACATCTATCTCAAATCGCCTAACGACCCTAAGACCGACCATCTTCTCGCGGAGGTGAAAGGCGGCGGCTGGCAAATCAACGATTGGTCACCGGATGGCTCGAAGCTTCTCGTCCTCGAATACATCTCCATCAACGAAAGCTATCTCTGGCTCTTTGACACGAAAACCGGCGCGCGCACCGAACTGACACCGCGGCCCGCGGCCGGCGCCGAGAAGGTTTCCTATTCGCAGGCTCTTTTTGCCAAAGACGGCAAAGGCATTTTCGTCACGACCGATCGCGACTCGGAGTTTCAGCGCCTCGCCTACATCGACCTTGGGAGCAGGCAGCACACTTACCTGCTGCCTGACGAAAAGTGGGACATTGATGACTGGGACTTGAGCGGCGACGGCCAGCGCATTGCCTACACGCTGAACGAAAACGGCATTAGCACACTGCATGTCATTGGCGTCGCGCTGCGCGACGGAAAAATGACCGCCACGGCTGAGCCCGCTCCAGTTTCCGATCCGCCCATTCCAGCTTCGATTATCAACGGACTGAAATGGCAACGCGGCGCGAACCAGAACGCGCTCGCCTTCAACGTAAACAGCGCCCGTTCGCCATCCGACGTCTACACCTGGTCGCCCGACGCGCCGAAAAATGTCGCCACCCGCTGGACCATGAGCGAAACCGGCGGGATTCCCGCGGCGCGCTTTGTCGAGCCGAAACTCGTGACCTGGAAATCATTCGATGGGCGCGAGATCAGCGGCTTCCTCTACGAGCCGGATGCGAAGAAGTTTCCCGGCCCGCGTCCCGTGATCGTGAACATCCACGGCGGTCCGGAGGCGCAGGCGCGGCCCGGTTTTGCTGGCCGTAACAATTACTTCTTCAACGAACTGGGGTGCGCGATGATTTTGCCTAACGTTCGCGGCTCGGCCGGTTACGGGAAGTCATTCCTTCTCCTCGACAACGGCTTCAAGCGCGAAGATTCCTACAAGGACATCTCAGCCCTGTTCGATTGGATAAAGACGCAACCGCAGCTCGATGCCGGCCGGGTCATGGCTTATGGCGGATCGTATGGCGGCTTCATGACTCTCCAGGTGGCGACGAACTATGCCGATCGCATCCGCTGCGCGATTGATGTCGTCGGTATTTCCAACCTCGCGACTTTCCTAAAGAACACCGAGAGTTATCGGCGAGACTTGCGCCGGGCCGAGTACGGAGATGAGCGCGATCCGAAAATGGCTGCTTTCATGGAACGGATCGCAGCGGTTAACAACGCGCAGAAAATCACCAAGCCGCTCTTCGTCGTCCAGGGCGCGAACGATCCGCGGGTGCCGAAATCAGAAGCCGAGCAGATTGTCGCCACGCTTAAGAAACGGGGCACGCCTGTTTGGTACATGCTGGCGAAGGATGAAGGACATGGTTACGCGAAAAAGAAAAACGCCGACTATCTTTTCTACGCGATGGTCCAGTTCATCCAGGATTATCTGCTGAAATAGAGGTCAGAGTTTTTTCGTCCACAGATTAGCGGATTTTCGCTGATTCTCTGCTTAATCTGCGTTCATCGGCGAAATCTGTGGATCACTCTCAGTGCAGCCGTAACTGCCACAGCCGGTCATAGCATTCGCGACAACGCGCCTCGATCTCACGCAAATGCGGCGGCACTTCCACAGGCTCCCGGCGGTAGGGCGCAAACCCGGTCGAGCGCGCGACCTCACCATACCAGTATGCCGCCCAGACCCCATCGGTTTCCCTCAAACCTGGGGGCCACGAGAGCATCGCCGAATCAAACTCTATGCCGACTGCCGCGCAGAGGAGACGCAATATTTTCTCGGGATCCCGAAGCACGTCACCCGCATCCAGCACCGGCGGCGCTGCGCCGGATCGGGCGCACACCCAGTCGAAAATCTCCGCCTGCTGGACAAACCCCAGGTCTTCCAGCTCCGGTTTTTCGTGTTTCCTGATGTAAGAAGCAATCACCTCCGCCGGATCGCGGATCAGAAAACAATTAGTCAGCGCGCCGAGCCAATCCCGCTCCACCTCCGGCAGGAGATGGTGAGTCATGTGCTTCTGGTAAAAGATCGGCTTCTCGCCCGGTCCTTCATTCGTTAGGCTCGCGGCCACTTTGCCCCAGTCCGTTTCGCCGCTCGCCATCACTTCCGCGACCATTGGATGCTCTTTGCCGGTGGCCTTGAGATAGAAGGCGTAAAGCGGCTCATCCACCACCCTCGTGTCGCGCCGGTTGCCCCAGGCGCGCATCATCGCAGTCGAGATGTTGCGCGGGCCAGACCACATCGCGAGACGCAGAGTCTTCACGGGTGAAACTTGATTTGAGGTGGTGCGAAAGGCAAGGCTGAGACACCCGCTGGCACTACAGGCAAGGATGCCTGTGCTAGGTTCCGCCATGCCTGCCGAAGCCGAGACTCACCCGAAGCCGGGCAGCTTCATTCTCTGGTCGTGCGCCGCGATTGCGCTCCTGATTCATCTCCTGACTAACAGCCGCTACGGTTATTTCCGGGACGAGCTCTACTACATCGCCTGCGCCCGCCATCTCGCCTGGGGTTATGTCGATCTTGCGCCGCTCTCCGCCTTGCTCCTGCGAATCGAGCTCCTGCTTTTCGGCGACTCACTCTTTGCGCTCCGGCTTTTTCCCGCGCTCGCGGGCGCGGGAACGGTTGCGCTCACCGGCGCGCTCGCGCGGCAACTGGGCGGGCGCGCCTGGGCCATTGCGCTGGCCTGCGCCGGCTCGCTTTCTGCGCTGATTTTTCTCGCGCTCGGAAATTTCTATTCGCTCAATGCCTTTGAACCGCTTTTCTGGACAGGCTGCGCTTATTGTCTCGTCAGGCTTATAAATGGTGGAGCATGGAGCTGGTGGCTCTGGTTCGGTCTGCTTGCCGGGCTTGGAGTTGAGAATAAACATTCCATGACCTTCTTTGGCCTGGGTCTTGTCGGGGCGATTCTTTTGACCGGAGAGCGCCGCGAGTTAGCCCGCCCTGGCATCTGGCTCGGCGGCCTGCTCGCCTTCGCGCTCGCTCTCCCCAATATCGTTTGGCAGATCCAGCATCACTGGCCGACCTACGAACTGCTGAGCAACATCGCGCACAGTAATAAGAACGTTGTCCTTTCCCCGCCCCAGTTTCTCTTCCAGCAAATCCTGATCCTGAATCCGGCCACGCTCCCTTTGTGGCTTGGAGGATTGGTGTGGCTTCTTTTCGCGCGCGAAGGACGACGTTATCGCGTTCTCGGGGTGGCTTATCTCATCACTTTGGCCGAGTTCATGATCCTGCATGGGAAACATTATTACCTCGCGCCGATTTATCCGATGCTCTTTGCCGCCGGTGGCGTGGCGCTGGAAGGTTGGTGCTCAGCTCGACTTCGTTTTCTACGGCTGGCGCTGGCCACAGTCATGCTTGTTTTTGCCGCTATCCTGGCGCCAACCGTAATTCCAATTCTTCCCCCGGAGAAGCTCGTCTCCTACATGGAGGCAATTCATTTCGCACCTCCGAAGACCGAGACCTCGCATACAGCAGCATTGCCGCAGTTGTTTGCCGACCAATTTGGGTGGGAGGAAATGACCCGCTCGCTCGCGCGTGCCTACGAGAAACTTACGCCTAACGAACAAAAGAAGGCCGCCATTTTCTGCCAGAACTATGGCGAGGCGGGCGCGGTCGATTTCTTCGGCCCGAAATACGGGCTGCCGCCGGCGATCTCCGGACATCAGAATTACTTCCTTTGGGGGCCGCGCGGTTACGACGGTGAGTTAGTTTTGGTGCTGGATGACTCGAGCGAGGATGAGCAGGAGCAATTTGAATCCGTCACAGACATGGGCCCGGTCGAGACCAGCCGCTGGGCGATGCCGTGGGAACAGCGGAATCATGTTTACCTCTGTCGCGGCTTGAAAACAGACCTGCGAGCAGTCTGGCCGAAGCTAAAGGAATGGCTCTAGTGTGGGGACCTAAGCGCGGCTGAGAGCGGATTGCTCCCGACCTGGGCGGCCGGGATCACCGATCCCGGCTACAACGAGGCCAGGTAGGACGCCATTCGCTGCCGTAGCTTCTGGTCTGGTAAACGTCCCAGGCCGGCGCTCATGTTATCTTCCAGGTGTGTCACTTTGCCTGTGGCAGGAATGACGCAAGTCACTGCTTCATTAGCGAGAATCCACTTGAGCAGAAACTGACCCCATGAGTTGCAGTCGAACTCCTTTGCCCATTCCGGCAGCGGTTTGTTGCGCAGCCGGGAAAAAATATCGCCGCTCGCAAAAGGCCGGTTGATCAGAGTAGCGACGCCGCGTTCACGCGCCAGCGGAAGGAGACGGTCCTCGGCGCCACGGTCGGTGATCGAGTAATTGATCTGTACGAAATCGAGTTTTTCTCGCCGAAGAATTTTTTCCACTTCGGGAAAGGCCGAGTCAACGTAATGAGTGATCCCGAGGTAGCGGATCCTTCCCTGCTCTTTCCAGGCGCGCATCGTTGCGAGTTGAGTGTCGACATCAACCAGGTTGTGCACCTGCATGAGATCGAGCTTCCGCACCCGCAGGCGCTGGAAGGAGCGCTCCATCGAATCGATTCCCGCCTGTTTTCCGCTCGTCCAAACCTTGGTGGCAAGAAAGAGCTGGTCGCGCAGGTGAAGCTCGCTCGTTAGGTCGCCGATTACGGCCTCGGCCCGCCCGTACATTGGTGAACTGTCGATCACCTTTCCGCCAAGCTGGACGAAACGGCTCAGGACCTCCCGGAGCGGCGCGCGTTCCTCAGACGAATTCCCGACATCAAAAACCTGCCATGTGCCGAGCCCGACCGCGGGAATTTTCTCCCCGGTGGACGGGATCGCGCGCCTCAGGATTTGGTCAGTGGAAGGAGCGGCAGGCATACGCGCTGGAAACAGGATCGCGGCGGTCGCGCCACTCATCAATCGCACCGCCGCCCGCCGGGTGATGCCCCCAATTTCGGCCATCGTTGAAAATGCTTGCGTCGCGGAGAGACGCAACACACGATCGGTCATGAAACCGAATCGATTCAGCTGCGGTCTGCTGGCGCTGGCCCTGGCGCTGAGCGCCATTGGCGTCGTTAGGGGAAACGAAGAGCCTTTCTTTGCGGGACTCGGGAGTTACAAACATAAGATAACGACTGAGTCAGCCAAGGCCCAGCGTTACTTCGACCAAGGGCTGGCCTTTTACCATGGGTTCAACCATGGGGCCGCGATTCGCTCCTTTCAGCAGGCGGCGGAGCTGGACCCGAAGTGCGCGATGGCGCACTGGGGAATCGCGCTCGCGAGCGGTCCGCACATCAATCTTCCGATCGTGCCGCCGCCGGCGGCGGAGCTGGCGTGGAAGGAATTGAACCTGGCAAAGGAGAACGCGGCCGAGACGACGAAGGTCGAGCAGGACCTGATCGAGGCGCTGAGTCATCGTTATGCTAACCCGCAGCCCGAAGATCGCGCGCCGCTTGATCAGGCCTACGCGGATGCAATGCGCAAGGTTTGGAAAGCGCATCCCAAGGATCCCGAGGTTGGCGTTTTGTTTGCCGAAGCGCTGATGGATCTGCGGCCGTGGAACCAGTGGACACCGGAAGGCCAGCCTAACGAGGGAACCGACGAAGTGCTCGCGACCTTGCAGACGGTTTTACAGCTAAGTCCGAATCATCCCTTCGCGAACCACCTTTACATTCATGCGATCGAAGCTTCGCCGCATCCCGAGCGGGCGCTGCAAGCAGCCGATCGCCTGCGCAATTTGCAACCCGGCCTGGCGCATAACGTTCACATGCCTTCGCACATTTACATCCGCACCGGGCAATGGCAGAAGGCGGTGGAGCAAAACAAGAAGGCAGTCGCCGCGGCCGCGCGTTTCCACAAAGTTGCCGGACCGCCCAAGGGTTTCATCAATGTCTACAATGCGCACAACCACCACATGCTGGCGTGGGCGGCGATCATGACCGGCCAGCGCGCCCTCGCCCTGGATCACATCCGCACGATGGTGAAAGAATTGCCGGAGGATTTCCTCAAGGAACACGCGCTTCAGGCGGAAGGGTTTGTTGCGATGCCAATGGAAGTGATGGTGCGCTTCGGAATGTGGGACGAGATCCTGGCCGAGCCGGATAACTATCCGGAATACATGGCCGGGACGCGGGCTTTTCATCATGCCGCCCGCGCAATCGCCTACGCAGCCAAAGGCGATGCGGAGAATGCGCGCAAAGAGCAGGCAATCTTCCTCGAAAAAGCCAAACTGGTGCCGAAAGAGGAAACCTTTGGGAACAACACCGCCGAGCAGATCATCGCTCTCGCCGCCCGCATGACCGAAGGCGAAATCCTGATCCGGGAAAACAAGCTGGATGAGGGAATCGCGCAACTGGCGGAGGCGATAAAGCTGGAGGACGCGTTGCACTACGACGAGCCACCCGGCTGGCTTATTCCCGTTAGGCATTCGTTAGGGGCGACCCTCATGAACGCGGGCCGTTTCGCGGAAGCGGAGAAAGTTTATCGCGAGGACCTGAGAAGGCTGCCGAATAATGGCTGGGCGCTTTATGGCCTCGCGAAAAGCCTCGAGATGCAGAAGGAGAAGCCGGAGGAAGCGAAGGCGACGCAGGCAAACTTCAAGAAAGTGTGGGCCAAAGCCGACACCGAGATTACCAGCTCGTGCATGTGCCAGCCGGCCCGGCTGTGAGTCGGAGAAGGCAAAAATATGCCGCGCATTCTTGGAGTGCCCGGCGGAGCGCTGGCCCTCACTGCCGCGCTGCGCGCGTGCGTCTTTGAAGGCCCGGCCTCGCTCGCTTCGCGAGCTACGTTACGGCCCACAGGGCGAGAAAGAGGCGGCCACAAGTCACGCAAGTCCAGATCTTGTTCCCCTGTCTCGATCGCGCGATGAAGCCGGAACGCATGAAAGCAATCCGATCGAGCACGCAGGGGCGTTCCCCTCTCCCATTGGGAGAGGCGGACGGCGCAGCCGCCGGTGAGGGAAGCTGAAATGTCTCAAATCTCTTCTAACATCCGTGGCTAACTCGATAACAAGACGGCGTGCCGCCAGGCTGATCGCGAGCGCTGGTCTTGGATCGCTCCTGCCCATTACACTCCCGCGCGCTCTGGCAGCCGCGGTCACGAGTCAGCGGCTAATGCGGGTTATCCCGAAGACCGGCGAGAAGCTCCCGGTGATTGGACTTGGAAGCGCACTCACTTTCGATGTGCGTTCCCGATCTCCTCAAGCCGAGCAGGTCGAAGAAGTCATCACGCTTTTTGCCAAGGCGGGTGGCAAACTCATCGACACCTCTCCCGCTTACGGAAACGCGGAAAACCTGATTGGCGAAATCAGCTCCAGGTTGGGTCTGAGCGAGTCACTCTTTTTCGCGACCAAGGTCTGGACCCGAAGCGTCGAACAAGGTGAGGCGCAGATGGAACAGTCGCTGCAACGGCTTCGCCGACGGACAATCGATCTCAGCCAGGTGCATAATCTTGCTAATGTCGACCGGGAAATGACTTCGCTGCGTGAATGGAAAAGCAAAGGAAAGCTTCGTTACACCGGCATCACTTACTCGGAGGACCGCGGTCATGGCGAGGTCGAGCGAGTCATGCGCCTGCAAAAGCCAGATTTTGTCCAGATCAACTACTCCCTCGTGGACCGGGCGGCCGACCGGCGCATTCTCCCGCTCGCGCGGGAGATGGGAATGGGAGTTCTCATTAACCGCCCGTTTGGCGGCGGCGGAATCTTTCAGGTCATTTCGAAAAAGCCCTTGCCCTCGTGGGCGGCGGAATTCGATTGTCACTCCTGGGCTCAGTTTCTTCTCAAATGGATCGTGGCGCATCCGGCAGTGACTTGTGTTATCCCGGCGACGAACAACCCGCGGCACCTTCTCGATAACATGGGCGCGGGCGTGGGCCGTTTGCCGGACGCGAAGATGCGCGCGCGGATGGCCTCGCTTTTCGTCGGGTTCTAATCGAAAAGACTTAGATTAAGGCAATCATCGTGAGTGACCGATATGACTTAGAGAGGTTCGTGCGCGCGCAGGAGGATAGCTACGAGCGCGCGCTGACCGAGATCAGAAATGGCGGCAAACGCTCGCATTGGATGTGGTATATCTTCCCGCAGATTGCCGGCCTGGGTCAGAGCCTGATGTCACAGCGTTTCGCGATCAAGAGCCTGGAGGAAGCCCGCGCCTATCTCGCCCACCCGATCCTGGGTCCGCGGCTCCTGACTTGCATGGAAACGTTGCTCCGGCTCAGAGGGTTTAGTGCCGATGAAATTTTTGGTTTTCCCGACACGATGAAACTGCGCTCCTGCGCGACACTTTTCGCCGCCGCGTCGCCGCCCGATTCGGTTTTCCACCGTCTGCTCGACCGCTATTTCCAGGGAGAAAAAGACGCCGAGACCATCCGCTTGCTCGGCCAGTGAGACTTTTCTAACTCGGCCCGTCTCCTCTCAGCTGTCGTTCGTAGTCCGCGGCATCAAAGTGCCCGCGCGACTCCGCGATCAATCCAGCCTCGCTTAGCTGCCAGATTTCATAGCCGCTGATCCGGACCTTGTTGCCTCCACCGCCGGGACCGGTATTTGTTCCAGTCAATGTCCAATGAAACACTGTCCGGGCTGGTTCCTGAGTGACAGCGTCGAGCGCGACTTTCATGTCCGGGATAGCCTGCATGAAACTTCTGGCGATTTCCGCGATGGCCGCGCGTCCGACCGCCGGCGCGCCGTGGTTGACGCGCAAAGATCCATCTTCCGCAAAGCAACCGGCGACCTGCCTCGGATCCTGGCTGCACCAGGCTGCCGCATAACGGCGAGCGAAATCTCGCAGGTTCGCGGCGTCCATCAAAAGAGCTAGGGCTGGGTCCCGGGCACAGGCAGATCCGAGTTCCAGCTGTCCGCGATGCATTTCCAAGTCCCGTCGGCTTGTTTTTTCCAAACCTCGAGATACTTGCCCCGGTCCTTGATCTCCTTACCGTCCGGCCCTTTGCCGACCCAGTTATAGGTGCCGCTGGCGTAAGCCATGTCGCCGGATTTGGCGACTTCGACGCGGTTAGCCTTCCAGCCGCCGCTAATCATGGTCTCGAGTTCGCCTTTCCAGACGTTACGAATCGCTTCGGCGGTGCTCGCAGCCGGCATATTTGGCGCCTGGACGACTGCGTCGGCTGTGTAATAGGAAACCACTTTGTCGAGGTTTCTCGCCGCGGCCGCGGCTGACCATTCCTGGTCGAGCTTGCGCAAGCTTTGCTCGATCGAGCCGGTATCAGCGGCGCGGCCGAAGGAAGTGAGGATGACAAACCCGATGGCAGCGACAACAAGGCGCCGCGCCGGGTGCTGCTGACGATGATGGTAGTTCATGAATTGCTCCGCAGGTTGATTTCACTCAGATGCTTCGGGCCCGTTGTGAGCCAATTGCCGGCAATGTCAATCCGCAAATTCTCACACCGGTAACTATGATACATCCAGCCAAGGCATGGGCAGCGTTGGGATTGCAAAGCGCCGGATGTTCGACCGACAAAGTCGGCCACGGAGGGTTACGCGCCAGTCCGGGCGCTCGCCTGTTGTGCCGAAAAGAAGGATTCGCCGTAAACCAGTCACCGCGGACCGCCGGATCGCGCGCGGTCGAGCGTTTTCTTGTCGCGGGCTGATGATGATTTTCAGATAATGAGTTCGCCCGACGCAAAACTTCGGGTCTTTGTGGTCGAAGACCATGCCGGCACTTCCCGGGCGCTAAAAATGTTTCTCGAGGCAAGCGACTTCGCGGTCGAGGTCGCGCTCGACTGCCGCTCGGCCCTTGAGTTGGCGCGCACGACCAAATTCGATGTCATGCTTTGTGATCTGAATCTGCCGGATGGGACCGGTTGGGACTTACTCAGAGAAATCAGGCGGATCGTGCCGGGAGTGCGCGCGCTCGCCTTTTCGGCCTTCGACGATGCGGATCACGTGAGAAAGAGCCGGGAAGCCGGATTCCTGAAGCATGTAGTTAAAGGAGGTGCCGCGAATGAATTGGTCGCCGACATCCGCAAGGCGCACGAGTCAGGCGCGCCCGAGTCGGAAGCGCCTGCCGAAGGGCCGGCTCGTAAAAGCTCCTCGCCAGCCGGTGTGAAGAAGCCGGCTTCCGGCAAGCGGCGCGCATAGTACAGCACGATCGTCAGCTCCTGGTCGAGCGCCTGCAACACCTTGCCATAACTATTGCGCTTCTTCGTCCAGCTACTTTGCCAGTTGAAAGAGGTATTCCACGTAAGACATGACCGCGTCGTCGAAGCCCGCGACCTTCGGGTTTGAAGACTCGATCAGGTAATACTCATCGGGGGCATGGGCTCCGCTGCCGTGTCCCAGACCAAAATGACTCGCGCCGAGGCTGAGTGGCGGATTGGTAAAGACGTAGCCCGGCCAGGAACCGCCCAGGCGCGGGAGCACGACCGGATCAATGCCGTGCTGTTTGTAAACCGCTTCCTCGGCCTGGACGACCGGTGAATTAGCTGGCGTCGTCGTCGGGTCGTAGCCGCCGGTCATGTTTACATCAATGTCTCCATAACCATGATTCGCGAGATACGTCTTCAAAGCCTGGAGCGCGCCGTCGGCCGTCTGGTTCGGGACGAGGCGCAGATCGAGCTTCGCAATCGCCTTGTGGGGCAAAATCGTCTTGCCGCCCGGCCCGGTGTAACCGCCAATAATTCCTTCAATGTTCACCGTCGGCTCACCCGCCATTCGCTCCAATGCCTGGGTCCAACTGATATCGCGCACCCATTTTTTGACCCCGAGGATTTTCTTTGCCTGCGCCTCATTCAAACGCTGGGCCGCGGTTGCGATGAGTTGTTTTTCCTGCGGGTTGAGGGGCCGGACGTTTTTCGTTAGGCCTTCGATCGCCGGCTCGCTCGCGTCCTCGTTCACGAGCGTGCCGAGCGCCTTGACCAAATGCCAGACCGGGCTGTCAACGCGGGCCTTGTTTGAGGAATGGATATCCTTGAGCGGGCCCCGGCCCCACTTCTCTCCGGTCGAAGTAAGCTCCACTTCGACTACACCCTTCGCGCCCAGCGTCACGGTGACCATCCCGTCGAGGTCCTGGGCCGCAAACGGCATGAAAATCCCGGCGCATTTCTTCAGCGCCTGCTCGATTTCCGGCTTGTGCACGACTTGCGGAAAATGGGGGGAGCCAATTTCCTCTTCACCCTCGGCGACAAAGACGAAATTGACCGGCAGCTTGCGCCCGGCGGCCTGAATGGCGTGGAGCGCGGCGAGAAAGGTCGCTTCCGGCCCTTTCTGGTTCACCGCTCCGCGGCCGATCATTATTTTTCCAAGACCCGGCTTGTCCACGATCTTCGCTTCCGTCGGCGGGGAGGACCATTCTTTCGGATCGAACTGCTTGACGTCGTACATGAAGTAGAGGCCGACAGTTTTCGGCGCGCCTGCCTCGAGGGTCGCGAAGACTCCAGGTTTGCCCTCGGTCTCGACCCGCTCCGCGCGCTGGAAACCGGCATCCTTCAGTAGCTGGATCATGTAATCGGCGCCTTCGGGATAGCCGCGATTCTCCGCCGCGATCGAGACCTGCCCGATCCAATCCTGCAACCGCTTGATGTTTTGCTCGTGTTGCTGGGTCACCTGCGCTCTGACGTCAGAGAAATCGTTCTCCGTCGCGAGCGCGGGATTGGAAACAACGAGCAGGAGCGAGGCAAAGCAGAGAAAGCGCGGGATCGAGTTCATGCAAACGCCATCGCGCGAGAAAACGCGAATCGCAACCGAGAATCTCTGCCTCTCGCATCAGGGAAACGGTCCGCACCGGTTGCCGCGCTCAGACGGGGAAGAATTGAAAGCAATGGGTTGATCGCGTTCTCTCCCCGGGCGCATACTGCCCGGAGATGGAACGCCCCAACGTGAGTCGCAACAGCCTTCGCACCGGCTTCGTTCTGCTTCTTGTCCTGCTCGTCTCGGTTGTCTTTCTCGCAGTCATCTGGCCGTTCCTCATCCCGCTTCTCCTTGGCGCGCTGCTCGCCGGCTTGTGCGGACCGCTTTATCGCTGGATCACGCGCCTCTGCCGCGGACGCGATTCGCTCGCAGCGGGACTTACTCTCCTGATTCTTTTCCTGCTTATCGTTGGGCCATTGAGCGCGCTCGTCGGCGTGGTCGTGCGCCAGGCGCTCGGAGTGAGTAACGAAGCCATCCCCTGGGTGCAGGAGCATCTCGGGGCCGCCGGCACTTTCGACGCACACGCCTGGCTGGCCGAGCGCTTCCCGTCCCTCGCGCCTTATCTACCGGCGCAAACCCAGATCGCCGACGCTGCGGCGCGGCTCGCGAAATCGGCCGGCGCCTTTCTCGTCGCGGGAGTAACCCAGCTCACGGCCGGGACGGCGACCTTTCTCCTCAACCTTTTCGTTATGTTTTACGCCATGTTTTACTTCCTGCGCGATGGGCGAAGCATGCTGGAGAAGATCCTCTTTTACACCCCGCTCAATCACGTCGACGAGGAACTGGTCCTGGAACGCTTTGCCTCGGTCACGCGGGCGACGATAAAGGGAACGCTCGTAATCGGGATCGTGCAGGGAACGCTGGGCGGCCTCGGTTTTTGGATGGCGGGGATCGATGGCGCGGCCTTCTGGGGAACGATCATGGTTGTGCTTTCGATTGTCCCGGGGATCGGCTCCGCTCTCGTCTGGGTCCCGGCGGTGATTTATCTCTTTATTGCCGGGCGTTTTCTCGCCGCCACGCTTCTCCTCATGTGGTGCGCGCTCGTGGTGAGCACAATCGATAACCTGCTCCGGCCTAAGTTGGTCGGAAAAGATGCGAAAATGCCCGACCTGCTCATTCTTGTCGGAACGTTAGGCGGCCTTTTCCTTTTCGGGCCGCTCGGTTTTATCATTGGTCCGCTGGTTTGCGGATTGTTTCTTACCGTCTGGGATATTTATGGCGCGACCTTCAAGGATATTCTCCCGGTCGTGCACGATCTTGAGTCGGGGAAACCGAAGAAGCCGTTGCAAAATTTAAACTATGAAGAGAGAGATGAGACCGCTTCGGACTAGCCGACGCAAACTGCATCAGCTTCTCACCATCCATGTCCAAGATTGATTTCATCGGCATCGGCGCGCCGAAATGCGGAACGACCTGGCTCTCCGCCCAGCTCGAAGCCCATCCGCAGATCGGCTTCGCGCCGGATAAGGAGGTCTATTATTTCGCCGATACCGTTCTTCGCCGGATGGCGGGCAAGGAACTGCGCTGCTTCCAGCGTGGTGAGTCATGGTATCATGAACAATTTCCCGCCGCGGGGGGTGGCATTAGTTGTCGTGGCGAATTTTGTCCTTCCTATCTCTATAGCGAAGAAGCGGCGGAGCGGATCGCAACCTATCGCCCGGATATCAAGCTCCTGCTTTGTCTGCGCTCGCCGGTCGAGATGGTCTACTCCTGGTATTGGTATAACCGCAACGCTGTCATCGCCTCCCTGCCCGAGACCTTTGCTCTCGCGATGGAAAATCCTTTCATTCGCGATCTGGGATGTTATGCGCGTCATCTTAAGCCCTATCTCGAGCGCTTCCCGGCGGAAAACATTCTGGTCATTCAGTTCGATGCCATCCGGCGTGACCCTGACCATGTCCGGAGACACACCTATGAATTCCTGAATGTAACTCCGGAGTTTAAGCCACAGCCTTCCGAGGCGGGAAAAAACGCCGCGCGCGCCGCCCGTTTTCCCGCTATCCAACAAGCCGCCCAGCGGGTCTACAGTGGTGTCTCGTCCCTTCCTGGCGTAGGCACACTGCTAAAGTCCCCGGCAGTCGCAAATAGGCTGCAAAACGCCTATCACCGGTTGAACAGCAAGGCGCAAAAATACGATGCGCTTTCACCAGAAGAGCGCGAGAAGTGGCAGGCCCACTATGCCGCTGATGAGCAGGAATTGGAACAACTGCTCCAAAGAGTGCAGGTGGTCGAGTGACCTGACCTTGGTATGAGCATGGACACGTTAAGCTGCCCTCACCGGCGGCTGGCGCCGTCCGCCTCTCCCACAGGGAGAGGGATAGGCCGAGTCACGGTGTCGAGTGCAAGCCACTCTCCCCACGCGGGACAGACGCACACCTCTGACCCGCGGGCGGGCAGTGTCTGCCTCTGCCACAAGGAGAGGAATAGGCGCGAGTCACGCGAAGTGGCTTTGCACGCGCATGGAAGAGACGAAGCCTGTCACCGCAGGCTGCGCCGTGCGCCACTCCCACGGGAGAAGCGATAGGCACACTGACAGCGTCGAGCGGAAGCCACTCTCTCTCCCGGTGGGCCGTAACGTAGCTCGCGAAGCGAGCGAGGCCGGGCTTTCAAAGACGCGCGCGCGAAGCGCGGCAGTGAGGGCAAATCTTTCGTCCTCAGAAGTCGGAAACGGAAAAGCTGATCGTCAGCTTCCCAACAATCTCCTAGAGCGCCAGGCTTTGCTGCTTCGGCGATGATGCGGTCGCCGTTACGTGCCCGAACTTTTTAACGAGTTCATCCAGCTTTGCGATGTAGTAATCGATATTCTCATCCCGATTTTGCGGGTCGAATTCAGAGACCAGCTTGGCGGCTTCGTAGGCGGCGACTTTCTTTGGGGTTACTTTGACATAATAACTGATCTGGTCCCCGGGTTTGTAATTACGCCCGCTTGCCAGCGCTAACTCATAGGCCGCGGCGCGATTCCGCCCGCCGCCCGCGATCTTTTGCCGATATTTCTCGAGCGAATCCTGTAGCGTATCCGTTTTCATCAGCATCTCGATCGGCCACTCGCGCTCCCGGATCTTTTGCGCGAATTCATCGCGCAGTGCTGGAATAGCCTCGTCTTTCCCTTCCATCAGGAGCTTGATTACTTCCTCGAGAAAAACCCGTTGGAATTTCTCCAGTCCGCGCGATTTCAAGGCGCCACCCTTGATGATGACTTCGCCTTCGTTAGTCAGGAGGGCATAGTTCTTCGCCTTGTAACTGAACATGGCGGCAAACTGCTCGTCGAACTCGACTTCGATCCCGGGTGGAAGCTCCTTCGCTAACCCGTCGCGCAGCTGATCAATTGTAGCCGCCGCTCTGTGAGCGGCGTGCGCGTCTCGCAGAGGCGCGGCTACAGGCGCAGCGGCGTGCGCGTCTCGCAGAGATGCGGCTACAGGCGCAGCGGCAATCGCGTTCCCCGGCGGCACGAAGTAGATCCCGTCGGTATCCACTTCGATGACCTGCGCGCCCTGACCCTTGAGCCACTCGATCATTTGCTTGAGCAGGTCGCGGCCGATTTGAGTGACGCGCGCGGCGGCTTCGAAATCGGCGAAGTTACCCTGGGCAAAACCGAGATAGCCATAGAAGCTGTTAATAAGAATCTTGAAGGTGTTTTGCAGGGCGTGAAAATGACGGCGCTGTGCCGGGTCCTTTGCTTCGCGCATGTCCGCCTTTGCCTGGAGACGAAAAGTGCGCAGGTCCGTGAGCAGGTGGCGAAAGATTTGGAGCTGATCGGTCACCGGGAAACAATCGAACTGGAGCATGATCGAGGGGTAAAGGGAGGCGACGTCGCAATGCCAAACGTTCCTGGCTACCCCGGTGAAAAAGACATCGGTGTAGCCGCCCTCGAAACTCCGCGCCATCGGCATCTCTGGGATGCTGTGACGCTGGCGAAAATATTCGCGGAGGAGCAAGGCATTAATCCGGGTGGCATTGCCGCGCACAATCACGTCCTGGTAGTTATAAGGGAAAATTTGCGCCTGAATGAAGTAACTCGGGCTCAACAGATCGGCCACGGCCCGGGTCTCGCGCACTGCGCAGAGCGCGCGCTCACGATAGCGGGTGGGATTATTCAGCCAGGCGAGTTGTAACTCCCTGCCGGCTAACTGCGAAATCTCGGCAATGTTCGTTAGGCCAAAGTGTTGGGCGACGTCGCTCCGCTCAAAACCAGTAAGGGAGCGCATCCCGACATCGTAAAACTGGGCGAGCAGAAAAGTATCGACGAAGTGCCGGCCTTCGACCGTGAACTTGGGATAATCGATTGTCTTTTCCGCGATCTGCAGCCGCGAGGGACGCGAGCGCAGAAAGCCGCCGCTCCGGCCCCAGTCGAGCTTCGTTTTCGCCTTCCGTGCTCGCGCGACGAGAAAGGGCAGGTCGAACTTGAAAAGATTATGTCCTTCGATCACATCCGGGTCGCGTTCCTTGATCAGGTTGGTCAGGCGCTTGATTGCGGCGTGCTCCGATTCCTCGATCGCGTCGGGGTTCACCTCGATCAATTCCTCCCAGCCGGTGTTGTCTGAGACCGCGATGCTGGTGATGTGATCGGTCGCGGCCGCCTCCAGGTCGCCGCCGGCGAACGACAGCACCTCGATCTGCATTCGCTTTAGTTGTTCAAAAGGCAGCTTCTTGAAAAGAGTGCGCCCGGTGTGAGTGAGGTAATGCTGCACCGGATCGCTCAGGGCAAAGAAGTTGCGCCCCGCCCTTTTCAAGCCATTGCGGAGCGCGATCAGATCCTTCCAGCTGTCGGTCGTGACGAGCCAGTTGTATTTCAGGTCGCCACTGAGCTTCTCGGCGTTCGTTAGGCCGAGATCGGCCACGTCGCCATCGGTCCAGACAAAGGGATGAAATTCCTCCACCTCGCAGCTGGTCGAGCCATTCTTCTCCCGCCGATAGACCTTGACCGTGCCCGTCTCACCCAACTCGATCGCCACGATCCGGGGCGTCGGATCGAAGCCGAAGAGCAGCGTGTTATCCTCGAAACGCATGCGCTCTTAGATTGGCACAGATCGCTCAGATTAGAAGCGGGTGCCTCCGCGAGATCATGCCGCCGTTTCGACACGCGGGTGAAGATTGCTCTTGAAGGTGAAAGAGAGGAAGAGCCGTTCGACGGATAAGTTCTGACGAAAAAGTAAGAATTGAAAGCTTGCAATTTAATGCGCGAGTTGGTCAAAACCACGCACGCAACTCAACATAAATTCAACTGCGCCATCCAAATGCTATGAAAAAAACATCCACTGCACAATCCGCCTTCTTTAGGCTGCGTCTCGCTACCGGCATGTCGTTGCTCTTAGCTGGCGTGTTGGTGGGAGCACTGGGCCTTAGCCAGTTCTCCGCCCACGCACAGTCGCGGAACAACGCTCGCTCCAGCTCCGTCAATCCCCTCGTTCCCGCTGGGTTTGACTGTTCGCAGATCCATGCGCTCGGGCTCGACCGGCAGGAAAACCTGCGCGCTGGAGCGATCATGATTTACTGCGGGCAGGCAGCGGGCGGCTCCGACGCCTCTGCCAACGGGTCTTACCCGATCACACGGCAGCTGTTGGCACCCTTGTCATTCGGAGGCGCGGACGTCGACCTGATTACGGGCACGGAGACGTCTCCTCATGTCACGCAGTCGGAGACATACACGCTGGCGAATCCGGACAACGCCTCCCAGGTTCTGGTCGCCTACAACGATTCCCGCGGCCTCAACGCCAGCCCGATCAATATCTCCGGTGCTTCTTTTTCCAGCGATGGCGGCACGACGTTTACTCGCCTGACAAAAACGAACGGCCAAAGCCCGTTTGATAACACCCTGGGCGATCCCGTGGGTCTCTACCACAAACCATCCGCCACCTGGTTGACCGTCTGGCTCGATATAGCGTGCGGTGGTCAAGGCTTGGGCGGTTACAAGTCCACCAATCCCTCCGACCCGAATAGCTGGACTCATTTCTGCGTTCACAACAATGCTTCCGACGATCGCGAATCCGGCTGGGCCGACAACAACCCGGCCAGCCCTTTCTTCGGACGCCTCTATATTTCCTGGAACAATTTCAGTGTTGGTGTCGGCGCCCTCTCCGTCACCTACTCCTCTGACGGCGGTGTGACATGGCACACTCCGATATTGGTTAGTAACACGAGCACATTCATCCGCGACGTCCAGATTACGGGTGACACGAACGGCACCGTTTATCTCGCGGGCATGAACGAAAACGGTGGCAACGGCAATCTCGCCCGCAACAACCTCATCTTTAAGTCGACGGATGGCGGCAACACCTTCACTAACACCTACACCGGCCCGACCTTCAACGGACCTGGCGTTACTAATGTCGGCTACTTTGAATGCATGTTTAGCGATAATGGTGGCTACTGGCGGCACGAGGGCTGGGGTCAGCCGGCCGCCTTCAACAACGTGGTTCACCTGGTCTATGCCCAGCATGGCGCCGGCAGTGATGCGGGCGACGTCTTTTACATTCGCTCCACTGATGGCGGTGTGACCTTTGGCACACCATTCAAGCTCAATAGTGACACCACGACTCGTCCGCAATGGCAGCCGAACATCTCAGTCAGTCCGTCCGGGACTCTTCTGGCCACCTGGTATGATGGACGCGACAGCACCGGCTGCACCTATGGCAACCCATCCGTTCCCTGTTACAAAATGTACTCGCGCAAGTCGCTTGATAACGGCGCAACCTGGCTGGCTGATGACGCGTTTTCGGACGTTGTCACCCCGCTTCCTGCACAACCCGATCCTGGCATCCAGGCCACCTATGCGGGCGACTACGATTATGGTTCGGCCATCCTCGCCAAGCACGTTACCTCGTGGACCGACGGGCGGGTGACTATCAGCGGCCAATCCCAGCAGGATGCCATTACCGATCGGGAGCTGGTGGGCTTTGCTGTGACCAGCACCGACCCGGCTTGTGGCAGCACGATTACCAATCAGCCGACTGACTTTGTCGTCAACCTGAGCGACGCGGTCAAGCCGGCGACTGTCCAGGCAAGCGACTTCACCGTGAACGGGATTGCGGCGAACTCGATCACCCTCGGCAGCGGGAATACCCAGATCACCTTCCACTTCACCAGCTCGCCCGTCACGACGCAAGGGGTTCAGACAATGCATATCCCAGCCGGAGCCTTTAAGCGCGCTTCGGACAATAGTGCGAATCTGGATTTCACCTGCACGTTCCGCTGGGACGTGACGCTGCTTCAGGTTACCACCACCAACCCACCGGTGGGTGGCACCTTCTCGCCGCCGGCGCCGAACGACTATCAATATGACGTCAATTTCAACGAGCCGGTTGATGTCGCTTCGGTCCAGACGAGCGACCTGATGGTGAGCGGCAATAGCGGCCCGAGTGTGACCGCCGTTACCGTGGTCAACGGAAGCATGACGGCCCGATTCACCTTGCATATGAATTCCGGAGGAACCATGACCGCGAGCATTGCCGCCGGGGCGATCAATGACCAATTCGGCAATCCCGGCGCGGCCTTCAGCGGCAGTTACAACGTGGCGGGCAGTGTTTGTGGATGGTCGCCGGGCCCGAACCAGCCGAGTGTCGGAGTTCGCTCCGTCGGCGTCTATTTCCCGGCTAACGGCAAGTTCTATGAGATGGGCGGACGCAGTTCCGATTCAGCGGGCAGCGATTTCCTGCATCCGTTCGAATACAACCCGACCACCAACACCTGGGCCACTAAGGCGGCCACTTATCCTGATAACCAGGTCAACAACATGGCTTGTGGTGTGCTGACGGTCGGTGGAACGCCCTTCATCTACTGCGTCGGCGGCTCCGCCGCTGGTGCCACCACCGCGACGGCACGCGTGTTCTTCTACAACCCGGTGACCGACACGATCACCAGTCTTACCAGTTCCGATAACTGGCCGGGCGATGTCGCAGGCACCATCCTGCCTGGCGGCTTTGCCGTAACCGGCAACAAGCTCTACATCCTCGGCGGGTTCAACATCAATGTCGCTTCGACCAACCAGATCTGGGCCTTTGACCCGACCGCTGGCGCCGGCGCGAAATGGAGCCAGAAAGTAAACACGCCCGAAGGAGTCATGTATGCGCCCACCTGCGCAATCGGCGGCATCATCTATCTCGCAGGAGCTTCCGACTTCGCTGGCGGCACGGTGGTTGATACCACGAACTCGTTCAGCTTCAACCCAGCTACCAACACCATCGGCTCGATCGCGGCCATACCGCGGGCCACGGGGGAAACCCGGGGGCTGAATTACAACGGCCAGATGTTGGTAATGGGTGGCGGGAGAGTTTCACCGAATCCTTCCAATGAGGTGGATGTCTTTGATCCAGGCACTAACACCTGGTCAACGAGCATTTCGCCGTTCGTGACCCCGCGGCGCAATTTCGCGACCGATACGAACGGCACGACCACGATTTGGCTGGCCGGTGGCTATGCCAGCGACGGTGTGACACCGTTGGCCTCGATGGAGATCTTCGAGTGCACTTCTACGTCCGATACCGTGACGATTACCAAGGCACTGTATCAAACCTCGCGCAGCCAGCTTACCGTGACGGCGACCGATTCCGACCCAACCGCGGTCCTGACTGTCAAGGTGACGAGTTCGGGTGAAGTAATCGGAAGGATGCGGACTCGCGGCGACGGTAATTACCAATTGAAAGCGACTGGAATTGCAAATCCGGTCAATATCACCGTAACGAGTAATCTCGGCGGGAGTGACTCCGCCGACGTCCGCACGCGCTAAGCGCTGAGGGGATCTTAGGCACATCGCAACTAGTTCCGGGAGTCGTCCTAACCGACTCCCGGAAAGCTGCTGAGGCAACTCACCGGCGAAGGGTGTTTAGCGAAAGCTGGGCGCCCTTTTTGTTTTTCACAGCATACCGCGTCGCGAAGCTTTCGGTCGCTCGCCTACTTCGGAATCGCGCCCATCCTCAAGACTTCCCCAGGCGCCGTTCCTGCGTGTAGGGCAAAATCTCAGGAAGCTCGCCAGCGCGCAACCGGGTCTGGATTTCGCGCCAAAACTCGGGCCGAAACAGATCGCCATGCCGCGCGAGCAACGCCTTCCGCGCCGGCTCCGGGAAAGAAAGGAAACGCAGGAATTCCTCCGGAAAAATGTCGTTCTCGTGCACCGAGTACCACGGCTCGGCTGCGATCTCTTCCTCGTAACTGCGCGGCTCCGGCAACGCACGAAAGTTACAATCGATGATGAGACACAGCTCGTCGTAATCGTAAAACACAACCCGGCCCCGACGAGTGAGTCCAAAGTTTTTCGTTAATAAGTCGCCAGTGAAAATGTTTGAAGCGGCGAGGTCCTTGATCGCCTGACCGTAATCGCAGGCGGCGGCGCTGGCGGAGTCTTCATCGGCTTCATGAAAAAACAAATTGAGCGGACGCACCCGGCGCTCGACATAGGCGTGCCGGACGAGCACATCATCCCCCTCCAGGCGCACGGTCGCGGCCGCATCGCGCAATAATCCGTCGAGAAGCGACGGTTCGAAACGCTGGCGCGCGATGCGCAGATGCTCGAACTCGTGGGCCTCCACCAGTCGTCCTGCCCGGTCGTGCTCGAACACGAGGCGATAGCGGGCCATGACATCATTGCGATCGCTTTCTTTCGGAGCATCGAAGTGATCGCGGATTAACTTAAAGACCACATCGTAACTGGGCAGCGTAAAGACGAGCATGACCATTCCCCGCGCCCCTTCCGCGGCTACGAAATAGTCCTGTGCCGGCTCGAGATGCCGGACAAAATCGCGATAGAATTCCGTCTTCGCGTGCCGGTTAAAGCCAATCGCGTTGTAAAGGTCGGCGAGCCGTTTCCGCGGCATCAACTCCCGCAGCCAGCGGACGAGATCGAAGGGGCAGATTGCGAGGACGCGGAAGTAGGCGCGGGTGTAGGAGAAAAGAATCGCCAGGTCCGCTTCGCCGATGAGCAGGGCGTCGAGCGTGATTCCGGTCTCATCGGGATGCTGCAGGCAAAGCGCGATCGCGGTCGGCGGGCTCTCCCCCTTCCCGCACAGCCGACCAACCAGATAGGCGCCGCGCCCGCGATAAAAGATCGCGCCCGCGAGTTCGAGCATGAGCGGGTTCTGCTCCGGGCAGGCGGTGCGCAAATGCGTCACCGCCGCTTCGATACTCGACGCAAGATCCTTCCAGTGTTCAACCGCAAATCCGCCTAACGACTCACTGGTCAACGCACGTTCGAGCATTTCGGCGATCGAACCCGCGCTGAAGCGGGTCGCAATCTCCGAGTGCACCGCGCTCGGTGGCGCGTCGAAGTCGGTGTCGACAAATTCAATTGTCTGATCGACGCCTTCGGTCGCGAAAACGCGCCGGGTGAGAGAATTAAAAAAACTCTCCGCAATTTCGCGCCGGAGCGATTGCGCGATGAGGGAGGAATAAACCGCTTTCATCGCCGTCCAGATCGGCCGCGCGCGCAAACGTTCGCCCATGAGCGCGCCGACCTCGTTTGTCAGGCCATCGAGCACCTGCGAGTAAAGGCGCAGCCGCTCGGCTGAGTCATCGAAGCTCCCGCGCCAGTCACGCTCGAGAAAGCGATCGCGCGCCCGCTCCGTGATTTCGCGGAAGCGCGCCTCGTACTCGAGAAAAGCGTCGCGGGTGGTTTCCGCGCAAATCGCAGCGAGGCGGCTATCGGTCAGCGCGGCCGGAGACATTGGGATAGACGAATGCCGAATGCCGAATGCCCGGCGACCGAGTTTCGGATTTCGTCATTCGACATTCCTTCGTCATTAGTCATTTAACATTGGTCATTTGAACTGCTCTTCCTCGGTCGAGCCGGCAAGCGCCGCGGTCGAGCATTCGCCGCCGGCAATAACTCGCGCGACCGCATCAAAGTATCCGGTGCCAACTTCGTGCTGATGTTTCGTCGCGGTATATCCGTCGCTTTCCGCGGCGAACTCGGCTTCCTGTAACTCCGCGTAAGCCGCCATCCCACGCTCGCCGTAGCCGCGCGCGAGCGTAAACATGCTGTGGTTGAGGGTGTGAAAGCCAGCCAGAGTTACAAACTGGAATTTGTAACCCATCGCGCCCAGCTCGCGCTGGAATTTCGCGATCGTCGCGCGGTCGAGCTTCGCGCCCCAGTTAAAGGAGGGCGAACAATTGTAGGCCAGGAGTTTGCCCGGAAATTTATTATGAATCGCGCCGGCGAATTGTTTTGCCTCTTCGAGATCGGGTTTCGAGGTTTCGAACCAAAGCAAGTCGGCATAAGACGCATAACTGAGCGCGCGGGCGATCGCCTGTTCGATTCCGCTACGAACGCGAAAGAATCCTTCCGCGGTCCGCTCTCCGGTGAGAAATGGGCGGTCGCGTTCATCCATGTCGCTCGTCAGAAGCGCGGCTCCGCCCGCATCGGTTCGCGCGATCAGGATCATCGGCACGTTGCAAACATCGGCGGCGAGCCGGCCCGCGATCAGATTGTTGATCGCCTGAGTCGTTGGGAGGAGAACCTTGCCGCCCATGTGACCGCACTTCTTCTCACTCGCAAGCTGATCCTCGAGATGCACCCCGGCGGCCCCGGCTTCAATCATCGCCTTGACTAACTCAAAAACGTTGAGCACGCCGCCAAAGCCAGCCTCGGCATCGGCCACGATCGGCGCAAACCAGTCGATCTCGTTCCGGCCTTCGCTGTGTGCGATCTGATCGGCCCGTTGCAAGGCCTGGTTGATTCGCCTAACGACTGAAGGAACGCTATTCGCCGGGTAAAGACTTTGGTCGGGATACATCTCGCCGGCAAGGTTGGCATCGGCCGCGACCTGCCAGCCGCTGAGGTAAATCGCCTTTAATCCGGCCCGGACCTGTTGCACTGCCTGGTTGCCGGTGAGCGCGCCGAGCGCGGCGACGAACGGCTCCGTCTCGAGTAACTGCCACAGTTTCTCCGCTCCCCGGCCGGCGAAGGAATGCTCGGGCACGAAACTGCCCTGCAAGCGTTGCACGTCGCCTAATGAGTAAGTGCGAGTGATGCCATCCCAGCGCGCAGAATTCCAGTCGACGGTCATGCCCTACCCAATCGCTCAATCGATCCGCTCATAGCCTGGCAAGGTCAGAAATTCGGCAAAGTCGTCGTTAGTCGTGATACGATCGAAGAGTTCCCGGGCATCATCGAAACGATTGTTAGATCCAGCCCGAATCTTGCCTAACTCTTGTTCGAGCACCTCGCGAAAAAGCTCTTTTGTCACCTTGCGACCGTCATCCAGTCGTCCATCGGGATGCCGGATCCATTGCCAGACCTGGGCGCGAGAAATCTCCGAGGTCGCTGCATCTTCCATCAGGTTGAACAACGGCACCGCGCCGTGTCCGCGCAGCCAGGCCTCGAGATACTGCACGCCAACACTGATGTTTTGCCGCAGGCCCGCTTCGGTAATGGGCCCGCGCGGACCGAAATCGAGCAGGTCCTTCGCGGTCACGTTCACGTCTTCGCGCTTCCGATCGATTTGGTTCGGCTGCGGCATCTTCGCGTTAAAGGCGTCGGTCGCCAGTTGCACCATCCCAGGATGAGCAACCCAGGTCCCATCATGACCATCGCCTGCCTCGCGTTCCTTGTCGGCCAGCACTTTCGCGAAGGCTTCGTCATTCGCCGAAGCGTTGCCTTTCACCGGGATCTGCGCCGCCATTCCGCCCATCGCAAAGGTGTTGCGGCGATGACAAGTCTTGATGCACAAGAGTGAATAGGAATGCATGAAATGAGTCGTCATCGTGACGAGCGCGCGGTCGGCGAGAAGGAAATCGGGTTTGTTTCGGAAGCGTTTGATGCAGGAAAAAATGTAATCCCAGCGCCCGCAGTTCAGCCCGGCGGAATGCTCGCGCAGTTCGAACAGAATTTCGTCCATCTCGAACGCGGCCGGGATGGTTTCGATGAGGACGGTGGCGCGGATCGTTCCCTGCGGAATACGCAGCGTCTCCTGCGCGAATTTAAAGACATCGTTCCAGATCCGCGCCTCGCGATGGCTCTCCAGCTTCGGGAGATAAAGATAAGGGCCGGTGCCGCGCTCGAGCAGCTCCCTCGCGTTGTGAAAGAAATAGAGTCCGAAATCGAAGAGCCCACCCGCGACCGGCTCGCCATCTACGAGCACATGCTTCTCGACCAGATGCCAGCCGCGCGGCCTAACGAGTAAAACTGCAAGCTGCTTCCCGAGCTTGTATTCTTTTCCCTCTGGACTGGTGTAACTAATCGTGCGCCGGATCGCGTCGCGCAGGTTGATCTGCCCCTCGATCATGTTTTGCCAGGTTGGCGAGTTCGCGTCCTCGAAATCGGCCATGTAGATTTTCGCGCCGGAGTTAAGCGCGTTGATCATCATCTTGCGATCGGTTGGCCCCGTGATTTCAACCCGGCGGTCGCGGAGGTCCGAAGGAATCGGTGCGCAGGTCCAATCGCTCTCCCGGACCTGCCGGGTTTCGGAAAGAAAATCGAGCGTCCCGGCGCGATCGAGTTCGGCCTGGCGTTGCTGCCGGCGCTGCAGTGCTTCGAGCCGGCGACGGTTGAAATTTCGCTGCAGGCTGGCGACAAACTCGAGCGCTCCCAAGGTTAGAATTTCACGGCAAGCGGGCGTGACTTCGGCTCGGATTTCGACGCCGCGCGGGAGTTGCGTAGGCGAGTCTTCCTTCATTGTTAGGCCAGTTTCATCGGTTTTCTTGAAATCGCACCCCGCCTGTGATTCGCGTGCAGCGAAACTAACTGTCCGTTGTTCGTTAGGTTCTTTGCTTACTTGGGGAAGCTGAGACGGTAATTGAGACAGGCCGCAACGAGCGAGCAGACCACGAGCAGACCTGCCAGGACCGCCTTGAACGGCGGATTTTTCATCCGAAAATGCGTGACGAACGCCAGCGCCATCAGCCCCGCCACCAATAACCCGCCGAAGATCGCGGCGCGCGGCCGATTAATTCCCACCAGGAGCAAAATCGCGCCGACGATTTTCAGGATTGCGAAGAAATCGCGCAGCCAGTTTGGCAGCCAGCAGCGTGGCCGGTTTGCCGCTTTCAATTCCTCGGCGACACGGAAATAGAGCACACCCCAGGCGAAGAAAATTGCGGCGGCGACGAACGTCTGCAAAAGGATGGCGACCCCGTGCACCCCGGCAGGTTATGCAAGCAAGGCGCAGCTTGGGAAGAAAAATTCGCATTCGCAAGTGCTCCGTTGCGTCTCCCGCCGCGCCTATTATAAATGGCGGGATGAAATCGTGCGCCTTACTCCTGACCGTCATCTTCTGGGCCGGCTCGCTCCCTGCCGAAGAAACCCCGCAAGACATCGCAAAGAGTGAGTTGCCGTCGCTCCTCGCGATTTACAAGGATGTGCATCAACATCCCGAACTTTCGACTCAGGAACAGCGCACCTCCGAGCTGGTCGCGAAGGAACTCAAAGCCGCCGGCTGCGAAGTAACCGATCACATCGGCAAATACAAAGATCCGGCCGAGAAAGGCTACGGCGTCGTCGGCCTGATGAAGAACGGCGAGGGTCCGGTCGTGCTCGTGCGCACCGACATGGATGCGCTCCCGGTGCAGGAGGAAACCGGACTCCCCTATGCCAGCACGGTGACGACGAAGAACGAGAAAGGCGACGAGGTGCATGTGATGCACGCCTGCGGGCACGACGTTCACATCGCCACCTTCATCGGCGTCGCGCGCGCTCTCGCGAAACTGAAGGACCAATGGCACGGCACGGTAGTCTTCGTCGCCCAGCCGGCGGAGGAACTGGGCACGGGCGCGCGGGCGATGCTGAGCGACGGACTTTACCAGCGTTTCCCGAAGCCCGATTACGCCCTCGGTTTTCATGACAACGCGCAGTTGGAAATCGGTCATATCGGCGTCACGCCGGAATACACCTACGCGAATGTCGATTCGGTTGATGTGACCGTGCACGGGCTCGGCGGCCATGGCGCCTATCCCCATCGGACGAAAGACCCGATCGTGCTCGCGGCCGAGATGATCAACCTTTGGCAAACGATCGCCAGCCGTCAGGTCAACCCGATTGATCCGGTCGTGGTTACTGTCGGTTCAATCCATGGCGGGACCAAGCACAACATCATTCCCGATGAAGTGAAAATGCAGCTCACCGTTCGCACTTACAAACCCGAGGTTCGCAAACAGGTTCTCGACTCGATTGCGCAGATCGCGAAAGGGTGCGCAATCGCCGGCGGCTGGCCGCAGGATAAGATGCCCGAGGTCAAAGTGCGCGAGAATGAATTCACGCCCTCGACCTACAACAACCCGCAGCTCACGCAGCGCCTGGTCGGGGTCTGGAAGAAGTCGTTAGGCGAACAGAATGTGGAAATTGTCGACCCGACCATGGGCGGCGAGGATTTCTCCGAATACAGCCTCCCGGATCACTCCATCCCGGCGGTCGATTTTCACGTCGGCGCGGTCGCTCCGGAAAAAATTGCCGCCTCGAAAAAACCTGGGGCGCCCCCGTTGCCGAGCCTGCACTCGAGCAAGTTCGCACCCGTGCCCGAGCCGACGATCAAGACCGGTCTCGTTGCGATGACCAGTGCGGTGCTCGATTTGATGAAGAAGTAGAGTTGAGCGGCGCGCGGGCGGCCCGTCTCCATCTCTGGCAAGGCGGCTGGGATCCTCAGCGCGCACCTTGCGTCGCGAGTCTTGAAAGCCGGCGCGCGATTAGAGATTATCGGGCGGCACGAACCCTTGAGATATCGAATATCTCAAACGCGTTCGTCGTGCCGCCGCCTTCAACGATATAAGCGTACTTGCCCGAAACGAAGATGTCGTCGGGTTGGCTACTGTTAGCCAGCGAGATCTGGCCTACACGCAAAGGAGTCGCCGGGTTCGAGACGTCGAAGATCTCGAACGCGTTCGTTGTTCCCGCACCCTCGACGATGTAAGCAAAGCCGTCCCTGACCCAGATCGCGTCGCCGCCGCCTGTATCAATCGTGCCCGCGTTGGCAAGATCGGCCTGGCCTGCCAGGACCGGAGCCGACGGGTTGGAGATGTCGAAAATTTGGAACGCGTTCGTCGTTCCCGCACCCTCAGCGATGTAGGCGTAGTTGCCTGAGACAAATATGCCATCGTCGGGAACTCCATAATTCAAATCGGTCGCGCTCAGAAGGACCGGCGCCGCCGGGTTCGAGACATCGAAGATATCGAAGCCCTGGCTTGCAGCTCCACCGATGGCGATGTAGGCGTAGTTTCCCTGCACGTAAATCGACGCCTGGTCAAAGGCCGTGAGATCGCTCTGACTTACCCGCAGCGGAGCGGCCGGGTTGGAAATATTGAATATCTCAAAGCTATCGGTGTAGCTACCGCCCTCGACAATGTAGGCATACTTGCCCTGGACGAAGAGGCGGTCGCCGGCGTTATGAGCCAGGTTAGCCTGCCCGACGAGTAATGGCGTCGCCGGGTTACTGACGTCGAATACCTGGAACGCATTCACGGTCCCACCTCCCTCGACGATAAAAGCGAAACCGTGTGTAACCCATATGTCGTCGGTCGAGACTCCGTTGCCGCCGTTGGCCAGATTGGTCTGGCTGATCAGGGCAGGAGCTGCAGGGTCTGAGATATTGAAGATCTGAAAGGCGTTTGTGGTGCCGCTCCCCTCAACGACATAAGCGTAAGTGCGGTCCGTGACGAAAATACCGTCGCCTCCGCTCTTCCCCAGCGCCAGGTTGGTCTGGCTGACACGCCGCACGAGGCTAGACCTAACACCGGTGCTGGTGGCGATCCCGCTGGAGGCGAATGGAAGTAAAAGGATGCCGAGACCAAGCAAACCAACTATCTTTGTCTTCATGGAATCTGGATCCGTTTCGCACGATTAATATGCACGCATAGAACACCTGCGCACTTAGATATTTCTGGGTTAAGACGTTCATAAGCCCGCGATTGTAAGAAAGGATAGGAAAGTCAACCTCTCTGGCGGACGCGGTTAGCTGCATCCCTTGTAAGCCCGTAGCCATGTCACTTCGGCTTAAGCCCATCACGAAAGGCAATCGATTCCAATTCGACCCGGACCGCGTCCTCGATCGGAATTACCGGTCGCGCCTCAAAGACAAACGCCGGCAGCATCGAGCAAAATTTGTGTACCGCTGTAGCGTCATCGCAATCCAGCATCATATATCCGCCCCAGTCTCCGACTCGGATCACAAATAACTCGATCTTGAAATTGGCCGGCGCTTTCCATTGCGTGAAAACCTCCAGGATACGCTTTTGTGCATTCTCGTATTCAATCGGAGAACCTTGCGGCCGTTCGGACCAGGTGAGCATGTATTTCATAGATCTTCTAATCGGTTGAGTTTTGTTTTGTCGGAAGTAAGTGCTATGTAGGTCTAACGAGAAAAGAATTGACTAACGCTCACGAGGAGCGAGCAGGGCTCACAGTGAAGAGGTTCTACTCATTTCAAACCGGAGCGTGGATCAGATGCGATTGGCCTCTATATTTTTCTTCAGGTCTTTAGGCTGCGAATTGTGGCCGAACCCTCTGTTTTTCGGCGTATGACGAGAGCTAAGATATATCAGTCGCGCAGCAGTTCCGAACAGAATCCAAATCAGAACCTGAAGCCACCCTGGACCTGATGGGTTTGTCGCCGGGCGATCGGGATAGAAAAGGAACGCAGCGATAAAGCCGCCAATCGCAACAAGAATCAGCGTGATCTGTTCGAGTCGATCGCATGCAACGCGTGCCATAGACCTAACGAATAATGACGAATTTTTTAGTCTGGCTGGATATTCAGAAATGCCCGTGACGGTTTCCCCTGGGCCGTTGTGGCAAATCTGACGTGCTCAGGCAAGGGTCTTCTTCGCTTCAACCACGGAGAATGGCTCGTGGTCCGACCGTTAGAGCGGCCTCTGCCCGGCCTGGACGCCGCTCTTCAGTCGGTGTTCTGTTTGGCAGGCTTGTCGGCGCCGGAGTCGGGTTGAAATTCGAGCAGGTCACCGGGCTGGCAGCTGAGGGCTTGGCAGAGCGCCTCAAGCGTGGAGAAACGGACCGCGCGCGCCTTGCCGGTCTTCAGGATGGAGAGGTTGGCGAGCGTGATATCGACGCGCTCCGCCAACTGGGTCAGAGTCATGCGCCGGGCGTGGAGCAGGTCGTCGAGCTTGACGTTGATCGCCATAGTTACACCGTTCCTTCCAGTTCCTCGCGCATCCCGGCGCCTTGGGCGAAAACGCGCGCGAGGACGAAGAGCAGCAGCACGGCCAGCCAGCCGCTGGTGGAAAACCCGGCGTCGACGTGGAACGGGTGCTCCGCACTCGAGACGAATTTGGCGATCGCGCCAATGACCAGGCTGAGAAGTTGTAGGCTCAGGAGCGCCCAGGCAATGGTCTGGAGCCGGCCGGCGTTTTGGCCGATGAATGGATCCCCTGCCCGCACGCTCTCGACGATGTCGAGCAGGCGCCGGAGCACGAGATAATATAGAGGAATACTAATGAGACCGAGGATTGCGACGGCTCGCATGCCCTGCATCATCGGACCCGTCGCGTGCAGCGCGGCGATGAGCCGTGTTTCCGCGACGAAGCTGAAGATGATGAGGCCGAAGATTGCAGCGCCGTAAACCCAATTCAGGATAATGAGGATCTGCAAGGCGATGCGCGAGATTGTTAGCGCGGCGGGAACCGCGCCCGGCGTGAGCTTTTCTGTTGTGGTGAGTGTCATATCGATAATCAATATCAGATATATTGATCATCGGCAAATAGTTTATTGAAATTCAACAATTAAAACTTGCTTTCCCCGCAGTTTTGTTTTCGGAAGCAAGTCATCAAAGCAGCGCGCCTTCGCAATGGAACGCGCGCGGCCCGAGGGCGGGCCGTCTCCATCGTCTTCCATTGCGCGCATTGCATTCGGCGCCGACGAACTCCTGCCAGCCGTTGGAGCCGGCGCGCCCTCGCGCCGGGGCCTGCGCACTTTTAGGATCCGGTTGCGGGGCCGACGTGCGTGTCGGCTCGACGCTTTGGCAGCCTCGGGATGACCGCGGAGGCCGGCTTACTTCACCCGCACGTTCTTGCGCAGGAAGGTTGGGACGTCCAGGTCTTGACCTTCCACGATTGTTGGCTCGCTTTTTTCGAAACGGCCCCGCGTGATCGGCTCGAACTGCATCACTTCCTGCCGCGCTTGGACGAATTTCTCCTTCTTCAGCGGCGCCGGCTGAGACGGCCCCAGTTTCGGCTCCGGCGGAAGCGGCGGCTCGGGCGCACGCCTAACGACCGGTTTCTTTTCCTTCGGCGGCGGCGCCGGTGGCGGCGGGGCAACATCCACGATCGGCAGAGCCGGCGCTTCTGGCTCTGATTCGTTAGGCAGAATCTCTGCCGATGCTTCATCTACCGGCTGCGGGATCGGTGGCTCGCTCATCGGCGGCGGCGGTGGAGACGTCGCTGCCGGAGCGGATGCAATCCGGCGGACCGGCGCCCGCGGGACGACTACGCCTTCGGCCGAGAGCGAGCTGATGATGGTGACGCTCATCCGGTTTCCCATTCGTCCGTCAACCGAGGTGCCGAAGAGAATTTGCGTCTCGTCTTCAACGTGGCGGTTCAGCTCCTGCATCACGATCTCAACTTCGGTCAGGGTCATGCCGGGGCCGCCCGTGATTTGCACGAGCACGTGCTGCGCTTCGCTCAACATTTTGCCGCGATCCATGAGCGGATTTTTCAGGGCGAGGGCGAGCGCTTCGTGGGCGCGGTTATCGCTGTCCGATTCACCAAAACCAAAGAGGCAGCGGCTATTCTGGCTGCGGAGTGCGGCGAGCAATTCGTCGAACCCGATTCGGATCAGGCCCGGTCGCCTGACGACGTTGACAATCGCGCGCACGCTCTGGCTGATCGTGCTGTCGGCGACGGCAAACGCCTGGTGAATTCCCGCTTTGGGCAAAACGATGTCGCCCATTCGGTCATTCTCGAAACAGACGACCGCATCGGCGACCCGCTGCAATTCCCGCAAGGCTTCCATCGCCTGAGCGCCGCGCCGTTTCCCCTCGAAGGCAAACGGCAGCGTGGCGAAAGCGAGCACGAGCGCGCCCTGCTCACGCGCCAGTTCGCCGATCCACGGGCCCGCGCCCGAGCCGGTCCCGCCGCCGAGGCCGGCACAGATGAAAATCATCCGCGCTCCCTTGAGCGCTTCGCGGATGTCGTCGGCTGATTCCTGCGCGGCCTCGAACCCGAGCTCGGGATCACCGCCCGTGCCGAGCCCGCGGGTGACAGCGCGACCAATCTGGAGCTTGTGGGTGGCGACCGAGCTGGCGAGCGATTGCACGTCGGTGTTAATCGCGATCATCTCGGCGTGTTCCATGCCGTCGAGGACAATGCGGTCGAGGGCGTTCGCGCCCGCGCCGCCCACCCCGATGATCTTGATTGCGAGGTCGTCCTCCTTTTTTTCCGGCAGGCTGTAGTTGCGGCTGAGTTGGATCATGTCGTTAGGCTTTCGTTAGGTGGGAGAAACTCGTCATCCCGAGCGGAGCGCAGCGCAGTCGAGGGATCCCGTGTACAAACCTGAAGCTTGGCTGCGAAAGTGAATCAACAGTGTTGCCTGCCCGTGAATCGGGCAACGCCGCTGCACCGCAAGGCCACGGGATCCTTCGACTCCGCTGCGCTTCGCTCAGGAGGACAAGGTAATTATTCATCGCGCTCGCCCCAACAGCTTGCCCATCAAACCACGGATCCCTCTCCGCGCCGGGCGCTCGGCCTGGATTGCCTGGGCGTATTTGATCAATCCAATCGCAGTCGAAAACTGTGGATTTTCCATCGCGCTCGTCAGGCCCGACATCGTTTGGGCATGACAAACCCGGGCCGGCATTTCGAAAACATCCTCCGCAAGGTTATCGATGCCGTTGAGCTGGCTACAACCGCCGGTGATGAAAATGCCTTCCCCGAGATAATTGAGGAACGGTTCCTCTTCGAGCCGCTTCTTCAGCAGCTCGAAAGTCTCGCGCAAGCGCAGGTGAATGATCTTGTTCAGGGTCTCGCGCTCGACTTCTTTCCCGGCGAAACCGGAATCGTCCTTGAGCAAGACCGTTTCGCCCGGCAGGCAATTTCCCAAAACCGCGCTCCCCTCCTCGATCTTTAACTTCTCCGCCCGGGTCATCGGGATGCGCAGACCCATCGAAATATCGTTCGTGATGTGATCGCCGCCGACCGCGAGGACGCCGGTCTGTTTCACCGCGCCGTCGTTGTAGAGAATGTAATCCGTCGTTCCGCCCCCGATATCGATGACGAGCGCCCCGAGATTTTTCTGGTGCGGCGTGAGCACGACCTGGGCGGCGGCAAAAGGCGCGAAGACCACATCCTCGACATCGAGCGGCAGTTCTTTCACGCAACGAATCGAATTTTGAATCCGGCTGCGCACCCCGTGAATAATGTGGAAATCGGCCTCGAGTTTTTGCCCGAGCATTCCGACCGGGCTGAGGACGCCATCCTGTCCGTCAATGTGGTAACTCTGGATGATGGAATGAAGAAACGCGTTCTGCGCCGGAATGCTGACCTCGCGCGCGTTCACCCGCACATCTTCGACATCCTGCTCGTCGATCTCGTCGCGATCTTCCGGCAGCAACACGCAGCCGCGGTTGTTGAAGCTCTGGATGTGGCCGCCGGTGATCGCGAGATAAACGCTACAAATCGTGAAATCGCTTTTCTCCTCCGCGTCGACCACCGCTTCGTGAACGCATTTCATCGCGGTCTCGAAATCGACGATCTCGCCCTTGCGCACCCCGCGCGAAGGCGCCTGACCTACGCCGAGGATCTTAAGCGTGCCGTCGGGTCTGCCTTCCGCCACAACGACGCAGATTTTCGAGGTCCCAATCTCGAGACCGACCATCAAGTTGCTGCTACCCATTACCGTTGCCTTCCTGCTTGAAATGCTGAAGTGGAATTGCCTTCCGGACCCTTGTCGCCGGGGGCGCTGACCCCGGCAACGGTGACGGATTGGCATGGAATTTTTGCACCCCGGGACTGTAGGGCAGCGCCTTGCGAACCGGGATCGGGGTCGTGGCGCGGACCGGTTTGGCTTTGCGGATTTCCGGTTCGGTTTGACTCGGCTTATTCTCGTTAGGCTTGGAGCCGGTCGCGGGCTTGTGGCGACCGGGGTCATCGCCCCCGCCTACAGCGGGCTCGATTTGCTCGATCACCTCGGAGGCGGGTTGCGCGAAGGTGACAGGCGTGTTGCGCGCCACGAGGAGATTTACGCTCGCGATTTCACGCTCCATGTCGTCGCTGTAGACGAGCAATTGCTCGAGCCGTTGCATCTGCTTCTCGAGCTCGTCGAAGCCGAAGGTGACCTCGGTGTGGTTCTTATCCGTCACGACCAGGCAATAGCCCTTCGCGAGGTCGATCTCGCGGATCTGGAAGCGCGTCTGCATGAAGCTGGTCGTGGTGAGGCGGAGCAATTTGAGCGCGGCTCTGGCCTCGAAGGAGTCGATCGTGTTCCCGGCCACGAGCGATTCGCTGGTGCAGCCCGTGATCAAG
This sequence comes from Chthoniobacterales bacterium, assembly GCA_036825615.1. GTDB lineage: Bacteria > Verrucomicrobiota > Verrucomicrobiia > Chthoniobacterales > UBA10450 > JAICXG01. Next base: position 137,803 of record DAISXY010000005.1, read on the forward strand.
GGCAGGGCGAGATATTCCGGGAGCAATTTTTTCTCCTTCATCAAGCTGCCGCGCGCGTCGACCAGAAAGGCCGCATCGGAGGCAAAAGGATCGACCACGGTTTTCTCGCTCGTGATCCAGGCGATCGGTTTGCGTTCGGTGATCGTGATGTCGATCTCGTTAGGCAACTTCCGGTCGACCTGGACCTCGTCGACCTGGGCGAGCCGCTGCAAACGGTCGTGTACCTCGGCGAGATTGACCGAGAAAATATTTAGCCCCTCGCTCAACCGGCCCGCTTTCAGGACCTGCTCGCGCTGGAGGGTGCCGTCGGTCCGGATCACGATCGTGGTGAGACGATAATCCGGATTATCAAAAAAGAATCGGCGCAAACCGGTGCGCACGCCGTAGTAGGCGCCGGCGATCAGCGCCAGGACAAGCCCAATCTTTGCGAGCGCGACCAGAATCCGGCGGTTGCGATGATGCGAGGCGTGGCGCGCGCGCACCCGGACGTCGAGGAGATGCTGCTGGCGGCGCTGGCGCGAAGTCGAAAGCCGGCGATTGGTAGGCCGGGGTTGGTTTTTTTGCGCGCTCCGTCTCATTTTTTCGGCGGCCGGGCGGCGAACGACAACTCGATAATGCGGGCGCAAAGTTCGGGATAACTGATGCCGGCAGCAGCCGCGGCTTCCGGGAGCAGACTCGCCTCGGTCATCCCGGGAATGGTGTTTACTTCGAGCACGAAGGGCTCGTTCCGCTCCGAGAGAATGACATCGACGCGCGCGTAAACTTTTACGCCTAACGACTGGCAGGCGAGGAGCGCGAGGTCCTGGATTCGGCTCGTCATCTCGGCGGGGATCGCCGCCGGGCAGACATGTTGCGCGCCGCCGCCGGCCTGTGGGTTAAGGAAGGGATACTTGTTGTTGAAATCGTAGAACCCGCTTTTGGGAATGATCTCGAGCACCGGGAGGGCGAGATCGCCGAGAATGCCGACCGTCAGCTCGCGACCGGGGATGAATTGTTCGACCAGCAGCTCCTCGTCGTACTGCGCCGCCTCGCGCAGGGCCGGCGCGATTTCGCTTTCCTGCCTGATGATGTAAACGCCAACCGTCGAGCCCTGGCGCGGCGGCTTGATCACAAAGGGAAGTGGAAGGGTCGGCTCCTGCCCGTTCCGAATCACTTCCCAATGCGGAGTCGTCACTCCATGGCGGGTGAATTTTTCTTTTGACGGAATTTTGTCGAACGCGAGCCGGCTCTCAGCGACGCCGTCGCCGGTGTAGGGCATGCCGCGGTTTTCGAGGATCTGCTGCACCTGGCCGTCTTCGCCGAAGGTGCCGTGGAGGGCGATGAAAGCCAGCTCAGTTTCGTTAGGCAAAACAAAATCAGCCCCCTCGACGTCAACCTCGGTCACGATCGCGCCTAACGAGCGCAGCGCCTTCGTCACGCCCTTGCCGGTGGCGAAGGAAACCGCCCGCTCCGAGCTCGGCCCGCCCTCGAGGACCGCGATCTGTTTGCCGGTTAATTCCATCTGCTCATTTCTTTCTCGAGACCGCGCCATCCCACTCTGTCATCCCGAGCCGCCCCAGGACGGCGAGGGACCTCTCCGATGCAAATTGTGCGCCTTGGGAATGCAGGAAGCGCAAACTGCGTTGGCGGGGTCCCTCGCCGCGCTGCGCCGGCTCGGGATGACAACCTGGGCGCCGGCTCATTCTTCCTCCCCCACGATTTGCACCTCCGTCTCCAGTTCAATCCCGCGCTTCTCGCGCGCGCTCGCCTGGATTTTTCCAATCAGCTCCAGCACCTCCGCCGCGGTCGCGTTGCCTTCATTGACGATGAAATTGCCGTGCACATTCGAGACGACGGCATCGCCAACCCTCAGCCCTTTCAGTCCCAGCTCATCCACGAGCTTCCCCGCGGGTGAGGCAGCGGGATTCTTGAAAATACAGCCGGCGCTCTTCGCAATCGGCTGGGTCGTGCGGCGCTTCGTCTGCGATGCCTCGAGGCCCCTGACGATTTCTTCCGGGGCCGATTCCTTCCCGCGAAAAACTGCCGAGACGACGAAGTTGTCCGCCAGGATCGGGACATCGCGGTAATGCACTTCGATTTCGTTAGGCGCGACCTCCTGCACCGCGCCATCCCGGTCGAGGTATCTGAGCCGCACCACCTCTTCAAATGTCTGCCGGCCCATCGCCCCGGCATTCATTCGCAGCCCGCCGCCGACTTCACCCGGGATTCCTTCCATCCACTCGAAGCCACCGATGCCCGCGCCCTTCGCCGCGTAGGCGATCTCCTTCAGCTTCACCCCCGCGCCTGCCGTGATCTCCAGACCGGAAATCTCGAGCCGATCGAACTCGCCGCCTTTGGGATGAATCACCACACCGCGAATTCCGCCGTCACGCACGAGCAGGTTCGATCCGCGCCCGATCACAAAGAGCGGCAAATTTTCCCGGCGGCAGAAGCGGATGATTTTGCCGAAAGCTTCCTCCGTCCGCGGCTCGACCCAGAACTGTGCCGGCCCGCCGACGCGCAGGGTGGTGTGCTTCGAGAGCAACTCCGAGAGCCGGACCTCGCCCTCGGGCCCGACGATTTCCTTCAGCTTCTCCGCGATCACCAACTCGGCCGCGAGTTTCGATAGCTGCTCATGCACGTTTCCGGCGCCGAGGCTCAGAACGAGATCGCCTTCCGCCAGCATTCGCCCGATGTCGCAATGGAGCCGGTCGAGCCGCGGCTGATAGGAGACAGCACGATGTCCGTGCTGCAAAATCGCGCTCGCGATCGTCTCGCCGGTGACGCCGGGCAGAGCGGTTTCGCTGGCCGCGTAGACATCGGTGATGACGACATGATCGGCATCATCGAAGGCGCCGCCGAATTGGTTCCGGAGCGCCTGGGTGCGGGAGTAACGATGCGGCTGGAACATCGTCAGCACTCGTTTGCGTCCGGCGGAACGCGCCGTCGCGAGGGTGGCGCGAATTTCGGTCGGATGATGGGCGTAATCGTCAACCAGAAGAAAACGGTCGCTTTGGTATTTGATCTCGAACCGGCGCCGCGCGTGGCGAAATGTGCCCAACGATTTCGCGATTTTCTCGAATGAAATTCCCAACTCGGTTGCAAGCGCGATCACCCCGAGCGCATTGCTGACATTGTGCCGGCCGGGGACGTTGAGGGTCGCGTCACCCAGTTTCTCGCCGCCCCGCTCGACACAAAAAGTCGCGGCGAAGTCCTGCAACTCGATCCCGGTCGCGCGATAGCGGGCCGCATCGCTGAAACCGTAGGAAACGGTCTGCGGGTGCGCCGCGCAAATCCGCGCCCCGTGTGGATCGTCGAGACAATAAAAAACTGTGCTCCGGGTTTGGACGAGCAACTTGCGGAAGACTTCCTCGATCGCAGTGAGGTCGCGGTAATAATCGAGGTGCTCTTCTTCGATGTTGAGAATGAGGGCGTGCTCGGGCTGGAAGAGCTGAAGCGTGCCGTCGCTCTCGTCCCCTTCTGCGACAAAATATTCGCCTAACGAATCCCAGTGCGCGTTGCTCCCGAGGATGGGGATTTCCGCGCCAACATAATGGGACGGATGCAAGCCGCCGCCGCGAAGGACGTGCGCGGTCATGGCGGTGGTGGTGGTTTTACCATGCATGCCCGCGATGATGATGCCGCGCTTGCCGAGCATGATCGCGGCGAGCGCCTCGGCCCGGCGGATCGCGGGAACTCCCTGCACCAGTGCTCCGGCCAGGATCGGATTGTCCGGCCGGATCGCGGAGGAATAGATGATCAGTTCCGCGTCGCGGGTGTCGTCAGCCGAATGCGGGGAAAAGAATTGCAGCCCGCGCTGCACCAGCCGCTCGGTTTCGAGGGTTCGCACTTTGTCGGAACCGCGGACATCGTGACCGAGCTCGAGGAGGAGAGCCGCGATCCCGCTCATCCCGCTCCCGGCGACGCCGATCAAATGGATCGCGTGCCGCTCGGCGGTGAGGAATTTCTCCAGATCAAGCTCAGGCGGCGACTGCATCATGCGGGTGAGTGTATCTCTCCATCGTCTCGACAATCAATCCGGCTGCATTTTTCGGCGCGAGCGCGGCGGCATTGACCGACATCGCGCGCAGCTTCTCCGGCGCGCCTAACAAATCGCGGATTTTTTTTCCAAGGATATCGCCGGCCAGTTCCGATTCTTTCACGAGCAGGGCGGCGTTTTCTTTCACGAACACCTCGGCGTTGCGCGTCTGGTGATCGTCAGCTGCGTAAGGATAAGGGACGAGAAGCGCGGGCAGGGCAAAGAGCGCCAGCTCGGCCAGGCTGGAAGCGCCGGAGCGCGCGACCGCGAGATCGGCCGCGCTGTAAACCTCCTCCATGTGATGATGAAAGGCAGCGACGTGGGCAGGAATATTTTCCCGCCGGTAATTGTCCTCGAGCAACTGCGCGTCGCGCGCGCCCGCGAGATGGATGACCTGGAGCGCGGTCTCGCGCAGCAACGGCATCGCCCGGATCATCGCCTGGTTGATCCCGCGCGCGCCCTGGCTTCCCCCCATTACGAGCAAGGTCGGAAGACCCGGTTCAAGCCCGAGTTTCTCCAGCGCGATGCTACGATCGATTGGTTGCAGCCCGGCCCGAACGGGCGTGCCGGTGACCTCGGTTTTGGTGCGGGGGAAAAAGACAGCGCATTCCTTAAACCCGAGGAGCACCGCGCGGACGAAACGGGCGGTGTAGCGGTTGGCTTTGCCCGGGACGGCGTTCGATTCGTGCAAAAAAGTCGCGACCCCGCGGAAACGTCCAGCCAGGACCGGCGCGGTCGAGGTAAAGCCGCCCATTCCAAGCACAACCTGCGGTTGGAATTTGCGAAAGATGGCGCGACAAAGCGAGAGGCTCTCATGGAATCGCCTGACGAATGCCAGAATCGCGGGCGAGAAGGGCGACGGGAGCGCAATCGTCGGCAGTTTTTCGAAGCGAAACTCGCTCCGTCCTTCCACTGCAAGCGTGTCCACCTCCTTTTCCGAGATAAAGAGCAGGACCTCGTGCCCGCGTGCGCGAAGCGCTTCCGCGACCGCGAGCCCGGGAAAGAGATGCCCGCCTGTTCCTCCGCATGCGATCACCGTATTCATGTCATCCTGAGCGAAGCGAAGCGGAGTCGAAGGATCCCGTTGAATAACCGTGACGCATGAGAGCAAATTGAGTAAGCGATCTGATGATGCAGCAGCAGAGTCCTCCGGCTGCGCCGCGGGATCCCTCGACTGCGCTCGGGATGACGCGACGGTTCGATCCGCTTCGATCGGCGCTTCATGTTAAATCCTTGGCGTGACTTTCACTCTCATTGGGATTTGTCTTGTCGGCGCAGGCTCGAGCACGCCTTGGCGGTAAATGTTCAAAAGCAGCCCGATCGCGAAAAGCGCCACCACGAGGTTGGACCCGCCATAACTCACAAATGGGAGCGGCAGACCTTTGTTCGGCAGGAGCGAAGTTACCACCCCGATGTTAATCGCGGCCTGGAAACCAATCAGCGACACGATCCCGGTCGCGAGCAGGAGTCCAAACCGATCGCGCGCATGGAGCGCGATCGTCATTCCGCAAACAATGACGATGACGAAAAGGAAAACGACGAGCAAACTGAAACGCAGACCGAGTTCTTCGCCCACGATCGGGAAGATGAAGTCGGTGTGAGCATAGGGCAGATAGGACATTTTTTGCCGGCCGTTGCCGAGACCGAGGCCGTCAATCCCGCCGCTTCCCCACGCGATCAGCGCCTGCATCTGCTGAAGGCCGGCCGTGAGTTTGTATTGCTCGGGATGAAGAAAGGCGAGGAGCCGGCTGTTGCGCTCCGCGATGTGGGTCGCGAGGTAAAGGACAGCGCTGACTCCGCCTAACGACAAGGTGCCGAGGAGGACGAGATTGGTCCCGGCGACAAACATGACGACAAAGGTGGTGGCACCGATCAAGACCGTGGTCCCAAGGTCAACCTCGGTAATGATTAGCGCGATGAGCAAACCGACCACCGCCATCGGCATGAGGAACCCGCGCCAGAGCTGCCTGCTCTGCGCTTCATAGCGGGAAAACCAGAAGGCGAGGAAGAATACCGCCGCCAGCTTGGCGAATTCCGAGGGCTGACAGGTGATGCCGTGAAACTCGAGCCAGCGCCATGAGCCATTCATCCTGTGGCGCAGCGGGGGGAGAAAACAAAGAGTCAGCCCGACTAACGAACAAAGGAACCAGATCCACCAGGTCCGCTGCCAGAAGTGATAATCGACCACCGCGCCCAGGCCGCAGCAGAGCATTCCGATCCCAAGCCAAATGGCATGGCGGCGGAGAAAATAATAGACATCGTTGTGCGCGTCCCTGGCAAAAGCTCCGGTGCTGAAGAGAATCACGATCCCAAGCGCCAGCAGTCCCAGGACCGCGAGAAAAAGGATATAGGCACTTTTACGTGTCATTCCGAGCGAAGTGAAGCGAAGCGGAACGGAGTCGAGGAATCCCGCGAGCAGACCGTGAACGTTGGTCGCTGATTTTGGTCGCGCCGTTCCCGGTTCCTTCGCGGGATCCCTCGACTGCGCTCGGGATGACAAAAGTCAGGAGCCATTCCTACTCGGATTTGTGTTTCGCGGTCTCCTCCCGCTCGGGGATATGGAGCTTGGTCCCGATCTGGAGCTTGCGCGGGTCAGTGATCTCATTCAGCTCAAGCAGCGCGGCATAGTCGACGTGAAAATGCCGCGCGATTGTCACCGGGTTGTCTCCCTTCACGACCGTGTAGGTCCGGCCCGAATCGGCAACCGTCGTGATTTTCCTTTCCGGCGGCGGTGGCTCGGCGATTTTCGTATTGCTTTTGACAGGTTCGCTGACTTTGAGCGCCAGATTCGTCTCTGTCTTGTCTGCAACCGTCCTAACTTCGTTAGGCGGAGCCGAAGCTGGTTCACTCGCAACTGCCGCGGGCGTCGAGCTAACCGGATCCGGGCTGGGAGCGTTGACCGCTTCGCGGGTCTTGATCGTGTTAAATGCAACGATTCCGGCCACCGCCACGATATGGAGGAGCAGGACAATGAGCAGGGCGCGCGAGAGCTTCATGTTTGGCTCGCCCATTTCTTCGTAGTCGATTCGAGGCACGCCGGCGCGGGAGCGGCCTGCGGCGGTGGCAGCATGGAATTTCTTTCGCTTGATGAGGAGTGGCATTTTCATGGTTAGATTTCGGGTAAACCGCGGACAAGAGCGCGGAATTGATCGCCGCGATCGGCGTAACTCTTAAACATGTCGAAAGACGAGGTACCGGGAGAGAAAAGCACAGTCTCACCGGGCCGGGCCAGAGCCTGGGCGCGCTCGACCGCACTGCCTAACGAAGAAAGAACTTCGCACTCGGTCGCCTCGCCCCAGTCGCGCGCGATGCGTGACGCGATCTCGCCGATGAGAACGGCGTGGCGGACCTTCTCCTTGATTAGTGGCGCGATCGAATCGAAGGCGAAGCCCTTGTCTTTGCCGCCCGCGATGAGGATGATTGGCCGGGTCGCGCTCAGGAGCGCCTTTTCGAGCGCGTCGAGGTTGGTCGCTTTCGAGTCATTGACGTAATCGACCCCATTGATCGTGCGAATGAGTTCGAGACGATGGAGCTGCGCGCGATAGGCGCAGAGCGGCGCGGCCATTTCTTCAAAGCTAAGTCCGCGGGCACGCCCGACGGCGAGCGCCGCCATCATGTTCTCGGCGTTGTGCGGGCCGCGCAGTTTTGCTTCGGCAAGGTTGAGGACCCGTTCCTGGCGATAAAGAATCCAGCCGTCGCCTAACGAATAGTCACCGTCGTTAGTCCAGGCGCTGAAAGTGACAACATTTGCCTTCAGCCCCGGCAGGTCTTCGGTCGCATTGATGACGGCGGTGTCGCTCGGCGTCTGGTTTTCAAAGATGCGCAACTTGGCCTCGCGGTATTCACGGATGGAGCGATAACGGTCGAGATGATCGGGAGCGAAATTGAGCCAGACCGCGATCTCAGGATGAAACTCTCGAATGGTTTCGAGCTGAAAGGAACTGACTTCGACGGTCAGGACCGCGAGGTCATCACTTTCGCGTGCCGCCTCGACGAGCGGTTTGCCGATGTTGCCGCAGGCCATGGTGCGCTGGCCGCAGGCGTTGAGCATCTGCGCGATCAGCTCGGTCGTGGTCGTCTTGCCGTTGGTGCCGGTGATGCCGATCACGGGCACGGTGCAGAACTGGTAACCAAGTTCCAACTCACCAATGACAGGGATGTTCTTGCGGGAAAAGTTCTTTGCCAGGGCTAGCTCTGGATCAATCCCTGGGCTGTAGACACCAAGGTCGTAAACGGTCGGATCTTCATCCGCGAGCGGGCCGCAGAGGATGTAAACCCCTTCGTCGCGCAGGCGTTCGACGCCGGAGAGTTTCTCCTCCGGTGCACTGTCAAGGAGCGTAACCCTGGCGCCTTCCTGCACGAGCAAATGGGCGGCTGCTTTCCCGCTGCGTCCCGCGCCCAGGACGGCCACATTTTTGTTTTTGTAATTTGGTCTCAGCGCGCACCTCCTTTTCTGAGGTCGCACGCCATCTTGTCATCCCGAGCGAAGCGAGGGACCTCGCAAGCCAGCTCAGGCCTTAGGGAAGCTTGAACGCCTGATCTGCCACAGAGGTCCTTCGCCGCGCTTCGCCGGCTCAGGATGACAGACTGGTGGTGTGCGGGGTTATAACTCATCTTAGTTTCAAAGTGGCAAGCCCAAGCAGCGCGCAGATGATTGAAAGAATCCAAAACCGCACGATCACAGTGTTTTCCTTCCAGCCGCTCAGCTCGAAATGATGATGGAGCGGCGACATCGCGAAAAGCCGTTTTCGCGTCAGCTTAAAACTCAGCACCTGGAGAATGACGGAAACGGCCTCGAGGACAAAGACTCCTCCGACGACGATAAGGAGTAACTCCTGTTTGCAACAGATCGCCACCACTCCAATCGTGCCGCCGAGCGCGAGGGAGCCGGTGTCGCCCATGAAGAGTTTCGCCGGGTAACAGTTGAACCAAAGGAACCCGAGCCCCGCCCCGACCAGCGCGGCGCAGAAAATGGCCAGCTCACCCGAGTAACTATAAAACGGGACCTGGAGATACTGCGCGATGCGAAAATTCCCCGCCGCATAACTCAGGAGCGCATAGGCAAAGGCGACCGTGATCGTGCAACCGGTGGCGAGGCCGTCGAGACCATCGGTGAGATTAACCGCATTGGATGCGCCGACGATGACAAGGGCGAAAAAGAAAAAGGTAAAGCCACCCATGTTGACCACCACAGGTGCCTTGAAGAAGGGCAGATAAAGCGAGCGCGCCTGCACTTCAATGAGCGGATTGAAAAGAAAAAAGGCGGTCACAATCGCAGCCAGGAGTAACTGGAAAAGAAGCTTCAACCGGCCACTGATCCCGTCGGATTTTTTCTTCGTGACCTTGAGGTAGTCATCGATAAATCCGAGCACGCCGAGATAGAGCATGCAAAAGAGCGCGAGCCAAAGGAAGGGGTTATCAGGCCGGGCCCAAAGGATGGCGGCGAGCACGACCGAGCCGATGATAAGGACGCCGCCCATCGTGGGAGTGCCCTGTTTGCCACCGTGCAATTCGGCAAGCTGGCGCACTTCGGAGGCGCTGCGGATCGGCTGGCCAATTTTGAGCGAGATTAACTTGCGAATGACGTAGTTGCCGAAGAGAAGCGAAATCGCGAAAGCGGTGATGGCGGCAAGAACGGCGCGGAAGGTGATGTAATAGAAAACGTTAAAGCCCTTGAAGGTATCGGTAAGGAGATGGAGATAGAACATCATGGCGCGCAGCGGGTCTCCATCTGGCTTTTGGAGTATTCCTCCAGGACGCGCTCGGTCCGGGCGGAACGGCTGCCTTTGACCAGGACGAGGTCACCCGGGCGCACGATCTCGCCGAGCCGGCTGGCGGCTTCTTCGGGGTTGGCAGCCATAGTTATATTCGTTAGGCCAGCCGCTTCGGCGCCCGCGACAATCTCCTTCGCTTCCTTTCCGAGCGCGATGAGGTGATCAATACCTAACGATGCGGCGGTCTCGCCGACCTCGCGGTGGCCGCGCCGGCTCTCCGCACCCAGCTCCAGCATCTGCCCGAGAACGGCGATGCGCCGGCCGGCGGTTTCCAGTTCCGCAAGGGTGCGGAGCGCAGCCTTGGTCGAATCGGGATTGGCATTGTAACTGTCGTCAATGAATTCCACCCCGGCGATGGTCTTGATTTGGAGCCGCGCTTTCGTCAACGGCGCGGAAGCCAGACCGGCGGCACATTCCTCGAGCGAGATGCCGAAAAAACGGCCAGCCGCGACAGCGAGGAGGGCGTTTTGCACCATGTGCAACCCGGGCACTGGCAGGACTGCACGGCAACGATGCGCGCCCTCGAGCAACTCGAACTCGGCCCCGCTCGCGCTCTGGACAATGTCGCGCGCCTGCACTTCGCCCTCCTCGATCCCGGCAAAAATCACCCGTCCGCGGGTGCGGGCGGCGATTGTTTGCGCGAACTCATCGCTGCTGTTGAGAAGCAAAGCGCCCTCCGCGCCTAACGACGCCGCGAGGTCGCCCTTTTCCTGGGCGATGGCGGCGCGCGAGCCCATGAACTCGATGTGAGCGACGCCAATGTTGGTGATAATCGCGACATCGGGCTGGGCGATCGCCGCGAGCGGCGCGATCTCGCCCGGGTGATTCATCCCGATTTCCCAGACGCCGATCTCGTGCTCCGAGCCCGCCTGCAGGATGGTGCGAGGCAGGCCGACATGATTGTTGAAATTGCCGTCGGTTTTCGTGACCCGGAAACGGCGTGCAAGCACTGAAGCGGTGAAATCTTTCGTGCTCGTCTTGCCGTTGCTCCCGGTGATCGCGACGACCTTCAAGCCTAACGAGCGACGATATTGCGCGGCAATTTGTTGATAGGCGGCGAGCGTGTCCGGGACGCGCAGGATAGCGAAATCTGGCGGCGTTTTCCCGGTCCATTTTTGTTCAACCAGCGCGCCGACGGCGCCGCGGACAAAGGCATCATTGACGAACTGGTGGCCATCGAAATTCTCCCCGCGGAGTGCGACAAAGAGATCGCCCGGCCGGATCGTGCGCGAATCGGTATTGAGATTCGTAATTGGGCCGTGGTCACGACCGTTCTGCTTCGCCGCGCGCGCAAACTGCGCAATCTGATCGATCGAGAGCGGGTTCATCATCAAAATTCCAGCGGTCGGTTTTCGAGCGCGCGGAGGGCGACCTGGCGGTCATCGAACGGGATTGTGTGGTCGGCGAACTCCTGGTAATTCTCGTGCCCTTTGCCGGCGATAAGAATGATGTCGCGCGGCTGGGCGAGGGCGATCGCGCGCGTGATCGCTTCGGTGCGATCGGGAATGGCTTCGTAATTGGTCGAGCGGAAACCTTTCTTCACATCAGCAATGATGGCGAGCGGATCTTCTTTCCGTGGATTATCGGAGGTGACGATGCTGAAGTCGGCAAATTGATCGGCGACCCGGCCCATGAGCGGACGTTTCTGTTTGTCGCGATCACCGCCCGCACCGAAAACGACGATGAGCCGGCGCGGCTCCAGCTCGCGCAAGGTTTTGAGGACATTGAGGAGGGCATCATTGGTGTGCGCGTAATCGACGAAGATCTGGAACTGTCTCTTCGCCGGAATGGCCTCGAGCCGGCCGGGAACCTGGGGAGCTTTGGCGAGCGAGAGGATGGCCTCGCGCAAGCCGACGCCTAACGAGTTGGCGGCGGCGAGCGCGGCCATCGCATTCGAGACATTGAAACGCCCGATGAGCGGAACGCGCACGAGATAGATCTTGCCGCGCGCATCGAGCTGAAAGGAAGTGCCGGTGAATTCGGCGCGATAATTGGAAGCGCGAAAATCTGCCCGCGGGCTGTGGCCGTAGGTCACGACCCGGACGTCATCCCGAGCGGAGTCGAGGGATCCCGCGGCGCTGCCTTTAAGGTTGTTCACGGGGGTCACTCGACTGCGCTCGGGATGACCGGACTGCGAGAGACGGTGGACGAGTTGCTCTCCATGCGGATCATCGAGGTTGATCACCGCGGTCGCGTTCTTCTTCTGCACCTGTTCCTTTAGCCCGGTAAAGAGACGCGCCTTGGCCTCGAAGTAATCACTCATCGTGCCATGAAAATCGAGGTGGTCCTGGGTGAGATTGGTGAAAACCGCCACATCCCACTCGAGGCCGCGCACCCGGTCCTGCGCGAGCGCGTGCGAGGAGACTTCCATGACCGCGGCCTTGCACCCGGCGTTCAGCATTTGCGAGAGCATCTCCTGGAGGTCGAGCGACTCCGGGGTGGTGCGGGTGGCGGGCAAAATGCGCCCGGCGATCTCGTAGCGCACGGTGCCAATCAGGCCGCTCGGCATCGCGGCGCTTTCGAGGATGTGTTTGATGAGGAAGGTCGTGGTGGTCTTGCCGTTTGTGCCCGTGACTCCGGCCATTTTTAGCCGCAGCGCCGGTTTTTTGAAAAAGGTGAACGCGAGGTCGGCCAGCGCTGCTCGACTGTCTGGCACCACGAGCGCGGTCGCGCGGGTATGCGACTCCGGGCGTTCCACCACGATCGCCGCCGCGCCTCTCTCGATCGCCTGGTCGGTGAATTGATGGCCATCAACGTGCGCGCCGCGCATCGCGACATAGAGGCCGTTCTTCTGCACCCGGCGCGAGTCGTAGAAGATGCCGTCGATCTCCCGGTCGAGTGAACCGAGGATTTCCCGGACTGGAATTGATTCCGCGAGAAGTTTGAGCTGCATGAGGCGTGGACACGCGAGACGCGGGAATCTAACGGCGAGCATTGGTCAAGGCGACTCGTCCAGCCGTGGTGGGCGTTCCAATTTCCTCATGCGGCTCAAGATCGAGATAATGCGCCGCCTGTTCGGCGACGCGGGAAAAGATCGGACCGGCGACGGTGCCGCCGTAATTCAGGTACGGTTCCCTGGTATGGGCATCGTCGAGCACAACGAGGCCGACAAAGGCGGGATTTTCCGAAGGCAGAAATCCGCTGAAGGAAACGATGTATTTGTTTTTTTCGTAGCCGCCGCCCGGCGCGGCTTTCTGCGCGGTGCCGGTCTTGCCGGAGATGACATAGCCGGGAACGGCCGCTTCCGCCGCCGTCCCGCGTTTGCTCACGACCCCGCGGAGAGCGAGCGCGACCTGCGCCGCGGCTTGTTTCGAGACCACCTGCCTAACGACGGTCGGCCGGGGCATGCTGATGACTTTGCCGTTTTCATCCGTGATCGATTTCACGATCCGCGGCTGCACGAGATTACCGCCGTTCGCGATCGTCGCCATCGCGGTAATCATTTGCAGCGGCGTGACTCCGACCTCCTGACCCATCGGAATGCGGGTGATCGAGATTTTGCTCCAGGTGCGCGGGGGATGAATCACGCCGCGAATTTCGCCCGGCAATTCAATCCCGGTCCGTTCGCCGAAGCCGAAGCGGCGGATGTATTCGTAAAACTTCATCTCGCCGAGCATGCAGGCCATTTTCGCGGCGCCGATGTTGCTCGAGTGGACGAGGATGTCCTGCACACTCAGGTCGCCGTAACCTTTGTGGCCGTGATCGTGGAGCGGACGGCCGCCAATATTCCAGACGCCGTTCTCGCAAAAAATCATGGTGTTGAGCGTGACCTTGCGCTCGTTCAACGCCGCAGCGGCGGTGACGATCTTGAAGACCGAGCCGGGCTCCATCATGTCGATGATGGCGCGGTTTTTCATCTGCTCCGGTTTTGCTTCGGAGCGAAGGTTGAGATCAAAATTCGGCCGGTTCGCGAGCGCGAGGATCTCGCCGGTCTGCGGCCGCATCAAAATGATGGTGGCTTTTTCCGGATGATATTCGCGCACGGCGGCATCGAGCTCGTTTTCGACGATGCTCTGAAGATGGAGATCGACCGTGAGGTGGACCTGGTAACCGTCGCGCGGAGCGTGTTCCAAGCCACGGTAGAGGACGATCTCGCGACCTTGCGCATCATGCTCGATATAGCGATAACCGTCCTCCCCCCGCAGATACTGATCCATCGAAGCCTCGATCCCTTGGATGCCGTGTTGATGGAAATCGGTGAAGCCGACGACGTGACAAAGCATCGAGCCGTTGGGGTAAACCCGGACCGTCCCGCGTTCGCAGCGAATCCCGCGCAACTTCGCCGTCTTAAGCGCGCCTTCGAGGGCACGCGCGTCGGCTTCGGGAACTTCGCGCTTGAGCACAATGTAAGGCCGGCCGCTGGCGAGCTTCTCGGCGATTTCGTTAGGCGCGAGATGGAGGCGCTCGGCGAGAAGCGGAATGAGCGCGCCGCGATCGTTAACTAATGTGGCATCGGCGACGATGGTCGCGACCGGAACGTTCTGGGCGAGGATTTCATTTCCCGCGTCGTAGATCGCGCCGCGCTCCGCCGGGATGACGTTGCGACCGACGTTCTTCTCCGCCGCGAGCCTGGTGTAATAATCGTGCATCACCATCTGGAGATAGATGAGGCGCCAGGAAAAGATGCTGAAAAGCAGGGCGAAAAAGAGGCAGACAAGCGCGCCACGGGTGCGGCCGGTCCACTTCATTTGGCGCCTCCGCGGTTGACGACCGGCTGGATCTCATCTTCGCCCTGGACGCGCGCCGGTGGATTCAGCCTGACGATGCTCTGCTCCGTGATCGGGACCAGCTTGAGATAGCCTTCCTTCAGCCGGCGCTCGAGCGCCACACGAGAAGTGAGCGCGGCAATCTGGACCCGCGCGTCCTCGTTTTGCGTGTGGGTCGCAGCCAGCTCCTGCTCGAGGGCGTGGCGCTGCACCCCGAGCCGGTGCAATTGCACGGTGAGATAGACGTAGCTCAAGCCGGTGATGGCGCCGAAAACGCTGATTACGATCCAGCGGGCGAGGGCGGGCGCGTCAATTGGATTGAGATTGCGGCGATGCCGACGTGAGTTCATCCGATCCTTTCTGCAACCCGCAACCGGGCGCTGCGCGAACGCGGGTTGGTGCGTTGCTCGACCGCCTCCGGCTCGACCGGCTTTGGCGTGATAACACGGAGGCAAAATTCGGGATTCGGCCGCGGCTCGGGCCATTCCGGCCGATCAAGAAATTCGCGGCTCCGAGCGCGGAAGAAATTTTTCACGATCCGGTCTTCGAGCGAATGAAAGGAAATGACGGCAATGCGGGCGCCCGACTCGAGCCGATTCGTCAGGGCGGGCAACGCGGTTTCGAGCGCGCCGAGTTCGTCGTTTACTTCCATCCGCAAGGCCTGAAAAATTTGCGTCGCGGGATGCCGGCGGCCGTGCCGGCCGACGATTTTCTCGATCACCTTGGCGAGCGCGAGCGTTTCGCGAAAGGGCGCTTCCTTGCGCAGCTTCACGATCTGGCTCGCAATCCGCCGCGCCGCCGGTTCTTCGCCGTACTCGCGGAAGACGCGGGTCAATTCCTCTTCGGAATAACCGTTCACGACCTCGGCTGCGGTCAACTCCTGGGCTCGGTCCATCCGCATGTCGAGCGGCCCGTTACGCATGAGACTGAAGCCGCGCTCCGGAGTCTCGAGTTGACGCGACGAAACCCCGAGGTCGAGGAGCGCGCCGCCGATCTGCGCGATGCCAAGCTCGTCAAGCACGCGCCCTGCGTCGCGGAAGTTGGCGCGGCGCAGGGTGACGCGGTCGCCGAAATTCGTCAGGCGCACGCGGGCAAACTCAAGCGCATCGGGATCGCGATCGAGCGCGAGAACATCTGCCCCGGTTTGCAGAAGCGCCTCGGTGTGGCCGCCGCCGCCGCAGGTGCCGTCGAGAATCAGTGCGCCGGGGCGCGGGGCGAGCAGCTCGATCGTTTCGGTCACGAGCACCGGGCGGTGATAGCTATGATCTTCCATCTCCTGCGCCTCCTCTTCGAGAACGAGCGCGCCGGTGGCGAACCGGACCGGCCGTTCAAACAGCAACGCATTCATGAGCAGCTTCGTTCCTTTACAATCCGACCATGTTGGCGATCGCCTGGTAAGTGGGATGCTCGTCAGCGTGCGCGCGCTGCCGGCGAGCCAGGTTCCAGATTTCAAAACGCCCGCGGCCGCCGACGAGCGCGACCTCGCGCTTCAATTCGAGCTCTCGGCAAAAATCATCCGGCAAAAGCAAACGGCCTTGTTTGTCGAAGGAGCCATGCTGGGCCTGGGCGTGGAGCCGGCGGAGGAAAATCCGCACGTCGCTTTTCGCCAGTCCGGGCAGGCTTTCGGCGACGGCGCCGATTTTTTCGAATTCGTCAGGCGGCATTACGAGGAGGAACTGGCCGTTGGGTTCGGGGACCATGATGAGATCTTCGCCGGCGTTGTTACGTCGCCAGCGCGAAGGGATGGTGACGCGGTTTTTGTCGTCGATCTGGTGACGAAATTCGCCGGCGTAGAAAACAGAATTTGTCGAGACCGAAGGCATTGCGCAGGAGAAATGGGCCACATCAATCCATTTCGCCCCACTTTTAACCACTCGATTTTTTCCTGGTCAATCAAATAATGCAGGTTTGCGCACTTTTCTTTCACCCGATAAAATCCTCGCCCGCGCCCATGTCTCGCCCCGCTGCTCTTCTTGCCGGCCTCTGCGGGCTGGCCTCGCTCGCGCTTCCCGCCACCGCACAATCGGGCGATGAAACGCTTCACCTCACCGTCGCGGTCAACCCCGACGGTTCGAAAACGATCTACCAAACGGATCGGGCAAAGCGGGAAACGGTGGCGACGAACCTCGGCGCGGATGGGAAGACGCGAGGGAAAACAACTTACAAACTCGACGGCGCCGGACGTTACGAGAGCGGCGAGATCTTTGGCGCAGACGGCAAGCTGCGAATGAAGACGAAATATGAATATGACGTTGCGGGGCGATTGCTGAGTGAAACTCAATTCTCCACCGGTGGCGAAGTGCGTGACAAGCTCATCTACAGCTACGACGCCGCGGGCCATCAGAGCGGGTATGCGGTTTACGACGCTGCAGGCCGATTGTTAGGCCGAGCCACGCCGAAGCCCTCGCCGCGACCATCGCGGTAGAAAGCTCCCGTCATCCTGAGCGAAGCGCAGCGGAGTCGAAGGATCCCGTGGAGCGACCTTGAACCAAGGAAGCCGATTTGGCAGGTGCTGCTTTCCCGGCAGCTCCACGGGATCCCTCGACTTCGCTCGGGATGACGACTCGCAAAGGGCCTATGCTCGTTAGGCCAAGCCTGCTCTTGGGATCGCCGCCTCCTCACTTGCCAGCAGGGGCAAAGGGGGTTATGACGTGTCCGCATGATCGACTACATCCAGAAGGGTGGTCTGCTCATGTGGCCAATTTTGGCCTGCAGTATCATCGCGATCGGAGTTTTCGCCGAGCGGCTTTTCTATTTTCACCGCGCCACGATCCATGTCGGCGAATTTCTCCAGGGCCTTTCCAATCTCGTGCAGCGGCGCAATTTCGCCGAAGCGCTGCACGAGTGCGCCGGCACTCCCGGGCCGGTGGCGCGGGTGATTCACGCCGCAATTATCCGGCATGACGCCCCGCGCGCGGAGCTGCGCGACATCGTGCAGGAAGCGGGACAACTCGAGGTCCCAAAGCTGGAACGCTTTCTCGGCGTGCTCGCCACCCTCGCCTATCTCGCACCGCTGATTGGATTGTTAGGCACAGTTACCGGGATGATTGATGCCTTTGGCGTTGTCTCCTCCAACGGCGGCTATGCCACGGTGGCGGAGTTATCGACCGGTGTTTACAAGAGTCTGCTCACAACCGCCGCCGGCCTCGTGGTCGCAACTCCGACCTTTGTCGGTTACAGCTATCTCTCCTCGCGGGTCAATGCCCTCATGCATGACATGGAACGGGCCGGAATTGAAGCTGTGCATATGCTGACTGACCACGAACCTTCCGCCGCCATCATCAGCTTCCAGCAAGCCGCCGGCAAGACTGGCGAGCGACGCGCTGAACGTTAGGCTGCGGCGCGCTCGTTCATCTGACGAGTGATGAAACTTTCCCGAACCACCAGCATCAGCTTTGGCTGGCTCTACATTTTTCCCCTCGTCGATGTCCTATTTCTGCTGATCTTCTTCTTTCTTCTCAGCTCAAATTTTGTTCTCCAGCCCGGGATCGCGGTGACGGTCCCCTTCTCGCGCTTTACCCTTCCGCCGCAGCCGAACCAGGAAATTGTCAGCATCACGGGCGGTCCGAACCCGACGATTTATTTGCGCGATCAAAAGGTAACGCTCGACCAGCTCGGTCCTGCACTCGAAATGACGAAGCGCGAAGGCCGCTCAATCGTCATCAAGGCCGACCGTACAGTTTCCTATGACCTTGTCATGGCAGTAACCAACGCGGCGCTGGAACACGGGATCAGCTCGGTCGCACTCGCCACCAGTTCGCAAAAGTGACCGCGCAGAGTTACGCGCAACCGCACGGCAATCTGCTTTTTCACTGGGAACCGCCGCGCCCTCGCCGGCTTGCGATCTTGGGATTTCTGGCCGCGTCGGCTGCGCTGCACGCCCTCTGCTTCTATGTTTTTCAAGTGGTTTATCCGCCGACAATCTCGCTCCTCCCGCCGCCGGCCCGCGTCAGCTTGATCGCCCCGGTCTCACCCGAGGCGCGCAGTTATCTCAACTGGCTGGAAGCGGAGGACCCGGCGCTTGCATCGCAAACGCAGCGGCCGGCGGACGCCCGCGCTTTTCAAATCCCGAAACTGCCGCATGTGCCTTCCTACCTGGCTGTGCCGCCGCGGTTGAAAGAGCCGCCGCCGGAGCAGAACCTTCCCGCGACAGCGTCGGCGATGCCGCCGGGCCCGGTAACGATTCGCACCGCGCAAGCGACCGCGCCCACACAGCTCGCTCCGACGACACTGGTTTTTTCCGAGCGATTTCGCGAACTGCCGGTGACGCATCCGGAGCTGAAATTCCAAGCCTCCTCGCGCGAGACGCCGCAGAGCGCGCGTTTTCGCATCGCGGTCGATTCGTCAGGGATTGTTCGTTATGAACTGCTCGATCAATCGTCCGGTGATCCCGCGCTCGACGAACAGGCGCGACAGTATCTCGCTCTCTGCCGTTTCGAGGCCGACCCTCGCCTGAGGAACAATCCCGTCCTGACCTGGGGAATGGCGGCGTTCGAATTCGGCACTGACCTGCAACTGCCGCCCAGCTCGGCGGAGCCCACACCGTGATCCGGGTCAGCCTTGCGGCGCTGGTTACGATTTACCTGCTGCTTTTTCTTGCGGCGGTTTTTCTCCTCTGGATATTTGGGGAGTGGAATCGTCGGCGCCGCGAGCAGCGGGCGTTGCGCTACCGGCTTCGGTGTGTGATTTGCGGGTTCGAATTTGAGGATCGAACCACGACGCTTCTACCGCGCTGTCCGCGCTGCGGCAGCCTGAACGAACGATTTAAACTGGACCGAATTTAATCATGGGAATGTGGATTGGCCGTAATCGCAAGGCGCGGGTGACCTATGGCTTCGACGAAATCGCACTCGTCCCCGGGCGAGTGACGATCAACCCGAACGAAGTCGACATCACCTGGCGGCTCGCGCGCCGCGATGCCGAGCCGCTCGAGTTCAAGATTCCAATCCTCGCGAGCGCGATGGACGGGGTGGTGGATGTGCGTTTCGCGATCGAGATGGGAAAGCTCGGCGGTCTCGCCGTGCTCAACCTCGAAGGAGTGCAGACGCGCTACAAAAATCCGCAGGAGGTCTTGCAGAAAATCGTCGACGCGGACAAGGCGGAGGTCACCGCGCTCCTGCAAAAAATTTATCAGGAGCCGGTGCAGGAAGATCTGATCGCGGCGCGAATTCGCGAGATCAAGGACGGCGGGGTGCCGGCGGCGGTGAGCTCGATTCCGCAGCGTGCGGAAACCTTCGGGCGCATCGCGCAGGAAGCCGGGGCGGATATTTTCGTTGTGCAAAGCACGGTTTCGACCGTGCGCCACATTTCGTCGGAGTACAAATCGCTCGACCTGGCAAAATTTTGTCGCGAGATGCGCATCCCGGTGATTGTCGGTAACACGGTTGGTTTCGACGCTACTCTCGAGATCATCGAATGCGGACCAGCCGCGGTGCTGATTGGCGTCGGTCCGGGTGCCGCCTGCACCTCGCGTGGCGTGCTTGGCCTCGGCGTACCGCAGGTGACCGCGACGGTCGATTGTGCGGCGGCGCGTGACGCATATTTCAAGAAAACGGCGCGCTACGTTTCCATCATCACCGACGGCGGAATGAGCAAGGGCGGCGATGTCTGCAAAGCTTTCGCCTGCGGCGCCGATGCGGTCATGGTCGGCAGCGCTTTTGCCAAAGCTTACGAGGCGCCGGGACATGGCTATCATTGGGGAATGGCGACCCCGCATGCCAACCTCCCGCGGGGCACCCGGATCAAAGTCGGCGCGACTGGTTCACTCAAGCAAATCTTGTTCGGCCCGGCCGAAGTCGACGATGGCAGCCAGAATCTCGTCGGCGCCATCACTACCTGCATGGGCAACGTGGGGGCCCGCGACATCCCGGAATTTCAGCAGACGGAAATCATCATTGCGCCTTCGATTAAGACCGAGGGCAAACTTTTCCAGACCGTGCAGAGCGTTGGGATGGGAACAAGATGAGTGACAAGTGACGGGTGATGAGTGACCAGTAGCCGCAAATCCGCTTTTCTCATTCGTCGCGCTCCGCTCGTCACCCGTCACTCATTAGTCATCACTTTCCTTCATGAACCGCAGAGTTGTTATCACTGGAATGGGGGTCGTTACGCCCTTAGGCAACGAGCTCGAAACCTTTTGGCAAAATCTGCTCGCTGGCCGGAGCGGGATCTCGCGGATCACGCGCTTCGATACCACCGAATACGACACACAGATCGCCGGTGAAGTGCGCGATTTCGATCCTCGCACGGTTTTCAATAATCCGAAGGAACACAAGCGGACCGATCGTTTCACTCACATGGCGATGGGCGCGGCAAAAAGTGCGGTGCGCGATTCCGGGCTCGACCTCGAGAAAGTAAATCGCGAGCGAGTCGGCGTGCTCGTGAGCAGCGGGATCGGCGGCCTGAAAACGCTCGAAGACCAGCATACGGTTTTGCAAACCAAAGGTCCCTCGCGAGTCTCGGCCTTCACCATTCCGATGCTCATCAGCAACATGGCAAGCGGGCTGATTTCAATGGAGTTGGACCTGCGCGGCCCAAACATGTGCATCGTCACCGCCTGCGCGACATCGAACAACGCGATCGGCGAAGCCTGGCGGATCATCAAGTTCGGCGACGCCGATCTCTTTCTCGCCGGCGGCGCGGAGTCGTCGATCATCCCCGTTGGTCTGGCCGGCTTCGGCGCGATGAAGGCGCTCAGCACGCGCAACGACGAACCGGAGCGCGCTTCGCGGCCGTTCGATCGGGACCGCGACGGCTTTGTCATGGGCGAAGGCGCGGGCGTTGTCGTGGTCGAGGAACTCGAACATGCGAGGGCGCGCGGCGCGCGGATCTATTGCGAGCTGGCCGGCTACGGCCTTTCAGGTGACGCTTATCACATGACCGCGCCACCGCCCGACGGCGAAGGCGCGGCCCGGGCGATGAAGATGGCGCTCGAACACGCGGGAGTCGCGCCTGACGAGGTCGATTACATCAACGCCCATGCTACCTCCACCGGCCTGGGCGACATTTGCGAGACGCGCGCGATCAAGACGGTCTTCGGCGACTACGCAAAGAACGGCCTCCTAATCAGCGCCACCAAGTCAATGACCGGTCATTTGTTAGGCGGAGCGGGTGCGATCGAGATGGCGGCCTGCGCGCTTGCGATTCGCGACGGGAAAATCCCGCCCACGATCAATCTCGAAAATCCCGATCCGGAATGCGACCTCGACTACACCGCCAATGTCGCGCGGGAGAAGCCGGTGCGCGTCGCCGTCAATAATTCCTTCGGCTTCGGGGGTCACAACGCCACGCTGGTGGCAAAGAAATTCGAATCCTGAGCGGAGGAGCAGCGACGGCGCGTCGAAAATTGCCGATGTCGATCAAGACGGTCGCCTCGACATCGCGGTCGGAGCGTTCAAGACGCTGGCGGTATTGCGGGACGTGAACGACGGCACGTTCCAACCCGCAGTTGAATCCCCCCGGGGCGGAGGGTGTTGTGCTGGCCGTTCTGAATCATGATAACCGCCCGGAAGCGACGACGACCTCCTCACGGCCCTGCTCAATATCTCAGGCCGCAACTAGGGTGCGGTCGCAGAATCCCGAGTCTTCCTGGTCGTCATCTGGGCTGCCTCCCGGCCCGCGGTTTGCCTTACTTTCGTTAGGTCAGGTGGTCTTTCGTTTTGAGCATGACCTGAATGATCGTCCATTTGCGAAAGCTTCTCGAGCCCCACAATTTTCAGGACAACTTCTCTAGCGGATCGAGGTCACTCCTGTAAACCGCGGCCCGGCTAATGTGACCAGGTTTCACCAGCCGCAAGACTCTGCTTGCGTTTGCCGTTCTGGGCGCAACCTTAGCCGATGAGGCCGGAAATCGGAAAATTGCTGGTCGTGGTGGGCGGAGTGATTCTGCTCGTCGGGCTCGCGCTTTGGAGCGGTTTTGGCGCCGGCTGGCTCGGCCGTCTGCCGGGCGACATCCGAATCGAGGGCAAACACTCCGCGTTTTATTTTCCGATCGTCACCTGC
Source organism: Chthoniobacterales bacterium (assembly GCA_036825615.1). Taxonomy (GTDB): domain Bacteria; phylum Verrucomicrobiota; class Verrucomicrobiia; order Chthoniobacterales; family UBA10450; genus JAICXG01. The sequence goes on from DAISXY010000005.1 coordinate 160,302, forward strand.
ATCATACTCAGCATCATCCTAAGCCTGCTTTTCGCACTTTTTCGGCGTTAACTTCCCCTCGCGGCAAACAGGGCGCGGTCTCATACATGGCGGTGAGTCTCGGGTCATCTTCTTTTATTCGTTAGGCTTTGAACCTTCCTCGCGCTTGATTACAGCAACGGAAGCGCGGCAGATGACTCTGAGGTCCTTTAGTAAACCCGAATGTCGCCACTGATGAGGGTGCCGGCGGCAGAATAACCATCACTCAGCTTGATTGAGATCGTGTCCAAGGTTCCGGGTTCTCCATTATCAGTCACATCCACGCTGTACCGGACTTCGGTTCCGTCCTCTAACTCTCCCGTACCAGTGACTTCGGCGCTCTGGCCATTGATGGAGAGATTGCGAATTGCGGCATTCGCCAGGCAAACACCGGCCGCAGAATCGCAGAAGGAGAAATAGCTCGCGCCGGTGCCGAGGTCGGACTCGCTCGCGCGAAGCTGAAAAGTGACCGGATTACCTGCGCTATTGATTTGGCCCCGACCGATGACCTTTGTCGCGGTCCCGACTCCCGGATCATAGAGTTCCGCGCTCGCGAGAGGAGCGTTATGGGCAAGTGCTCCGCCCGTGACAAGCACCATCCCGTTGAGGAGGCGACTTGCGGCATGATCCTTTCGCATGGTGTTCAAGCTACCAGTGAGTGACCAGGTGCCAGTCGTCGGGTCATAGAGCTCGGCAGTGTCAGGGTTGAGCGAGGTTCCCCCTGCCACGAGGACCGTACCGTCGAGCAGGAGAGCGTCGATATCATCTGCTCGCGCGGTGTTCAGGCTACCCGTTACTGACCAGGCGCCGGTGACAGGGTTGTAAAGTTCGGAGCTATTGATTTCCTCGGGGTTGTTTCCCCCGGCGACGACCACCGTGCCGTTGGGAAGAAGAGTTGCCGATTGGTCGTATCGCGCGGTGTTGAGGCTGCCGGTTGCCGACCACCTTCCCGTGGCTGGATAATAGAGTTCGGCACTCGCGAGTGTGTTGAAATCGGTATCACGTCCGCCAGCGACGAGCACTTTGCCATTGGTTAAAAGAGTTGCGGAATGGAATACCCGCCCGGTCTTAAGGTTACCGGTTGGCGACCAGGTGCCGGTGGCCGGGTCATAGAGTTCCGTGCTCGCAAGCGAAAGGCCGTTTGCTTTTCCGCCCTCCACAAGCACCATGCCATTCGAGAGGAGAGTTGCAGTGTGAAATGCCCGCGCCGTGTTGAGGCTGCCGGTTGCAGACCAGGTTCCGGTAGTTGGATTATAGAGCTCGGAGCTAGTTAGAGAGACTCCGGCTTCTCTTCCGCCGGCGGCGAGCACCAGGCCGTTAGGCAGCAGAGTTGCGGTATGCGAATCTCGCGCGCTTCTAAGGCTGCCGGTGTCTGACCAGGTGCCCGTGGCTGGGTTGTAGAGTTCGGCGCTTGCGAGTGGAACGCTTCCATTCTCGCCTCCTACGACCAGCACTCTGCCATCGGGGAGCAAGGTTGAGGTGTGATGGTAACGGGCCGTCTTGAGGCTGCCGGTGTAATCCCATTCAAAGGGAGTAGCAGCGCAGGGTTGCAGGAATGCAAGCACGGCCGAGGAAGACAGCAGCGGGACCATAACCGCTCGCGCCAGCCGTGATGCGGCGCCCGCTTGAGTTATCGCGTTGCAAGGTTGAACAGGAGTTTTTAACTGCGGCATTCGCGGCATCGTGAACAACCATGCGGTTCAGTGTCAATCTCTAAATTCTTCCTTGGCGTGCCACTCAATACCTTGTCCTTTGCGTCTCCAGATCCGCGACGTCTTAGAAGCGTCGACGTCGTCCTCGCGGCTTCGGGGAGTAGGCAATTCATTGTTCTGCTCGGGAACGGTGACGGCACCTTCCAGCCCGGAATCAGCACCCAGACGAGCCCCAGTCCGCGCTCACCAACGGTGGCGGACCTTAATCTGGATGGCCATCCTGACCTCGCAATCCTAAGTAATCCCCCCGCACGGGAGGATCAACCGTGGGGATTTATCTTGGTCATGGGGATGGCACTTTCGATCCTCCTTTGGCGATTGCATACTTCAATCCCCAGGATGCCGCCGCGGGAGATCTTAACCAAAGCCCTTCTTATTCAAATCTCACTGTCCTGCTCAATGCCTCTCACCGGAGATAGGCCGGCTGCGATCTGCATATCCCAGGCCGGGACAATCACAAGGCTAAGTTGCAGGCGATCGTGAGCACAGGCGGCTCTACCTGCGCCGTGCCCAGTTTTGATCAGTAGCATACCTCCGCAAAATCGGCCCGCGTAACACGGGTCACTCTTTCGACGGTAAAGCTGATTTTGGGCTTGACCACTAACTTGGGCGCCTGCTGTAATCGCCTTTCTCTAACCGCGGAACGCATCTCGGAGGAATATCGATATGAAGCCCAAGCTTTTAACTCTCGCAATAAGTCTTCTCGCAGCGCTCCAGCTCGCGCCCAGTGGTTCTGCGCGACCCTTTCGCGCCGGGACAAACTACCCCAGCGGTGAGTTTCCGGTCGCGGCGGTGGTGCGGGATTTCAATAATGACGGCATCTCTGATATCGCGAGCGCAAATCAGAACGACAAGAACGTAAGTATCTTTCTTGGGAACGGTGACGGCACGTTCGCTCCCGCCAGTACCTTGACGCCAGGAGCGGGCGCGGTCGAGATTGCGAGCGCCGATCTTAATGCCGACGGCAACCTCGACCTTGTGGTTACTGATGGGATCAAGTCGGCTTATGTCGTGCTTGGAAACGGCGATGGCACTTTTGGTTCGCCGACGAAAGTCTCTCTCCATACCGATCCAATCGGAATCGCAATCGCAGATCTAAACGCCGACGGGATTCTCGATTTGGCAATCGCGATTCACGGGCCGGAAACCAACTCGAACGGAGAAGTTGCCATCCTGATTGGGATTGGCGCACGGAAGTTCGCGCCACCGGTTTACTATGGGTTAACTCATAATGGCATCCGACTCACCGCGGTCGACTTGAACCACGACGGCAAGCTGGACTTGGTCGTCGCGGTCCAACATTTCTCCAGTCCGAAGAACGCTCTGGCCGTGCTGCTGGGGAACGGCGATGGCACCTTTCAGCCAGTTATGACTTCCATATCGGGAAGCGGCACCGATGTGGCCGTGGCTGATTTTGACGCTGATGGAAATGTTGACCTCGCCCTCAGTGGCGATGCCGCTGTGAGGGTCGCGCTAGGCAATGGCGACGGAACATTCCAGCCGGTAACAAGTTATTCAACTAAAGGATCCGCAGGAACAGTAACCGCAGCAGACTTAGATGGCGACGGCAGAGTGGACTTGTTGGTCGGCGGCAGTGGAGCCGCGGTCTTACTCGGGGACGGCAGCGGCGGGTTTGCCCCCGCCGTACTCTACGGGGTTGGCGAGGTCTTTGCCCGCATTGGCTACTTCAATGGCGATCACATCCCGGACGTGGTCGCGAAGGGCGGCTTCTCCGAAATCGAGGTTGCATTCGGACGCCCCCGCGGTGCCTTTAATGCCCCGCTGGTGTATCCCGTCGGGTATAATGGTTTCGATGCGGCTGATTTCGACGGTGATGGTCATGCCGACGTAGTTGTCGGTGACGGGTCCACACTCTATTTCGTTCACGGAGAGGGTGACGGCACGTTGGGAGAAGCAGTCCCTTTTGCAAGCCTGCAGGCAAAGACGCTCACTGCGGCCGACTTTGACGGCGATGGCAACCGAGACATCCTCGCGGCGCCGTTCAGCGGCCCGCGTGTTTACATCATTCTCGGAAATGGCGATGGCACTTTCCAGCCGGCTCTCGCGATCTCGGTGTCGACAAACTCCTTTTATGGGTTCGATGCGGTGGTGAGCGACTTGAACCACGACGGCAAAGCAGATGTCGCTTTGACGGATTTCACGAGTGACTCTCTGCTTATCCTGCTTGGAAATGGCGACGGCACTTTCGAAGAGTCAACCACTTACAAAACCCCTGACGGCCCGCAACAGCCGACGGTGGCGGACTTTAATCTCGACGGCAATATCGATCTGGCGACTTCGCAGGCCTCAGCCTCAGACTATCTCGGCTTTGGTTACGGATTCTCGATTTACCTCGGGGATGGAAATGGCAGCTTCTCTTCCCCTATGACGACTCAGTTGCAAGGTGCGCTTGCAGTTATCCCCGGAGATTTGAACGGCGATGGCAAACCCGACCTCACGGCAGGAGGAGACGGCGTCAAGGTTCTTCTCGGGAATGGTGATGGCACCTTTGGAACACCTGCGACGGTCTACCCTAATTTCGATTTCGGTTGGGTTCGGGTTGCCGATATCGATCTCGACGATCGCCTCGACGTTATTGTTAGAGCCGATTCGACCTTCGCAGTCTTGCGCGGGCAAGGCAATGGCACCTTTCGGCAGACGGTTGAGTTTGCAGCCGGCACTCAGTCTGGCGGCGAGTTTGTTTTGCGTGACCTGAATGGAGACAATACTCCGGACGTGATTCTGACCGATCGTTTTGATTCGCTTTCCGTCTTCCTCAATACCTCGCGCCCGCAGAGATAGCAGGACTGCTCGGAAGTGAGCGCAACGCTTCGCCGGTCAGTTGAATTCTGACCAGGCCGCTAATCATGCGACAAGTACAGCGGTCAGTGCAAAACGACAATTGAATCGGGCCGCCCGAGTCGATGTAGCAGTCGACGTCGGGCAAGCCGACCCGTTCGCCACGGAAGCTGACTTTTGCCTTGACGTCTAACCCGGGCGGCTGATGTAATCGCCTTGGTTGAAAGCGCGGAAAGCATCGAAGAGAAGAATCAATATGAGGCTGAAATGTTTAACTCTGGCAATAAGCCTTGTTGCGGCGCTTGAGTGCGCGCCCATGACTTCCGCCCGAATCTTTCTCACGGGAACAAACTATTCCAGCGGTGAGTTTCCGGTCGCGGCGGTGGTGCAGGATTTCAATAATGACGGCATCTCTGATATCGCGAGCGCAAATCAGAACGACAAGAATGTGAGTGTTTTCCTGAATAATGGGAATGGAACCTTTGCTCCCGCCAACACCTTTTCGGTCGGGGCGGGGGCGATCGAAGTGGCCGGCGCTGACTTGAACCGCGATGGCAAGGCTGACCTTGTCGTTACCGATGGGATTAAGTCGGCCTATGTTGTGCTCGGGAATGGGGATGGGACCTTTGGCACCGCAACCAAGATCACGCTGCATACGAACCCAATCGGCATCTCCATCGCAGATCTAAATAGTGATGGCATCCTTGACTTAGCCATCGCTAATTTCGGACCGGAAAATAACTCCCAGGGGGAAGTAGCGATCCTGCTTGGTTTGGGCGACGGGAGCTTTGCTTCTCCGGTCTATTATCCACTCACCCACAACGGCGTCCGACTAGTCGCAATCGACCTGAATCATGACGGCAAATTGGACCTCGCCGTCGCGGTTCAGCATTTCTCGACCGAGAAGAACGGCCTCGCCGTGCTGCTGGGAAATGGCGACGGCACCTTTCAGCCCGTCACCACCTCCGTGCCGGGCGATGCTTCGGACGTGACGGCAAGCGATTTCAATGCGGACGGAAATGTCGATCTCGTTCTCGCCGGTCTTTACTCGGACGAAGTTCGCGTGGTTCTCGGCAAAGGTGACGGCACTTTCCAATCGCCAGTCGCGTATCCGGTCGAAGGAACCGCAGATAGCGTTGCCGCGGCGGATCTGAACGGCGATGGCGTGCCTGATCTGTTGGTCGGTGGAGCGGAGGCTGCGGTTCTGCTTGGAAATGGCGACGGCACTTTCGCATCCGCTCTCTTCTATGCAGTTGGGAATCGCTTCGCGCGGATCGGCTACTTCAATGGCGATCGAAAACCGGATGTGGTCGCGGGTGGCGGTTTCTCCGCGATCGGGGTCGCCTTTGGTCAACAAGACGGCACTCTGCGCGCGCCCCGGACTTATCCCGTCGGCTCTCGGATCGATGGCTTCGATACCGCCGACTTCAATGGCAACGGCCAGACTGACGCCATCTTCGGCAGATTGGGTGATGACGGTTCGAAGTTAGCGCTCCTTTTCGGAACCGGTGGCGGCGATTTCATCCCCGGCCCTTCCTTCGGAGATTTCACTTTTGGCTCGGTTCGGGCCGCAGATTTCAACAGCGACGGCAAGGAGGATGTGCTCGGGATCCTTTTTAGCGACAACGGGTTTTATATCTATCTCGGCAATGGCGACGACACTTTCCAAGCGCCGAAAGTTACTTCTGTGCCTGGCTCTGATGAACAAGTCGCAATCGGCGACTTCAATCACGATGGGAAACCCGACATCGTGATGACAATCTATTTCTCTAACCAACTGGCGATTCTTCTGGGCAATGGTGATGGTACTTTCCAAAGCCCGGCGTATTTACCCACGAGCATGGGGTTAGGATCGCCAATTGTGAGTGATTTCAACTGTGACGGTAATCTCGACTTCGCCGTCGCCGGAAGCACAATTAGTATTTACCTGGGTGTGGGTGACGGCACATTCCAGGCGCCCCTAACGATCAACGACAGTGGCAACTTGGCCACGGGCGACTTCAACCGGGACGGGGTGCTTGATTTGATCGTGAGTGGACTTCCGACCGAGCTGCTCCTCGGTAACGGCGACGGCACTTTCCAAACTCCCCAGGCTATCTTCTCCGGATCCGGGTCGCCGCGAGTTGCGGATGTAAACGGGGACAGCAAACTCGATCTCGTCCTCGCTGACAGTTCGGATGGGCTTTGGGTGCTGCCCGGTCGCGGCAACGGCACCTTCGCTCCCGCCCGGCTGTTTGCAACCGGCGGCGAATTCACCGGCGGTTGCAACCTGGTGGATTTGAATGGCGACGGATTGCCCGAAGCAATCGTGAGCAACCTTATTAACGGATTGACGGTCCTGATTAATACCGGTCACTGAGGCCGCCCAGACGCTTCAGAAGTCGGGCGAATCTTATACCGCTCCTTCTGGCCGACTTCCGCACGCTTTATTCGTTAGGCGATCAAATCGACAGCGGGGGATTGATTTTATAAGCTCCCAGATCGGTACTCCATCACCAAGGCTTCGCAGGAGCGAGAGCGGAAACCCAGATGGCGCGGCTGACCGAGGTTGGCTTCAGCAGCCCTTGGCCAGCAGTCGCCGATTTCAATAACGATAACCATGTAGATGTCGCTGTTACTGACTTAAGCGGCCAGTTAGCCATCCTGCTCGGAAAGGGTGACGGGAGTTTCGAACCGGCAATCTATTATCAGACGGCCGACACGCCGCAAAATCCTACTACGGCGGACTTCAATCTCGACGGAAATCCAGACCTGGCAATTTCCCATACCTTTAAGGGAACGGTTTCGATCTACCTCGGTCATGGGGATGGCACCTTTGATTCACCCCTGACGATCACTTCGCGAGGAGCACTCTATCTCGCGGCGGGCGATGTGAACCGCGATAGCAAACCCGATCTGGTGGTTGGCGGCGGCAAGTTACTGAACCTCTTTGTCGGTAATGGCGATGGCACGTTTCAGGAGCCGGTAAGTATCTATTCCAATTACGGCCCGGTGAAAGTTGCGGACCTCGACCGTGATGGCCGGCTCGACGTGACCGTTTCGCCAGAGGATGGCACGATCGTTGCCCTGCGCGGCAAGGGCGATGGCAGCTTTGCAGCGGCAGCTGAGTTTCCAATCGGAAGCGAATTCAGTGGATTTTTCGTCCTGAGCGACCTGAACGGCGACACCAGGCCGGAGGCGATTGTGAGCAACATCAGCGATTCACTGGCCGTTTTGCTCAATAGCTCGCGCGGGCGAAGATAACGGCCTCACGGGCACAGAGGCTCTCGCGTTGCCGATGCCGGCAGGCGCGCGAAGATGAGGGAGCCGGGCTGTTGGTCGCATTTTTCTCGATGTGAAGGCGAACCTGGGCCGGCTCGCAAATCGTTAGGCATGTCGTCCAAAACACAGCTCCAGGCGCAGCTCGATCGCCATGTCGCGCGCCTGCGTAACTGCCGGCGCTGTCCGCGCATGCATCCGCCACCCGTTTCCGGTGGCGCGGTCGTAAGCAAGGTCATCCTCGTCGGCCAGGCGCCGGGCGTGCGCGAACCTGTGGCAGGGAAACCATTCGCCTGGACCGCTGGGAAAACCCTCTTTCGCTGGTTTGAGGAAACGACCGGCATGGATGAGGAAACCCTGCGCGCGAAAATTTATTTCGCGGCGGTCTGTCGTTGTTTTCCCGGCAAAGCACCTGGCGGCACGGACCGAGTCCCGAATCCGCAGGAGATCGTCAATTGTTCCTCGTGGCTCGACCGCGAGATCGAGCTCCTGCAACCGCGCCTCGTCATCCCGGTGGGCAAACTTGCGATCGCGCAGTTCCTCAGGCCCACTAAGTTGGAGGAAGTGATCGGACGGAGCTTCCGCGCGCAGCGTGCCGGTCGCCGCTTCGACCTCATCCCGCTGCCGCATCCTTCGGGCGCCTCGCCCTGGCACAAGATTTCGCCCGGGCGCGAGCTGCTGGCCGCCGCGCTGCAACTGATCGCCCAGCATCTCGCGATGCGAGATTTGAATCAGGAAGGCAGGAAAGCAGGAAACTAGAAAGGCTGACAGACCCGCAAAGTCTTTTCCTGCTTTCCTGCTTTCCTCATTCGTTCTTCCTTTCTTTATGCCGAAGAAGATTCGCGTCCTCGTCTGGGGAGAGAATGTGCACGAGCGGAAAAACGCGGCCGTCAGGCAGCTTTATCCCACCGGCATCCATGAATGCATCGCCGCCGGGCTGCGGGAAGATCGCGGGTTCGAGGTCGGCACCGCCACCCTGCAACAGGCGCAGCATGGGTTGAGGAAAGCCGTTCTTGCCGACACCGACGTCCTGATCTGGTGGGGCCACGCCGCGCACGGCAAAGTGCATGACACCGTCGTGCAGCGCGTACTCGAGCGCATCTGGCAGGGGATGGGTTTCATCGCCCTGCATTCGTCCCATTACTCGAAAATTTTCAAGCGCCTCATGGGCACGACGGCATCACTCACCTGGCGCGAAGCCGGCGAGCGCGAGCGGCTCTGGGTTTGCAACCCGGGCCATCCGATTGCACAGGGAATCGATCGCTGTTTCGAAATCGAAAATACGGAGATGTATGGCGAACCTTTCGCCATTCCTGCTCCCGACGAGATCATTTTCATTTCCTGGTTTGAAGGCGGCGAAGTTTTTCGCAGCGGTTGCACCTGGAAGCGCGGCAACGGCAAGATCTTCTACTTCCGCCCCGGGCACGAGGCGTATCCGATCTATCATCACCCGATCGTCAGGCTGGTTTTGCGCAACGCCGTCCACTGGGCTGCGCCCGAGGGCCAGAAGTGGATCGATAGCTGTCCGCAAATCTCGCTCAAACAAACGCGCGAGAAACTGCTTCGCAAAGGCCCGCGCTTGCACAAGGAAGGCGAGGCCGGATTTCGTTAGGCGAGAGAAAATCAGCAGTCACGATCACAGGAATCGGCACGGAAAGAAGGATCACGCTAACCCGACCGGTTGGAACCCCGTCGATCCAACTGTCGGCCTATTTTTCCTCTTTGTGCCAGGCCGCGAGGACTTCGGCCTCGCGCTCTTTCGTCAGGCCTGCGTGCATTTTTTTCTGGCGTACCTCGCCCTGCATCTTGAACCAATTGAGGGTGTCGCGCGCGGTCTCGGCCAGCGGCCGAAATGTGAGGCCTTTCTCGAGCGCGCGCCGGTTGCTCACCGAGCTGATCCCGCCCGCTGGCTTGTCGGGCGGCACCCATACCGGCATGTCGGTCCAGGGTGCGACATCGTGTTTCTCCAGAAAATCGGCCGGCACGAAGGTGAATTTCGCGTTCGACTGTAAAGCCGACTTTATTCCCTCGAGCATTCCGCCGATTGTCAGGCGCTCGGCCGGGCCAGTCGCGTTGTAAACCCCGGTCGCGCCTTGTTCCGCCATCCGGATGGTCCACTCGGCCAGGTCGCGTGCGTCGATGAACTGGACCGGATCCTTCGGATCACCCGGCGCAAGCACTTCACCACCGCGCTCGATCCGCACCGGCCAGTAAGTAAACCGATCCGTCTCGTCGCCCGGGCCGACGATCAACCCGGGCCGGATGATGCAGGTCTTGCCGGGGAACCATTTCTCCGCCTCCTTCTCCGAAAGCGCCTTGAGCGGACCGTAAAGAGCGAAGTTCGAGGCGATGACGCTTTGCCGTGTCTCCTTCATCGCGTCCTTGCCCTCATAGCTGGCGACCGGCGCCGTCTCATCCGAGCCGGCTTTGAGGTCGTCGCGATAGACCGAGATCGTCGAGATGAAGATGTAATGGCCGATGTTGTCCTTCAGGATCTCGCCCACATCGCGTACCCATCGCGGCAGCATGGCGGGGTTATCAATCACCACGTCCCACTTCTTGTTCTTCAGCGTGTCGAGTTTGCCGGTTTCGCGATCGCCCACCAACTCCTGCACCCCGACCGGCAGCACGCCCGGGTGCGTCATCCCGCGGTTGAACACCGTCACGTGGTGCCCACGCGCGACCGCATATTTCACCTGGTACGGGCCGGTAAAGCCGGTGCCGCCGAGGATCAAAATGTTGAGCGGCTTGTCCGCGTGGCCGACATCGGTGGGATTATAAACCGGCGGGACGTAGGAAGGCCGCAGCGGTTTGTTAGGCAACGAAGCTTGGGGCTTTGGTGTCGATGCCGGGCTTGCCGAAGGCGGTGCGCCAAAAGCGGCGGTCGTAAGGAGCGAGAGAAGGAGCGAAGCGAGAGTCGGGAATCGACGAGGCATGGTTAGGCGTGGAATTTGATTACTCGTGAATCGTCTGGCCGAGACGGGCGAAACCCTACTCACGCAGTTGCAAAGCGCGAGGAAGATTCCCTTTAATTCCCTCGTAACTGCTAATGCACGGCTCGATCAGCGTACCACCCTGGATTGCGCCTTGAAATGATTCTGCGGTTTGGGACCAGATTTGCGAAAGGGGCAGGCCGGCGCCAGACCAGTTGGGCGGCATATTAAGACAAATCCCTAGACCATGATGTGCCGATTCCCGAATACCCCTGGATTACGCTCTGAATGCCCGACAGAACGCGTACGATTTTTCATCAAAATAGTCTTGACATGTGATGCGAATTTTGTGCCTACTGCCCGCCTATGAAACATCCAACCCTGCAAAAAGTAAGTCTGATCGCAGTTGCCCTGGTTGCGTGCTTCGCCTTGGGTGCACAGGCCCGAACTCGGGCCAATGTTGACTCGGCGGCGCAACACAAAAAGGCAACGAAACCAGCCATGACCGCCAGAGCCGCAGCTCATGGCAGTCACAGTGTATCATCGACCTATATGATCGATGACGGAACCATGGAAAACGGAGTCGGCTTTGGTAACGGGCTACAGAACTTCGAATCGATTTGGCTCAACCAGTTCAATGTAATACCGGGTGCGACCCAGATTTCGGCCGTTGAAGTCGCTTGGGGCACGCCAGCATTCCCGGACCCGAGCAATAACGGTACGCCGGTAACGATCGGCGTGTGGAGCGACCCGAATGGAGATGGAACACCATTCGACGCGGTCCTGCTCGGCTCGGTCGCCGGCACGATCCAAAATGAAGGCACAGACACCTTTGTGGTCTACACCTTCTCACCACCGGTCGATTTGCCCCCGGGTGCGACGAGCTTCTTCGTCGGCGACATGACCCCGTCCAATAGCGGTCCGGAGAAGTTCTACCAGGGCATCGACCAGAACAGCGCCCTGCATCGTCAGAGCTGGGTCGCGGCCAATGGCGACGGCAGCCCGGTGGACATCAATAACATTGGCAACAACGATTTCATCGGCATCATTGATGACTTCGGCATTCCCGGTAACTGGGGAATCCGGGCCGACTCCGGCAACATCTCGCCGACCCCGACACCGACACCAACCCCGACGCCCATGGAAGGCGAACTGCTCTGGTACAACGGTGATTTCGATGGATCTAATGGGCTGGCCAACGAAGAAAACACCAGTCTCGGGTCCGGCCAGTACGCCCGCGTCTACGATGACTTCAATGTCACCGGCGACGGTTTTGACATCGGCGCTGTTTTCTCAAACAACCTCGAGAACACCAACGTGACGGCCGCGACATTCGAAATCCGCCAGGGCGTTTCTGCCTTTAACGGCGGCACGATCGTCGCCAGCGGAATGACCACGACACCGGAGATTACGCCCACGGGTCGAAGCGGATTTGGTTTCACTGAGTTCACGATCCAGATCAGTGGTCTGAGCATCCATCTCGATCCCGGCACTTACTGGCTGGCCGTCTGGCCAACCGGCGATCTGACCGGACGTTCGTTTGTTTCGACCACGAGCGGCGCCAACTGCGTCGGCACACCTTGCGCGAACAACGACAATTCGTTCTTCGACAGCAACTTCTTCGGCGCGAGCTTCGAGCCGGCCGGTGACTTTGTCTCTCCGCCGGACTTCTCGATGGGCGTCCGCGCTCCGATCTCTGGCGGCGCACTCCAGTTGGTAAGCGCAGCCTCGTCTCAGCGCGGGTTCGCGATCGATCTGCCGTTGACCGGACCTTCCGGTGTGGAAGATCGCTCCGGCGGACCGAACAAGAAGTACTCGATTCAGATGACCTTCAATAATCCGATCGCTTCGGTCGGAAGCGCGAGCTCCACTTGCGGCGGGGTCAATGGGATCTCGATCAGCGGAAACACGGTGACGATCAAACTGGTCGGCGTGGCTCACGCCTGCAACGGATCGGACATCATGATCACGGCGAACAACATCATGGATACATCGGGCAACAGCCTTAGCTCCGCTACGGTGACCATGGGTCTGCTCCTCGGTGACGTGAACGCTGATCGCGTGGTCGACCGGGCCGACATTCAGGCAGTCAAGGCGGACAAGGGGCAGCACACCGACAGCACCAACTTCCGCTCTGACGTCAGCAACGACGGCTTCATCAACGCTTCTGATGTGATGCTGGTGAGACAACAGCAGGGCACCAGCCTGCCGTAACTCAAGTAAGAGGAAGAATTGCAACCGGGAGCCGTCCAAACCGGCTCCCGGTTTTGCTTTTCTGAGGATTGCTGAGGTATGCAGGAAAGCAGGAAGAACAGGAACTAAACAGAAACAAAGGCGCTACTCCCTTCCTGTTTCTTCGGTTTTCAGATTGCGAATTTTTCCTGCTTTCCTGCTTTCCTGAGAGATACTGCGCTGAATGCTTTATGTCGTCGCCACCCCGATCGGGAATCTCGGCGACATCACCCTGCGTGCGCTCGATGTTCTGAGATCAGTTGATTTGATCGCGGCAGAGGACACACGCCATTCCGGTAATCTCCTCCGCCATTTCGAAATCAAGAAACCGCTCGTCAGCTATCATGAGCACAACGAGGCGCGACGAACGGCGGAATTGAGCGAACGCCTCGCCGCTGGCCAAAATATCGCGCTGATCACCGACGCCGGGATGCCCGGGCTCTCAGATCCTGGCGCACGCCTGATCCGGCACTGCATCGCGCACCACCTGCCCTTCACCATCATTCCGGGCGTCTCTGCCATCACCACCGCCCTGGTCGGGTCTGGATTCGAGACGGAGAAATTTTGCTTTCGAGGTTTCCTGCCGGTGAAAAGCGGCCAGCGCATCCGCGAACTAACCACCGCTGCCGAACGCGGCGAGACCACGGTTTTTTTTGAATCCCCCTATCGCCTGACGAAAACGCTCGCCGCCTGCTGCGAACTGCTGCCGGAACGTCAACTTTGCGTCGCGCGCGAGTTGACAAAAAAATTTGAGGAATTCCGCCGCGGGACCGCTGCTGACTTGCTGGCGCATTTCACCTCGCATCCGCCGAAGGGCGAGATCACGCTGCTGATCGCCGGTGCTGATTGATGGAGCCGGCGCGCCCTCGCGCCGGTCGCGATCGCTTCCCGCAGGCGCCCCAGCTCCAGGCAGGATTTTCCCTTGTCAAAGCGCCCCCGCTGTGGAAGTTTCCGGGCTCTTTTCCCGAGGCTCTATGGCTTACGCAATTATCAAAACCGGCGGCCGGCAGTATCGCGTCGCGGAAGGCGATACGGTTGACGTCGATCTGCTCGCGGGCGCACCCGGAGAGAAGCTCACGTTCGACCAAGTTCTCCTCCACGCCGACGGCGATCAACTCACGCATGGCAACCCCGCCGTCGGCGGCGCGAGCGTGACAGGCGAGGTCATCGAGCAACGCAAGGACAAGAAGCTCATCGCTTTCAAGTATCGCCGTCGCAAAGGGTATCACCGCACCGTCGGCCATCGTCGCAAATTGACCCGGGTCAAAATCACCGGCATCACTCTCGGTAAGAAGGAAAAGAAAACCGCTGCCGCCGAGTAGCATCTCTCAAATCTCAACTCTCAACTCCCGCAATGGCTCACAAAAAAGGACAAGGCAGCGTCAAAAACGGTCGCGACAGCGTCAGCAAGCGGCTCGGTGTAAAAAAATTTGGGAGCGAGAACGTCGTCGCCGGCAACATCATCGTGCGGCAGCGCGGAACGAAATTTCTTCCGGGCAAGAACGTCGGGCTCGGCCGCGACTACACCATCTTTGCCCTGATCGACGGCCAGGTGCGCTTCGACCGGGCCGGCCGGCGGGTCAGCGTCGTCCCGCGCGAGAGCAGCAGCTAGCGCGGAAGCGCCTTCCTCCAGAGGGACCTGTTCCGCAGGTTCGCGCGCGGTTTTACGAGATTGTAAAATCCCCCCTTTTCGGTTATAACCGCAGCTTTTCGCGCAATGAAATACACCACCTATCTCCTCTTCGGCGCGCCCGGCAGTGGCAAAGGCACCCAGGGCCATTCACTCGGCTCAATCCCGCGCTTCTTTCATTGCGCCTGCGGCGACGTTTTCCGCACCCTCGACACGCGCACCAAAGTCGGTCGCGCCTTTCTCGAATACTCGAGCAAAGGCCAGCTCGTACCGGACGAGATTACGGTCGAGCTCTGGCGCGCGCACATTGACGCCGCGGTCGAAGCGCATGAGTTCAAACCCGACATCGACGTCCTCGTGCTTGATGGGATCCCGCGCAATGTCGGCCAGGCCAAAATCATGGACGACGTGATTGATGTGAAAAAAGTTTTCCATCTTTCCTGTCCCGATCGCGACCAGCTTTTTGCCCGGCTGAAAAAACGCGCCCTTAAAGACAACCGGCTCGATGATGCGAATGAGCAGGTCATTAAACGCCGGCTCCAGACCTACGAAACCGAATCCAAGCCGGTGCTCGATTATTATCGGGATCGCGTGCAGGTGATTGACGCGACACAACCGCCGGCCCGCGTCCTTTACAATATCCTGGCAACGGTGGCGAATGGTGAGCATGCAGCAGTTTGAGAATTTCACTGCCTCGAGTCTATATTGCGACAAGTGCAAAACCGCGATGCCGGTGCGCGAGCGGCTTCTCCTCATCCTGCCCGATCGCGAACTTTATGATTATCTCTGCACCGGCTGCGGCTCATCGGTCGGCTCGCGCGAAGTCACCGCGGGCGACAAACTGATGGCACAAGCCGCCGCGGCGCGTCGCAACCGGCACGCGATGGCGCCGCTCGATCTGCTGCCCTGACGCAGCATGCGAATCGTTTTTATCGGCACGGGCGAAATCGGCCTGCCGACGCTCCGCTCGTTGCGCGAATCCCCGGCGCACGGGCTGGCCGGCGTCGTCACTCAACCCGACAAACCGGTCGGGCGCGAACAGCGGATCCAGCCGCCGCCCGTCAAGGCGGAACTCGGCGCAACCGGAATTCCCATTCTGCAACCGGCGCGGATTCGCACTGAGGACGCGCTCGCACAAATTCGCGCGCTCGCGCCGGAAGTCATTGTGGTAATGGCCTATGGCCAGATTTTACCGCGCGCACTGCTTGAGATTCCGCCGATCGCCTGCCTCAACCTGCATGCTTCCCTCCTCCCGCGGCATCGCGGCGCCTCGCCGATCCAGGCGGCGATTATCGCGGACGATTCCGAGACGGGGATCACCGTCATCTACATGGATGAAGGGCTCGACACGGGCGACATCCTTCTGCAAAAGCCGCTAAAAATTTTGCCTGACGAGACGGGCGGTTCCCTCCACGAACGGCTGGCCCAACTTGCGCCCGACGCCCTTCGCGAAGCGCTCGACGCGCTCGCCGCCAGCCGCGCACCGCGCATGCCACAGGATTCCACCCGCGCAACTTACGCCCCCAAACTCACGCGCGAGGATGGCCGGATTGATTGGCGCGAGCCGGCCGAGTTGCTCGCGCGAAAGGTGCGCGCCTATGATCCCTGGCCAGGCGCCTTCACCGAAATCACGGACTCCTCAGGCAAAACGCGCCACCTGAAAATCTTCCAGGCCACTGCGAGCAAAAACGACCTTGGGACGCCAGGCACAATTTCCACGCCTAACGACTCCAGCCTTCTCGTCGCGACGCGCGGCGGGAGCCTTCGCCTCGAGGAGGTGCAGCTGGAAGGGAAACGCCGGATGCGCGCGGCTGATTTTTTGCGCGGTTTTTCCTCCCCAAAAATCGTTTTCTGATCGATTATCCGGCCCGAGATGGAAGCGCCGAAGCCGGTTTACAAGCGAATTGTCCTCAAGCTCAGCGGCGAAGCGCTGCGCGAAACCGGTGCGCGCGAAACCATCTCGCCGCAAATCGTGAACGAGATTGCGCGGCAGGTGAAGGAGATTTTCGATCTCGGGATCCAGATATCCATCGTGGTCGGCGGGGGCAATATCTGGCGCGGGCTCGCGGCCAGCCATCAGGGAATGGACCGCACCACGGCCGATTACATGGGCATGCTCGCGACCGTGATCAATGGCCTCGCCTTGCAAAGCGGGCTCGAGCGAGGCGGGGTTGTCACGCGCGTGCAGACGGCGATCGAAATGCAGAACGTCGCCGAGCCCTTCATCCTGCGTCGCGCAATTCGCCATCTCGAGCAGGGCCGGGTGGTGATCTTCGTCGCCGGGACCGGGAATCCTTATTTTTCCACCGACACGACCGCGGCCTTGCGCGCAAGCGAGATCGGCGCCGACATCATTCTCAAAGCAACGAAGGTAGACGGCATCTACGACCGGGACCCGAAACTTTATCCCGATGCGCAACGCTACGAGCGGATCACCTTCAATGAAGCCCTGACGAAAAGATTGCAGGTGATGGATTCGACCGCTTTCAGCCTTTGCATGGACAACAAAATCCCGATCTGCGTCTTCGACATGCACAGCCCCACCAATGTGCGCGATATCGTTCTCGGCCGGCCCGTGGGCACGCTCGTGACCGATTAGCGATTGCGATTCAGAACCTCCGCAGCTTTCTTTTTACAGACCTATGACCGCCGAAGAAATTCTTCTCGAAGCCGAGTTGGCGATGGAAAAAAGCGTCGATTACATGATGCACGAATTCGCCGCCGTGCGGACAGGGAAGGCTTCGCCCGCGCTGGTCGAGAATGTTGATGTCCAGGCCTACGGTTCGTCGATGAAATTGAAACAGCTCGCTCTCATCACCACCCCCGAGCCGCGCCTGCTCGTGGTGCAGCCGTTCGATGCCTCGACGGTCCGCGACGTCGAGCGAGCGCTGAAGGAATCGAAGATCGGAATCACTCCGCTGATTGACGGGAAGGTGATTCGTCTCCCGATTCCGGAGCTTTCGGAAGAGCGACGCAAAGAACTGGTGCGCTCCCTCAAGCACATGGCCGAGGAAGCGCGCGTCCGGGTGCGGGCCAATCGTCACACCGCGATGGACGAAGCGAAGAAGATGCAGAAGGCGGGCGAAGCGACCGAAGACCAGTTGCACGACATGCAAGGCGACATTCAGAAATTGACCGATCGATTCGTGAAATCGATCGACGAACACCTGGAGCGGAAAGAAGCCGAGGTGATGAAGGTTTAGTATAGCCTCGGCGAGAAGCGATGCGCCATGATGCGATCGTGTTCGATGCGGCAAAGCGTGACGAAGGCCGAATCGCAGAGCACGGTCGCGCACTCTCGAATTGCGAGCCGCACGCGCCAACCGCCGTCGCATCCGGCCCTGACACCGGCGTTCCAGGACGCGCGCGTTAGCTCGCCGGAAGAGAGCATCGAGCGTAGCGCGGAGGCGATGGCCCAACGGGCGTTGCGGTCAGCGCCGTCGCGATCTTCGGGGCCGCGGACGCCCGGTGCGCGGAGCGCCGGTTTGTCGCTGCCGGCGGCGGTGCGCTCGGAATTGGAGCCTCGCTTTGGTTGGGACTTCAGCCGCGTCCGTGTGCACGTCGACGATGAGGCCGCTCGCGCGGCGAACGCGGTGCAGGCGCGGGCCTACACCGTCGGGCGCGACATCGTTTTCGGCGCGGGCGAGTACGCGCCCGCGACCACGGGAGGCCGGCAGCTACTCGCCCACGAGCTGGCGCACGTTGTCCAGCACGAGGCCGCGCTGCCCGGACTCGCCGGCGGCGGCGTGTTGCTGCGGCAACCGAAGGACAAACCGGCGCGCCCTAACGAACCGGTGCGGCAATCAACCGAGGAGGTCGAAGACATTCGCGGCCAGAAGGCCCCAACACACCGTCTTGCCCTGAAAAAGCTCAGGCTGCTGGTCGTGCTTTGGGATCCCGGCCGCAAGGACCAGGGCCCGCGACCGACTGCCCAGGAAATTGACGAATCGCTCTTTGGCAGCCAGGCGAGCAGCCTGCGCGAGTTCTACCTCAACCAATCCGGCGGCACGGCCGTGATCGAAAAAGTGGCCGTGCTGGATTGGGTCAAAGCCGAGAAGCCGGCCGACCACTACTGGCATCATCCGGAGAACGCCAAGGACGGATTCAAGGATGGTCACATCGAGAAGTGGGCGGAGGCGCTTGGGAAGGCCGACAAGCGGGTTGACTTCGCGAGCTTCGACGAGAACGGCGACCTCAAGCTCACTGCAGAGGAACTCGGGATCCTCATCGTCATTCCGCAGAAGAGCCCGTTCGGCACCAACCGCCCGACCGAAGGACCAAACCAGAAGCCGCTCGTTCTCGATGGGGTCGAGATCGGCTGGATCGCCGAGGTCTACATGCCCTCGCCGATGAACCTGGGCGTGACGCGTCATGAGCTTGGCCATCTCTTCTTCGGATTCCCCGACGTTTACGCGAACCAGAAGTATCCAGGCCACGGCGCCGACGACTACTCCCTCATGGCCGTAACCTATACCGATGCACAGATCGACGCGCCGCTGCGCTTCAAGAAGGGATGGATCACCGGCAGCCCGATCAGAGGATCCGGCTCCTACAAGATTGCTTCGATCGAGGACTCGCGCGAGGCGCTGGTTTACGAGCGGGCCGGGAGCAAGCCGCCCGAGTATTTCCTCATCGAGCTGCGGCTCGCGGGAAAATACGATCGCGACCTGCCGGCGCACGGCCTCGTGATCTGGCGCTTCGTGGATGATGGAAATCCCGAGAGCATCTATCGCTTCACCCCGCACGGTAAGGGAGCGTGGCCGATGGACCAGAGGCTCGATGCTTTCCCGCTCGATTGGAGCGATGGCAAATCGTCGGGCGTGACCGTCTCGGTGGATCCGAATCTCAAGGGAACAGTCCAGATCGACGTCAGCGCGTCGGCGGCTTCGAAGAAACCGTGACGACTTGGAAGTGATCAGCCGTGGCCAAGTGCTTCGGCGGCTGCGCGCTCAGGCTGACCGCACGCCGGCAATCACTTCTTCGGTACCCACGCCTTCCATGCAGCGAAAATCCAGCGGACACTCGCGGAGGAAACAGGGACTGCACTCGACCTGATGCCTAACGACAATGTTCCCGCTCCCGAGCGGTCCGGTAAGTCGCGGCTCGGTCGAACCGAAAATCGCCACCACTGGAACACCGAGCAAGGTCGCGAGGTGCATCGTGCCGGTGTCATTGGTTAAGAGGAGCCGGCATTTCCGCAGTTCCTCGATCAACTGCTCGAGCGTCGTTTTGCCAATGAGATTGACGCCGCCGTTCCCAAGCGCGGTGGAAATTTTGGCGCCTATCGCTTCGTCCCTGGCGGTTCCAAAAAGCACCCAGTCGCCCCCGATTGTTTTCGCCACTTCCGCAAAACGCTCCGGCAGCCAGCGTTTCGCCGGCCCGTATTCCGCCCCGGGGCAGAGTCCGAAGGACCCGCTGCGATTCGCTTTCGCAATTGCGATCTCGCCCACTTCGGCCTCCACGCCTAACGAGCGGACGAGATCGAGATAATGCTCGACCTGATGCGGTGGCGGACCAAAGCGTTCCACCGGCCGCACGAGTTGATTGAGGAGCCAGCGCCGGTAATGGCCGGCAACGCCGACCCGGCGCGGAATTTTCCCGAGCCAGAACTCGAGCGCGACGCGGAGCGAATTCGGAAAAACAATCCCGACATCGAACCGAGGTTGCGCACGCACCAACCGCACCGCGCTCCAGAGCGATTTTCTGCCTAACGACAAGACCGCGTCCACTTCCGGCAGCAACCGCCAGACCGCGGCGAGCTTCTCCGGCGCGAGCACCGTGACGTGCGCATCCGGGCGGCCGCGTTTGATCGCGCGCACCGCCGGCATGCTGATAACGCTGTCTCCGAGCCAGTTGCTGGCGCGGATCAAAATTCGAAACGGCTTCAGTTCGTTAGGCGCAAGTTCGGGCGGAAGGTAAATTCCGCGTTTGTAGTTGCTCAGGAGCCAGTTCGGATTCGGTGTTTTCCAGCGGTTGTGCACCCAGAACCAATCCTCGGGCGCGCACCGGATTTGCTCTTCAATCATCAGGTTCGCCCTGGCGGTGAGCGCGCCGACGCTGTCGTTAGGCAAATCGCCCGGCCGGCTGAACGTCATTCGCCATCTCGCCGGTCCCTCCGTAAAAAGCGACGCCGCGATCAGGGCCGCGCCCGTTCGTTTGCAAAGCAATCCGACCAGCGGCGAAGTCGAGGCGAGCCGGCCAAAAAAAGGCGTCCACATCCCGTGATCGCCCGCATGCTGGTCGCTCAGGATGCCGATCATGCCGCCGCCACGGAGCAGCTTCAGCGCCTCGGTAAATCCTTCGCTCCGGTCGAAAAGCTCGACCCCGAAGCGCGCCCGCTGCTGTTTCACAAAGGCGTCGAGGTAACGATTGCCGAGCTTTTGGTAAACCGTACTCAGCCGGGTGTAACCAAAGTAATGCGGCAGGATCTGCGCGAACAATTCCCAATTCCCGAGATGACTCAGCACCAGCACGACCGGCCGGCCCTCGCGCAACTGCTGGTGCACCTCCTCCTGCTGCTCGACCGCGATCAGCGGCGTCACCTTTTCCAATGGCATGGCGTTCAGTTTCATCCCGCTGAGGAGATTGGCGCCGAGCCGCTGGAAATGACGGCGCACGATCCGGCGCTTTTCCGCATCCGGAATCTCGCTCCCGAAGGCGATCTCGACATTGCGGCGGGCAAGGCGGCGATAGTTGGGTAAAAAGAGCCAGGCGCAGAATCCAAGCGTCTGTCCGAGGAAGAAGATCGTTCGCAGCGGCAGCGTCGTGATCAGCGCGAGGGCTGCGCGATAAAATAGGTAAAGGCAAAAGTCGAGCATGCAGGCCGGACGGGCCGGCAGGGACGGAGAGCGGCAGGAGCGTAATTTTGCCTGCGAGCCGCTGCAATCATTATAATGTCCTCTCGTGCAAACCGGCCGTTTCCCGAGCATCGCAACGAACTTCGTCCGCCTGATCGCACGCAAGTTCGCGCCCGCCCGCCTCCTTTTTGTCGGGAACGAGGCCAAAGCAATCAGCGCTCAGCCCGGGAACGAAAACATCGAGTGCACGAGTTGCGCCGGGCTCGCCGAGTTGGAGGCGCTCTCGGATAACACCCAGTTCCCCCAATTTGATCTCGCCATTTGGTTTTATCCGGCCGAAATCGAATCCTCCCAGGACGAAACGATGCTCGACCGGGTGACGAGCCTTACTGGGAGTGTGATTTTGATTCCGGGCGCAGGCGCGAACGTCACGAAACGCCGGCCGCACCTGGTTCGTCTGCTCGCCGAGCGCGGATTTTTGCCTAACTATGACTCCGAGATCGTCGAGATTGAACCGGGCGCGGTCCATCTCAGCCGGAGAAAAGCGACTTCGCTCGAATCGGTTCTTCCCGAAGTTGAAACCGGGTTCGCGCGCCTCAACGTGCAACTGCGCGGACTCAATCGCACCCTGCGCACCCGCATGGCCGAACTGGAAGCCGCCGACCGGCACATTGCCCGGCTGGAAGAAAAGGTCCTGAAACTGAAACAGGCCAAGCGCGACCTGAAGCAGCTCAAAGCCGAGAAACAGGCGCTGCGGAAATCGCCCGAGCGCAAGATCGGCCAGGTAATTCTCGCTCCCTATCGGCTCCCGCAGCGTTTGATTCGCGAGATCCGGAAACAGTTTGGACACGCCGGGCCGGCAAAGAATGGCCGAATCTCGCCTAACGAATATCAGCTCTGGCTCCAGAGCCGGCGCCCAAGCGCGGAGGCCCTGGAGGAGGCGCGCAAAACGTCGCGCGCCTTTGCCTACCGGCCGCTCATCAGCATCATCACGCCGGTTTTCAATACGCCCGCGAATTGGTTAGGCGAGGCGATCGACTCGGTCCTCGCGCAAGCGTATGAGAACTGGGAACTGATCCTGATCGATGACGGCTCGACTCTCCCCGAAACCCTGCAGCTCCTCGATGCCCTGCCCGAGCGGGATGCGCGCATTAAAATCGTCCGGCGCAACAACACCGGCGGGATTTCCGAGGCCTCCAATTCCGGACTCGAAGTCGCGCAGGGCGAATGGGTCGGCCTCTTTGACCACGATGATCTGCTCGAGCCGGACGCCTTGTTCGAAGTCGTGAGGCATCTCCAAACGAACCCGCAAACGGATTTGATTTTTTCCGATGAAGACAAGATCACCGAGGAGGGTTTGGCCGCGCCGCAGTTCAAACCCGACTGGTCCCCGGATTTTTTGCTTTCCTACAATTACCTCTGCCACTTCACCACCATCCGGCGCGAGATGGTGGAAAAAGCCGGCCGCTTTCGCCCTCAATTCGACGGGGCACAGGATTACGATCTCTTTCTTCGCGTGACCGAAATGACCGATCGCATCCATCATCTGCCGCGGATTCTTTATCACTGGCGCCGGAGCGAGAGTTCGACCTCCGACAACATTCGGCGCAAACCGCAGGCGCTCGAGGCCGGGCGGCGCGCGGTCGAAGGCCATCTCCGGCGCCGTGGCGAACACGGCCACGTCACGGTCGACTGGCAGACCCACGCCTATTGGGTGAAACGCGAGTTGCGCGAGCCGCGCCGCATCTCCATCATCATCGCGACCCGCGACCGGATCGATCTTCTCTCGCGTTGCATCGCCAGCATCACGAACAAAACGAGCTACCCCAACTACGAGATCATCGTCGTCGACAACGAGAGCAAATCGGATGAAGCGCGCGAATACTTCCGCAATTTCGAGCACCGGTTGTTGCACTTTCAGGGACCGTTCAACTTTTCCGCCCTGAACAATCTCGCGGTCGAGCAATCGACCAGCCCCTGGCTCCTCTTTCTCAATAACGATGTCGAAGTGATCGACAGCGATTGGCTCACGATCATGGCGGAGCATGTCCAACGTCCGGAGGTCGGCGCCGTCGGCGCGCGCCTGCTTTACCCTAACGACACCGTCCAGCATGCCGGGGTGATCCTGGGCGTGGGCGGAATTGCCGAGCATGCCTTCCGGCATTTCCCGGCCGATTCGCCCGGCGTTTGCCGGCAGTTGCAGGTCACCCGCAACTACAGCTCCGTCACAGGCGCCTGCCTCCTCACCCGGCGGGAAGTTTTCGAGCAGGTGGGCGGCTTTGACGAGGAGCGTCTGCCGGTCACCTTCAGCGATGTCGATCTCTGCCTGAAAATGCGGCGCGCCGGTTACCTGATTGTTTACACCCCCTTTGCTCGCCTTTATCACCACGAGTCGGCAACCCGGCGCCGGAGCGTGGAAGCGCTCGAGACGGAAGTCATGCGCGAACGCTGGCCCGAATACCTCGAGCGAGATCCGTACTACAACCCGAACCTCTCGCGCGAGCGGGCCGATTTTTCGTTAGGCAAATAACCATGGATCGAACAAGCGACCGCTGGCACGGTCTGACGAACGAAGCGCGCCAGGCGCTGGTGCAACGCGATTATTCGACTGATTCGATCGCGCAACGGCTGGCTGCGGCCGGCCTCGACGCCGGAGAATTGATTCGTGCTGACCGGAGCGCTCCCGAGCTGACGCAGTCCTGGATTCCCGGCGTGGAAGTTTTTCCCCGGACGATTCATTCGCAGCGGCATCGCGGAATGTTCGGGGAGTTTGCCCGCCGCGATGAAGGCCCGCTCGCGCGGATCGGTCTCTGGCCGCGACAATGGTCGGCGGCGCGGATGTTCGCCCAAACGGCCAAAGGTTTTCACATTCACCCCCCGAGCATCCCGGCGGGTAACGCGCCGGACGAGTGGTTCCAGCGCCTCTTCCTTACCGAGCCGGAGAATTTTTCGCTCCGCCGCTACGACGAAGAACAATGGGACGTGATGTTTTTCCTGCAAGGCCGGGCCGAGATGATCCTGCACGAAGCCCGGGCTGGCCTGCCGCCTCGCACGATGCGGTTTTTTATCGAGGGCGACAACCATCGCGGGCCGAACAATGCCGCCGTGGTGATTCCGCCAGGTGTCGCGCATGCCATTCGGGTCGAAGGGTCGGAAGACCTGATCATGGTTTACGGCACGAGCACAAGCTTTGCGCCCGAGTTCGAAGGCCGGATTGCAAGCGAGATCGAAACCTCCGAGCTACCCGCGTCGTGGCAGAAATTTCTCCTGTAGCGACGGTCTGTGACCGCCGAGCGATCGGAATTTCAACCCACGGGTCCGGCGGTCACAGACCACCGCTACAAGAAGGGAAATGAAACGCCGGTTCGATTCCGCCGACCCGGAGTGGATGGATCGGCCGCAGCCCGTCTCGGACGAATTGGCTGCCGACCTGCGCAACCTGCGTGCGCTCAATCGCTACTTCGGGAGCTATCGCCTCATCCGACATTTTCTCCGGCGCTGGATTCGGCCTGACGACAATCTTCGGGTGCTCGATCTCGCCACCGGCTCGGGCGACATTCCGCGCCTGATTGCGCAGTTTGCGCGTGGAATCGGCGCCGGTCTAACGATCGATGCGGTTGATTTTCAACCGGCCACGCTCGAAGTCGCGCGCCAGCTCAGTGCCGGGGTCCCGGAGATCCGTTACCACTGCGCCGACATTGCCGGATTCGGGGAGAAACATGGCTACGATATCGTCTTCTTCTCTCTTGCCCTGCATCACTTCGCCGCCGAGGACGCGATCCATTTGCTGGCACGTTGTCGCGAGCTTTCCCGCGGCAAAGTGCTTGTCGCCGATCTCCGGCGCAGCCGGCTTGCCAAACTCGGGATCGAACTGCTCACCACCGTCGCGTTTCGTGAGCCGATGACGCGGCATGATGCCCGCGTCTCGATCGAGCGGGCCTTTTCCTTTTCCGAGTTGCGCCAGCTCGCTCTCGCCGCCGGTTGGCGCAACTTCGGCCAGCGGCGCTTTCTTTTCGCCCGCCAGGCGATTTGGCTGGAGGATTCCGCCGCTTCTCCTGCTAAGGTTGGCCCATGAACATCGCATTCGTCGGAGTTGGCCGGATGGGCGCAAACATGGCGCGCCGCCTGAAGGACGAGGGATTTCACATCACGGCGCTTTACGACACCAACCGCGCGGCCGCGACCAGCCTCGCCCAGGAGCTGGGCAGCTTCGCCAGCCAGTCGTTAGGCGAAGTCACCGCCGCGGCCGATATCATCATCACGGTCGTCTCCGATGATGCGGCGATGCGCCAGATTTTTTCCGCGCCCGACGATAACCTGCTCGTCAATGCGCAAGGCAAACTGTTCATCAATTGCGCCACGATCACACCCGAAGTGCACCTCGAGGTCGAAGGCCTGGCGCAGAAAGCGGGAGCGCAAACTCTCGAAGCCTGCATGGCTTCGAGCATCACCCAGGCGCGGGATGGTTCGCTTTATCTGATGTGCGGGGGCGAGAAATCGGCTTTCGATCGCGCCGAGCCGATCCTGAAATCGTTAGGCAAAACCATTCGCTACATCGGCAAAGCGGGCCAGGCCGCGAAGGTAAAAGCGCTCGTCAATATGGTGATGAACATCAACACCGCCGGACTTGCCGAAGGCCTGGGGCTCGGTGACGCGCTCGGGCTTGATCTCACGATGTTGCGCGAAGTTTTCGCCGAGACCGGCGCCGGCTCACGCGTTTTGCAGACCGATGGCGAAGACATGCAAAACCGCGACCACGCCTGCTTCTTTTCCGCCGCCCACGCCGCCAAGGACAGCGGCATCGCCCTTCATCTCGCCGAACTGGCCGGGCTCGAACTCCCGCTCGCACGCGCGACCAAGGTGCAATATGACCGGATGGTGAAGCAAGGCCTTGGTGAACTCGACAAATCCGGCATCGCCGAGCTGACCTTCAAGAGCCGCCGCGCCGGAAGTTAGGAATCTTGCCTAACCTGGGGGACAGGCTTGCAGCCTGTCGGGTTAATCGCGCACTGCCGATCAAAGCTTGCGAATCTCGGCAATCACTTCTTCCGGCGTCCAGGCGTTCCCTCGCCAGATCTTCACGATCTTCCCCTCGGGACTGATCAAGGCCGTCGCCAGGCCGTGTGAGATTGTCCCGCCTTCGTTCTGACGATAAACCGAGAATGCCCGAGTCAAGGCGTCGATTTGGTGCGGATCGCCCGTCGCCAGGCTCCACACCTTCGGATCCTGGTTCGCGTGCGCGCCGTAGTCTTTTAGGATCTGCGGTGTATCGAAAGCCGGATCGAGCGTGACGCCAAGTAACTGCGTTTTCGCAACCACCCCGTTGTCCGCTTTAATCAGGCCTTGCAGCTCGGAAAAATCGCTTGTTATGCGCGGACAAAAATTGGGCATCGGGCAGCGGGTGAAAATAAATGTCAGCACCAGCGGGCGACCGCGAAATGTTTCCGCGCTGACAGATCTTTTGTCCTGATCCGTTAGCGAAAAGGCCGGGATCAAATCGCCTTCCTTAAGACGGGCCGACGGTTTGCCGAGCGTAGCTTCCGGTTTCGGTTCGGGAAGCTTGACCTCGGCGCGCGGGATCTTCTTGATCTGGTCAATCCAGGAGTCGTTCGGCGTCACCGTCAGGCGAAAAGAGAGTGCGTCGCCAACCCTTAGGCCGGCGATTTCTTTCTCATTGCGGGCTGTGAAGGGCATCGTCATCGAGGGCATGAAGCCGGGGATATCTTCGTGCTCGATCGCGATCGTGCGGTGATCCGGCGGCAAACCTTGAACCACCCCGCGAACCTCAAATTGAAGCGGCTTGTTTGTCTCTTTGCCGCAGCCGCCCGCAAGCAGGAGCGCGCAAACCAGCAGTCGAACCGCGGTTCCGGCGGCAAATCGCGGAGCTTTCCCCAAGCCACAAACAATCGTTCTCATGCAGGAAAAAAATCAGAGTAAAACTTGATCTGGGTCAAGACCGCGATATCGCGTTTCCAGCAAACTACACCTATGAGAAAGTTATTCCGATCACCAAGTCCAACCCTCGCCCTTGCCTGTGTGGCTCTTCTTTTCGCCGGCTTCGGCTGCGCCAAGAAGCCGGCCGGACCGCCCAAGGAGGTAAAGATCACAGCGAACGATAAGATGAAATTCGACCTGACGGCGTTCGAAGTAAAGCCCGGGCAGCAGGTCACGGTCACGCTGACAAATGTCGGCACCTCACCGAAGGCTTCGATGGGACACAACTTCATTCTCCTTAAACAAAACACCAACGTGCAGCGATTCCTCGACGAAGGTTCGATGCACGCCGCCCAGGACTACATCGCGCCGGAGTTCGCCAACAGTGTCATCGCTCACACCAAACTCCTCGGGCCGGGGGAGAGCGACACCATTACGTTCACGGCTCCGTTTGTTCCCGGCGACTATGTCTTTCTCTGCGCCTTCCCTGGCCATTACGCCAACGGCATGCACGGGATCATGACCGTGAAGCCGTAGTTCGGACAACTCAGTTGACACCACCTAACCTATGAAAACCTACACATCCAAAATGATTGCGGTCGCGCTCCTCGGTCTGCTCGCCTCGCTGCAAAATGCCTGCAACAAGAACGGTAGCGGGGACAGGAAAATTACGGGAGACGACGCCAAGAACGCCCAAGCCTCCTATGTGCCACCGGGACAGAAGGACGAATACTATCTCTTCTACTCCGGTGGTCACTCCGGCCAGGTCTTTATCGCCGGTATTCCATCCATGAGACATATCGCGACTATCCCGGTCTTTGCGCCCTATTCCGGCACCGGCTATGGCTACGATATCGAAAGCAAGAAAATGCTCGGCGAATATACCTGGGGCGATGTCCATCACCCGGCGCTCTCCCAAACCAAGAGTGAATACGACGGACGCTGGCTTTTCGTTAACGATAACGCCAACAACCGGGTCGCGCGTATTGACCTGCGGGATTTCAAAACCAAGGAAATTCTCGGCCCTATCCCTAACTCGATGGGCAACCACGGCTCATCCTTTGTAACCGAGAACACGGAATACATTCTTGTTGCAACCCGCTTCTCCGTGCCGCTGCCCAAAGGCCGCGTCGCCGACCCGAATGACTATGCGACTCAGTTCAACGGCATGGTCAGCGGAATCAAAGTCGATTCCGCCACCGGTCACATGACAGTCGGCTGGCAAATTCTGACTCCGCCCTTTGATTGGGACCTGGGCTCAACCGGAAAGGGACCGAGCAGCGGCTGGGCATTCTGGACCTCCTATAACAGTGAAATGGCTCACACCGTTCTCGAAACCAATGCTTCGCAAAAGGACCGTGACTATGCCGCGATTGTGAACTGGCGCGCGGCCGAGCAAGCCGTTGCCGAGGGCAAAGCGACCATGATGGCCGGAGTGCCGGTGATCGATCCGGCCAAGGTCCCGGGCGTCCTTTACTTTATCGACATCGCCAAGTCTCCCCACGGAATGGACGTCGATCCCACAGGCAAATGGGTCGTCGCCGGCGGCAAACTCCAGCCGACAACCACCGTGATTAACTTCGAAAAACTCCAAAAAGCGATTGCCGACAAGGACTTCGTCCATGGGGGCGACGTGCGCGGAATTCCCGTAGTCGAGCACCACGACGTCGTCGAAGGGGAAGTGCCGGTCGGGCTCGGCCCGCTCCATACTCAATACGATGGGCTCGGAAACGCTTATACCTCACTCTTTATCGATTCCCAGGTGGCGAAATGGAAACTGCCGCCCTGGACGGATGAAGAAAAGAAAGACCTTTCCAAGGTCGTGCTCGATAAGATCCCGGTGCATTATAGCATTGGTCACCTCGTCGTTGCCGGTAGTGACACGGCCCATCCCTACGGCAAGTGGCTCGTGGCAATGAACAAACTTTCGAAAGGCCGTCACCTGAGTGTCGGCCCATCCCAGCCCGAAGATAGCCAGCTCATCGATATCACGGGCGAGAAAATGAAGATGATCTATGAAACCTTTACCGAACCGGAGCCGCATTTCGCCCAAATCCTGAAGGCGGACAAGATCCAGCCGATTGAAGTCTATCCCAAGGATGAGAACAAGGACCCGAACGCGATCTGGGACGCTGCCCAGGCCGGCCAGACGCGTAACGGCGACCAGGTAGAAGCGAAGCTAACGGCGATTCGCAGCCGCTTTGTCCCGGATCGGCTCGATGCCAGGGTCGGTGACACGCTTACCGTGCATGTGACTAACATCGAGCAATCACCGGATATGATTCACGGCTTCGGCCTGGTCGAGCATAACATCAATCTCGTTATCGATCCGGGAGAAACACGCACCTTTCAGGTGAAACTGACCAAGCCCGGAGTGTTTCCGTTCTACTGCACCAACTTCTGTTCCGCGCTCCACCAGGAGATGCAAGGATATCTGGTGGTGAAGAACGAAGGCGCCGCTGAACCGGCCACTGAGTCGGTCAACCCGGCGAGTATTCCACCCGCGCCCCGCACGGAGGCGACCGAGGGAGAACCGGCGGTTCCGGCGGTGGCTAATCCAGTAGCACCCAACACCACATCGCCAGCGGCCAACCCTTCAGCTACACCTTAGGTTAGTGATGCAACCTGCGCGCGTGCTGGTCACGCGCGCAGGATCCCGGTCAGTAACATGCCTACCTTCTTAAGTCGCGAGTTCCGATTCCTGCACAAGCCGCTGAACCTCTGGTCCCGCCTCTGCCTCCTGGCCGCTGCGATCACCGTGGCGATCTCGGTGTTCTTCCCACTTTGGAAGCTCTATCTGACTGCCCCTCAATATTCGACCGGCCTCACGATGGAAATTTACGCCTACAAAATCCACGGCGGCGGGATCAACGGGAACGACATCAACGAGATTAACAACCTGAATCACTACATCGGGATGAAGAAGATTGACCAGGCCGACTTCACCGAGATGCAAATCATGCCTTTTATGTTTGGTGTCTTCATCCTGCTCGCCTTGCGCGGCATTGTCATGGGCGAGATGAAAAACCTCATCGACTTGTTCGTGCTCGCAGCTTATTTCGGCGCTTTTTCCATCGGCGCGTTTTACTACCGGCTCTATTGGTATGGTCATCATCTCGATCCACACGCCCCGGTCCACATTCAGCCATTTACTCCGCTCATCTTTGGCACGCAAAAAATCGCGAACTTTACCCAATCGAGTTATCCTGAGTTGGGGACTTACCTTCTCTGGCTCTTTATGGGGTGGTTGATCCTGGCGATCTGGTTCTCGCGCAAGGAGAAATCATTGGCATGAGTCATTGGCAACTTATTCCCTCGGTAATTCTCTTCGCTCTCTGCGGCCTTCCCCGCGGCGGGAACAGCGCGAGTCTCGCCGAACGGATCGCGGCGGCCGCACCCGGTGCGACCATACACGTCGAATCGGGCCTCCACCCCGGTCCAGTCACGATCGACAAGCCGCTCACTCTGATAGGAGAGACCGGCGCGAAGATTCTCGGCGACGGCAAAGGCAACGTCGTCACGATTAAGGCCGACAACGTGACTCTGCGCGGCTTTCAGATCAGCGACTCCGGCCTGAATCTGTCGAATGACAACGCGGCTGTCTTTGTCGCAGGCAATCACGTCACGATCGAAGATAACAAGATCGAGGAATCGCTCCACGGCATTTATCTGAAGAAGGTTACGGACTGTCGTGTCATTGGTAACCGCATTCGCGGCAAGACGAGCCTGAAGACTGAAACCAAGTCAGCCGAACAAACCTTAACCGCGGGGATTGGGGAACTCTGCGAAGTGCCGCTGAACGAGAATGAGCGTGGCAACGGCATTCACCAGTGGAACTGCGAGCGTAATCTCATTGCCAGTAACGAGGTGAGCGAGACACGCGACGGAATCTATTTCTCCTTCACAAACCATACCCGGGTCGAAAGTAACTGGGTCCATAACGTGCGTTATGGGCTCCACTACATGTATTCGGACGACGATGTCTTCGAGAACAACGTCTTCAATGATAATGCCGCTGGCGCCGCGATCATGTTTTCGCGGAACATCATCATTCGCGCCAATCAATTTCTCGATAACCGCGGTTCCCGCGCCTACGGCATTCTTTTTCAATCCGATGACTTCGTGCACGTAGAAAACAACGTCCTTCGCAACAATGCGGTCGGTTTTTCCTTTCAGCAGGCCATCGGGTTTGTGGTCAAGGGAAACGAAGTCAGCGGTAACTACATAGGCTTTCGCTTCTACGGTAACTCCGATAACAATTCCTTCAGCGAAAACCGGTTTACCCGCAACCTCCATCCGATAGACGCGGACGGCGCCGGGACTAACAATCGTTGGGCGGTTGACGGCGTGGGTAACTTCTGGGGCGGTGAGGAGACGGTTGACCTGAATCACGACGGCATCGGCGATCTTCCTCATCGCGAGCTGGACCTTTTTGGCCCGATGCGGCGCAGTTTCCCGACAGTGGCATTCCTTTCCGGCAGCCCGATCGTGAAGCTGCTCCGTTTTGCGAATGAACGCGCGGCCATCCCCGGCCTCGAGGCGATTGAAGATCCGGCGCCGCTGACCGCAGATTTCTGGCAGATCCGCGCCCGCGGCGTCCTCCCACATGATCGTGTCCGGCAATGATCGAGACGAGGGAGTTATGTAAGAGTTTCGGGCCGAAGAAGGTCTTGCGCGGCCTTTCCCTGCTCGCCCGCCCGGGAGAAATCACGATGCTGGTAGGGGCCAACGGGGCGGGCAAAAGCACAACAATGAAACTGCTCGCCGGCCTGATCGCGGCTGACAGCGGCTGCGCTTTCGTTGCCGGGCAGGATATCCTTCGGGCCCGGCGCGAGGCGCAAGGCTCGCTGAGTTACCTTCCGCAGAACCCGGAGTTTCATCCTCGTCTCAGCTGCCTTCAGATTTTGAATTTTTACGCCCGGCTTCGAGGAGTGAGCGGGGAACGTAACCCGGCGCTGCTTGAAGACCTCGGCCTAACGAGTGTAAGCCGCGAGCGCGCCGGCGCGCTTTCCGGCGGAATGCGGCAGCGTCTCGGAATTGGCCTTTTCCTCCTGCCGGATGCACCGGTCCTGCTCCTCGATGAGCCCGGCTTGAGCCTCGATCCCGGCTGGCGAATGCGGCTCCAGGAAATTCTCAAAGAGCAAGCCGGCCGTGGCAAAACCATTCTGATGGCGACGCATCTGATCCAGGAATGGAATGGGATCGCGCATCGCTGTCTCCTTTGCCACCGCGGACGTATCCTTCGGGAGCTCGACCCGACTGATCTTCCCCACGACTTCGACGATTTCGAGGAACTCCGGCCTAACGACTCTAAGTATGAATTTGATCAGCCAGTTCGACTCGCGCTTTGAAAGGCGCGCCGCCGGGGCCGTCCTGACCCGGGAGCTGCACGCCGCGATCCTGAATCGGTATCTCCAGGTCTTTTGCGCGCTGGCCATTGCCGGCGGGATCGGCGCCGCGTTTCTTGCCGATTCCGCCGCAGCCGCGCCGATGTTACTTCTTCAAATCTCACTTTATTTTGTTTCGCTCTTCGCGCTTCTCATCGGGACGAGCAGCGCACGCGCGGAAAGCCAGGAGTGGCCGCTGCTTTTCTCTCAGCCGATTGCGCGCCCCGCATTTTTGCTCGGGAAGTTTCTCGCCCTCGTCCTGATGTTTGCCGGATTGCTCGCGCTGCTCTTTCTCCCGCTGCTTTTCGTCAGGCCGCCGGACATAGGATGGCTGCTCCTCTATGGGCGGACGATCACTTTGGCGGCGGTCTTCATCGCCCTCGGGTTAACCACCGGCTTTCTCGCACGCGACCGAGTGCAGGGATTAGTGCTCGGGGTAAGCGCCTGGCTCTTCTGCCTCTTCGGTCTTGACCTGATTGCGCTCCTTATCACGCCGTTCGAAGTGGTGCAAAACGTCCCGAACCTCTGGTCGGCGCTCTTGATGTTGAACCCACTTGATGCCTTTCGCATCGATGCCCTTTTCGCCTTGGAACAAATCCCGGCCGAAGCCGCCAGTCACACTGGCCTGACCACTTGGTGGCTCACTCATAGCGGGCTCTGGTTCATGCTCATCTCCATTGCCTGGACGGTCGCCTTCCTTGGCTGGACTTCACGGCGGCTGCGGCGCTGGGAGGAATAATCATGGCTGGCATCAACTTCAAGCGACTGGATGTAAGACCTCTTCTCGCCAAGGGCAGTGAACCTTTGGCCGCGATTCGGATCCGGGTCGACTCGCTCAAGCACGGCGAGGGTTTGATCGTGATCGCTCCCTTTCTCCCCTCCCCTTTGATCGAAAAATTGAACAGCGAAGGCTTTCGCTCGAGCGCGCGACGTCAGCCCGACGGTGCCTGGGCGGTAAACTTTTGGCGAGACGAGTAACTCCTCCTCAGCTTCGGCGCCGTGCAGCTATTTCGACCGGCGGCGATAAAACCAGACGAGGTGCCGCGGCCGGGGCTGCGATTGCACTTCAATATGCGGCCAAGAGCCGCGCGATTCGGGTTTGGAGACTCGCCGCGGAGTCGTAAATTCGCTCGACACCTCCCAAGAGTTTACCTGAGAGAGAATTTCAAACCTGACTACAACGAATCGAGTCATCGCGAATTAGACTTACATAGATTCGGATTGTCAGGTTTGCGATCAACCAGAAGCTGAAATACGAAATGCAAGAAACTCTTCTTGGCCTGACCAGACGGTTTCGCCTCAAAAGACTCGAGCGTCATCACAATCGACGGGTGGTGCAGATCGCCTTCACGGTCATTAACACGGCTATCAGCATCAGCATCATTGGTCTGGCCGCGCGCTATGCTAACTCTCTCCTTCTCTTTCCCTCTCTCGGACCGACCGCCTTCCTGGTTTTTGTCAAACCGACCTCGGCAGAGGCGGCGCCGGAGAATACGATTATTGGTCATCTTATTGGAATTGCAGGCGGCTGGCTTTCCCTCCTCTGCTTTGGCCTGGAGAAGACTGCGCCTAATCTCGCGGCCGGTGACGTGCCCTGGCAACGCGTGGCCGCGGTCGCTCTGTCGATGGCGCTTACCACGGGGGTAATGGTCGGGGTGCGCAAACCGCACACTCCGGCTTGTGCGACCACCCTGATCATTTCCCTCGGGTTAGTGCGCGAGCCATGGCAATTTCCTTTCCTTCTCGGCGGCGTGGCGCTCCTTTCTCTCCAAGCCTTGACGATCAATCGCCTCGCCGGACTGCCCTATCCGTGGTGGCGTGCCAGTCACCCGGCCAAAGCCGGACCATAAGTCTAAGAGACAGGTGAGGAACTGACTTGGTTTTTCCGCCTCAACTTACTCCAGGAGCAGGAGGAGGGTTGGTGCGACCGAAGCTCAGATAGTCACGAATAAGTAAGGCCGCCGGATAGAAAACTTCCTCATCGAGACGAAGTCGCAGAAGCAGCCGCTCGGCGAACTCCACCACCTGATCGGCGCCTTCCGCTTTGGCCGCGACCGCGAGCTTCTCGACCGCGCGCACCAGAGCAATACGCTCCTCTTGAAGCGATTGTTCAACTGGCTCGAGGTGGTTCCATTCAGAGATATCGTGCGCGTGCCCTGGCTTCCCGCTCGCGGTCAGTGAATCAAGCAGCCCAAGAATCCGAAGAACATCCTTGTCCTCCTTATGCAGGTGCGGCTCGAGGAGTTGTGCAACCACTTCTGCGGCAATCATGGTTTGACCTCGCGCGCGCATTGCCTTTGCCAGAATCGCGCTTAATCGCGCGTGACTGAGCCGGAGGGCCGGGGGAAGCTCCACTTTGGTCGTTTCCTCTGAAGGTCTGCGCGTTTCCGGGGCAGTGACACTCAGGTTTAAATGCAACCGAATGTATCTCCCCATCAGAATTGCCAATGGAATAAAGACTGACTCATCGAGCCAGGAACGGAAAAGCAGTTGCTCGGTAAAGCGGACATGCTCTGACTTATCTTCCTCCCGCGCGGCCGCGACCAGGAGTTTGATCGCCGAGAGAATAGTTGCACGTTCCACCCGCAGATTGTGCTGTTCCTGCTCCAACTGTTCAATCTGCGGAAGCACTTGAGCCATTGCCGGAGAGAACTGGCCGCGCGCGAGCGGCCGCAAGAGTGCCAGGGGCTGGAGCAGGTCGAGTCGCTCCTGTGCCAGGTAGGGCCGGAGAATCGCTGCCAGTAACTCGGCTGCTTGCGCAGTCTTGCCGCCGCTTCCAAGCGCGCGCTGCAACCCGGTGGTGATCGCTTCTTCGCGCAATTGAATCGCCCTCGGCGCTTCCAAGCCGTTCAGGTTTGCGGAACGAAGATTGTCCACGCCGCTCATGGCGGCGAAGCCTCTTTGCCGGCGATTGATCCGGGCCCATGAATCATATCTTTATTTTAGGCAGGATGCGGCTGTTTTCCAGCGAACCGATGTTTTCCACCGCGGAAATCGGAGCGCGCGCCACGGCACCCAGGCGCGAAATGTCCTGTCAGAGGGAGACTTTCGCCGGGAGCGATGATCGGGTAAACGCAATCGCAGGCGGAGTCAGCAAAACAGGCAGATATTCCGTTAAGTCTCCTTCCTATCTTCCGACGCTTCCCTCGTAGCTACTGGTGCGCCTCAGAACTGAGCTTGATCTAGATCAATGCCGAACCTGAAACTCGGCTTAAATTGACCTCGGCAGAAAAGCGGCTGCTTTGGCGAAGTTCCGCTACAGATTTTGGCTTAAACATGAGAGAGCGCGCTCAGCGGATGAAATTGGTTTGGGAGGAACCATTTCGGGTTTTCTTTCCTCTTGGACTGCTGCTCGGAATGGTTGGAGTTTCGCTCTGGCCGCTCTATTTCTGGCATGTGCTCGCGGCTTACCCCTTGCCCGCGCACATGCGTCTGATGATCGAAGGGCTGATGGGATCCTTTGTGATCGGATTTTTGGGAACGGCCGGGCCGCGTCTGCTCGAAGCCAAGCCACTCGGCGCGGCCGAAGTTATAACTCTGTGCGGGTTGCAGATCGCCTGTGCATTGCTGCACTTGGCGCGACGGCAGTTTGCGGGAGATCTGGTATTTCTCTTTCTCCTCTTGCTCTTCATCACTCTACTCGTCAGGCGGGCGCGGCGCCGGCAGGATTTGCCACCGCCAGGTTTTCTTCTTGTCCTGGGCGGATTCATCAATGCTATCGCGGGCATCGCGCTGCTTCAGTCCCAGCGGTTCTGGTTTTATCAGCTTGGCAACCTTTTACTCAATGAAGGATTCATTCTCTTCCCGATTCTCGGGGTCGGCGTCTTCTTCTTCCCCAAATTGCTCGTGGACAAGCCGGCGGAGCCGGCTGATTTGCGGGTCGCGAAAGCAATGTGGAAAAAAGGCGCGCGCGTAACTGCTCTCTGCCTCGCGGCCCTTTGGATCTCTTTCATTTTCGAGGCGCTTGACTGGACGCGGAGCGCGGCCCTGCTCCGTGGTTTAACCGCGGCCTGGTATCTGGGAATCGAAGGCGGCCTTTTTACCAAAAGTCAGGGGCGCACCTTTCTTGCTCGCTGTTTTCAACTCGGCGGCGTCCTTCTTATCGCCGGCTTACTTATGCCGCTCGCGCTTCCAGATCGGCGGGTGGCAAACCTTCACGTCGTCTTTCTCGGAGGTTTTAGCATTATCCTGTTTACCGTCAGCACACGGGTCATACTTGGCCACGCGGGAGCGGGCCATTTATTTCGGCGACGTCTTCGCTTTCTCGTCACCGCGCTCGCCTTTCTCATCCTGGCGATGCTCGCGCGAGTAAGCGCCGATTTCTTCCCAGTCGAGCGCAACAGTCATCTCACCTATGCCGCACTTCTCTGGCTGGTCGCCTCCGGCGCCTGGTTCTGGGCGCTCGGCCGTCGGTTATTACAAAGTGAAGACTAACGCACTTAGAGTAATTGCCGAGCATCATACCCGGCTTTGACGGGAACTATAGCCCTCGAGGATGCGCTAAGCACAGCAACAGCGCGATTGGAGTGGATTCGCTCCTGAATAGTACGACCGGCAGTAACAACATCGCATTGGGCGCAGGTGCGGGCCAAAGTCTCACCAGCGGCAGTAACAAGATTGATATCGGCAATCCTGGGCTGCCGGTAGAGTCGGGCACCATCCGCATCGGCACGACCGGAAGTCAAACCGCGACCTTTGTGGCGGGAAATCGCGGAGTCATTGTTGCGACCAAGTAGCAGGCCAGTCTCCCCACCGGAGACCTCCAACTCAATTCAGCCAAGCGCCCTCTATAAATGTCAGCCGTGGTGGTAACCGCGGCGTGCGTCAGCTTCGTGCGAGCAAGACTGCGAACGGGAGGCGCGCGAATATGGAAGAGAGTGGGATACCCGAATCGCCGATAGCAACTTGATCGCCGGTAAATAGATTGCGCCCGCTCGTTATCCCGTTCGGCACCCGGACGGCGGTATCGCGCCAGGCGTCTCCGATGCATGGAAAACCAACCCGCGCGCTCAAGCGTGGCGAGAGGACAAAGAGCGATTGGCCTGGCTCTTCCCGGGCAAAGGCAATACAGCAATTCGCAAATTGGCCACTCAGTTCCAGCGGCACATATCTTCCACTTCGGAATAGCTCTCTATTTTCGCGTCGAAAAGTTAGGAGTCGTTGGGTAAGGAAAAGTTTGATTCGCCCATCGCGCCAGTTGGCCAACAATTCCTCCGGGCTCGCGTTGCCTAACGACTCAAGCATCTGCTTCCGCCTGTCATAATCGACCGGACGCCGGTTGTCGGGATCGACGAGGCTGAAATCCCAGATCTCATTGCCCTGGTAAATGTCGGGCACGCCTGGCGCGGTTAGCTTGAGCAGGGTTTGCGAGAGCGAATTGATGGCGCCGGCGCGCGCGACTTCTGCCGCGACCGGGAGAAAGCTGTCGAGAAAGCGGTTCTTCGGCGAGCGATCGAGCACGCGCGCGACAAATTCCGCCACCGCCGCGTCCCACGGCTCGTTAGGCTGGACCCAGCTCGTGTTCAGCTTTGCTTCCTTGAGTGCTTTCGCCATGTATTGCTGGATGCGGCTGACGTAGGACGCGTGCGCTTCATTGCTCAGGTCGCGGAAGGGCTCGAGCGGCCAGCTTCCGAGCAAGGTTTGATAGAGCAGATATTCCTCGTTCCGGTCCGGCGCTTCGCTTTCGTCAATCCGTTTCTTCCAGCGCCGGTTGAGGGTGCGCCACCGGCCTAACGATGTTCGCCACGTTTCCGGGATTTCCGAGATGACCGCGATTCGCGCCCGCACGTCTTCGCTCCGCTTCGTGTCATGAGTGGAAGTGGCGAGGAGGGTCGCCGGCCAATGCTCGTGCCGGTCGAGATTGCGTTGATGAAATTCCTCCACCCGCAGGCCGAAGCGCTGCGGTTCGCCGCCGACTTCGTTCAGCGCCACGAGCCGGTTGTAGATGTAAAACGCGGTGTCCTCCAGTCCCTTGGCCATTACCGGGCCGGTGGTTTGCTGGAATTTGAGCACGAAATCGATGTGCTCGGCCCGGCCTTCGTCGTCGAGGTTTTCGGGAAAACGAAAGAGGAGAATGTCGCGGAGAAAATTGAAGACCGACTCCTCGATCGCGGGGTTACGCCGTTTCGCGGCCGCGACCGCGCGCTCGATCACCGCCCGATCGGTTTCGCTCACCGGCCGCCCGGGCGCGAGATAGGTCCGGTAAACCGGGAAGCAGGCGATCGTTTCCCGCACAGCGAGGGTGAGGACATCGAGGGTGAAATCGCGATACCAGCGGTTTTCTTCCGAGATCCGGTCGAACATCGCGCCGAGGACGTTGATGTCGTTGGCGAGGGCGAGCCGCATCACGAGGCGCTTCTTCGCGTAAACCAGATGGCCGAAGTGCAGGTTGTGCCCGATGAATTTGTGGAAGGTCTTGGTGAAGACCCGCTCGCTCGAGGAATCCACCAGCACCCCGATCACGTCATTCGTGAAATCGTACCCGGTCGTACCGTGGACCGGCCAGTCGCGCCGCAGCCCTTCATTGTTGCTCAGGATTTTTTCCAGAACGAGATAGATTGCGCGCCCGTCGGTTGCAGCCGGGGGCGTCGACCCGGGCGCGGAATTGTTTAAACTCTGGCTCTCGCCGGGGTCGGCCTCCCCGGCGACAGCTTCGGCGGCCCGGCTTTGCAGCTTCTCGAAATAGTCGTTAGGCAAATAGAGCCCGTCGGGATGATCGATCCGCAAGCCGGTGACCGCGCCGCTCGCAACCAGCTCGAAAACGAGCCGGTGTGCTTCCTCGAAGACCTCGGGCACTTCCATCCGGATCGCGGCGAGATTATTAACGTCAAAAAAGCGCCGGTAGTTGATTTCTTCCGCTGCTACCCGCCAAAAGGCGAGGCGATAAGCCTGTTCGTTGAGCAGAGCATCGAGCGCATCGAAACTCCGCGGGTCGCCCGGTGTGCCGTTGATGATCGCGACCGCTTTCTCGATTGCCTCCTGCACGAGCGGCGCCTCCTGGCAGCGACGCTCGAGCCGCCGTTTGATGATTTCCTTTTCCCGGGTCCGCTCCGCGATTCGTTCCGGATCGCGCTCGGTCCGGCGCGGCAGATACTCGAGCGCGGTGATGATGCTCTGCAATTCGGCGTAGAAATCCTCGTCCTTGTGGGCGCGCAGTTGTTCGAGCGCGAGATCGAGGATGTGGCGATAGGTTCCCGGTGCGATCGGGAATTCGTGATCGAAGTAGCAGAGGAAAAAGCGACCCGCTTCGAAATGGACCTGCAACTCACCCCGCTCGAGCACGCGTCCATACTGGTCGCCGAGGATGGGAATGAGAACCTTGTCGCGAAGATCGGACTTGAGCGGCTGCCAATCGATATCGAAGTAGCCGGCGTAAAGTGAGCTGGGGCCGTTTTCGAGGATGTCGTACCACCAGAGGTTACCTGGCTCGCCGATGCCCATGTGATTGGGAACGAAATCGAGCACCTGGCCCATCCCATGCGCGTGCAGCTCCGCCACCCAGCTGTCGTAATCGGCGCGCGAGCCGATCGCGGCGTTCAGCTTGTTGTGGTCGGTAATGTCATAGCCGTGCAGGCTCTCGGCTCCGGCTTGGAAATAAGGCGACGCATAGCAATCGCTGATCCCGAGGGCGTGGAGATAGGGGACGATCGCGCGCGCCTGCGCGAACGTGAAATGGCGATTGAATTGAAGCCGGTAAGTCGAGGCCGGGATGCGGACTGCCATCTTGGTTACATCTTTTCAGGGACCTTGATCCCGAGAAGATCGAGTCCCTGCCGCAAAGTGCGTGCAGCCAGTTCGCATAAGGCGAGGCGAGTGGCGCGAGCCGGCGCTTCCGCTTTCAAGACCGGGCAGCTCTCATAAAAGGCATGGAAGGCATTGGCTAATTCAAAGAGATAATTGGCGAGGAGGTTGGGGCGAAAATCGTTCAGCACCTGGGGCACGATTTCGGCAAATTGCGTGAGCCGTTTCGCGAGAACGAGCTCGTCCGGCTCGGTCAACCTTAATTCGTTAGGCGAAGCGAATCGTTCTTCCGCTTTGCGAAAAATCGAGCGAATCCGCACATAGGCGTTTTGCAGATAGGGCGCGGTGTTGCCCTGCAACGCCAGCATCCGGTCCCAGGAGAAAACGTAATCGGTCATTCGGTATTGCGAGAGATCGGCGTACTTCACTGCGCCCATCCCGATGGTGTGCGCGATCCGATCCTTTTCCGTCTCCGGCAAATCGGGATTTTTTTCTTCCACGAGTTTACGCGCCCGGATCACGGCTTCGTCGAGCAAGTCGTTCAACGGAACGTTCTCGCCCGAGCGCGTTTTCATCAGCTTGCGATCTTCGCCGAGGACGCTGCCAAACGGGATGTGGCGAAAGTTCGCCTTCCGTCCTTCGCGCCGTGCGATCGCGAAGATTTGCTTGAAATGCAAAGTCTGGGGCGCGCCGACCACGTACCAAAGCGTGTCGCATTCGAGATCGTCGATTCGATAATCGATCGTCGCGATATCGGTCGTGGCATAGTTGAAACCGCCGTCGGCTTTCTGAATGATGCAGGGCCGCTCCGCCAGCTCGGGAATATCTCGGAAGAAGACCACGACCGCTCCTTCGCTCGTCTCCGCGATTTTCGATTTCAGAAGGCGCTCCACGATTGCGGGCAGCCGGTCGTTGTAAAAGCTTTCGCCCCGCTGAATGTCATAATGGATGTCGAGAAGCTGATACGCGTGCTCAAATTCCTTCATCGAGAGCGCGACGCATTCCTTCCAAATGAGGAGGTTTTCCTCGTCCCCCGATTGCAGCCTAACGAGTTCGTTGCGGCAGGCCTCGCGGACCGCGGCGTCGGTATTCGCAAGTTCGTTCGTCTTTTTGTAAATCCGGACTAACTCCGCGATCGGGTCGTGGGCGAGGGCTTCCCGATCGAGGAGATGTTTCCAGCCGTAAATCACCATTCCGAACTGCGTGCCCCAGTCGCCGATGTGGTTATCGCGAATCACCTCGTGCCCGAGAAAGCTCGCGATACGGGCGAGAGCGTCGCCGATCACGAGACTGCGGATGTGGCCGACATGCATCGGCTTGGCTACGTTAGGCGAGCCGAAGTCGATCACGATCCGGTGCAACGGCGCGGCGAGCGCGACTCCGAGCCTTTCGTCGTTCAACAGGCGCGCCGTGCGTTTCGCGACGGCGTCGGGTTTGAGAGTGAAATTAATGAATCCGGCGCCCGCGACTGTGGGTCTGTCGGCCCATTCGGAGACATCAAGTTGCTCGATGACTTTCTCGGCAAGATTTCGGGGATTCTCGCCACGCTGCTTTGCGAGCACCAGGGCGACATTCGTTTGATAATCGCCAAAACGGGGGTCGCTCGCCGGCACGACTTCGCCAGTCGCGGGAAAACCAGACGCGACGAGGGCGCGCGCCAATTCTTGCGTGAGCAACTCCTGAAAAGTTTGCATGCAGTTTCAACCTAACGAGCCTCACCCCGCTGTCATCCCGAGCGGAGCCGCAGGCGCAGTCGAGGGATCCCGTGGCGCGATTGTGAAGCACCGATTGCAGCGAGCGTCCGCAGTGATTCACGGGGTCCCTCGACTTCGCTGCGCTGCGCTCGGGATGACGCGATTTTTCTCGGCGGCGAGCGATCCTACTTCGGCGCCCGCTCTTCGAAGATGTCGAGAATTTCCTCCTTCGTCTGCGCGGCCGCGAGCCGCTCGCGCACGGAACGGTCGTTCAGAAACTTGGCAATCGCGGCGAGGGTGCGGAGATGAGTTTGGAACTGGTTCTTCGGGACGATAAAAAGCACGACGAATTTAACCGGCGCGTTGTCGAGCGCGTCGAACTCGATTCCGCGCGAGGAGCGCCCGAAGGCCGCCACCACTTCATCCACCGAATCGGAGGAACAATGCGGGATCGCGATCCCGAAGCCGATCCCGGTGCTCATTGTTTCCTCGCGCTGCTTGAGCGCCGCAAGAATGGTTTCGCGACAGGCGCGGTCGATCCGGCGCAGTTCAACCAGGAGATCGATCAGTTCGACAATCGCCGGCCAGCGCTCGGTCGCTTTCATCTCGGGGATGATCTGCTCGGACGTGAGAAGGCTGGCCAGAGACATGCGGAGTTCCCCGAGAGTGGAGCGAAAGCTTAGCGGCCGGCTTTGGGATGACAAGCTTGAATCCCGAGGGAACTGCTAAATCCTTATCTCGGCCGCTTCGCCCGCCTCTTCGGGCGCGGTTTCGAGGAAGCTTTGCTCGCACAGCCGGGCGTATTTTCCGCCTAACGACAAGAGCTCGGCATGCGTGCCGCGCTCAATCACTCGACCCCGGTCAAGCACCAGGATCTGGTCCGCGCCGACGATCGTCGAGAGCCGATGCGCGATCACAATCGAGGTGCGGTGGAACATGAGGTTCTCGAGCGCGTCCTGAATGAGCCGCTCGGTCGCGGTGTCGACGCTCGCGGTCGCCTCATCAAGGATCAGAATCGGCGGGTCCTTGAGCAAGGCGCGCGCGATCGAGAGGCGTTGCTTTTCGCCCACGCTCAGCTTCACACCGCGCTCGCCGACGACGCTCTCGAACCCGTTCGGGAGGCGCTCAATGAACTCGCGTGCGTTCGCCGCCGCGATCGCATCGAGCAATTCCTCCTCGCTCGCGTGCGGTTTTCCGAGAAGAAGATTTTCCCGAATCGTGCCGTTGAAGAGAAAACTCTCCTGCGTCACCATCCCGATCTTCTCGCGCAACGAATGCAGCGCGATGCTCCGGAGCGGCCGACCGTCAATTGTGATTTCGCCAGAGGTGAATTCGTAGAAACGGGCGAGCAGATTCACGACCGTCGATTTGCCCGCGCCGGTCGCGCCGACGAGGGCAATCGTCTCGCCGGGGCGGGCGTGAAATGAAATGTTGCTCAACGCGGGCGGCCCGCCGCCGTAGGCGAAGCTCACGTTCTCGTAGCGAATGTCGCCCACGATTTCGCCTAACGATTCCCCCTCGCTCAGCCCCGGTTCGACGGCTTCGTCCAAAATCTCAAAGACCCGTTCCCCGGCCGCGCGACCAGCTTGCACGAGCTGATTGAGCTGATGCAGGCGGCCCATCGGATCGTAAAGAAACGCGATCAACATGAGCATCGCGACCAGATCGCCAATCTGAAGCGTGCCGTGCAAGACCGCGGCGCTCCCAAAGCCGAGGACCACAATCGCACCGATCGATTCGAAGAACGACATCGCCGGGCTGTAAACTGCCCACACCTTCATGACCACGAGCGTGGCCCGGCGCAACTCGTCGCTCACCCGATTGAAGCGCGCGTGCTGTTCCTCTTCCCTGACGAAACTTTTGATCTGGCGAATGCCGGAAAGGTTGTCGTGCAGCAACGCATTCATGGACGAGGCAGCGCGCCGCTGCATCCGATAACGCCGGTGGGCGGTGAGGGTGTAGGTGAGCGCGCCCGCGATGAGAAGCGGAAACGGAATCAGGGCGAGAAGACTGAGTTTCCAGTTCAGGTAAAACATGACGCCGGTCACGATCAAGACCTGAAGAAGCGCGACCACGCCCTGTTCGATCCCGTCGATCAACATTCGCTCGACCGAGTTCACGTCCTCGATCACCCGCGTCATGAGGTCGCCGGTGGCGCGGTTATCGAACCAGCGAAGCGGCAGGAGTTGGATGTGGGAATAGAGATCGCTCCGCAGATCGAAGATGACGCGCTGCTCAAAGGTGTTGTTGAGGAGAATGCGCAGCCAGTTGAAAACATGCTGGACGACGAAGGCGGCGGCCGTGAGCGCAACCAGCGGGAGCAACTTGTCGGGCCGCTGCGCGCGCACGACATCGTTGATGATCAACTTGGTGACAGAGGGAAACACGATCACCATCAGTGTCCCGACGATGGCGCAAGCGAGCGTGCCGCTGGCGAGCCAGGGGTAGCGCTTGAGATAGGCAAAGACGCGCCGGGCGGTTTTCATTTGTGCAAAGTTCCACGCTCCTTCGCCGCGAAGCAACGTCCGGCAAGCCAAGCCCCGTAACCCGAGCGAAGTCGAAGGACACGCAAGCCAAGCCCCGTCATCCCGAGCGCAGTCGAAGGATGCGCAAGCAAAGCCCCGTCATCCCGAGCGAAGTCGAGGGATCCCGCGGATTCGCCGTGCAGCGCCGATTGCCGCGCGCCATCCTAGCTGCCCCACGGGATCTCTCGGCTTCGCTCGAGATGACGAGGGTTGCGGTTGTGCTTT
Source organism: Chthoniobacterales bacterium (assembly GCA_036825615.1). Classification (GTDB taxonomy): domain Bacteria; phylum Verrucomicrobiota; class Verrucomicrobiia; order Chthoniobacterales; family UBA10450; genus JAICXG01. Next base: position 205,186 of record DAISXY010000005.1, read on the forward strand.
TCGCCCGGTGGGTTTTCCTTGGCACGTGATAATCGAGCAGATTTTCATTTCTCCCGGACACAACTACTTCGGCCATCACGGCCGGGCGCCGGATGATTTTCCGCTCCGCGAAACGGCCCGGATCGAATGCCTGGCCGGGCACGGCATCCGGGGCGATCGCTTTTTCGATTACCGCGACGACTACAAAGGGCAGATCACGTTTTTCTCGCGCGAAGTGTTCGACGAATTGTCGCGGCATTTCAGCCTAACGAATAAGTCGCCCGCCATCCTGCGCCGGAACGTGATCGTCTCCGGGATCGATTTGATGGAATTGATCGGGCTCGATTTTGAACTGCAAGGGTTGCGCTTCCGCGGGACGGCGCATTGCAAGCCGTGCTACTGGATGGACACCGCAGTCGCGCCGGGCGCGGAACAATTTCTTGCCGGGCGCGGCGGCCTGCGCGCCCGGATTCTCAGCGACGGCTGGCTGCGAATCGGCGACGCGCAACTGCGCATCCTGAAGCCGCAACCGACGGCAACGGTGTGAACATGCGCTTCAGCGCGCTCCTGCTTGCCGGCGGAAAATCGTCGCGCATGGGGCGCGACAAAGCGCTGCTCGAGATCGAGGGCGAGCCGCTCTGGCGTCGACAATTGGCAACACTGCGACAACTGAGTCCGGCGCGCTTGATGATCGCCGGTCCGGCGTTCGCAGGTTGCGATTGCCAAATCCTCCGCGACGAAATCCCCAACGCCGGCCCGCTCGCCGGAGTTGCGGCAGGATTGCGCCACTGCACGACGTCGCACCTCATCGTGCTGGCGATCGATCTGCCAGAGATGACCGCAGACTTTTTTCGCGCGCTGCTCGCCGACTGCGGCGAGGGAGAAGGGATTGTGCCGCGGGCGGCCACAGTTTTCGAGCCGCTGGCGGCGATTTATCCAGTCCGCGCCGCAACCCTCGCCGCGAGCTGTTTGCGAGCCGGCGAGTTCTCGATGCAAAATTTCGTTCGCCGCGCCCTGGCCGAAAACCTCATCCGGCCGCGGGAGATTGCGCCTAACGAGCTTGCCCTTTTCACCAATCTTAATACCCCGGCTGATTATGAAAGATTCCGCGCGCGCGAAATCCACCCGAGTCGTTAGGCTGGGCGCGGCCGACTCCGTCCGGGAAGAGCCGGATGAAGTTGCGATCGAGGAACCGCTCGAAATTCGGGTTGAAGGTCATGCGGTTGCGGTCGTGATGCGCACCCCGGGGCACGATCGCGAGCTGGCGGCGGGGTTTGCGCTTACCGAAGGCATCGTGCGGGAGACGCGCGAGATCTTCGAAATTACCTCCTGCCTGACGACGCTGAATCCGACCGATCAGGTGGTGAACATTTCGCTCGCCGATCCGGCGCGCTTCGATTCGGCCCGGCTGAGCCGGCACGTTTTCACTTCCTCGAGTTGCGGGGTTTGCGGGAAAGCCACGATCGAAGCGGTGATGCAACAGTTTTCGCCGGTCGGAACGACGCCGCCCGTGAGCGCGGCAGTTTTGCGCGGATTACCCGCGAAACTGGCGGCGGCGCAGGAGACATTCCAGCGCACCGGCGGCCTGCACGCCTGCGCGCTGTTTGATCGCGAGGGCGAGCTTTTGCTCCTGCGCGAAGATGTCGGGCGGCACAACGCGCTCGATAAACTGATCGGCCACGAACTGCTCGGCAATCGGCTGCCGCTGGCCGAGCAGATCCTACTCCTCAGCGGCCGGATTTCCTTCGAGATGGTGCAAAAGGCGCTCGCCGCCGGGATTGCAATGATTGCTGCGATTTCCGCGCCGAGCAGCCTCGCGGTCGAGTTCGCGCGGGCAAGCAATCAGACGCTAATCGGTTTTTTGCGCGGCCAGACGATGAATGTCTACGCCGGGATAGAACGACTTGGTCGTTAGGCAAAAGACCCTGCTTATGCTTCTCCCAAATTGTTGCGCAGAAGCGCGTCCAATTTCCGCGGCTGGGTGACGACGATCGTCCTGCCCGAGACGCGGAGCAATTTCTGGTCGCGGAATTTTGCGAGCGTGCGCGATAGGGTTTCGCTCGTGATTCCCATCTCCGCCGCCAGCACCCGCTTGGTCCGATCAAGCTTGATCTCGACCGCGCCGTTGCTCATCGGGCGCGGGCAGCGTTTCAGGAGCCAGTTGGCCAGCCGGGTTTCCATGTCTTTCAAAGTCAGATCATCGAGTAAGCCGACGAGCACCCGCAAATGCTGGCTCATCGAGCCGAGCATGCGCAGCGCGAGTTCGGGCCGGCTGCGCAAGAGCTCGATGAAATCGCGTTTCGGAACAAGCAGCACGGTGCTGTCCGCGATTGCCTGCGCGTCCGCCGGATAACCGCTGGCGGTCGCGAGCGTCCCTTCGGCAAACGATTCGACCGGCTGGAAAAGATGGATCACCTGTTCTTTCCCGCTCGCGCTCACCCGGTGCACTTTGATCGCGCCGCGTTGCACGACGTAGAACCCTTCCGAGGGATCACCTTCGCGAAAGAGATAATCTCCTTTCGCGATTTGTTTGTGGACCGCGCAGCGCGCGATCGCCGAGATGTCGGAGGCGGACAGGCCGGTGAAGAGCTGACAGCTCCGGAGTGTGTTTTCGGTGACGAGCTGTTTGAATTGTCCTCCCTCAACTGGCACGAAAAACAACTATCGAAGGCGATCCGGTTCGTCCCGAAAAAAATCACCTCGCATGGTCGTTAGGCAAGGGCGCAGGCGCCTCCCACCGGCCTGTTTTGCCGCATTCGCTGGAGTCTGATCGTACACCCGCAAATCTGGCTACCGGTCGGTGGAATGACTTAAGTTCAACAGCGCACGACCGGTCCTGGAAAGGCCCTGCAACAAAGACTCGATACCAAATCGGGAATGGGTATGATCGCTGCCGTGCCCACTGGCGAAAAGGCTGCCACCCCACTTCCGTCCGAGCAGATTTCTGAAATTCCACCCACTCGTTTGATACGCCTCGACCAGGCCGGCCGCGTCCCGTGGTTGCTGCCCTATGGCGCCTGTTTTCTGATCATCGCGCTCTCCTTTGCCACCGATACAATCCTGCCGCGCGGGGCGACGGCCGCGATCGGCTATTGCCTCGTGCCGGTGCTGGCGGGTGTTCTTCGTCGGCTGCAAATCCTCGTGATCCTGACGGCGATCTGCACGGTCCTGACCTGGGTTGGCTACTTCCTTGAACCGATTGGCGGTTTTTGGTGGGCCTCCGCTTTCGATCGCGCGATGGTAACCGCAGTCCTCTGGCTCACATTATTGCTGGTGTGGCGGCGAATTGTGGCGCAGATCGCCGCCGCGAAAAAAGCCGAAGCGCTACGCGTCGCGGTGCAGGAGCTGCGTCGGTCCAATGCAGAACTCCAGGATTTCTCCTCGGTTATTTCACACGATATTCGCGGGCCGCTCGCCTCGATATCCCTCGTCGCCTCCATCCTTTCCAAGCAACCGGCTGTGAAAGCCGATGAGAAATGTTGCGAGTGGACCGATTCCATCGTCGCGGAAGTTTCGCATCTAAGTCATCTGATCGAGAGACTGCTGGCCTACGCCCGCGTCGGAGCGGGCAAAGTAGAGTTATCAGAATGCAACTGCGAAACGGTCTTCGACAGTGTGCGTCAATCGCTCCGGGCGGCGTTGGAAAAGGCTGGCGCCGAACTCGGCCATGATCCGCTTCCCAGTCTCCGCGCTGATCCGGCCTTGATGGCGGAACTGTTTCAGAATCTGATTGAGAACAGCATTAAGTATCGCGGTTCGAATCCGCCGCGAATCCACGTCTCGGCCGCCCCGACAAAGGAGGGCTGGCTCTTCTCCTTCCGCGACAACGGCATCGGGATGAGCGCCAACGATGCCGCGCGCGTGTTCGATCGGTTTTACCAGGCTGCGCAATATTCTGATGGGATCGGTCTTGGTCTGGCCACGTGTAAGCGGATTGTCGAACGGCACGGCGGATACATTGCCGTGCAGTCAGAGCCTGACCGGGGCAGCATCTTCAGCTTTCTTATTCCCAATCCGGGCACGAGTTAGATACTCGCCGCCTTTGTTTGGATCAGGCGGTCGTAGCCGGGTAAGTGATCTCCAGGCCGCGCACCTCGGCGAAAGGGGTGAGGGCGTGAACCCGGGGCGGGCTCTTGCTCACGATCTCTTCGGTGCGAATTCCCCGAATCGTTAGGGCATCGGCGATGAGCGAACGATGACAACGCCAGGGGACCGCTTCCGCGCACATGATCGCGACCCGATCCCTTTTCGCCAGCGCAATCAGTTCCTCCAGATTTTCGGCGAACTCCGGTGTCTGCATGTAATCGGCATAGCCACGGAAGGAGGCGTTGCGCCAGCCGTCGTTAGGCGAATCGCGCTTCGCGTGCCGCAGTCCGCCCAGCCCCGCCATGTGGGTGTAGGCGATCCCGGCCGGTGCGAGCGATTCCGCCAGAACATCGCGGTTGAACTGCGGGTTATGGCGGGAACGCGGAATGGTTCGCACATCGACCAGGTGCGAGACTTTGTGCGCGCGAAGCAGTTCGATAAAATCGTCGATCGACCGGGTGGAATGCCCGACCGTGAGCACAACCGGCGGCGCAGATCGCCTCCGGTTTGACCCCTGCGGCGAACCTTTGTTCACCGCACCTCGAAGCAACAGGAGGGATTCGAGCCGCGCGCGCAATGCTCTTTCACCGGCACTCCGGTTAATTCGCTCAGCAATGACTCGGCAATGAGACACGCTTCGGGATGATTTGCCGTCGCAAGGGCAAGTGGACAACCGTGGCCGCGAATCCAGTGTTTGCCTTCCTTCTTCTCGAAGGTGGCGGCGCCGCCCAGGTCCTTCAAAACGCCGAGCGCGACTTCGATCCTCTGCGCCCGGGACTTTCCCTCGATCTCTGCGCGATGGTTGCGGGCGACCCTCTTGCCCACCTCGCGCATCGCCGCGCGGAGCTCCTTCGGCCCCAATCTTTTTGCGACAACGTTCAGAACCAGATCGAGAAGCGGCCCGTATGATTTGGGGAAAATTTGTTCCGCCTCGGCGGTGAGCCCATAGGTGGCGTGCGGTTTGCGAACACCGGGCTGCGTCCCGGTCTGTCGAACAAGGCCGTCGCGTTCCAGGGTGGTGAGGTGGGCGCGGACCGCGTTGTCAGTTAAGTTCAATTTCGCCGCGAGGTCGTTGACGGTGCGCTCTTTCCCACGCAGGAGATCGAGCACGCGTCCCCGGCTGCTGGCGAGGATCCGTTTGCGCCATTCGGTCATCTTCATCTCTCCACTATACTCTGTTCTGATAATAAACCCAAATTAGCTTTGACTTATGTTGCATGGCCGTCTGGCATGGTCTTCCACTGCGACTCTCGCGCCGCGGTGGGGGCGACCTCCTCTTTGGGTTCGAAACTTAAAAAACTTCTATCGAAGAGATCAATTAGAAGTCATGGTTTTGGGCTGCGCTCAGGTGATGGTGGCCGATGCTGACCTTATCGAGTTCCAACGGAGCGGCCCCGGCGGTTGCGCGGAATCCCATTCACATTACGAGCCGTGACAAGCAGCGCCTTGAGGACCTGCTGGCGGAAATGGCGGCGACGCGCGGCCCGGCCCGCACCGATCTGAAGGCGCTGGCAGAAGAATTGCGGCGCGCCCTCGTCGTCGAGCCGCACCAGGTGCCGCCCGATGTCATTACGATGAACTCACGGGCCGAGATGCACGATCTCGAGACCGGCGAACGATTGACTCTAACGCTTGTTTTCCCTTCCCAGGCGAACATCGATCAGGAAAAAATTTCTGTCCTCGCGCCGATCGGCGCCGGCATGCTCGGCTATCGCGTGGGCGATGAATTCGAATGGCGTGTCCCGGACGGTGTCCGGCGGATGCGCGTGACGAAGATCCATTACCAACCCGAAGCCGCGCAAAGCTCTGCCGCCTGAGGTTTCCGCTCTCACCGCGAGCATGCCGAGGCTCGCAATTGGGTGGGCAAGTCGATTGGTCTCATTCCCGGCCAAGGCCGATCGCGGTCACTCCCGATCGGCCGTCGCGTCCCTGTCGTCCGCGATCTTCGGCAGGAGAATTGATGTGCCGGCGAGAGCGGCGACGATTGATGCGATAAAAATCGCGATCTTTGCCGCGGCAAAATCAGCCGCGCGCGGAAACGCCTCGCCCGCGATGAAGAGCGACATGGTGAAACCGAGTCCGCCAAGCGCACCCGCACCGAGAAGCTGGCGCCAGGAATATTCGTCGGGCTTGACCGCGACGTGAAGACGGACCGCAAACCAGGAACCGAAAAAGATCCCGAGCGGTTTGCCAACGACCAGGCCGAGGATGATCGCAAGCATCAGCCAGGTGTGAGTTTTGAAAACGCCTAACGAGAGCACGACCCCGGCGTTGGCGAGCGCGAAAATCGGAAGCACCGCATAGCTCGACCACGGCTCCATCGAACGCAGGAGCTTGTCGGCCGGCGATTCGATGCGCTGGTAAACGGAATCGAGCGCCCGCAGCGCGGGGTCCGACAAGCCGTGGCGCATGACGCGCTCTTTCGACAATCGCGTTTCCACCTGAAGGATCGCCTCGGCCTGCGCCATCAACGCGCGCAGGTTCGGCGGCGGCAGCGTCGGGGTCACGATGGCGAGAATGACCCCGGCGAGAGTGGCATGCACGCCTGCTTCGTGCAGGCAAAACCAGAGCGCCGCACCGACAAGCGCGTAGGGCAGCGGCGCGTTGATGCCGCCGCGGTTCAAGATCAGGAGCAAGATCGTCAATGCGCCCGCGGCGAAGAGGTAACTCATGCTGAGACTCTCGGTGTAGAAAATGGCGATCACGGCAATCGCCACGAGATCGTCGATGATGACCGCGGCGGTAAAGAAGACGCGCAACTCGACCGGCACGCGTTCCCGCAGCAACACCATCAGGGCGACGGCGAACGCGGTGTCGGTTGCGATCGGCACTCCCCAGCCGGCCGATAACGGACCTGCCGGCGCGAGGAGCAGATAAATCCCAATCGGCAGCAGGATTCCGCCGAGGGCGCCAGCCACCGGCAGCGCACCGGAACGGAAAGTGGAGAGATGGCCGACGGTGAACTCGCGCTTAATCTCGAGCCCGACGACAAGAAAGAAAACGCTGAGCAAGGCGTGGTTGATCCAGTCCAGGAGCGAGAGGACGAGCTGGCCGCCGCCGAGCCGAAACCCGAGCGGGATTTGCCAGAAACTTTCGAAGGCCGGGCCAAGCGGCGAGTTCGCAAATGCCACCGCCAGCACCGACATGAGAAGGAGGAGGAACCCCGCCGAAGGTCCCCAGCGGACAAAATCGAGGGTCGCGGTGTGCAGGCGGTGCCCGAGCGTTCCGAGCATTGCTTCGGCCAGGGTGTTCTCATCCCACGGTCCTTCGTAGCGACGACCGTTGATGAAAAAGGTCGGCGTGATGAGCACGCCGCTGCGCCGCGCACTCTGCACATCCTCCTCGACTTTCTCGCGCGCGGCCTGACGGACGCGGCCGTCGCTGGTTTCGGCCGCCGCGAGATCGAACTCCTGCGCGACCGTCGCAAGATCGTGCTCCGTCAGCTCCGGCCCGCGCTTCATCAGGGCGTCGTGCACCTGCCAGAAGTTACCCGCAGTTTCCGCGGCAAGCTCCGCCAGCTCGGCGGCGCGCCGCGCGTTCTCGTTTCCCGGCACCGGCCGATGACGAAAGACGTAGCGCATCCGCTCGCCGAAACGATCTCGCAGGTCGGATACGACCTCGTGCACGGCGTGGCAGGACGGACAGGCGTAGCTGCCGTACTCGACCAGGGTGATTTCCGCCGACTCGCTGCCTAACGAATGGTCGCGCGCCGGATTTACCGGCGGCTCGAGTCGGATTGGTCGGATGACAGCCATTAACTACCAGTTCGCGTTCAACAGCAGGATAACGCGTCTGGAGATTGCGTGCGCTGGCCGGTTCAGGCGATCAAATTCGCGTGAATGCGCTGGCCGCGTCGCAGTTACGCGGCCTTGGCGAGGGCAGCTTCCGGCTGGAAGTGGATGGCGCGAACTTCGAACCGGCGGACGCGGTAAGGGATATTCCAATCGAACCGATCCCCGACGCGGCGCCCAAGCATGGCGGTCCCGAGCGAATGAAAGACTGATACGCGGCCGGCGGCAAGATTAGCGTCCATTGGGAAAACCAGCACCAGATTCAGCTGCTCCCCAGTTTCAAGGTCGAGCAACTCGGCCCGACTATACATTGTAATCACTTCAGGCGGAAGCTGACCGGTGGGAAAAATCACCGCGCGCCCGAGTTTCTCTTGTAGTAATTGCGTTTCGCCGGCGTGCGCCGCCAATTTTCGGGCGGCGACAATGGCGGCGCTGAGTTCGCGGTGATCGGCCGCAGTCAGCAGCGGGGCAGGCAGGTCCGCTTCTGCCTGACTGCGCAGCATTGCAGCCGTTGGCGCTGATTTCTGGAGTCCATCAGCTTCCTTCGTCTCAGAGCCGTCACTGGCGACTCGGAGGCGTGGAACCGCGTCGCCGTTCATCCGACTCAGAAGCTCGCGACCCAGATCGGTCATAGAGACGCCTTGGCGCCGGAAGTAGATCAATCCGGCAACCGCCATTAAGACGAGGGCACTTGGGCTGCATTCTCCTTCTGGCACACCGGCGAGCAGCTTGCGAATTGCGACTGGCTCGCCGGCAAGGTCGAGCCGTTGTAACAGTGCACGGGTTTGCGGCGAGGCGTTGATAAAGTCAATCATCGTTTGCTGATTGGGCGAGAGTTTTGGACGACCCGGGACGGCCGGTAATGCCGCGCAGCCAGCCGGGGATAGAAATCGCCGCGCGTAATCAGTCGGCCAATCGTGGGCACCAGGGGGACAGCAGCGAAGTAATGGCCGAGGATTGTGAGTATGATGAGATAGGCCGTTCGTGTGAGTCATAAGTGTGAGTGAAGTTAGGAAGTCTTCTTATCTATCGCGCGTCAGGGCTTACCGATCGCTTGCTCATTGTCCGGCCATAGCCTGGACGGCATGGATCAGCGCCCAGGTTGAGATCACGACCATGACCGCGAGCAAGATACCGTCGCGGACGAAGTTGCGGCGTGCCTGTTCGTCATAACTCCGCCGTAAATGCAGCCAGGCAGGAATGCGGTTGCGTCCGATGCTGCCGCCCCCGGCCAGGGACAAGGCCGGCTCGCCGTCGCGTCCCAGTTTGTAAGCGGAGGCGCGCAGATGCGCTTTCATTGCCCGCTGTTGGGGCGAGCGATCGTTGAAGTTTACGATCCGATAACCGCGTCGCGCCTTCCGTGCGGCGACGCCAGACGGATGACGGTATACGATGACGTTGTTGTCTTGGTTGGTGTTTTGTTTGTTCATAAAGTTATTCAGTTGAAGTTAGTTGCTGGGTAAGAAATAAATCGGAGGGAATGGGAGTCCCTTCTCCCGGTGGGAGAAGGTTAGGATGAGGGCAGCACTTCATCCGATTCAGTAATATCTATCATGAGCTCCGTTGGGTAACTTGCGTCCCGAGGCTATGCCACCGGGATCGCCTGCAACCGAGTGACATTTCTGTTGTCAACGCGATGGTGCGGACCGTCTGCGGGTAAGAGTGGAACATCGTTCGGCTCGGGTAATCGCCAGCCATGATGGCGGGAGACGGCTGAGATAAAGCTTCTTAGCCGGCTTAGGCTCATGCCAGGCCATCCCGCCAGGCGGTAGGTCCATTCGAGGAGGTTCAGGCGGGTGCGCAAGGCGCGGCGTGGGATCACGATCGGCTCCATTGCGCCGAAGGAAAGCGTGATCCGGTCCAACGCGATCGTCACTGCCTGCTGGTTGCTCTGAGTTTTCATAGAAGAAAGGCTTCCGTGCCTGCACCCTACTTTAGCGCCATTCGTCAGATCGGATAAGACTATGTTTGGATTCGAGTGATCAGTTTAGGCTATGAGCATGTCAAAAACCGGCGCGAGCAGGATGATGGGCGAAAATCGGTTTTTATTGCCGCCACCCCAGAGACGAGCCGCGCAGCTGGCCCGCCACGCTCGTATTAAAAGGTATGAGCACGAATCCGCAGACTCCAATCGGCGATCTTTCCGGAGGCGATACTGAACTGGGAGTACCGACGCGCGCGATGATCGAACAACGCGCGCGTGAGATCGCACGCCTTGCCGAGCGGGATCCCGAGAAGTTTACCGCGGCCGATTGGGAACAGGCGCGCGCCGAGCTGATCGGCCAGAAATCGACGGGCGAGTCGCACGATCCAATCGAGATCGCCGATTCCTCGAGCGAGCGCGGTTCAGTTCCGGGCGAAACCGGCCGTCGGGCTCCGCGCGTCTTGCCGAAGGATGAAGCGTTGCTGGATGAACGGCTCGCCGGCCGCGGCGTGGAAGAGGCGGCGCACGACCAAATGGTGGAAGCAGCCAAGAGCGATCAGAAACAGGAAGGCTGACAGGTGATGAGCATCAAGAAAAGTCGCACTCATTGCTTGCCGACTGATTTCACGGACCACTAAGCGGTTCCGAAAGCTCCTTTCCGATCTCCCGCCAGCGATTCGGCGACAGGCGCGTGAAGCGTATCGCATTTGGATGCACGATCCGTGGCATGGAAGCCTCCAATTCAAGCAGATTCACGCGACGAAGCCAACCTTCTCCGTACGTATCGGCCTTGGCTGGCGCGCGTCGTGACTCAAAGAAACGATTCAGACGGGTCGTTCGTTCGTGTTATACCTGGCCGGCTACATGAAAGGGCAGGCGCCGCTGATTGATGGCGGTCTGGTTTACCGATAAGGGGAGCGAGTGACTGCGCTGGTTAATTGATGCTAAGCAGACGCCAGAAGTTTTTGTTCGTGCTTCGCGTTTGCTTCTCGAATATCACAAACCAATGGACGTAAGCGACGAACGTCTGAAGGATCTTCTGTCCAAACTGTTCCAGGCGCATCCCTGGCATGGCGTTACCCCAGGGGCTGATGCACCGAGGATCGTCAATGCTTACATCGAAATCGTGCCTACCGATGCCGTCAAGTATGAGTTGGATAAAGTCTCGGGACATTTGCGGGTGGATCGGCCGCAGCGTTTCTCCAGCATGTGCCCGGCGCCTTATGGCTTCATTCCGCAAACGTTCTGCGCAGAGTCAGTCGCGGCGCTTGCCGGGACTGGCGCTGGGCGCCAGAGCATTCGGGGCGATGGTGACCCACTCGACATCTGTGTGCTGACCGAGCGACCCGCTGCCCACGGTGACTTTATTGTGCGGGCCGTTCCCATCGGCGGCCTCCGCATGATCGATGGCGACGAAGCGGACGACAAAATCATTGCGGTCCTCGAATCCGACGTGAGCTACGGACATATGCGAGACATCGCGGACGTGCCGCAGGGACTTATCGAACGCTTGCAACATTACTTTCTGACCTACAAACAACTACCGCAGGAGCAATCGCGTCGCGTCGAGCTTACCGCAGTTTATGATCGCGAAGTAGCGTTTCAGGTAATCGCGCGAAGCATGGATGATTATCGTGCGAACTACGGCGCGCCTGAGACGCGCGTTGCTCAGCTGCGGCGGCTACTAGAAGCCAAAGTCATCTCATAAACAGCGTCGTCATTCTGAGCGGAGCGAAGCGGAGTCGAAGCTGCTACGCCGCCGACGCAGTCGGCAAGGCCAGGCTTTCAATCTTGTGGCATTGCCTTAAAGCCTTCACAACGGGATCCCTCGACTTCGCTCGGGATGACACGCTTCTTGGTATTTATGAAGTGACTTAGCCTCATAAATGCTGCGGTGCAGGGCAAAGTTGTAGCCGCCCCGCTCTGTCGGGGCTCCGACGCAGAGCACGGCAACACAGTGCCGTGGCTACAACGTGGCGCTGAGTATTGTGAGATGGCTACTAGAGCGATTGCCAAAAATTGTTTCCGTCTCTACCGCCAAGTTGTAGCCGGGGGCGTCGACCCCGGCTGGTTTGGAGCGTCACCACGTCCTCACGCTGCCGAGGTCGACGCCCCCGGCTACAACTTGGCCAACCGGAAGCTTCTTTTGGCATCCGCTCTAACAAGTATCGAGTAGGTTGGTGAAGGTGATGATAAGATTCCGCCTTCTTATCGCCTCACCGAGAAGCAGCGTTGCCTGCTTCTGGGATGGCGAGAAAGGTGATGCTAGCCGGCGCGAACTCTACCTTTCCCGCTGGAGTTCGGTTCGCCTTCCAGCTTCGGCAGTTCATCGTTAGCCAGTAGCTTTAGTTCGTGTCCGTTTAGCTGGACTTCCTTGCTCCGAAGCTCCGGTGCAGTGAGCGCGTAGCGCTCGGATGCGATCGGCAGCTCGATCGAGGTCTTTTCTGTCCGGCTGTTATTGATCACAAGAAGCGCAACACCGTACCGACTCGGCGCAGTGTGGACGGCGCGATGGAGGAGTTTTTCGCAGGTGAAGCAGCGCCGCGCAATGTAGTCAGGGCAATTGTCATCAGTGCTGCGCTAACACAATTCGAAAGCATTTCGTCACATTTCGGCCTCACCGAAATGTTCGGCTTTCACGAACTGCGTAGACTTGGATAAATCGATCCGCGCGAAGAATGAGGGCTGAACAAATCACCGATCCTGTCGCTTATCACGGCGAAGGTCCGGTCTGGTCTGAAAAGTGGGGTGGTTTGCGCTGGTTGGACATGTTAGCCGGAGACATCCTGAGCCTGACTGCTGATGGCGAGATCAATCGGCGGCACGTTGGCAAGATTGCCGCAGCGATCCGCCCGCGCCGCAAAGGCGGAGCTGTCATCGGCGTCGAGCGCGGCTTCGCCCTGGAAGAGCCAGACGGAACGCTGACGTGTTTGGACGAATTGTGGAGCGACGATGCTGTGCGGATGAACGAGGGCGGCTGTGATCCTGATGGGCGTTTTTACTGCGGCTCGATGGCTTACGACCAGAAACCTGGCGCAGCCGCGCTCTACCGGCTCGACCCGGATCATTCAGTAGAGGTCGTGTTGAAAAACGTGACCGTTTCAAATGGGCTTGAATGGAGCCCGGACAACGCGCGCGCTTACTACAACGACACGGCGACATATCAGATATCCGTCTTCGACTACAGCTTCGAAGAAGGATTAAACAACCGGCGGGTGTTCGTTGATCTCTCCGTCGAACGTAAGCGTCCCGACGGTTTGACGGTGGACGCGGAAGGCGGCGTCTGGGTCGCGCTCTCGAATGGCGGCGCTGTGCGGCGTTACACTTCTGCTGGCAAGCTTGATGGCGTGATCGAATTGCCAACCAGAAAAGTCACCGCCTGCACTTTCGGCGGCGAGCGCCTCGACGAGCTATTTATCACCACCTCCCGCGAAGGCATCGACGGCGATCCGCTGGCTGGTTCACTGTTTCGCGCGCACGCCGGCGTCAGGGGATTGCCGGTTCGCGAGTTCGCCGGTTGAGAGTAACCCCAGCGCACGTTTCGGGGGAAACGGTTGGACGATGGCAAACGATTGTAGGAGGAGCCCTGCTAACCGCATGATCAAGCGCCTGCTTCTCTTCGGTGCGACAGGCGACCTGGCTGGTCGCTTTCTGCTGCCGGCGCTAGCGGATCTGTTTGCTGAGAAGATAGTGCCTGAGGATTTCAGGGTTGTCGGCGCGGCGACTCGAGACTTGGATGACGAGGAGTTTCGGAAGGACGCGGCCAAACGCCTTCAAGAACACACCGCGGCGGACGTGCCGGCAAGCGCACGCGAAGCTGTTGTGCAGTCGCTGCGCTACCGGAAGATTGATTTTGGCAACGTCGCCAGTGTCCGCGCCGCGGTTGAACAAACTGACGGTGGACCGATCGCGGCATATCTCGCGCTGCCGACGGGCGTGTTTTCCGCGGCCTTGAAGGCGTTGGCCGCGATCGGATTGCCCCAGGGTAGCCGCATTGTTCTCGAGAAGCCGTTCGGTGAGGACCTCGAAAGTGCGATTGCGCTTAACAAGCTGCTCAAAGAAGTAACCGGCACCGCGGGCGAGCAGGTGATCTTCCGCGTTGATCACGCGCTGGGCCTTGCCACGGTGCAGAACTTACTCGCGCTGCGCTTCGCCAATCGGGTGCTACAGCCTGTCTGGAACAGCAACCACATCGAGCAGGTCGACATTCTTTGGGATGAAACTCTCGCGCTCGAAGGTCGCGCTTCGTACTACGACCGCGCGGGCGCGCTGAAAGACGTTATTCAAAATCATCTGCTCCAGATTTTGGGAGTCATTGCGATGGAGCCGCCGTCAAGCATGCGTGGAGAAGATTTGCGCAACGCTAAGTTCGACGCGCTGCGTTCAGTGCGCGTGATGACTCCGGAGCAAGCGGCGTCACGATCTCGCCGCGCCCGGTACACCGCCGGACGGCTCGCAAATTCCGGCGGAGCGGACGGGCGCGCGGTTCCGGCTTACCTCGAGGAGAAGGGCGTTGATCTGAAACGCAATACCGAAACGTTTGCCGAAATTCTTTTGGAAATCGACAACCCGCGATGGTCTGGCACTCGCTTTTTGCTGCGGACGGGCAAGGCGCTTTCGCAACGGCGCAAAGAAGCGGTGCTGCGCTTTCGCCGTCTTGATGGCCAGCTATCCGACTCGATCTCACCTAACGAGTTGCGCATCGGGTTGGACGGACCACACGGTGTTGCTCTGCATCTGACGGGCATAAACACCGGGCCGCCCCCACATCTCGCGCCGTTGGTTCTGGAGGCTGAACTTCCCGCGCCAAAACTGCCCGCCTACAGCCGTGTGCTGATGGATGTTCTGAGCGGGGCGAGCGCGTTGTCGGTCAGAGGCGACGAAGCAGAACAGCAGTGGCGCATCGTCACTCCTGTCTTGGAAGCGTGGGCTGACGATCGAGTCCCGATGCAAGAATATCGGGCTGGCTCTGACGGCCCTCCTTCTTTAGCGAAGCCTTAACGTGCCAGTCTTACCCACCAATACTCTCTACGTCACCATGATCGCTGCCGGAGCCGCGCTCGGCGGATTTCTTTTCGGCTTCGACACTTCGACGATGAATGCCGCGATCAACGGCATCAGCCGGACGCTCACACTCAGCAGCGCAGAGATCGGTTTTATTGCGGCCATCTCGCTCATCGGCGCTGCGGTCGGAGCGTGGTTCGCCGGCCCAACCGCGGCGCGCTTCGGACGCAATCGCGTAATGTTGATCGCGGGAACTCTGATCACACTTGGCGCGCTGGCAGTTTCGCTAACGAATCAGGTCGTCCTGCTCGGTATCTTCCGATTGATGGTTGGGCTCGGCATCGGCTCGGCAAGCGCCGTCGTTCCGGCCTATATCGCGGAAGTGTCGCCTGCCGGCATTCGCGGACGGCTCGGTTCTTTATGGCAGTTCGCCATCGTCACCGGACAACTGCTCGGATTGCTTGCCGGTTACGCGCTGACGCATTGGGCCGGATCGGAGGCAGCGCCATTGTTTTTTAGCGCCGCGGCGTGGCGTTGGATGTTTGTCGTCGTCGCGCTGCTTGCGGCGACCTACGCTTTCATCTCACGTCTGCTGCCGCAGTCGCCGGAAGACTTGCTTCGTCAGGGAAATGAGAATGACGCGCGGATCGTCATTACCAGAATCGGGGGCGTCAATGTTGACGAAGAAGTCGCGTCAATCCGTCAGGCGCTCGGAAAAGAGCGCAGCGTCGCCAGGCTGAAAGATTTGCGCGGTTCTAAATTCGGACTGGAGACAATCGTCTGGACAGGGATTTTGCTCGCAGCGTTCCAGCAGCTCGTCGGCATCAGCGTCGTCAAAACGTATTCGAACGCTTTATGGCGCCTTGTCGGATTCTCCACGGCTGCGTCATTCACCATCAGCATCATCACTGTGCTGGTAAGCATCGCATCGACAATCGTTGCGATCATGATCATCGATAAGGTCGGCCGGCGCATGATGCTTCTCGCCGGAGCGGCGTTCATGGCGCTGGCCCTGGAAACGCTCGCCGGTTGTTTTTGGAGCGCCACCGGCGTGGGCGATGAGGTCGCGCTGAGCCGCAGTGCCGCGATGATCGCGCTCATCGCCATCAACGTTTTCGCGGTTGCTTTCGGGGTGACTTGGGGACCGGTGATGTGGGTGATGCTCGGCGAACTGTTCGATGCGAACTTGCGCACCGTCGCGGTCGCGGTCTGCACCGCCGTTAACTGGCTGACCAACTGGGCCGTCACGCGCACGTTCCCGTTGCTCGCCGGTATGGGACTCAGCGTTACCTATGGACTCTACGGTGTGTTTGCCATCCTGGCGTTCATCTTCGTGTTAATGGCATTGCCGGAGACCAAAGGACGCGCGCTGAATTGATGGGAGAAATTCATTTCACCAGCTCGACTCTGCGAAGCAACCGCGGCCACGGGTTGAGACGAAGGATCGCCGGCGTTCTGTCGCGCGCCTGGCGGAGGGTGAGAACGGACGCATGGCTACTCTTGCAAAGGACAATTGCCGCCACCCTGTCATGGGTAATTGCGAGGCACATCTTCCATCATCACGAGCCGTTCTTTGCGCCCATCGCCGCGGTCGTCGCGCTCAATGCGTCGCTCGGCGAGCGCGGGTCCAACGCGCTGCGGTTGCTGCTCGGCGTTGGCGTCGGAATCGTGGTGGGAGAATTTTCGATCGCGGTGCTGGGCGGCGGCTACGCGACGCTGGCGCTGTCCATCTTCGTCGCGATGGTGATCGCCCGCGCCTTCGGTGGAGCGCGAGTCACCATCGCTCAGGCGGCAGCGAGCGCGATCCTGACTGTCGCGTCGGCCAACGGCGAAGTGGGAACAGAGCGGCTGGCGGACGCGCTCATCGGCGCGGGCGTCGCACTTGTTTTCAGTCAGTTCCTGTTCTCGCCGGAACCGGTCGCGCTGCTCCGGCGCGCTGAGTCGGAAGCACTGGTGGAAATGGCCGACGGGCTTGAGCTGACCGCGCGTGCACTCGAGAACGATGACGACGAATTGGATGAACGTGCGTTGAGCAGTCTGCGCGCTCTGCGCGACCGCCTGGCTGATCTTTCCCGCCTGCGACGTGCCAGCAGCCGGGTTGCCCGTCACTCATTGGTCTGGCGTTCCCAGGCAACTCCGGTCGTGCGTGAAAAAGAGAGCGCTGATTATCTCGATCTGCTCGGCAGCAGTTGCCTGATGCTCGCCCGCACTTGCATTGCTGCAAAGCAAGCCGAACGACAAACACTCGCGCCGAGTGTGCGCGAACTCGCTGACGTCCTCGCCCAGCTCGCGACTGAACTCGGCGAACGCCAAGCGCGCCAGCGCGCAGCCGACCGCGCCCTTGGCATCGCTCGACGCGTTGCTGCTGCCGGCGGCCCGTCTGAATCAAGGGTCGCGCTCGCGATGCTGCAAACGGTCGCCGCCGACATCATGATATTCGCCGGAGTCGTTCGCGATGAAGCTGCGGCTGCAATACAAAAAACCAGCGGCGAACCCGATGTCTCCGTCCCGCCGCAAACACCTCGCGTTCCATTTTTCTCAACCCGGCGGGGTTGAGATTCGGTGACACGTCGTGATGCCCGGGCCCCGTCTTGCTGACGATTCGTTAGAAACCATCAGCCATCTCATAAATGCTGCGGTGAAGGGCAAAGTTGTAGCCGCCCCGCTCTGTCGGGGCTCCGACGCAGAGCACGGCAACACAGTGCCGTGACTACAACGCGCGCCGAGTATTATGAGCTGACTTCCAGGCAAACGTCGCCCGAGACATGCATGCGGCCTGTGCTCGTGCGTATCTTTTGTTATGAACGCATTCACGGCGCGTCGTGCGCGGATCCTGTTCATTCCTTTGCTGCTGTGCTGGTTGGTTGCGGCGCAAGCCCAGAACGTCTCGCCCTCAGCGACCGAAACGGCTTCACCGACGCCTACACCCGCACCTACGGCGGTCACGCTGCCGGATATCGTTTCAGCATCTGACGCGGCTTCGCAGCGGCTGGATCAGATTCAATCGGAAATTAGCGAGAACCAGATTACCGCGAACATCACGCGTGATCTCGCCACCGCGACCGAGGAGATCAACGCGCGTCTCGATGAAACGCGGCGCATACTTACGCCTGGCGCTCCTCTCGATACGGTCCGCGAGCTTGAGACGCGCTGGCAGAAAACAGCCGACCAATTGACGATCTGGACGCGTGCTCTAACTGATCGCGCGACCGCACTCGACCGGCAGCTGGCCGAAATGCCGGATCTGCGCACAACCTGGAAAGCAACATTCGATCTGGCGCGGAGCTCGAACGCTCCGCCTGAATTGATGCAGCGCATCGAGAACGTTCTGAAGTCAATCGATACCACCGAAGCCGCCCTCGAGAAACGTCGCACCGAGGTTTTGACTTTGCAGACGCGCGTGGCCGGGCAGATGCAGCGCGTGCAGGGCGCATTGCGCTCGGTGAAGTCGGCGCAAAGCGCGGCCGTGAATCGAATTTGGGCGCAGGATAGTCCGCCGATCTGGAGGCCCGAAGTCTGGAGAGCCGCGACGCAGGCGCTCGCCCGCGACACCGAGACCTCGTTAGGCACGCAAGCTTCGCAGCTCAGCACCCATGTCGGGCGCGAATGGACGAAGCTCGTTTGTCTCGGGCTGCTGCTGCTGGCGTTTGCGTTCGCGCTTCAACGAATCAAACGCCACGCCGCGCGCTGGACGGATGAGGACTCCGCCCTGGAACGCGCGAATCGAGTCTTGCACTTGCCCTTCGCGACGGCGGGCGTGCTCACATTTCTCTGCGCCCGCGCTATCATCGGTGAAGCGCCGCGTGCGCTCTGGATCATCCTGGCGACGCTGGCGCTGATTCCAATCGTCGTGCTGCTGCGCCGGCTGATCGACCGGCATTTGTTTCCAATCGTCAACGCGCTGGTCGTCTTTTACATCGTGGCGCAATTGCGCGCGCTGGCTGCTGCAATGCCGGTGCTCTCGCGCATCATCCTGCTCCTCGAAGCAATCGGTGGCGCGATTTTTCTCGCCTGGTTTATCAGATCGACTCGCCGCTCCGGACCGCGGACGACTTCTGCCAGCCTTGCTCGCGCCGGAGCGCGGATTGCCTTTGTCCTCTTCCTCGTCGTGCTCGTGGCAAACGTTCTGGGTTACGTTGCACTTGCCAATTACCTCACCGCCGGCGGGCTGGCGACCGCTTATCTCGCCGTCTTACTCTACGCCGCGGCTGGCATCCTTGAAGGGCTTGTCCTTTTCGCGCTGCAAATCTGGCCGCTCTCCGCGCTGGCCATGGTGCGCCGGCACCGGCCTTTGCTGCGGCGCCGCATCGCAGGCGTGATCAAATTCATCGCCATTCTTATCTGGGTTTTGCTCTCGTTAGGCGCGTTCTCCGTCCGCGAACCGGCAATCAGTTACATAAGCGGCTTGCTCAATGCCGAGATGTCGGTGGGTTCGTTACGCATCTCGTTAGGCGCGGTGCTCGCCTTTGCGCTCACGATCTGGATCACGCTGCTTCTCTCGCGCTTCATCCGTTTCCTGCTCGAGGAGGAAATCTACGATCGCTTTCATCTCGCGCGCGGCTCGGCCTACGCCGTCTCGACGCTAGTGCATTACGTCATCTTGCTGCTTGGGTTCTATGCCGCCATTGCGGCGCTTGGCGCGGACATGACGAAGTTTGCGATCCTTGCCGGAGCGTTCGGTGTCGGCATCGGTTTCGGCTTACAGAACATCTTTAACAATTTCTTTTCCGGTCTCATTCTTCTCTTCGAACGCCCCGTGCAGGTTGGCGACGTAATCGAACTCGGCACGGTTACAGGAACCGTCCGGCGCATCGGCATTCGCGCCAGCATCATCACGCTCGCCGACAAATCGCAGCTGATTGTTCCGAATGGTCAGCTCATTTCCGACAAGGTCACGAATCGCACGATTTCGAGCCGGCAAAAACGCCTGGAGATCCCGATTCGCGTCGCTTATGGCTCCAATCCCGAAGAAGTAATTTCGTTGCTGACCAAAACTGCGGCGACGGTGCCAAAGGTGCTGCAGGATCCGCCGCCCGATTGCGCGCTGCGGGAATTCGACGTTGATGGACTTGTATTCGTCGTCGGCTTCACCACTGAGGAGGTTTTGCGATCCCAATTTGTGCTAAGCGACGTTGCCGTCGCGGTCAACGCAGCGCTGCGCGATGCCGGAATCGAAATTCCCTATCCACAGCGGATCGTGCATCTCGAAGGCGGCGACCAGGCAGACAACGAGTCGCCATCTGAGCGAAGAGCCCATGCTCGTTCCGACGGCAATTCGATGAAGTAGTCGTTAGCTACCTTCGCGCTCGATGACTCAACGACTATTCGTCTATGGAACGCTTGCGCCGGGCCGGCCTAACGAGCACGTCCTTTCTGACATCCCTGGGCATTGGGAGCCAGCGTCAGTGACAGGCAGATTGCTTGAGCAAGGCTGGGGTGCAGCTGTCGGTTATCCCGGTCTCATCCTCGACGAACACGGCAGCGAAGTACGCGGTTTTCTCTTTAGCTCGGAAGCACTGAATGAGCATTGGGCGCGTCTGGATGAGTTTGAAGGCGCCGGCTATGAGCGCGTTCGGACTACAGTCAAGCGTAAGGATGGCACGGCGGTCGAAGCTTGGACTTATGCGATTCGTGAATGAAATCCGACGTATCACGGTCGCATAAACGCGCATCGATTCCTACGATTCAGAGGAGCGGCTGCTGAAGTCTTTGCGGCGGCTGTTTTTCTTCAACACGCTTTTCCGGCGTCTTTGGCTGGATCAGCATCAGCGCTTTCAACATGTCCCACACGCCGCCGAACGTCTGCTGCTCGTGCTTGAAATCATCCCACGCCTGGCGGTACTGCGCTGCGTACTTCTTTGCGTCGGTCGCGCCAGCGTCTTTCGGTAGTCGCGTGGCGATCTCCTGTGTAAGCGTGTCAGCTTTTTCGCGGCCGTATTTCTCTCGCAGCTCCAGCTGAAAACGCACGGCCACGACGTGGGATTCCAGCAGCGCAATTTGTTGCTCGATGCTGTTGCAAAGGTCTTGCCAAATGGCGCGGTCGGCCGCCGGGATCGATTCGCCGGCAATGGTGCGGATTTCGGCTAACGAACGGCTGAAGTCATCTTCGCGCGATAAGACAGCGTCCCACGCTTCGAGAGGATCGGCGTTGGGATTGTGCGACGTGACGCGTGCTTGTGCTTCGGCGTCGGAGGCGCGGATGGCGTTGAAGGTTGAGTGCAAATCGCGCCAGGCATTATCCCATGCTTCTCGACGCTCGGCTGCAATGTGCGGTTCAGCGATTGCCCGAGCGTCTTTCAGCAGGCGTTCAAGTCCGCCCCCGAGTTCATTGATCTGTGCCCACCTTTGCGCCAGACCGGCGTTAATGCGCGACAAAATAAAAGCGACACGATCCTGCGATGGCTCGGACGATGCGTTCATGGCTCATTCATTATCAGCCTGGCCACCCATGTGGCAACATCGAGTCTCTTGCCTTCGCCCGTGAGACAGTGATTTCATTAGGCGGGTGCACCGGCGCAAAACAATTGCGGTGATCGGCGGCGGCTCGGCCGGCTTGACCGCGGCGCGCGTGGCGTGCCGGTGCGGCGCGAACGTCCTCCTCTTCATCGGCGACAAAGGCGATCACTCCTCGTTGTGCATTGACGCGGGCTGCATGCCGTCGAAGGCGCTCTTTGAGCCGATCGATGCGATGCATCACGCGAAACGGAACGGCTGGCTGAAAGTCGAGCCGGTTCATCCCGATAAATATCTCGCCCAGATCGTGCGCTGGAAAGACGAGCAGATCGCCGAGTTCCGCGATTATCGGAACGAGGAAATTCGCAAACTCGCGTCGGAGAGCCTTCAGATCATCAACGCCAAAGCTTCCTTCCTGAACGAGCACGAAGTCGTTAGCGAAGGGCGGCGCTACGAGTTCGATGCCGCGATTATTGCGAGCGGCTCCATCACAACGCTTCCGAAAATTCCAGGGCTCGATCTGTCCTGGGATGGCGTCTGGACGAGCGACGAAATTTTACATAACACCCGAATTCCAAAATCACTCGCAGTCATCGGCGCCGGCGCGATCGGCACGGAGTTTTCGCTCCGTTACGCACGGCTGGGCTCGCGCGTGACACTGCTCGCCCGCGGCCGGCTGCTGGCCGAGTATCCCGCGCAGTTTGGCGAACGACTCGCTTCGATTTACGAACAGGAACGCGTCCGCGTCCTGACACACCGGCGCATTACGCACATTTCGCGCACGGCATCGGGCGAGTTCGTCATGGAAACGGAGGGCGCTGAGAAATTGCCGCCCATCACGGTGGAGAAAATTCTTCTCGCCACCGGCCGGCAACCCGCGCTCGATGATCTGGGCGTCGAATCGTTGCGCCTGGCCCGAAACGAGCGAGGCGCGCTCGACATTGGCGATGACATGCGGGTGAAAGGTTGGCAGCACATTTTCGCAGCGGGAGATGTGGCTGCCGTGCGGATGGTCGTGCATCACGCGCACATCGAGGCAGGGATCGCGGCGGAGAATGCGTGCAGCGACGGCGACCGGAAATGGACGAAGCGCTCGAACATTCAGGTGGTCTTCTCCGATCCGCAGTTTGCTTATGCCGGCATGCTTCCGGCCGAGGCAGAGCAAGCTGGGCATCAGGCAATCAGCGCCTCAGCGGAAAGTCGCGACGTCGGGATGCTGCACCTGGCCGGCGATGATTTTGGTTTTGGCGAGATGTGCGCGGACGCGAAAACGGCCGAGTTGATCAGCGCCGGCCTGTTGTGTTACGACGCGAGTAATCTGATTCACCTGCCTGCTTATGCCATCGATCACCGCCACACGATTCATCAACTCCAGGAGGCGGAGTATTATCATCCGACCAAAATCGAGATCATCTCGGAAATTGGCGATCAACTCTGCCGTAAACTCGGGGGCCATCCGGTCGCACGCGCCGAGGAATGATTCCAGCGCCGGAAAATTGGGGAAATAACTTCATGTTAGAATAGAAAGCCGCGATGAAAGGCCCGCGCGTTGTTAAACGCAGAGGGCGCAGAGATCGCAGAGATGCGCAGAGCATGTAATGGCCGGTCCCTTCTTTTCCTCTCTGCGAATCTCTGCGT